>NZ_CM174509.1:5772500-6364402 GCF_057840285.1 Pseudomonas sp. KH_017 | reverse complement strand
GGATATCCCCTAAGTTGAAAGCCGGTGAGGCAAAAACAAGCGGCCATTGTAGCGACCAGACGCCGACTTATCCACACGTAGGTGGTTCATCGACCAAGAAGAATCACCGTTTCTTACGTAAAAAAGGCGACCAGTGGTCTGTGCATAAGCTCTGTGGATAACCGGGGTTAAGGTCATTGCACAAGTGGGGGCGAAACTCGGTGGATAACCGGCCTGTGGATAAGGCGAGCTTTCACACACAGGTTATCCGACAGCGCAGCACAGGCTGAACACTGTTTTCCACTGTAGTTGTCATTCTCTGTACAGCAGGTAAAACAAGGGCTGAACAGAGTTATCCACAGAAGGATGCGGGCCTAGCTTTTATAAGCTTTACAGAAAAGCTTTAAATACTTTCCTTTCTTATTTTTATATCTACGCAAGGTGCAAGCGCCGAAAATCCTCTGGAGATCTATTTATAAGGAAACGTTGGTTGGAAATTGACCTGAAGGCTTGCTTTCTCTAGAATCCCCGGTCTCTTAAAACGGGGGCCATTCCGGCCCGTTGTGGACGAACCAGGTAACACGACAATGAAACGTACTTTCCAACCAAGCACTATCAAACGCGCTCGTACCCACGGTTTCCGTGCTCGCATGGCTACCAAGAACGGTCGTGCCGTCCTGTCGCGTCGTCGCGCCAAAGGTCGTGCGCGTCTGGCAGTTTGATAATCCGGCACTGGAGGTGAGTCAGGACTTCAGTCGGGAAAAGCGTCTGCTTACCCCCCGGCAATTCAAGGCAGTCTTTGACTCCCCTACCGGCAAGGTTCCGGGGAAAAATCTCCTGCTCCTTGCGCGCAACAACGATCTTGATCACCCCCGTCTCGGGTTGGTTATCGGGAAAAAGAGCGTAAAGCTCTCCGTCGAGCGCAATCGCCTCAAACGTCTGATGCGCGAATCGTTTCGATTGAACCAGGATTCTCTGGTCGGCTGGGACATAGTTATCGTCGCGCGCAAAGGTTTGGGTGATGTAGAAAACCCCGAATTGATTCAGCATTTCGGCAAACTCTGGAAACGTCTGGCTCGCAGTTCGCCAGTACCAGCAGTCAAAACCGAAACTGTAGGGGTAGACAGTCCAGATGCGTAAACTGGCACTCGTTCCGATCCAGTTTTATCGCTATGCCATTAGTCCCCTGATGGCCAGTCACTGTCGCTTCTACCCCAGTTGTTCCTGCTACGCGTTAGAAGCCATCGAAAATCATGGCCTTCTTCGCGGTGGCTGGCTGACCTTTCGTCGTTTAGGTCGCTGTCATCCGTGGAATCCCGGTGGTTATGACCCGGTTCCACCTATCCCTACCTCCCGTTCTTCTTCGATGGCCGAGTAATCATGGATATCAAACGCACGATCCTGATCGTCGCCCTGGCAATCGTGTCCTACGTTATGGTTCTTAAATGGAACCAGGACTATGGCCAGGCTGCCCTGCCGACTCAGAATGTTGCCACCAATACGACTGCATCGGGCCTGCCGGATACGGCATCTGGCTCCAACGCTTCTGCCAGTGACGACATTCCACGTGCTGCAAGCGACACCAGCGCACCTGCCGAAACGCCGGTGGCTGTGAGCAAGGACCTCATCCAGATCAAAACGGATGTACTGGACCTGGCTGTCGACCCACAAGGTGGCGATATTGCCCAGCTGACCCTGCCGCTGTATCCGCGTCGTCAGGATCACCCGGAAATTCCGTTCCAGCTGTTCGATAACGGCGGCGAACGTACTTATCTGGCGCAAAGCGGTCTGATCGGCACCAACGGTCCGGATGCAAATCCGGCCGGTCGTCCGGTTTATTCCTCGGAGAAGAAGGTTTATCAGCTGGCTGACGGTCAGGACCAATTGGTCGTGGACCTGAAGTTCAGCAAGGACGGCGTCAACTACATCAAGCGTTTCACCCTGAAACGCGGCCTGTACGACGTAACCGTTTCCTACCTGATCGACAACCAGAGCGCCCAGCCCTGGACCGGTGCGATGTTCGCCCAGTTGAAACGCGACGCCAGCGCCGATCCTTCGTCGACCACGGCTACCGGCACCGCGACTTACCTGGGCGCCGCCCTGTGGACAAGTAACGAGCCGTACAAGAAAGTGTCGATGAGCGACATGGACAAGGCTCAGCTGAAAGAAACCGTCACTGGCGGTTGGGTTGCCTGGTTGCAGCACTACTTCGTGACCGCATGGATTCCGGCCAAGGGCGAAAACAACGTCGTCCAGACCCGTAAAGACAGCAAAGGCAACTACATCATCGGCTACACCGGCCCATCGATGAGTGTTGCACCGGGTGCCAAGGCCGAGACCAGCGCTGTCCTGTACGCTGGTCCGAAAAGCCAGGCCGTGCTGAAAGAGTTGTCCCCAGGTCTGGAACTGACGGTCGACTACGGCATTCTGTGGTTCATCGCCCAACCGATCTTCTGGTTGCTGCAACATATCCACGCCATTGTGGGTAACTGGGGCTGGTCGATCATCTTCCTGACCATGCTGATCAAAGGGATCTTCTTCCCGCTGTCGGCTGCCAGCTACAAATCCATGGCGCGCATGCGTGCAGTGGCACCGAAACTGGCCGCGCTGAAAGAGCAACATGGCGATGACCGGCAGAAAATGTCGCAAGCCATGATGGAGCTGTACAAGAAAGAGAAGATCAATCCGCTGGGTGGTTGCTTGCCAATCCTCGTGCAGATGCCGGTTTTCCTCTCGCTGTACTGGGTTCTGCTGGAAAGCGTCGAGATGCGTCAGGCGCCGTTCATGCTGTGGATTACTGACCTGTCGATCAAGGATCCGTTCTTCATTCTGCCGATCATCATGGGTGCAACCATGTTCATCCAGCAGCAGCTGAACCCGACTCCTCCGGATCCGATGCAGGCCAAGGTAATGAAGCTGATGCCAATCATCTTCACCTTCTTCTTCCTGTGGTTCCCGGCTGGTCTGGTGCTGTACTGGGTAGTGAACAACTGCCTGTCGATCGCCCAACAGTGGTACATCACACGTAAGATCGAAGCGGCCGCTAAAGCAGCTGCCTGATTTACACTGTGGATAACCACTCAAAACGCCCCCTAGTGGGGCGTTTTGCTATCTGTCACTTTTGTCTGGATACCGGTTTATGAGCGTTCCTCGCGAAACCATCGCAGCCGTCGCCACCGCTCAAGGTCGCGGCGGTGTAGGCATCGTGCGTATTTCCGGGCCGTTGGCCAGCGTTGCGGCCAAGGCCTTCAGCGGTCGCGAGCTCAAGCCGCGATTTGCCCACTACGGTCCGTTTTTCAGTGAAAACGACGAGGTGCTGGACCAGGGCATTGCCTTGTATTTCCCCGGCCCGAACTCGTTCACTGGCGAAGATGTACTGGAGCTGCAAGGCCATGGCGGTCCGATTGTTCTGGATATGTTGCTCAAGCGCTGCCTGGAACTGGGTTGCCGTCTCGCCCGACCGGGGGAATTCAGTGAGCGCGCCTTCCTCAACGACAAACTGGACCTCGCCCAGGCCGAAGCCATTGCCGACCTGATTGAAGCCAGTTCTGCCCAGGCTGCGCGAAACGCATTGCGCTCCCTGCAGGGTGCCTTCTCGTCACGTGTGCATAACCTCACCGAGCAATTGATCGGCCTGCGCATCTATGTCGAAGCGGCCATCGATTTTCCGGAAGAGGAAATCGACTTCCTCGCCGATGGCCACGTCCTGAGCATGCTCGACAAGGTGCGCGACGAGTTATCCACCGTCATGCGCGAAGCCGGACAGGGCGCCTTGCTGCGTGACGGCATGACAGTGGTCATTGCCGGTCGTCCGAATGCCGGTAAATCCAGCCTGCTCAACGCCCTGGCCGGGCGTGAAGCGGCGATCGTGACCGAAATTGCCGGGACCACCCGTGACGTGCTTCGTGAACATATCCACATCGATGGCATGCCGCTGCACGTAGTGGATACCGCCGGTCTGCGCGATACCGATGATCATGTGGAAAAAATCGGCGTCGAGCGTGCTTTGAAAGCCATCGGCGAAGCGGATCGGGTATTGCTGGTGGTCGATGCCACGGCGCCTGAAGCCCTCGATCCTTTCGCACTCTGGCCAGAGTTTCTCGAAATCCGTCCCGATCCCGCGAAAGTCACCCTGATCCGCAACAAGGCCGACCTTACGGGCGAAGCCATTGCCCTGGAGATCAGCGAGGACGGCCATGTCACCATCAGCCTGAGTGCCAAGTCTGGTGGTGTCGGGCTGGACCTGCTGCGTGAACACCTCAAGGCCTGCATGGGCTATGAACAAACGTCCGAAAGCAGCTTCAGCGCTCGCCGGCGACACCTTGAGGCACTACGTCATGCCAGTGCTGCCCTCGAGCATGGCCGCGCGCAATTGACCCTGGCCGGCGCTGGCGAGTTGTTGGCCGAGGATTTGCGCCAGGCTCAGCAGTCGCTGGGTGAAATCACCGGTGCCTTCAGCTCTGACGATCTGCTGGGGCGAATTTTCTCCAGCTTCTGTATCGGTAAGTAGCCCTCCTGTTATTCACAGACAGGCCATTCGTGCCTGTCTGCTCTCTCCTTTTCTGAAAAAAACCTCCAGTGCCAGCGGACTTCGTCTGCTTGAGCGAATTTCCTGTACCCGAATTTCAAGCAAACGGCATCTTTTTGTGGATTAAGCCCTGTGAATAACCGTAGCTAAGGTCAGTTGATAACAGGGCTCGAAAACTGAACATAACCACCTCTGTGGATAACCACCCCTTTAATCCACAGGCTTACACCGGTTATCCAAGGGCCTCATTGGCACATGACCACAGGGTTTTGAATCTCTGTACATATTGAAAATAAAGGGCTGTATCAATCTATCCACAGAAAGTCGTGTACATAGAAATAAACATAAAAACAAAGATTTAATAAATTTCTTTCTTTTTAATTTCTATAACTCCGACTTTTCCACAGCTGGTTAAATTTTGTGCAAAGGGTTCTTTAGGAAGGGCGAAGTCCCTATACTTGTCGACCAGGTCCAAAAACCTGAGCTCAAACTATTCCTGAATTACCTACTTAAGCAGGCACGAGGTGCGTGGTGGATTTCCCTTCCCGTTTTGAAGTGATCGTCATCGGCGGCGGTCATGCCGGTACCGAGGCAGCACTGGCCTCAGCACGTATGGGGGTTAAAACCCTGTTGCTGACGCATAACGTGGAAACCCTCGGTGCCATGAGTTGCAACCCGGCCATTGGCGGGATCGGCAAAAGCCACCTGGTCAAGGAAATCGACGCCCTCGGCGGCGCGATGGCCATGGCTACCGATAAAGGCGGTATCCAGTTTCGCGTGTTGAACAGTCGCAAAGGCCCGGCCGTGCGAGCAACCCGCGCTCAGGCGGACCGGGTTCTGTACAAGGCCGCGGTCCGCGAAATCCTGGAAAACCAGCCGAACCTGTGGATATTTCAACAGGCCGCTGACGATCTGATCGTCGAGCAGGAACAAGTCCGTGGTGTTGTCACGCAAATGGGTCTGCGTTTCCTCGCCGATTCCGTGGTGTTGACCACCGGCACGTTCCTCGGTGGACTTATCCACATCGGTTTGCAGAATTTTTCCGGCGGTCGCGCCGGTGATCCACCATCGATCGCGCTGGCTCACCGTCTGCGTGAACTGCCATTGCGTGTGGGTCGTTTGAAAACCGGTACTCCGCCGCGTATCGACGGCCGGTCTGTGGATTTCTCGGTGATGTCCGAGCAACCGGGTGATACGCCGATCCCGGTGATGTCGTTCATGGGCAGCAAGGAACAGCATCCACAGCAGGTCAGCTGCTGGATTACCCACACGAATGCGCGCACCCACGAAATCATTGCCGCGAACCTCGACCGTTCGCCGATGTATTCCGCTGCCGGTGAGATCGAAGGCATCGGCCCGCGTTATTGCCCGTCGATCGAAGACAAGATCCATCGCTTCGCCGACAAGGAAAGCCATCAGGTGTTTATCGAACCGGAAGGTTTGACCACCCATGAGCTGTATCCGAACGGGATATCCACAAGTTTGCCGTTCGACGTGCAATTGCAGATCGTGCAATCGATCCGCGGCATGGAAAACGCGCACATCGTGCGTCCGGGCTACGCCATCGAGTATGACTACTTCGACCCGCGCGACCTGAAGTACAGCCTGGAAACCAAAGTCATCGGCGGCCTGTTCTTCGCCGGGCAGATCAACGGCACAACCGGTTACGAAGAAGCCGGTGCCCAGGGTTTGCTCGCCGGGACCAACGCTGCACTGCGTGCGCAAGGCAAAGACGCCTGGTGCCCGCGTCGCGACGAGGCCTACATCGGCGTTTTGGTCGACGACCTGATTACCCTCGGTACCCAAGAGCCGTACCGGATGTTCACGTCCCGTGCCGAATACCGTCTGATTCTGCGCGAAGACAACGCCGACCTGCGCTTGACTGAAAAAGGTCGCGAACTGGGCCTGGTGGATGACGTGCGCTGGGCGGCTTTCTGCAAAAAACGCGAAAGCATCGAACTGGAAGAGCAGCGCCTGAAAAGCACCTGGGTACGCCCGGGCACCGAACAGGGCGATGCCATTGCCGAAAAATTCGGCACGCCACTGACTCACGAATACAACCTGCTCAATCTCTTGAGTCGTCCGGAAATCGACTACGCTGGTCTGATCGCCGTGACCGGTGGGGGCGCAGAAGATCCACAGGTTGCCGAGCAGGTCGAAATCAAGACCAAGTACGCCGGCTACATCGATCGTCAACAGGATGAAATCGCCCGCCTGCGCGCCAGCGAAGACACCAAATTGCCTGTGGATATCGATTACACGAATATTTCCGGTCTCTCCAAGGAGATCCAGAGCAAGCTCGGCGCGACCCGTCCAGAAACCTTGGGCCAGGCCTCGCGTATCCCGGGCGTTACGCCGGCAGCCATTTCGCTGTTGATGATTCATTTGAAAAAACGCGGCGCGGGCCGTCAGTTGGAGCAAAGCGCTTGAGTTCGTTGGTCACTTCGCAACACGCAGAAGAGTTATCCACAGGTGCCCGCCAGCTTGGCGTCACGCTGACAGAAACCCAGCACGCACAGCTGCTGGGTTACCTGGCCCTGTTGATCAAATGGAACAAGGCTTACAACCTCACCGCCGTGCGTGATCCGGACGAAATGGTTTCCCGTCACTTGCTCGATAGCCTGAGTGTGATGTCGTTCATCGAAAACGGTCGCTGGCTCGACGTCGGCAGCGGCGGCGGCATGCCTGGCATTCCGCTGGCGATCCTGTTTCCCGAGTCCCAGGTGACCTGCCTGGACAGCAACGGCAAGAAAACCCGTTTCCTGACCCAGGTAAAACTCGAACTCAAACTGGATAACCTGCAAGTTATCCACAGTCGCGTCGAAGCGTTCCAGCCTGCCCAGCCGTTCAACGGGATCATTTCCCGGGCGTTCAGCAGCATGGAAAACTTCAGCAACTGGACTCGCCACCTTGGCGATAGCGAAACGCGTTGGCTGGCAATGAAGGGCGTTCATCCGGCCGATGAGCTGGTAGCATTGCCGGCAGACTTCCACCTCGATAGCGAACACGCCCTGGCCGTACCTGGTTGCCAAGGCCAACGCCATCTGCTGATACTGCGCCGCACGGCATGATTGGGAACACAAGCAAGAATGGCTAAGGTATTCGCGATTGCGAACCAAAAAGGTGGCGTGGGCAAAACCACCACCTGCATCAACCTCGCAGCATCCCTGGTCGCGACCAAGCGTCGGGTGCTGTTGATCGATCTTGATCCACAGGGCAACGCCACCATGGGTAGCGGTGTGGATAAACATGGCCTGGAAAACTCGGTCTACGACCTGCTGATTGGAGAATGTGATCTGGCCCAGGCCATGCACTTCTCCGAACACGGTGGTTACCAGCTGTTGCCGGCCAACCGCGACCTCACCGCGGCCGAAGTGGTTCTGCTGGAAATGCAGATGAAGGAAAGCCGCCTGCGCAGCGCGCTGGCGCCGATCCGGGAAAACTACGATTACATCCTGATCGACTGCCCGCCGTCGCTGTCGATGCTGACCTTGAACGCACTGGTTGCTGCCGACGGGGTCATTATCCCCATGCAGTGCGAGTACTTCGCACTCGAAGGCCTGAGCGACCTTGTGGATAACATCAAGCGTATCGCTGAACTGCTGAACCCGAACCTCAAGGTCGAAGGCCTGCTGCGTACGATGTACGACCCGCGCCTGAGCCTGATGAACGATGTCTCGGCGCAGCTCAAGGAACACTTCGGCGAGCAGCTCTACGACACCGTCATTCCGCGTAACATCCGTCTGGCCGAAGCGCCAAGCTACGGCATGCCGGCGCTGGCGTACGACAAAGCATCGCGAGGCGCCGTTGCCTACCTGGCATTGGCCGGCGAAATGGTTCGTCGTCAACGCAAAAACTCACGCATCGCCGCTGCTCAGGCAACTTAAGGAATCCCCATGGCCGTCAAGAAACGAGGTCTCGGACGTGGACTGGATGCTCTGTTGAGTGGTCCGACTGTCAGCTTGCTGGAAGAACAAGCGTCGCAAGCCGATCAGCGTGAGCTGCAACACCTGCCCCTGGATCTGCTCCAGCGTGGCAAGTACCAGCCGCGTCGTGACATGGATCCGCAGGCCCTCGAAGAGCTGGCACAGTCGATCAAGGCCCAGGGCGTCATGCAGCCCATCGTGGTTCGCCCGATCGGCAGCGGCCGCTACGAGATCATTGCCGGCGAACGTCGCTGGCGCGCCAGCCAGCAAGCCGGCCAGGAAACCATCCCGGCGATGGTTCGCGATGTACCCGATGAAACCGCGATCGCCATTGCGCTGATCGAGAACATCCAGCGCGAAGACCTGAACCCGATTGAAGAAGCGGTGGCCTTGCAGCGTTTGCAGCAGGAGTTTCAGCTGACCCAGCAACAGGTGGCGGAAGCTGTGGGCAAGTCCCGGGTGACCGTGGCCAACCTGTTGCGCCTGATTTCCTTGCCGGAAGTCATCAAGACCATGCTGTCCCACGGCGACCTGGAAATGGGTCATGCCCGTGCTTTGCTCGGTTTGCCGGAAATTCAACAGGTAGAAGGGGCGCGACATGTTGTCGCACGCGGGCTGACCGTGCGCCAGACCGAGGCACTGGTTCGCCAGTGGTTGAGTGGTAAACCGGAGCCTGTTGAAGCGGTAAAACCGGACCCGGATATCGCCCGTCTCGAACAGCGCCTGGCCGAGCGCCTAGGCTCTGCGGTGCAGATCCGCCACGGTAAGAAGGGTAAAGGGCAATTGGTGATTGGCTACAACTCGCTGGATGAGCTTCAAGGCGTACTTGCACATATCCGCTGAAACATTTCCTCATGTAGCGTGCAGTCGGAAATCACTACCTGACAGTTGAATAGGGGCAGAACCGCCCCTATACTCTGCGCGCATTTTGTCGGCACAAATTATGCCAAGTTAGTGAATTTCGGCAGCCGACCATTGGAGAGTGAAAGTGATGGAAACCCGCACGCCAAACCGCTTGCCCTTCCATCGCCTGGCAGTTTTTCCGGTGTTAATGGCTCAATTTGTCGTGTTGCTGATCGCCGCTTTGGCGCTCTGGTACCGATATGGAGTCGTTGCCGGGTACTCGGGACTCTGCGGAGGCCTGATAGCCTTGCTGCCCAATGTTTATTTCGCTCACAGGGCATTTCGGTTTTCCGGCGCCCGAGCAGCCCAGTCCATCGTCCGGTCTTTTTATGCCGGCGAGGCAGGCAAACTGATTTTGACGGCAGTGCTGTTTGCACTGGTGTTTGCAGGTGTGAAGCCACTGGCGCCGATTGCAGTATTCGGTGTCTTCGTGCTGACTCAGTCAGTCAGCTGGTTCGCTCCCCTGCTGATGAGAACAAGACTTTCGAGACCTTAGGGCGTTTGAGGCAAACATGGCAGAAACAACCGCTTCGGGCTATATCCAGCACCACTTGCAGAACCTGACCTTCGGTCAGCTCCCAAACGGCGGCTGGGGCTTTGCCCACACCGCAGCAGAAGCCAAGGAAATGGGCTTCTGGGCTTTCCACGTCGATACACTCGGCTGGTCGGTCGCATTGGGTCTGATTTTCGTTCTTCTTTTCCGCATGGCGGCGAAGAAGGCGACTACCGGTGTACCTGGTGCTTTGCAGAACTTCGTTGAAGTATTGGTCGAATTCGTCGATGGCAGCGTGAAAGACAGCTTCCATGGCCGTAGCCCGGTGGTTGCACCACTGGCACTGACCATCTTCGTCTGGGTGTTCATGATGAACGCCGTCGACCTGGTACCGGTCGACTGGATTCCTCAGCTGGCCATCCTGATCTCCGGCGATGCACACATCCCGTTCCGTGCCGTGTCGACCACCGACCCGAACGCTACTCTGGCCATGGCCTTCTCGGTGTTCGCGCTGATCATTTTCTACAGCATCAAGATCAAGGGCCTCGGCGGCTTCATCGGTGAGCTGACCCTGCACCCGTTCGGCAGCAAGAACATCTTCCTTCAGGCGCTGTTGATCCCGGTGAACTTCCTGCTGGAATTCGTGACCCTGATCGCCAAGCCGATCTCCCTGGCTCTGCGTCTGTTCGGCAACATGTATGCCGGCGAGCTGGTCTTCATTCTGATTGCTGTGATGTTCGGCAGCGGTCTGCTCTGGCTTAGTGGCCTGGGCGTTGTTCTGCAGTGGGCGTGGGCTGTGTTCCACATCCTGATCATCACCCTGCAGGCGTTCATCTTCATGATGCTGACCATCGTCTACCTGTCGATGGCGCACGAAGAAAACCATTAAGACCAGTCTCGACTAGTCTGATGTCCTTCCCGGTAAAACGGGAAGGGGCTCTTCACTGGGCCTCTGAAACGATTTGTTTTACCGCTTTAAATTAAAAAAACCTAAACCATACGACGTAAAAGTCGGGAGGAAAGATGGAAACTGTAGTTGGTCTAACCGCTATCGCTGTTGCACTGTTGATCGGCCTGGGCGCACTGGGTACCGCAATTGGTTTCGGCCTGCTGGGCGGCAAGTTCCTGGAAGGCGCAGCGCGTCAGCCAGAAATGGTTCCAATGCTGCAAGTTAAAATGTTCATCGTTGCCGGTCTGCTCGACGCCGTAACCATGATCGGTGTTGGTATCGCTCTGTTCTTCACCTTTGCGAACCCGTTCGTTGGTCAAATCGCTGGCTAATTACTCGGATCTTCCGGGTAATTTGGTGTGATGGACAACGTAACTGCGAGGTGTTGGCGTGAACATTAATGCGACCCTGATTGGCCAGTCCGTTGCGTTCCTGATTTTTGTACTGTTCTGCATGAAGTTCGTATGGCCTCCGGTCATTGCGGCATTGCACGAACGTCAAAAGAAGATCGCTGATGGTCTGGACGCTGCCAGCCGTGCAGCTCGCGACCTGGAGTTGGCCCAAGAGAAAGCGGGTCACCAACTGCGCGAAGCGAAAGCTCAGGCAGCTGAAATCATCGAGCAAGCCAAGAAACGCGGTAACCAGATTGTCGAAGAGGCTGTTGAAAAAGCCCGTGTCGACGCTGACCGTGTGAAGGTTCAGGCTCAGGCCGAGATCGAACAGGAACTGAACAGTGTCAAAGACGCGCTGCGTGCCCAAGTGGGCTTGCTGGCAGTCGGCGGCGCCGAGAAGATCCTGGGTGCCACAATCGATCAAAACGCGCACGCAGAGCTGGTTAACCAACTGGCTGCTGAAATCTAAGCGAGGGCGATCATGGCAGAACTGACCACGTTGGCCCGACCTTACGCTAAGGCGGCCTTCGAGCACGCTCAGGCCCACCAGCAACTGGCCAATTGGTCAGCCATGCTCGGCCTGGCTGCAGCGGTGTCGGAAGACGACACCATGCAGCGCGTGCTCAAGGCCCCGCGACTGACGAGCGCAGAAAAGGCCGCCACGTTCATTGACGTGTGCGGCGACAAGTTTGATGCCAAGGCACAGAACTTCATCCACGTCGTTGCCGAAAACGACCGTCTCCCGCTGTTGCCGGAGATCGCCGCTCTGTTCGACCTGTACAAGGCCGAACAAGAGAAGTCGGTAGACGTAGAAGTGACCAGTGCTTTTGCATTGAACCAAGAACAGCAAGACAAACTCGCCAAGGTTCTCAGTGCACGACTCAACCGGGAAGTGCGCCTGCAAGTTGCGGAGGACGCTGCCCTTATTGGTGGTGTCGTCATCCGCGCCGGCGACCTGGTTATCGATGGCTCGATTCGCGGCAAAATCGCGAAACTTGCCGAAGCATTGAAATCTTGAGTTTGAAGGGGCAGCAGAGCAATGCAGCAACTCAATCCTTCCGAAATAAGTGAAATTATCAAGGGCCGCATCGACAAGCTCGATGTGACCTCCCAAGCCCGTAACGAAGGCACTGTCGTCAGCGTATCTGACGGTATCGTGCGGATTCACGGTCTGGCCGACGTAATGTACGGCGAGATGATCGAGTTTCCGGGCGGCGTCTTCGGTATGGCCCTCAACCTGGAGCAAGACTCCGTAGGTGCCGTTGTATTGGGCGCATACCAGTCTCTGGCTGAAGGCATGAGCGCCAAGTGCACTGGCCGCATCCTCGAAGTTCCGGTTGGTAAGGAACTGCTGGGTCGCGTAGTCGACGCACTGGGTAACCCTGTTGACGGCAAAGGTCCACTGGGCAACACCGAGACCGACGCGGTCGAGAAAGTTGCTCCAGGCGTGATCTGGCGTAAGTCGGTAGACCAGCCTGTACAGACTGGCTACAAGGCTGTCGATGCCATGATCCCTGTCGGCCGTGGCCAGCGTGAGCTGATCATCGGTGACCGTCAGATCGGTAAAACCGCTCTGGCGATCGACGCGATCATCAACCAGAAGAACAGCGGCATTTTCTGCGTCTACGTAGCAATCGGTCAGAAACAATCGACCATCGCCAACGTGGTTCGCAAGCTGGAAGAAAACGGCGCCCTGGCCAACACGATCATCGTGGCTGCCAGTGCTTCGGAATCTCCTGCGCTGCAATTCCTGGCACCGTACTCCGGTTGCACCATGGGTGAATTCTTCCGCGACCGCGGTGAAGACGCGCTGATCGTTTATGACGATCTGTCCAAGCAAGCAGTGGCTTACCGCCAGATTTCCCTGCTGCTGCGCCGTCCACCAGGCCGTGAAGCTTACCCAGGCGACGTGTTCTATCTCCACTCCCGTCTGCTGGAGCGCGCATCCCGCGTTTCGGAAGAATACGTAGAGAAGTTCACCAACGGCGCAGTGACCGGCAAAACCGGTTCCCTGACCGCACTGCCGATCATCGAAACCCAGGCTGGCGACGTTTCCGCGTTCGTTCCGACCAACGTGATTTCCATCACCGACGGTCAGATCTTCCTGGAATCGGCCATGTTCAACTCGGGCATCCGCCCTGCAGTGAACGCCGGTGTTTCGGTATCCCGTGTGGGTGGTGCCGCTCAGACCAAGATCATCAAGAAGCTGTCCGGTGGTATCCGTACCGCTCTGGCTCAGTACCGTGAACTGGCGGCATTCGCCCAGTTCGCTTCTGACCTGGACGAAGCGACCCGTAAGCAACTTGAGCATGGTCAGCGCGTTACCGAGCTGATGAAGCAGAAGCAATACGCACCAATGTCGATCGCTGACATGGCGCTGTCGCTGTATGCCGCTGAGCGTGGGTTCCTGACTGACGTTGAAATCGCCAAGATCGGCAGCTTCGAGCAAGCGCTGATTGCTTTCTTCAACCGCGATCACGCCGATTTGATGGCGAAGATCAACGTGAAAGGTGACTTCAATGACGAAATCGACGCTGGCATGAAAGCCGGTATCGAGAAGTTCAAGGCCACCCAAACCTGGTAAGCCGCAGCGGGAGCCGCAAGGCTCCCGCTTGCTAACCTGATAGGTGTTACATGGCAGGCGCAAAAGAGATTCGCAGTAAGATTGCGAGCATCAAAAGCACGCAAAAGATTACCAGCGCCATGGAAAAAGTGGCGGTCAGCAAAATGCGCAAGGCACAAATGCGCATGGCTGCTAGCCGTCCTTATGCGGAGCGTATCCGCCAGGTAATTGGGCATCTGGCCAACGCCAACCCGGAATACCGCCACCCGTTCATGATCGACCGCGAAATCAAGCGTGTTGGTTATGTCGTAGTGAGCAGTGACCGTGGTCTGTGCGGCGGCTTGAACACCAACCTGTTCAAGGCCCTGGTCAAGGACATGGCGGTAAACCGCGAAAACGGCGTCGAGATCGATCTGTGTGTCGTTGGTAGCAAGGGTGCGGCCTTTTTCCGCAACTTCGGCGGTAACGTCGTTGCAGCTATCAGCCACCTGGGTGAAGAGCCGTCGATCAATGATCTGATCGGCAGCGTCAAGGTGATGCTGGATGCCTACCTGGACGGCCGTATTGACCGCCTGTCCGTGGTGTCCAACAAGTTCATCAACACCATGACGCAACAGCCTACCGTGGAGCAGTTGATTCCACTGGTGGCAACCCCGGATCAAGACCTCAAGCACCACTGGGACTATCTCTACGAACCGGATGCCAAGGAGCTGCTGGACGGCTTGATGGTCCGTTACGTGGAGTCGCAGGTCTACCAGGCGGTGGTCGAGAACAACGCGGCTGAACAAGCTGCGCGGATGATCGCGATGAAGAACGCTACCGACAACGCCGGTGATTTGATCAGCGATTTGCAGCTGGTCTACAACAAGGCGCGTCAGGCTGCGATCACCCAAGAGATCTCGGAAATCGTCGGCGGCGCTGCCGCGGTTTAACGGTTCAAATATTCAGAGGATCCAGCTATGAGTAGCGGACGTATCGTTCAAATCATCGGCGCCGTTATCGACGTGGAATTTCCACGCGACAGCGTACCGAGCATCTACAACGCGCTGACAGTTCAAAGCGCGGCCGGGACCACTCTGGAAGTTCAGCAGCAGCTGGGCGACGGCGTGGTTCGTACCATTGCGATGGGTTCCACCGAAGGCTTGAAGCGCGGTCTGGACGTTGTCGACTCCGGCGCAGCCATCTCCGTACCCGTCGGTAAAGCGACTCTGGGCCGGATCATGGACGTTCTGGGCAACCCGATCGACGAAGCAGGTCCAATCGCTACTGAAGAGCGTTGGGGCATTCACCGTCCAGCGCCTTCGTTCGCTGAACAAGCAGGCGGCAACGACCTGCTGGAAACCGGCATCAAGGTTATCGACCTGGTTTGCCCGTTCGCCAAAGGCGGTAAAGTCGGTCTGTTCGGTGGTGCCGGTGTAGGCAAGACCGTAAACATGATGGAACTGATCCGTAACATCGCCATCGAGCACAGCGGTTATTCCGTGTTCGCCGGTGTGGGTGAGCGTACTCGTGAGGGTAACGACTTCTACCACGAGATGAAGGATTCCAACGTTCTGGACAAAGTGGCACTGGTTTACGGTCAGATGAACGAGCCACCGGGTAACCGTCTGCGCGTAGCTCTGACTGGCCTGACCATGGCCGAGAAGTTCCGTGACGAAGGTAACGACGTTCTGCTGTTCGTCGACAACATCTACCGTTACACCTTGGCCGGTACTGAAGTATCCGCACTGCTGGGCCGTATGCCTTCCGCAGTAGGCTACCAGCCGACCCTGGCTGAAGAGATGGGCGTTCTGCAAGAACGTATCACTTCGACCAAGGAAGGTTCGATCACTTCGATCCAAGCGGTATACGTACCTGCGGATGACTTGACCGACCCGTCGCCAGCGACCACCTTCGCCCACTTGGACGCTACCGTCGTTCTGTCCCGTGACATCGCTTCCCTGGGTATCTACCCAGCGGTAGACCCACTGGATTCGACTTCGCGCCAGCTGGACCCGAACGTGATCGGCCAGGACCACTACGACACCGCTCGCGGCGTTCAGTACGTTCTGCAGCGTTACAAAGAACTGAAGGACATCATTGCGATCCTGGGTATGGACGAGCTGTCGGAAGCCGACAAGCAGTTGGTAAACCGTGCTCGTAAGATCCAGCGCTTCTTGTCGCAGCCGTTCTTCGTGGCTGAAGTCTTCACCGGTGCATCGGGTAAATACGTTTCCCTGAAAGACACCATTGCTGGCTTCAAAGGCATCCTCAACGGTGACTACGACCACCTGCCAGAACAAGCGTTCTACATGGTTGGCGGCATCGAAGAAGCGATCGAAAAAGCCAAGAAACTGTAATCCCGGCGCCCGGCAACGGGCGCTAATTTAGGTTGAGGCAATCAGATGGCTATGACAGTCCATTGCGATATCGTCAGCGCGGAAGGAGAAATCTTTTCCGGTCTGGTCGAGATGGTGATTGCGCACGGTGCACTGGGTGATCTTGGTATCGCCCTGGGTCACGCGCCGCTGATCACTAATCTGAAGCCAGGTCCGATCCGCCTGGTCAAGCAGGGCGGGGAAGAGGAGGTGTATTACATCTCCGGTGGTTTCCTCGAGGTTCAGCCGAACATGGTCAAGGTTCTTGCCGACACCGTGCAACGTGCTGCCGACCTGGATGAAGCCTCCGCTCAGGAAGCCGTCAAGGCTGCCGAGAAGGCCTTGCATGAACGAGGCGCAGAATTCGATTACGGTTCTGCTGCCGCACGTCTGGCCGAGGCTGCAGCTCAGCTGCGCACCGTCCAGCAGATCCGCAAGAAGTTCGGCCACTAAGGCTGCGCTTGTTGTGTGATTGATTAAAAAGGGTAGCCTCGGCTACCCTTTTTTCTTTTCCGATTTTTACAACCCGGTCGCAGCCGCTGACCACCCAGGATTGGTAGCCAGTCATGTCTCTTGAAATCGTTATTCTCGCTGCAGGCCAAGGCACGCGCATGCGTTCCGCTTTGCCGAAAGTTTTGCACCCGATTGCCGGCAACTCCATGCTCGGTCATGTTATCCACAGCGCTCGGCAACTTGATCCACAGCGCATCCACGTCGTGATCGGTCATGGTGCCGACGCCGTGCGCGAACGCCTGGCGGCGGATGATCTGAATTTCGTCCTGCAGGATAAACAGTTGGGTACCGGTCACGCCGTTGCTCAAGCCGTGCCGTTCATTCAGTCCGACACCGTGCTGGTGCTCTACGGTGATGTGCCGTTGATCGAGGTCGACACCCTGCAGCGCCTGCTTAAGAAGGTGGGGCCGCAGCAGTTGGGCTTGCTGACCGTCGAACTGGATGATCCGACCGGTTATGGCCGCATCGTTCGTGATGACGCTGGTAAAGTTACGGCCATCGTCGAACAGAAAGATGCCAACGAAGCCGAACGCAAGATCACCGAAGGCAATACCGGCATTCTGGCGCTGCCTTTTGCCCGTCTTGGCGACTGGATGAGCCGACTTTCCAATAACAACGCCCAGGGCGAGTACTACCTGACCGACATCATTGCCATGGCAGTGAGCGATGGTCTGGTGGTGGCCACCGAGCAACCGCACGACGCCATGGAAGTGCAGGGCGCCAACGACCGCAAGCAGCTTTCCGAACTGGAACGGCATTATCAATTGCGCGCCGGTCGCCGTTTGATGGCTCAAGGCGTGACGCTGCGCGACCCGGAGCGATTCGACGTGCGCGGAGACGTGACCGTGGGCCGCGACGTACTGATCGACATCAACGTGATCCTCGAAGGCAAGGTCGTCATTGAGGATGACGTGGTGATCGGCCCGAACTGTGTGATCAAGGACAGCACCCTGCGCAAAGGCGTGGTCATCAAGGCCAACAGCCATATCGAAGGTGCCATTCTGGGTGAAGGCAGCGATGCCGGCCCGTTCGCGCGTCTGCGTCCAGGTACCGTGCTGGAAGCCCGGGCGCATGTGGGTAACTTCGTCGAGTTGAAAAACGCGCACCTGGGCGAAGGCGCCAAGGCCGGTCACCTGGCTTATCTGGGCGATGCCGAAGTGGGCGCGCGTACCAACATCGGTGCCGGTACCATCACCTGCAACTATGATGGCGCCAACAAGTGGAAAACCGTGTTGGGCGAAGATGTGTTCATTGGTTCCAACAACTCGTTGGTAGCACCTGTGGATATCCTGGACGGTGCGACCACGGCGGCCGGCTCGACCATTACCTCGGCTGTGGATAAATCCCAGTTGGCCATCGGGCGTGCTCGTCAGAAGAACATCGACGGCTGGAAGCGGCCGGAGAAGATCAACAAGAGCTAAGTTATCCACAGATAGGTGATCGTCTGAAGTTATTCACAGGCTGATCTATCGTATTCGCGGGCAAGTCGGATCGCCGCTCCGACTTGCCCGCGATGCTTTTATCCACAGCTCTTTTTATCGCATGGCGCTTGACGAAGTTTCGCTGATAGGTTTTGATTGCTTCCGCCATCTTTCGAAACGAAACTTATCCGCTCATGTCGAAGCGCAATACGCCTCAGCGTCGTCACAACATCCTCGCCTTGCTCAATGAGCAGGGCGAAGTCAGTGTGGATGAGTTGGCCAAGCGCTTCGAAACGTCGGAAGTTACGATTCGCAAGGATCTGGCGGCACTTGAAAGCAATGGCCTGTTGCTGCGTCGTTACGGCGGGGCGATCACCATGCCTCAGGAGCTGGTCGCGGACCTTGGCCAGCCGGTTTCCAAGTACAAGCAAGCCATCGCCCGTGCCGCCGTCGCGCGGATTCGCGAGCATGCGCGCATCATCATCGACAGTGGCAGTACCACCGCCTCCATGATTCCGGAACTCGGACAGCAACCCGGCCTGGTGGTGATGACCAACTCGCTGCATGTCGCTAATGCCCTGAGCGAACTTGAGCACGAACCGGTGCTGTTGATGACCGGTGGTACCTGGGACCCGCATTCCGAGTCCTTTCAGGGGCAGGTTGCCGAGCAGGTACTCCGCTCCTACGACTTCGACCAGCTGTTTATCGGCGCCGATGGCATCGATCTGGTTCGCGGTACAACCACCTTCAACGAACTGCTCGGGCTGAGCCGGGTCATGGCCGAAGTCGCCCGCGAAGTAGTCGTGATGGTGGAGGCTGACAAAATCGGCCGCAAGATTCCCAACCTGGAGCTGCCCTGGAGCAGTGTCCATACCCTTATTACGGATGAACGCCTGCCGCTTGAGGCTCGCGATCAGATTCAGGCCCGCGGCATCAATTTGATTTGCGCGGCTGTCAGTCAGGAGAAATAGCATGTGTGGAATTGTCGGCGCAGTTGCAGAACGTAACATCACCGCCATCCTCGTCGAAGGCCTGAAACGCCTCGAATACCGTGGGTATGACAGCGCTGGTGTGGCGGTCTACACCAACGATGAAAAACTCGAGCGCATGCGTCGTCCGGGCAAGGTCAGTGAGCTGGAGCAGGCACTGACCACCGAGCCGCTGGTCGGTCGTCTGGGTATCGCCCACACCCGCTGGGCCACCCACGGTGCACCGTGCGAGCGCAATGCTCACCCGCATTTCTCCGGTGACCTGGCGGTGGTGCACAACGGCATCATCGAAAACCACGAAGCCTTGCGTGAACAACTCAAGGCCCTGGGTTATGTGTTCACCTCGGACACCGACACCGAAGTCATCGCTCACCTGCTGAACCACAAACTCAAGGATCTGAGCGACCTGACCGTGGCCCTCAAGGCGACCGTCAAAGAGTTGCACGGTGCTTACGGCCTGGCAGTTATCAGCTCGAAGCAACCGGATCGTCTGGTCGCAGCCCGCAGCGGCAGCCCGCTGGTGATCGGCCTGGGCCTGGGGGAAAACTTCCTGGCGTCCGACCAGTTGGCCCTGCGTCAGGTCACCGACCGCTTCATGTACCTGGAAGAAGGCGATATCGCCGAAATCCGCCGCGACAGCGTGCAGATCTGGGACATTGACGGCCAGGCTGTCGAGCGCGAAGCCGTGCAGTATCGCGACGGTGCCGAAGCCGCTGAAAAGGGCGAGTTCCGCCACTTCATGCTCAAGGAAATCCACGAGCAACCATCTGTGGTGCAGCGCACCCTGGAAGGTCGTCTGAGCCAGAACCAGGTACTGGTACAGGCATTCGGCCCGCAAGCTGCCGAGCTGTTCGCCAAAGTACGCAACGTACAGATCGTCGCGTGCGGCACCAGTTACCACGCCGGCATGGTCGCGCGTTACTGGCTCGAAGAACTGGCCGGCATTCCTTGCCAGGTCGAAGTCGCCAGCGAATTCCGTTACCGCAAGGTAGTGGTGCAGCCGGATACTTTGTTCGTGACCATTTCCCAGTCCGGCGAAACCGCCGACACCCTGGCCGCGCTGCGCAACGCCAAGGAACTGGGCTTCCTCGCCAGCCTGGCGATCTGCAACGTCGGTATCAGCTCGCTGGTGCGTGAATCCGATCTGACCCTGTTGACCCAGGCCGGTCGCGAAATCGGTGTGGCATCGACCAAAGCCTTCACCACGCAACTGGTTGGCCTGTTGTTGCTGACGCTTTCCCTGGGTCAGGTTCGTGGCACCTTGGCCGAAGGTGTCGAAGCAACGCTGGTCGAAGAACTGCGTCGTTTGCCGACCCGTCTGGGCGAGGCGCTGGCCATGGACAGCACTGTGGAAAAAATCTCCGAGCTGTTCGCCGAGAAACACCACACGCTGTTCCTCGGCCGTGGCGCGCAGTTCCCGGTGGCGATGGAAGGGGCACTCAAACTCAAGGAAATCTCCTACATCCACGCCGAAGCCTATCCGGCCGGTGAGCTGAAACACGGCCCGTTGGCGCTTGTGGATAACGACATGCCAGTGGTGACTGTGGCGCCGAACAACGAACTGCTGGAGAAGCTGAAGTCCAACCTTCAGGAAGTCCGCGCCCGTGGTGGCCAGTTGATCGTCTTCGCAGACGAGAAGGCCGGCATGACCAACGGTGAAGGCACCCACGTGGTGCACATGCCGCACATCCACGACATCCTTTCGCCGATTCTCTACACCATCCCGCTGCAACTGCTGTCGTACTACGTCGCCGTGCTCAAGGGCACCGACGTTGACCAGCCGCGCAACCTGGCGAAGTCGGTCACCGTGGAATAAGTTATCCACAATGAAAAACCCCCTTCTCAGGGGGTTTTTCTGTTTCTAGGCGGTCGTAATTCGACGCTGGCGCCGCGTATCCAGCAGATGGACCATGACGCAGGCGTACAAGGTCACCAGAATGAAAAGGCCCATGCGGATGGCGAAGGCGGTGTAGACATCCTTGCCCGCGGCACTGTCCTGCACCGATTGGCCGAGCAGAATGATCAGGGTCGCCAGGCTGTTGAGCCAGAAACTCGGTGGTTGTCGGGTCAGGGCCAGGCCATAGAGCTTTCTGGCCGCCAGCAAACCGAACAGCAACATCCACAGAAAGAACATCCACAGGTTGACGAACAGGCTCAGCGCGCACCAGAAGAGAATCGCCATCAGGCCACCGAGCAGGGTCGAGCCGAGCAATTCCTGGCCGGCGGTGCGGGCGCTGGTCGCGCAGCTTTGTTGGCCAAGGCTGACGGCTTTCATGATGATCGGCAGGTAGCTGGCCGGGTCGATCATGGCCAGCAGGAAAGTCGGCAGCACCACCAGCGTGGCCCGTAGCGCCAGCCAACCGCTTTCGGTTGGAGTAAGGCTCGGGCCGGGTTTGGCCGCGGGGGCACTGGCGGGCTCGGGAAACAGCCAATGGCTGATGGTCAGCGCAGTGACCGCCAGGAACAGGCCCTTGACCAGGGCCACGATCACCTCAAGCGCCAGGGCGAATTCAGCGGTTCCGGCCGAGCTGATCAAGGTCAGGCCCACCACCAGGAAGGTCGCCACCAGCGGGTTGCCGCCGCGCAGGCCATAACCGAAGGCCAGGAACAGACACAGTCCGACCAGCAACACGCCACTGAACGGGTAGTAACGCAGCAGGGGAATGAGCAGCAGGCCGGTCCCGGTGGTCAGCATAAGGATCAGGATCAGGCCCAGACTGGCCTTGAACGGCAACGGCCGGTTCATCGCTGCCAGCATCATCAGCGCCAGCATCGGCGAGAGGAACGGGATGGGCAGGGCCAGACCAAAGCTCGCCGCCAGGCACAGCGCCGTGCCGAAGCTCAGGCGCAGGGCGCGCTGAACCTGGGCCGGGCGCTCAATACGCATAGGACATCCAGCTCATCACGCGCAGGAACAGGCGACCCAGGATATTCAGCGGGTTACTCTCACTCGGGAATGCCATGACTTCGGCCTGTCCGCCGGACCGGATACCTTGCGGGCCGGTCAATTCACCGGGCTCGAACTCGATGATGACCGGAAAGCGCTGGGCAGGGCGTAACCAATCGCGACTGTTCTCCACTGTCGGCAGGCTGCCCGGCTGGGTGGTCTGGCCGATATCGACGCCATAGCCGACGCTGCGCACATGGCCTTTGAAAATTCTGCCCGGGTGGGCGTCGAGGATGATGGACACCGGCGTCCCGGGCTGGACACTGCCCAGATTGTTTTCGGTCATGTCGGCGCTGATCCACACATCGTGGATAGCGATCAGGGTCATCACCGGAGCACCGGCGGCGGCGAACTGGCCGACATCGGTGCGCAGATCGGTGATCAGGCCGGCGGAGCGCGCGTGGATCTTAGTGTTGCTCAAGTCCAGCTCGGCTTTTTCAAGGTTGCTGGCGGCGCTGAGCAGTTGGGCGTTTTCGTCTTCGTTACCGCCCTGTTGTTCCCGTGCACGTTGCACTTCGGCCTTGGCCGCGGCGACCTGGCTGATGGATTCTGACAGGGTGGCGCGGGATATCTCCAGGCGCCGCAGCGAGATGGTGCCCGGGTCTTCGCTGTACAGACGCTCAAGCCGCTGGATGTCCTGGCGTGCTTTGAGTTCGTTGGCCTGGGACGCACGCAGTGAGGCTTGCTTGGAGTCGACGCCGGCGGTGTTGGCGCCCACCTGGCGACGGGTCGATTCAAGGTCGGCGCGGGCGCGATCGACGGCAATCTGGTACTGCTCCGGGTTGACTTCAAACAGCAAGTCGCCGGCCTTGACGTCCTGGTTGTTGCGTACAAGCACCTTGGTCACCCGGCCGGATACCTCGGCCGCTACCGGCACAATAAAGGCCTGCACCCGTGCCTGTTGCGTGTAGGGCGTGTAACGGTCGGCCATCAGGTACCAGACCAGGCTCAGGATGATCAGCAGCACCACCCAATTGATCGCTTTTTTCGCAGGGTCGGCGGCGGGTGCCGGGGCTTTCTCGTCGACCGGTTGTTGGCTGTCAGTCATGGGCACTTTCCTTCGGTTCGTCGAGCAGATCGCCCCAATCGGTCCGTTCTTGCATTTGTTTGCGGGTGGCCGGGTCTATCAACGGCTGGTCGCTGTACCAGCCGCCGCCCAAGGCCTTGTACAGGGCGATCAGGCTGTTGACGGCGGTGCCACGGTTGACCAGGTAGATATCCTGCTGGGCAAACAGGGCGCGCTGGGCATCCAGCACGCGCTGGAAATCCGAATAGCCTTCGCGGTATTGGGCGTTGGCCAGGGTCACCGATCGTTCGGCGGCCACCGATGCATCACTGAGGATTTGGTCGCGCTCCAGTGCCTTGATCAAGCCGGTCGCGGCATCGTCGGCCTCACGCGCCGCCTGGCGCACGCTGTCCTGGTAGATAACGATCAATTGCTGCAAGCGCGCATCCTGCACACGAACGTTGTTGGTGATCCGGCCGTGGTCGAAGATGTCCCAGCGCAGACTGGGGCCGGCCACCATGTCGAGGGTGTTGGGTGCACCATTGAGCGAGCTGGCGGACCAGACGATGCTGCCCAGCAGGCTGATGGAGGGGTACAGGTCGGTCTCGGCCACACCGATCAACGCCGATTGCGCGGCCACTTGCAGCTCGGCAGCACGAACATCGGGGCGCCGCACCAGCAGGTTGGCCGGCACATCCTGCAACACCGCGGTATCGAGCAGCGGCACTAAGCCGGTGTTGCGATTGAGGTCAGGGATCGAGCCGGGTGGCTGGCCGATCAGGGTGGACAACGCATTGCGCAAGCTCGCCACCTGGCTCTCGAAATCCGGGATGGTACTGAGGGTGCCCAGGTACTGGGTCTTGGCTTGTTGCAGATCGAGTTCGGCTTCGGCCCCGCTGTTGAACAGGCGCTCGGTGATCTCGTAGCTGCGCTTCTGCAATTTGGCGTTACTGCGGGCGATGGCCAGGCGCGCCTCGGCGGTGCGCAAGGCGTAGTAGTTTTGCGCCAGTTGCGCGTGCAACAGCACCAAGGCATTTTCATAGTTGGCCTGGGCGGCAAACCAGGAGGCGTCGGCCGACTCGATGGCGCGGCTGAAACGCCCCCAGAAATCCAGTTCCCAGCCGATATCGAAGCCGACGCTGTGTTGCCAGAAATGCGTGTCCTGAGGGTTGGCGCCGCCCGACTGTCGACGGTTCAGGTACAGGCTGTCGGCGCTGGCCTGCTGCAATTGCGGGTAGCGTCCACTCAGGGCGATACCCAATTGTGCCCGGGACTCCATGACCCGCAGGCCAGCGACGTGCAGGTCGGGGTTGTGGGCATCGGCTTCGGCCATCAAAAGGTCCAGCACCGGGTCGTTGAACACGCGCCACCATTGGCGGCTGTCAGGTTGCGCGTGTTGTTGGCCGGCAATTTCCAGGGCCGGGCTGTTCCAGTGGTCGACCCAGGGCTGGGCCGGCGACTGGAAATCCGGGCCAAGTTGCACGCAGCCCCCCAGGACGACGGTGCCACAGAGCAGAAGCCGGCTGATGCGAGCAGGGCGTGGCATCAAGCGCAAACTCCTCAGACAGGACGCTGATCGTTCGTTGCCTCTATCTTCGGTGTCTCGTTCAACGCCTCGATCTCGGGTGTCTCGTTCATGACCTCGGCAGACGGTTGGTCCTGGACCCATTGCCAGAACAATTGGTAGCCCACCGCCAACGCAACCGGCCCGATGAACAAACCAATGAAGCCGCCGCTTACCATGCCGCCCAGGGCGCCAATCAGAATCACCGGCATGGGTACATCGACGCCACGACCCAGCATCAACGGCTTGAGGACGTTGTCGGCCATCCCGGCGATCAGGCTGTAGATGCCAAACACGACGGTGCCCAAGGTGGTGCCGTCGGTGGCGAAGACATAGGCGATCACCGGGATGGTCACCAGCAGTACCGGCAATTGCATGATCCCCATCAACAGCGCCACCATGGCCAGCAGCCCGGCACCGGGGACACCCATGAGCACGAAGCCCACGCCAACCAGCAACATCTGAATGAACGCGATGCCCACCACGCCTTGGGCGACCGCGCGGATGGTCGCAGTGCAGAGCACGGTAATGCGTGGCCCACGCTCTGGTCCGGAAAGGCGCGAGGTGATGGCCAGGGCGCTTCTTTCGCCGTTTTCGCCGTAGGCCATGAACACGCCGGCAATGATCAGGGCGCCGATGAACAACAGAAAACCTACGCCAACGTCAGCCATTTTGCCCAACAACGTCAGGCCGACGGACTTGATATAGGGCAACACCTTCATCACCACGCTGCTCATGTCGGTGGCGGCCTGCATCCAGTAGCCATAGAGCGGCTCGCCAATGAGCGGCAGGGAAGCGATTTTTTCGCTGGGGAGCGGAATCTGCAGCGTATCGGACTTGAGGACCGCCAGGGTGCCCTGGACCGATTCACTGATCGAGGTGCCCAGCAGGTAGATCGGTACCATCAGCAAAGCCAGGGCGACCACCACGATCAGGGTAGCGGCACGACCATCCTTGTTGACCAGCTTGCGCTTGATGAGCGCATGCAGCGGATACAGGGTGATGGCCAGAATCATTGCCCAGAGCATCAGGTTGAGGAAGGGATGAAAGATCTGGAAGCAGAACAGTACCAGCACCGTAATCAGCCCGGCGCGAATCAGTACGTCGAGCAAACCACCGGACAGTGCTCTAGCGGAAATGTTAGTGCGCAACATTGTCGAACTCCTTGCTGTGTCACACAGGTTAGCCAGCCGGTTCAAGTTCAACTCTTCCCTACTAAGTGAATCCTTGAAGCAAGATCCACGGACAGCCGTCCAAGCGTTAAAAACCCAATAACGCCTTACTTCAAGTAGGGAAAATTTCAACGAGGTACCTACCAAATACTCAATAGGTAACAGGGTGGTTTGTAGTATAGGAGCAGTCGTATATTCCGCCTGTTTGTACAGGCTGGAATTCTGCTGCAGTTGATGGAGTCCGCTGACGCGCCCTTGCCTGGAAACGAGCTGCGCCGAGCCAGTGGCTCTTGTTTCGTGTCAGGCATTAGCCGTTGCAGCGGACCGATCCGGATAATTGCCAACAGTCGCACCCGTCGCAAGAAAATAATCCTCAATAATTATCAATAATCCCCGGTCCGGTTTTTGAGGTTTGTGACACGCTTGGTTTTTACGGTGCAGGCGCTAGAGTGCAGTAGCCCATTGATTTACCTGATGGTCGGACGCCCAACTATGTTGTTGAACATTTGCGCTTAACATTCCGGCCTTCGGTTGCGATTTATCTATCTGAAATGAGGACTTGCCCATGGACCGCTTCCAGGAAATGCAGGTCTTCGCTGCTGTCGCCAAGGAGCAGGGTTTTTCGGCGGCGGCGCGGGGTTTGGGCCTGTCGGCGGCCAGTGTCACCCGAGCGGTCGCGGCGCTGGAGAAGCGAATAGGCACACAACTGCTCACGCGTACCACGCGCAGCGTGTATTTGAGCGAGGCTGGTCAGCGATATCTGGAGGACTGTCGGAGAATTCTCGCCGAGGTGCAGGAAGCCGAGGACTCGGCAGCGGGCAGCCATATCCATCCCCGTGGGCAACTGACCATCACCGCACCGGTCTTGTTTGGAGAGCTGTTCGTCACGCCGATGATGGTGAATTATCTGACGCAATTCCCCGAGGTCTGCATCAACGCGCTGCTGGTGGACCGGGTGGTGAGCGTGGTCGAGGAGGGCGTCGATGTGGCGATTCGCATCGGCGAACTCCCTGACAGCAACCAGCATGCGATTCGGGTCGGCGAGGTGCGTCGGGTGATCTGCGCCTCGCCACAGTTTCTGGCCAGCCATGGTCGGCCCAGGCATCCCCGGGAACTGGCCCAGGCGCCGATTATTGCGACCTCGGCTATCGGCCAACTCAGGAGTTGGCCATTCATTGAAGACGGCGAAACCTTGAGTGTCCGGGCTGAACCGCGACTGGTGGTGACGGCGAATCAGGCGGCCATCACGGCAGCCTGTCTGGGATTGGGGTTCACGCGGGTACTGTCTTATCAAGTGGCGAGCAAGGTGGCTGCCGGTGAGCTGGAAATCATTCTGGCCGACTTCGAACTGCCGCCGTTGCCCATCCATGTGGTCTATCAGGGCGGGCGCAAAGCGCCGGCCCGGGTGCGCAGTTTTGTCGATTTCGCGGTGAAGACCCTGCGCGAGCATCCGGCACTCACGCGTTGAATTATTTCAACCAGTGAAATAATGGATTGCGTTGGCTGGTGATTCTGTTGGTTTGGATGTGAGTAGAAGATACGACCCATCTCTCTCCTGAACAGCACCACTGACCCCGAGGTGTCGACCATGCAAGCGATCAAACTCTACAACTTCCCACGTTCCGGCCACGCTCATCGGGTCGAGTTGATGCTGTCCCTGCTGAAATTGCCGACCGAATTGATCTTCGTTGACCTCGCCAAGGGCGAACACAAGCAACCGGCGTTTCTGGCGCGTAATGCATTCGGTCAGGTGCCGGTGATTGATGACCAAGGCGTGGTATTGGCCGACTCCAACGCGATTCTGGTTTACCTGGCACAAAAGTACGGCAACGGTCGCTGGTTGCCGGCTGATCCGGTAGGGGCCGCCAAGGTCCAGCGCTGGTTGTCGGTGGCTGCCGGTCCGATAGCCTTCGGCCCTGCCCGGGCAAGATTGATCACTGTGTTTGGCGCGCCTTACAACGCTGCGGAAGTGATTGCCTACACCCATACCGTGCTCAAAGTGATCGATCACGAACTGGCCAATACGCCGTATCTGGCCGGCACTGAACCGACGATTGCCGACGTCGCCGCCTACAGCTACATCGCCCACGCGCCTGAGGGCAATGTGTCGCTGGAGGAGTACGCCAACATTCGCGCCTGGCTGGCCCGCATCGAAGCCTTGCCGGGTTTTGTCGGCATGCCGCGCACCGTCGCTGGTCTGCAAAAAACCGCCTGATGCCGGCGGCCCGGTGTTGCCGGGCCACCCCGTTCTGCGCCACTGGCGCAAGGGAGCAGCCGTATGGACCGTTCACCCTGGCATGCCGGCGAGAAACAACTGCAGGCGCATGTGGGCGTTGCCGAACGAATGGAGGCGTTCGGTCGTAAGGTGATTCGCAGCGAGATGCCGGACCAGCACCGCACCTTCTATCAGCAATTGCCGTTCATGCTGTACGCAACGGTGGATGCCGACGGTCATCCCTGGGCCAGCATCCTTGAAGGTCAGCCCGGTTTCGCACACTCGCCAGAACCTGGCTTGTTGCAATTTCGCAGCCTGCCGGCCTTTGATGATCCCGCGCAGTTGAGCGACGGCTCGGCCATCGGCCTGTTGGGCATCGAGTTGCACACCCGCCGCCGCAACCGCATCAATGGGCATGTTCGCGCCATGTCCATGGACGGTTTCGCAGTGACGGTGGACCAGTCCTTCGGCAATTGCCCGCAGTACATTCAGTTGCGCCAGTTTCGCTCGGTGCCGCTGGCCGATCCCTCGACGCGTGCCGCCCGGCATTTCTACGAACTGGATGATGCGGCCAAAGCCATGATCGCCGAGGCGGACACCTTCTTCGTTGCCAGTTATGTGGATGTCGACGGTGAACGTTCGGTGGATGTGTCTCACCGCGGCGGTCAGGCCGGTTTCGTACAGGTGGAAGGCAATCGCCTGACCATTCCGGACTTCGCCGGCAACCTGCATTTCAACACCTTGGGCAACCTGCTGCTCAATCCCCGGGCCGGGTTGTTGTTCATCGATTTCAATACCGGTGATTTGCTGCAGCTCAGCGGGCGCACCGAAATCATCCTGGACGGTCCCCAGGTCGAGGCGTTCCAGGGGGCCGAGCGCCTGTGGACGATCGATGTCGAGCAGGTGGTCCGTCGCCCGGCCGCCCTGGCGTTGCGCTGGCGCTTCGACGGTATTTCACCCACCAGTTTGCTCACCGGCACATGGGAGCAGGCCAAGGCGCGTTTGCAGGCCAAGGCCCTGGGCGATCAATGGCGGCCGTTGCGGGTGGTGCGGATTGAAGCGCAAAGCCACAGCATTCGCTCGATTTACCTGAAGCCCGCCGATGGGGCCGGGTTGCCACTGTTCCAGGCCGGGCAGCATTTGCCCCTGCGCTTCAACATTGGCGGCGATGTGCTCATTCGCACGTACAGCCTATCGAGCGCGCCGTCCGATGATTTTTTCCGCATCAGCGTGAAGCGTGACGGGCGGGTGTCTACGCATTTGCATGAGCAGATTCGTGTTGGCGATGTATTGGAAGCGCGGGCGCCGCAAGGGCATTTCACCGTGGCGCCCCATGAGCGTCGGCCACTGGTGTTGCTGGCGGCCGGGGTCGGCATCACGCCGCTGTTGTCGATGCTGCGGGAAGTGGTTTACCAGGGTTTGCGCACCCGCCGTATCCGGCCGACCTGGTTCATCCAGAGTTCGCGCACGCTGGCCGACCAACCGTTTCGCCGGGAGCTGGATCGCTTGCTCGAGGATGCCGGGGACGCGGTGCGGGTGGTGCGCTTGCTCAGCCAACCGGAAGTCGAGGCAATACAAGGAGAGGACTTCGACCTCAGTGGACGGATCGACGTCGCGCTGCTCAAGGTTCTGCTGGCAGTCGAGGACTACGATCAGCTGGATTTTGTCGTCTGTGGTCCCGGGAGTTTTACCCAGGCGCTGTACGACGGCTTGCGCGAGTTGGACATTCGCGATTCGCGGATTCACGCCGAAACCTTCGGCCCGTCCACCTTGCGCCGGCGACCGGACCCCGATGCGGTGGTCATCGAGCAACCGCCAGCCGCCACCACGTCCGTGCCCGTGGTGTTCCAGCGTTCGGCCAAGGAGGCGCGCTGGCAACCGGATGGCGGCAGCTTGCTGGAGCTGGCGGAAAGCCGTGGCCTGCGTCCGGAATTCAGTTGTCGTGGTGGTTCCTGCGGCACCTGCAGGACGCGCCTGATCAGCGGTCAGGTGCATTACCCACTGCCGCCAGCGGAGGTGCCGGATGACGGACAGGTACTGATCTGCTGTGCGATTCCGGCGCAGGGGGCGCAGCCGTTGGTGCTCGATATCTGAAGATCATTGCAGGCGAACATTGCCCGCCGGTCGATGGCTGAGTAGGGTAGGGGCAGAACGAAAAAGAGCCGCAATGGCCCTTTCTGCATTTCAGGAACAGGCGTTTCAATGGTTTTTTTCACTCGCTCGATGGTCTTGCTGATGGCGTTGGCGCTCACCACCGGTTGCGAAAGACAGGATGCACCGCCGCTGGATCAACAGCTTTACGTCTGGCAGCGGCAGTGGACGCCGGCCCACGATGCCGCCCTCCGGGACAGCCGCGCCGATTTTTCGACGTTGCGGGTGCTGGCCTTGCAGGCTTTTCCCAACGCGGGCTGGAGTCGGACCCGGATTGATCCGGCACTGCTCAAGCGCGATGGTCGGCCGGTGATTGCGGTGATTCGCCTGGATGGGCAGCTCAAGGCGCTGGATCAGGATGAGGTTACGGCGCAAATCCGGCAGGTGATCAGCGATTGGCAGGGGCAGGAGGTGAACCTCACCGGTGTGGAAATCGACCACGACGCCGGTAATGCCCGGCTACCGGCGTACCGCCAACTTCTCGCACATTTGCGCGGAGCGTTGCCGACGTCGCTGCCCCTGAGCATCACCGCGTTGCCGTCATGGCTCGACAGTCGTGAACTGCCGACGTTGTTATCCACAGTCGACAGCAGCGTGTTGCAGGTGCACGCGGTGAGCGATCCGCGTAGCGGCTTGTTTGATGCCGATCAGGCCCGGCAATGGGCGAAAGCCTGGAGCCGAATCACGACGAAACCCTTCTATCTGGCGCTGCCGGCCTATGGCGTGGCGTTGCTGCCGTCGGAGGGTGGCGCACCCGTTGTGGAAAGCGAAGTCACGCTGGAGCGCGAAGGCCTGCGCCGGGAGTTGCTCGCCGATCCGCAGTCGTTGCGCACCCTCGGTACCGAGCTGCGGGCCGATCCACCGAAACATCTGGCGGGCCTGATCTGGTTTCGCCTGCCATTGGCCAACGACCGTCGGGCCTGGAGCTTGACCACCTTGCGCGCCGTGGCGCGCGGTGATGCGCTCGACAGTCAATTGAACCTGAAACTCTCGGCCGACAATGGCCTCTATGACATCGGCATCAGCAACCAGGGCAATCTCGACCGCGCCTGGCCCGAACGCCTGACACTGGCAGTGAGCGGTTGTGAGGGCGCCGATGCCTTGGCCGGTTACGCGTTGCAACAGCGTCCGGATCTGCTTACCTTCACCCGCCTGCGCGATGGCCGAATACCGGCCGGCGGACAGCGTGCCATTGGTTGGGCTCGCTGCGCACACATTGATCAAGGAGGTTCGAATGTTCACCCGTAACTGGCCGCGTCATTTGCTTTGCCTGAGCCTCAGCCTGCCGCTGGGTTCGGCGCTGGCCTGCGGCCCGGACTTCCCCATGCGCCTGCTGGATAACCGTGGCCAGTCGCTGGCGGAACTGCCGGAAGGCAACTTCAGCTTCGAAATCAGCCGCCTCGGCCACGCCATCAAAGGCTTGAAGAATGTCACCGCTGGCGCCAACTACGCGGATGAAACTGACCCAGTAGCGCTGCGGGATCAGGCTGAGCAAGCCGGACTGTCCGCTGAGCAACAAGTGTTGGTGAAACACCTACGCAGCCTGACCGATGCCCGTCAGGTTGAAAACGAGGGCGCGCAACTGCCGCCTGAGCTCAGGTTGTACCTGGCCGGCGCTGTGGCATTTGGCGCGGGTGATCCTGCCTTGGCCGCCGGGTATTTCAAGAAAGTGCTGGCCTTGCCCGCCGAGCAACGGGCCTCGCGCAGCACCTGGGCGGCTTATTCGCTGGGGCGCGCGTTGTTCGCCATGAGCGTCGAAGCCGATTCGGCTCCGGGTCTGCTTGAGCAATCCGCAAGGGCCTTCGAGCAAGCCCGGCAACTGAGCATCGACGGCTTCAGTGATCCACTGGAACTGGGTGTCGCCAGCCTCGGCGAAGAAGCCCGGGTGGTACGCACCGCCGGCGACTGGAACCGCGCCATCGAGCTATACGCCACGCAGAATCTGCACGGCTCCGCGGTGGGCTACGAATCGCTGAAGCTATTGATGGCGGACCTGATGACGCTGCCGGAGGATCAGGTGGCCAAGTTGCTCAAGGGCCAGCCAGTGCAGCAACTGGTGACCGCATCGCTGATCAGTCGGTTGGGTTGGTCGTTCGGCGATCAACCGCCCAACGAACAAAAAATGATCAAGCTGCTGCAAAACAGCACCCGTGGCAGTCTCGAAAACTCCGACCGCCTGGCGGCGATGAATTATCAACAGGGTGATTACGCCAGCGCCAAGGCTTTCCTCGAACATGCCGGCGATGGCGGTTTGGCCTGGTGGCTGCGGGCGAAACTGGCGGTGCGCGAGGGCGATAAAACCGCGGCCGCCGCAGCCTATGCCAAAGCGGCCCAGGCCTTCCCGCAGAATGAATCCTGGGGCGAGCGACGGACCCCGGACTTCGATTACGAAACGCTTCAGCCCAAATGCCGGGTCGAGGGTGAAAGTGCGATCCTGGCCCTGCAACGCGGGGATTACCTGCAAGCCTTCGATCAGCTGTATCGCAGCCAAAGCATTTACTGGTTCGACGCCGCCACCGTTGCCGAGCGCGTGTTGACCCTCGAAGAACTCAAGCACTACGTCGACACTCAAGTGCCGGCACCGCCACCGCTCAGCCAGCAGGACCGCGACAACTACGTGCCCTTGCCGGTGGCAGCGAGCCTGCGCAATCTGCTGGGTCGGCGCTTGTTGCGCGAGGGGCATTACGAGGAGGCACCGGCATACTTCGATAATGACGGTTTGCGGCACAAGGCAAGATTGTATGGCGAGCAACGTCTGGCGGCTGATGCAGCCTGGTGGCCGACCCGTCGCGCCGCTGCGCTGTTCAACGCGGCCTGGACGGCCCGCGAGTGGGGGATGGACATTCTGGGCTACGAGATGGCGCCGGATTACGCCACCTTCGGCGGTAACTTCACCTTGGCAAACGACGAGCTCAAGGTTGGTCCGTTGGTGGCCGAGGACGAAGTGAAGCGCCAGCAGGCCAGCACTGCCCAACCAGATCAGCGTTACCACTATCGCTTCGTGGCCACCGCGCTGGCGAGCAAGGCGGCGGATAACTTGCCTCACACCAGCCAGGCGTTTGCGGCGGTGTTGTGCGAGGCGTCGGGGTGGAACAGCAGCCTCGAAGAGCAAAGTGCGATTTATCAGCGTTATGTCAAAGAAGGGCCTTACGTGGAGTGGGCCGCCAACTTCGGCCACCAGTGCCCGTACCCCGACTTCGAGAACGCCGACAAACGCTACGTGACCCAAGTCACCGACGCTGCGCGCTCGGCCTTGCGACCGTACAAGACGCCGTTACAGGTCGGTAGCGTAATGGCGTTCGCGGCAGCCGCGCTGTTGATGTTCAAGCGTCGCCGCCGCAAGGCGCAGTGAGGTTCAAACCTGTTGCACAAAGGTCAGCCGCACGGCGAAACCGATCAACAGGCTGCCGAACAACCATTGTTGCAGGCGCTGGGCTGAGGGGCTGCGTTGCAGCCAACGGCCGAGTGCCGCGCCGATCAAAGCGTAGGCGCTGTCGAACAGCAAACCGACACCGACCAGCACCACGCCCAAGGTCGCAAATTGCCCGAGCACCGGCCCGGCCTGTGGGTTGATGAATTGCGGCAGTAGCACCGAGCAGAACAGCAGTGCCTTGGGGTTGAGCAGGTTGGTCAGCAGTCCGCGTCGGATGGCTGCGCCCCAGCGCGGTTTTTCGCCGGTTGCGTCGGCGCTGGTGAGGCTCGGCAGCATCGTGGTTCGCAGGCACTGAATGCCGATCCACAGCAGATACGCGGCACCGGCCAGGCGCACCACGTCGAAAGTCCAGGGCGCCGCCTTGAACAGTGCCGCCAGCCCCAGTGCCGCCAATGCCACATGGCAACCTCGGGCGATGCCCAGGCCCACGGCCGTGGCCAGCGCGGCGCCTTTGCCCTGGCGGGCACCGGTCTGCAACAGCAGGATCATGTCGGGCCCCGGCAACAGGTAAACCACTGCCAGTGCCATGAAAAACAGCCAGAGACCTTGCATGTTGCACCCCATTCGTTGTCGATTTGGTCGTGCCAGTCTAGGGCTGAAGGGCGGGGCAGGTGCTTGCGTTGTCAGCTTCTATCGGGGCGTGTATTGGCATAATCTGCCACTTAATCAAGATTGAACCATCAGGATCTGCCAAACCATGAAACTCGACGCCTACGACCGCAAGATTCTCGCCGCACTGCAACGGGATGGCCGCTTGAGCAATGTGCAACTGGCAGACGAGATTGGCCTGTCGGCATCGCCTTGCTTGCGCCGGGTGCGGATGCTTGAAGAGGCGGGGGTTATTCGCGGCTACCAGGCCAATCTTGATCGCGATGAAGTGGGGTTGGGGCTGACGGTGTTTGTCGGGGTCAAGGTCGAGCGTCATAACGATGAACAAGCCGAAGCCTTTCGCCAGGCGGTGACGGCATTACCCGAGGTGATTTCGGCGTTTCTGGTGTCAGGGGAGTCGGACTTTCTGCTGCAGGTGGTGGTGCCGGACTTGCGTGCCTATGACCGCTTTCTCACCGGGCGTTTGCTGAAGCTGCCGGGGGTGAGCGACATCCGCAGCAACTTTGCGATTCACACGGTGAAGGCCCCGGGGGTGTTGCCGCTGGAGCATTTGCCGCTTTAAACCGAGTCGCCTGCTTTCGCGAGCAAGCCCGCTCCCACACTGGTTTTGTGAACGCCACAGATCAACTGTGGGAGCGGCGATCCGACTTGCTCGCGAAGGCGGTGGCCCCGTCACCGCCAGTCCATGGCCTTACATCTGCGTCGCCATCCCCTCCACATTCATCGCCGCCTGGCGCAAGGCCTCGGAGCGGGTCGGGTGTGGGTGGCAGGTCAGGGCGATGTCTTCGGCCGAGGCACTGAATTCCATGGCCACGCAGTACTCGCCAATCATTTCACTGACGCTCGGGCCGACCAGATGCACGCCGAGGACTTCGTCCGTGCGCTCATCGGCCAGCACTTTGGCGAAGCCTTCGGTTTCGTGGTTGATCTTCGCCCGACTGTTGGCGGTGAAGGGAAACTTGCCGACCTTGTACGCCCGGCCTTCGGCCTTGAGCTGCTCTTCGGTCTTGCCGACGCTGGCCAGTTCCGGTTTGGTGTAGACCACACTGGGGATCAGGTTGTAATTGACCTCGCCCGCCTTGCCGACGATCTGCTCGACGCAGGCCATGGCTTCGTCCTCGGCCTTGTGGGCGAGCATGGGACCTGAGGTCACGTCACCAATCACCCAGACGCCGGCGGCTTCGGTGCGATGCCCCTTGTTGGCGAGCATGCCGCGCTTGTCGGTGGCGAGGCCGACGTTCTCCAGGCCCAGGCCCTGTGTATAAGGTCGGCGCCCGATGGCCACCAATACGTAATCCGCTTCCAGCAACTCTGCAGCACCGCCAGCGGCAGGCTCGATACTGAGCTGAACGCCATTGGCGGAGCTGGTAGCGCTGGTCACTTTTGAACTCAACTTGAAACTCAAGCCTTGCTTGCTCAGGGAGCGTTGCAGGGTTTTGCCGGCTTCGATGTCCACGCCAGGGCAGATCCGGTCGAGAAACTCGACCACCGTTACCTGCGCCCCAAGGCGTCGCCAGACCGAACCCAGTTCCAGGCCGATCACGCCGGCACCGATCACAACCAGATGCTTGGGCACCTCGCTCAGGGCCAGGGCACCGGTGGAGTCGAGGATGCGTTTGTTATCGATGTCCACACCAGGCAGGGGCATGGGCTCGGAACCGGTGGCAATGATGATGTCCCTGGCGATCAGTTCGGTCTTGCCACCGGCTCTATCGGTCACAGTGACTTTGCCCGGTCCGTCGATGTGGCCCCAGCCTTTGATCCAGTCGACTTTGTTTTTGCGGAAAAGAAATTCGATGCCCTTGGTCAACCCGGTAACGCTTTCATCCTTTTGCGTCATCATCCGGGCGAGGTTGAGGCTGGGTTTGACGTCGATCCCCAGGTTGGCAAATTCCGCCCCCATGGCCGCGTCGTACAGTTCGGAGGCATGCAGCAACGCCTTGGACGGCATGCAACCAACGTTCAGGCAGGTGCCGCCGAGTGTGGCGCGTCCTTCCACGCAGGCGGCTTTCAGACCCAGTTGTCCGGCGCGGATCGCCGCGTTGTAACCGCCGGGGCCACCGCCGAGTATCACGACGTCATAAATGCTCATGGATGTACTCCTGGATCGAAAGGGGGGTAGGGATGGGTAAAAGTAGTACCTGGATAAAATTACGATCGTAATATGTGCGTTTTGCCGTATTTCGGTCAAGGCTTCAGCTAAGCGACAGCTTGGGAATCTTTAGATAGCGCGCTTGAAAACAGAAATTTCACCATTTCGTTATATCGTAACGAATTGTTCTGTAAGCGAAGACACTCTGGGGTGGTATGCAAGTCGATCTCGATGTTGATGAAGCGCCGTTAGCCGGGTTGCCGCGCTTTCAGCAGGCGGTCATTCAAGGGCGGCGTTTGCGCCAGTTCGCCATCGGTGCGGGCGTACTCGCGACGGTGGGTGTGCTGCTAGCGTTTTTTGTCGGGCTGTTTTCGTCGCAAACACTGTGGCCAGCGTTGCTGCTGAACCTGAGCGCGGCGTCGGTGGTGTTGATGGCGGGTTCGCAATCGGCTTGGTGGGTGGCCCAGTGGCGTGCCCGCGCCATGAGTCCCGAAGTGCCGGTGGTCGTTGTCGACGAGTCTGCCGCGCCTTCGGGGTGGTATGAGCGTTTGCTGGACCGGATCAGCCAGCAATCGCAGCACCTGCTCGGGCAAATCGGCGCGCCGACGCTGTGGCTTGGCGGCTGGGCATTGTTGGCGGTATTGGGCGTGGAACAGGCCTGGAACCTCACGTTGCCCCCGGCAGCGCTGGGCCTGTCGGCCACTGTCGGGGCTGCGTGCTTTTTGCTGTTGGCGTTCGGCCTGTTGGTGATGGAGCGCCATCTGGCGCAGGAAAACACCGCGCAATGGCCTGAAGCCGCTACGTTGGCGCAATTGATCCGTGTGGCGATCATCAGCCTGGTGCTCGGTGCTTTTTGTCTGTTGTTTGCCAATGAAACCTCGGTATGGCCTGTACGTCTGGCGGTGTTGATCGGACTGCTGCCGGGGCTGGTGGCGGCAGAGCTGTTGCTGCGCGCGGTGTTGTCATTGTTCAGCCCGCGCCGCGAACGCCTTGAGCCGGAGCTGTTGGCGCGCAGTTTTGTCGCTGACATGCTGCGCTGGCCACCACAGCCATTGCTGGCGTTGCAGCACGAATTGCATAACCGCTTCGGCATCGATCTGCGGCAGATCTGGGCTTTCACTTACATGCGTCGGGCGTTCCTGCCGGTGCTGGCGGTGGTGTCGCTGGTTGGCTGGTCACTGACCGGTATTCACGAAATTGCCCTGCAAGGGCGTGGCATCTACGAACGATTCGGCAAGCCAGTGGAGGTGTTCGGCCCAGGTTTGCATATGGGTTTGCCTTGGCCTTTGGGCCGGGTGTTGAGCGTCGAGAATGGCGTGGTTCACGAGTTGGCCACCAGTGTTGGCGAAACCACAGCCCCCATTCAGGCCGACCCCGCTGAAGGCCCGGCCCCGGCGATCGCCAATCGTTTGTGGGACGCCAGTCATGTGAACGACAAATCCCAGGTGATCGCCAGCAGCCGAGCCGACAAGCAGAGCTTTCAGGTCGTCAACATGGACGTGCGCTTCGTCTATCGCATTGGTCTGAGCGATGAGGCGGCGTTGGCCGCGACCTATAACAGTGCCGATGTGCCGATGTTGATTCGCAGCACCGCCAGCCGAATCCTCGTTCACGACTTCGCCTCGCGCACCCTCGACGGTTTGCTCGGCGAGGACAGGGTAGGGCTGGCCGAAGAGATCGGCCGTGCGGTGCAGGCTGACCTGCAAAAACTCGACAGCGGCGTGGAAATTCTCGCCACGGTGGTCGAAGCGATTCATCCGCCGGCCGGTGCAGCCAATGCCTATCACGGCGTGCAAGCGGCGCAGATTGGCGCGCAAGCCTTGATCGCCCGTGAACGCGGCGCGGCTGCCGAGGCCACCAACCAGGCGCAGTTGCAGGCCAGCATCGCCCGCGATCAGGCGACAGCCAGCGCCCGTGAAATCAACGCTGGCGCCCAGGCCGCAGACCTGAAATTCAACGCCGAGCAAAAAGCCTATGCCAGCGCTGGCCAGGCCTTTGTGCTGGAGCAGTATTTCAGCCAGTTGTCCCAGGGTTTGGCCAACGCCAGATTGCTGATTCTTGATCATCGACTGGGCGGCAGCAGCAATGCGCCGACCATCGACCTCCGTACGTTCACGCTGCCGGTTGACCCTGCGCCGTCGCGTAAAACCGCTCAGCCAGGAGCTGCCAATTGAGCCAGTCCCATACCCACGACCACGATGACCACGCCGGCCACGATCACAGCCATGGCGGGCACCACCACGGCCACCATCATCATCACCACGGCGATCCGCAGGAGGCCGGTCCATTCCCGTGGCGTCGGATGGGTTGGGCGGCATTGTTGGTGGCGTTTGCGGTCGCTGCCGCAAGCCTGGTGCAGGTGCGCTCCGGTGAGGCCACGGTGATCACGCGCTTCGGCAATCCATCGCGAGTCTTGCTGGAGCCGGGACTGGGTTGGCGCTGGCCGGCACCGTTCGAGGCGGCGATCCCGGTGGATCTGCGACTGCGCACCACGTCCAGCGGTTTGCAGGATGTCGGTACGCGGGACGGTTTGCGCATCATCGTCCAGGCCTACGTGGCGTGGCAGGTGCAGGGCGATCCGGACAACGTGCAACGTTTCATGCGCGCGGTGCAGAACCAGCCCGATGAAGCCGCGCGGCAGATTCGTACCTTTGTCGGCTCCGCACTGGAAACCACCGCCAGCAGTTTTGATCTGGCGAACCTGGTCAATACCGATGCCAGTCAGGTGCGCATTGCCGATTTCGAAGCACAACTGCGCAAGCAAATCGATCAGCAACTGCTCACCACTTATGGTGTGCGCGTGTTGCAGGTCGGTATCGAACGATTGACGCTGCCTTCGGTGACGCTCACCGCGACGGTCGACCGGATGCGTGCCGAGCGCGAAACCATCGCCACTGAACGCACGGCTATCGGTAAGCGTGAAGCCGCGCAAATTCGTTCCGCCGCCGAGCGTGATGCGCGAATTGTGCAGGCCGATGCCACAGTGAAAGCGGCAGATATCGAAGCGCAATCGCGGGTGGAAGCGGCGCAGATTTACGGTCGCGCCTACGCGGGATCGCCGCAGCTCTACAACCTGCTGCGCTCGCTCGACACCTTGGGCACGGTGGTAACGCCAGGGACCAAGCTGATTCTGCGCACCGATGCCGCACCGTTCCGGGTGTTGGTTGACGGTCCGCCGAGCCTCGACAACAAGTCCGGATCGCAGCCATGAGTTTGGTTCCACGTGGAACAAATGAATTGAGCAGCCCCTGGATTCAGGCCGGGCGCTTGGCGTTTCTGGCCTTGTATGCGGTGACAGTATTGGCGGCATTGGCTTGGGCGTTTTCCAATGTGCGGCAGATCGATCCGCAAAATCGCGCGGTGGTTTTGCATTTCGGTGCGCTGGATCGCATTCAGAATGCCGGGCTGTTACTGGCATGGCCACAACCGTTCGAGCAGGTGATTTTGTTGCCGGCGGCGGAGCGGGTGATCGAGCGTCGAGTGGAAGGTCTGTTGCGCAGTGGTGCCGCGATCCAGGCAGATCGCGTGGCCAGTTTTGCCACGCCCATCAGCGATGCCCTCGCAGGCTCCGGCTATCTGTTAACGGGTGATGCCGGTGTGGTGCAACTGGATGTTCGGGTTTTCTACAAAGTCACCGAACCTTACGCGTTCGTGCTTCAAGGCGAACATGTGTTGCCGGCACTGGATCGGTTGGTCACCCGCAGCGCTGTAGCACTCACCGCCGCCCGCGATCTGGACACGATTCTGGTCGCCCGGCCAGAACTGATCGGTGCTGACAGTCAGGCGGCGGAACGACGCGAGCGCTTGCGAGGCGATCTGGTGCAGGGCATCAACCAGCGTCTTGCTGAACTCACGGCGACGGGGCAGGGACTGGGGATCGAGGTGGCGCGGGTCGATGTGCAATCGAGTCTGCCAAGCCCGGCAGTGAATGCCTTCAATGCGGTACTCACAGCGAGCCAGCAGGCCGACAAAGCCGTGGCCAATGCGCGTACCGAAGCCGAAAAGCTGACACAAACTGCCAACGAGCAAGCCGACAGAACACTACAGGTTGCCCATGCCCAGGCCAGTGAACGACTGGCCAAAGCATCCACTGACACGGCCACGGTGTTGAGCCTGGCCAAGGCGCAACAACAGGGCACTGACCCGCAAATGCTGCTGCGCATTTATCGCGAGCGGTTGCCGAAAATTCTCGGTCAGGCCGGTTCGGTCACGACGGTCGATCCCAAAGACGATTCCCGCCTGATCATTCAGGGAGCTGCACAATGACCGCTCAAACCGCCGTCGCACCGAGCCTGTTGTCTTCGGCTGAACAGCGCCGCGCCGCGCGCCAGCTGACCCTGGCCATGCTCGCATTGGGCTTGCTGGCCTTGGGATTAATCTGGCGTTGGCTGGCGCCTGAGCAAACTGGCGTCAGTCAGCTGCTGCTGGGTTTTGCCTCGCTGCTGGTCGCCGTTCCGGTCATGCGCTCGGCCTGGTACAGCCTGCGTTATCCAAGCCTGCATGGCATCACCGATCAATTGATTGCCCTGGCCATGCTGGGTGCCTGGGCCACCGGGGATCTGCTGACGGCGGCTCTGTTGCCGATCATCATGATCTTCGGTCACGTGCTGGAGGAGCGCAGCGTGATCGGTTCCCAGGAGGCGATTCACGCACTCGGTAAACTGACCCGCAGCCACGCGCGCAAGGTGCAGGCGGACGGCTCCATCATTGAAGTCGACAATGGCACGCTCAAGGCCGGCGACCTGGTCGAGGTCCGCGCCGGGGACCGGGTGCCGGCGGATGGTCGGGTGTTGTCCGGCCAGGCCAGTCTGGACACTGCCTCCATTACCGGCGAATCGGTACCGATGGAAGCGGGCGTCGGCATGTCGGTGTTCGGGGGCGCGATCAACCTCGACGGTCTGCTGCGAATCGAAGTGACCCGCACCGGCCAGGAATCGACCCTCGGCAAAGTCATCGCCCTGATGCAAAACGCCGAGCGCTCGAAACCGCCGATCACTCGTTTGCTTGAGCGTTACGCGGGCAGCTATATGGTGCTGGTGTTGCTGTTGGCGGCGGTGACCTGGTTCATCACCAACAACGCTCAAGCGATGCTTGCGGTGTTGGTGGCAGCCTGTCCTTGTGCGCTGGTGTTGTCGGCACCGGCCACGGCGATTGCCGGGGTAGCGGTAGCGGCACGCCACGGGATTCTGATCCGCAGTTCTGCGTTCCTCGAAGAGTTGGCGGACCTGACTTCGCTGGTGGTCGACAAGACCGGGACGCTGACCTTCGGCACCTTGCGCCTGCAATCCATCGACAGTCCGCTGGAGGACCGCAGCCATGTCCTGAAGCTCGCCGCCAGCCTCGGCTCGGCCAGCAGTCACCCGGTCAGCCGTGCGCTTGCGGGGTTGGTGACCCAGGAGCATTTCCTGCTGCTTTCTGACATTCATGAGCGCCAGGGCCTGGGCGTGGTGGCGATGACCGAGCAGGGCGAAGCGGCGCTCGGCCGGCCGGAGTTGTTTGCGCAACTGGGCATCAGCACAACAACGGTTCCCGATCATGACGGTCCGATTGCCGGGCTGGCGCTCAACGGTGAATTCCTTGCCTGGCTGTTGTTGGCCGACAGCGTCAAACCCGAGGCGCAATTTGCTTTGGGTGAGTTGCGCGAATTGGGCTTGGGCCGCCAGTTGTTGCTCACCGGTGACCGCCACAGCGTCGCGCAAACGCTCGCTCGGGATGTCGGGATCAGTGACGTCGAAGCGCAAGCCCTGCCCGAAGACAAACTGAACCGCGTGCTCAAGGAAATCGACAGCGGCTTCCGGCCGATGGTGGTCGGCGATGGCATCAACGACTCCCTGGCCCTCAAGGCTGGCGTGGTGGGTGTGGCCATGGGCGCGGGCGGTGCAGATATCGCCCTGGCATCGGCGGACATCGTGCTGATCGGCAGCGACCTGCGCCGCCTCGGCACTTGCGTGCGCCTGAGTCGTCAGTGCCGCCAGACGTTGCAGGTGAATGTGATCATCGGATTGGGCTGGACCCTGGCGATCGTGGCCTTCGCCGCGTTCGGCTGGCTCGGCGCTGCCGGGGCGATGATTGCGGCGTTGCTGCATAACCTCAGCACCTTGTTGGTGTTGGGCAATGCCGGTCGTTTGCTGCGGTTCCAGGAGCCGTTGCTCAAGCTCAAGGACGAAACCTGAAGGCGAATGCTCTAAATCGGGTAATCACGGGGGCTTCAACTTTTTAGAACTGTGCGCCCGGTTCGTAGTCATTGGAGATGAGGGCACATCTTTTTTGTGCGTTCGCGGCGGCAGGTGCAGGCGTCGCGAATCATGGAAATCGGCTATTAATTCGATAGCCAGCTATTTTTCAAAGATGGTCTACCCTCTGTTTAGACGTATGAAACAAGGGAGATTCTCCATGCTCGCGCATCTTCCACCGGCCTTACAGAATCTGCAATTACCGCTTCGCCTGAGACTCTGGGATGGCCATGAACTCAATCTGGGACCGGCGCCCAGCGTCACTATTGTGGTCAAGGACCCACAAATGGTCACCCAGTTTACCCATCCAAGCCTGGACGCCCTTGGCGCTGCATTTGTCGAAGGCAAACTGGAACTCGAAGGCTCCATCAGCGAAGTGATCCGCGTCTGCGATGAATGGAGCCAGGCGTTGCTTAATGAAGACGACGACAATCAGCCCGTTCGTAGCGCCCACGACAAAGAGATGGACGCCAAGGCGATTTCCTACCACTACGACCTTTCCAACGCGTTCTATCAGCTGTGGCTCGACAGCGACATGGCGTATTCCTGCGCTTACTTCGAGACCGGCAGCGAAAGCCTCGAGCAGGCGCAGCAAGCCAAGTTCCGTCATTTGTGCCGCAAGCTGCGCCTGCAGCCCGGCGAATATTTGCTGGATGTGGGTTGCGGGTGGGGCGGGTTGGCGCGTTTTGCGGCGCGGGAATTTGGCGCGAGAGTGTTCGGTATCACCCTCAGCAAGGAGCAGTTGGCCCTGGCCCGGGAACGCGTAAAAGCGGAGGGCCTGGACGACCTGGTCGAGCTGCAACTGCTCGACTATCGCGATCTGCCGCAGGATGGCCGTTTCGACAAAGTGGTCAGCGTCGGTATGTTCGAACACGTTGGTCATGCCAATCTGGCCGAGTACTGCAATACCTTGTTCGGCGCGGTGAAAGAGGGTGGCCTGGTGATGAACCACGGGATCACCGCCAAATACACTGATGGCCGTCCGGTAGGACGTGGTGCCGGAGATTTCATCGGGAAATATGTGTTCCCCAATGGCGAGCTGCCGCACCTGTCGATGATCTCTGCCGAGATCAGTGAGGCGGGGCTGGAAATCGTCGACGTCGAGAGCCTGCGCCTGCACTACGCTCGTACGCTCGATCACTGGAGCGAACGCCTGGAAGACAACCTCGAAGCGGCGTCCAAGCTCGTACCGGAACAAGTCCTGCGCATCTGGCGGCTGTACCTGGCCGGTTGCGCCTACGCGTTCGCCCGCGGCTGGATCAACCTGCACCAGATTCTCGCAGTGAAGGCCCACGCCGATGGCAGTCATGAACTGCCATGGACCCGCGACGATATCTACCTCTAGAGAATCGGCGAAATAAGCCGGGCGACCCGCATGCCGACCTGCTGCAGGCGGTGGGTCTCCCGGCCTTCTCCTTTGGCGATTTCGTGGGCGTTGGCGAAATCATCGTTGAGCATCTGTTCCACCTCGGCTGCAAAGGCGCTGTCGACGGTCAATAACATCACTTCAAAATTCAGCCGGAACGAACGGTTGTCCAGGTTGGCGCTGCCGATGGCGCTGATTTCACGGTCGATCAACACCACTTTCTGGTGCAGGAATCCGGGCTCGTAACGGAACACCCTCACACCGGCGCGCACGGCTTCGAAAGCGTAGAGGCTGGAGGCGGCGTAGACGATTCGGTGGTCGGGCCGAGACGGCAACAGCAGGCGCACATCCACACCGCGCAGTGCCGCCAGGCGCAATGCTGCGAACACGGCTTCATCGGGGATGAAATACGGGCTGGTGATCCAGATCCGTTCCGTCGCCGCATGGATCGCCTCGACAAAGAACAGAGAACAGGTTTCGCAGGCGTCTGCCGGCCCGCTGGCGAGCAACTGGCACAGCACGCCGTCTTCCGGATAAACCTCAGGCAGGATCAGCGGCGGCAGGGCACGCGCCACCCAGAACCAGTCTTCAGCGAAAGACTCCTGCATACACGCCACCACTGGCCCGCGCACTTGCACGTGGGTATCGCGCCAAGGGGCCAAGGGCGGTTTCTCGCCCATGTATTCGTCACCGACGTTGTGCCCGCCAACGAAGCCGAGAATGCCGTCCACCACCACGATCTTGCGATGGTTGCGGAAGTTCACCTGAAAGCGATTGAACCAGCCACTACGGGGGCCAAAAGCCTTGACCTCGACCCCGCCATCACGCAAGGCCTGCACGTAGCCGTTGGGCAGGGAGTGGCTGCCGACTCGGTCATACAACAGGTAGATCGCCACGCCTTCGGCGGCTTTCTTCAACAGCAAAGTTTGCAGGCGTTGGCCGAGACGGTCGTCGTGGACGATGAAAAACTGGATCAGCACGGCTTCTTTCGCCTGGCTGATGGCATCGAAAATGGCCTCGAACGTCGACTGGCCGTTGATCAACAGCCGCGTCTGGTTATTGGCCAGGCAGGGCATGTGTCCGAGCTTGGGCATCGCTCTGAGTGAGGCGTAGGCAGAAGAAGCGCGGGCGGTGAGGGCTTCTTCTACCCAGGGTCGCCAGTTGAGTTCGGAAACGGCCTTGCGCATCTCCTCGTTGGCCTGCCGCCGGGCCTTGATGTAGCCATCAAAGGTGCTGCGGCCGAACATCAGGTACGGGATCAGCGTGAGGTAAGGGATGAAAAACAGCGACAGGGCCCAGGCGATCGAGCCTTGGGCGGTACGGACGGTCAACACGGCGTGTATGGCCGCGATCATGCCCAGCGAGTGCAGCAGGGCGATGGTGTAACCGAAAATATGCGGTCCGAAATAATCCATGGGGGCTGCCTTGCTCCTGAAGATTCAGTGCTTAACAGACCATGTTCCGTGCAGAATGTCGCTAATTAATTGGCCCATGAACCGAAGCCCGCAGCTGACGTCTAACGGCCACTACTGATCAGGAGTTACTCGATGAACGTTCGTCTGCTGGGTTTGGCCATGGCACTGGGTTTGGCACTTCCTGTGGCGGCTCACGCGCAAATGCTGCAACCAGGATTGTGGGAGATGACCACGAGCAACATGAAGGTCGACGAGCAGAATATGCCGGACCTGCAATTGATCCTCGGCCAGATCCAGAGCCAGATGACCCCTGAGCAGCGCGCCCAGCTGGAAAAGCAGGGCATCACCATGGGTGGCAAAGGGATCCGGGCATGCCTGACCCCTGAGCAGGTCAAGACCGACAACATTCCGCTGACCGATCCGCAGTCGGGCTGCAAACAGGAAATCACCGACCGCTCCGGCAATCAGTGGAAATTCCGTTTCAGCTGCCCGAGAGCCCAGGGTGCCGGCGTGGCGACGTTCCTCAGTGATCGCGAGTTCACCACCAAGGTCAACGGGACGTTCAACGCCACCGGCCTTCAGCAGAAGGGCAGCCTCGAATCCCGCGCCGTCTGGTTGGGGCAGGATTGCGGTACTGTGAAGCCAAGAGCTTAAAAGCTTCCTCGGATCGCCTTCGTCGGAACGCCGCCCGGACCAAGCCCGCTCCCACACTGGATCTGTGGTGTTCACAAAACCAATGTGGGAGCGGGCTTGGTCCGGGCGGCGTTCCGACGAAGGCGTCCTTCCAGCCGCCCTAGATCCCCGGCCGACTCAACCAGTCACACGCCGCTTCGACAGCCATCCGGCCAAAATCCTCCCCCGTGCGACTGCGCACACTGACAAACCCCCCAGCTTGTTCTTTTTCACCAACCACCACCAGGTACGGCACGGTCTGGCTGTGCTGGCGAATCTTGTAGCGGACTTTTTCGTTACGCAGGTCGGCCCTGGCGCGCACACCTTTTTGGCGCAAGGATTCGGTCACCGCTTGTGCATAAGTCGCCTGGCGGTCATCCATGCTCACGACGACCACATGGGGTGGAACGCGCCAGTGTTGCAGTTCCTGATGGCTGGACCAGCAGGTGCCGTAGATCCGTTGTTGCAACGTGCCGCTGATGTGATCGAGGGCAAACGCCTGCAAGACTTTGGTGGTGGGGACGTGCGGTCCATGGCTCTGGTACTCGGTGTCCCCTAGACGGTACAGCGACACTGCTTCGCGCGTCGGCCGTCGACGGATCGAGTGATTGGTCGCTGCCAGTGACTGCATGCGCGCTTCGATGAGGGGCAGGTCTGCCGGGGTTAGCGGTTGCTCGACTGCAAACTCGTAAAAGAAACCGTCGCCCAATTCCTTTCCCGCACGCATTTGCGCATGAGGGTGGAGTTGCTTGACCGCCATCGCCAGCATCAATGCACAGGAGCGGCGCAGGATCTCCAGACCGTCCGGCTCCCGGGGGGTGACAATGCTGACCCGGGCATTCGCCTCGATCATGTATTCGCAGTCCACCAGTACACCGTCGACCCTTCCCGCCACGGCCGCGCTGGCCAGTTCGGCGCCGATGCTGGCGGCCACCTCATGCACGGACAGTGGCTGATCGTATTCACGCAATGAACCATCGGGCAGGGTGATCTGGATCATGGTCGGCGTACTCACGTGCTTCTAACGAGCGTTATCGCATAAACCATAGGGGCAAACATTAAGACGTTTGTCGTGGCAGGCAATTTGTCCTGACACGTTGGCTGTTTTTGGCCACCCGCTTCAGAACTCGTTTTGCAGGGCTTTGTAGCCGCGCACCAGGTCGACGTTGGTGCGCGCCACGTCTTCGGAAAACTCCGAGGCACTGACGCTCACCGGCGGGTATTGCGAGAGGTCGGTGTTGGCGCCGATGGTGATCGGCTGCATGTCGCCTGAGTCATCGACTTCGTCAGCGCGGATCACGGCATAGGGCCCGACGAACACGTTCTCGCCGATCACCACTTTGCCGCAGATGATCGCCGTCTTGTCGATATAGGCCGACTCGTCAATCAGCGGTAAATCTCCTGAAGGGTTCTTGCGGATCATGGCTTGCTCAACGCGTTGTACAGGGTGTTGAGGTTGTACTCGAACAACCCGGTGAAGGTGCTGGCCGGACCGCTCGCCGCCAGGGCATCGGAGTACAGCGTGCCGCCGATCTGCGCGCCGCTTTCTTCTGCGATCTGCTTGAGCAGGCGGGCGTCCTTGATGTTTTCCATGAACACGGCTTTGACCTTGGCCTGACGAATCTGGGTGATCAGTGCGGCGACTTCGGCGGCGGAAGGTTCACGCTCGGTAGACAGGCCTTGAGGTGCCATGAACTCGATGCCGTAGGCCTGGCCGAGATAACCGAAGGCGTCATGGGACGTCACGATCTTGCGGTTGCCCGGTGGCAGTGAGCCGAGTTTGGCCTTGGCTTCGGCGAGCAGGGCGTAGACCTGTTTCAGGTACACCTGGCTGTTGCGCTCATAGTCGGCGGTGTTCGCCGGGTCAGCGGCGATCAGCGCCTTGGTGATGTTAGCGATGTACAGTTCGGTGTTCGCCAGGTTATGCCAGGCATGCGGGTCGGGAACGGTTTCGCCGTCTTCATCCAGGCTACGCGGTATGACACCGTGGCTCGCGCTGATGACCGGCGCCCGGGTCTCTGTGCTCGTCACCAGGCGATCCAGCCAGGGCTCGAAACCCAGGCCGTTTTTGATGATGAGCCTGGCCTTGAGCAGCGCTTTGGCATCGTCCGGTGTCGGCTCGTAGGTATGGGCATCCGCGTCCGGGCCGACCATGTTGGTGATCTGGATATGCTCCCTGCCGACCTGCCGGGTCATGTCGGCAAGGATGCTGAAGCTGGTGACCACCTGAAGTTTTTCGGCGGCAGACGGTGACATCGACACCATCAAGCTGAACAGCACGAGTAAAGCGCGCATCGGGTAACACCTCATTGGGATGTAAGCAAAGGCGGGCGGCGCAGCAAGCCGTGCACCGGCCCGAACACCACGGACAACAGATACCCACCGCCGGCCACCAGCACGATTGCCGGGCCACTGGGCAGCGAGTAATAGAACGAGATCAATAAACCGAGCCACACCGAGAGGCTGCCGAGCAAGGCGGTGACGACGATCAGCACCGGCAGGCGACGACTCCAGAAACGCGCCGCGGCGGCAGGCAGCATCATCAAGCCGACCACCATCAACGCGCCGATCGCCTGGAAACCGATGACCAGATTCAACACCACCAGCGTCAGGAACACGCCATGGGCCAGTGGGCCGAGTCGGCTGACGGTTTGCAGGAAAAGCGGGTCGAGGGTGTCGAGCAGCAGTGGTTTGTAGATCAGTGCCATGGCAATCAGGCTCAGGCCCGACACCCAAAGCATGCCGGTCAAGGTCGGGCCGTCGACCGCCAGCGCCGAGCCAAACAGCAGGTGCAACAGGTCCAGGCGTTTGCCGGCGATGCCGAGAATCAGCACGCCGCCGGCCAGGGAAATCGGGTAGATCGCCGCGAGGCTGGCGTCCTCTCGCAGGCCGGTGCGCCGTGTAATCCAGGCCGCGAGGCCGGCCATGCTCAGGCCGGCGCCGAGACCGCCAATGGTCAACGCCGGGAGGCTCAACCCGGCAAACCAGAAACCCAGAGCCGCACCGGGAAGGATGCCGTGGGCGACAGCGTCACCGATCAGGCTCATGCGTCTGAGGATCAGAAACACCCCAAGGGGTGCCGTACTGCACGCCAGGAGCAAACCGCCGAGCAACGCCCGACGCATGAACACGAACTCGTGGAACGGTTGCCAAAGATGCGCAGCAGCGTTCATCAGGCCACCTGCACTTGTGGTGGTTGGCGGATCAGTTCGGTGCTCGGGCCGAATGCGCAACCGCTGCTTTTGATCAGCAACGTGTGTGGGATGTGCTCGCGGACAGCAGCGAGGTCATGGCATACGACCATCAGTGTCCGGCCCTCGAGGTGCCAATCCTGTATGTGCTTCCAGAGCAATGCCTGGCCGAGCTCATCGAGGGCCGCGTGGGGTTCATCGAGCAACAGCAAGGGTGCATCGGCCAGGCTCAACCGGGCGAGCAGGGCGCGTTGCAGTTCGCCGCCGGAGAGGGCCATCAAGGGTCGATCTTCCAGGCCGTTCAGGCACCAGTTTTCGAGGACGGTGTTAAGTCGTTGGCTGCGGATCTCGGGTGACTGTTTGTTGCCCCAGAAACCGGCGGCGACCAATGCCTGAAGGCTGATCGGAAATTGCCTGTCCAGGTGTTGTTGCTGGGGCAGGAACGACACTCCGCCTTTAAGTGGAACACTCAGTCGAACCTTTCCGGCCAACGGTTTTTGCAAGCCGGCGATGACCTTCAACAGGCTGCTTTTCCCGGAGCCGTTCGCGCCGATGATGGCGATCAGGCTGCCCTGCGACAGTTCGAAGTCCAGCGCGGGTGTGAGTGGCTGCCCCGGTGCGCCCCAGCGCAAGGCATGGCAGGCAATCATTCGGCCTCCCAGTTGAAACGACTTTCGGCTACCGCGTCATGGGCGTGCAGGCTTTCGGCGTGGGTCACACGAATGTGGAAGGCATTGATGCCCGCGGAGCGTTTCAGAGCCAGGTTCAAACGGCGTGCGGCGTCCTCGCAGAACATCAGGTTCTGACCATTGGCCAGGGCGAAGGCTTGTTCGTCGGCGCGTTTTACCGCTGTTTGAACGGCGGTGCCGAGTGCGGCTTCGGCGTCGTTGATGACAGCGATCAGAGGCAACTCGTCCAGAAAATCAGCCAGCCGTACGCACAACTTTGCGCTGCTGCGTTGGCTGTGAGGTGTGGCGACTATGCCGTTCGTGGAACCGAGCCACGTTAAAACGTCGGCGTGTTGCAGTGGCTTGTTGGCGAAATCATCGACGAACTGCTGCTGAATCAACTGTCGAGAAAGGGCTGCGGAACACGGGCAGGTTGAGGAATAAGGCACATCGATTTTTAGTTCCACGTGGAACATCGCGTTTTTCAAACGTGCTTCGATGCTGACCGGATAGCTTTTCCAGCCAGCCAGTGGACTGATCAGCGCCGGCCTTTTCAGCAACAAATCGGTATGAATGGTTAGGTGTGCGCTGCTGGATAGTCCCTCATGGCTCTCAAGAAAACGCTGCAAAACCCGCCGCAATAAAGCCGGTGAAAGGCTTTCCTGCTCCAACAATTCAAGCGCCAGATAGAGCCGTGACATGTGAATGCCACGCGCGTTGCCATCGTCGAGGCTTACGCCGGCATCGGCCTTTGCATTCAGTCTTTGGCCATCGAACAAAACGGGAAGATCAATGCCGCACATGCCCACCCACTCCAGTGGCAGGGCTTGGCGTGAGGCCTGCGCGGCGATATCCGGCAGAGTCAGCGCATTCATGAGCAGGTCCATCGTGGGAGTTGATTTGACATGTTATAGTATAACAATACAATCGACGATGCCTTTTTCATGAACGGACTTTCATCATGCGCAACCACCACATGCTCAGCCTGATTTCATGCCATCAACAGAAAAACAAAGAGGCCTAACAGCCAGCGATCCGGCTGCAGGTGAACCTGGCGCTGCTGCCGCCGGAACTGGAAAACCGATTGATCGTGGTCCAGCCGACGCGCCGGTTGTAGCCAACCCAGGCCTCGCCATCGGAAGCGATACCGGTGAAAAACGTAAGCTGGCCGTAGCGGCTGTTGGTCTGTGCCCAATAGCGTTTTCCGGCCGTTTCGAAACCCCGCAGATAGAGGGTGCTTCCGGCGGTATTGACGCTGTAGGCGTCGCCATCCGCATCCACGCAGGCCAGCAGGTTGGCGCTGCGGGTGCACTTGGCCAGGCTCGGGACCTGGGCCGTCGCGTCTGCAGCCACCAGCAGGGAAAGCATGATCAATGCAGCTTTAAGGGCGTTGCGCATGGGCTTTCTCACGAGGGGAGCGGCGTTCAGCATCCTGTCCTTTGCCCTGTCGGGCAAGAGGGAATGGTTTGTTTGTGTTGTTATAGTATAACATTAGGAAAGCCCGACACAGTGACCGGGCATCCCTGTGAGGAATATGCAGATGTCCAATCGACTCCCCGTGACCGTTCTCTCCGGCTTTCTTGGCGCCGGAAAAAGTACACTTCTTAATTACATACTACGTAATCGAGATGGATTGCGGGTTGCAGTCATCGTCAACGATATGAGCGAAATCAACGTCGATGGCACCGAAGTTCAGCGCGATGTCAGCCTAAACCGAGCCGAAGAACGGTTGGTGGAGATGAGTAACGGGTGTATTTGCTGTACGTTACGTGAAGACTTGCTGGAGGAGGTGAGTCAGCTCGCCAGGGAGGGTCGCTTCGACTATCTGCTGATCGAGTCCACCGGTATTTCCGAACCGCTGCCCGTGGCGGAAACCTTCACTTTTCGTGATGAAAACGGCCAGAGCCTCAACGACATCGCCCGTCTCGACACCATGGTCACGGTGGTCGATGGCATGAACTTCCTGCTCGATTACCAGGCTGCCGAAAGCCTGGCTTCCCGAGGAGAAACCCTTGGAGGAGAAGACGAACGTTCGATTACCGATCTGTTGATCGAGCAGGTCGAGTTCGCCGATGTGATTTTGCTCAGCAAGATCGACTTGATCAGCAGCCACCAGCGCGAGGAACTGATCGCCATACTTGAGCGGCTCAACGCCCGGGCGGAAATCATTCCGATGGCGATGGGCGAAATCCCCTTGAACAAGATTCTCAACACCGGCCGTTTTGACTTCGAAAAGGCGGCCCAGGCACCGGGATGGTTGCAGGAGCTGCGCGGCGAGCACGTGCCGGAAACCCAGGAATACGGCATCGCTTCCAGTGCTTACCGGGCTCGCCGGCCGTTCCATCCACAGCGTTTCTTCAACTTCATCGACGGTCCTTGGGACAACGGCAAACTGCTGCGCTCCAAGGGCTTTTTCTGGCTGGCGAGCAAGCACATGGACGCAGGGAGTTGGTCTCAGGCCGGTGGTTTGATGCGCTATGGCTTTGCCGGGCGCTGGTGGCGTTACGTACCGAAAAACCAATGGCCTCAGGACGAAGAAAGTACCGCCGGGATCATGAAAAACTGGACTGCGGACAGCGGGGACTGCCGCCAGGAACTGGTGTTCATCGGCCAGAATATCGACTTCACGCAGCTCACGGCCGAGCTGGACGCATGCCTGCTGACCGATGAGGAAATGGCGCTGGGCGTAGAGGGCTGGCGTTTGCTGCCTGATCCATTCGGCCCTTGGTATGAAGAAGCCGCCTGATCCACTAGTGTCGCTTCAAGGCTTGAGCCAGGTGCCTTGGCTCTGGGCCTCGCAGTAAGGCTGCAAATACACCGCGTCGTTGGCAACGCCGTAATAGTGAATATCCTGTCGGTAGGGCATATTGGCGACTTGGGCGTTGCTGCAGACACCAAATGCGCCGCCGGGGCATTGATCGACATACTGCACATCGACTTTCTGCCCCGCCAGGTTCGGTTGGCAGAAACCATCGGCGAAGAGTTTTGGCGGGATGTTGCGGTTCTGCTGGCAAACCTGGACATCAAGCCGCTGGCCCTGGCTATGAACCACACAAGCCTGGGCCAGCGCCTCGCCTGAAACGAGTGCCAGGAGCAACGACAAGCCGATCAACCGCATCCACCACCTCCTCAGAAATCATCAACCATGCTGCAGAATATCCCCACTCATGTCATTGCCGGCCCGTTGGGCGCCGGCAAGACCAGCCTGATCAAGCACCTGCTGGCCCAGCGCCCGGCTGGCGAGCGGTGGGCGGTGTTGATCAACGAGTTTGGCCAGATCGGTCTCGACGCTGCGCTACTGACCCGGGACGCCGATGGTATCGCACTGGGGGAAGTGGCCGGGGGCTGCTTGTGTTGCGTCAACGGTGCACCGTTTCAGATTGGCCTTGGGCGCTTGTTGCGCAAGGCACAACCGGATCGGCTGTTCATCGAACCCTCGGGGCTGGGGCATCCGGCGCAGTTGCTCAGGCAATTGAGCGAAGCGCCGTGGCAAGGCGTGTTGGCTGTCCAGCCTTGTGTGCTGGTGTTGGATGCCCAGGCGCTCGCCGCAGGCAAACCGCTGCCGGATGTTCAGCAGCAAGCGCTGGGCCATGCGGGACTACTGCTGTTGAACAAGTCTGAAGGGCTCGACGAAGACAGTCGCCAGCGAATCGCCGGGCAATTGCCGCCGCTCCCCCTGTGCTGGACGCAACAGGCGGTTTTACCCTTGAGCGAGTTGCCAGGGCTGAATGCCAAAGCGCGGGCAGGTGTGGATAACTTCGTCGTGCCCAAGGGATTGGCGCAGCTGCCGGCGGTCTGGAGCGATCCCGCGTTGCCCATTTGCTTGAGTCAGGAACAGGACAGAGGCTGGAGCATCGGATGGCGTTGGCACCCAAGCCAGGTGTTTGATGCCGCGCTGGTTGGCCGGTGGCTTGAAAGCCTTGGCTGGAGGCGGGCGAAGCTGGTTATCCACAGCGCCCACGGGTGGGTCTCGGCGAACGCGGTGGATAACTCGGTGCTGGACTGGCAGCCCAGTGAATGGCGGCAGGATTCGCGTATCGAGCTGATTTTCAGTGAGGCGCAGAATGCAGAACGATTGCAGCGTGAGCTGGCAGCGTGCCGATCCGGATCGGGTTAATGACTCAAGGTCGCCACTTGGTATGGTCCTGACGCCACTGGCTCAGCTCGATCACTTCCGCGCGAGGTTTCGCCACGTCGACCACCGGCTCGGTTTCGTCGAACGGGACCGGGTAGGGCGCTAGCTCAATCTGTGCGCTGTGAGCGCCGAACTGGGTGATGGTGCCGTTGTGGCGGGTTTCGCCCGTCACGGTGAATTCGAAGTTATACACACGGGCCAGGCGTCGCCGACCATTGGCATCCTTGATGAACGCGATTCTTTTCAAGGCCACGTTGCCGTCGAGCAATTCGATCCCGAGCTTGCCGCAATGCTGCTTGACCCGCTCCAGCGCGCGCTCGCGCAAGCCGTGGTTATGCCATAGCCATGCGCCGGCAGTGGCGAACAGCATCAGCACGAATATATTTCCAAGGGTCAGCATCAACAGGGTGCTCCAACAAGATAGTGTCAGCTTAACTGCGTCGCTGGTCTGTCGTACAGGCTGCGTTTAGTCGCATACTGCGCGGCTAGAATTTCAATCGTTTTACGGAAATCCACCGCATGAAACGTACTCCGCATTTGCTCGCTATCCAGTCCCACGTGGTATTCGGTCACGCCGGCAACAGTGCCGCGGTTTTCCCGATGCAACGGGTCGGGGTGAATGTCTGGCCGCTCAACACCGTGCAGTTCTCCAATCACACCCAGTACGGTCAGTGGGCCGGTGAAGTGCTGGCGCCGCACCAGATACCTGACTTGGTCGAAGGCATCGCCGCGATTGGCGAGCTGGGCAACTGTGATGCGGTGCTCTCCGGTTACCTCGGCAGTGCGGCCCAGGGCCGGGCGATCCTGACGGGTGTGGCGCGGATCAAATCGATGAATCTCAAGGCGCTGTACCTGTGTGACCCGGTCATGGGGCATCCGGAGAAGGGCTGCAGTGTTCCGGCGGAGGTCAGTGATTTTCTGCTGGAAGAAGCCGCCGCCGTGGCGGACTTCATGTGCCCGAACCAGCTGGAGCTGGACAGCTTCTCCGGGCGCAAGCCGCAATCGCTGTTCGATTGCCTGGCAATGGCGCGTGCATTGTTGGTGCGCGGCCCGAAAGCAGTGCTGGTCAAGCATCTGGACTACCCAGGCAAATCGGCAGAGGCCTTCGAGATGCTGCTGGTGACGGCCGAAGGCAGCTGGCATTTGCAGCGCCCGTTGCTGGCGTTCCCGCGTCAGCCGGTGGGCGTGGGCGATCTGACGTCCGGTCTGTTCCTGGCGCGTGTGCTATTGGGCGACAGCCTGGTGGCCGCCTTCGAGTTCGCGGCGTCGGCGGTGCATGAAGTGCTGCTGGAAACCCAGGCCTGCGCCAGCTACGAGTTGGAACTGGTACGGGCTCAGGACCGGATTGCCCATCCGCGGGTGCGGTTCGAGGCGACCTCGATCAGCCTCTGATTGAGCGTTGAACCTATTCGCGAGCAAGCCCGCTCCCACATTTGATCTTCGTTGTTGCATAGATCCAGTGTGGGAGCGGGCTTGCTCGCGAAGGCTATCTAGAGAACACCATCAACCTGCCTGAACAACTCAGACGTCGCCCTTGATCTCCTGATAGCGCTTTTCCGACTCCTGACGAATCTGTCGGCGCTGCTGCGCCTGCATGTAACGACGCTTGTCTTCGCTATTCTGCGGTTGCAACGGTGGTACGGAGGCAGGTTTACGCTGGTCATCCACCGCAACCATGGTAAAGAAGCAGCTGTTGGTGTGGCGCACCGAGCGTTCGCGGATGTTCTCGGTCACCACTTTGATGCCCACCTCCATGGAGGTATTGCCGGTGTAGTTGACCGAGGCGAGAAAGGTCACCAATTCGCCGACATGGATCGGCTCACGGAAAATGACCTGGTCCACCGACAGGGTCACCACATAGCGGCCGGCATAACGGCTGGCGCAGGCGTAGGCCACTTCGTCGAGGTATTTGAGCAGGGTGCCGCCGTGGACATTGCCAGAGAAGTTGGCCATGTCGGGGGTCATCAATACCGTCATCGACAGCTGGGCGTTTCCGGGTTCCATAGCATTCTCACGGGTCAAGGCCAGGTTTGAGGGATGCACCTCTGCGGGTGCCTCGGCGGTTTTTTCAAACCAACAGTTATCGGGACGCCGGGTGCAGGGTCGCCGTCACGCCGGATCGATCTGTTTCCATATATTGCACCGTCTTTCTGCCAGAAGTCGCGGTGTTACCCTGCAAAAAGCCCTGCCTCAAGGGCATTTCCTACGTGCAATTCCGATTTTTGTTCTGCTCGATCAGACTTTTCCTGCGTCCGGGGATCGAGCAATGCCACTCAGGGAGTCTCACGCCATGCATGCCATCAGTTTCATTCAGGATCTGGCAGTGATCATGTTGATCGCAGGTGTGGTCACCGTAGTCTTCCATCGCCTGAAACAACCGGTGGTGCTGGGATACATCGTCGCCGGCTTCATCATCGGCCCTCACACCCCGCCATTCGGCCTGATCCACGACGAAGAGACCATCAAGACCCTGGCCGAACTCGGGGTGATATTCCTGATGTTCTGCCTGGGCCTGGAGTTCAGCCTGCGCAAGTTGTTCAAGGTCGGTGCCACGGCATTCATCGCGGCATTCCTGGAAATCGTGCTGATGATCTGGATCGGCTACGAGATTGGCCGCTGGTTCGACTGGAACACCATGGATTCACTGTTCCTCGGCGCGATCCTGGCGATTTCCTCGACCACCATCATCGTCAAGGCGCTCAATGATCTGAAGCTGAAGAACGAGCGATTTGCCCAGTTGATATTCGGAGTGCTGATCGTCGAGGACATTCTGGGCATCGGCATCATCGCGCTACTGTCCAGCATCGCGGTCAGCGGTACGGTCAGCTCCGGGGAAGTGTTTTCCACGGTCGGCAAACTGTCGCTGTTCATGATCGTCGCGTTGGTCATTGGTATCCTGATGGTGCCGCGGCTGCTGGCCTACGTCGCTAGGTTCGAAAGCAACGAAATGCTGCTGATCACGGTGCTGGGCCTGTGTTTTGGCTTCTGCCTGCTGGTGGTCAAGCTTGAATACAGCATGGTCCTCGGGGCATTCCTGATCGGCGCGATCATGGCTGAATCCCGGCAACTGCTGAAAATCGAGCGTTTGATTGAACCGGTTCGCGATCTTTTCAGTGCGATTTTCTTTGTGGCCATCGGGTTGATGCTCGATCCGGCGATCCTGCTTCAGTACGCCTGGCCAATTGCCGTAATCACCGTAGCCGTGGTGTTCGGCAAGATGTTGTCCTGCGGCCTTGGTGCATTTATCGCCGGCAATGACGGACGCACCTCGCTACGGGTCGGGATGGGTCTTTCACAGATTGGCGAATTCTCTTTCATCATCGCGGCACTGGGCATGACCTTGCAGGTCACCAGTAACTTTTTATACCCCGTGGCTGTGGCGGTTTCGGTGATCACGACCTTGCTGACGCCTTATCTGATTCGTGCGGCTGATCCATTGTCGATCAAGCTCGCCGGCGCCATGCCAGAACGCCTGGGGCGGGTGCTGGGGATGTACGGCGAATGGTTGTGCAGCATCCAGCCTCAGGGCGAGGGCGCGTTACTGGCATCCATGATTCGCAGGATCTTGCTGCAGGTGGGGGTCAATCTGGCGCTGGTGATCGCGATCTTCTTCTCGGGCGCGTACTTCGCCGAACGCATGTCGGCTTACCTGCAACACTGGATCAGCGATCCGAGTTGGCAAAAGGCGTTGATCTGGGGTGGGGCGCTGCTGTTATCGCTGCCTTTTTTGATTGCGGCGTACCGCAAGCTAAAGGCGCTGTCGATGTTGCTGGCGGAAATGGGTGTGAAGCCGGAGATGGCCGGGCGCCACACGCAGCGAGTGCGCCGGGTGATCGCCGAAGTGATCCCGATCCTGTCGCTGCTGGTGATCTTTTTGCTGTTGGCAGCCTTGTCGGCCAGTATTCTGCCGACCAACAAGTTGCTGGTACTGATCGCCGTGGTCGCGGCCGCCGTGGCGGCGCTGCTATGGCGCTGGTTCATTCGTGTGCATACGCGGATGCAGGTGGCGTTGCTGGAAACCCTCGACAATCACAAGGAGTCGTCCGGGCATTGACCAACCAGCGGCGTTGACTTGATCAGCTTTCCAGCCAGACGTCCCGTGCCCAGTGCCAAACCGACTCCCAGGTCTCTTCGGCGATCAGCTCTTCTTCGGCCTGCCAAAGCACTACGGTGCCGTCTTCTTCGACGCAGTAGTAATCGTCACCGTCCTGACAGATCGGGATCAGGCTGCGATCGACGCCGGCGTCCCAGGCGTTGGCGGCAACGTCGGGCAGGTAGGTGTGGGATTGCGGGTCGGTCACGGTGACCGGTTCCAGGCTGCCGTAGACCACGTCACTGACGGTCAGCAGAAACTCTCTGAAGACGAAGGGTATGTCGATGAACAGTTGTTCTTCGATTTCGACCAGCAGGTCTTCGTCGGGCAACTCCAAGGGGACCGGTACCGGTTCGTTGGCTTCACGCAGTTGTTCGATGATTTCTTCCACGTCCGGGATCCTCTTGCTTGTATGGCGCGGTTTATATGGGGCGGTTTATACAGTAGCTTGCTATAGATGCAACCGCGAAATAGAAAACCCCGGCCGAGGCCGGGGTTTTGTTTGCAGCAAGTGAAACGTGGAGGGTGATCAGCCGTTCTGGCGGATACCAGCTACCAGCCAAGGCTGATTCTCGCCCTGTGCACGTTCCATGTTCCAGCTTTCACTGAAGACTTCGCCCTGGTCGAAACGCGAGGTTTTCGACACGCCAGTGAAAGTCAGGGTGGCAATGGTCTTGTCAGCGCGATCGTCTACACCGTCCAGCTGTACATTGAGGTTATCGATGTAGGTGGACTGGAAACCGTCACCCAGGTCAGCACGCTCACGCTTGAGGAACTCCAGCATTTGCGGGGTCACGAACTCGGTGATCTTGTCCATTTCGTTGGCGTCCCAGTGCTGTTGCAGGGACTGGAAGTGATTACGCGCCGCTTCGACGAAGTTTCTTTCGTTGAACCAGGCTGGCGCATTGATCACTGGGCGAGCGGCAACAGGCGCTGCCGAACCACCGAAGATCGAACCGCCGGCCGGCTTTTGTTCGAACGCCTCACGTTGCATCGGCGCGTGGCCGGCCGGAGCGTATTGCTCCTGCTGCTTGCGACGACGGGCGGCGATAAAGCGGAAGACCAGGAACGCAATGACGGCCATGATCAGGATGTCGAGGATCTGCATGCCCTGGAAGCCGTCACCCATGAACATGGATGCCAGCAGGCCACCGGCCGCGATACCGGCCAGTGGGCCGAGCCAGCGCGAAGCGCCACCGGCCTTGGCAGCGGCGCCAGCGGCACCGGCAGCACCCGCGGTCGCCGCAGCGCCGCCCATGCCTGGAGAAGAAGGAGCCATCTGGCTGGTCTGGTGAGTCGGCGCAGCGCCTGCGCTTTTGCCACCACCGAAGCGCTTGGCGGCATTGACGTCGAGACTCATCGTCAGGCCGATGCACAACGCCATGGCGATGCTAAGAAAACGTTTCATAAAGGGAATTCCCATTTGTGGAAGGCACGCGCGCCATGTTGCACAGGTGAAGTGTTACTGGCTAGCGGCAGAGTGTTTCGGGCTTTTGCCTGATAGGTCGTGTTCAGCTCCAGTCAGTGCAAGAAGGCCTTTTGACTTTGATCTGTCAGATGAGTGGACAGGGCTTGTAGGACGCTTGCCTAGCGTCGCAGGGCAACCAGTGGCGCTGGACCGACCTTGAGTGCGCGGAAATAGCAGACCCACGATGCACCGGTGGCAAGGCCCGACAACAGCAGGAACAGGTAGCTCTTCGCAGAGATCGATCCCAATGACTGATATTGGCCCGTGGCGTACAAAATCAAGGCCAGGCTGACCAGTACCACTATCGTACGTAGCAGGGTGGCGAAGTCGGAATTGACGCTTTCGATGCCAACTTTCGCGAAAGTGGCGGTTATTGCCGCGAATGCCGCCGATAACAGGGCCCAGAATGTCCAGGAGGAAAAAAAGCCTGAGACCATGCTTTTTGCATCTTATTCAGATCAATATCTGTTAGTCCACACGGAACCCTGTGGGAGCGGGCTTGCTCGCGAATGGGCGCACCGCGGTAATGCAGTAATACCGCGTCATCGTTCTTCGCGAGCAAGCCCGCTCCCACAAAGGTCCTGTGTCTGGTGTTCAGATCGCTTCCAGTTTGGCGTAACCCAACATCAGCCATTTGCTGCCTTCGCTGAAGTTCACCTGCACCCGGGCCTGGGCCCCGGCGCCTTCGAAGTTGAGGATCACGCCATCGCCAAACACCGAGTGGCGCACGGTCTGGCCGAGGCTGAAGCCGGTCTGCGGAATCTCGCTGCCGCTGAACAGGTTGCTGCCACTCATCGACTGGTTGCCACCGAACGGACGGCTGACGCTGTTGGACAGCCGCACCTCCTGAATCAGGCCTTTCGGAACTTCACGTACGAAGCGCGACACCTTGTTGTAGGTCTCGCTGCCATAAAGGCGTCGGGTTTCGGCAAAGGTCATTACCAGGTTCTGCATGGCCCGGGTGATGCCGACGTAGGCCAGGCGACGTTCTTCCTCAAGGCGGCCGGGTTCTTCCAGGCTCATCTTGTGCGGGAACAGGCCTTCTTCCATGCCCACCAGGAACACGTAAGGGAATTCCAGGCCTTTGGCGCTGTGCAGGGTCATCAGTTGAATGCTGTCTTCGTGCTCGTCGGCCTGAGTATCGCCGGCTTCCAGCGATGCGTGACCGAGAAACGCTGCCAGTGGCGTCAGGTCTTCGTCTTCTTCGCTGTTTTCGAAGTTGCGCGCGGCGCTGACCAGTTCCTCAAGGTTTTCTACCCGGGCCTGGCCTTTCTCACCTTTTTCCGCTTCGTGATAGGCGATCAGCCCCGACTGCTCGATGACGGTCTGGGTCATCAGGTGCAGTGGCATTTCCATGCACTTGGCGGCGAGGTTCTCGATCAGCTCGATAAACGCGCCCAAGGCACCGGCCGCACGACCGGTCAGGCCTTTGTTGGCTACCAATTGGCGCATCGCTTCCCACATCGACACATCGCTGTGGCGCGCATGGTCGCGGATCGCTTCAACGGTTTTCTCGCCGATGCCACGGGCCGGCACGTTGATGACCCGTTCCAGCGCGGCATCGTTACCACGGCCTTCGAGCAAGCGCATGTAGGCCATGGCGTTCTTGATTTCGGCGCGTTCGAAGAAGCGCTGGCCGCCATAGATGCGGTAGGGAATGCGCTCGCGCAGCAAGGCTTCTTCCAGAACTCGCGATTGGGCGTTGGAACGGTACAGAATCGCGATATCGCTGCGAGACAAGCCGGTTTTCAGCGCACTTTCGATGGTTTCGACAACGTAGCGTGCTTCGTCGTGCTCGTTGAAGGCGGCGTACAGGTTGATCGCTTCGCCGTCGCCGCCGTCTGTCCACAGCTCTTTGCCTAGGCGCCCGGTGTTGTTGGCGATCAAGGCGTTGGCAGCCTTCAGGATGCCGGCGGTGGAGCGATAGTTTTGCTCCAGGCGAATGGTTTCGGCGTCCGGGAAGTCTTCGGAATACTGGTAGATGTTCTCGATTTTCGCGCCGCGCCAGCCGTAGATCGACTGGTCATCGTCGCCTACGACCATCAGGCTGTCGCCACCCTTGGCCAGCAGGCGCAACCAGGCGTATTGCACAGCGTTGGTGTCCTGGAACTCGTCCACCAGGATGTGCCGGAAGCGCTTTTGATAGTGAGCGAGCAGGCCTGGGTGATCGCGCCACAGATCGAGGGCGCGCAGCAGCAATTCGGAGAAGTCGATGACGCCGGCACGCAGGCAGGCGGCCTCGTAGGCCTCATAGATGCCGCGCATGGTCGCCAGGAACAGGTCGCCACTGGCCTGGATGTGTTGCGGGCGCAGGCCTTCGTCTTTCTGGCCGTTGATGAACCATTGGGCCTGACGGGCCGGCCAGCGCTGTTCGTCCAGGCCGAGCTCGCGGATCACCCGCTTGACCAACCGCTGCTGGTCATCGCTGTCGAGAATCTGGAAGGTCTGGCTTAAACCCGCTTCCTGCCAGTGCGCCCGCAGAAGGCGGTGCGCCAGGCCGTGGAAGGTGCCGACCCACATGCCGGCCGGGTTGATACCCATCAGCTGCTCGATGCGCTGGCGCATCTCGGCAGCGGCCTTGTTGGTGAAGGTCACCGACAGGATGGAGTGGGGCGAGGCGTTTTCGACCTGGATCAACCAGGCGATACGGTGCACCAGCACTCGGGTTTTACCGGAACCAGCACCGGCCAGGACCAACTGACGACCCACGGGGGCCGCTACGGCCTGGCGTTGGGCATCGTTGAGGGAGTTCAGCAGAAGGGAGAGATCATCGCGCATCGGGGCATTCTAGGGGGCCGCGACACACCGGGCAAACCCCGCTTCGCTTTAACCGATGAAAGTTATGCGAAGGACGACCGGTCGGTCATCGGCTGCAGGCGTTGGCGGGGCGTGCCCTCGGCATTTTCAGGGGCGTCGGCGGCTGAAAAATTTGGCGATTTATTGATCAGCAGCAGTTTGGTCCGGGCAATTGCTTGTGTATGCTCCGAGCAGTTTCGGGCCCATGCTCATCATTATAAGAACAAGAACATCGCCTATGACCCTCAGCTTCGACCTGTCGGGCCCCACTGTGGAGCCCCGGGAGATCCGTAAACAGTACGCCATGGAAATGGCGGTCGAACGCACGCGCCTGTTGTATCAAGGCTCGCTGCTGCCCACGTTATTCATGCTGATCAATGGCCTGGTCTGTGCCGGTTTGCTCTGGAGTCCGCAGCGTTATTTCCTGGTCAGTGTCTGGCTGGTGTGGTTGTTGTCATTGGTGGCATTGCGGGTGATTCAGGTCGCAGCCTTCGATTCGGCCATTCCCAATCGTCAGGCCCATCCCATTTGGCGACGGATGTTTTTGCTGGGCTCCGGCCTCACCGGTCTGACCCTGGCCGGTGCCGGCATCGCCCTGGTTCCTGCCGATAACTTCATTCAGCAAGCCTGGGTCTTCGGCCTCATCGGTGCCGCGGCGCTCTCGGCCAGCGTGGCTTATGCGGTCAGTTTGCCGGCCTTTCTGTCATTCACCTTGCCCTGCCTGTTGCCGGCCATCGCCTATATGTTTTGGGGGGCTGACGAACAGCAGCAAGGTTGGGGCTGGTTCGGGCTGATTCTGCTCGGTGCATTGAGCGTGGTTGCCTGGCAAGTCAATCGATTGATCGATCGGGGCTTGATGCGACGCTTTCAGAACCAGGCACTGATCGAGCATCTACAGCAAGCGCAAAGCTGCAGTGATCAGCTCAATCAGAAGCTGGCCAAGGAGATTGAACAGCGCCGGCGTGCCGAAACCGAATTGCGAGAAATCCAGATCGACCTGGAAAACCGAGTCGCTCAGCGCAGCCTGGAACTGGATGCCGCCAACCAGGCACTGAGCAAGAGTGAGGCGCGCCTGGCGCTGGCACTGAAGGCCAGCGAGTTGGGGTTGTGGGACTGGAATCTGCAAACCGACGAAGTCCATCACACACAGATTCAGGAATTGTTCGGCCTGGAGCCGGAACAGGTCACGGCGATATTGCGTCACCTCAAGCCGCGCCTTCATCCCGAGGATCTTCCTGGGCTGAAAAGGGCACTGGTCGAGCATTTGAAGGGCCGCACCGAAGACTATCAAATCGAGTATCGCGTGCGGCATGGCGACGGCCACTGGGTCTGGATCGAGGACCGCGGGCGGGCGGTCGAGCGCGCCAAGAACGGTCGGGTGATTCGCATGGTCGGCACTCGCCGCGACATCAGCGCCAGCAAAGGCCTGGAAGAGCAGCGGCAACTGGCGGCGACCGTGTTCGAGGCGGCCAGCGAAGGGATCGTGATTTTCGATCCGAACTACGTCCTGATCGCGATCAATCAGGCCTTCAGTCGGGTGACCGGCTATGACATCGACGACATGATCGGACGCAATGTCATTGAGTTGCCATGCAGTCGCGATGCGCGTCGGCATTACGCGGTAATTCATCAGGCGCTGGAACAGCAGGGCAGTTGGCAGGGTGAATTGGTGGAAACCCGCAAGAACGGCGAGATGTATCCGCAATGGCTGCAACTGAATGCCGTGCGCGACCCCCGGGGAAATGTGAGCCATATTGTGGGCTTTTTCGCTGATCTCTCGGCCCGCCGAGAATCCGAAGAGCGCATGCGCTATCTGACCCATTACGACGAGCTTACCGGTCTGGCCAACCGCGCGATGTTTCGCGAACGACTCAGCGAGGCTCATCAACGAGTGCGACAGGGCGGTTATCGCAGCCTGGCGTTGCTGCACATCAATCTCGATCGGTTCAAGCAACTCAACGACAGCCTGGGGCATGAAGTCGCCGACCAGTTGTTGCAGAAGATGGCCCGGCGGTTGGTGAATGCATTGCCTGAAGCAGACACCATCGCGCGCCTTTCTGGGGATGAGTTTGCCGTGTTGTTCAACTCCTACGGTAACCTTTCGAGCCTGGCCCGGGTGGCGACTCGTCTGGCGAACAAGTTGCGCCTGCCGGTGACCATTGAGGGGCATGAGCTGGTGGTCAGCGTGTCGATGGGCATCAGCTTGTTGCCGGACAGCGCCCGGGAAATTTCTGCACTGGTCAGTCAGTCGAACATGGCGATGCAGCACGCCAAACACCTGGGTGGTAATAATTTCCAGTTTTACACCGACAGTTTGCAAGCCAGCACGCTGGAGCGTTTACAGCTGGAAAACTACTTGCGCAAAGCCATCGAAGACAGGCAGCTGAAGGTGTTTTACCAACCGAAACTGTGCCTGGCCACTGGCAAATTGAATGCCGCCGAAGCCTTGGTGCGTTGGGACCATCCGACCATGGGCCGTGTGCCGCCGGGGGATTTCATCGGCCTGGCTGAAGAAACCGGATTGATCGGCCCGATCGGTGAGTTCGTGCTGCGTCAGGCCTGCTGGCAAGCCTGTGAGTGGCAACGGCAGGGGCTCGAAGCGATTCGGGTGTCGGTCAATCTGTCGGTGCATCAATTGCGCCAGGGCAAGCTGGTCAGTCTGGTGCGGCAGGTGCTGGAAGAGACCGGGCTGGCGCCGCAACTGCTGGAGTTGGAACTCACCGAAAGCCAGTTGCTGGATAGCGTCGAACACATCATCGCGACGTTCCAGCAGTTGCGTGATCTCGGGGTGAAACTGGCCATTGACGATTTTGGCACCGGTTATTCATCCCTGAGCTACCTCAAGCGCATCCCGGTGGATTACGTGAAGATCGATCAGGCGTTTATTCGTGGCTTGGGGGAGGGCAGCGAAGACGCGGCGATTACCCGGGCCATTATTGCCATGGCTCACGGCCTGAAGCTGAAGGTCGTGGCGGAAGGGGTGGAACGGGAAGAACAGCTTGAGTTCCTCAAAGCCGAGCGCTGCGATGAAGTACAGGGCTATCTGATCAGCCGCCCGGTCGAGGCCGAGACGTTGGCCGGTTTGCTGCACGCGCAAGCCGCAAGCTGACAAGGAGGCGTCCTGCACGAAGTGTCGGACAGGACGCCTGAGATGCCGGAAGCTGTATATGTTTTTAGTGGGTAATCAATATTTCATCAATATGGTGCAGCAACTTGCCTTCGTAGAAGATGCTGACACCGGTAACATTGGAATTACCCATTGCTTTATATTCGACAAACTTGTCAGATTCCACCTGCAGTGAAACTTCATTAGAATATTCCAGTTTTAGTTCCAGGCGCAGATCAAAGGATTTGTCTTGCAGTGCTGTCATTTCCAGCTTTGGGGTGATGCCAGTGTGGGCAACGGTTACGGTGCCAAAGGCGCGGAACGAAGGGGCACCGGGCATGCGGTCAATCTGTGCGGTCCAGTCTTTTGTTTTAATACTCATAATGTGTAGCTCCTTTAACCAGGTTTTTGCTTCCTGCGGTATTAATGTATTCAATTGAAGTTGCTTTTGGTTGGGATTTCTTTGTTTGGTTTGTAAGGCTGTGTGTTCTATTGTTAATCAGTCACAGCGAATCGTATGTAACTTCCATTTAATAACTTAAGGTGCTTTTGTCCTCTTAAATCTGTGCACCCGCCGGTGCACCTGGACATGCACGATGAGTGCTACATGAAGCGCGGGCACCTGAAATCGAGGGATTCGGTAACGCATTGAGCAGGCAAAAAGCCGATTCTTGTAGTATAACTACAAGCGTGCTACATCCCCGGCACCTGCCAATAACAAAGAGTCCAGCCCCTTGAATCTGCTGCAACACATCGCCCAGTCTCGCCACCTGTTACGCAAGTCGGAGCTCAAGGTCGCCGACCACGTGCTGCTTGATCCTGCGGCTGTGATGCACAGCTCCATGGCCGACCTGGCCCACAGCGTGGGCATCAGCGAACCGACTATCGTGCGTTTTTGCCGTGCCATCGGTTGTTCCGGCTTTCAGGACCTGAAGCTGAAGCTGGCCCAGAGCCTGGCGGCAGGTGCGAGTTTCGGCCAGTTTGCGATCCATGAGGATGATTCGGTCGCCGACTACAGCCTGAAAATCTTCGACACCACCCTGCATACGCTGATGGAGGTTCGCGAGAAACTCGATCCGCTGGAATTGCAGCGGGCGGTGACGCTGATGTCCCAGGCCCAGCGTGTCGAGTTCTATGGCTTTGGCGCCTCGGGTGCGGTCGCGGCTGACGCCCAGCACAAGTTCTTCCGCTTGCTGCTCACCGCTGCGGCGTATTCCGACCCGCACATGCAGGCGATGTCGGCCGTGACGCTCAAGCCATCCGACGTGGCGATCTGCATTTCCCAGTCCGGGCGTTCCAAGGACCTGCTGATCACCGCCAACCTGGTGCGCGAAAGCGGCGCCTCATTGATCACCTTGTGCCCGAGCCAGACGCCATTGGCCGAGCTGTCTACGGTCAATCTGGCGATCGATGTGCATGAAGACACTGAAATCTATACGCCGCTGACTTCGCGTATCGCCCATCTGGTGGTGATCGACGTGCTGGCGATGGGCGTGGCCATGGCGCGTGGCCCGAGCCTGGTCAACCACCTCAAGAGCGTCAAGCGCAGCCTGCGCAGCTTGCGGTTGTCGCCCAAGTCGGTGAAAGCGCTGGACGACTGACGTCGTCGTAAGGTCGTTCCGACCTTAATCGCGAGCAGGCTCGCTCCCACCTTTGACCGCGATCTCCTGTGGGAGCGAGCCTGCTCGCGATGGCGTCCTCGAATACGCCGCAATTTTCATCAGTCTGTAACACCCAAGCCGCCAAACCGTCATCCCCCGAGCCTATCTTGAAACTCCCGTACTCGCCTTGGGAGACTCGAAATGGCCATGCCCTACGAAGAACGCAACAGCGCTGTCAAAACCCGTCGTCAGCAAGAAGATCAGCGCCGCATGGAATTCCGCCGCGCCATCGAAGATCGCTGCGAACGCCGTCAGCTTCTGGCCGAAATTGGCGATTTTCCGGAGTTGGAACTCAACTTCTGGCAGGCATCTCCCTCGGCGTCCCGTCGAAACGCTCAACCAGCGCGCTGATCTGAATCCGTTCGCTACGGATAAACGCCAGGAAGGCGTGAGCAACCGGTGACAGGCGTTTCGCCTTGGCCTGCACCAGGCACCAACTGCGAAACAGTGGCAGCTCTTCGACCGGTAGCTCGATCAGTCCACCGGTTGCCAGTTCAAGGCTCAGGGCGTGGCGCGTCAACAGCGCAACGCCCAGGCCTGCCAGTACGCATTCTCGCTGAGCTTCGGCAGACGAGACCTCCTGGGTCTGGTTGAAGTGCACGCGCTTCTCTTTGAAGTATTCTTCGCACGCCAGCCGCGTCCCTGAGCCTGGCTCGCGCAGCAGCAGTGTGTAGGGCTCGAGATCCTGCAGGCGCAGCGGCCCCATATGACACAGCGGGTGATCCGGTGGCGCCACGGCGACGATCGGGTTGTTCAGGAACGGCAGGAATTCCAGGCCCATGTCCTGAGGCACCATGGACATGATCACCAGGTCATCGCGGTTATCCGACAGACGCCGAATGACCTGGCCGCGATTGACCACCGTCAGTTGCAGGTTCACTTCCGGGTGCTGGCGTTTGAACGCGGCAAACAGATGCGGCACGAAGTATTTGGCGCTGGATTCGATCGCCAGCTTCAGTTGCCCCTGCAACGAGCCCTGCATGTCCGACAGTTGCATGTCGAGGTTTTCCAGGCGCCCGAAAATATCCCGACTGGCCCGCTGTAACGCTTCAGCCGCTTCGGTCATGTAGAGTTTTTTGCCGACGTAATCGAACAAAGGCTGGCCAATCAGCTCTTCAAGTTGACGAATCTGTAGGCTGACGGCAGGTTGTGTGAGCGACATTTCCTCGGCCGCGCGGCTGTAGGACCGTAAATCACAGACCTCGTTGAAGATCTGCAATTGCCGCAAAGTCATACGCATCAATGACTTACGCATTATATGGTCGCTCTCGTCGCTGGCTGGTGAATCAACTATAAGTCTTTACTTATGCGTGACCCAATAATTATTCATTTTTGTTAATCCCTTGTGGGCGCTAGTGTGGACCTGCGACCAAATTGAAACATTTGGTCACTCGTCGACCTGGTCTAGCAGGTCGTGGGTACCACCGGCTCAAGGGAAACTCCAAGTGATAACAAAGATCCTGATCGCCAACCGTGGTGAGATTGCCGTACGAATCGTACGTGCCTGCGCCGAAATGGGCATTCGCTCGGTCGCGATCTACTCCGATGCCGACCGTCATGCCTTGCATGTGAAGCGTGCGGACGAGGCCCACAGTATTGGTGCCGAGCCGCTGGCCGGTTACCTGAACCCGCGCAAGCTGGTGAACCTGGCTGTGGAAACCGGTTGCGATGCACTGCACCCCGGCTATGGCTTCCTTTCGGAAAACGCCGAGCTGGCGGAGATCTGCGCCGAACGCGGGATCAAGTTCATCGGCCCTTCGGCTGAAGTCATTCGCCGTATGGGCGACAAGACCGAAGCTCGCCGCAGCATGATCAAGGCCGGCGTACCGGTGACCCCGGGCACCGAAGGCAACGTGTCGGGCATCGAAGAAGCCCTGACCGAAGGCGATCGCATCGGTTACCCGGTGATGCTCAAGGCCACGTCCGGTGGTGGCGGCCGCGGCATTCGTCGCTGCAACAGCCGCGAAGAACTCGAACAGGCCTTCCCACGGGTCATTTCCGAAGCCACCAAGGCATTTGGTTCGGCGGAAGTGTTCCTGGAAAAATGCATCGTCAATCCCAAGCACATCGAAGCGCAGATTCTTGGCGACAGCTTCGGCAACGTGGTGCACCTGTTCGAGCGTGACTGTTCGATCCAGCGTCGCAACCAGAAGCTGATCGAGATCGCCCCGAGCCCGCAACTGACCCCGGAACAGCGCGCCTACATCGGCGACCTGTCGGTGCGCGCAGCCAAGGCCGTGGGATACGAGAACGCCGGCACCGTGGAGTTCCTGCTCGCCGAGGGCGAGGTGTACTTCATGGAGATGAACACCCGGGTGCAGGTGGAACACACCATCACCGAAGAAATCACCGGTATCGACATTGTCCGTGAGCAGATTCGCATCGCCTCCGGCCTGCCGCTTTCGGTGAAACAGGAAGACATCCAGCACCGCGGTTTCGCCCTGCAATTCCGGATCAACGCCGAAGACCCGAAGAACAACTTCCTGCCGAGCTTCGGCAAGATCACCCGTTACTACGCTCCCGGCGGCCCTGGCGTGCGGACCGACACGGCGATCTACACCGGCTACACCATCCCGCCGTACTACGACTCCATGTGCCTGAAACTGGTGGTGTGGGCGCTGACCTGGGAAGAGGCAATGGACCGTGGCCTGCGCGCACTCGACGATATGCGCCTGCAAGGGGTCAAGACCACCGCTGCGTACTACCAGGAAATCCTGCGTAACCCGGAATTCCGTAGCGGCCAGTTCAACACCAGCTTCGTTGAAAGCCACCCTGAACTGACCAACTACTCGATCAAGCGCAAACCCGAAGAGCTGGCCCTGGCCATCGCCGCCGCCATCGCCGCCCACGCAGGCCTGTGAGGAATAGAACAATGAGCAAGAAGATTCATGTAACCGACACCATCCTGCGCGACGCTCACCAATCGCTGCTCGCGACCCGCATGCGCACCGAAGACATGTTGCCGATCTGCGACAAGCTCGACAAAGTCGGCTACTGGTCGCTGGAGTGTTGGGGTGGCGCGACGTTCGACGCCTGCGTACGTTTCCTGAAAGAAGATCCGTGGGAGCGTCTGCGCCAGTTGCGCGCCGCGCTGCCTAACACCCGCCTGCAAATGCTGTTGCGCGGCCAGAACCTGCTGGGCTACCGCCACTACAGCGATGACGTGGTCAAAGCCTTCGTCGCCAAGGCAGCGGTCAACGGCATCGACGTGTTCCGCATCTTCGACGCCATGAACGACGTGCGTAACCTGCGCGTGGCCATCGAAGCGGTGAAAGCCTCCGGCAAACACGCCCAGGGCACCATCGCCTACACCACCAGCCCGGTGCACACCATCGAGGCCTTCGTGAACCAGGCCAAGCAAATGGAAGCCATGGGTTGCGACTCGGTGGCGATCAAGGACATGGCCGGCCTGCTGACCCCGTACGCCACCGGCGAACTGGTCAAGGCGCTGAAAGCCGAGCAATCGCTGCCAGTGTTCATTCACTCCCACGACACGGCTGGTCTGGCCGCGATGTGCCAAATGAAGGCCATCGAAAACGGTGCCGACCACATCGACACCGCGATCTCCAGTTTCGCCTGGGGCACCAGCCACCCGGGTACCGAGTCGATGGTCGCCGCCCTTAAAGGCAGCGAGTTCGACACCGGCCTGAACCTGGAGCTGCTGCAGGAGATCGGCCTGTACTTCTACGCCGTGCGCAAGAAGTACCACCAGTTCGAAAGTGAATTCACCGCCGTCGACACCCGTGTTCAAGTCAACCAGGTACCGGGCGGGATGATCTCCAACCTGGCCAACCAGTTGAAAGAGCAGGGCGCACTCAATCGCATGAGCGAAGTGCTGGCCGAAATCCCGCGGGTTCGTGAAGACCTCGGCTTCCCGCCGCTGGTGACCCCGACTTCGCAGATCGTCGGCACCCAGGCGTTCTTCAACGTGCTGGCCGGCGAGCGCTACAAGACCATCACCAACGAAGTGAAGCTGTACCTGCAAGGCGGCTACGGCAAGGCGCCGGGCACCGTGAACGAACAACTGCGCCGTCAGGCCATCGGCAGCGAAGAAGTGATCGACGTCCGCCCGGCCGATCTGCTCAAGCCGGAAATGGCCAAGCTGCGTGCCGACATCGGCGCACTGGCCAAGTCTGAAGAAGACGTGCTGACCTTCGCCATGTTCCCGGACATCGGTCGCAAGTTCCTCGAAGAGCGTGCTGCCGGGACTCTGACACCTGAAGTGTTGCTACCGATTCCTGAAGCCGGCGGCGTCGCTTCTGTTGGTGGGGAAGGCGTGCCAACCGAGTTCGTCATCGACGTTCACGGCGAAACCTACCGCGTCGACATCACCGGCGTCGGCGTCAAGGCCGAAGGCAAGCGTCACTTCTACCTGTCCATCGACGGCATGCCGGAAGAAGTGGTGTTCGAGCCACTCAACGAATTCGTCGGCGGCGGCAGCAGCAAGCGCAAGCAAGCCACTGCACCGGGTCACGTCAGCACCACCATGCCGGGCAACATCGTCGACGTGCTGGTCAAGGAGGGCGACACCGTCAAGGCCGGCCAGGCTGTGTTGATCACCGAAGCGATGAAGATGGAAACCGAAGTCCAGGCGGCCATCGCCGGTAAAGTCACCGCCATTCACGTGGCCAAGGGCGACCGGGTGAACCCGGGCGAGATCCTGATCGAGATCGAAGGCTGAGTTAACGGCCGCGATACAACGCTTTATACCTCGGGGGGGCATGTGCTCCCCTTTTTTTCGCCCAGCGTTTGATGGTTAGAAGGTCATCCTCCACCGCGCTGTCGCGCCATGGTTTCGGCTGTCGGTGCCCATCTCGCCATTTATGCCGACGCCCAGCGTGTGCTGCGCCGAAAGCCCCAGCTCCAGACCCGCATCCACCATCAGACTGTCACGATCCAGCGGCGCACCGGAAACGGTGTCTTTACGGCCACCGGTGATCAGCCGTTGGCGGGTTTCTGTGGCGATCTCCCCGTAGGTATGTTTCCAGCTGGCACTGAACCGTGGCGTCAGTTGCATACCGTTATCCAGCGTATTGATCTTCGCCAGTCGCAGGCCAAAAGTGCTGTTGATATTGTTCTGCTCCTGGCCCTCGACCTTTAACGCCGCAGCGCCTCCTTTTTCCGTGTAGCCATCGCGCTGATAACGTTGATAGCCAAGGCCTGCGAATGGTTCGATGTTGATGTTGGCGCGGCCGAGGTTGTATCCGACTTCGGCAAACGTCTGTTGGGTGTTGGCGTCGTACCTGCCTTTGGGGCGGTCACTGAAACCATTGAAGGTCACCTGGCGTTGAGTGCTGCCGTCGTGATTGCTGTAGCTGGCGCCAAGACGCAAAGACATGGCGCCGCTCTGGCGCAGGGCATAAGCCCCCAGATGCCAGCTTTCGAGATCGCCATCGAGGTCACGGCTGTCCAGGCGAGTCTGTGATTTACCCCCCGTCATGCCGATGCGCCATTCTTCGTCAAATGCCCAATCCGCTCCCAGAACCAGACCTTGGGTCGAGTACTTCAAGGCATCGTAGTCGCGATCCAGTGTGCCGCCGTACCCCAATGCCTGTAGCCAGACTCGGCTAGCGCTATTGTCGGCCGCTGTCGGGCGCGAAGCTCTCCTTTGACTGCTGAAGCCTGAGGCACTGTCTGACTGGCGCATCGCCGAGAGCATCGCGGCGCTCACGGAGCTGTCACTGTTCAACGTCGCGTTGGCCAGGTTGGCGATAGTGCCTGCGCCCAGTTGCTCGATGGCGTCAGACGCGTTCTCTGGGCTGGGTGGCGCCGGTTGCTGGGCTGATGCAACGTCAGCGCAACCCAGGACAAGTGCAATCGCCAAGACGAGTTGTTGGGGTCGGTATTTGTGTTGAACAGGCATCGAGTTTGGCCTCTTTGTCAGAAGACCAAACTCTAAAAGGAAGGCTATCGGTACCGATGTCAGGCGGTTCCGGCGGTGGTGCGGGGAGTCTCAGATTGTCATGTAGTAAATGCCTGACTGTTCGACGGAGACAGTTTTTGCCCCATCGAACTGACGTCTTTTCTTACAAGAAGTCGGGACATGGCCAGCTATCGCGATGCCTGGAAGCACTTTACGCGCGACACTCCACCAACCCTTTAACCTGCCCCGAAGCCGTCTGGTTCTCATCACTCAGCCACTTCTCGAACCCGGCGCCAATCGCCGGCCATTCCGAGTCCAGAATCGAGTACCACGCGGTGTCCCGATTTTGCCCTTTGACCACCATGTGCTGGCGGAACACACCCTCGAAACTGAACCCCAGGCGCTCGGCCGCGTATTTGGAGCGGGCGTTGGCGTTGTTGCATTTCCATTCCAGGCGGCGGTAACCCAGGGCAAAGGATTCCTTGGCCAGCAGGTAAACCGCCTCGGTGCTTTTCGGCGAGCGCTGCATCGGGGCGCCGAAGGTGACGTGGCCGATTTCGATGCGGCCCTGGGCCGGGACGATGGACATCAGGCTGAGAATGCCCTGGACCTCGCCGCTGGCGCGGTCGATCACGCTGAAGAAATACGGGTCGCTGCTGGCCGCGTGGTTGTTCAACCAGTCGTTGAAGACGCTGCGCTCCGGGAAGGGGCCGTAAGGCAGGTAGTCCCACAACTTCGGGTCGGCGCCCGGGCCTTGCAGGGCTTTGTACAGACCGTCGCCGTGGCGTGCAGGGTCGAGTTTTTCCAGGCGTATGTAACGCCCTTCGATCAGTTGAGTCGTGGGGGCCGGGGCGCCTTTCCAGTCGGCGAGTGAAATCGACATGCTGTTCTCCTTGAACCTAGATGGCTTTGCGAAACTGGATGAAACCCGGGCGTTCGGCGATGCGCTCGTAGAGCTGGATCGCGGTGGCGTTGGTTTCGTGGGTCAGCCAGTGGACCTTGTTGCAACCGTCGGCCTTGGCCGTGGCGTAGACGAACTCGATCAACTGGCGGCCAACGCCGGTGCCACGGGTTTGCGGGACCACCAGCAAGTCTTGCAGGTAGCAGGAGTTTTCGATGGCCCAGTTCGAACGATGGTAGATGAAATGCACCATGCCCACCGCTTTGCCGTCGGCCCAGGCGAGGGCGGCGTGGGTTGTCTCGTTCGTATCGAGCATGCGCTGCCAGGTGTTTTGGGTGACGGCTTGCGGCAGTTCGGTTTTATAGAAGCGCAGGTAGGCCTGCCACAGCGGCAACCAGGCCGCGTGATCACCGGCGGTGACTTGGCGAATGTCGATTTGACTCATGGTGACTTCCTTAGCGCATCAATTGGGCGAGGGTTTGGTCGTTGACGTCGGGGCTGGCGGCCAGGCCTTCGCGCACACCGGCGATGTCGGCGGGGCTGCGGTTCTGGCTGAGCTTGCGCTTGCCTTCCAGACGGTCGATGGGAATGGCGAAACCGACGATGGCCTTGAGCATGCCGTCGATGTAATCGGCGGGGGCATCGGCTACTGACCACGGTTGGGCGCGGCCAGCTTCATGACGATCGGTGAGGGTGCTGACGATGTCGAGCAGCCGCCCGCCATCGCTGAAGGTTTCGGCTCGGCCATAGGCGTGTACGGCGACGTAGTTCCAGGTTGGCACGACTTTGCCGTGTTCGGCCTTGCTCGGGTAGAAGCCAGGGCTGACGTAGGCGTCGGCACCGGCAAAAATCAGCAGGGCTTCGGCACCGTCGCGCAGGTCTTTCCACTGTGGATTGGCTTTGGCCAGATGTCCGTACAGCGTGCCGTTCGAGCCTTGTTCGCAATGCAGCAGCACCGGTACATGGCTGGCTTGCAGGCCGCTTTCACCGTGGGTCACCAATATGGCGAGACGGGTGGCGAGGATCAGTTCATGCAGTTGGGACAACTCGTCGATGGCAAAAGCACGTGGCGTGTACATGGAGATATTTTCCTTGGCGAATGCCTGCATCCTAGGCAGGCTATTGGTCTGTTGTAAGAGCCATTAATGACCAATTTCATAGGTCCATTGCGATGACTAGCGAACCACTGTCCCTGACCTTCAACCCCGCAGGTATCGAACTTGATCGTCGCCAGGGGCTGAGTCGTCAGCTCTACCAGGCATTGCGCACGCGTGTGTTGGACGGGCGACTGGCCAGCGGTACACGTCTGCCGGCCAGTCGTGATCTGGCAGCAGCGCTGGCGATTTCCCGCAACAGTGTGGTGCGCGCCTACGATCAGCTGTACGCCGAAGGGTTTATCGAAGGGCGGGTCGGCGACGGGACTTATGTCGCGCAATTGCCCCAGGCAACCTTGCCGGCGAAAAAACTATCCACAAAAGTATCCACAGGGTTTTCAACAGGGTTACCCACAGCCTTATCCACAAATTGGCTCGATTTACCTGTGGATCCATCCAGCAAAGTTATCCACAACGACCCGTTGACCCGGGTCAAAAACAACCATTTGGCCAGTCCGCCGAGCGGTCCGCCCCGGGCATTTCGGGTCGGTGTTCCGGCGTTCGATCTGTTTCCATTCGAGGTCTGGGCCAAGCTGAATGCGGCTTTCTGGCGCAAACCGGATTTTCAACAGCTGTGCTACGGCGACCCGGCAGGCGACGCACGCTTGCGCGGGATGATCGCCGCGTATTTGCGCAGTTCGCGGGGCATGCAGTGCACAGCTGAACAAATTCTGATCACCAGTGGCGCGCAGCAGGGAATCAGCCTTTGTGCACAGTTGCTGGTGGAGCCCGGTGACGGGGTGGCGATTGAAAATCCAGGGTATCGGGCAGCAGGTCATGCCTTCGCCGTGGCGGGGGCGCGGTTGCATGGGGTGGCGGTGGACAGCGAGGGCATCAATTGCAGCGAACTGTCAGCACTCGATGATTGTCGGCTGACCTACGTCACGCCGTCACACCAGTATCCCACCGGCGTGGTCATGAGCCTGGCGCGACGCCTGGAGTTGCTGGCCTGGGCCGAGCGCACCCAAGGCTGGATCGTCGAGGATGATTACGATGGCGAGTACCGCTACAGCGGTGCGCCACTGGCGCCTTTGGCGGCACTCGATCGTCACGGAAGGGTGTTGTATGTCGGCACGTTCGGCAAGGTCGCGTTTCCAGCGTTGCGCCTCGGTTATCTGGTGCTGCCGCCGGGGCTGGTGCAGGCCTTTGCGCAGCGACGTGCGGTGGACGTGCGGCACTCCGAAGTCAGCACCCAGGCGGTGATGGCCGAGTTCATGGCGGCCGGGCATTTCCAGCGTCACATCCGGCGTATGCGGCGTGCGGCGCTGAGTTGGCGCAATACCTTGCTCAATGGTTGGCCGCTGGATATTCCAGGCATCGGCAAACTGCCCACCGTCGCTGCGGGACTGCACATGACGGTGCCGGTCGACAGCGTGGCCCGTGAACGCGAACTGATCGAGTTGGCGAGCAGTGTCGATGTCGAGGTCAACGGCTTGAGCAGTTATTGGCTGCCGGAATCCGTGACTCCGATGGATCAACGTGCGGGACTGGTACTGGGCTTTGCCGCCGTACCTGAAAAGGCGATCGAATCCGCATTGGAGCGGTTGCGCAGGGTGTGGAAGGTGCTCTGAAGCGGGCGGCCTGTTCAGTCCAATCGCGAGGGTGCATCAGCGTGCGGTTGGCGGTAAGTAAATTTCGTGGGCAAAAAAGACCTGCGTAAACGCAGGTCTTGTTGACGACGGGAACGAGGCGCGTATCAGGTACCGGACTTGATCTTGGTCCAGGCCCGGGTCCGCGCACGTTCGGCATCGCGCGGCAGCGGTTGCAAGGTGTAGAGCGTGCCCATCGCCGCGTCGGTCGGGTACAGGTTGGGGTTGTTGCGGATCGCCGGGTCGACCAGTTCCGTGGCGTCCTTGTTCGGGTTCGGATAACCCACGAAGTCACTGACCGGTGCAATCACCTGCGGCTGCAGCAGGTAGTTGATGAAGGTGTAGGCGTCTTCGGGGTTTTTCGCCCCCTTCGGAATCGCCAGCATGTCGAACCAGATCGGCGCGCCTTCTTTCGGCAGGCGCATGTCGACGACCACACCGTTCTTGGCTTCCTTGGCGCGGTTGGCGGCTTGCGAGAAGCTGCCGGAATAGCCGACTGCGACACAGATGTCACCGTTGGCAATGTCGGCCATGTACTTGGACGAGTGGAAGTAGGTGATGTACGGACGGATCTTCATCAGCAGTGCTTCAGCCTTGGCGTAGTCCGCAGGCTTTTTACTGTTGGGGTCCAGGCCGAGGTGTTGCAGGGCCAGCGGCAGGATCTCCGAGGGCGAGTCGAGCAGGGCGACGCCGCACTGCTTGAGCTTGCTGATGTTCTCTTCCTTGAAGATCAGGTCCCAGCTGTCTACCGGCGCGTCGGCGCCCAGGACTGCCTTGACCTTGTCCGGGTTGAAGCCGATCAGGATGGTGCCGTACATGTACGGCACGGCGAACTTGTTGCCCGGATCGTTGGCCTCGATCAGCTTCATCAGCTTGGGATCGAGGTGATTCCAGTTCGGCAGCTTGCTACGATCCAGCGGCTGGAACACGCCGGCTTCGATTTGCTTGGCGAGGAATACGTTGGATGGCACCACCACGTCGTAGCCGGAGTTGCCGGTCAGCAGCTTGGCCTCCAGCGCTTCGTTGGTGTCGAAGATGTCGTAGACCAGTTTGGTCTGGGTGTTCTGGGCCTTGAAGTCTTCCAGGGCCTTGGGTGTGATGTAGTCGAACCAGTTGTAGACGCGAAGGGTTCGCTCTTCAGCGTGTGCAGTGCCGCTGAGTAGCGTGGCGCACAGGGCTGGAACAATAAAACGCTTAAGACTTTTCATTCTTCTACTTCCTCATCAAGCGCTTTCAAAACCTTCGAGAACGTTCACGGCATTGATGCCGATTTCTTCCACGGCATAGCCGCCTTCCATGACGAACAGCGTGGGTTTGCCGAGCGCCGCGATGCGCTTGCCCATGGCCAGGTAATCCGGGCTGTCGAGTTTGAATTGCGAGATCGGATCGTCCTTGAAGGTATCGACGCCCAGGGACACCACGATGATGTCGGCGCCGTAGCTTTCGATCTCTTTGCAGGCTTGTTCCAGCGCTGCGTTCCAGGTGTCCCAGCCCGAACCGGCGGCCAACGGATAGTTGAAGTTGAACCCTTCGCCAGCGCCGTCGCCGCGTTCATCTTCATAGCCGAGGAAGAACGGGAACTCGGCTTCCGGGTGGCCATGGATCGAGGTGAACAGCACGTCGTTGCGCTCGTAGAAAATCGACTGGGTGCCGTTGCCGTGGTGGTAGTCGACGTCGAGGATCGCGACCTTTTCATGGCCCTGATCGAGGAACGCCTGGGCGGCGATGGCGGCGTTGTTGAGGTAGCAATAACCGCCCATCAAATCGCTGGCGGCGTGGTGTCCCGGTGGACGGCACAGGGCGAAAGCAGAACGGGCGCCGCGCTGGATTTCCGCTTGGGCGGTGAGCGCGACTTGTGCTGCGCTGTACGCCGCTTGCCAGGTGCCGACGGTGATCGGGGCGCCGCCATCGAAACTGTAATAACCGAGCTCACCATGCAAGCTGGTGGGTTTGATGCGGCGCAGGGTGCGTGCTGGCCAGGTGTAGGGCAGCAGGTCACCGTCGGTGTTGAATTCGGTCCAGCGTGCCCAGGCGCCTTTGAAGAAGTCGAGGTAGTCACGGCTGTGAATACGTGCGATCGGCTCGAGGCCGAAATCCTTTGGCGCTTCGACTGGGCCAAGATTCTGGTTCTGCACGCGTTGCAGCACATGATCGGCGCGCGATGGCATCTCGAAGCACGGCTTGAGCTGGCCGTCGATGAGTTCGCAGCGGCCATGGTGCAGGTGGTGATCGTCAGAGTAGATCGTCAGCATTTGTTGTTCTCCGCAGGGCTGATTCGGTTGCCCCCAGTGTTGCGGCGCACGGCGAATCGGAGAACGGCAGGAAAGGCCAAAAGGGGATCGATATGGCCAAAACATTTGACCGAAATTCGCCCCTTACTCACGGCTGCGTTCCGGGTGAGTGCATGAAAAGCTAAACCTGTGGGAGCGGGCTTGCCCGCGAAAGCGGTGTTCCAGCCAATGGAGATGTATCGGTTGTACCGGCCTCTTCGCGGGCAAGCCCGCTCCCACAGGGTTATCCGTGTGGCCGGAACTGGCTGGGCGCCACACCACTCCAGCGCACAAACGCATGGCGAAAACTTGCGGTCTCGCTGAAGCCCAACGCTTCGGCGATCTGATAGATCGGCAATTGATCCTCGCACAGCATTTGCTTGGCCTGCTCGAAGCGCAGTTCGTCGAGCAGTTCCTGGTAGCTGCAACCCATGTCCTTGAGATGCCGGCGCAAGGTCCGCGCCGAACAGTTCATTTGCTCGGCCAGCCCTTCCAGCCCGGGCGCGGCATTCAGTTGCGCGCTGAGCAATTGGCGGATCCGTCCCAGCCAGGCCTGGCGCCCGGTGAACTCGATGTTCTGTTTGCGGCAGCGTTCGGCCATGGCTTGATGGGTGATGACATCGGCCAGCGGTAGTGGCTGGTCGAGCCAGCGCTTGTCGAAGGCGAAGGCGTTGTTCCGCGCACCGAAGTGCATTGGGCAGTTGAAGTGTTCGGCGTAGGTCGCTTCGTAATCGGGCGCGGCATGTTCGAAGCGTGCGTCGAGCAAGGGCAGGGGATGGCCGAGCAGGTCGTCGCAGGTGACTTTCAGCGACACCAGGCAGAACTCGGCGTTGAACACCGCCATGGCGGGGCTCTCGCGGTAATCGGCGGCGGCGAACCAGATGCGCTCGCCATCGTCTTCAAGGTTCAGTTCGAAAAGTGTTCCCAGCAGCGCCGGATAGCGCATCGCCAGACGCAAAGCGTCACCGAAGGTGGCACTGGTGAGCAGGGCGTAACCGAGCATGCCGTAGCAGGAAACGTGCATCCGCCGGCCCAGTTCCAGGCCGATGTCACGCTTGAGGGCGACGGCGTTGGCGCAGACCTGCATTTCCTGATTGGTGGTGATGCGCGTGTCGGCACGGTTCAGATCCGCCGCACTGATGCCGCTTCCGGCCAGCAGCGCTTCGCTGGACAAGCCTTGTGCCTTGAAGGCATCGAGTACCAGGGAGACCGCGTTGAGCGTGGTGAGGTGGGAGTGGAGCATGAGGACTTCCAGCCTAGGGATGGCTGGAGCGCAGCAAGTTGTATGCCGGGCGAGAGTCCTAATGTGGGAGCGGGCTTGCTCGCGAAGGCGGCGCGTCAGTCAACATTGATGTCGTCTGACCCGCCGCCTTCGCGAGCAAGCCCGCTCCCACAGGGTTATGTGTTGATTCAGCTCAGTTCGCCGCACAGGTCGAGTTCGACGAGCCGACGGACTTCGTCCGTATCAAGCCCGGCCCCCAACAACCCATGCAACTTGCCGAACGCCGCTTCACGGGTCATGCCGCCACCGGACAACACGCCCACACCGCGCAACCGACTGCCGGCTTCATAGACGTCCAGTGCAACGCCGCCTTCGTGGCATTGCGTGACGGCTACCACGACCACGCCGTTGTCCCGCGCACGTGCGAGGCTGGCGAGAAACCCAGGGTTGTCGCTCGGGCCGGTGCCGCTGCCGTAGCACTCCAGCACCAGGCCCTGAATGCCGCTGTCGAGCAAACCATCCAGCACTTCGGCGCCGATGCCGGGAAACAGCGGCAGCACCGCGACGTTCGCCAATTGTTTGGGTTGGTTGTAATTCAGCTGCGACGGAACCGAAGTCGCCTTCACACCGCCGCCTTGACGCTCCAGTCGCTTGAACGGATGACGGCCAAAACTGCGTACCTTGGCGCAACGGGTCGGGTCCAGCAGTTCGCCATGGAAGTACAGATGCACGCCCGGCGCCAGGCCCTGGCCCAGTGCAACCAGTGCGCCGCCGAGGTTTTCCCAGGCGTCGCTGTCAGTCACACCGGCCGGCAGCATCGAGCCGGTGAAGCACACGCGCGCATGCAGGCCGAGCAACTGGAAACTCATCGCGGCCGCGCTGTAGGCCAGGGTGTCGGTGCCATGCAGGATCAACACGCTGTCGCAACCCTGAGCATCCACTGCATCGACCACGGCTTCACGCAACTGCTGCCAATACGTCGGGGTCATGTTGGCGCTGTCGATCAGCGGCGACATTTCACGGAAGCGCCATTGCGGCACCACCAACTCAGGCTGGCTGTGCAGGTAGTCGCGCATTCGCGCTTCGAAGCCGGACGCCGGGGCCAGGCCATGGGCGCTGGCCTGCATACCGATGGTGCCGCCGGTGTAGAGCACCATGACGTGCTGGGCGGCAGGGTAGGTCGAGGAATTCATGGAGGTTCTCCGAAGCGATGACTGCCATTGTGGGAGCGGGCTTGCTCGCGAAGGCGGACGATCAGTCAACACCTGTGTTGAATGTGCTGACGCCTTCGCGAGCAAGCCCGCTCCCACAATGGATTTGCGCACTCTAGCTGACGGGCGCAAGGGATGCGCCCGTTTTTTACCGATCAGCGTTGCGCTGCGGGTACACCTTGCGGCTCAACTTCAGTCTTGCCGACAGCGGCAGGCGGATTGGCCGGCCACGCCTGGCGATCGAGGTCCAGGTCCGGGAACTTGGCGGAGTCGAACACCGGGGTCTTGATCCCGGCGGCGCGCTGGTCATCGTAGTCACGCAGGATGCGCATGCCGACCTTGAACAGCAGGAACAGCGCGATCAGGTTGACGAACGCGAGCATGGTCATGGTGATGTCGGCGAAGGCAAATACGGTGCCGAGGTTTTCGATGGCGCCCCAGAAAATCAGCACCAGTACCAGCGCGCGATAGCCCATCAGCGCCTTGCGGTTTTCACCGATCAAAAAGCGCAGGTTGTTCTCGCCCAGGTAGTAGTTGTAGAGGATCGAGGTGAACACGAACAACGCCAGGGCCACGGAGATGAACATCCGGCCCCAGTCACCGACCACGGCGGCCAGCGAGTTCTGGGTCAGGGCAATGCCGTCGCCTTCGAAGCCCGGGGTGTAGAAGCCGGAGAGCAGGATCAGCAGCGCGGTGCAGGTGCAGATCACGAAGGTATCGAGGAACACGCTGAACGCCTGGACCACGCCTTGTGCCACCGGGTGCTCGACCGCCGCAACAGCCGCCACGTTCGGCGCACTGCCCAGGCCTGCTTCGTTGGCGAACACGCCACGCTTCACGCCCATGACAATGGCGCTGCCGATCAGGCCGCCGAAGGCCTGGTCCAGACCGAAGGCGCTCTTGACGATGGTCATCAGCATGCCCGGCACCTGGTCGAACTGCAGCACGATCACGTAGATGGTCACGCCGATGTACACCAGGGTTTTCACCGGCACCAACAGGTCGGCAACCTTGGCGATGCGCTTGATCCCACCGATGAACACCAGGCCCAGCAGCACAGCCAGACCGATGCCGGTGTAAGTGGTGTCGAGGCCGAACGCGTTGTTCAACGAGTGCGTCACGGCGTGGGCTTGCAGGCCGTTGAAGGCGAACCCGAAAGTCACCAGCAACAGGAACGCCATCAGCATGCCCAACCAGCGTTTTTGCAAACCATGCTGGATGTAATAGGACGGACCGCCACGGAACTGGCCTTCGGAATCGCAGCGCTTGTAGAGCTGGCCGAGGGAGCATTCGAAGAAGCTGCTGGACATGCCGACCAGCGCGGTCACCCACATCCAGAACACGGCACCGGGGCCACCGAGGGTCACGGCAATGCCGACACCGGCGATGTTGCCCGCACCGACGCGGCCGGCGAGGCTGAGCATCAGGGCCTGGAACGAACTGAGTTGCCCGGCGCTGCTTTTGAGGCTGTCGCGGAACACCGCGAACATGTGGAAGAAGTGACGCAATTGAACGAAACGCGAGCGGATCGTGAAGTAGCTACCGAGCCCGACAATGAGCACGATCAGTACTTTCCCTGAGAGGAAGTCGTTAATGACTTCGAGCATGGATTATTCCTCGCTGTTTTTTGTGTAGGCAACAATGCTGGCCGGGCAGACACATCGAGTTACACCCGTTGGCGCACGGCACAATGGGCGGTTCGAAGTTCGTCCCGGTTTCATATCGCGGGTTTGTTATTAGTTCGGGTTTCGCATGGGTTGTGGCCTCGCTACCGACGACCGCTCATGCGAAGAGGGGCGGCACTATACCGATGACAGTGCCGTCCGTCTGCACGATTGTGGTGCGTTCGGTGAAGCGAAGCCTTTGAAGCACCCGACGTTACCGGCGCCGGGCTTATGTGGAGATTGCTTTTCTGTGGGAGCGGGCTTGCTCGCGAAGGCGGTGTATCAGACACGGCATTGTTGAATGTGCCGTCGTCTTCGCGAGCAAGCCCGCACCCACATTGGTCAGTCCCCAGACATACGGTTCTCAGGAGCAAACGGTTAAAAAAAAGGGCCTGGGGACTAAATCCCCAAGCCCTCAAAAGGTGAGAGGTGTCTAGTCCCTCGACCTGGTGAGCGGTGCTACAGATAACGCGTCGGGTTATGCCTTCAGAGGCACCAGACGCGGAGCAATCATGTTTTCCGGGCGCAGGATGTCGGCGAGCATGGCTTCGTCGAGCAAACCTTCTTCGCGCACCAGTTCCAGCACGCCGCGGCCGCTTTCAAGGGCGAGGCCGGCGATGCGGGTGGCATTTTTGTAGCCGATGTACGGGTTCAGTGCGGTGACCAGGCCGATCGAGTGCTCGACCAGTTCACGGCAACGTGCTTCGTTGGCGGTGATGCCGACGATGCAGTGCTCGCGCAGCATGTCCATGGCGCGTTGCAGCAGGCGGATCGAGTCGAAGATCTTGAAGGCGATCAGTGGCTCCATCACGTTCAGTTGCAGCTGGCCGCCTTCGGCCGCGATGGTCAGGGCCAGGTCGTTACCGATGATCTGGAACGCCACCTGGTTGACCGCTTCCGGAATAACCGGGTTGACCTTGCCTGGCATGATCGAACTGCCTGGCTGACGTGCCGGCAGGTTGATCTCGTTGATGCCGGTGCGTGGGCCGCTGGACAGCAGGCGCAGGTCGTTGCAGATCTTCGACAGCTTGACCGCGGTACGCTTGAGCATGCCGGAGAACAGCACGAAGGCGCCCATGTCGGAGGTGGCTTCGATCAGGTCGGCGGCCGGTACCAGCGGTTGACCGCTGATCACTGCCAGGCGCTGAACGGCCAGGAGCTGGTAACGCGGATCGGCGTTGATGCCGGTACCGATCGCGGTGCCGCCCAGGTTCACTTCGGTCAGCAGTTCCGGGGCCAGCGTCTTCAGACGGGCCAGGTCTTCGCCCATGGTGGTGGCGAAAGCGCGGAATTCCTGACCCAGGGTCATCGGCACGGCGTCTTGTAGTTGGGTACGACCCATCTTTAGGACGTGGTTGAATTCCTGGCCCTTGGCCGCGAATGCCTGAATCAGGCTGTCGAGGCTGGCGAGCAGGGCGTCGTGACCCAGCAGCAGACCCAGACGGATCGCCGTCGGGTAGGCGTCGTTGGTCGACTGCGCCATGTTCACGTCATCGTTCGGGTGCAGGTACTGGTACTCGCCTTTCTGGTGACCCATGGCCTCCAGTGCGATGTTGGCGATGACTTCGTTGGCATTCATGTTGGTCGAAGTGCCAGCGCCGCCTTGAATCATGTCCACCACGAACTCTTCGTGGAAGTCGCCGCGGATCAAACGTGCGCAGGCTTCGCTGATGGCAGCGTGCTTGGCTTCGCTCAGGTGACCCAGCTCACGGTTGGCGTCAGCAGCGGCCTGTTTAACCATGGCCAGGCCGACAACCAGTTTCGGGTAGTGCGAAATCGGAACGCCCGAAAGGCGGAAGTTATTCACCGCTCGCAGGGTCTGGATACCGTAATACGCTTGAGCCGGTACTTCGAGGGCGCCAAGCAGGTCATTTTCTGTGCGGAATGATGCAGCGGAGGACATGATAGAAATCATCTCAATATGGACCCGGTCTGTGCCGGAACGCTGCGAATGCTAGGCCTGTGGAGAATTTTGGGCCAATGCTGTTAAACACTAGGCTATGCATATTCGGCATAATGCCCGTGTGACGCCGGCTTGACGGCGAACGTGTGACCTAAATTGGTGCGTGTCCGGGAGGACGTGATGAATCTGGAAAGCAAATGGCTGGAGGACTTCAGTGCCCTGGCCGCCACCCGCAGTTTCTCCCAGGCCGCCGAGCGGCGTTTCGTGACTCAGCCGGCGTTCAGCCGGCGAATCCGCAGCCTGGAGGCGGCGCTGGGGCTGACCCTGGTCAACCGTTCGCGCACGCCGGTGGAACTGACAGCGGCAGGGCAATTGTTTCTGGTCACCGCACGCACCGTGGTCGAACAGTTGGGCGAAGTGCTGCGCCATCTGCATCACCTGGAAGGCGGGCAGGGCGAAGTGATGCAGGTCGCTGCCGCGCACTCCCTGGCGCTCGGTTTCTTTCCGCGCTGGATCGCGCAGTTGCGCAACGAAGGCCTGAACATCGCCACGCGGCTGGTGGCGACCAACGTCGGCGATGCCGTGCATGCCTTGCGCGAAGGCGGCTGCGATCTGATGCTGGCGTTCTACGACCCGGACGCCGCCATGCAGATGGACCCGGAAATCTTCCCCTCGCTGCACCTTGGCCACACCGAGATGCTGCCGGTGTGTGCCGCCGACGCCGACGGCAAACCACTGTTCGATCTGGAAGGCGAAGGCAGCGTGCCGCTACTGGCGTACAGCGCCGGTGCGTTTCTCGGCCGTTCGGTGAACATGCTGCTGCGTCAACGGGCGCTACGCTTCACCACCATCTACGAAACCGCCATGGCCGACAGCCTGAAAAGCATGGCCCTTGAAGGCCTGGGCATCGCCTGGGTGCCGCAACTGAGCGTGCGCGCCGAGCTGGCGCGGGGTGAGCTGGTGGTCTGTGGTGGGCCGCAATGGCATGTGCCGCTGGAGATTCGTCTGTACCGCTGTGCGCTGGTACGCAAGGCGAACGTGCGGTTGTTGTGGCGCAAGCTTGAGGGTGGGGCAGCGGGCTCAAGTAGCTGAAGGAGAGTAAAGAGTGAAAGCCATTTCTGTTTTCACTCTTTGCCGCCGCGTGATTCAAAGCGTTTCAAGCGTACTCTTCGAGATAATTACGGATGTTTTCCCTGTTTTTGTCGCTGAAGCGCTTGGCGTCTCCCCTGAGCGCGGAAAAACCTGTACCCGGCGCCATGATGGTTTCGTCCCACCAGCCGTTGTAATAAACCTCATAGTCCTCATGTGTTGCACCGAACATGTGACCCACTTCATGGGCTGGAGACTGGTTGCTGCGAATAGATGAAATTGCACAATACCCCTTGGGACTGGCAATCCCGGCAGTAGAACTGTTGAGGTTGTCGCGTGTCAGCAGAAGGAACTTTCGAGTGTGATCGTCGTAGCTGCCGGAGGTGTAGGTCATTTTTTGTTCCTCGACTTTTAGATACCAGTCATGAAGCGCTTGTTCAGGCGTATCAATTTTATAAGAGTGGTCACTAAGCGTCGGCGCATCTGAGGGCGTTATGAAGATGATCGCAAATGGCCGTCCGGATAGTGCCTCGAACTCATCTGATAGCCAGTTGAAGTGGTTCTCAAAAAGTTCGCCAGTCTTGTAGTCAGAAAGGTCTTTGTGCATGAAAACAAGTAGCATTAATGGGCGTGGCATTGAAAAACTCCAAGTATTTTTCTGTAGTTGATATTCCGAAGATGGTTTGGCCGCCGGTTCAGTGACTATGAGTTGTGCGAAAAATTATCAGGCTCAATCGACTTGGTCGTAGTAAGTCTATGTAGAGTTTGTCTTCGTTGTGGTTCTTCCGATCTTCGTGACTACGTCGATAGCCTGTTTTGAAATTTATGCTTTCACTGAGTGCCAAGCCTTTCAATCGAAGGGGCGGCGGCTTGATATGTCAATGCGGATCTATTCGTGGTCAGGCGGGCGGTATCAGTCGTAATTTGCCAAGTAATTTTTTATGTTTTGTCGGTTGGCTGGGCTGAAGGTGTAGCAGTTTGACTTTAAAACGTCTCCTTGTGGTCTCATGTAGGTATCGCACCACCAACCGTTGTACTGAGTTTCTGCGTCCTCATGTTTAGCACCCAGTAAATGGCCTATTTCATGGCCGACATTCACATAAGTGGAGAGCGATGAGATTGCAACTGTTCCTGAGTGGAGCGGGGGAACAGTGCGTGCAATACCTGCGACTTTAGCGTTTAGCGTGTCGTTGGTGATCAATATAATTTTTGTCAGAAGGTTTGTTTGAACTCCTTTTGCCCTCATCTCATCTAAAAAGTTGAATGCCATGTTTTCCCAGAGACTTAGGGTGAGGCTCTCATTTTCCCCTTTGTAGGGGAAGTCACTATAGGGCTTGCGTTCGCTTGAGATGATACGGACTCTTCTTTCAGTGAAACTTTCTAACTCGGTTACGAATGGATGGAAGTGGTCGTCATACAGCGTGTTCTTTGTTGATTGCGGGACGTCGTTATGAATGATGGCGAAAATAGTGATGCTTTCTTTGGGGTGTTCGATAGTTGAGTTCATTGTTGATCCACTTAACTGTCATTGAATGTTTGTTGGTTTTGTTTGCCTATGGGTGTAGGTGATATTCAATCTATCGACGATGTACTGTTTTTGCGAGTTGGAGCATATTTCTTTCTATTGCAGAGTGTTGATTATAAAAAGCAGCGTCAGGATTAAAGTTCGTAGCAGTGTCAGGGGGGGGCGTATTTGGGCAGCTAAGCCCTCGTCGCTGAAAGGGCTCCGTTGGCTGACTTGAGAGTCAGTAAATACGCCGCGTTGAGGTGAATGACAGATGGTCGCAACAGGGGCTGTTTATCTGCTTCATTGAGGTATACTGCGCGGCCTTCGGCCGGTTACGACCGGCCATAATTCGTACAATCAAGCCACGCATCCTGCGTGGCTTGTTGTTTTTTGACGCGCCTGCGGGCGCCCAGAGAGAAGAGGCACGACGATGAGTGCACTGGTTGGCGTGATCATGGGCTCCAAGTCCGATTGGTCCACCCTTAGCCACACCGCCGATATGCTGGAAAAGCTCGGCATCCCTTACGAGGTGAAAGTGGTTTCTGCCCACCGCACCCCGGACCTGCTGTTCCAGTACGCTGAAGAAGCCGAGGCGCGTGGCATCGAGGTGATCATCGCCGGTGCCGGTGGCGCGGCGCACTTGCCTGGCATGTGTGCGGCCAAGACCCACCTGCCGGTGCTGGGCGTACCCGTGCAATCGGCAATGCTGTCGGGCGTCGATTCACTGCTTTCCATTGTGCAGATGCCAGCGGGCATTCCGGTTGCCACCCTGGCCATCGGCAAGGCAGGCGCGATCAACGCAGCACTGCTATCGGCGAGTATCCTGGGCGCCAAGCACCCGCAGTTCCACGCGGTGCTGAAAACCTTCCGTGCTGAGCAGACAGACAGCGTCCTGGACAATCCAGACCCACGCATCGCCTGAGGTTGTTGACGATGAAGATCGGTGTAATCGGTGGCGGCCAGTTGGGTCGCATGTTGGCGCTGGCGGGCACTCCGCTGGGCATGAACTTCGCTTTCCTGGACCCGGCGCCGGATGCTTGCGCAGCCGCGTTGGGCGAACACCTGCGAGCCGATTACGGCGATCAGGATCACCTGCGTCAGTTGGCCGATGAAGTCGATCTGGTGACCTTCGAGTTCGAAAGCGTTCCGGCCGAGACCGTGGCTTTCCTGTCGCAATTCGTCCCGGTCTACCCGAGCGCCGAAGCGCTGCGCATCGCCCGCGATCGCTGGTTCGAGAAGAGCATGTTCAAGGACCTGGGGATTCCTACCCCGGCGTTCGCCGACATTCAGTCCCAGGCTGATCTGGACGCTGCCGTGGCTGCCATCGGTCTGCCGGCGGTGCTGAAGACCCGTACTTTGGGTTACGACGGCAAGGGTCAGAAAGTCCTGCGCACTCCCGAAGATGTGGTCGGCACCTTTGCCGAGCTGGGCAGTGTGGCCTGCCTGTTGGAAGGCTTCGTGCCATTCACCGGTGAAGTCTCGCTGATCGCCGTGCGTGCCCGCGACGGTGAAATCCGCTTCTATCCGCTGGTACACAACACCCACGAAAGCGGCATTCTCAAGCTGTCCGTGGCCAGCACCGATCACCCGTTGCAAGCCCTGGCCGAAGACTACTCCAGCCGTGTGCTCAAGCAACTGGATTACGTCGGCGTGATGGCGTTCGAGTTCTTTGAAGTCGACGGTGGCCTCAAGGCCAACGAAATCGCCCCGCGGGTGCACAACTCAGGGCACTGGACTACCGAAGGCGCCGAGTGCAGCCAGTTCGAAAACCACCTGCGGGCCGTCGCCGGCTTACCGCTGGGTTCGACTGCCAAGGTAGGCGAGAGCGCGATGCTCAACTTCATCGGCAAAGTGCCAGAGACCGAGAAGGTCCTGACCATCGCCGATTGCCATCTGCATCACTATGGCAAGGCGTTCAAGGTCGGCCGCAAGGTCGGTCACGCCAACCTTCGTTGTGCAGACCGCGAGACGCTGTCGGCCCAGATCCTCAAGGTTCAAGCACTGATCGCCGAATAGTTTTTATCTGGCAACGGCGGAACCTTCGGGGTGCGCCGTTCTCTCATGGCACGTTACGAAAGTCTGACTAGGCTTTCCAATAGCTACTTCATTGAGAGGAGAATGCCATGGGAATTATCGGAACCATCTTTATCGGCTTGATTGTCGGCCTGCTGGCGCGGTTCCTGAAACCGGGCGATGACAGCATGGGCTGGATCATGACGATCCTGCTCGGTATCGGCGGTTCGCTGGCGGCCACTTACGGCGGCCAGGCCCTGGGCATCTATCAGGCAGGTCAAGGCGCAGGTTTCATCGGTGCGCTGGTGGGCGCCGTTGTGTTGCTGGTGATCTACGGACTGATCAAAAAGAACTGAATCAAGTGACAAAGTCCTCTCGGCCGCACAAGCCGGGAGGGCTAGAATGCTCGGCGTTTCCTGATCTTTCCTATACCGAGCACCTTCATGCGCCGTCTTCTGCTGACTCTTCTTTTGTTGGGAACGGGCCTTGCCCATGCCGGCGAACTGCCGGAAACCGACTGGCTCGAACTGATGCCCAAGTCGGACCAGAAAGCCCTCGAGGCCATGCCTGAAATCGACCACAACTCCCCTGAAGCCAATGGCACTTTCACCGACAAGGGTGGGATGAAGCAGGCCAAAGGCTTGCCGGCGGTGATGTACTCGACCAAGACCGTTGCGTCGATGAACGACAAGAACATCCGCATTGGCGGTTACCCCGTGCCGCTGGAGTCCGATGCCAAGGGCCGCAGTACGCTGTTCTTCCTGGTGCCGTACCCGGGCGCGTGCATCCACGTGCCACCGCCGCCACCCAATCAACTGGTGCTGGTGCGCTATCCAAAGGGCCTGAAGCTGAACGATATCTACACGCCGCTGTGGGTCACCGGCACGCTGAAAGTCGAGAAGGTCAGCAATGACCTGGCCGATGCGGCGTATGCGCTGGATGCGCAGGCGGTACGAGTGGTGAAAGAGTCGGATTTGTAAGATCAGCACCAAACCAATGTGGGAGCGAGCTTGCTCGCGATGGCGGCGCAACAGCCAACATGGATGTTGAATGTTATGGCCTCATCGCGAGCAAGCTCGCTCCCACAGGGATTTAGGCGTTTGTTAGAGCGGCTTGCAACCGACGCTCACACCCAGGCTGTGGCTGGCACCTGGTTTCAGGTTCACCACATCGCCCATCACGTTCGCCGTCTCGATGCACAGCATGCGCTGCCAGCCGTCGTCGGCCATGTCGCTGAACGCGGCGGCGCGGTCGATCCATGGGTTCCAGATCACCGCGGTGCGCGAGCCAATGCTGGTCAGTTCGATGCGTCGCTCCCAGGCCGGATCGACGATGCTCAGCAGTGGCGGGGCGTCGAGATAGATGCGATCGGTCTCCCCGGTAAAGCGCAGATCACCGGTCTGGGGGACGGTTTTCCAGTTGTCCAGGGTTTCGATGTAGTTGAGGCCATCCACACCTTCGACATGCACCTCGCGCACATCGCTGACGGCAAAGTAACTGTGCAGCGCCTGGCTGATGCTGACGGTTTCAGAGCCCCGGTTGTGGCTGGTCAGATGGATGTGCAATTGCTCGTCGAGGCGAATGCTCAGCGTCAAATCCACCTGGTGCGGCCAGCCGGGAAAGCCGCCTTCGGGGTAGGGCAGGAGGAATTCGACCTTCAGGCTTTCACCTTCGGCTTCGATGCCGCCCAGTTCCCAATCCATCGCTCGCACGAAACCGTGAGCCGACGGCGCTTCATTGCTGGTGCGCATCGCCTGCACGCTTTGCGGGTTGCGCGCAAAGTTGCCGAACCACGGCCAGCACACCGGCACGCCAGCGCGGATGCTCTTGCCGGTCTTGAACACGGCTTCGTCGTTGAGCCAGATCAGCGGCGGCTGGCCGGCCAATTGATAGCTGAGGATGTGCGCGCCTTGCTGGGCCACCAGTAATTCGGCCTGGCCGTGGCGGATGCGCCAGCAGTTCAGTTCATCCAGTTTTACGGCTTCAACATTGGGCGTGCTCATGGGACAGCTCTCGATCAGTAACGTGGACGACTATCGACCGCAAAACGGCTACCAGGTTTAGAAGCTCTTTCAGCGAGCCCGAGGCGGAACCGAACGGGTGCGGCCGCTGCCGTCGATGGCAACGAACACAAACACCGCTTCGGTCACTTTACGCCACTCGCTGGACAGTGGATCGTCGCTCCAGACCTCGACCATCATCTTGATCGAGCTGCGGCCGATTTCCAGGGCCTGGGTATAAAAGGAGAGCTGAGCGCCCACCGCCACTGGAACCAGAAAGGCCATGCGGTCGATTGCAACGGTGGCAACGCGTCCACCGGCGACCTTGCTGGCCATCGCGGTACCTGCCAAATCCATCTGCGCCACCAGCCAGCCGCCGAAGATATCGCCAAAGCCGTTGGTTTCGCGAGGAAGCGCGGTGATTTGCAGGGCCAGGTCGCCTTGCGGGATCGGATCTTCTTGTTCGAGCTCTATCATGCCGGGGGTGCCTCTGACCCGTGACTCTACGTTGGTATTGCTGGTGGTAGCCGTCTTCGGGAAAAACGATTCAGCACCGAACATACTACGTTCGTCACGTTTTCCATAAGGCGCCTAAAGGGAAACTCTGCGAAATCGCCTATGAACCTGACAGGCGCTTTCGCACAGCAACCCCTCAAAAACCGGAGCAGGCTTTGAGTATATCGATCGGTAGACTCCGCGACGACCGTCCGGTTCTCATTTTGACCGTCAAAAACGCACCTCTATGTGCTTTTTCGAACAATTTGCTATCGTGCCGGACCTGCCCAAACCTCAGCCAGCGTTGTTGAGGTTGCAGATCCGACTATAAGAGAAGCCCTTGCCATGACCACAGCGCCCTCGAGCATAGCGCAGCCAGACCAACCCGCACGTCCGCTGACCCGCAACGACTACAAGACTCTATCGCTGTCGGCCCTGGGTGGCGCGCTGGAGTTCTACGATTTCATCATCTTCGTGTTCTTCGCCACGGTGGTGGGCAAGCTGTTCTTTCCGGCGGACATGCCTGAGTGGCTACGGCTGATGCAAACCTTCGGCATCTTCGCCGCCGGGTACCTGGCGCGGCCGCTGGGCGGCATCGTGATGGCGCACTTCGGCGACCTGCTGGGCCGCAAGAAAATGTTCACCCTGAGCATTTTCATGATGGCGGTGCCGACCCTGATCATGGGTTTGCTGCCGACTTATGCGCAGATCGGCATGTGGGCGCCGATCCTGCTGCTGTTGATGCGGGTGATCCAGGGCGCGGCCATTGGCGGTGAAGTGCCGGGGGCGTGGGTCTTCGTTTCCGAACACGTTCCGCAGCGGCATGTCGGCTACGCCTGCGGCACCCTGACCAGCGGCCTGACGGCAGGCATCCTGCTCGGCTCGCTGGTCGCCACGGCGATCAACAGCCTCTATACCCCGGTGGAAGTAGCGGATTACGCCTGGCGCATTCCGTTCCTGCTGGGTGGCGTGTTCGGTCTGTTCTCGGTGTACCTGCGTCGCTGGTTGCACGAAACCCCGGTGTTCGCCGAGCTGCAACAGCGCAAGGCCTTGGCCGAAGAAGTACCGCTGCGTGCGGTGCTGCGTGACCATCGTGGCGCGATTGCCATTTCGATGCTGCTGACCTGGCTACTGTCGGCCGCCATCGTGGTGTTGATCCTGATGACCCCGACTGTGTTGCAGACGGTCTATCACTTCTCGCCAACCACGTCCCTGCAGGCGAACAGCGTGGCGATCGTGTTCCTGAGCTTTGGTTGCATCATTGCCGGCACACTGGCCGATCGCTTCGGTGCGGGACGAATCTTCGTGATCGGCTGTACCGCGTTGCTGGCCAGTTCCTGGACCTTCTACCACAGCCTGGCCGATCATCCCGACTGGCTGTTCCCGATGTATGCCCTGACCGGTCTGCTGGTCGGCACCATCGGCGCGGTGCCGTACGTGATGGTCAAGGCCTTCCCGCCAGTGGTGCGTTTCAGCGGCCTGTCGTTCTCGTACAACGTGGCCTACGCGATTTTCGGTGGTCTGACGCCGATGATCGTCAGCCTGTTGCTCAAGGAAAGTGCGATGGGGCCTGCTTATTATGTGGCGGTGCTGTGTGGGGTTGGGATCCTGGTGGGGGCTTATCTCTGGAAGAAAGGTCGCTAAGCCGGCACTTTGTATCGACTGCGCAGACGCCTTCGTCGATCGCCGCCCGGAGCAAGCCCGCTCCCACATTGGATCTGTATACACCGCAGATCCCCTGTGGGAGCGGGCTTGCTCGCGAAGAACGGTAATGCGGTAAACCTGCAAAACCCCAAATACTGGCCTTTCATCCAATTGTCATATTTCAGCCATAGAGTGTTCACACGGCCTGCTGATACTTGGCCCCGAATAACACACCCTATCTGCTAGGAGTAAGGCATGAAACTGAAGCGTTTGATGGCGGCAATGACTTTTGTCGCTGCTGGCGTTGCGACTGCCAATGCGGTTGCCGCTGTTGACCCTGCTATCCCGAGCTACACCAAGACCACTGGTGTGTCGGGCAACCTGTCCAGCGTTGGTTCCGATACCCTGGCCAACCTCATGACCCTCTGGGCTGAGAACTACAAAAAAGAATACCCGAACGTAAACATCCAGATTCAGGCTGCCGGTTCTTCTACCGCGCCACCTGCGCTGACCGAAGGCACCGCTAACCTGGGCCCGATGAGTCGCAAGATGAAGGATACCGAGCTGCAAGCCTTCGAAGCCAAATACGGCTACAAGCCAACCGCTATTCCGGTTGCAGTGGATGCCTTGGCTGTGTTCGTACACAAAGACAACCCGATCCAGCACCTGACCATGGAACAAGTCGACGCGATCTTTTCGTCCACTCGTCTGTGCGGCGCTAAAGCCGACGTTAAAACCTGGGGCGATCTGGGCGTGACCGGTGACCTGGCCACCAAGCCGGTGCAACTGTTCGGTCGTAACTCGGTATCCGGCACTTATGGCTACTTCAAGGAAGAAGCCCTGTGCAAAGGCGACTACAAGCCAAACGTCAACGAACAACCAGGTTCGGCTTCAGTCGTGCAGTCGATCAGTTCCTCGCTGAACGGCGTTGGTTACTCGGGTATCGGCTACAAGACCGCTAGCGTGAAGACAGTGGCCCTGGCCAAGAAAGGCAGCACCGAGTTTGTTGAAGACACTGAAGAAAACGCCCTGAACGGCAAGTACCCGCTGTCGCGCTTCCTGTACGTATACGTCAACAAAGCCCCGAACAAGCCTTTGGCTCCGCTGGAAGCTGAGTTCGTGAAGCTGGTTCTGTCCAAACAGGGCCAGGAAGTTGTGGTGAAAGACGGCTACATCCCACTGCCAGCCAAGGTTGCTGCAAAAGCACTGGCTGACCTGGGTCTGGCGGAAGGTGGCGCTGCAGTCGTAAAAAAGTAACAAATTGAGTCCGGGGTGAACCCTTCCGGACTCAAGTAAAAGGCCGGATCTGCTTGCAGGCCGGCCTTTTACACACCTCAAATTTTCGATCCTCTGCCAGTCCCGCTGGCGGTGGATTTGGTGCGTCACTGCATTGTCATCTTTCTGTCATACAGGATCGCTAGGGTGAGCGCATGAATGATCTGGCCAATTCCAACATGACTACTAATCCCCCCAAGCGAATTGACTTCAATACGCCTGAGCTACAACGCAAGCGCCGCATTCGCGCGCTCAAAGATCGCTTCACCCGTTGGTACGTCCTCATCGGCGGCCTGGCGGTGCTGGCAGCCATCACCCTGATCTTCTTCTTCCTTGCCTATGTTGTTGCGCCGCTGTTCCAGGGTGCCGACCTGACCGCGAAAGAGTCCATTACCCCGGCCTGGATGCAGGACGCTGGCAAGCCACTGATGATCTCGCTTGAAGAGCAGAATCAGGTGGCCATGCGCGTTTCCGACAAGGGCCAGGCGTTGTTCTTCGATATCGACAGTGGCGCTGAGCTCAAGCGCGTCGATCTGCCGGTGCCGGCAGGCGCAACCGTGGCCTCCATCGGCGAAGACCAGCCAGGTCATCCGCTGGTGGCCGTGGGCCTGTCCAACGGTCAGGCGCTGGTGTTTCGTCACACCTATAAAGTCAGCTACCCCGATGGCAAGAAAACCATCACTCCGGATATCGAGTATCCGTACGGCAACACGCCCATCGCGCTGAACGAAAGCGGAGGTGCGCTGGAGCACGTCAGCCTCAACGCCAATGATTCGACCCTGATCCTGGTCGGTTCGACCGGTTCGCAACTCAATGTGTTGTCGCTGACCAGCGAAGAAAACATGATGACCGGCGAAGTCACCAACGAGCAGAAGCGTATCGACCTGCCGCAGATGACTGAGTCGGTGAAGAACATCTTCGTCGACCCTCGTCAGCAGTGGTTGTACGTGGTCAACGGACGAGCCCAGGCCGACGTGTTCAGTCTGCGCGACAAGAGCCTCAACGGTCGCTACAAATTGCTGGAAAACGGCGACGCCGAAGTTACCGCGACCACACAACTGGTGGGCGGTATCTCGCTGATCGTCGGTGACTCCACGGGCGGTCTGGCCCAGTGGTTCATGGCCCGCGATCCCGATGGCGAGCAGCGTCTGAAGCAAATTCGTACCTTCCAGATGGGCACCGCGCCTATCGTTGAAATCACCGCCGAGGAGCGCCGCAAAGGCTTCGTTGCCCTCGACGCTTCCGGCAAACTCGGCGTGTTCCACAGCACCGCGCACCGCACCTTGCTGGTTGACCAGGTGGTCGACGGCCAGGGCCTGTTCGGTCTGTCGCCTCGTGCCAACCGCCTGATCGTGGAAGCTGGCGGCAAGTTGCACCCGCTGCTGCTCGACAACCCGCACCCGGAAGTCTCGTGGAGCGCGCTGTGGAGCAAGGTCTGGTACGAGAACTACGACGAGCCAAAATACGTCTGGCAATCGACCGCCGCCAACACCGACTTCGAACCCAAGCTGAGCCTGTCGCCGCTGACCTTCGGTACCCTGAAAGCCGCGTTCTACGCCATGCTGCTGGCCGCGCCACTGGCCGTTGCCGCTGCGATCTACACCGCGTACTTCATGGCCCCGGGCATGCGCCGCAAGGTCAAGCCGGTGATCGAATTGATGGAAGCGATGCCGACGGTGATCCTCGGTTTTTTCGCTGGTCTGTTCCTCGCGCCGTATGTGGAAGGGCACTTGCCGGGCATCTTCAGCCTGCTGATGTTGCTGCCGATCGGCATCCTGGTCGCCGGCTTCACCTTCAGCCGCCTGCCTGAGTCGATTCGCCTGAAAGTCCCGGATGGCTGGGAAAGTGCGCTGCTGATTCCGGTGATCCTGTTTGTGGGCTGGCTGTCGCTGTACATGAGCCCGTTCATGGAGAATTGGTTCTTCGGTGGCGACATGCGCATGTGGATCTCCCACGACCTGGGCATCACCTACGACCAGCGCAACGCCCTGGTGGTCGGCCTGGCCATGGGCTTCGCGGTCATCCCGAATATCTACTCGATCGCCGAAGACGCCGTGTTCAGCGTGCCTCGTGGCTTGACCCTGGGCTCCCTGGCCCTCGGTGCCACGCCGTGGCAGACCATGACCCGCGTGGTGATCCTCACCGCGAGCCCGGGTATCTTCTCGGCGCTGATGATCGGCATGGGCCGTGCGGTCGGTGAAACCATGATCGTGTTGATGGCCACCGGTAACACCCCGGTCATGGAAATGAACCTGTTCGAAGGTCTGCGCACCCTGGCAGCCAACGTCGCAGTGGAAATGCCCGAATCGGAAGTCGGCGGCAGCCACTACCGCGTGCTGTTCCTCTCGGCGCTGGTGCTGCTGTTGTTCACCTTCGTCATGAACACCCTCGCAGAACTGATTCGTCAGCGTCTGCGCAAGAAATACTCGTCGCTTTAAGAAAGGTAGAAGTCTGTGAAACAGAACTCCCTGAAAGGATGGTTCAAGAGCGGCGCCCCCGGCGTCTGGATCAGCGGTGGCGCGGTGTCCATCGCGGTCATCATGACCATTGGCCTGCTGGCAGTGATTGCCGTGCGTGGCCTGGGTCACTTCTGGCCGGCGGATCTGATCCACGCCAGCTACGACGTGCCGGGCCAGGCCCAGCATCTGGTCGTCGGTGAGGTGGTGCAGAAAGAAGAAGTGCCGCGCGCCCGTCTGAAAAGTGCCGGTCTGCCGGTGCCCGATCAGGGCCCGGAATTCATGACCCGCGAGCTGATCAAGGTCGGCAACCGTGACCTGAACGGCAACGACTTCACCTGGATCGTCGGCGAGTGGCTGACCAACCAGACCACCCCGGTCGAGTTGATGGCCATCGAGCGTCGCGAGTGGGGCAACTTTTACGGCTACCTCGTTAACGTCAAACAGGACGGCAAGGTCATCGCCGAGGGCGAAGCGGCATGGCCTGAGCTGCAAGCGCGGATCGACCGCGTGAACAAGCTTGCTGCGCAACTGAAGTCACTGGAAAAGAGTGATATTGGTGCGATCAACGCAGGTCTGGAGCGCATCCGTCTGCACGGCCGCAAGCTGGAGCTGGAAGGCAAACTCGACGCCACCGCACAAGCGGACATGGAATCCGAGCGCGCTGAGCTGAACGCCCGCTATCAGGATGTCGAAGCACGTCTGACTGACTTGCATGCACAGTTCAACCGCGACGCTTTGACAGCCCGCGACGCCAATGGCAAAGAAATCGAAATCGGTCTGGGCAAAGTGGTTCACGCCTACCAGCCGAACGCCATGAACACCTTCACCAAGATCGGTTTCTATTTCAGCAAGATCTGGGAGTTCCTGTCCGACGACCCGCGTGAAGCGAACACCGAAGGCGGGATTTTCCCGGCGATTTTCGGCACCGTGATGATGACCCTGATCATGGCGATGATCGTGACTCCGTTCGGCGTGTTGGCGGCGGTTTACTTGCGTGAATACGCCAAGCAGAACGCACTGACCCGAATCATCCGTATCGCGGTGAACAACCTCGCGGGCGTTCCGGCCATCGTTTACGGCGTGTTCGGCCTGGGCTTCTTCGTCTACGTGCTGGGTGGCTCGCTCGACCGTCTGTTCTTCCCGGAAGCACTGCCAGCGCCGACCTTCGGTACGCCGGGTCTGCTCTGGGCTTCGTTGACCCTGGCGTTGCTGGCGGTGCCGGTGGTGATCGTGGCCACCGAAGAAGGCCTGGCGCGGATTCCTCGCACCGTGCGTGAAGGCTCGTTGGCCCTCGGTGCGACCAAGGCTGAAACCTTGTGGAAGATCGTGCTGCCGATGGCCAGCCCGGCGATGATGACCGGCATGATCCTCGCCGTGGCTCGCGCCGCGGGTGAAGTGGCGCCGCTGATGCTGGTGGGTGTAGTGAAACTGGCGCCGTCGCTGCCGGTGGATGGCAATTACCCGTACCTGCACCTGGACCAGAAGATCATGCACCTGGGCTTCCACATCTATGACGTCGGCTTCCAGAGCCCGAACGTCGAAGCCGCACGACCGCTGGTGTACGCCACAGCGCTGCTGCTGGTGCTGGTGATCGCGACATTGAACCTGTCGGCGGTGTACATCCGTAACCACCTGCGCGAGAAGTACAAGGCGCTGGATAGTTAATTGGTCGGCGCGGACCTTGTGGGAGCGGGCTTGCTCGCGAAGCTTTTGGCGGCCGTGATGGCCCCTTCGCGGGCAAGCCCGCTCCCACAGTAGAACGCGTCCAACCGGACATTATTGGGCATGCCGCGAAGCGGCGTTCCGAACCGAATTTGTTAGCACAGGGAGCCTCCCATGCAGCACGAAGCACATACCCACGGCATCAACATGTCGGCGCTGGGTCGCGACAAGCAGAGCCTGAACCTCGAGCAGGAAACCGTAGCCATCGAAGTGCCGGGCCTGAGCCTGTTCTACGGCGAAAAACAAGCGCTGTACGACGTCAGCATGAACATCCCGAAACAGCGCGTGACCGCCTTCATCGGCCCGTCCGGCTGTGGCAAGTCGACACTGCTGCGGACCTTCAACCGCATGAACGACCTGGTTGACGGCTGCCGCGTTGAAGGCGAGATCAACCTGTACGGCAACAATATCTACCGCAAGGGCGAAGATGTGGCCGAACTGCGTCGTCGCGTCGGCATGGTGTTCCAGAAGCCCAACCCGTTCCCGAAAACCATCTACGAAAACGTGGTCTACGGTCTGCGCATCCAGGGCATCAACAAGAAGCGCGTGCTCGACGAAGCCGTCGAGTGGGCGTTGAAAGGCGCGGCATTGTGGGACGAGGTCAAGGATCGTCTGCACGAGTCGGCACTCGGCCTGTCCGGTGGTCAGCAGCAGCGTCTGGTGATCGCCCGCACCATCGCCGTTGAGCCGGAAGTGCTGCTGCTCGACGAACCGTGCTCGGCACTCGACCCGATCTCCACGTTGAAAGTCGAAGAGCTGATCTACGAACTGAAATCCAAGTTCACCATCGTGATCGTAACCCACAACATGCAACAGGCGGCGCGGGTGTCCGACTACACCGCGTTCATGTACATGGGCAAGCTGGTGGAATTCGGCGACACCGATACCCTGTTCACCAATCCGGCGAAGAAGCAGACCGAAGACTACATCACCGGTCGCTATGGCTAGCAGCAGCCACGAGCCGCAAGCTTCAAGCGGCAAGTCAGAGCGGTTTGGGTACGACATACATCAGCTTGCAGCTTGTAGCTTGCAGCTCACAGCTTTTGCGGAGCAGACGACATGATTTCTAAGGAAGGCCTTACACACCACATCTCCCAGCAGTTCAACGCCGAACTGGAGGAAGTGCGCAGCCACCTCCTGGCCATGGGCGGGCTGGTCGAGAAACAGGTCAACGACGCGGTGACCGCGCTGATCGAGGCCGACTCCGGCCTGGCCCAGCAGGTGCGCGAGATCGACGACCAGATCAACCAGATGGAACGCAACATCGACGAGGAATGCCTGCGCATTCTGGCCCGTCGTCAGCCGGCAGCTTCCGACCTGCGCCTGATCATCAGCATTTCCAAGTCGGTGATCGATCTGGAGCGCATCGGTGACGAAGCGACCAAGATCGCCCGTCGCGCCATCCAGCTGTGCGAAGAAGGCGAAGCGCCGCGCGGTTACGTCGAAGTGCGCCACATCGGTGACCAGGTACGCAACATGGTCCGCGACGCACTGGACGCCTTTGCCCGTTTCGACGCCGATCTGGCTTTGTCAGTGGCGCAGTACGACAAGATCATCGACCGCGAATACAAGACCGCCCTGCGAGAACTGGCCACCTACATGATGGAAGACCCGCGTTCCATTTCGCGGGTTCTGAGCATTATCTGGGTACTGCGTTCGCTGGAGCGTATCGGCGACCACGCGCGCAATATCTCGGAGCTGGTGATCTACCTGGTACGCGGCACCGACGTGCGGCACCTGGGTCTCAAGCGCATGAAGGAAGAAGTCGAAGGAACAACTGGCGAAAGCGCTAATGTTCCGGGCAAAACTGACGATAAGTAAGGTTGCCCAAGTAAAGCGCCCGGCCTTTTGGCCGGGCGTTTTTGTTTGCGGCTTACGAATTCGAAAAGCAGCACCCGCGAACGAAAAGTCCGGCGTGACTGAAGGTTTTTTGGCAATGTGCCATCAGCAAGGCGGTATGCTGGCCGGGATTTTTAAAGGGGTGGTGGATGAGTAAGGTCAGTGTGTTGGTCGTGGACGACGCGTCGTTCATCCGTGACTTGGTGAAAAAGTGCCTGCGCAATTATTTCCCGGGCATGCGGATCGAAGATGCGATCAACGGCAGAAAGGCCCAGGCCATGCTGGCCAAAGAAGCCTTCGACCTGGTCCTGTGCGACTGGGAAATGCCGGAAATGTCCGGCCTGGAACTGCTGACCTGGTGCCGCGAGCAAGACAACCTCAAAACCATGCCTTTCGTGATGGTGACCAGCCGTGGCGACAAGGAGAACGTCGTCCAGGCGATTCAGGCCGGGGTTTCCGGTTACGTCAGCAAGCCGTTCACCAACGAGCAACTGATCACCAAGGTCAAGCAGGCGTTGCACAAGGTCGGCAAACTCGACGCCTTGATCAACGTAGCCGCGACCAAAACGAGTCCGGCATTCGGTAACGACTCCCTCGCCGCCTTGACCGGTGGCAAGGCACCCGTCGTCACGCCAACGGCCGCACCCGCACCGTCCAAGGGCTTGCTCAACAGCCCGCCGGTCAAGGCGCCTGCGGCCTCTTCGGCACCCACCAGTGGCCGTGGCCAGGGTCAACTGCGTTTGCCGAATGGCATCGCGCAATGTGTGATCAAGGCCTTGAGCCTCAAGGAAGCCCTGTTGGTGGTCAAGCGCACCGAGACCCTGCCGCAGATCCTCGACAGCGCCGTGCTGGACCTGGAGCAGGGTGATAACGCCGAAGTCGCCCGCCTCAACGGCTATCTGCACGCCGTCGTGGCCCATGAACCGAAGCCCGACAGCGACTGGCTGCAACTGACCTTCCGTTTTGTCGACCAGGATGCGCAGAAGCTCGATTACATTTCCCGCCTGATTGCGCGGGGTACGGCGCAGAAGCATTTCATTCCTGGCGCTTGATATAGCGTCGCCTGACAGTCCGCCATCGCGAGCAAGCTCGCTCCCACAGGTCCGTCGTGAATCCTGTGGGAGCGAGCTTGCTCCGGGCGGCGATCCGACGATGGGGTCATCACTGTTACCGCACATCTGCTGAACACCTTTTCTGAAACATCTGTCGACTACCCGGGTCCATTGCAGCTGCTAGGCTCAATCCCAGATCTCACTCGACAGAATCCTTGCTCATGTTCTCGCGCCTGCTGCTTTTATGTGGCCTGTTCATGGTCGCCAACTCGGCCATGGCCATGACCATCTACAAGTCCAAAGATGCCTATGGCGTGGTTTCCTACAGCGACCGCCCCAGCAAAGGCGCCCATGTGTTCGTTTTTCGCGATGGCATGGTCGAGCACCTTGAGCGTCAGGTACGTCTCATCATCACGAAGAAGAACGGCGTGCACAGCGTGTACGTGCGCAATGACCTGTATGCGCCGGTAGAAGTCGAATTGAGTTTTGCCGGGGTGAAGAACGCCAGCGGTGTGCCGGGCGGGACGATTCGGCGGGTGATACCGCTACGTAGCAGCGTTCGCCTGGCGCAGCTCACGGCGGCTAAAGGTGGGAGGCCCCTCGCGTACGTCCCGAAGTTCAAATACTCCCTGGGCGACCCCTCAGGGCCCACGGTGGGCTATCGGTACCCGCTGCCCTGGCGTGGCGGCCCGTTCCGGATCAGCCAGGGCGCCAATGGCCCCTACAGCCACTTCGGGCCCAAGAGCCGATACGCCATAGACATCGCAATGCCTGAGGGCACGCCGATCATTGCCGCGCGAGGCGGGGTGGTGGTGAAGACCGAGAATCGTCAGAGCGGGCGCGGCACCGATGCATCCGGCAATTTCGTGCGGGTGCTGCACGATGACGGGACCATGGGTGTTTACCTGCACCTGAAGAAAGGCTCGGTCCGCGTGCGGGAAGGTCAGCGGGTAACGGTCGGCAGTGCGCTGGCGTTGTCCGGTAACACCGGCAACAGCACCGGGCCGCATTTGCACTTTGTGGTGCAGCGCAATACCGGGTTGGGGCTGGTATCGATTCCGTACCAGTTCAACCAGCCGGTGGGCGCGCTGCCCAACTTTGCGTTGGGCAAGCAGTGAGGCGTTGTCTGGTCTGACGCCATCGCGGGCAAGTCGGATCGCCGCGAATCTGAATAAGCCAGTTAATCCAGCATCAACACCTTGGCCAGAACGATCTTCGGCCCTTTCATCTTCTTGATGATGATCCGCAAGCCTTCGACTTCCAGCACTTCTTCCTCTTCGGGAACCCGCTTGAGGCTCTCGTAAACCAGCCCGGCAAGGGTTTCGGCTTCGACGTGGTCGAGGTCGATGCCCAGCAGTCGCTCAACCTTGAACAGCGGCGTATCGCCCCGCACCAGCAGCTTGCCCGGCTGATACGCGAGGATCCCGCGTTCGGCCTTGCGGTGTTCGTCCTGGATGTCGCCCACCAGCACTTCCAGCACGTCTTCCATGGTCAGGTAGCCGATGATGTTGCCGTCGGCCTCTTCGACCACGGCGAAGTGCGAGCCGCCCTTGCGGAACTGTTCCAGCAACTGCGACAGCGGCATGTGCCGCGACACGCGCTCCAGCGGGCGGGTCAATTCGGCCAGGTTGAACGACTCGGGAATGTGGTCCAGCGCCGCCAGTTCCAGCAGCAGATCCTTGATGTGCAGCAGGCCGACGAACTCCTGGCGTTCGCTGTCGTACACCGGGTAGCGGCTGAACTTGTGGCGACGGAACATCGCCAGGATCTGCTTGAGCGGCGCGTTGAACTCCAGGGTCACCAGGTCTTCGCGGGAGTTGGCCCAGTCGACCACTTCCAGTTCACCCATTTCCACCGCCGAGGCCAAGACACGCATGCCTTGGTCGCTCGGGTCCTGGCCACGGCTGGAGTGCAGGATCAGTTTCAGTTCTTCGCGGCTGTAATGGTGTTCGTGATGCGGGCCGGGTTCACCTTGCCCTGCAATGCGCAGGATCTGGTTGGCGCTGGCGTTGAGCAAGTAAATGGCCGGGTACATGGCCCAGTAGAACAGGTACAGCGGCACGGCGGTCCACAGCGACAGCAATTCGGGTTTGCGGATCGCCCAGGATTTCGGGGCCAGCTCGCCGACCACGATGTGCAGGTAGGAAATGATGAAGAAGGCGGTGAAGAACGAAATAGCCTTGACCACTTCAGCGGAATCTACGCCCACGGCACTCAGTACAGGCGCCAGAAGGTGCGCAAACGCAGGTTCACCAACCCAGCCCAGGCCCAGGGAGGCGAGGGTGATACCCAATTGGCAGGCCGACAGGTAAGCATCGAGCTGGCTGTGCACAGTACGCAGGATGTGCCCGCGCCAGCCGTTTTTGTCAGCGATGGCCTCGACCCGGGTCGAGCGCAGCTTGACCATGGCAAATTCAGCCGCAACGAAAAATCCGTTGAGCAAAACCAGGATCAGAGCAAAAAGAATCATGCCGAAGTCGGCGAAAATTGTAGCGAGGGTCAAGCCAGGGGAAGGGTCCATGATGGAGTTTTGCGGGTTCCGTATATTCAAGAGGGAAGTAAAAACCGCGCCTGAAAGGCAGGCACAAGTCAGCCAATGTAGCGGCTGACCGGCCAGTTGCCTAGTGGTGTGTGCTGACCGGTATCAGTCAGCGGTGCTGATAACCCGTGATTTGGTGACTTGGGCCGGGGCAAAGTGGCAGGTAAAGGTGCTGCCGTGGCCCGGTACGCTGCTGATTTCCATCCGTGCCCGATGCCGTAACAAGACGTGTTTGACGATTGCCAGCCCCAGGCCGGTGCCCCCGGTGTTGGAGTTGCGGCTGGAGTCGACGCGGTAGAAGCGTTCGGTCAGGCGCGGCAGGTGTTTGGCATCGATGCCAATCCCGGAGTCCTGCACGCTCAGGTGCGCCCCCTGGTCATCGCCCCACCAGCGAATGCGGATATTGCCTTCGGCCGGGGTGTATTTCACTGCGTTGAACACCAGGTTGGAAAATGCGCTGCGCAACTCCGCTTCGCTGCCCTTGAGTAGAATTGTCGGGTCGGCTTCCAGGGTGATTTTCTGGTTTTTCTGGGCGGACAACTGCTGCGCGTCGCTCTTGATCGATTGCAGCAAGCCGTCGATCGGCACCGGCTGGTTGTCCGACGGATAATCGGTGGCTTCCAGCTTGGCCAGCAACAACAGGTCGTTGAGCAGGGTCTGCATGCGTCCGCCTTGTTGCTGCATCTGCTGCAAGGCACGGCCCCAGCGCGGGTTCACCTCGTCGACGTTGTCGAGCAAGGTTTCCAGGTAACCGCAGATCACGGTCAACGGTGTGCGCAGTTCATGGGAAACGTTGGCGATGAAGTCTTTGCGCATTTGCTCAAGCTGATGGATGCGCGTCACATCGCGCACCAGCATCAAGTGTTCGTTGTTGCCGTAACGGGTGATGTACAGCTGGATGCGCACGCGGTCGTTGGTCGGCGAAGGGATTTCCAGCGGCTCGGCGTAACTGTCTTGCTCGAAGTATTCCTTGAAGCGCGGATGGCGCACCAGGTTGGTCACCGGTTGGCCGCTGTCCTGTGGCGTCTTGAGGCCCAGCAGGGTTTCGGCGGCGCGGTTCCACCATTCCAGGTTGCCGTCGGAGTCGAGCATGATCACCGCATCCTTGAGCGCGGCGGTGGATTCCTGAACCCGGTCGATCACCGCTTGCAGGCGCCCACGTACCCGTTGGTCGCGGCGTTGCAGGTGGTAGATGCTGTCGAACACCTCGCCCCACAGGCCATAGCCGTCGGGTGGCGCTTCATCGGGTTTGTGCAAGCGCAGCCACTCGTGCAGACGCAGCAATTGCTTGAGGGTCCAGGCCAGGTAAAGACCCAGGCCTGCGGCGAGGCTCCAGCCGTAATAGCCGGTGATCAGGCCGATCACCAGGCAGGTGGTGACCAGCAGCAGCATGTGGCGAATCAGGGTGCCATGCCAGTTTTGGTTCACTTGACGCGCGTCCTTGTCAGCTTGTCGGGCGGTAAAGGTCCGGGTCAGGCTTTGGTAGAAAAGCGGTAGCCGGTGCCGCGCACGGTTTGTACCAGATTTTCGTAAGCATCGCCGAGAGCTTTGCGCAGGCGGCGGATGTGCACGTCAACCGTACGCTCTTCGACGTAGACGTTGCCACCCCAGACCTGATCCAGCAACTGGCCACGAGTGTAGGCGCGCTCCTGGTGGGTCATGAAGAATTGCAGAAGGCGGTATTCGGTCGGGCCCATCTCGGCAGGACGGCCGTCGATGGTCACGCGGTGGCTGATCGGGTCCAGCAGCAGGCCGCCGACTTCGATTGGCGCCTCGCCATCGGTCGGGCCGGCGCGGCGTAGAACAGCCTTCAGGCGCGCCACCAGCTCACGGGGGGAAAACGGCTTGGTGATGTAGTCGTCGGCGCCGACTTCCAGGCCCTGGATCTTGTTGTCCTCTTCACCCTTGGCGGTGAGCATGATGATCGGGATGTCCCCGGTCAGTTCATCACGTTTGAGACGACGGGCCAGTTCGATGCCGGACGTGCCGGGCAGCATCCAGTCGAGCAGGATCAGGTCCGGTTTGCGGTCGACGATAATGGCGTGGGCCTGCTGGGAGTTTTCAGCCTCCAGGCAGTCATAGCCGGCCATTTCCAACGCAACGGCGATCATTTCGCGAATAGGCGCTTCGTCGTCGACGATCAGAATGCTCCTGCCAACCATGCCCTTATTCCTCTTGTCATTTAACTGTCTTGCGCCGCATTAGATAACGGAATTATTGCAGTCGTGTGACAGTATTTTAGTCGGCCGGCGATTGGTTGGATCCTGGGCTAAGCTTTAAGTCCGAATCCTGACAACCACAAAGGAAGGCTTCAAATGAATCGACACTCGCATTCCATCAAGGCCCTGCTGCTGGCCGCGGCCCTGGCATTGCCTTCGATGGCCTTCGCCGCCGAACCGGGCATGATGAAAGACGGCATGATGACCGACCACAAAGGGATGACCCTGTACACCTTCGACAAGGACACCGGTGGCAAGTCGGCCTGCACAGGTGAGTGTGCAGAGTACTGGCCACCGCTGAAGGCGGAAGCTGGCGCAAAGGCTGAAGGTAAATGGTCCGTCATCAAGCGTGACGATGGCACGATGCAATGGGCCTACGACGGCAAGCCGCTTTACTACTTCCAGAAGGACAAGGCACCCGGAGAAATGAAAGGCGACAAGATGAAAGACGTCTGGCACGTCGTCCGTGAGCATATGTAACATCGCAAGAAGATCGCAGCCTCCGGCAGGAGCTGCCCAAGGCTGCGATCTTTTCAACGGTCAACGCAACGCGTAATCCAGCACAATCCCGACGAATATCGCCAAACCCGCCCAGTGATTGTGCAAAAACGCCTTGAAGCAACGCATCCGGTCCTTGTCGCGGGTGTACCAGAACTCCCACGCAAAGCAGCCCGCCGCCGCCAGCAACCCAAGGTGGAACCAGCCGCCGAGCTCGAATTTCGACCCCGCCAGCAGCAGGCAACCCAACGCCAGCCCTTGCAGGGTCAGGATGATCGCCCGGTCCGCGTCGCCGAACAGGATTGCCGTGGATTTCACGCCGATCTTCAGGTCGTCATCGCGGTCGGTCATCGCGTAATACGTGTCGTAACCCACGGTCCACATCAGGTTGGCGATCCACAGCAGCCATGCAACTGCCGGCAGTTCACCGGTTTCTGCAGTGAACGCCATCGGCATCCCCCACGAAAATGCCGCTCCCAGCACCACTTGCGGGTAATAGGTGTAGCGCTTCATGAACGGGTAACTGAACGCCAGCGCCAGACCACCCAATGACAGCCAAATGGTCGCGGCATTGGTGCACAGCACCAGCAGGAAACTCACGCCCATCAGCAATGCGAAGAACACCAGCGCCTCTTTGGAACTGATCTTGCCGCTCACCAGCGGCCGCTGCTCGGTACGCTTCACATGACCATCAACCTTGCGATCCGCCCAGTCGTTGATCACGCAGCCGCCAGCGCGGGTCAGCACCACGCCGAGAACGAAAATCACAATGTTGGCCAGGGACGGCGAACCCTTGCCGGCAATCCACAGCGCCCACAGCGTTGGCCAGAGCAGCAGGTAAATGCCGATCGGCTTGTCCATGCGGGTCAGCTGAATGAAATCCCAGGCCCGAGGGTTCAAGCGGTTCAAGGACTTGAGCAGACTTTGGTACATCAACGGTTCTCCGATTGGGCGCAGGCGGCGTCCCACAGGGAAGGCAGGAATATTTCGGCCACCAGCACGCTCAGCGCACCGCGGTCGAAGCGCGAGCGGCGGCCCCATAGTTCAGGCGATTGCACCTCGGCGGGCAGCCACGCTTGCGGATAATGGCAAACCTCGATGGCCCGGCGCTGGAAGGCCTGATCGCAAAATAGCAATTCGCCCAGCGAGCGGCTGCCCAGTTCGTCCATGTGCAAGCCGTCGCCTTGCAATGCACTGCGTGACGCCACGCTGCGCGCAAACACCCACGCCTGGCCATGACCGCGCAAATACACCTCGCGCACCCAGCCCTCACTGCCATCGACCAGGTCCAGCGCTGCGCATTCGTCGGCACGCAGGGGTTGCCAGCCTTCGAACATCGGCGAGACGCTGAAGGCGTCATTCGACAGATGAATCAGACGTCTGGTCAGCGAGCCTTCGTCGAACAGCCAGTCGAGGGTGGCGGCATCGGGGAGGGGCGCCAGTTCGCTGCGCGAGAGCCAGAGAGGAACTGGAGAGGGGGATTCTGTGTGATGCACAATGAGTCATTATTGGCAGCAAATGAGGCGGCGAGCTTAACATGTCAGCCGCCGATATCGATTGAAATGGCCTGCCGTTACGCCGAACAGGCTTGCATCCGACGGCCCCGATCAGTACAAAACGCGCTGAGTTGGACGGCAGTGCTGCAACCATCGACCGTCTGGCCGGCAAAACGCCTGAACCCTGAGGAAGTACCTGATGAAAAAGTGGCAATGTATCGTCTGCGGCCTGATCTACAACGAAGCCGACGGTTGGCCGGATGACGGCATTGCGCCGGGCACCCGTTGGGAAGACGTCCCGGCAGACTGGCTGTGCCCGGACTGCGGTGTGGGCAAAATGGATTTTGAAATGATCGAAATCGCTGCCTGAAAAATTGAGGAGTAAGGAATGAACGCACCTGTCGTAATCATTGGCACCGGCCTGGCGGGCTACAACGTGGCCCGCGAGTTTCGCAAACTCGATAGCGAAACCCCGCTGCTGCTGATTACCGCCGATGACGGGCGCTCCTACTCCAAGCCGATGCTCTCCACCGGCTTCGGCAAAAACAAGGATGCCGACGGCCTGAGCATGGCCGAGCCCGGCGCCATGGCCGAACAGCTCAAGGCCGAAATACGCACCCACACGCGCATCAGCGGCATCGACCCGGGCCACAAGCGCCTGTGGATCGGTGAAGAAGCGGTGATCTACCGCGACCTGATCCTGGCCTGGGGCGCCGAAACCGTGCGCGTGCCCATCGAAGGCGACGCGGCGGACTGCGTATTCCCGATCAACGACCTGGAAGACTACGCACGCTTCCGTGCGGCGGCGGCCGGCAAGCGCCGTGTGCTACTGCTCGGCGCCGGCCTGATCGGTTGCGAGTTCGCCAACGACCTGACTCTGGGCGGCTACGAAGTGCAGCTGGTTGCACCGTGCGAACAGGTCATGCCGACCCTGCTGCACCCGGCGGCCGCCGCTGCAGTGCAGGCTGGCCTCGAAAGCCTCGGCGCGCGCTTCCACCTCGGGCCGGTACTCAACCGCCTGCAACGCGTGGCTGACGGCCTGGAAGCGCACCTGTCCGATGGTCAGGTGATCCCGTGCGACGTGGTGGTCTCGGCCATAGGCCTGCGCCCACGCGTCGACCTAGCGGCAGCGGCCGGTTTGCAGGTCAGCCGTGGCGTCATGGTCGACCGGCACTTGAAAACCTCCCACGCCAACATCTACGCCCTGGGCGACTGCGCCGAGGTCGATGGGCTGAATCTGCTGTACGTCATGCCCCTGATGAGCTGTGCAAGGGCGCTGGCGCAAACCCTGGCCGGCAACCCGACCGCCGTCACCTATGGCCCGATGCCAATCACCGTCAAAACCCCAGTCTGCCCGCTGGTGGTGTCCCCGCCGCCACGGGGCGCGGAAGGCATCTGGACAGTCGAAGGGCAGGGTGCCGACATCAAGGTTTTATGCCGCGATGCCGCGGGCAAGCTGCTCGGTTACGCCCTCACCGGTGCCGCCGTGATGGAAAAACTGGCCCTGAACAAAGAGCTTCCGGCCCTGTTGGCGTAAATACCGGTCGTTCTGTCGGAATCACCCCCCTTTTGCCCTAACAATGGCCGCGCCGATACTGGCGCGGGGCCTCACTGCGTGCCATCCTCACTCCCGTCTGCCGCAGAGTAGAGCACCTGCGGCGCTTTTGGCGCTGCTCCGCAGAGAGCAGCACGGACATAACAACAACAAACCGTCAAAGGGGCTTCACTCACATGCGTAAACCAGACCTCGCAGCAGCCATTGCTGAAAAAGCAGACCTCACCAAAGAACAAGCCAACCGCGTTCTCAACGCCGTTCTTGAAGAAATCACCGGTGCCCTGCACCGCAAAGACAGCGTGACGCTGGTGGGCTTCGGCACCTTCCTGCAACGCCATCGCGGTGCCCGCACCGGCAAAAACCCGCAAACCGGTGAACCCGTCAAAATCAAGGCCAGCAACACCGTTGCGTTCAAGCCAGGCAAATCGTTGAAAGACAGCGTTAATCCGTAATCCTTTTTCACCTCCCGCGTAGCGGGGGAGTGGAATAAAAAATGGGCACGCCAACCAGGGTTGGGTGCCCATTTTTGTCGAAGCGATTATTTAAGTAATCCGGATTCCCACAATGCAACCAATAATGCCAAGGTTGTTAATAGTCCAATAACAGTCAATTGTAGTGCTATTAGTTTTCGCTTTAGTGTAGTAGGGAAGCTTTCTAGATCCTTGATGCTTAACTTACCTCTGCTCAGATAAAAGCTAGGAAATGTTAAAATTCCTGAGATTCCTCCAACAAGTAACAACTTTCCCCACGGGCCGCCATGCCTAAGCGGGGCTCTGGTCATAATGGCGGAACAGTTTTTTAGCTTGTCCAGCATTAAGTCCATTCGTGTATATGCCAGGTAAAGCGCCGCGACGTTCCAAAGCAATAAGGCAACGAGTACTAGGCCACATAAGCTGCCGACGATGTATTCAGCACTAGTCATCTAATTGCTTCGTACAAAACTTCGCCAATTATCTCTCCGCCTTTTTCGCCAAGTATGCCTCCAGCATATGAGCCAGCTCCGACAACTAGAATTCCACATACAGGAATACCAAAGCCACCAGTGCCTATACTGAGGCCCGCACAAAGATATCCAACGGTAGAGCCAGATAATAGCGCACCAGTGGCCGAGCCCCCAACTACTCCTCCACTGAAGCTCCCCGCCTCAGTGAATTTAACCCGCTCGCATGCCTCAGTATTCCCAGCCCTACACACATCCTGAATCTTCATAGCCGACGCCCCTCCACCGACTGCGGTACCGACCCAGCCCCCGTACTGGAGGTATTTGGAAGCCCTGGCCACCCCATCCAGAGGAGTGGCGTACCCCGGCATCTGACCTACGCCGCCGGCTTCCGTCCAGCGATGAACCAGGCTGGGAGGCGAAAGGAACATTGCACGATTCAAATTGGGATGGTCGGGAAAACCGATACCTTTGCGCGTCAGGCTTGTCATGTGGATGTCGAGTTGAGCGAGCAGTTTTTTGCGATCTTCCAGAAACGTCGGTGAGCTCAGGTGGCCATCGCGCAGAAATGAATGCTGATGCAACGCTTCGATTTCTTTTAGAGTCTCGCGGACATTTTCCAGGTTATTGTGGAGAATGCTCGCGCCGACGCCAATAGCAGTCGAACCATGGCCCAAGAAGGTCTGGATGGCATCACGGTGTTGCACCATGAAATCCGCCTCTTCCGGGCTGAGCGTTGCAAGCACTTGGTTGGTTTTGGCGGCCACGTCCATGAGCAGGGCTTCTTCACGGGTGCACTGGTAGTCGTTGGGGTCGCTCAGCACGATCATCGAGCCGGCTTTGACGTCGCGCAGATTGGGATTGAGCAGCTTGAATTTGCCCATCACTGCCGGGTCGCGCAGGGTGAACAACGAGGCCTCGAGCTGTTCGCGGGTGGTGCTCTTGGGCACGATGTAAAAGCCCGGTTCCGAAGTATCGATGCCGGTGGGCAGCGATGAAGGCGGCGCACTTGGCACTGATGTAAAGCCAGATGGACGCTGCGCAGTCGAATTGCTGGTGGATGTCATCGATGGCGCAGGCGCGGCCGATTGAGCGTTTACCCTGGCTGCTCTCGGTGCAGAGGGCTCATTGACATAACTACCCTCGAAATTCGAGGGAATCAGTTTGGCTCGACAAGGGCAACCACTGAAACTGTCCAGCGTGCCAGCAACACGTCGACCCTCGCTAAGGACGTGAGAGACGCCGCCGATGATCCGGTAGCTCTTCTTATCTTTTCCGCAACTAACCAGATCACCCTCACGAGCATGGATGAGACCGAAACTGAAGGTGTGGTCCCCCTCCAGAACGGTACCGCCGCAGTCAGTTTTGTCACCTAGCCCAATGTAATGCCCGATAGCCATGTCTTGATGTCCCTTTCAACTGGCGCCCCATCCCTTGGGGAAATGCGCCGTTGTTAACGATGAGTTATCCCGGTTCGGAAATGAGTCGGGCTAGCGTAAAGTACGTGAGCAGAGAGGTAATTCAAGACATCACAGGGAGAACAGGAAGCTTCCTACGCAGATTTGGGAAAGGGAGAAGTGAGTGGGAGTTGGCTATTAAGGAGGGTGGCAGCGACTTGCCTTAAAACCCCGAAAGTGACGGCAACAATCGGGGTCGCTTTCCTTTTGGCGAGTTAGCTAGCTTGGCTTGATTTCCTTGTGAGAATCGCCGCCATTTCCGGTTCGTCCAGATGATCCAGTGCTTGCTCTACCAGTAAATGCGCGCCGTCAGCCATGCGACTGATAGCCAGGACAACCGAGCGACGTGAGCCGTCTACATCATCCGCGAGGTCGGCGGCGATGGCGCTGATGGAGAGCAGATCTTCTGAGGCGTTGGCCAGAAGCGCCTCGGTGTTGATGCCTGGGCAGACGCTGAAAAGTTGGCCGTTACGTTTCGATTGTTTCTGTTCGGTTTGGGTGTTGTGGTGATCGGGGGCGCGTTCTGCGGCTTCATGGAGCTCTTTGGTATCAAGGGCTTCGTTTGCTGGGGGATTCGGTGTTGGCTTGATCATTGGTGTTGTACCGATTTGAGAGCTAACACCATTTCGCTTGCACTTCGAAAGAGGTGGCAGCTGTGTATAGGTGTGCAAGACCGGAATCGGTAAACCGGCAGATCGGAAGATCTCCCACACACAGCCGCCATAATGATCCGCGAGCATAAAAAAACGCTCTGGGAATAGCCATTACCGATTGTGTGCCGATTCCGGACTTGCACGTCCGAGTCACCGATTTTGCGGTGACTTAAAGAGGTTATCGGTGCCGACCAAAATCGCCTAGTTCACACATGGCCCGGCGTTTTGAAGGAAATGTCCGAGAAGTCTGCGGGGTGCAAGATCAAAAGATCGCAGCCTTCGGCAGCTCCTACAGGGATGTGTTTCTGCCGTTGTAGGAGTGTCACGGAAGGCATTCCTACGCATGAGTGTGGGAACGATCAGTGAGACAGTATGAAAGCGTGACTTGGCGGTCATCATGCGAGAAATATGGCTTATCTTCTTCTAACGCATCTGAAAGGTGGCGTTCTGTTGTTAAGCCGTTAAACTGCCCCAGCCGTTCATTTTTCTTCTGAGGCTGTGCGCATGAAATTTCGTTTTCTGCTGTGGATGCTGGGTTTGTTGATGGGTAAGGCCAGCCGGACCAATCCGGCGTTTCAGCAGCAACTGGGTGACAAGGACCTGGTGTTTCAGCTGCAGACCCTGGACGGGAAAGTGGCGCGGCATTTTCGTGTGAAGGACCAGCGCATCACCAGCCAATCGGGTGTGCATGCCGAGCCTGCGTTTGCGATTGCCTTTAAAGACGCCGCGTACGGTTTTGCCACGATGCAGGCGAAGAACAAGCAACTGGCGTTCATGACGGGGATTCAGGACAAGTCGATTCAGATCAAGGGCAACCCGGCGCTGGTGATCTGGTTCCAGGGGCTGACCAAGTATTTGAAGCCGAAGAAGGCCAAGCCCAAGGCTTGAGGTCTTTCAGGTAGACCGAGTGATATTCATCGCGAGCAGGCTCGCTCCCACAGGGATCGTCTGAATTCTGTGGGAGCGAGCCTGTTCGCGATTGCTTTTCAGCCTTGAGAGAATTGCGAAGCCAGTTCGCGCAGCAGCACTTCGGCCTCGAGGACTTTGCTGACCACGTCGTTGGCTTTTTCGCGGCTCAGGCCAAGGCGTTCGAGCAGGGCGTCGGGGATGTCTTCGTCGGGGCCGGAACCGATGCCTCGGCTGCGCAGCAGGCGCACCGACAGGCACACCAGGTTCGGGTATTCGGCGAAGTCGCCGTCGTAGTGTGGATCGTGCTGGAAGCGCAGGGCGGTGGCCAGCTCTTCAGGCATGTCCCAGTAGCGCATCAGCCACGTGCCGATCTGTTCGCGGCTGATGCCCAGCAGGTGTTGTTCCACGAAGCTGTGGCACAGGTGCGGGTTGACCTCCAGGTGGCGGCAGATCAGCGAGAAGTGCGGCGGGAACACATGGGCCAGCAGCAGGTAGCCGAAGTTGTGCAACAGGCCGGCGAGGTAGGTCAGGCCGGCTTCCGGGCGCTGGGCGCGCGGCATGGCGCGGGTCAGGCCTTCGATGACGGCGGCGGTGTAGATCGATTGCTGCCAGTACGGCGTGGAGTGTTGCGGGTGGTCCTTGGGCAGGCTCAAGGTTTTGCCCAGGGCCAGGCCCAGCGCCAGGTTGATTACCAGGTCGAAGCCCAGCACCCGGACGATGGCGTCTTCCACCGAGCGGATCTTGCCCGGCGAGGCGTAGTACGGCGATGCCGCCCAGCTCACGACTTGTGCAGCCAGCGCCGGGTCGGTTTCGACCACGCCAGTGATGTCGTCGATGGTGGCGTTGGGGTCAACGCGCAGCTTGATGATTTTTTGCGCGGTTTCGGCCAGCGGCGGAATCTCGATGGTCGCTTCCAGACGCTGCTGGATGCGCCGCGCGGTGAACGCCTGGACGGCCTGGGTGATTTCCTCGCGGTCGTCATCGGGGCGGTTGAGGTTCGGACGGATGCTGGTCAGGTTTTCGCCGAAGTTGGCGGCGCTGGCCTTGGTCAGCATGGTCGTCTTGAAGTCTTCGCTGGAAATTTCCAGTAGCACGCCCGGCTCACCGGAGTTGATCAGCAACTTCGGCTCGTGCAGCAGGCTTGCGTCGTACAGGCACGGTGAACTGGTCAGCGCCGGCAGGCCCGGCAGCAAGCTGAGGTTGTGCTTGCCGAGCATTTTTGTCAGGCGTTCGGTCGGTACGGCGGCGAGGCGGCGACCGGTGAGTTCAGTGAGGCGATTGAGGTCCAGCAATTGGCTCTGCGGGAACAGCACCATCAGCACGCCAACGCTGTCATCCAGCAGAACGGCCTGCACTTTGCGCGCGGCATTCAGGCCGTGACGGTCCAGCACTTCTTCGTAGGCAATGCCCAATTTGCCCAGCATCAGCCGAATGACCGACGGAGCGTGCGGGGTGTCGGGTGCGAAGGCAACTTCGGTCATGGTCTGTATCCGGACTAAAACAATTGCGGGAGTATAACCAGCTTGCTTGGGGCCACGCCTCAGAAACCGTGACGGTTGTCACACTTGGCCGTATTGTTGGCCATGACGCAGCCAGCGGTCGAGTAGCGGGCTGACGTGGGTCGGCCAGCGCTCGAGCAATGCCTGGGCAGCATCCCGCACGGCGGGCAGCAAATCGGCATCGCGCATCAGGTCGGCGACCTTGAATTGCAGCAAACCTGTCTGCCGGGTGCCGAGCATTTCGCCGGGGCCGCGCAGTTCCAAATCCTTTTCGGCAATGACAAAACCGTCGTTGGTTTCGCGCATGATGCCCAGGCGCTGGCGGCCGATCTGCGACAGCGGCGGATGGTAGAGCAGCACGCAATGGCTGACGGCGCTGCCCCGGCCGACGCGGCCACGCAACTGGTGCAATTGCGCCAGGCCCAGGCGTTCGGGGTTCTCGATGATCATCAGGCTGGCGTTGGGCACGTCCACGCCGACTTCGATCACCGTGGTCGCGACCAGCAGTTGCAGGTTGCCGGCCTTGAACTCGGCCATCACCGCGGCTTTTTCCACAGGCTTCATACGGCCGTGGATCAGCCCGACTTTCAACTCGCCAAGGGCGGCGGTGAGGTCCTCGAAGGTGGTTTCGGCGGCCTGGCAGGTCAGCTCTTCCGACTCTTCGATCAGCGTGCATACCCAATAGGCCTGACGCCCCTCGGCGCAAGCGCTGCGCACCCGTTCGATGACTTCGACCCGCCGGGTGTCGGTGATCAGCACGGTGTTGACCGGGGTTCGGCCGGGCGGTAATTCGTCGAGGATCGAGGTGTCGAGATCGGCGTAGGCGCTCATGGCCAGCGTGCGCGGAATTGGCGTGGCGGTCATGATCAACTGGTGCGGGCACATGCGCCCGCCGACGCCTTTCTGCCGCAAGGCCAGACGCTGCTGTACGCCGAAACGGTGCTGTTCGTCGATGATCACCAGCGCCAGGTTCTTGAACTGCACTTCGTCCTGGAACAACGCGTGGGTGCCGATCACCATCGGCGTGCCGTTGGCGATTTGCTCCAGCGCGGCTACGCGGTTCTTGCCCTTGAGCTTACCGGCCAGCCATGCGACTTCAATGCCCAGTGGCTCGAGCCAGCGCTTGAAGGTGATGAAATGTTGCTCGGCGAGAATCTCGGTGGGCGCCATCAGCGCGACCTGATAACCGGCCTCCAACGCTTGCAGCGCGGCGAGGGCGGCGACCACGGTTTTGCCGGCGCCGACGTCGCCCTGGATCAGTCGCAGCATCGGTTCGTGCTGGCTGAGGTCGTAGGCGATTTCGTTGCCGACCCGTTGCTGGGCACCGGTCGGGTTGAAGCCGAGGTTGGCCAGGTATTTGGCCGGCAGCCTGGTGGCTTTGGGCATTGCTGGCGCACGCAGGGCGCGCATGCTTTCGCGCAGGCGCTGTTGCGACAGCTGATGGGTCAGCAGTTCTTCGAAGGCCAGACGGTGCTGCGCCCAGTGGTGACCGAGGGCCAGTTCATCGACGTCGGCATCGGCGGGCGGGTTGTGCAGGTAGCGGATCGCATCGGCCAGCGGCGCCAATTGGTAGTCGCGGGCCAGTTCGTTCGGCAGCCAGTCGGGCAGGCTGCTGGGGCCGAGCAGGGTGAGGGTCTGCATGCACAACTGGCGCAAGCGCTGTTGGGTCAGGCCTTCGGTAAGCGGGTAGACCGGGGTCAGGGTTTCATCCACCGGTGGTGGTTCGTCGCCGGTGATGGCGCGGTATTCCGGGTGGTAGATCTCCAGCCCCGAAGCGCCGGGCCGCGCCTCGCCGTAGCAGCGAATCCGCGTGCCGCGTTTAAGGCCTTCCTTTTGCGCGTTGCTGAAGTGATAGAAACGCAGGCTCAAGCCCCCGGTGCCATCCTGCAATCGGACCACCAGGCTGCGCCGCCGGCCCATGACCACATCGGCGCCGCTGACGGTGCCTTCGATGACCGCATCTTGTCCGGGCCGCAGTGCGCCGATCGGCACCACGCGAGTACGGTCCTGATAGCGTAGGGGCAGGTGGAACAACACGTCCTGGAGGTTTTCCAGGCCGACCTTGGCCAGCTTCTCGGCCATGGCTTCACCGACACCCTTGAGTGCCGTCACCGACACTTGCGACAACTCGCTCATGACCCTTGCTTAGCCCGCAGCGACTTGCGTCGCTGGCTTGGCCACCGAGCACAGGCGAATGGAGTCAGCGAGGATTTCAATCGCTTTCGGGCGCGGGAAGCTGGCGCGCCAGGCAATGGCCACGGTGCGGAACGGTACGGGTGCCGACAACGGACGCACTTCGATCACGCCGGGGGCGTAGTGATGGCTGTCGACTGCCGACAACGGCAGGATAGATATCCCGAGGCCCGAGGCGACCATGTGGCGAATGGTTTCCAGGGAACTGGATTCCACCGTGGTGTGCTTGGCACCGTCGTTGCCTTTGGTCAGGGTCGGGCAGGCTTCCAGTACCTGATCGCGGAAGCAGTGGCCTTCGCCGAGCAGCAGCAGGCTCTTGTCGTTGAGCAGGCTGGCGTCGATGGACTCTTTTTGCGTCCACGGGTGCTGTGCTGGCATCAGCACGTAGAACGGCTCGTCGTAGAGCTGCAGGGTCAGCACGTCGGCTTCATTGAACGGCAGGGCGATGATGATCGCGTCGAGCTCGCCGTTGCGCAGCTTGTCGCGCAGCACGTGGGTGAAGTTTTCTTCGATGTACAACGGCATCTGCGGGGCAACCCGGTGCAGTTGTGGAATCAGGTGCGGAAACAGGTATGGCCCGACGGTGTAGATAGCGCCGACCTTGAGTGGGGCGGTCAGCTGGTTCTTGCCGGCCTGGGCCAGTTCGCGGATGCCTTGGGCCTGTTCCAGTACCTTTTGGGCCTGGGCCACGATGCCTTCGCCGACCGGCGTCAGGCGCACGGCGCTTTTGCTGCGCTCGAAAATCAGCACACCGAGTTCGTCTTCAAGCTTTTTCACACCCACCGACAGGGTCGGTTGGCTGACGTGGCAACGCTCGGCCGCGTGGCCGAAGTGCTGCTCTTGGGCGAGGGTAACGATGTAGCGTAATTCTGTGAGGGTCATAGCAAGCGTCCATGTAGTTGCGGGCCAAGCATACCGGCTGCAATCGATAGACGCACGTTATCAGACTGAGTGCGTCGAGTGACACCGGGCAATGCCGGATTGCCGCTGGCAGATATGCAAAAGGCACCTTTCGGTGCCTTTTGGGCTTGGAGCGCGACCTGCCAGCTGGCGGAAACCTCTGTGGGAGCGAGCTTGCTCGCGATAGCGGAGTAACAGTCAGCGAATAAGTTGACTGTGAGGCCGTCATCGCGAGCAAGCTCGCTCCCACAGGGATTGCCGGTGTTATCAGCGGCGGCGTTTTTCCAGCGAATACACAAACGGTGCAACGATTTCGATGGAGCCATTGGTCAGCATGTCGGCCGGTGGCTTGGGCAGCGGTTGAGCGCGGCGGATCATTTCCAGGGTAGCCCGGTCCAGATCGGCAGTGCCCGAGGCGCCTACCAGCTCAAACGACAACACATTGCCTTCGGCATCCACGACGAAACGCAGACGGTTCATGCCTTCCTTGCCCCGTGCCTGGGCACTTGCAGGGTACTTCTTGTACTTCTGCAGGTGTGCCAACAGCGTGCCTTGCCAGCTGGCCTTGGCCGCCAGTTGAGCCGGCGATGGGCCCGGCGCAGGCTGGGCGGATTTCTCCGTCGGTGCCTGAGTCTGCTGGGTTTCGGCCGGTTTTTCTTCAGCCGGTTTTTCCTTCGGCGGTTCGGGCTTCTTCTCTACCGGTTTGGGCGGCTGCGGCTTGGGCTTTGGCTTGACGGGCTTGGGCACGGCAATTTCAGCTTTCGGCGCTTCGGCTAGCTTGGGAATCGGCAGTTCTTCAACCGGAGCCGGTGGCTGCGGAGGCGTGACGACTTTCGGCGGAGCAGGCGGTGGCGGGGCAGGAACCGGTGCCAGTTCGACCAGCATTGCCTGGGGAGGCAATTCGATGGGCGGACGAGCGGACCAGTTCAGCGCCAGCGCGATGGCCAGCGCGTGAACGCCCAGCACCACGGCCAGGCTACCGCTGTAACGCGTCAGCTTATGGCGCGTCGTGATCATTTCTTGGCTGCCGTCTCGAGTCCGACCAGACCTACCTTCAGGTAACCGGCAGAGCGCAGGTTGTCCATCACGCTCATCAGGTCGCCGTAATCCACGCCTTTGTCGGCCTGGAAGAAGATTGTCGTGTCTTTCTTGCCCTGGGTCCTGGCGTCGAGGGTGGCGCCGAGTGCTTCGGCCTTCACTTCGTCTTCACCAAGGAACAGGCGCTGGTCGGCCTTGACGCTGAGGAACACCGGTTTCTCTGGCCGCGGCGCCGGTTTGGCGGTCGAGGCGGGCAGGTCGACCTTGATGTCCACGGTGGCCAGCGGGGCCGCCACCATGAAGATGATCAACAGCACCAACATCACGTCGATGAACGGCGTAACGTTGATTTCGTGGTTTTCGGACAGATCGTCGTCTGCCCCTTCTTTCAAATGCAGGCCCATGGCCGATTACCCCACTTTCACCATGTGCGGTTGCGAGCTGCGCTCAGGCTGGTGGTCGAGGTCGCGGCTGACCAGCAGCAGGACCTGTGCCGACGCATCGGACACCTGAGCCTTGTAACCGGCGATGGAGCGGGCAAAGACGTTGTAGATCACGACCGCAGGGATCGCTGCAACCAGGCCCAGCGCGGTAGCCAGCAGGGCCTCGGCGATACCGGGGGCGACGACAGCGAGGTTGGTGGTCTGGGTCTTGGCGATGCCGATGAAGCTGTTCATGATGCCCCACACGGTACCGAACAGGCCGACGAACGGCGCGGTGGAACCGATGGTGGCCAGCACGCCGGTGCCGCTGCTCATGTTGCGACCGCAGGCCGCGACCAGGCGCTCAAGACGGAAGCTGACGCGTTCCTTGATGCCTTCTTTCTCGCGGCTGCTGGCGGACAGGCGCATTTCTTCAAGGGCGTCATGCACCAGCAGGTTGGCCAGGGTGCCCTCCTTGGCCGCGGTAGCGCTGGCCTCTTTCAGGGTGGCGGCTTTTTTCAGGTGGGCGATTTCACCGCGCAGACGACGCTTGGCGCCCATCAGCTCGAAGCCCTTGGCGATCCAGATGGTCCAGGTGATGATCGAAGCGATGGCCAGACCGATCATCACGATTTTCACGATGATGTCGGCGTTCTGGTACATGCCCCAAGGCGACAGGTCATGAGCCATGCCCAAGGTGTTGTCGGCTTCGAGTACTTCCGGGACGTCTTCACCCAACGCTTCTGCCGGTGCGGCCTGGGCAGGATCGGTCGCGGCCGGAGCAGCGACCGGGGCGGCGTGATCGGCCGGAGCCGGCGCGGTGGCGGCCGGTGTGGCTGGCGCCTGGGCATCGGCGAAAGCGGCGACTGGCGCGAGCATCAGGCTGAGGAACAGGGCGGCCACCGCGCTCCAGGCGCGAGGTCGTTTGGTTGGCGAAGCGGAGATTTGATTGCGTGTCATGCTGGCCGGACCTGAGAGAAAAAACGGGTGATGTTCTTCCAGGCCTCGAAAGGCCGAGAACAAAAGTGGGGCGCATTATTGCAAGTAATTCTTGTTAACAGAAGTAATAGCGTCTCTTTTTTTCCTGCATTGCTAGCCGCCTGTCTATTGCCGGCGCTAGTCTGTGGCTTTCCGATGGGAGTTTTCTGATGTCTGCGCCTACTGTTTTGATCGCCGGCTGCGGTGATGTCGGCAGCCGCCTGGCCACACAATTGCTGGCGGCGGGGTGGGAGGTCCATGGCCTGCGACGCGACGTTTCACGCCTGCCCAAGGGTGTCATCGGCGTGGCCGGTGACCTGTTCAACAAAGACTGCCCGGCTACCTGGCCAATCGGCGCTGTGGATTACCTGGTGTATTGCGCCGCGGCCACCGATCACGACGAAGCCGGCTACCGCGCTGCGTATGTCCAGGGCCTGGAGCATGTGCTGGAGTGGCTGGACGACTACGGGCAGATGCCCAGTCGCCTGTTGTTTGTTTCCAGTAGCAGTGTCTACGGTCAGCAGAATGGCGAATGGGTCGACGAGGCCTCACCGGCCGTGGCGGCGGGCTATTCTGGGCGTGTGATGCTCGAAGCCGAGCAACTTGCCCTCAAAAGCGGCATTCCGGCGAGCATCGTGCGTCTGACTGGCATTTACGGCCCCGGCCGTGAATGGCTGCTGACCCAGGTGCGCCGGGGTTATCGCGTGGCGGTCGAGCCGCCTTTGTATGCCAATCGGATTCATGCCGACGATGCCGCCGGGTTGATCGGGTGCCTGCTTGAGGCGGATCGGCGTGGGGTGGCGCTGGATGATATCTACATCGGCGTCGATGACGCGCCGGCAGCGCTGGCCGATGTGGTGGGCTGGTTGCGTGAGTATCTGGGTGTGACTGAATGGGCCGATGACGACAGCGTGCGGCGCACTGGCAGCAAGCGCTGCAGTAATGCGCGGGCCAAGGCGTTGGGCTGGACGCCGAAGTATCCGAGTTTTCGCGAGGGGTATGCGGCGATCATTGAAGGGCGCTGCTGACGTTCAGGCACTCTGAAACAACTGTGGGAGCGAGCTTGCTCGCGATGGCGGCATAACAGTCAACGATGATGTTGGATGTTATGGCCTCATCGCGAGCAAGCTCGCTCCCACAGGGGGTTAAGCGTTGCTTACTGCTTCTCGAGCAACCACTTGCGCTCACCCGGGGTGAACGAGGGCATCTCGTCCACCTGCGCCGTGTTCACGGTCTGGAAAATCTCCAGCTCTTTGCCCTTGCGCGCAAAGATCCAGGCGTTGCCCTGGCCATTGAGTTGCAGCCACATGTTGTCATTGCCACCGCTCATGGATGCGCAATCACCGGCCAGGCACAACGCATAGCGATCGCTGCCTGGCAGGCCGGTCACCTGGCCGTCGGCCTGGAATTGAACCGTGCTGCCTTCGCCTGGTCCGTTGACGATTGTCCAGCCGCCGCCCATGTAGGCTGAATACAGCGCACGTTCGAAGCTGGCGCCCATCGGTGCGCCATCCGGTACCTGGATCTGTACGCGGTCGAAGACTTGCTCAGGCTCATTGTCGCTGGCGGACTGGCTCAGTTGCTTGCCGTCACGCTTCAGCTCACTGGCCGAGCTGCCATAAAAGTCGACTTTCCAGGCGCCGGACTCTTCACCCAGCAGCTTGCCGTCGACATTTTCAAAACCGTTGGTGTAGCGGGCCTGACCGGCCTTGGTGTTGATGTCCCATTCCAGGTTGGGGCCATAGGCCTGGAGCGCTTCGCGCAGGGGGACGCCTTTGGCGGCAGCATCGATCGCCACCTGGTTGATCCAGGTGCCGCTGATATCTCGGTCGGCAGGGTTGCTGGCACATCCGCCCAGGAACAGGGCGAGCAGCGAGAGAGCAAGCGCGTTGCGCATGGGTGGAATCCTTTCAAGCATTCTTTACAGCAGAGCAGTCGGCGCAGCTCGAGGCTGCGCCGTACGCATTACTCGATGACCAGGATGGCATCCATTTCAACCTGCGAACCCTTTGGCAGGGCTGCTACGCCGATGGCGGCGCGGGCAGGGTAAGGCTGGTCGAAGTACTTGCCCATGATCTCGTTGACCTTGGCGAAGTGGCTTAGGTCGGTGAGGAAGATGTTCAGCTTGACGATGTCCTTGAACGAACCGCCAGCGGCTTCAGCCACTGCCTTGAGGTTCTCGAACACCTGGACGGTCTGGGCTTCGAAGCCTTCAACCAGTTCCATGGTTTTTGGGTCCAGGGGAATCTGACCCGACATGTAAACGGTGTTGCCTGCCTTGATCGCCTGGGAGTAAGTACCGATGGCGGCCGGGGCCTTGTCGCTGGTGATAACAGTCTTGGTCATGTAGGACTCCTTGTAATTAGGGGCTTAGGCGCGCATGCGGGTGATGCGAATCACCCCGGTCAAGGCGCGCAGTTTCTTGATCACGCGGGCCAGGTGCACGCGATCGTGCACGCTGACCACCAACTGGACCACGCTGATGCGACCATCGCGTTCGTCCATGCTGATTTTCTCGATGTTGCCGTCGGCCGCATTGACGCTGCTGGCCAGCAAGGCGATCAGGCCACGCTGGTGTTCCAGCTCGACACGCAGTTCGACGTTGAATTCGCCGGTGACATCCTTGGCCCACGAGAGCTGGATGCATTTTTCCGGGTTGTGGCGGATTTCGCTGATGTTGCGGCAGTTGTCCAGGTGCACGACCATGCCTTTGCCGGCGGACAGGTGACCGACAATCGGGTCGCCCGGGATCGGCGTGCAGCACTTGGCGTAACTGAGTACCAGGCCTTCGGTGCCGCGAATCGCCAGCGGGCCTTCCGGGCTTGGCAATTGTTCGCCTTCGCCGAGCAGGCGGCGGGCCACCACATAGGCCATGCGATTGCCCAGGCCGATGTCTTCCAGCAGGTCTTCGATCAGTTCCAGGCGGTACTCGACGAGCATGGCCTTGACGCGCTCGGCCGGGATTTTCTCCAGCGAGCTGTCGAAACCGTTGAGGACCTTGTTCAGCAGGCGCTCGCCGAGGCTGATGGATTCGGAGCGGCGTTGCAGTTTCAGTGCATGGCGGATGTGCGTGCGCGCCTTGCCGGTGACCACGAAATTGAGCCAGGCCGGGTTCGGCCGCGCGCCGGGGGCGCTGACGATCTCGACCGTGGAGCCGCTTTGCAGCGGTTCGGACAGCGGCGCGAGACGACGATTGATCCGGCATGCAATGCAGCTGTTGCCGACGTCGGTGTGAACCGCGTAAGCGAAGTCGACCGCCGTGGAGCCCTTGGGCAGCTCCATGATCCGGCCTTTGGGCGTGAACACGTAGACCTCGTCCGGGAACAGGTCGATCTTCACGCTTTCGATGAATTCCAGCGAGTTGCCGGCGCGTTGCTGCATTTCCAGCACGCCCTTGACCCACTGGCGTGCTCGGGCATGGGTGCCTTTCGGCTGCTCGTCGCCGCTGGACTTGTACAGCCAATGGGCGGCGATGCCGTTGTTGGCCATCTCTTCCATTTCACGGGTGCGGATCTGGATCTCGATCGGAACACCGTGCATGCCGAACAGCGTGGTGTGCAGCGACTGATAGCCGTTGGCCTTGGGGATCGCGATGTAATCCTTGAAGCGCCCCGGCAACGGTTTGTACAAATTATGAACAGCGCCTAGCACGCGGTAGCAGGTATCGACCTTGTCGACGATGATCCGGAACGCGTAGACGTCCATGATCTCGTTGAAGGCCCGACGCTTGCCGCGCATTTTCTTGTAGATGCCGTAGAGGTGTTTCTGGCGACCGCTGACCTCGCCCTGGATGCCATCGATGGCCAGGCAGTGGCTTAAGGATTCTTCGATCTTGTTGACGATTTCCTTGCGGTTGCCACGGGCGCGTTTGACCGCCTGGTAGATCCGCGCGGAACGCATCGGGTGCATGGCCTTGAAGCCGAGGTCTTCGAATTCTATGCGGATGGCGTGCATGCCCAGCCGATTGGCGATGGGCGCATAGATTTCCAGGGTTTCCTTGGCGATGCGCCGGCGTTTTTCACCGGACAGCACTTCCAGCGTGCGCATGTTGTGCAGGCGGTCGGCCAGCTTGACCAGGATCACGCGAATGTCGCGGGCCATGGCCATGGCCATTTTCTGGAAGTTTTCGGCTTGTGCCTCGGCCTTGGTCTCGAAGTTCATCTGGGTCAGTTTGCTGACCCCGTCGACCAGTTCGGCCACGGTTTCGCCGAACTGCGCTTGCAGCGCTTCCTTGGCAATACCGGTGTCTTCGATCACGTCATGCAGCATCGCAGCCATCAGGCTCTGATGGTCCATGTGCATGTCGGCAAGAATATTCGCAACCGCAAGGGGGTGCGTGACGTACGCCTCGCCGCTACGGCGGCGTTGGCCGTCGTGGGCTTGTTCGGCGTAGAAATACGCTCGGCGGACCAGGTTGACCTGGTCTTTGCCGAGGTAGGTCGATAAGCGATCGGCGAGGGCGTCTATGCTCGGCATGATGTCTCCTGCCGTAAGCTTTTATCCCGCGCCGTGCTACGTCGACCAGGCATAGGCTTAGACGGCCTCGTTGGACTCGTCCTCGAATGCAGCAAAAAGCGGTTCATCTTCAACGATTTCGGCTTCAGCGATAGCTGCGTAGTCGATCAGGCCTTCAGCGATTTCGCGCAGGGCGACGACGGTAGGCTTGTCGTTTTCCCATGCTACTTTCGGCTCTTTGCCGCCGGTGGCCAGTTGACGGGCACGCTTGGTAGAGAGCATGACCAGCTCAAAGCGGTTATCCACGTGTTCTAGGCAGTCTTCAACGGTTACGCGGGCCATGGTCTTCCTCGTAGCAAATGCAATATGCGCGCTGCCCGGATGGGCGAGCGGACTCAACAGTTTAAAAAATCACCAGCGTTTAGGGAAGCGCTGATTTTTTGACCAAGCCCTTCAACGCGCTGCAAGTGCCAATGTAAAGCCCTTGCAGCGGTTTTGGGAAGAGCTGATTAACCGAGCAATTCAGCCAGCAATTTGCCGTGACGCTGCTGCTGACGCTTCTGGATCAGCTGATTGGCGCGGAAAATCGCCTTCAGGTCGTGCAGCGCGTGGGCGAAATCGTCGTTGAAGATCAGGTAGTCGTAGTCGACGTAGTGGCTCATTTCGCTGACGGCTTCGCGCATCCGGCCGTCAATGATCTCGTCACTGTCCTGGCCGCGATTGGTCAGACGCTGGTGCAGGGCCTGCAATGACGGCGGCAGAATGAAGATCGAGCGGGCCTGAGGCATCAGCTTGCGCACTTGCTCGGCACCCTGCCAGTCGATTTCCAGAATCAGGTCGTGGCCTTCGTCCAGGGTCTGCTGCAGGTGGCTTTGCGAAGTGCCGTAGAGATTGCCGAACACTTCGGCGCGCTCGAGGAAATCCCCGTGCTCGATCATCTTCACGAACTCGCTGCGGTCGACGAAGTGATAGTTCACGCCATTCACTTCACCGGGGCGCATGGCGCGGGTGGTGTGGGAGACCGAGACGCGGATCTCCGGATTTGCGTCGGTCAGGGCCTTGACCAGACTGCTCTTGCCCGCGCCCGAAGGGGCGGAAATGATGTACAGGGTGCCGGTGCTGTGTGTCATGTCGGGGGTAGCCTTACTCAATATTCTGCACTTGTTCGCGCATCTGCTCGATCAACACCTTGAGGTTGACCGCAGCCTGGGTGCTGCGCGGGTCGAAGGCTTTGGAGCCCAGTGTATTGGCTTCGCGGTTGAGTTCCTGCATCAGGAAGTCCAGGCGCCGACCGGCGGCACCGCCGGATTTGAGCACCCGGCGAACTTCGATGATGTGAGTACTCAGGCGATCCAGTTCTTCGGCGACGTCGCTTTTTTGCGCGAGCATGACCATTTCCTGCTCCAGGCGCTGCGGATCCATCTCGGCTTTCATGTCGGCGAAGCGGTCGAGGACTTTCTGGCGCTGGGTGGCGAGCATTTGCGGGACCAGCTCGCGCAAGGTCACCACGTCTTCTTCAATGGAGCTCAGGCGCTCGTTGATCAGCCGCGCCAGCTCCGCGCCTTCGCGCTCGCGGCCGGCCTTCAGTTCCTTGAGGCCCTGATTGAACAGTGCCAGCGCTTCGGCGTTCAAGGCTTGCGGGTCGGTGGCGTCGCCTACCAGTACGCCGGGCCAGGCCAGGACTTCCAGCGGGTTCAGCGCTGCCGGGTTCTTGATCAGGCTGGCGATGGTCTCGGCGGCGGCGACCAGTTGCGCGGCGCGCTCCTGATCGATTTGCAGTGCTTTGCCGGTGTTTTCCTCGGTGAAGCGCAGGGTGCATTCGAGCTTGCCCCGCGATACACCCTGGCGCAGGGCTTCACGAACAGCGCCCTCGAGATCGCGGAAGGATTCCGGCAGGCGCAGGTGGGGTTCCAGGTAGCGGCTGTTGACCGAGCGCAGTTCCCAGCTCAGGGTGCCCTGGGCGCCGGCTTTCTCGACGCGGGCGAAGGCGGTCATGCTGTGCACCATGGAGGTACCTCGCAAGGCAGATCGGCACAGAACCGAGGTTCCGGGAATCCGATATCAATGAATTAAAGCCGACTGGCAGCAAAGGCGCAGGATTGTAGCGCAGTGGCGCGGATGCGCCCAAACACACGGTGTGACAAAGAGCGGCAGACCTGCACTGACGCGCTGTGCAGAGCCCTCGGTCGTCGGCGGAATTTTTTAGAAGTGCCCAGTGGCGGCCGTCGGCTCTATAATGCTCCGCAGTTTTCCGTCCCCAGTACAGGTACTCCCTATGATACGTCCAAGTGGTCGCGCTGCCGATCAGCTCCGCTCGATCCGCATCACCCGCAACTACACCAAACACGCCGAGGGTTCTGTGCTGGTCGAGTTCGGCGATACCAAGGTCATCTGCACCGTCAGCGTTGAACCGGGCGTACCGCGTTTCCTGAAAGGCCAGGGCCAGGGTTGGCTGACCGCCGAGTACGGCATGCTGCCGCGCGCTACCGGCGAGCGTAACCAGCGTGAAGCCAGCCGTGGCAAGCAAGGCGGCCGCACCCTGGAAATCCAGCGTCTGATCGGTCGTTCCCTGCGCGCTGCGCTGGACATGTCCAAGCTGGGTGACGTCACCCTGTACGTCGACTGCGACGTGATCCAGGCCGATGGCGGCACCCGCACGGCTTCGATCACCGGCTCCATGGTTGCACTGATCGATGCCTTGAAAGTGATCAAGAAGCGTGGCGGCCTGAAGGGCGGCGACCCGGTCAAGCAAATGATCGCTGCGGTTTCCGTGGGCATGTACAAAGGGGAGCCTGTGCTCGACCTCGATTACCTGGAAGACTCGGCCGCCGAGACTGACCTGAACGTGGTGATGACCAGCGCTGGCGGTTTCATCGAAGTCCAGGGCACTGCCGAAGGCGCGCCGTTCCAGCCTGAAGAGCTGAACGCGATGCTTGAACTGGCCAAGAAAGGCATGAACGAGATCTTCGAACTGCAAAAGGCCGCACTGGCCGACTGACCGGACTGCTCCAGGCAAGGAGGACACCATGAGTGACGAGCAACTGCCGCTGCCCACGCCGAGCCAAGAGGTGCGTCAGTGGGCCATGTTTTGCCACTTGTCCGCCTTGCTGGGGATCTGGATTCCGTTTGGCACGATCATCGGCCCGCTGATTCTCTGGCAGATGAAGCGCGAGATGGACCCGTTCATTGATGCCCAGGGCAAGGAAGCGCTGAACTTCCAAATCACCGTCGCGATCGCCTCGGCTATCTGCTTCCTGCTGATGCTGTTGATTATCGGGTTCTTCCTGTTTGGCCTGATCGCGATCGGTGCGCTGGTGCTGACGATCATCGCCGGGGTGAAGGCCAATGAAGGGCAGCCTTACCGGTATCCGTTCACCTGGCGGTTGATCAAGTAAGCCAGGACGCTGATGTTGTTTTAAGCGCAGTTCAATACAAATGCCCCAACATGTTGGGGCATTTGTTTTTTTGCAATCAGATTAATCTCTAATGTTGCGTACTTGGTCGCTCGCTATTCAAACGAAGTTCATTCGTGCAAATAAAGTTTCTTACACGTTTAGTCACAAACTGCAAGGCGCAGTCCCGCTTGCGTGCTTGGCAATGAGACTTGGCGATTGATAAAGTTGCCGCGAGTAATATTTATAAAGAAATATCTCGATATATTCGGACCATTGACGGCCTCTGAATCTAATACTAGTCAGTGTTGAGATTGATCAACCTGTTCAAGAGGCGTGTCCAGGTAAAAAGTTCGCCCCTGAATGTAAAAGCAAGAATATCCCAAATGCTTCAGCTCGATTTTTATGGAACACTTGTCGCCGCCTCTTTAGTGCTTTTGTTGGGGCGCGCTCTTGTCTCGCGTGTCGGTTTTTTACGTACTTATAATATCCCGGAACCTGTAGCGGGCGGTCTGGTGGTTGCCTTGGGTCTTCTGGCTTTGAGAACCCTCGATATTGAAATCCGATTTGATACCTCGCTGCAAACTCCCTTGATGTTGGCGTTTTTTGCCACGATTGGCTTGAGCGCAGACTTCGCCAGCCTGAAGAAGGGCGGACGCATAGTGGGGATCTTTCTGCTGGCGGTTGTCGGACTTCTGGTGATCCAGAATGCCATGGGCATCGGGCTCGCAACGGCGTTGGGGCTCGATCCGTTGATGGGCTTGTTGACAGGCTCGATTACTCTGGCAGGCGGTCACGGTACAGGTGCTGCATGGGGGGCGACGTTCAGCGAGAAGTTCGGTCTGGCCTCTGCCTCTGAGTTGGCAATGGCTTCTGCAACGTTTGGCCTGGTGCTGGGCGGCTTGATTGGTGGGCCTGTTGCCCGCCTGCTCATCAGTCGTGTTCAGACACCCGGCTGCGAGCAGGAAAAGCCACGGCTGCCCAAGGGCTTTGAACAACCGAACAAAGAGCGCTCGATCACGTCGTTTTCGCTAGTCGAGACACTGGCTTTGATCGCTGTCAGCCTGCTGGCGGGCTCACTCCTGAATGGGTGGCTTCAGGGAACCGCATTTGAGTTGCCGACGTTTGTTTGTGTGTTGTTCGTGGGCGTGCTTTTACGGAACGGGCTTTCGGCGCTTGGTGTGTATCAGGTGTTTGAGCGAGAAGTCTCCGTGCTGGGGAATGTCAGTTTGTCGCTGTTTTTGGCAATCGCTCTGATGTCGCTCAAGTTGTGGGATCTGGCTGCACTGGCGTTGCCGATCTTTATCATCCTGGCTGCGCAAACATTGGTCATGGCCCTGTTTGCGATTTTTGTGACATTCAGGATGATGGGCAGTAACTACGACGCGGCTGTATTGGCGGCAGGGCATTGCGGTTTTGGACTGGGTGCCACGCCAACGGCCATCGCCAATATGCAAGCGGTGACACAGCGCTATGGGCCTTCTCAGATAGCGTTCCTGGTGGTGCCAATGGTGGGTGCTTTCTTCATCGACATCATTAATGTCATCGTCATCAAGTTGTACCTTGCACTGCCGTTTTTCGCCGCGGTTTGAAGTTCAGGCCGTTGGGACCCCCTGAATAGAACGCATAAAAAATGCCCGTATCTTGCGATACGGGCATTTTTTTCAACTGTCTATCAGGACGTCCAGTGAAAAATCACTTAGATCGTCAGCGTCCAGTCGTAGTCTACGATCAGCGGTGCGTGTTGCGAGAACCGCGGCTGGCGTGGCAGGCGTGCGCTGCGTACGAAGCGGCGCAGGCCCGGGGTCAGCAACTGATAGTCGAAGCGCCAACCGAGGTTGAGCATCTCCGCCTGTTCGTTGTCCGGCCACCAGCTGTACTGGTCGCCTTCACGGCTGACTTCCCGCAGGGCGTCGACATAACCCATGTTGCCGACAATTTCGTCCATCCAGGCACGTTCAGGTGCCAGGAAGCCCGGAGATTGCTGGCTGTCGCGCCAGTTCTTGATATCCAGCTTCTGTTGCGCCACGTACAGCGAGCCACAATAAATGTACTCGCGACGTTTGCGCCGCTGTTTATCCAGATAACGGGCGAAGTCGTCCATTAGCTTGAACTTCTGGTTCAAGTCTTCATCGCCGTTCTGCCCCGAAGGGAGCAGCAAGGTCGCGATGCTGACCTTGTCGAAATCGGCTTGCAGGTAGCGCCCGTAGCGGTCGGCCGTCTCGAAACCGAGACCGCTGATGACAGCCTTCGGTTGCAACCGCGAATACAAAGCCACGCCGCCTTGGGCAGGGACTTCAGCATCGCAGGCATAAAGGAAGTAGCCATCCAGTTGGAAGGCTGGGTCATCCAGTTCAAAGGCGGAGGCACGGGTGTCCTGCAGGCAGATGACGTCGGCATTCTGTGCTTGCAGCCAACTGAGCAAACCACGCTCGACTGCAGCCTGAATACCATTGACGTTCACACTGATGATCCGCATAAATGGCCCCAAAAATCGCGTGCGTGTATGATACACGGCGTCAAGCTAATTAGCTAAATCCGTGGTATTTGGGGTTTTTTTCATGCAAGCGTATCAGCGCGATTTCATTCGTTTTGCCATCGATCGCGGCGTTTTGCGCTTCGGTGAGTTCACCCTGAAGTCCGGGCGTACCAGTCCTTACTTCTTCAACGCCGGCTTGTTCAACTCGGGTTCGGCCCTGGCGCAGCTGGGGCGCTTCTACGCCGCAGCTATCGCCGAAAGCGGCATTCCCTTCGACGTGCTGTTCGGCCCGGCCTACAAAGGCATCCCGTTGGCGGCGACCACCGCCGTGGCCCTGGCCGAGCATCACAACCGTGACCTGCCATGGTGCTTCAACCGCAAGGAAGCCAAGGCCCACGGCGAAGGCGGCAGCCTGGTTGGCGCACCGCTGACTGGCGACGTTCTGATCATCGACGACGTGATCACCGCCGGCACCGCGATCCGTGAAGTGATGCAAATCATCGCTTCCCAGGACGGCGCCAAGGCCGCCGGCGTGCTGATCGCCCTGAACCGTCAGGAGCGTGGCAACGGCGAGTTGTCGGCGATCCAGGAAGTCGAGCGTGACTTTGGCATTCCGGTCATCAGCATCGTTTCGCTGAATCAGGTGCTGGAGTTTCTGGCTGATGATCCGCAGCTCAAGCAGCATCTGCCAGCCGTGGAAGCCTACCGCGCGCAGTTTGGTGTCTGACCACAGATCCCTGTGGGAGCGGGCTTGCCCGCGATGACGTAGTGTCAGTCGACAGGGATGTTGGTTGATAGATTGCTATCGCGGGCAAGCCCGCTCCCACATTGTCGCCGTATGAAAAAGACCCCGCTCAGCCAGGCCGAGCGGGGTCTTTTTTGTATGCGCTATCGCTTAAGGACGCTTGCGATTGCTGATCAGGGTGCCCACGCCGGTATCGGTGAAGATTTCCAGCAGGATCGCGTTCGGCACGCGACCGTCGATGATCAGCGAGCTGCCCACACCGCCCTGGACCGCTTCCAGTGCGCAGCGGATCTTCGGCAGCATGCCGCCGTAGATGGTGCCGTCGGCGATCAGGTCGTCGACTTGCTGGGTTGTCAGGCCGGTCAGGACCGTGCCCGACTTGTCCATCAGGCCGGCGATGTTGGTCAACAGCATCAGCTTCTCGGCTTTCAACGCTTCGGCGACTTTACCGGCCACCAGGTCGGCGTTGATGTTGTACGACTCGCCGTTGGCGCCGACGCCGATTGGCGCGATCACCGGAATGAAATCGCCCTTGACCAGCAGGTTCAGCAGGTCGGTATTGATGCCAACTACTTCGCCCACATGGCCGATGTCGATGATTTCCGGGGTGGTCATTTCCGGCGTCTGACGGGTAACGGTGAGCTTCTTCGCGCGAATCAGCTCGGCGTCTTTACCGGTCAGGCCGATAGCGCTGCCGCCATGACGGTTGATCAGGTTGACGATGTCCTTGTTGACCTGGCCGCCGAGGACCATTTCCACCACGTCCATGGTCGCGGCATCGGTGACGCGCATACCGTCGACGAAATGGCTCTCGATCGACAGGCGCTTTAGCAGGTCACCGATTTGCGGGCCGCCACCGTGAACCACCACCGGGTTGATACCCACGGCCTTCATCAGCACGATGTCGCGGGCGAAGCCGGTTTTCAGCTCCTCGCTTTCCATCGCGTTGCCGCCGTATTTGATCACCAGTGTCTTGCCGACATAACGGCGGATGTAAGGCAGCGCTTCGGACAGGACCTTGGCGGTGTTGGCGGCGGCTTCGCGTTCGAGGGTCATTTAGGGCTCCGGGTGAATCAGAACGGTAGTTGGAGATCAGGTGCAACACGCTTCAACTGGGCGTGGAAAACGTCCTTGATGCGCTGCAATTCAGCCTCGTCATCGGCCTCGAAACGCAGCACCAACACCGGTGTGGTGTTGGATGCGCGTACCAGGCCCCAGCCTTTGGCATAGTCGACTCGCACGCCGTCAATGGTGGTCAGGTCAGCGCCTTCGCCCCACTGTGCATCGTGCAATGCATCAATGATGCTGAATTTGCTCTCTTCGGTCACATGGATATTGATTTCCGGCGTAGAAATATCGTTCGGGAAGGTCGCGAACAGCTCTTCGGCCGAGGATTTCTCCTTACTGAGGATCTCCAGCAAGCGTGCGGCGCTGTAGATGCCGTCGTCGAAACCGAACCAGCGCTCCTTGAAGAAGATGTGCCCGCTCATTTCGCCAGCCAGCAGGGCGCCGGATTGTTTCATTTTCTTTTTGATCAACGAGTGACCGGTCTTCCACATTAACGACCGGCCGCCGTATTCCTTGATCAGCGCAAACAGGCGGCGGGTGCATTTGACGTCGAAGATGATCTCGGCGCCCGGGTTGCGCGCCACGACGTCGCGGGCGAACAGCATCAGCAGGCGGTCCGGGTAGACGATGCTGCCGGTGTTGGTCACCACGCCGACGCGGTCGCCATCGCCATCGAAGGCCAGGCCGATGTCGGCCTTGGTTTCCTTGACCTTATTGATCAGGTCCACGAGGTTTTCAGGCTTGCCCGGGTCCGGGTGGTGGTTCGGGAAGTTGCCGTCCACTTCGCAGAACAGCGGGATGACTTCGCAGTTCAGCGCTTCGATCAGTTGCGGGGCGATCACGCCGGCCGCGCCGTTGCCGCAGTCGACGACCACTTTCAGGCGACGGGCCAGCTTGATGTCCTGGACGATTTCGGTGGTGTAGCGGTCGAGGATCTCGACCTGGGTGATGCTGCCCTGGCCGCTGCTCAGGTCGTTGGTCTTGAGGCGGTCGTGCAGGGCCTGGATCTGTTCGTTGGCCAGGGTGTCGCCGGCAATGACGATCTTGAAGCCGTTGTAGTTCGACGGGTTGTGGCTGCCGGTGAGCATCACACCGGATTTGCCGGCCAGTACGTTGGCGGCGTAGTAGAGCGCCGGAGTCGGGACCAGGCCGACATCACTGACGTGGCAGCCGCTGTCGGCGATGCCTTTGATCAGTTGTGCGACCAGTTCCGGGCCGGACAGACGGCCATCGCGACCGACGGATACGTTTGGCTCGCCCTGGGCCAGGCTTTGGGAGCCGACGGCGCGGCCGATCCAGTAAGCGGTTTCAGCGTTCAGGAATTCCGGGACGGTGCCGCGGATGTCGTAGGCGCGGAAGATGCTGTCAGGGAACTTGGGTGCGACTTTGGCCGGGGTGTTCATCTGTGGAAATGCTCCATCTCGAAAGTGACTGGACAGGCCGCCGGTTCATTTGGCGGCAGGTTCAAACTGAAGGGTATGACGGCGTTTTCCACAGAGAGTTCGTGGTATGAAATGGCCATGACGCCCCTGGCGGCGGGGGATTGACCGGGCAATGCCTTGATTTTCGGAGCTAAACCTTGAAGATGACATTTTGAATTTTGTGGCGAGCTCCCTCGCCACAATGGATCTCTATCGAATCAACGGGTACCGGTATGGCCGAAACCGCCAGTGCCGCGCTCGGTTTCAACAAACTCTTCAACCATCTCGAAGTGGGCCTGCACCACCGGCACCAGCACCAGTTGTGCCAGACGCTCGCCGACCGGCATGGTGAATTCGGTCTGGCCACGGTTCCAGCAAGAGACCATCAATGGGCCCTGGTAGTCGGAGTCGATCAGCCCCACCAGGTTGCCCAGCACGATGCCGTGCTTATGGCCCATCCCCGAGCGCGGCAGAATCAGCGCTGCCAGGTTCGGGTCACCGATATAGACCGACAGGCCGGTGGGAATCAGCACGGTTTCACCCGGCTTGATCACGGTGTCCTGTTCCAGCATGGCGCGCAGGTCGAGGCCGGCGGAGCCTGGTGTGGCGTATTGCGGCAGCGGGAATTCGGTACCGATGCGGGGGTCGAGGATCTTGGCTTGCAAAGCGTGCATGTAAATTAAACCTGGTTCAGACGTTCGGCGATAAAAGTGATCAGCTGGCGAGCAATCTTGCTCTTGCTGGTCTGGGCGAAGAGTGTGGCGTGAAGCTCACGGTCGATGACGCTGCAGGCGTTTTCTTCGCTGTTGAAGCCAATGCTCGGATTGGCGACGTCGTTGGCGACGATCAGATCGAGGTTCTTGTCTTTCAACTTGCGTGCAGCGTAATCGAGCAGGTGTTCGGTCTCGGCGGCGAAACCGACACTGAACGGACGGTCGGGGCGGGTGGCGATGGTGGCCAGGATGTCCGGATTACGCACCATCTGTAGCAACAAGCCGTCGCCGTTCGTAGGATCTTTCTTGAGTTTCTGTGGGGCAACGACTTCCGGGCGGTAGTCCGCGACTGCTGCCGAGGCGATGAACAGGTCGCAAGGGATCGCCGCTTCGCAGGCGGCCAGCATGTCGCGGGCGCTGACCACGTCGATGCGGGTGACACGATCCGGGGTCTGCAGGTGCACGGGACCGGTGATCAGGGTTACGCGGGCACCGGCTTCCACGGCAGCTTCGGCCAGGGCAAAGCCCATTTTTCCGGAGCTGTGGTTGGTGATGTAGCGCACCGGGTCGATGTTTTCCTGGGTCGGGCCGGCGGTGATCAGCACGTGTTTGCCGGTCAGTGCCCGACGCTGGAAGCAGTCGGCGGCGCACTGGGCCAGTTCAAGGGCTTCGAGCATGCGCCCCAGGCCGACGTCGCCGCAGGCCTGGCTGCCGGAGGCCGGGCCGAAGACCTTGATGTCGCGGCTTTCGAGGGTTTGCAGGTTGGCCTGGGTCGCCGGATCGCGCCACATGGCCTGGTTCATTGCCGGTGCAACGGCGACCACTGCGTCGGTGGCCAGCACCAGCGCGGTCAGCAGATCATTGGCAATGCCTTGGGCCAGGCGGGCGATCAGGTCTGCGGTGCCGGGAGCGATCAGCACCAGATCGGCCCATTTGGCCAGTTCGATGTGGCCCATGGCCGCTTCGGCCGCCGGGTCCAGCAGGTCCAGGTGGACCGGGTGCCCGGACAGGGCCTGCATGGTCAGCGGGGTGATGAACTCTGCGCCGCCACGGGTCATGACCACGCGCACTTCGGCGCCCTGATCGATCAGGCGGCGAACCAGGTCGGCGCTTTTGTAGGCAGCGATACCGCCGCCGACGCCCAGAACAATGCGTTTCCGATACAGCCGCTGCATAGGCCTGCCTTTCAATTCGTTGGTGACATACGTAGCGAAACCCCCTCCCCAGGATGAATTCGCCCGCAAAAAAAGATGGGCTACGATATCACAGCGACCGCTACGGAACAGCGGTGCCCACAGACAGGGAGGTGCTATGAGTATTCGCGATTGGCCGGCGGCGGAACGGCCGCGGGAGAGGTTGCTTGAACAGGGCGCGGGAAGCCTTTCGGACGCCGAGTTGCTGGCGATCTTTTTACGTACAGGCGTGGTAGGTAAAAGCGCCGTAGATTTGGCGCGACACCTGTTGAATCAGTTTGGCGGCCTGCGTTTGCTGCTTGAGGCCGATCAGGAAACCTTCAGCAAGCAGTTGGGACTTGGGCCGGCGAAATTTGCACAGTTGCAGGCTGCGCAAGAAATGAGCAGGCGTCATCTGGCCGAGCGTGCACGCCAAAAATCGGCACTGGAAAATCCGCGCGCGGTTCGCGAGTACCTGAAATCGATGCTGCGCCACGAGCCACACGAGGTGTTTGGTTGCCTGTTTCTCGATTCCAGGCATCAGGTACTGGCGTATGAGACGCTGTTTCGCGGCTCCATCGACAACACCAGCGTTCATCCGCGAGAGGTGGTCAAGCGCGCCTTGGCCAACAACGCAGCGGCATTGATCCTCTGCCACAACCATCCTTCGGGCAACACCGACCCCAGTCAGTCCGACCGGGTGCTGACCAAGCGCCTGCAAAAGGCGCTGGAGTTGATTGACGTGCGGGTGCTCGACCATTTCATCATTGGAGACGGCGATCCGTTGTCGATGGCGGAGTATGGGTGGATGTAGTGCATGGCCCCTGTAGGAGCGAGCTTGCTCGCGATAAACCCGAGAACGCTGCAGGGTGTCTGGCTACCCGCGTTATCGTTCACGACCATCGCGAGCAAGCCCGCTCCCACAAGGTTTTGTGTTGAGGCGAGTTACTTGAGGTTGACCTTGGAGTAGTCCTGCCGCCCGAACGGGCTGACCGAATACCCCTCGACATCCTTGCGTGTCAGCGCGAACGCAGTCGGGTGGGCCAGGGGCAGCCACAGCGCCTGCTGCTGGATCTGCGCCTGGGCCTGTTCGTAGAGCTTGCTGCGCACACCTTGCTCGCCGGTGGTCTTGCCGGCGCTGATCAGCTTGTCCAGGTCCTGATTGCAGTAGCGGGCGAAGTTGGTGCCGGACTTGACTGCGGCGCAGGAGAACTGCGGCGTGAGGAAGTTGTCCGGGTCGCCGTTGTCGCCAGCCCAGCCCATGAACAGCAAGTCGTGCTCACCGGCCTTGGCGCGGCGAATCAGCTCGCCCCATTCGATCACGCGGATTTCAGCCTGAATGCCGATTTCCGCGAGGTCAGATTGAAGCAGTTGAGCGCCAAGGCTTGGGTTGGGGTTGAGCAGGCTGCCGGAAGGGCGGGTCCAGATGGTGGTCTGGAAGCCGTCCTTGAGTCCGGCCTTGGCCATCAAGGCTTTGGCCTTGGCGATGTCGTGAGGGTAACCCGGCAGGCCTTTCGCGTAGCTCCAGGTGTTGGGCGGGTACGGACCGTTGGCCGCCTCGGCAGTGTCTTCGAACACGGCTTTGACATAGTTGGCCTTGTCGAAAGCAAGGTTGATGGCCTGGCGGACTTCAGGCTTGTCCAGTGGCGGATGCTGACTGTTGATGCCGACGAATGCGGTCATGAATGCGTCAGTCTTTTCGACTTTCAGCGTCGGCTCTTTCAGCGCTTCCTGTACGTCCAGAGGCTTGGGCGACAGGGCGATCTGGCATTCATTACGGCGCAATTTCTGCAGGCGCACATTGGCGTCGGGGGTGATGGCGAAGATCAGCGGATCTACAGAAGGTTTGCCGCCGAAGTATTCTGGGTTGGCTTTGTAGCGAACCGAGGCGTCCTTCTGGAAACGGGTGAAAACGAACGGCCCCGTGCCGATCGGCTGGCTGTTGAGCTTCTCGGGTGTGCCGGCCTTCATCAGTTTGTCGGCGTATTCGGCCGAATAGATCGAGGCGAAGCCCATGGTCAGGGTCGCCAGGAAGGTCGAGTCCGGGTGGTCGAGGGTGAAGCGCACGGTCTGCGGATCGAGGGCGTCGATCTTCTTGATCAGTGCAGGCAACTGCATCGATTGCGCATGCGGGAAGCCGCTCTGGGCGACTTTGTGCCACGCATTGGCCGGGTCGAGCATGCGGTCGAAGCTGAAAATCACGTCCTCGGCGCTCAAGTCACGCGTCGGGGTGAAGTACTCCGTGCGATGGAATTTCACCTGTGGGTGCAACTTGAAGACGTAGGTCAGGCCGTCGGGGCTGACTTCCCAGCTGTCGGCGAGGCTGGCGACCACTTTGCCACTGGCCGTGTCGAAGTCCACCAGGCTGTTCATCAGCACATCGGCCGAGGCGTTGGTGGTGGTCAGCGAGTTGTACTGCACCACGTCGAACCCTTCAGGGCTGGCCTCGGTGCAGACGCTCAGGGCGGCGGCAAAGGCCTGTGGACTCAGCAGAAGCGGGGCGAGCAACAGCGGTAGGGCAGCAAGGCGCATGGTCGGCTTCCTTTACAGGTCGAAGGCCCATCTGCAAGTGCAGTCTGGAAAAGGCTTACCCTAGTGGGCTCTTTTGCAAATGACTATCCCCTTTTTCATTTTGGGGGGACTATAGGCGCCAGATTTTGCTGTGCAGCGGTTGAGCAAAACCCCTGGTTGGCTCGATGAGCGATTCTCTGCGACGAGCGGTCGCCATCGACGATAGCCTTTGTCCAAGGCGCTCGGAGCCCGGAAAACGGGGTTTTTGTGAATTCTACGCACACTGAATGTTGTTGCTCTCCAGTCTTTCTGGTATAAAGCAGCGCTCTTTTCTAGGGGCCCGGTTCCTTCACTGTAGGTGTAGCCGGTAAGACCTCTAAAGAAACGCGGCGCCTGGCGCCAAATGACTGAGAGATTAAGCGGCCAACCCATGCCGGGTTGGGCATGTGGTTTTAGAGGGCTGAGGCATGTCTAGAGTATGTCAAGTTACCGGTAAGGGTCCGGTAACCGGGAATAACATTTCCCACGCAAACAACAAAACCCGTCGTCGTTTCCTGCCGAACCTGCAGCATCACCGCTTCTGGGTTGAAGAAGAGAAACGTTTTGTGCGTCTGCGCGTATCTGCCAAAGGCATGCGTATCATCGACAAGCGTGGCATCACTGTCGTGCTGGCCGAACTTCGCCGCGATGGCAAGGTTTAAGGGAGCTAATCATGCGTGAATTGATTCGTTTGATTTCGAGCGCCGGTACTGGTCACTTCTACACTACCGACAAGAACAAGCGTACTACCCCGGACAAAATCGAGATCAAGAAATATGATCCGGTTGTTCGCAAGCACGTGATCTACAAAGAAGGCAAAATCAAGTAATTGATTTTTCCCTCTTACGAAAAAGGCCCGTATCGCGAGATACGGGCCTTTTTTGTTGCGCGGGAATCAAGTTGTTTTGTCAGTACCGAAACGAATCAGCCGCAGTTGATGCTGACGATGATTCTGTCGGCATTGGTATGCAGGTTGATACGTCGCGGGCGCAGGTCCCAGCTCGAAGGGTACTTCGGTCCAGTGGCTCGCACTGGCGCGCCATTGGCCAGGGCGCGAACTTCTTCAAGCAGTTGCGGGGTGCATTTCTGGCCGATGGTGTATTGGGCGATGGCGAGATCGCATTGATCGGGTAAGACTGGCATGTTGCCTCCTTGCATGACTGTTGGTTGGGGCGCCTGCGTCGCCGGGTGGCAGCACGTCCTGTGCGTTACCGTCCCGACGATGAAATACGTGGCACCTGTCAGCAAGTCTTACCCGGTGTCGCTGCCCTGGGCCAGCGGCAGAGTGTCAGCGACTGTTTCGATGTGGGTTCAAGCCTTCTGTTCAAACGCCACGTAGATCTTGCGGCACGGCTCCAGCACTTCCCAGGTGCCCTTGAAGCCGGCAGGGATCACGAAGCGGTCGCCTGCGCGCAGGGTCTTGGCATTGCCCTCGCTGTCACGTAGCACCGAAACCCCTTGCTGGATCTCGCAGTATTCGTGCTCGGTGAAGTTCACCGCCCACTGCCCGACTTCACTTTCCCACACGCCAGCATTCAACTGGCCACAAGGGCTTTTGTAGTGGTTGTAAGCCGCTTGCTCCGGGTTACCCTTGAGCACTTTGGCCGGGTCCGGGCGGTAGCGTTCGGCGGCGGTGGTGGCTTGGCTGAAGTCGACGACGTTCTGGATATTCATTGTTGTTATCTCCCGTGATTACGTAGAAAGGCTCAAAGTCTATGTTTATTAAAATGAACATCGCAAGGCCGTTTGCCAGCGTTTTGTCAAATATATTGAAACTTCATATGCGGCTGGTTTAGGGTGGTGGATGCCTTGGGCCGAAAAGCAGGCTGGCCGGGCAGAATTCCTGACAGCGCCCGCGAAGAACGCGGGTGTCGTATCAATAAGAGGAGGACACTCGCATGACCACCCTGACCCGTGCCGACTGGGAGCAACGTGCCCGCGACCTGAAAATCGAAGGCCGCGCCTATATCAATGGCGAATACACCGCCGCCGTTTCCGGCGAGACTTTCGAGTGCATCAGCCCGGTCGATGGCCGTCTGCTGGGCAAGATTGCCAGCTGTGACGCCGCCGATGCCCAGCGCGCTGTGGAAAACGCTCGCGCCACCTTCAATTCCGGTGTCTGGTCGCGCCTGGCGCCGACCAAGCGCAAATCCACCATGATCCGTTTCGCCGGCCTGCTGAAACAGCACGCCGAAGAGTTGGCTCTGCTTGAAACCCTGGACATGGGCAAGCCGATCAGCGATTCCCTGTACATCGACGTTCCCGGCGCGGCGCAAGCCCTGAGCTGGAGCGGCGAAGCCATCGACAAGATCTACGACGAAGTAGCGGCCACCCCGCACGACCAGCTAGGTCTGGTGACCCGTGAGCCGGTGGGTGTTGTTGGCGCCATCGTGCCGTGGAACTTCCCGCTGATGATGGCGTGCTGGAAACTCGGTCCTGCGCTGTCCACCGGTAACTCGGTGATCCTCAAGCCGTCCGAAAAATCCCCGCTGACCGCCATTCGCATCGCTGAACTGGCTGTCGAAGCCGGCATCCCGAAAGGCGTGCTGAACGTGCTGCCGGGTTATGGCCACACCGTCGGCAAGGCCCTGGCCCTGCACAACGACGTCGATACCCTGGTGTTCACGGGTTCGACCAAAATCGCCAAGCAGCTGCTGATCTACTCCGGCGAGTCGAACATGAAGCGAGTCTGGCTCGAAGCCGGCGGCAAGAGCCCGAACATCGTGTTCGCCGATGCGCCGAACCTGCAAGACGCTGCCGAAGCCGCAGCTGGCGCCATCGCCTTCAATCAGGGCGAAGTCTGCACCGCCGGTTCGCGCCTGCTGGTGGAGCGTTCGATCAAGGACAAATTCCTGCCGCTGGTGATCGAAGCGCTGAAAGCCTGGAAGCCGGGCAACCCGCTGGATCCGGCGACCAACGTTGGTGCGCTGGTCGATACCCAGCAGATGAACACCGTGCTGTCCTACATCGAGTCCGGTCATGCCGACGGTGCCAAGCTGGTGGCCGGTGGCAAGCGTACGCTCCAGGAAACTGGCGGCACTTACGTTGAGCCGACGATTTTCGATGGCGTGAGCAATGCGATGAAAATCGCCCAGGAAGAAATCTTCGGCCCGGTACTGTCGGTCATTGCATTCGACAACGCCGAAGAAGCCGTCGCGATCGCCAACGACACGCCGTACGGCCTGGCTGCTGCGGTCTGGACGGCCGACATTTCCAAGGCTCACCTCACCGCCCGCGCACTGCGTGCCGGTAGCGTGTGGGTCAACCAGTACGATGGCGGCGACATGACCGCACCGTTCGGTGGCTTCAAGCAGTCCGGCAACGGTCGCGATAAATCGCTGCATGCTTTCGACAAGTACACCGAGCTGAAGGCGACCTGGATCAAGTTGTAAGCCGTTAAGGGAGGTCTGTTGTAGAGCGGGCCTCCCGAACGACGCAGATCCCTTGTGGGAGCGGGCTTGCTCGCGAAGGCGGTGTATCAGCCAACGTTGATGTTGGATGTGATGACCTCTTCGCGGGCAAGCCCGCTCCCACATTGTTTTGTATGGCCTCAAAAAATAACAATCCACAGGAGCGTGGAACATGCGTTGGGCGACGTATTTCGCCGTTTTGGCATCTGTCCTGAGTGTCGGCCTGGCCCTGGGTGTCAGCATGCCGCTGGTGTCGTTTCGCCTGGAAAGCTGGGGCTACGGCTCGTTTGCTATTGGCGTGATGGCCGCGATGCCGGCCATCGGTGTCCTGCTGGGGGCGAAAATCTCCAGCCATCTGGCAGCGCGATTCGGCACGGCCAATCTGATGCGCCTGTGCCTGTGGGCCGGGGCGGTTTCGATCGGTTTGCTGGCGCTGTTGCCGAGCTATCCGATCTGGTTGGTGCTGCGGCTGATGATCGGGGTGATCCTGACCCTCGTATTCATCATCGGTGAAAGCTGGATCAATCAACTGGTGGTCGAGCAGTGGCGCGGGCGGTTGGTGGCACTGTATGGCAGCAGCTATGCATTGAGTCAGCTGGCAGGGCCGGTGTTGCTGGGGTTCCTCGGTACCGAGCACGACTATGGCTTTTGGGTGGGTGTCGGTTTGCTGATGGCTGCACCGTTCCTGTTGCTGGGCCGCAGTGGTGCGCCAAGCAGTGAAGCCAGCAGCGTGACCCTGCGTGATTTGCTTGAGTTCTGTCGTGGCCTGCCGGCGATTGCCTGGGCGGTGTCGCTGTTCGCCGCGTTCGAGGCGATGATTCTGACGCTGTTGCCGGTCTATTGCCTGCGTCAGGGCTTCACCACGGAGATCGCGCTGGCGATGGTCAGTACGGTGGTGGTCGGCGATGCGGTGCTGCAGTTGCCGATTGGTGCGTTGGCCGATCGCTTGTCACGGCGTGCGTTGTTCAGCGGCTGTGCGGTGGTCCTGCTGATGTCGAGCCTGGCAATCCCGCTGCTGATCGACACGCTGCTGATCTGGCCATTGTGGGTGCTGTTCGGCGCCAGCGCTGGCGGGTTGTTCACCTTGTCGTTGATCCTGATCGGCGAGCGTTATCGTGACGATGCGCTGGTGCGGGCTAACGCGCACATCGCCCAACTGTGGGGGATAGGTTGCCTGATCGGGCCGCTGCTGGCGGGGGCCGGCAGCCAGTGGATCAACGGCCATGCGTTACCGTTGCTGATGGCGGTGGGGGCCTTGGGTGTGTTGATTGTGGTGTCGCGGCAAGGGGCGTTTGGCGCGGCTGCAGAACCAGCCTGAAGAACTACAAAAAACTGTGGCGAGGGAGCAAGCTCCCTCGCCACAATGGATCATCGGCTGGCTACAACATCTTCTCCAGCCCAACCGTATTGCTCATCCACGCATTGAAGCGCCGCCACCAACTCCCTGGCTCCTTGGCCAGGGTGTGCATTTTTCCGTCGTCTTCGGTGGTCCAGACGATCTGACCGTTTTCCAACTCCACCTGATAACTCAGGGCCGGTGCCATACCCTGCAGCGCCAGTTCTCGGACCCGTGCAGCCAATTCCGGACTGTCCACCAGCACGCCGACTTCGGTGTTCCACAGCACCGAGCGCGGATCGAAATTGAACGAGCCGATAAAGGACTTCTGCTGGTCGAAGATCATCGCCTTGCTGTGCAGGCTGGAGTCAGAGCTGTGATAGGCGCTGCTGGAAAACAGATGCGGCCCGCTACCGCTGCCGCCTTCCTCGCCGGGTTGGCTACGCAATTCGTACAGCTTTACGCCGTGCTCCAGCAGCGCCCTGCGATAGGGCGCGTAACCACCGTGCACCGCCGGAACATCCGTGGCTTCCAGTGAATTGGTCAGCAAACTCACGGAAACGCCGGCATCGGCGCGCCCGGTCAGGTACACCAGCCCCGGCTGGCCGGGCACAAAGTAGGCCGAGATCATGATCAGCTCTTTGCTGACGTTATTGAGTTCAGGCGCGAGTTGCGTAGTCAGCAGCAACTGCGGATCGGGTTCGCCCTTGGCCAGTACCTTGCTCGGCGCATCCCACAATGCCTGGTTCCAGGCCCAGATCAGTTCGCGGCGCCAGATGTCCAGGCGTGGGTGGGTGGTGAAGGTCATCAAGTGTTTGTAGAGCGCGTGATTCTGCTTGCGTGTCTCCGCCAGGGACTCTTCCAGTCGGGTACGGGTGTTTTCCAGGTCCCGGAGTGTGGGTTTGCTCGACAGGAATTCGTCGATCGGCTTGCTCAGGGCGCTGTTCCAGTACTGGTCGAAACTGTGCCCGAGTTGCTCGGCGACCGGGCCGACACTGAGCATGTCGATATCGGTGAAATTCATGTTGGGCTTGGCATCGTAATACTCGTCCCCCAGATTACGCCCGCCGACGATGGCCATGCTGTTGTCCGCCAGCCACAACTTGTTGTGCATGCGTCGATGCTGTTGCGACAGGTTGAACAGCCGGCCCACGGTGCGTGTCACCCCCGTACTGCGGCCCAGGTTCAGCGGGTTGAACACGCGGATCTGGATGTTCGGATGCGCGGCGAGGGTGGCAATGACCTGGTCCAGGCCGTCGCTGGCGGTGTCGTCGAGCAGCACCCGCACCCGGACGCCCCGGTCGGCGGCTTTGAGTAACTCCTCAATCAACATGCGCGTGCTGATGCCGTCGTGCACGATGTAGTACTGCAAGTCGAGGCTGCTTTGGGCGTTACGGATCAGTTCGGCGCGGGCGGTGAAGGCCTCGGTGCTGTCCGATAGCAGGCGAAAACCCGATTGTCCGTTGTAGGGTGCGGCTTGCGCCAGGACCGAGCGACCGAATGCGGAGCCTGCAGCCGGCAGCGCCTGGCTCGGCACACGCTGAACGTCGAAGCTGGAGCAACCGCCCAGGAACGCGGCGAGTAGCAGAAGAGCAAGCGGGGGCTGTCTGACTCTCACGTAGGATCGTTCCGTTTGGCGGCGCAGATAGGCATATGGACGCAGATCCCCGAATAAAAGTCAGTCGCAGAGCTGATCGGTTTCCTCCAGCAGTTTGATCGCTGTCGCACCCACCTTGCGCACCGCGTCTTCGATCTGCGGTGTTGGCTTGGCAGCGTAGTTCATGCGCAGGCAATTGCGGTACTTGCCGGAGGCGGAAAAAATGCTGCCCACGGCAATCTGTACGCCTAGGTCGTGCAATGCACGATTCAGTTTCAGGGTGTCGAAACCTTCCGGAAGTTCGACCCACAGCATGAAGCTGCCTTGTGGGCGACTCGCGCGAGTGCCGGCCGGGAAATAGCGGGTCACCCAATCAATCATCACGTCGCGATTGCGTTGGTATTGCGTGCGCATCCGCCGCAAATGTGGTTCGAAGTGGCCACCCTTGAGAAATTCGGCGATGGCGATCTGCGGCTGTGGCGCGGTGGATCCGGTGCTGATGTATTTCATGTGCAGCACCCGTTCCAGATAGCGACCGGGCGCGACCCAGCCGATGCGCAGGCCCGGCGCCAGGGTCTTGGAAAACGAGCTGCACAACAGGACGCGACCGTCCTCGTCGAAGGACTTGATCGTGCGTGGGCGCGGATAGGTATAGGCCAGTTCGCCATACACATCGTCCTCGATGATCGCCACGTCATAGCGCTGGGCAAGCGTCAACAATGTGCGTTTGCGCGACTCCGGCATGATGTAGCCCAACGGGTTGTTGCAGTTGGGAGTCAGCTGTATGACCTTGATCGGCCACTGTTCCAGGGCCAGTTCCAGCGCTTCGAGACTGATGCCGGTCAGCGGGTCGGTGGGGATTTCCAGGGCTTTCATGCCCAGGCCCTTGAGGGTCTGCATCGCGCCGTGAAAGCTCGGCGAGTCTACCGCGACAATGTCGCCCGGCTCGCAGATTGCGCGAATGCTGGTGGACAGCGCCTCGTGGCAACCGGTGGTGACCACCAGTTCGCTGGCGCTCAACTGGCAGCCGGAATCGAGCATCAGGCGAGCGATCTGTTCGCGCAGTTCGAGGTTGCCGTGGATGTTGTCGTAATACAGACCGGGCATGTCCTGCCGCCGGCTGATTCGCGCCAGGTCACGCAGCAGCGGTTTCATCGTCGGGCTGGTGATGTCCGGCATGCCGCGGCCCAGTTGCACCACGTCTTTGCGCGGCACGGCGCGAATCAACTCCAGCACTTGATCCCATTGGGATATGTCCACCGGCCGTTGGGCCGGGCGGCCGACTGCCGGCAAGTCCGGCAATTCGCGGCTGGCGGGGACGAAGTATCCGGACTTGGGCCGTGGCATGGCCAGCCCGCTGTCTTCCAGCACCCGATAGGCCTGCTGCACCGTGCTCAGGCTGACGCCGTGCTCGACGCTCAGCGCCCGTACCGAAGGCAACCGGTCACCGGGGCGATAGAAGCCCTGTTCGATACGTGTGCCGAGTAATTCGGCGAGGTTGACGTAAAGGGTCATGGTGCAGCCTCGATAGGGGTGATTCGGTTAACCAGTACAGATCGGGCAAAAAATCGGGATTCAGTGGCGGAATCGGCAAAACTGTATGGAGTTAATACAGATGCTTTGAATCTGTAATGCTTTTGCGCGCCCACGCATCATGGAACCTCTGGCTACCCAAGTAAACAGGAGCATCCAAGATGAACGGTTTGAGCGATGTGCGGCTGACGTTACACAGTCAGGAACTGGTGACCGGGCAGAACAACGGCACTCGGGAGGCGGGCATGGGCAATGCGTCGTCCGGCCTGAGTCGCTGGGACCAGTTCTGGCGTCGCCTGCACACGCGCAAGGCCTTGCTGGCCCTGACGGCCGATCAGCTCAAGGATATCGGGCTGACGCGGGAACAGGCGCGAGAGGAGGGGCTGAAGCCTTTCTGGAGGATCTGAAATCCATGGTGATTTTTAGGCCCATTCGCGAGCAAGCCCGCTCCCACATTAGATCTTCAGCGAACACAGATTTTGTGTTCGACACGGATCAACTGTGGGAGCGGGCTTGCCCGCGAAGGCGTCAGAGCTGACACCGACAATCTTTCAGACCAACTCTTTAAGCCGATGCCACAACATCCCCAACGCCAGCAACGGTGAGCGCAAATGCTTGCCACCCGGGAAAGTGATGTGCGGCACCTTGGCGAACAAATCAAAACCACCACTGTGCTGCCCGCTAATCGCTTCGGCCAGCAGCTTGCCGGCGAGGTGCGTGGCATTCAGGCCATGACCGGAATAGGCCTGGGCGTAGTACACGTTCGGCTGGTCCTTGAGTCGCCCGATCTGCGGCAGGCGGTTGGCGCCGATGCCGATCATACCGCCCCATTGGTAATCGATCTTCACTGCGCTCAGCTGCGGGAAAACCTCGAGCATTTTCGGGCGCATGTACGCGGCGATGTCTTTCGGGTCACGGCCCGAGTAATGGCAGGCGCCGCCAAACAGCAGGCGCCGGTCCGCCGAGAGCCGGTAGTAGTCCAGCGCCACCCGCTGGTCACAGACCGCCATGTTCTGCGGTAGCAGGGCGTGAGCCAGTTCTTCGCTCAACGGTTCGGTGGCGATGATGTAGCTGCCGGCGGGCAGGACTTTGCCGCTGAGCTCCGGGTTGAGGTTATTGAGGTAGGCATTGCAACCCAGCACCAGGGTCTTGGCGCGCACCGAGCCCTCGGCGGTATGGACCTTGACCTCGGGGCCATAGTCGATGCGGGTCACGGCTGAGTGCTCGAACAGCTGGACCCCCAGTCGTTGTGCCGCTGCGGCTTCGCCCAAGGCCAGGTTCAGTGGATGCAGGTGCCCCGAGCCCATGTCGATCAGGCCACCGACGTAACGCGTGGAGCCGACCACGGTGTGCATCTCATTGGCTTGCAGCAAACGGGTCTCGTAGCGATAACCGAGGCTGCGCAGTTCTTCGGCATCCTCGGCGAAGCCTTCAAGGTCACGGGGCTTGTTGGCGAGGTCGCAGTAGCCCCAAGTCAGGTCGCAGGGGATCTGGAAGCGCTCGACCCGTTGACGGACGATTTCCACGGCTTCCAGGCCCATGAGTTTCATTTGCCGCACGCCTTCGACACCGATGACATTGGTGAACTGATCGAGGCCGTGGCCGACGCCGCGAATCAGCTGCCCGCCATTGCGTCCACTGGCGCCCCAGCCGATTCTATGGGCTTCAAGCAACACCACGCTGAGGCCGCGTTCGGCCAGCTCAAGCGCCGTGTTCAACCCCGAAAACCCGCCGCCCACCACACAGACATCGGCCAGCACTTCACCTTTGAGCACCGGAAGTTCGGGCTGCGGCAGGCTGCTGGCGGCGTAGTAGGACGCGGTGTGGTTCAGGGCAGGCTGTTGAGCACGGGCATTCATGTGCGTGTTCCTGATTCTTGCGTTTGGAAACTTGACGGAGCATAAGCCGGACCTTCCCGGACGGGCAACATTGGTCGGCTGGTGCTGTCTGGATCGGGGCTTTTGCGTCAGAATCGCGCTCTATTCCGCTATTGGTCACCGCTTCAATGAGCTGCAACAGCCAGACAATCCGCACATTGCGACAACAGATTCCCTCGTTCGAGTGCGTTCCCGGCTGCCATGACTGCTGCGGGCCGGTGACCACCTCGCCCGAAGAAATGTCGCGTCTGCCGCGCAAGACCCGCGCCGAGCAGGATGCCGCTATGGAAGAACTCAACTGTGTGCATCTGGGGCCGAATGGTTGCACGGTGTATGACGAGCGGCCGCTGATTTGCCGGTTGTTCGGCACCACCAAGACCTTGCCGTGCCCGAATGGTCGCGGGCCGGTGGAGCTGATTCATCCGCGGGTGGAGAAGCAGGTGTTCGAGTACATGGCTTCGAACCGACAGGTGTTGGTTTAAGAGAGACCGAGTCGCCTGCATTCGCGAGCAAGCCCGCTCCCACATTCGATCTTCAGTGAACACAGAGTTTGTGTTCGACACTGATCCACTGTGGGAGCGGGCTTGCTCGCGAAAGCGGCTGAACATGCACCGCGCATCTCAATCGGGAATCGGCAAAGTCAGGCTCTCCTTCACCTCTTCCATCACGATATAGCTCTTGGATTCCCGTACATGAGGCAGCTTGAGCAGGATGTCGCCCAGCAACTTGCGGTACGAAGCCATCTCGGAAATCCGTGCTTTCACCAGGTAGTCGAAATCCCCTGACACCAGGTGACACTCCAGCACATGGGGCAATTTCAGCACCGCACGTCGGAACTCTTCGAAAGTATCGCCGGATTTGTAGTCCAGGCTGATCTCGACGAACACCAGCAGACTACCCTTCAGGTGCTGCGGATTGAGCCGGGCGTTGTAGCCCATGATGATCCCTTCGCGCTCCAGACGCCGGACCCGCTCAGTACAGGGCGTGGTCGAGAGCCCGACCTTTTCCCCAAGCTCCGTAAAGGAAATCCGCCCGTCCGCTTGCAGGATCCGCAGGATGTTGCGGTCGATCTTGTCCAGCTCACGTTTGGTCTGAGTGTTGGTACGCATAGGGGATGCGCCTCCGTGAAAAGGGTTTTTGCCGAGAATTGTCGCCAAATATAGGCGCTTATATAGTGAAAAGCACTGGCGAATCTTTTTTACACTGCGCGCATCTAAAGCTCTGAATAACAAACGTCAGCGGTTAGCCGCGATGAGGGATATGAAAATGCGCGTCATGGTCTTGGGTAGCGGCGTCATCGGTACCACCAGTGCTTATTATCTGGCCCGTGCCGGGTTTGAAGTGGTGGTGGTCGACCGGCAGCCAGCTGCCGCCATGGAGACCAGTTTCGCCAACGCCGGGCAAGTCTCGCCGGGTTATGCCTCGCCGTGGGCCGCGCCGGGTGTGCCGCTCAAGGCCATCAAGTGGCTGTTGCAGCGCCACGCACCCCTCGCGATCAAGGCCACCGCCGACATCGACCAGTACCTGTGGATGGCACAGATGCTGCGCAACTGCACCGCCAGCCGTTACGCGGTGAACAAGGCGCGCATGGTCCGTCTGTCCGAGTACAGCCGTGACTGCCTCGATGAACTGCGTGCCGAAACCGGCATCGCCTATGAAGGCCGCAGCCTTGGTACGACCCAACTGTTCCGCACCCAGGCTCAGCTCGACGGCGCCGCGAAAGACATCGCCGTGCTGAAAGAGTCCGGCGTGCCGTTCGAGCTGCTCGACCGCGATGGCATTGCCCGCGTTGAGCCGGCACTGGCCAGCGTCACTGACATCCTCGCCGGTGCCTTGCGCCTGCCGAACGACCAGACTGGCGACTGCCAGATGTTCACCGCCAAGCTTGCCGAGATGGCCGCGAACCTTGGTGTGCAATTCCGTTTCGGCCAGGACATTCAGCGACTCGACTTTGCCGGTGACCGCATCAACGGCGTATGGATCGACGGCAAGCTGGAAACCGCCGACCGCTACGTGCTGGCCCTCGGCAGCTACTCGCCGCAACTGCTCAAGCCGCTGGGGATCAAGGCGCCGGTGTACCCGCTCAAGGGCTACTCCCTGACCGTGCCGATCACCAACTCGGCGATGGCTCCGACTTCGACCATTCTCGACGAGACCTACAAGGTCGCGATCACCCGTTTCGACAACCGCATCCGCGTTGGCGGCATGGCTGAAATCGCCGGTTTTGACCTGTCGCTGAACCCGCGTCGCCGGGAAACCCTGGAGATGATCGTCAACGACCTTTATCCTCAGGGCGGCGATCTGGCCCAGGCCGATTTCTGGACCGGTCTGCGTCCGACTACGCCGGATGGCACGCCGATCGTTGGCGCCACCCCGTTCAAGAACCTGTTCCTGAACACCGGTCACGGCACGCTCGGCTGGACCATGGCCTGCGGCTCCGGTCGCTTGCTGGCAGACCTGATGGCGAAGAAAAAGCCGCAGATCAGCGCCGAAGGCCTCGATATTTCCCGTTATGGCAGCAAAACCCAGGAGCCTGCAAAGCATGTCAGTCCAGCGCCAGCTCACCAATGAGCGCATGAGTCAGATCGTCACCCATAACGGCACGGTTTACCTTGCCGGACAGGTCGGCGATGACATGAACGCCGGGATTGAACAGCAGACCCGTGAAACCCTCGCCAACATCGAGCGGTTGCTCGATCTGGCCGGCACCGACAAGCACAATCTGTTGTCGGTGACGATTTACCTGAAAGACATCGACGCGCATTTCGAAGGCATGAACGAAGTGTGGGACCAGTGGCTGCCAAAAGGCGTCGCTCCGACCCGCGCCACAGTCGAATCGAAACTGTGCGAACCGGAAATCCTGGTCGAGCTGTCGGTTGTAGCCGCTCTACCATAAGCTTTCAGACAGATCCCTCTCCCGGTGCTGTTGGCGGTTCACGCCGTCAGCCAGCACCGGTTTTTCTTCCCGATAACCCGACCAGAAGTCTGCCGCCATGCGTCCTGCCCGTGCCCTGATCGACCTTCAAGCCCTGCGCAACAACTACCGAATCGCCCGTGAGCTCACGGGGGCCAAAGCCCTCGCGGTGATCAAGGCCGATGCCTATGGCCATGGCGCGGTGCGTTGCGCCCAGGCGCTGGAAGCCGAGGCGGACGGGTTTGCCGTGGCGTGTATCGAAGAGGCGTTGGAGCTGCGGGCGGCGGGCATTCGTGCGCCGATCCTGCTGCTGGAAGGTTTTTTCGAAGCCGATGAGCTGGCGCTGATCGTCGAGCATGATTTCTGGTGCGTGGTGCATTCACTGTGGCAACTCGAAGCCATCGAGAAAGCGGCGTTGAGCAAGCCGATCACCGTGTGGCTGAAGCTCGATTCGGGCATGCACCGCGTGGGGCTGCACCCGGCGGATTATCAGGCGGCCTATCAACGGCTGCTAGCCAGCGGCAAAGTCGCGAAAGTGGTGCTGATGAGCCACTTTGCGCGTGCCGACGAACTGCACGAGCAGGCCAGCGCCGATCAGGTGGCGGTATTTGAAGCGGCGCGCAAGGGCTTGTCCGCCGAGGTCAGCCTGCGCAACTCGCCGGCGGTGCTCGGTTGGCCGCAGATTCCGAGCGATTGGGTGCGCCCGGGCATCATGCTCTATGGCGCCACGCCCTTCGAAGAAGCCAACGAAGTGGCATCGCGGCTGCAACCGGTCATGACCCTGGAGTCGAAAGTGATCAGTGTGCGCGAATTGCCGGCTGGCGAGCCCATCGGTTACGGCGCCAAATTCATCACCCCCAAACCGATGCGCATTGGCGTCGTGGCCATGGGTTACGCCGACGGCTACCCGCGTCTGGCACCGACCGGCACGCCAGTGCTGGTTGCAGGGCAGCGCAGCCAGTTGATCGGCCGGGTGTCGATGGACATGCTCTGTATCGATCTGACCGATGTGCCGCAGGCCGGCCTCGGTTCGACCGTCGAATTGTGGGGCAAAAACATCCTCGCCAGTGATGTGGCCATGGCTGCCGGCACGATTCCTTACCAGATTTTCTGCAACCTGCGCCGAGTGCCACTGCTCTATTCCGGGGCTTAGTGAGCAGGGCTCCAGACCGGAAGTCGCCTCGCTGAGCAGGATTCAGGTCAAGGTGTTGTAAATACTGAACGCTGTCGCCATGATAACGCTCACTATTCCAACAATCCTGAATCCTGGAGGCGCAAGCTTTGGACGTCGGTGAACGACTGCAATCCATCCGTAGGCTCAAAGGCCTTTCCCAGCGTGAGCTCGCCAAACGGGCGGGGGTCACCAACAGCACGATTTCGATGATCGAAAAGAACAGCGTGAGCCCTTCGATCAGTTCGCTGCGCAAGGTGTTGGGCGGGATTCCCATGTCCATGGTCGAGTTCTTTTCCGAAGAAATCCTGCAGGAAAAACCGACCCAGATCGTCTACAAGGCCAACGAGCTGATCGATATTTCCGATGGCGCCGTGACCATGAAACTGGTCGGTCGGGCGCACCCGAGCCGGGCTATCGCATTCCTCAATGAAATCTATCCGCCAGGCGCCGACACCGGTGACGAGATGCTCACCCATGAGGGCGAGGAAACCGGCATCCTGGTCGAAGGAAAACTGGAACTGGTGGTCGGTCTCGAAACTTTTGTCCTCGAAGCCGGCGATAGCTACTACTTTGAAAGTACCAAGCCACACCGTTTCCGTAATCCGTTCGATGTGCCGGCGCGACTAATCAGCGCAGCCACACCGGCGAATTTCTAAGAAAAGAGGCGTCCTGCCAGCATCGTAGAGGCGCCCGGGCTGTTTTTCCGTCGCGGCCTAAGACCCCTCCGACTTTGGGGTTGTTTCAGTGCGACGGGCTTACCGCTATACTTGCGCCCGCCTGCGAACCGTGGCCGTAGGCGTGACTAGCCACCATTGAGGGTGAACGCGTGAACCTAATTATGAAAATGCTGGCTGCACCAGCAACCGTATTGGCCCTATGGGCTGTCAGTGTCAGCGCTCAGGCTGCGACCAACGACGAAATTGCCAAACGCCTTGAGCCAGTTGGCCAGGTTTGTGTTCAGGGTAAAGAGTGCAAGGGCATGGAAGTGGCAGCTTCGGCCGGCGGCGGTGGCGGTGCCAAGGCGCCTAAAGATGTTATTGCCAAGCATTGCAACGCTTGCCACGGCACCGGCCTGCTGGGCGCGCCGAAAATCGGCGACAAAGCGGCCTGGAAAGAACGCGCCGATCACCAGGGCGGCCTCGACGGCATCCTGGCCAAAGCCATTACCGGCGTCAACGCGATGCCGCCTAAAGGCACCTGCGCCGACTGCTCCGACGACGAGCTCAAGGGCGCCATCAAAGAGATGTCCGGTCTGTAACCAGCCCGCCTCTTTCGCAAAAAAGCCGCTTTCAAGCGGCTTTTTTGTACCTGTGATTCAGCAGACGCCGTAAACCCCTGTGGGAGCGAGCAAGCTCGCTCCCACAGGGCTGTTCATTGCAGCAAAGACCCGGCAAGCTCGGTCCAACCCCATACCATGGAATGCAAGGGAGGATCGAATGGTTCAGCTCTGCTCTATCGAACAGGCAGTCGATGACGTCTTGGCACGGTTACCGGCGCATATCCACATGGGCCTGCCTCTGGGGTTGGGCAAACCCAATCACTTCGTCAACGCGCTGTATCGGCGAATCGCACAGTCGCCCGAGCGACGGCTGACGATCTACACCGCGTTGTGTCTGGGGCGCCCGCCCTTGGGCGATGGTCTGCAAAAGCGATTTCTCGAACCCTTTATCGAACGGGTCTTCGGCGACTATCCGGAGCTGGAATTTCTCGCCGACCTGCGCCGCGACGTTCTACCGGGCAACATCCACATCCAGCAGTTCTTCATGCAGCCCGGCAGCCTGCTCAACAGTGCCACGGCGCAACAGGATTACGTCAGCAGCAATTACAGCCATGCGGCGCGGGACATCAATGCCGCCGGATTGAATCTGGTGGCGCAGCTGGTGGCCAGCCATGCCGAACATCCCGACCGCGTGAGCCTGAGCTGCAACCCGGACATCACCCTCGACCTGTTGCCGTTGATTGCCAGGCGCCGCGCCGCCGGAGAAACCATCCTGATGGTCGGCCAGGTGCACAACGATCTGCCTTACATGCCCGGCGATGCGGAACTTGGCATCGACACCTTTGACCTGTTGATCGATGAGAAGGACAACACCACGCTGTTTTCCACGCCGAACATGCCGGTGGGGTGTCAGGACCATTTCATCGGCCTGCACGCCAGCACCCTGGTGCGTGACGGCGGCACCTTGCAGATCGGCATCGGTTCCATGGGCGATGCGCTGACGGCGGCGCTGCTGGCGCGGCAAGCCGACAACGACGGATACAGGGCTTTGCTGGCAGACGTAAACCTCAGCCACTGGAAGCAACTGATCGAGCGCGAAGGCGGCATCGAAGCCTTCGCCAATGGCCTGTATGGCTGCAGTGAAATGTTCGTCAATGGCTTGCTGGTGCTGGCCGATGCCGGGATCGTGCGGCGCAAGGTTTATCCGGACGTGGCGACCCAACAGCAGGCGAATGCCGGCACCCTCGACGAGACTGCGCGAACCGATGGCATCTCGGTGCACGGCGGTTTCTTTCTCGGCCCGCGCAGCTACTACGAACGCTTGCGCGAATTGCCACCAAACAAGCGGCTTGCATTCAACATGACCCGCATCAGCTACATCAACGAGCTCTACGGCCAGGAAGAACTCAAGCGCTTGCAGCGCCTGGATGCGCGGTTCATCAACACCGCGTTCACCGTGACCTTGCTCGGTGCCGCAGTGGCGGATCAGCTCGAAGACGGACGTGTGCTCAGTGGCGTAGGTGGGCAGTACAACTTCGTGGTTCAGGGCCATGCGTTGCAAGGCGCGCGCTCGGTGTTGCTGTTGCGCAGCTGGCGCGAGTCCGGCGGCGACGTCAGCTCGAACATCGTCTGGGAGTATGGTCACTGCACGATTCCCCGGCACTTGCGGGACATCGTGGTCACCGAATACGGCATCGCCGATCTTCGCGGCAAAACCGATGCGGCAGTGATCGAGGCCTTGCTCAATATCAGCGACTCGCGTTTTCAGTCGGAATTGATCGAGCAGGCGCAGAAAGTCGGCAAACTGCCCAAGGACTTCTGTCTCGATCCGCGCTTTACCGATAACAGTCCGCAGCGTTTGCAGGCGATTCAGGCACGGCATCCGCAGCTGTTTCCGGAGTATCCGCTGGGCTGTGATTTCACCGAGGTCGAGCGTGATCTGTTGCGGGCACTGAACTGGCTCAAGAGCAAGTTCAAGCTGAGCGAGGTGCTGGAGCTGGGCAAGGCTGCGCTGGATGCGCCGGAGCCTGCGTTGTTCCAGGAGCATCTGCAGCGCATGCAACTGGCCAACCCGGAGGGGATGAAGGAGGACTTGTATCAGCGGTTGCTGCTCACAGGCCTCAAGGCCACTGCGCAATAACAGCCAACATAAATCAAATGTGGGAGCGGGCTTGCTCGCGAATGCGGTGTATCAGTCACAAACAAGTCGACTGACACACCGCTTTCGCGAGCAAGCCCGCTCCCACAGGGTGGATTGCGGTGTGGCGGCTTACTCGATGAAGGTTACGACGCCATCTTTCAGCGATTTCACGCGGGCTAGCGACTCTACGCGATAACCCTGCGAATCCAGCTCCGCACGCCCACCCTGGAACGACTTCTCGATCACGATACCCAGGCCCGCCACGGTGGCGCCGGCCTGCTTGATGATCGAAATCAGTGCCTGGGACGCCTTACCGTTGGCCAGGAAGTCATCGATGATCAGCACGCGGTCGCTGCTGGTCAGGTGGCGCGGGGAGATGGCCACGGTGCTTTCGGTCTGCTTGGTGAACGAGTACACGGTCGCCGACAGCAGGTTTTCGGTCAGGGTCAGGGACTGGTGCTTGCGGGCGAAAATCACCGGCACACCCAGGTTCAGGCCCGTCATGATCGCCGGGGCGATGCCCGAAGCTTCGATGGTGACGATTTTGGTGATGCCCGAATCCTTGAACAGCGTGGCGAATTCGTCGCCGATCAGCTTCATCAGGGCCGGGTCGATCTGGTGGTTCAGAAAGGCGTCGACTTTCAGGACCTGGTCGGAAAGCACGATGCCTTCTTCGCGAATTTTCTTGTGCAGGGCTTCCATGAAGCTGTCCTCTGTTGGCGCCTTGTGCGCCCTAAGGTTTTAAAAAAGTGGTCAATTCTAGCGCTTTAACATCGCGCGTATATCCGCCAATGCGTTGTTGCCTCGCACGGCCTTGACTTCGGTCGGTGTGTCGTCGTTGCCTTCCCAGGCCAGATCGTCCGGCGGCAACTCATCGAGGAAGCGGCTCGGCGCGCAGTCGATGATCTCGCCGTACTGCTTGCGCTTGGCGGCGAAGGTGAAGGCCAGGGTCTGGCGCGCGCGGGTAATGCCCACGTAGGCCAGGCGACGCTCTTCTTCGATGGTGTCGGCTTCGATGCTGGAACGGTGCGGGAGGATTTCCTCCTCCATGCCCATGATGAACACGTAGGGGAATTCCAGGCCCTTGGACGCATGCAAGGTCATCATCTGCACGCCTTCGGCGCCATCTTCTTCTTCCTGCTGGCGCTCAAGCATGTCGCGCAGGACGAGTTTGCCGATGGCGTCCTCGACGGTCATCTCGCCTTCTTCGTCTTTTTCCAGGGTGTTTTTCAGCGCCTCGATCAGGAACCAGACGTTACCCATGCGGTAATCGGCGGCCTTGTCGCTGGAGCTGTTGGTGCGCAGCCAGTTCTCGTAGTCGATGTCCATGACCATGCTGCGCAGGGCCGAGATCGGGTCTTCGCCGGCGCACTGCTCGCGCACCCTGTCCATGAAACGCTTGAAGCGCGACAGGCGATCGGTGAAGCGTGAGTCCAGATGCTCGCCCAAACCCAACTCGTCGGTGGCGGCGTACATCGAGATCTTGCGCTCGGTCGCATAGTTGCCCAGCTTCTCCAGCGTGGTCGAGCCGATCTCGCGGCGCGGCACGTTGATTACCCGCAGGAACGCGTTGTCGTCGTCCGGGTTCACGATCAGGCGGAAGTAGGCCATCAGGTCTTTTACTTCCTGACGCCCGAAAAAGCTGTTGCCGCCGGACAGGCGATACGGCACCTGGTGATGCTGCAACTTCAGTTCGATCAGCTTGGCCTGGTAGTTGCCGCGATACAGGATCGCGAAATCGCTGTACGGGCGGTCGGTGCGCAAGTGCAGGCTGAGGATTTCCATGGCCACGCGCTCGGCCTCGGCATCCTCGTTGCGGCAACGGATCACGCGGATCTCGTCGCCGTGGCCCATTTCACTCCACAGTTGCTTTTCGAATTCGTGGGGGTTGTTCGAGATCAGCACGTTGGCGCAACGCAGGATGCGGCTGGTGGAGCGGTAGTTCTGCTCCAGCATTACCACCTTCAAGGACGGGTAGTCGTCCTTGAGCAGCATCAGGTTTTCCGGGCGAGCGCCGCGCCAGGCGTAGATCGACTGGTCGTCGTCGCCTACCACGGTGAACTGGTTGCGCTTGCCAATGAGCATTTTCACCAGCAGGTATTGGCTGGCGTTGGTGTCCTGGTATTCGTCGACCAGCAGGTAGCGCACCTTGTTCTGCCACTTATCCAGGATGTCGGCGTGCTCTTCGAACAGCTTCACCGGCAGCAGGATCAGGTCGTCGAAGTCCACCGCGTTGAACGCCTTGAGCGTGCGCTGGTAGTGGGTGTAGACGATGGCGGCGGTCTGTTCCTTGGGGTTGCGCGCGTTTTCCAGGGCCTGGGCCGGCAGGATCAGGTCGTTTTTCCAGGCGCCGATCATGTTCTTGATCTCGTCGACGCCGTCGTCGCCCGAGTATTCCTTCTGCATGATGTCGGTCATCAGGGCCTTGACGTCGGTCTCGTCGAAGATCGAGAAGCCCGGCTTGTAGCCCAGCCGCACGTGCTCCTTGCGGATGATGTTCAGGCCCAGGTTGTGGAACGTGCAGACCGTCAGCCCGCGACCTTCACCGGCACGAAGCAGCGTGCCGACCCGTTCCTTCATTTCGCGGGCGGCCTTGTTGGTAAAGGTCATGGCGACGATGTACTGGGCGCGAATGCCGCAGTTCTGGATCAGGTGCGCGATTTTGCGCGTGATCACGCTGGTCTTGCCGGAGCCTGCACCGGCGAGCACCAAAAGAGGGCCGCCGACGTAGCTCACGGCTTCTTGCTGCCGGGGATTGAGTCGGGACATAGGTAAATTCAGGAGTCAGTCACAAAATGGGCCGGCATTTTAACAGGCTCAGCGAATTGTGCTGCTCTGTCCGACTTGTGACGTACCACGCTATCTGTAATCGCCGGTTTTGTTATTTTCACGCAGGATGCGCAACGAATTTGCGGCTAATGTTCGTAATTCCGGATACAAAGGGCTCGTTTTGCCAACTGATGTCATTGTCATTGATCATCGGAACGGCATAATGCCCGTCGCCTACATCTTTGCAGAGTCTAGGGAGCTAGCTTGTCTACGCCTGTCGAACCCTTGCGTTTGCTGCTACTGGCTGAAGAGCCAGCGTGGGCAGCGTTGTTGCGCGAGTGTCTGGTTCCTATGGGGAGCTCGGCCGTTCTCATCAGCGCGCCGAGTTGGGAGTCGGTCAGCAGCCTGTTCGATGACAACCGCAGCGCGGTGTTATTGACCATCCCGCAACTTCAACCGGCGCCGGGCCGTTGCAGCCTGCCGACGGTGTTGCTGCTCGACCATGAGCCGCTGACCCCGCCCGACGGTGTGAGTGACTGGCTGGTGCGCGACCTGCTCGATTCCGGCATGTTGCGCCGCTGCCTGCGCCATGTGCGCGAGCGGGGCGTCCTGGAAAACACTCTGCAACGCCTGGCCGAGCAAGATCCGCTCACCGGTATCGCCAACCGCCAGGGTTTCCAGACCCTGCTGACGGCGCGGCTGGCGGAAAACGACGGTCGTGGCCTGGCCCTCGGCCATCTCGACCTCGACAATTTCCGTTACGCCAACGATGCCCTCGGCCATCAGGCCGGTGACCGCCTGATCTTGCAAGTGGTGGCGCGGCTCAAGTGCCAGCTTGAGGTCGGCGATCAACTGGCGCGCCTGGGCAGTGATGAATTCGCTCTGCTGATCGACACCCGTCGCGCTCCCCAGCGTGCCGAGTGGATGGCCGAGCGCATCAGCGAAGCGCTGGCCGAACCTTATTGGGTCGATGGCGAAAGCCTGCTGATCGGTTCCAGCCTGGGTATCGCCTACGCCCGGGCCCAGACCGATGCGGATCCGCTGATGTGGCATGCGCACATCGCCATGCAGCAAGCCAAAAGCACCCAGGGCTGCACCTTTCACATTTTCAACGAACGCATCAATCGCAATGCCCGCAGCATCGCCGACCTCGAAACCGAGCTGCGCCGGGCACTGCGTCGCGATGAACTGGAATTGCACTACCAGCCACGCCTGAACCTCGAAGACGGGCAGATCGTCGGCCTCGAAGCGTTGGTGCGCTGGCGGCATGCCGAGCGCGGCTTGCTGCCGCCGAGCGAATTCGTACCGCTGGCTGAGCAAAGCGGCCTGATCGTGCCGCTGGGCTATTGGGTGATTTCCCGGGCCTTGCGCGACATGCAGGCGCTGCTTGAACTGGGTTTGCCGCCGTTGCACATGGCGATCAACCTGTCGTTCCGGCAGTTCCAGGACAGCCAGTTGCTGTCGACCCTGAGTCGCCTGATTGCCGAGCGCGGTGTCGAGGCGCAGTGGCTGGAATTCGAGCTGACCGAAACCGCCGTGATGCGCCGCAGCGACCTGGTCAAGCAGACCATGGACGCCCTCGGGCGCCTCGGTGTGCGCTTCTCCCTCGACGACTTCGGCACCGGGTTCTCGTCGTTCGTGCACCTCAACAGCCTGCCGATCACCTTGCTGAAGATCGACAAGAGCTTTGTCGGCGGCATGGAACAGCGTGAGGAAAACCGCAAACTGGTCCACGCGATGATCAACCTGGCGCACAACCTCAACCTTGAGGTGGTCGCAGAAGGCGTGGAAACGCCGGAGCAACTGGATCTGCTGCGTGGGTTTGAATGCGATCAGGTGCAGGGATATTTGATCAGCATGCCATTGCCGCTGGCCGAGCTGGTGGAGTATCTGACGTTTGGCTCCAGTCAGCAGCCGATGTTGGAAGTCGTGAGCTGATCGCGACTTTTCAGTTGATCCAAAACCTGTGGGAGCGAGCTTGCTCGCGATGAGGCCAGTTCAGTCAGCATTGATGTCGACTGATACTCCGCTATCGCGAGCAAGCTCGCTCCCACAGGGGATTTCAGTCGGGCTGAGCGACAGTGAAACCGTCCCGCGCCACCGGCTCGCGCTTGATCATCCGCTTCATCTTCCACTCAAACCCCAGGGTCAGGCTCACCGCCGCACACGCCAGCCCCAGCGCCAGACCCCACCAGACACCCGTTGGCCCCCAGTCCAGGTGGAACGCCATCCACCACGCCGCCGGTGCGCCAATCAGCCAATAGCAACCCAGGCCGACGAGGAAAGTGGTCTTGGCATCCTTGAGTCCGCGAATGCAGCCCATGGCAATGGTTTGCACGCCGTCGAACAGCTCGAACCATGCAGCCACCGCCAGCAGGCTCACGGCAAGGTTGATGACATCGCGAAACGCCGGGTCGTTGTGGTCGAGAAACAGGCCGACCAACTGGTTTGGCAATAGCCAGAAGACCATGGCGAAACACAGCATCGCCGCCGCCCCGAACGCAATACCGACCCGCCCGGCCAGCCGTGCATCCAGCAATTGCCCGGCGCCGTAGTGCTGGCCGATGCGCATGGTGATCGCGTAGGAAATACCCGCCGGAACCATGAACGCCACCGAAACGATTTGCAGGGCGATCTGGTGTGCGCCCAGTTGCGTACTGCCCATGGTGCCCATGCACAGCGCGGCGAAGGCAAACAGCCCGACTTCCACCGCGTAGGTACCGCCAATCGGCAGTCCCAGGCGCCACAGTTCCTTCAGGTACCGGCGGTTCAGCCGCGACAGGCCCTGGCGCAGCGGATAGGCCTCATAAGCCGGATGCCGACGAATGTGCCACGCCAGCGCAAGTGCCATCAGGTTGGCGACAATCGCCGTGACCAGCCCGATGCCCGTCAGCCCCAGTTTCGGCAGGCCGAACATCCCGGTAATCAGCGCATAGTTGAGCAGGAAGTTGGCAACCGTACCGCCAACGCTGATGACCATCACTGGCGTCGCACGGCCAATGGCGCTGGTGAACCCGCGCAGGGCCATGAAGCTCAGGTAGCCGGGCAGGGCGAACGGCAGGAAGATCAAAAACTGCCCGGCTGCGTGGACGTTGCTTTCGGTCTGGCCGAACAGCAGCAGCACCGGTTTGAGGTTCCACAGCAGCAAACCGGCGACCAGCGCCATCAGCCATGCCAGCCACAACCCGGCCTGGGTCAGCCGGGTAGCTCCGACGATATCGCCGGCACCCTGACGGATCGCCACCAGAGTGCCGACCGCTGCGATCACGCCGATGCAGAAAATCGACACGAACGAATAGGTCGCCGCACCGAGCCCGCCACCGGCCAACGCCTCGGGACTCAGGCGCGCCATCATCAGGGTGTCGGTGAGGACCATCAGCATGTGCGCCAACTGCGAGGCAATCAGCGGCCCCGCCAGCCGCAGGATGGCCCAGAGTTCAGTTCGTGCTGGATGCTGCATGGTCATCACGCTCGATTATCAAAAGGAACAGGAAAGCACCGATTCTCGGCGCTCTGCGCGGTTTTCACAAAGGGATAAAAAGGATGGATGGCATGATTCAAACTCATGCTGGAGAGTTTCTGCTAGTGTGGGCGAAACCCGCAGTAGGAGCTTTCCCAATGTCCCGTCGTCTTCCTCCCTTGTATGCCCTGCGCGCATTCGAAGCGGCGGCGCGGCACAGCTCGTTTACCCGCGCAGCCGAAGAACTGTCGATTACCCAAAGTGCGGTCAGCCGACATATTCGTACGCTCGAAGAGCATTTTGCCTGCCGCTTGTTTCACCGCAGTGGCCGTAACCTGCAACTGACCGAGTCGGCCCGTTTGCTGTTGCCGGGCATTCGCGAAGGCTTCACTGCCCTGGAGCGCGCCTGCAATACCTTGCGCGCCGAAGACGACATCCTGCGTATGAAAGCTCCGTCGACCCTGACCATGCGCTGGTTGCTGGCGCGCCTCAGTCGCTTCCGTCATCTGCAGCCGGGCAACGAAGTGCAATTGACCAGTGCGTGGATGGACATCGATTCGGTGGACTTCAACGACGAGCCGTTTGACTGTGCGGTGTTGCTGGGCAATGGACATTTCCCCCCGGACTGGGAGGCGAGTTACCTGTTCCCCGAGGAATTGATCCCGGTCGGCGCGCCCAACCTGCGGGGCGACCAGCCTTGGGATGTCGAGCGCCTGGCCAACACCGAGTTGCTGCACCCGACGCCGGACCGCCGCGACTGGCGCAACTGGCTGGAGCGCATGGGGCTGGCCGATCAGGTGTCACTCAAGGGCGGACAGGTGTTCGATACCCTGGAACTGGGCATGATCGCCGCCGCGCGGGGTTATGGCGTGTCGATGGGCGATCTGTTGATGGTGGCGGAGGATGTGGCCCAGGGACGCCTGAGTTTGCCGTGGCCGACCGCCGTCGCCAGTGGCGAGTGTTATTACCTGGTATGGCCGAAAACCCGGCCCGGCGGTGAGCGTTTGCGTCGCCTCAGCGATTTCCTGCAAGGCGAGGTCCGGGCCATGGAGTTACCGGATGTCGAACGCCTGGGCTGAATCGATGGCATCGACTCAATTTCCGTTTGTCCCCCCCATCTACGGATCAATTGTCTTTCTTGGCATTTCTCGACTTTTATGCTTGCTGAAACGTTTCATCAAGTCTATAAAAATGGCACAACTCCAAGAAAGGCTATTGCCATGACCCCACTCAAACTCTTCGTTGCCCTCAGCGCACTGTCCGCTGCCTCCCAAGCCCTAGCCTGGGATTACGTCCTGCTCGACACCGACAAAGCCGCCCAGAACTGGCAAATCACCAGCCAGCAACTCGGCGTAAAAATCGACAAACCTTTCAGCGTGACCCTGCGCACCTTGCACGGCGGTCGGCAGGAAGGCGTCAGCATCGTCGACATCGATAACGGCACGATGAAACTTTCGGTAGTTCCAACTCGCGGCATGAACGTCCTGCAGGCCTCGGTCGGTAACGTGCGCATGGGTTGGGATTCGCCAGTCAAGGAAGTGGTCAATCCGTCCTTCATCGAGCTCAACGGCCGTGGTGGCCTGGGCTGGCTGGAAGGCTTCAATGAACTGGTCACCCGCTGCGGCTACGAATGGGTCGGCCACCCCGGCATCGACAACGGCGAACTGCTGACTCTGCACGGTCGCGCTGCCAATATCCCGGCCAACAAAGTCACCCTGCACATCGATGAAAAACCGCCGTACGCCATCAGCCTGCGCGGCGAGCTGAAAGAGCAGGCTTTCAAGAAAGTCGACTTCTCGGTCGCGACCGAACTGGTCACCGAGCCCGGCAGCGTAGCGTTCGCCCTCAACGACACCCTGACCAACAACGGCGACTATCCGAAGGAATACCAGGCGTTGTATCACAGCAACTTCAGCACCCCATTCCTGGAGCAGGGCGCCCGATTCGCCGCGCCGGTGAAACAGGTGTCGCCGTTCAACGATAAAGCCAAAAGCGATTTGCCGGACTGGCAAACCTACCGCGCACCGACCAAGGACTACGACGAAACGGTTTACAACGTAGTGCCGTACGCCGATGCCAAGGGCGATACATTGACCGTCCTGCATAACAAGGCCGGCAGCCTGGGCGTCTCGGTCGGTTTCAACACTCAAACACTGCCCGTGTTCTCCCTGTGGAAAAACACCGATACCCAAGGGCAGGGCTATGTCACGGGGCTGGAGCCAGGCACGAGTTTTTCCTACAACCGCCGGTATCAGCGGCCACTGAACCTGGTGCCAATGATTGGGCCGAAGGAGCAGAAGCAGTTCCGCATCAGCTACGGCTTGCTGGCGGATAAGACCGCTGTGGATAAGGCGTTGAAGCAGGTGAGCGAGATTCAAGGTGGGCGGGAGACTGAGGTGCGGCAGACGCCGTTGGTTGACCTTACCAAGGGTTGATTTTCGCCATCTTTCCGAAAACCGCTTATTGGTCGAAAAAAACACTTGGAAATGACGTTTTCTCAAAAAAACACTTACAAATTTGAGCTACTGGCTTGTTGGCCGATATTGCAGCGCTTCGGCCAAGTGCTCGCGTCTGATCTCATCGACTTGTTCAAGGTCCGCAAGAGTGCGCGCTACTTTGAGCAGTCGATGGGCCGCTCGCAGTGACAAGGTCAGTCGTTCACACGCCGTCTCCAGCCAGGTTTCGTCTGTTGTGGATAACTTGCAGTGTCTGCGCAGGCCCGGCAAGTCGAGAAAGGCATTGGCACAGCCTTGGCGCTTTTGTTGCCGTTCTCGTGCATCGGCAACCAACTCGGCGGCGGTGGCAGTGTCGTCGCCGGGTTTTAACGCAGGATTCAATGCCGTGGCTTCGCGAGCAACCGTCAGGTGCAGATCAATACGATCCAGCAGTGGTCCCGACAGTTTGTTGCGATAGCGCTGAACCATGTCCGGCGTACAGGAACAACGGCCACTCGGTTCGCCAAGATATCCACAGGGGCAGGGATTCATCGCGGCGACCAGTTGAAAGCGCGCCGGGAAGCGTACGCGGTCCTTGGCGCGGGAAATCACGATGTGGCCGGATTCCAGTGGCTCTCTCAACACCTCCAATACCTTGCGATCAAATTCCGGGAGTTCATCGAGGAACAGCACGCCATGGTGAGCGAGGGTGATTTCGCCCGGTTGTGGTTTCGAGCCACCGCCCACCAGTGCCGGTCCTGAGGCGGAATGGTGTGGTTGTCGGAAGGGGCGCTGTGGCCAATGGCTCAGTGGCACACAACTGGCGACGGATTGAATCGCTGCGACTTCCAGTGCTTCGCTCTCGGCCAGGGGTGGCAGCAGCCCTGGCAATCGGCTCGCCAATAGCGTCTTGCCTGTGCCCGGTGGCCCGCTGAACAGCAGGTTATGCGCACCCGCTGCCGCAATCAGCAGCGCGCGTTTGGCCGCCATTTGCCCCTGAACTTCATTCAAATCAGGATAGGGTTTGCTGGCGTAGAGCAACCCGTTGGAAACGTAAGGTTCGATGGGTGTGTGCCCATTGAAATGCGCCACTGCCTGCAGCAGATGGTCCACTGCGATGACCTTCAACCCCGATGCCAGACAAGCCTCTTCGGCATTCGCCTGCGGCACCATCAACCAGCGCCCGGCCTTGCGCGCCGCCAATGCCGCCGGCAGCACCCCACGGACGGGCCGCACTGCACCGGAAAGCGCCAGCTCCCCCAGGCACTCCACGTCATCCAGTGTCAGCGTCGGCACCTGCACGCTGGCCGAGAGAATCCCCAGGGCAATCGCCAGATCGAACCGCCCGCCATCCTTGGGTAAATCCGCCGGCGCCAGATTCAGCGTGATCCGTCGCGCCGGAAATTGCAGTCCCGAATTGATGATCGCACTGCGCACCCGATCCTTGCTTTCTTTCACCGCCGCCTCGGGCAGGCCGACCATGGTCAGAGACGGCAAACCGTTGGCCAGATGGACTTCAACAGTAACGGCTGGCGCCTCCACGCCGACCTGGGCACGGCTGTGGACGATGGAGAGGGACATGGTCGTTCCTTGAAATTACGGGGAGCCGCTTCCTGCGGTTTTTCAAGGGTAGTCAGGAGATGAGCATTTCGCGTGGTGTCTGGGAAGGTGAATTTTCGCAGGATGTTGCGAGCCATCGCCGGACGGGCGGGCAGAAAAAACCGCCATTCGGGCGGTTCTTTGGTAGACAGTTTCAGGCTCTTTTACCGGCAAGTAAGCCCGGAGGTTCAAGGTCTTTGCCGTGAGCCGCAGCGACATCAAGAAATCGTTGTTGATTGGCTGAAATCTTGCCGCCTAGCCGAAGTGCTTCAGCATGATATTGAATGATGAGTAAAAGCTTGGCTTTTCGCTTTCTTTGAATCATGGACACCTCCTGTGCCTGGGAGTGAGATCGATACTATTAATCGTCCAGGTAAATGACAAGTCGATTGTTCTGGTCGAAGCTGAATCCGAGGTTCTGGTAGTAGGGGACGACATTTGGGCCAGGATCCTGAATCTCTATTTCTTTGCACCCTAGCATTCGTGCATAGGTATCTGTAGCCAGCAGTGCCATCGGGGCGATCAAACCACGAAGAGGATGAGACCTGTCTGGGTGACCCTGCAAAAGAATTATTTTTATGCAAATAGCGCTTTTACGCGGAGTGGCATAACACAGACCACATAGTTTCTGTTCGTACCAGATGGCCAAATCCAATCCCTTGGCATCTTTGCACTTCCAGTTCGACACGCTTTCCCATGGGAAGAGTGCAGCTTCCAACCACGGGAGGCAGGCAGTAATCGCAGCTGGAGTTATTGGGTCGAACCTAACCGCCTCGGTGTTGAGTTTCCTGGCCCGAGATTTACAGTCCTTGACGAACATTTTATATGCGAGCTTTCGTGCATCTGATTTGTAAGTCTGGTTTCGAAGTTCGGTGCCTTTTCCTTTTCTTCTCATTGCTAGCGTCTATCGAGTAACAAGGCGAAAAGCGTAAAGAAAAGGGTGAGGACTGATAAATCAGGCCGGAGCGCCGCTTTTTGTAGGACCTTGCCGAGAAAGATGAAGGACATCGGTGAAAGAGCGTGGATGGCCTTGCCGGATGAAGGTTGCTGCTTATGATCTCGCTGAATGCAGCCTTAGGAGGCGTGAATGGACAGGAATGGAATGCGCCCGATTCATCCTGGCGAAATTCTCAGCGAGGAGTTTTTGAAGTCACTGGGCGTTACAACCGATGCTCTGGCTCGCTCGGTGAACGAGCCGGAGGCGGAAATAAGCGATGTTGTGAATCAGCGGAGCGGTGTCAGTGTTGGTCTGGCGCAAAAGCTATCCATCAACCTGAACACCACGCCCGAGTTCTGGCTGAATCTGCAATCGACCTACGAGTTGCGCTCAGTCCAGATCGAGCGTGGTTGAACGTTAAATATTCAAAGCGACTGCAAGATGAGTGAAGCCCGCTTCCACCACGGTTTTACCGGGCGTCTTGCCTGATCCTGCTCTGTCATCATCTGCGGCACATCCTGCAACCGAATCCACGGCTGGTTGTTCCAGTGCAGCAGGCTCAACGACATTTCCGGCCAGTTGAGCAGGCTCAGTTGCGGGCGTTCGGTTGTGGTGGGGTATTGGGCATCTCGCAGGGCGGGAACAACTTCGTGGGTGAGCCATTCACGCAGGGCTCTGTATTCGGGGCAGTAGTGGTAGACCAGTAATGCGTAAACGCCGGATTCGCTGATCAGCAGGATGTTTTCGATGTGACCGTGGATGAGGGTTTTGGCTGTTTGGTATTGGTCGGGATCGAGTTTTCGGAGTTGACGGTCGTTGAGGTAGATGCGTAGCAATCGGCCTAGGTCGCGGGCGCTGAACCAGGGTTGGTTTTGTATTAGGAGAGCGTGGAGGTGGAGTTTGTGGCGGGTGAAGATGTGGGGGATTAGGTAGTTTTCTTCCATCGTGCAGTTCTCGGGGTCGAGTGAAGAGCAACTGCCTCTGATCGTCGCCAAACGAAAAGGGTGGCAGCTATGCGCGGGTTGGCGAACCGGTAACGCCCGAAAAACCGGCAGACCCTAAGGTCTCCCACGCACAGCTGCCATAACTCAAGATGGGGAAAAACTCCCTATTTCGAATGTGGTCGTAGTGCGTCGGGTTTTTTCCAGGTCGCCAAACCCAGTGCTGAACATTCAGCATTGGGTGAGCTTAGAAACCGGAGATCTGCGACGCAATCGGACGGCGGTGTGATGTTTGTAGGACGTTGCCGGGATTGTTGCGGGGCTGAAGATCAAAAGATCGCAGCCTTCGGCAGGTCCTACAGGTGAAGCGCAAGGTCGTTCCGACCTTCAATCGCGAGCAGGCTCGCTCCCACAAGGGGACTGCATTTCACAACAGAATTTATTCGGTCGGCGGATTGAGCTTCGCTTCCAGCTCCGCCACTTTCGCTTCAAGACTTTCCAGCCGAGCCCGGGTGCGCGCCAATACAACCATCTGGCTATCGAATTCTTCCCGACTCACCAGATCCAGTTTGCTGAAGCCACTTTGCAGCAACATTTTGAACTGGCTTTCGATTTCAGCTTTCGGCAGAGGCGTATCGCCGCTGAAGAGGCGGGAGGCGGTGCCGGTGAGGGCGTCGAGGAAGTCTTTGGGCGCGAGCATGGGCAGTGTCCTGGAAACAATGACGGGCAGTGTATCACGCAGTGTCTATAGTCATTTGCGCAGGCGAAGCACGCACGCTTTTCGCGCATGCGGACGGACGGCGTCGCACCGTTATTGTGCGTAACCCGGTGAGTGTTGTTGCGATATGGCGGACATCTGCCAGCAAAAGATTGAAAACTATGAGTTTTGTGGAGATGGCAAGGTTTCTGCTTAGATGCTGGTGACCCATGCACTGATGCAGTCGCTGTGACGAATGCAGTGCGCCAAGCGAAACACGGGGAGTGCTTCGTCAGGAGCGGTTAGCTGGCGTCGAACGGGCAGGTAAGGCCGACGATGCGTTACAAAGCCAGGCACTGCGCTTAGACTTGAGTCGGGTTTGTTTTCCTGGGGCAAGTCCACCAATTCGGGAGAGAGTTTTCATGAAGCTAGTCACTGCCATCATCAAGCCGTTCAAGCTGGACGACGTACGCGAGTCGCTGTCCGAGATCGGCGTGCAGGGCATTACCGTCACTGAAGTCAAAGGCTTTGGTCGGCAGAAGGGTCACACCGAGCTGTATCGCGGCGCGGAATACGTGGTCGATTTCCTGCCCAAGGTGAAGATCGACGTCGCCATCGACGACAAGGATCTGGACCGGGTAATCGAGGCCATCACTAAGGCTGCCAACACCGGCAAGATCGGGGACGGCAAGATCTTCGTGGTCAATCTGGAACAGGCGATTCGCATCCGTACCGGCGAAACCGATACCGACGCAATCTAAGCCGCCACAAACCCAACGCCCCAGGAGAAAACAATATGACTCTGCGTAAATTCGCAGGGCTAGGAGCCCTGTTGTCCATCGTAATGCCCAGCCTTGCTCTGGCGGCAGACGAAGTGGCGGCCCCAGTCCTCAACTCCGGCGACACTGCCTGGATGATGACCTCGACAGCCTTGGTGCTGTTCATGACCATTCCCGGCCTCGCGCTTTTCTACGGCGGCATGGTCCGGTCGAAAAACATTCTTTCCGTGATGATGCAGTGCTTCGCCATTACCGGTTTGATCAGCGTCCTGTGGGTCATTTATGGCTACAGCATCGCGTTCGACACCACGGGCATGGAGCAGGGCGTCGTCAACTTCAACTCGTTCTTCGGCGGCATGGGCAAGGCATTCCTCGCCGGCATCACGCCAGCCAGCCTGACCGGCCCTGCGGCGCTGTTCCCTGAGGCGGTGTTCGTCACCTTCCAGATGACCTTCGCGATCATCACCCCGGCGCTGATCGTCGGTGCGTTCGCCGAGCGGATGAAGTTCTCCGCGATGCTGGTGTTCATGGGCATCTGGTTCACCCTGGTGTATGCGCCGATCGCGCACATGGTCTGGTCCGGCAACGGTGGCCTGATGTGGGACTGGGGCGTGCTCGACTTCGCCGGCGGCACCGTGGTGCACATCAACGCAGGTGTAGCTGGTCTGGTTGCCTGCCTGGTGCTGGGCAAGCGCAAGGGCTTCCCGACCACGCCGATGGCGCCGCACAACCTCGGTTACACCCTGATGGGTGCGGCCATGCTGTGGGTCGGCTGGTTCGGTTTCAACGCCGGTTCCGCCGCTGCGGCCAACGGCACCGCCGGCATGGCAATGCTGGTAACTCAGATTGCTACCGCCGCTGCTGCACTGGGCTGGATGTTTGCCGAGTGGCTCACCCACGGCAAACCTAGCGCACTGGGCATCGCTTCGGGCGTGGTTGCCGGTCTGGTGGCAATCACCCCGGCTGCCGGCACCGTTGGCCCCATGGGCGCGCTGGTAATCGGTCTGGCAGCTGGTGTGGTGTGCTTCTTCTGCGCCACCACCCTCAAGCGCAAGCTCGGCTATGACGATTCCCTGGACGCCTTCGGCGTGCACGGTATCGGCGGTATCCTCGGCGCAATCCTGACGGGTGTGTTCGCTGCTCCGTCCCTGGGTGGCTTCGGCACCGTGACCGACATCGCCGCACAAGTGTGGATTCAGTGCAAAGGCGTGGGCTTCACGGTGATCTACACCGCGATCGCCACATACATCATCCTCAAGTTGCTGGATGCGGTCATGGGCCTGCGTATCAACGAAGAAGAAGAAGCGGTCGGCATCGATCTGGCGCTTCACAACGAACGCGGCTACAACTTGTAAGCAAGCACTAAAAAAACTGCCCGGCTTGCCGGGCATTTTTTTGTCTGGAATTTGTCGTTGAAGGCTGAGCTGAAAGGTTTTTTCCTACAGGTTTTACGATGTTTACGTCGGGTGTTTTTGTGCAGCCAAAGGCTTACAGGATTGAAGGAATATTAGGGTCTTTGTTTTTTCCCAGAGCGCGCTAGAATGCGCCCCGAACGTGCGGAGAACTGTATGTGGCAACAGACTCTGATTACCTTGCGGGCGAGGCCTCGGGGCTTTCATCTGGTAACGGACGAGTTACTCGCCGGCCTGCCTGAACTCAAGGCGTGTCGGGTCGGTCTGTTGCATTTGTGGCTGCAGCATACCTCGGCGTCGTTGACCATCAACGAGAACGCCGATCCGGCGGTACGTCGCGACTTCGAACGATTTTTCAATCGTCTGATCCCACAAGGAACAGACGGCTATGAGCATAACGACGAAGGCCTGGACGACCTCCCGGCGCACTTCAAGGCCAGCGTGCTTGGCTGTCAGCTCAGTTTGCCGATTTCGGCAGGCCGGTTGGCGTTGGGGACCTGGCAAGGCGTTTATCTGGGCGAGCACCGTGATCATGGCGGTGCCCGTAAAGTCCTCGCCACCGTGCACGGTGAAGAGGCATAACCGCTGGTCAGCAGCGGCTGTTGAATTTTTTCCTGCAGCCTTCGACAGAGGGCAAAGCTGGGCTATAACTAATCTGCTTTTCGCAAGTCATGAGGTAGAACATGAGCGACGATGATCTGGAAAACGACGACCTCGAAGTAGGCGACGACGACGAAACCGAAGAAGGTCTGGAAGCAGCGGCGGAAGACGTCGCTGAAGACGACGGCGGTGATGCGCCGGTCCCGACCGCCAAAGGCAAGGCCAAGGCAGCGGTATCGGTCGATGAGCTGCCGAGTGTCGAAGCCAAGAACAAGGAACGCGATGCTCTCGCGCGGGCCATGGAGGAGTTTTTGGCCAAGGGTGGCAAGGTGCAGGAAGTGGAGGCCAATGTGGTCGCCGATCCGCCCAAGAAGCCTGATAACAAGTACGGCAGCCGGCCTATCTGAGCCTGCTACCCGCTTGCTGAAAAAGCCCGCCGTCGCCGCGGGCTTTTTCATGCCTGAAACAAAGCTTTTTGAGCTGGACGAAGTCCCTGTGGGAGCGGGCTTGCCCGCGAAGAGGCCATCACATTCAATATTGGAGGTGGCTGGTACACCGCCTTCGCGAGCAAGCCCGCTCCCACAGGTTTTTTCGTCAGGCCGACACCGAATTCCACCGCGCCAGCAATGCCGGCAAATCGGTCAGGCTGCGAATCTCCGCATCCGGCAACCGTTCGGCTTCCCAGACCTTGCCTGCCGGGTTGAACCAGATTGCCCGCATTCCCGCCTGCTGCGCACCGGCAATGTCATCGCCCGGATGATCGCCAATGTGCACCGCCGATTCAGCGGTCGCGCCACCGCGCTGCAAGGCCTCCTGGAACAATCGTGCGTCGGGTTTGGCAATGCCGATGTCTTCGGCGCACAGCGCAAACTTGAAGTAATCCGCCAGGCCCAGCCGGCGCACGTCGGCGTTGCCATTGGTGACCACGCCGAGGGCGTAATGGTTGGCGAGGATTTCCAGGGTCGGTTCGACCTCCGGAAACACATCGATCTGATGGCGAGCGTGCAGAAACACTTCAAAACTCTTGTCCGCCAGATCCGAGGCTTCTGCATGGGTGTAGCCAGACTCTTCCAGTGCATGGAACAGCACCCGCCGACGCAGGGCGCTGATGCGGTGCTTGAGGCCAGGCTCGTTGCTCAATACACGCTCACGAATAGTCCACAGATGCTCCACCGGCACCGCCCCCAGGTTGGGCGCGTGCTCGGTCAGCCATTCACGCAAAACGGCTTCGGCGCTGACGATTACCGGGGCGGTGTCCCACAGGGTGTCGTCGAGGTCGAAGGTGATCAACTGAATGCTCATGAATCGTCGCCCTTAATGCGTTTGGCCCGTGGGTGGGCGCTGTCGTAGACCGTGGCCAGGTGCTGGAAGTCCAGGTGGGTGTAGATCTGCGTGGTCTTGATGTCCGAGTGGCCGAGCAGTTCCTGCACTGCCCGCAGGTCCTGGGAGGATTCCAGCAAATGGCTGGCAAAAGAGTGCCGCAGCATGTGCGGGTGCAGGTTCTGCCCCAGTTCGCGCTCGCCGGCAGCCTTGACCCGCACCTGGATCGCCCGGGGGCCGAGACGTCGACCTTGCTGGCTGACAAACACTGCATCGTCCGCCGGGTTGGTCATGGCCCGCAGTGGCAGCCACTGCTCCAGGGCCTCGCGGGCCTTTTTTCCTACCGGCAGCAGGCGGGTCTTGCTGCCTTTACCGAGCACCTGGACCATGCCGTCAGCCAGGTCGAGCTGATCGAGATTGAGCCCCGTCAGCTCCGACAGCCGCAAGCCGGAGGAATAGAACAGTTCGAGTATCGCCTGGTCCCGGCGAGCCAGAAAGTCATCCTCCACACCACCTTCCAGCAGTTGCAGCGCGCGGTCGGTATCGAGGGTTTTCGGCAGGCGGCGTTCGCCTTTGGGCGGCGCGAGGCCATTGGCCGGATCGTGGTCGCACAGACCTTCGCGGTTCAGGTAGTGATAGAGCCCGCGAACGGCCGACAGCAATCGAGCCAGGCTGCGGGACGATTGGCCCTGGGCGTGCAGACGGGCAATCAGGCTGCGCAGGCGCTGGATGTCCAGCGCCGTCCAGCTGCCGATATTCTGTTTGACGCACCAGCCCAGCACTTTATCCAGGTCGCGGCGGTAGGCCGACAGCGTGTGCGGCGACACCTGCCGCTCACTGCGCAGGTGTTCGCAGTAAGCGTCCAGTTGTCGTTCCATGTTCAGCGTACCGAGCGCAGGGAGTTGTTGACCCGTGGCAGCACGCGACCCATGACTTCAGCGATGTAGCTCAAAAACAAGGTGCCCACCGAGCTTTTGTAGTGCTGGGGATCACGGCTAGCGATGGCCAGGATGCCGTGGATGCCTTGGTGGCTGATGGCAACGACCGCGGTGGAGCCGATCTGCTTGCGCTGTTCTTCGCCGAACAGGAAGTCCAGTTCATGCTCGCGCAGGCTGCCACTGACGCTTTTGTCTTCCGAGAGCAGGCCGCCAATGGCCACTTGCGCTTCGGCGTGGGTGACCCAGCGGCCCACCGGCATGGCGTTGTCGCCGAGCAGGATGAGGCTGACGAAGGGCACCTGAAATTCCTGGCGCAGGCTGTCTTCGACGCACATCACCACGTCTTCCAGGCTGGCGGCATCCATCAATGCGAGGATCAGGCGACGGGTCTTTTCGAACAGCCGGTCGTTGTCCCGGGCCACGTCCATCAAATGCGACAGGCGATGACGCAGTTCAATGTTGCGGTCGCGCAGGATCGTCATCTGACGCTCCACCAGCGACACGGTATCGCCGCGCCGATGGGGAATACGCAGGGACGGGAGCAGTTCTTCGTGCTCGACGAAGAAGTCCGGATGAGCCTCCAGGTACGCGGCTACAGCCGCCGCCTCCAGGCTTTCGGACGGTGATTCGTCAGCTTGTCGTGCGGGTACCGGAGGCTTGTCGGTCATGGATTTCGCTCACTCAAAGACGCACTTGTCCTTCATATACGCGCACTGCCGGGCCGGTCATCATCACCGGTTGGCCAGGGCCTGCCCATTCGATGGACAAGCGCCCGCCAGGCAGGTCGATCAATAGCGGCGAATCCATCCACCCCTGGCTGATCGCGGCCACTGCGGCGGCACAGGCGCCGGTTCCGCAAGCCTGGGTTTCCCCGGCTCCACGCTCCCAGACGCGCAACTGCGCGCGGCTCCGGTCGATGACCTGGAGAAAACCGACGTTGACCCGTGCCGGGAAGCGCGGGTGATGTTCGATTTTCGGGCCCAGCTCATGCACCGGCGCGTTGTTTATATCGCTGACCCGCAGCACGGCATGGGGGTTGCCCATGGACACGGCGGCCAGATCGACCTGGGTGCCGTCGACGTCGACCTGATAACTCTTGGCCTGCTCCGGCGCCTGGAACGGAATATCCGCCGGCACCAGGCGTGGGGCGCCCATGTTGACACTGATCTGGCCGTCGTTACGCACGTCGAGCTCGATGACGCCGCTTTTGGTCTCGACGCGGATCTGCCGCTTTGCGGTCAGGCGCTTGTCGAGCACGAAACGGGCGAAGCAGCGCGCACCGTTGCCGCACTGTTCCACTTCGGAACCGTCGGAGTTGAAGATCCGATAGCGGAAATCCACGTCCGGATTGCTCGGCGCTTCAACGATCAACAACTGGTCGAAACCGATGCCGGTGTGCCGGTCGCCCCATTGCTTGGCGTGCTTGGGCAGAATGTGCGCGTGCTGGCTGACCAGGTCGAGGACCATGAAATCATTGCCCAGGCCGTGCATCTTGGTAAAACGCAGCAGCATGGTTTTACTCCGGCAGCAGGCTTTCGCCAGCAAACAACTCGGCTACCGTTTCACGGCGACGCACTTCAAATGCCTGATCACCGTCCACCAACACTTCTGCGGTACGGCCGCGGGTGTTGTAGTTGGAACTCATGACAAACCCGTAGGCACCGGCCGAATGCACGGCCAGCAGGTCGCCTTCTTCAAGTGCCAGCTGACGATCCTTGGCCAGGAAGTCGCCGGTCTCGCAGATCGGGCCGACGATGTCGTAGGCGCGGGCAGCGGAGGTACGTGGGCGCACGGCAGTGACGTCCATCCAGGCCTGATACAGCGCCGGGCGGATCAGGTCGTTCATGGCGGCGTCGACGATGGCGAAGTCTTTGTGCTCGGTGTGCTTGAGGTATTCGACCTGGGTCAGCAATACACCGGCGTTGGCGACGATGAAGCGGCCCGGTTCGAACACCAGCGCCAGATCGCGACCGTCGAGACGCTCGCGCACGGCCTTGATGTAGTCGGCAGCCAGTGGCGGCTCCTCGTCCTTGTATCGCACGCCCAGGCCGCCACCGAGATCGATGTGGCGCAGGTAGATGCCGCAATCGCCGAGGCGATCGACCAGGCCCAGCAGGCGGTCGAGAGCGTCGATGAACGGCGGCAGGGTGGTCAGTTGCGAGCCGATGTGGCAATCGACGCCGACCACTTCCAGGTTCGGCAGCTGCGCGGCACGCACGTACACGTCTTCGGCGTCGGCGATGGCGATGCCGAACTTGTTCTCTTTGAGACCGGTGGAAATGTACGGGTGGGTGCCGGCATCGACGTCCGGGTTCACGCGCAGCGAAATCGGCGCGCGAACGCCCAGTTCGGCGGCGACCACTTGCAGGCGTTCCAGCTCGTCGGTGGATTCGACGTTGAAGCAGTGCACGCCGACTTCCAGGGCGCGACGCATGTCGTCACGGGTCTTGCCGACACCGGAGAACACGATCTTGTCGGCGCTGCCGCCAGCGGCCAGTACACGTTCCAGCTCGCCACGGGAGACGATGTCGAAACCGGCGCCCAGACGCGCCAGGACATTCAGTACGCCCAGGTTGGAGTTGGCCTTGACCGCGAAGCACACCAGGTGCGGCATGCCGGCCAGCGCATCGGCATAAGCCAGGTATTGGGCTTCGATGTGCGCGCGCGAGTAAACGTAGGTCGGTGTACCAAAGCGCTCGGCGATGGCAGACAGGGCAACACCTTCCGCGAACAGTTCACCGTCACGGTAGTTAAAAGCGTCCATGAGGTTCCCTTATTATTGGTAGACGTCGTGCTTGTGTGCTTTGGAAGCAGGCTGCTGCTGCGACGACTTGGCTTGCTCGACAGGGTCCTGGTCTGCATCGGGCAGGTACAGCGGGCCTTTTTGACCGCAGGCCGACACAAGACAGGCAACCGCGAGGAGCGCAGCAAGGGAAGAGATCAGGCGCTTCATGGCGAAATCCTTGAAAATGCATTAATTGCGCCAGAGTATACCGGCCACCCGGCAGCTTGCCTATGCAACGGACCGCCCGTCCGGCGGGGGTTGGGCCGCGGCCGGTTGGTATCATGCAATCCCACAGGTCGTTATTCTTTGCAATCGACGGGGCTCGGTCGTATCTTGCGGCGCTTGAGCCTGATCAGACACTTTTTGAGGTTGCCGTAATGAGTTTGTCCGAAGCGCGTTTCCATGACCTTGTCGATGCCACCCAGCAAACCCTGGAGGACATCTTTGACGAGAGCGACCTGGATATCGACCTCGAAAGCTCGGCCGGTGTGCTGACCGTCAAGTTCGAGAACGGCAGCCAGTTGATCTTCAGTCGCCAGGAGCCGCTGCGTCAGCTGTGGCTGGCGGCGGTGTCCGGTGGTTTCCACTTCGACTACGACGAAGAAAGCGAGCGCTGGATGTGCGACAAGAGCGAAGAACAGCTGGGTGAAATGCTTGAACGTATCGTCCAGCAGCAGGCCGGTGTCGAGCTCGATTTCGAAGGCCTGTGAGATCGTGACCCAGCCTGCGCCTGTCCGTGCGCCCAAGCCGCTCTACAGCAACGTCAGCCCGGCGGTGCCATCGCCCTGCAGCGGTGTGTGCCGGCTGGACGAGCAGAAAGTCTGCCTGGGTTGCTTTCGCCATGTCGAAGATATTCGTGAGTGGCGTTCGGCCGATGATCAGCGTCGGCGGGTGATTTGCGCCGAGGCTGCCCACCGTAAATCCTTGGCATAAGGGCTTTTGTGGCGAGGGGGCTTGCCCCCGTTCGGCTGCGCAGCAGTCGTAAAAATTTAGGGCCGCTGCGCGACCCAGCGGGGCGGTGCGGCGGTCCGACAAGCCCCCTCGCCACAGGAGTTCTCTATAAGTTCATAGCGTCTGTTTGGCCATGACTTGTATATTTTTTGAGCTGTGATAGTGTCCGGAAACGCCTCCACCTACCGAGGCTGATGAAAACCCCGCCTTTTTCTGGCGGGGTTTTGCTTTTTTCGTGCAGAAGAAAGGAGTCTGCCCTGATCATGACCGCACCTTCCATCACCCTTACCCGTCTGGACGTTCAGCGTCTGGAGCGTCTGATCGACAGCCTGGATGACACGCTGCCGGGCGTTATCGCGTTGCAAACCGAACTGGATCGCGCCGATACACTGGTCGGCCACGATGAAGTGCCGGCGGATGTCGTGACCATGAATTCCCGTGTGCATTGCCGCGAAGAAGGCAGTGGCAAGGACTACCACCTAACCCTGGTGTACCCCAAGGATGCGAACGCCGACGAAGGCAAGGTCTCGATCCTGGCGCCGGTGGGCAGCGCGTTGCTCGGCCTGAAGGTTGGCCAGCACATCGATTGGCCGGCTCCGGGTGGCAAGACCCTGAAGCTGACGCTGCTGGAAGTCGAATCGCAGCCGGCCAATGGCGGCGCGTTCCCGGAGTGACATCCCTTCAGACCTGATCGAGCGCCTCGTTCAATGCGTGCTCCAGGTCAGCTTTGTAGCGCAGGTACAGATGGGTGGAACTCTGCCCTTCACCGAGCAGGCCTGACAGGTCCAGGTCGGTGATGTAGCAGCGGTAGCGTTCGGTTTCCCGGCGCTGCCCGACGATTTCCCGGGCGACCACGCGGAACAACTGGTCGCCATGTTCCAGCTCGGAAAACTCCCGTTGATTGCAATACAACGTCACCTGCACCTGACCCGGTGCGGCTTTGCCGACGATCGCCTGCACGTCGTAGAACGGCTTGTTCACCGGCGTCTGCGGCTCCGGCCGGGCTTCGATGCGGCGCGCCCGGCCAGGACCTGACGGCAGCAACTGGCAATACAGGGGGTCGAGGCTCGAGGGGTGGGTCGCGTCCATCGGCAGCAGGGCATCGCGGCGGTACTGGATCGATTGCAGGAAACGCTGCAGCGGCACCAGCAGGCTTTGCTCATCGTGCCAGGGCAGGCGTTGCTGCCACAGGGCATTGAACTCATCGAGCACGTACAGATCAGCCTGATCTTCGATAACCCGATAGAACACTTGAATGCAGTCCGGCTGGCCCGTTGGCAGGAATAGCGCGAGGTCGTGGTCTTCCAGTGCCTTTGGGTCCAGGTGAAGCGGGCTGTAGCTCGCCTTTTCCTTGCCCAGGTAATCGATCAGCGCCGGCAGAGTGGCCAGCGCGATGTGCTGGACCTGGCCCGGCGCCAACTCCAGCACGTGGTAGTGCTGCTGGACCTGAATCAGGTAGCGATGATTGAGCCGGCTCAGCAGCAGGTTCTGCGCGGTATCGAGGATTTCCTCGACCCGTTGGGCAATGAACTGCGCGCGGTTATGGCAGAAGCAACGCACCCTCAGCTTCGGCTGTTGCGGCCCGGCCGGCAGGTTGTTGAGGTAGTCGCGGATGCAGTCGAGCAGGGCATGGGGGCCGTGGTAGCGGCCGACCAGCACTTCGTTCCAGCTATTGAGCGTGACCTGGTCCAGGGTCAGCACCAGATTTTCCCGGACGCCGGCGTAGCTCAGGGAGTCGGTGCGTTCGGTGGTCATGAGGATGTTCAGGTCGCGATGATGCTTGAGCGGATCGATGCCGACATTCACCAGGATCAGCACTTCACTCGGCACGCTGGCGCGCAACAGAGGTTCCTCGGCAACGGTGGGCAAGGGCAGGGCGATGGTCTGTTGCAGGCTGCCGAGCAAGTTGAACAGTTCGAATTCGCTCATGTCGCTGGTGCCGGGGTGCAAGGCCAGACGGGTACTGCTGTCGATTACGCCATTGCGGTGGCACCAGGTCAGCAGTTCGAGCAAGTGACGGCTGCGTTTGATCGGCGCGAAATGCTCCCACTCCAGTGCCGTCAGGCTGCCGTTGTACAAGCCCCACTGGCCTTGCCCCGGTTCTTTCTTGTTCGGGGCGTACACCAGCGTCAGGGTGTCTTCAGCCAGGTCCGGGGCGATGCCGGGGTTGATGAATTCGACTTTGCCGGCCTTGCGCTCGAAAGCGGCGTACAGACGACGGCCGAGGACACTCAGGTCGCGCTTGTTGATGCGGCTGGCCGTTTGTTCGTGACGGGCAAACTGGGTGAGGAAGCGGTAGCTGTAGTTCAGCTCGTTGACCAGTGCACGCCGCTCGGAGCTGACCTGGCGGACTTTCCACTGGCTGCGGCTGTCGAGCAGGGCCAGTTGGCGCTGGTCCCAGTGCCATTCATGGGCCAGGCGTTCGAGCAAAGAGCGCTGCCAGCTCTGGGTGCGGCTGTTGCCGGTGAGTTTGCGATTGACCTTCAGGTACAGCGCGCGACGTACCAGTTCCAGGCGTTCCGGTTCGTTGCGGGCGATCAGGTATTCCTCGATGCGCCGGTACACCACGACGTACGGATCCAGTTCGTCGAGGTCGAGCCGGTTGGCGAACACCGCTTGCTTGAAGCGCAGGCTCAGGCAATGGACCCTGGGGTGCTCACTGGCGTAAACCTCCGTCAGCAGCAGCTTGAGTACCGACTTGTAGGGCGACTCGATGCCCTTGAACAACTGCCAGAGCCCGGCACCGATAAATTCGCCGGGAGGGATGTAGGCCAGGTTGCCGAGGTCGAGGGTTTCATCGGCACGGATGAAGCGTTTGGAAATCAAGGTATGGGTGTAACGGTCGTAGCTCGACTCCTCGTAGACCGGCACCAGCCACCAGATCGGTGTACGTCCGGCCAGCCAGATCGCGGTGCGGTAAAACTCGTCCAGCAACAGGTAGTGTTGGGTGGTGCCGCAATCCTCCGAACTCAGCTGGGTATCGCGCTCGCCACGGACGAAACGGCTCGGGTCGATCAGGAAAAAATGCGCTTCGGCGCCTTGGCTGGCGGCCCAGGCTTCCAGCAACTGGCATTTTTTGCGCAGCTCGGCGAGTTCGTTCTCGGTCAGGTCCGGCCCATGGCAGACCCACACATCCATGTCGCTCTGGTCGGCCTGTGCCAGGGTGCCGAGGCTGCCCATCAGGAACAGTCCGTGAATCGGTCTCGGCGGGTTACTGCCGTGGCGCGGCTTGTAGGAAAACGAGCGGGTCAGGCGCTGGGCTTCAGCAAGGACTTTGGCATCCGGTTCGAAATTCGACAGCCCGGCCGGCGTACTGCCAGAAACGTAGCCGGGCAACAGCGGATGGTTGACGTGGAAAAACAGCGGCAGCAAGGTCAGGACCCCTTGCTGGCGGGTCGACAACCCTTCCATGGCACGAGCCATGCGTCCTTCGTTGAGCTTCAGAAAGCGTGCGCGCAGCTGGCTGAGAACCTTGCGGTCGATTCCCTCGTCCAGATCGGGGCGGATTTCATGGGTGCGCGTCATGTCAGCTCAAACCGGCTCGCAGGGCTCGGACGTGGGGGCTCAGGTGAGGGGGAGTTTAGCGCCTGGGTCACGGGACTTTTAAGCTGATTTTGTATTTCTGGCGTCAGATTTCTATCGCGCGGGCTACAACGGGCATCGAAATGCGCCCACGGAAATCCTTCAGCAGGGGTTTCCGTGGGCGATGCGGGGGAATTCAGGCTGTTTCTTCGGCTCTCAGAATGGTGAGCACGGTTTGCACATTTTGCGCGGCGTCACGACCCAGGCTGGTCAGATAGCCGCCATCAGGCTGGTCGATCAGATCTTTTTCAAATAGGCGTTTGGCAGCGGCAATGGCTTTTGGGGCAGCGGTCTGATGAATTTTCAAACCTTCCTGGGAACTGTCCAGGTTGAAGAGTGCGAGGATTTCCAGTTCGGCAACCAACTCAGGGGTAAGCGACATAAGGACTCCAGACTTTCTAGGAATTGGACGACAGCGCCCCTAAGGTGAACCCGCTTGTCCGGCATGTCCAGTACTCGCGACAGGGTTTTTTCTTTGTAGGAGCAGCCGGTCGACGCTCGATTGCTCGCGAAGGTCGTCAACGATAACGCTGGAAACCGGATGCCCCGCGGCGCTCTCGGGTTTTTCGCGAGCGATCGAGCGTCGACCGGCTGCTCCTACAGGAAAGGGATGGGGCTTACTGCTTTTCCGGCGGCAACTCGGGCAATGCGCGCAACGCAGCTTCGTACCATTCGGTGTTGAACGCGCGGTCTTCTTCGAGGATCGCGTCGATTTCTACCGCCAGAACGTGAGCCATCAGGTTGAGGATTTCTTCGCGCTCATAGCCCACCAGCGTCAGCTTGTTGAACGTCGCCTTGGCCGCTGGCGGGTTGTCGCTTTCGATCTGGTTTTCGATGGCCTGGATCAGGGTACTTTCGGCGAACTCTTCTTCGTCGTTATCGATATCGGTAGGCTCGCTCATGGCAGGCTCCTCAGGGAAAGGTGGCCAGTTTACCCGCATTCAGTCGCGTGATGCTGCTGGCAAGAATCCCGGCAGCGTTCTATAAACAGGCACCGCCCACCCCGCATGGCCTGGAGGCTTTGTGATGATCAAGCTTTATGGATTCTCCGTCAGTAACTACTACAACATGGTCAAACTGGCGCTGCTGGAAAAAGGACTGCCTTTCGAAGAAGTACCGTTTTATGCTGGCACCAGCCCCGAGGCACTGGCCATCAGCCCGCGCGGAAAGGTCCCGGTGCTGCAGGTAGAGCAAGGCTTCATCAATGAAACCAGCGTGATCCTCGAATACATCGAGCAAAGCCAGAAAGGCACGTCGCTGCTGCCGAGCGATCCGTTCGAGCGCGCGCAGGTGCTGGCACTGGCCAGGGAAATCGAGTTGTACATCGAATTGCCAGGCCGGGCCTGCTATCCCGAAGCCTTTTTCGGCATGACCCTGCCGGAAGCGATCAAGGAAAAAACCAAAGCCGAATTGTTGCTGGGGATGGCGGCGCTGGGCCGGCACGCCAAATTCAGCCCTTACGTGGCTGGCGACAGCTTGAGCGTGGCGGATTTGTATTTCCTGTTCAGCGTGCCGCTGGCGTGCGGGGTCGCCAAGAAGTTGTTTGGCATCGATCTGTTGGCCGAGATGCCGAAGGCCAAGGCGTTGCTGGAGCGGTTGGGGGGTAACCCGAATGTGCAGCGCGTGGCGGCAGACCGGGAAGCGGCTATGCCAGCGTTCATGGCGATGATTGCTGCCAAGAAGTAGTTCTGTGGGGTTTTGAAGTCAGTCATCGCGGGCAAGCCCGCTCCCACAAGATTGCGTAAACCCTGTGGGAGCGGGCTTGCTCCGGGCGGCGATCCGACGAAGCTTTTGGCGATTTAACGGCTGGCGAGCAACGCCTGGCCGCGAGCCACGGCAGCCTTCACCTGCGCCGGCGCGGTGCCGCCGATGTGGTTACGGGCATTGACCGAGCCTTCCAGGGTCAGCACGGCGAACACGTCCTGATCGATCTGGTCGCTGAACTTGCGCAGTTCTTCCAGGCTCATTTCCGCCAGGTCCTTGCCGCTGTCCACGCCGTACTTCACGGCATGACCAACGATTTCGTGGCAATCACGGAATGGCAGGCCGCGACGCACCAGGTAGTCGGCCAGGTCGGTGGCGGTGGAGAAACCGCGCAGGGCCGCTTCGCGCATCATCGCGTGCTTGGGCTTGATCGCCGGAATCATGTCGGCAAAGGCCCGCAGCGAGTCGCGCAGGGTATCGGCGGCATCGAACAGCGGTTCCTTGTCTTCCTGGTTGTCCTTGTTGTAGGCCAGAGGCTGGCCTTTCATCAGGGTCAGCAGGCCCATCAGCGCGCCGAATACGCGACCGGTCTTGCCACGCACGAGCTCCGGTACGTCCGGGTTTTTCTTTTGCGGCATGATCGAGCTGCCGGTGCAGAAACGGTCGGGCAGATCGATGAACTGGAACTGCGCGCTGGTCCACAGCACCAGCTCTTCGGAGAACCGCGACAGGTGCATCATCGCGATGCTGGCCGCCGAGCAGAATTCGATGGCGAAATCACGATCGGAGACGTTGTCCAGCGAATTGCCGCCAACCGCGTCGAAGCCCAGGAGTTGGGCGGTGTATTCGCGATCGATCGGGTAGGTGGTACCGGCCAGCGCCGCGCTGCCCAGCGGCATGCGGTTGGTGCGCTTGCGGCAGTCGACCAGGCGTTCGTAGTCGCGGCTGAGCATTTCGAACCAGGCCAGCATGTGGTGTCCGAACGTCACCGGCTGTGCGGTCTGCAGGTGGGTGAACCCCGGCATGATGCTGCCGGCTTCGCGCTCGGCCTGCTCAAGCAGGCCTTTTTGCAGGCGGGTGATTTCGGCCAGGATCAGGTCGATCTCGTCACGCAGCCACAGACGGATGTCGGTGGCGACCTGATCGTTACGACTGCGGCCGGTGTGCAGCTTTTTACCGGTCACGCCGATGCGGTCGGTCAGACGCGCCTCGATGTTCATGTGGACGTCTTCGAGGTCGATGCGCCAGTCGAATTGGCCGACTTCGATTTCACCCTGGATGGTGTTCAGGCCATCGATGATGCTGTCGCGCTCGGCATCGGTCAGCACGCCGACCTTGGCCAGCATGGTGGCGTGGGCGATCGAGCCCATGATGTCGTGGCGATACAGGCGCTGGTCGAAGGTGACGGAGGCGGTGAAGCGGGCGACGAAGGCGTCGACGGGTTCACTGAAGCGGCCGCCCCAGGACTGATTGGTCTTGTCAGTGCTCATGAATTCGCTCGTATCGGCTTGAGGTAAGAAGGCGTGGAACGCTGGCGCGGATAATAACAGGGTTGCCAATCCTGTCGCTGACACTGGTCGATACGTTTTTTGGGGGGGTGAGAGCCCTGGCCCGGGTAAGACCCGCGTATTTTTGCCGAACGATATTTTCCAATTGAGCTATATCGTCCCGGCAACCGTCTACAGTTGGACAGTAGGATCAGCGCACTTCTCGGTGCAGCCGCTGGCTATAAGAAGAGTGGGGTGTTCATATTGCGTATCAGCAAACCCTGTGGCGATGTGTCGCCAATGCGGACCTGGACCGCCAATCGCCCGGCAGATGAAAATTTAGCCGCCGGACCAGCGGCACTTTTTGACGCTCGCGCTAGTCTTAGCGTGGATCGCGGTGACGGACGTCACTTCACCTGTCTACGCTATCCTTGTGCGAGACTCACGCAGGAATCCAGCGCAATATGAATGTCCTGATCGTTGATGACGAACCCTTGGTCCGCGAGCGCCTGAGCCGAATGGTTGGCGAACTCGAGGGATACAGTGTCCTGGAGCCTAGTGCCACGAATGGCGAAGAGGCGTTGGCACTGATCGACAGCCACAAACCGGATATCGTGCTGCTCGATATCCGCATGCCCGGCCTGGATGGCCTGCAAGTGGCTGCGCGGTTGTGCGAACGCGAAACTCCGCCCGCCGTGGTGTTCTGCGCCGGGCCCGATGAATTTGCCGTGGAAGCCTTACAGGCCAGCGCCGTAGGCTATCTGGTGAAACCTGTGAGAACTGAACAATTACATGACGCATTAAAGAGAGCCGAGCGCCCCAATCGTGCCCAGCTCGCCGCCCTGACCCGCCCTGCTGCCGAAAGCGGCAACGGCCCGCGCAGCCATATCAGCGCCCGAACCCGTAAAGGGATCGAGCTGATTCCGCTGGATCAGGTGGTGTATTTCATTGCCGACCACAAATACGTGACCTTGCGCCACGAAAGCGGCGAAGTGCTGCTCGATGAGCCGCTCAAGGCCCTCGAAGACGAATTCGGTGACCGTTTCGTGCGTATCCATCGCAATGCGCTGGTCGCCCGCGAGCGTATCGAGCGACTGCAGCGCACACCCCTGGGGCATTTTCAGCTGTTCCTCAAAGGTCTCAATGGTGATGCGCTGATCGTCAGCCGGCGTCATGTGGCTGGGGTACGCAAAATGATGCAACAGCTTTAAACAGCTGTTCGCAGGCCAATTTCACACCCGATTGCCGGACATCCGGGGCCAGGGAGGCCGAGTAGTATCTGATACAAGTCAAAGTGGATTTGGCTGAGCTGTTATTATCTACCGTATCTATTCAGTACGGATTGATCCATGTCCTCTCGCCAGATCCGCATCGCCACCCGCAAAAGCGCTCTCGCCCTGTGGCAGGCCGAATACGTCAAAGCCCGTCTTGAAGCAGCTCATCCGGGCCTGCTGGTGACTCTCGTCCCCATGGTCAGCCGTGGTGACAAGCTGCTTGACTCACCGCTGTCGAAAATCGGCGGCAAGGGCCTGTTCGTCAAGGAACTCGAAACCGCGCTGCTGGAAAATGAAGCCGACATTGCCGTGCACTCCATGAAGGACGTGCCGATGGACTTCCCCGAAGGCCTCGGTCTGTTCTGCATCTGCGAGCGGGAAGACCCGCGCGATGCCTTCGTTTCCAACACCTACACCAGCCTGGATGAGTTGCCCCAGGGCAGCATCGTCGGCACCTCCAGCCTGCGCCGCCAGGCTCAACTACTGACCCGTCGCCCGGACTTGGAAATCCGCTTCCTGCGCGGCAACGTCAACACTCGCCTGGCCAAGCTCGATGCCGGCGAATACGACGCCATCATCCTCGCCGCTGCCGGCCTGATCCGCCTGGGCTTTGAAGATCGCATCACCTCGGCCATCAGCGTCGATGACAGCCTTCCGGCCGGTGGCCAGGGTGCGGTGGGTATCGAATGCCGCAGCGCCGACAGTGAAATCCATGCGTTGCTGGCGCCCCTGCATCACCAGGACACCGCCACCCGCGTGACCGCCGAACGTGCCCTCAACAAGCACCTCAATGGCGGCTGCCAGGTGCCGATTGCCTGCTACGCCGTGCTGGAAGGTGAGCAGGTCTGGTTGCGCGGATTGGTGGGCGATCCAGCCGGTGGCCTGCTGCTCAGCGCGCAAGCCCGCGCCCCTCGCGGCGATGCCGAGGCGCTGGGTGTGCGAGTCGCCGAAGACCTGCTCAGCCAGGGTGCCGACGCCATCCTCAAAGCGGTCTATGGCGAGGCTGGTCACGAGTGATCGGCTGGCGCTTGCTGCTGACGCGTCCCGCCGAAGAAGCGGCGGCGCTGAGCAGTCTTCTGGCCGAGCAGGGGATATTCAGTAACAGTCTGCCGCTTTTGGACATCATGCCCATTGCGGCCACTGACACAATGCGCCATGTGATTCAGGCGCTGGATCAGTTCTGCGCCGTCATCGTGGTCAGCAAGCCGGCAGCCCGGATCGGCGTCGAACTGCTCGAGCGATATTGGCCAACACCGCCTGGTGTGAAGTGGTTCAGCGTCGGCGCGGCGACTGCGCAGATCCTCGAGGATCACGGGCTGGATGTGAGCTTCCCGGCAGAAGGCGATGACAGTGAAGCCTTGCTCGAACTTTCCCGACTGCGCGAGGCTATCGCACAACCCGATGCGCGAGTGCTGATCCTGCGTGGGGAGGGCGGGCGCGAGTTGCTGGCTGAGCGTTTGCGTGAGCTTGGTGCTAGTGTCGAGTATCTGGAGTTGTACCGCCGGGGATTGCCGAGTTACCCGCCGACACTGCTGCCGCAACGGATCCAGGCGGAACGCCTGAACGGGCTGGTGGTCAGCAGTGGACAAGGTTTTGAGCACCTGCATCAACTGGCTGGCGATGCCTGGCCGCAGTTGGCGCGATTGCCGTTGTTTGTACCGAGCCCCAGGGTTGCCGAGCTGGCGCGTGCCGCCGGGGCCAAATCAGTTGTGGATTGTCGCGGCGCCAGTGCCGCGGCCTTGCTGACGGCGTTACGGGAGCATCCCGTACCCGTTTTCTAATGCAAAGGATGGATACGTGAGCGAAACAGCCTTGCCTAAAGATGACGTGCGACCTGTGCTTGATGCACCTGTTGATGCACCTGTTGATGAAATGCCGCCGCCTGCTGCCGAGCAGCGTCGAGGCAATGGTCTGGCAATCATCGCGCTGCTGTTGGGTGCGGCCGGTGTCGCGGTGGGCGGTTGGGGTGTCTGGCAGGTGCGTCACCTGCAGGCCAATAATCAGCAGCAACTGAGCCAGGTGCAGGCGCTGAATGACCAGGCGCAAAGCCTCAAGCTCAATGAGGAACGCCTGAGCGCACGCTTGGCGCAATTGCCTCCCGCCGATGAACTGGAAGCACGCAGTCGTCTGGTGATTCAGCTGCAAGGTGATCAGCAGCGGTTGAACCAACGGCTGGAAACCGTGCTCGGCGCCAGTCGCAAGGACTGGCGTCTGGCCGAGGCCGAGCACTTGCTGCGTCTGGCCAGCCTGCGACTGTCCGCCTTGCAGGACATCAGCAGTGCCCAGGCACTGGTCCAGGGTGCCGACGAGATACTGCGCGAGCAGAACGACCCGGGCTCCTTTGCCGCTCGCGAGCAGGTAGCCAAGACCCTGATCGCCTTGCGCAGCACCGAACAACCTGATCGCACCGGGCTGTTCTTGCGTCTGGGCGCGCTGCGCGATCAAGTGGCCAGCCTCACCGAGCTGGCGCCGGAGTACAAGGACCGTGGCGATTCGTTGCTGGGCCTGACTGCCGATGGCGACGGTGCCAGCCGCTGGGCGCAATGGTGGGATCAGATTTCGCGCTACATCCGTATCGATTTCAATGCCGACAAAAACGTTCGCCCATTGCTGGCCGGCCAGAGCCTGAGTCAGGTACGCCTGGCCCTGAGCCTGGCGCTGGAGCAAGCGCAGTGGGCCGCACTCAATGGCCAGGCGGCGGTTTACTCCCAGGTGCTGGACGAAGCGCGGGACATCCTCAAGGGCAACTTCAACCCGGACAACGCGCAAAGCAAAGTCATGCTTGAGCAGGTGGCCGAGTTGAGCAAGCAACCTGTCACCGTCGTCACGCCGGACATGACCGGCACCCTGAGCGCGGTGCAGGGGTATCTGGAACGGCGCAACGTCAACGCCGAAGATTCGGTCAAGCCGCTGGCCAGGCCTGCCGCGAACACCGCGCCGGAGGCCACGCCATGAAACGCCTCTATGTGATCGTGTTCCTCGTGATCGCCGCTGCCGCTGCGCTGGGGCTGGCGATTGCCGAACACTCCGGTTACGTGCTGATTGCCTACAAGACCTTCCGCTATGAGTCGAGCCTGTGGGCTACTTTGGCGCTGGTGGCTGTGCTCTGGCTGGTGATCTGGGGTATCAAGTCGCTGGTCGAACTGGTGATGGCTTCCAGTGGCGTGGTCAATCCGTGGTCGCGACGTAACCGCAGCCGTCGGGTGCAGGTGGCGATCGAACACGGTCAGCTGGACCTGGCCGAGGGCCGTTGGGCCAGCGCGCAACGGCACTTGCATCGGGCTGCCGAAGCCGAGCGCCAGCCGCTGCTTTACTACCTCGGCGCTGCCCGTGCCGCGAACGAACAAGGCAATTACGAAGAAAGCGACAACTTGCTGGAGCGCGCCCTGGAGCGACAGCCTCAGGCCGAGTTGGCGATCGCCTTGAGCCACGCTCAGTTGCAGACCGATCGCGGTGATACCGACGGTGCCCTCGCTACCCTGCAAGCCATGCGTGAACGCCATCCTCATAACGCACAGACCCTGCGTCAGTTGCAGCGCCTGCTTGCGCAGCGTGGTGACTGGTCGGCAGTGATTCGCCTGCTGCCGGAGCTGCGCAAGGACAAAATCCTGCCGGCGGCCGAACTCGCCGATCTGGAGCGTCGGGCCTGGGGGGCGAACCTGTCCCTGGCGGCGCAACGGGAAGAAGACGGAACGGTGGGGCAGCAATCGCTCGAACGTGCCTGGCAACAACTGACTTCAGCACAGCGTCAGGAGCCGCAACTGGTGCTCGCATATGCCGAACAACTGCGGCAGTTGGGGGTTCAGGTCGAGGCCGAAGAAGTGCTGCGCACCGCTCTCAAACGCAGCTACGACAGTCATCTGGCACGTCTCTACGGACTGGTTCGCGGCAATGATCCGGCCCGCCAGCTGCAAGCCGCCGAAGGCTGGCTCAAGGATCATCCGGCCGATCCGGGCCTGCTGCTGACACTGGGTCGTCTATGCCTGCAAAACAGTTTGTGGGGCAAGGCCAGGGACTATCTGGAAAGCAGCCTGCGTGTACAACGCCATCCGGAAGCCTGTGCGGAGCTGGCGAGGTTGTTGGCGCAAATGGGCGATACCGAGCGCAGCAACCAGCTGTTTCAGGAAGGCCTGGGGTTGTTGGATGAACGCTTGCTCGCGGCCCCTCTGCCGGTGGCAGTCCGCGCTTGATCCCCCCCTCGCTGGCGCCAACCTCCGGCGTCTGAGTGATGACTTGCGACGAGGGAGCAATCGCCCTCGCCGCAGTGCGATGATTAGTTGAAATTCGGTCGCAAAATTTCGTCGCAGGCAAAGTCCTACAGAGGACTACATTTTATCCTCTCGCCTGCGTCGGGATTTCCCTACACCTGCGCTGAAGTCTCTGTGGGCACTTGCCTTGAAAGGCCGTCGCGCTTTCCTCTACCGTAATGGTCTGTCACCACTTTTACGGAAAAGCCATGTCTTTGGCCTGCTCACGCTCCTTGTTTTTCATGGCTTTCATTGCGGGTGCCCTGGCGATGGGTGTTTCCTACTACCTGGAATATGCAGTCGGCCTGCGGCCTTGCGGCTTGTGTCTTGTGCAACGGTTTTGCCTGGCGCTCTTTACCGGTGTCTGCCTGATGGCTTCGGTCCATGGCCCCGGTCGCATTGGCAACGTTCTGTATTGGCTGCTCAGTCTTTGTTGCAGCCTGGCCGGTACCATCACGGCGTGGCGACAGGTCGTGCTGCAAAGCCTTCCGGTGGAGCAGGCAGCGACGTGCTCGACCCGTCTGGCGGACCTGTTGGCCAGTTCTCCGTGGCTATCGGTCGTACGGCAAATGTTCAAGGGCGCTGCCGATTGTGTGGAAATTTCCTGGACGCTGTTCGATCTGAGTCTCACCGAGTGGAGCCTGCTGTTCTTCGTCGCGATGATGATTCTGGCCGTTTACCAGTCGTTGCGACTGGTCTGGACCAGCTATCAGCGACCACTCAGCGGCGAGTCGTCGCACCGGGCCTTTGCGGGCGATTAAACACTTGTATGAACTTTATCGCCTGCGTACCTTGAAGCCAGTGTCGTGCGGGCATAATCTGGCCCGCACGTGTCATTGGAATTATGTTGCTCGATGACGCTCTGCCTGACCGCCCACTGACGTTACAAGAGGCGAACGGGCATAGAGCAGCTGACCCACAAGGGAAGAGAGATCACCATGCTCGAAAGTTGTCAGAATGCTCAGGAACGCTGGGGCGGAGTGCACCTGCTGATCGATCGCTGGTTGCAGGAGCGCAAAGAGCTGATCGATGCGTACGACAAGCTCGGCGCAAAGCCTGAGGCGCTGAGCGAGAATCGAAAGCCCTTGCAGGAGTTCTGCGGTGTGCTGGTCGATTACGTGTCTGCCGGGCATTTTGAGATCTATGAACAGCTGACGGGGGAGGCCAAGGCTTTCAACGACAAGCGTGGTCTGGAACTCGCCGAGACGATCTACCCGCGTATCGACGTCATTACCGAGAAGCTTCTCGCGTTCAATGACCTTTGCGATGAAGGCAAGTGCGTCGCCGAGAAGTTCAAGGAGCTGGGCGGGCTGTTACACGAACGCTTCGAGCTGGAAGACTGCCTGATCGAAGTGCTACATACCGCACACAAGGAAGCCGATTCGGTTCAAGCCTGAATCGCTTCCCGCAGTACCTGAAAACGGTGCGCTAAGGCGCGCCGTTTTTTATGCCCGCTATTTAGCTGGTGGCTCCACGTAACTCGACTTCGAACACCAATGGTGTGAACGGTGCGATCACGTCACCGGCACCATCGGCGCCATAGGCCTGAGCCGATGGAATCACCAGTCGCCACTTCGCCCCGACCGGCATGTTTTGCAGCGCGCTACGCCATCCGGCGATCACGCTGTCGAGACTGAACCATTGTGGCTGACTGTTCTGATCGAACACCGTGCCGTCGGGCAAGCGACCGATGTACAGCACCTGCACCTTGCCGTTCGGTCCGGCCTTGGCGCCAGCGCCTGGCGTCAACTCGGTCAGCAACACGCCATCAGCCAGTTCGCGCACGCCGGGTCTGGCTTTCTCCGTGGCGAGAAAACGCTGTTCTTTTTCCAGTGCCATTTCACTTTGCGGCTCGGCTGACTGCATGGCGATCCGGGCTTCATGCTCGGTCAATATTTGCTGGATCTGTTCGTCCTTCAGCACCAGCGGTTTGCCCTGATAGGCCTGCTGCAATCCTTCGACCAGTGCCTGGAGTTGCAGCCCGGGAGCCTCCTGGCGCAAGCGTTCGCCAAGGCTTGCACCCAGGCTGTAAGCGAGGTCGTGGGCTTCATTTTCCTGCGTTGTTGCAGCGGCTTGAGCCACTGGAAAAAACACGCACAGCGATAAAAAAAGGTAGCGCGACATGAGCACTCTCCGACCTGAAATGCGGGCGATTATGCCAGCGGGAATGCGCACAACGGTGAACTGCTTTTGCGCCGCGGCAGAAGTTTTTCAATCCTTTGCAACGTAGCGCTTTCGATAGTGTCAACATGCCCTAGCGGCGGTTGCAGCAGAGGTCTAGTATGAGCCGCACTCACTTCAGCCAGGAGGTAAACCATGTCGGCCACCAAGAAGCCAGTAAACACTCCATTGCACCTGCTCCAACAACTCTCGGGCAGCTTGCTCGAGCATCTGGAAACCGCTTGTTCCGAAGCCTTGGCTGATGCTGAAAAATTGCTCGCCAAGCTGGAAAAGCAGCGCGGAAAAGCGCAAGAAAAACTGCACAAGTCCCGCACCAAATTGCAGGACGCTGCGGCGGCCGGAAAAGCCAAGGCACAAGCCAAGTCCAAGGAAGCAGTGGCCGATCTTGAGGAGTTGCTCGATGCCCTCAAGGATCGTCAATCGGAAACCCGCGGCTACATTCTGCAACTCAAGCGCGATGCTCAGGAAAGCCTGAAACTGGCCCAGGGCGTCGGTCGTGTACAAGAGGCTGTCGGCAAGGTGTTGTCCTTGCGTGCGGCCAAGCCTGCTGCGGCACCTGCGAAGAAAGCCGCTGCCAAACCGGCTGCTGCAAAAGCACCGGCCAAACCTGCTGCTGCCAAACCGGCAGCTGCCAAACCAGTCGCTAAAACTGCCGCAGCCAAACCGGCTGCGAGAAAACCGGCTGCTGCCAGCGCTGCAAAACCTGCGGCTAGAACCACGGCTGCCAAACCAGCCGCCGCACGACCTGCCGCTGCAAGAGCCGCTGCTGCCAAGCCGGCCGTGGCTAAAGCCGCCGCCGCTAAACCGGCTGCAAAACCAGCTGCAAAACCGGCCGCTAAACCAGCTGCCCGCACCGCTGCGGCGAAACCTGCTGCCAAGCCGGCTGCAAAACCTGCCGCTGCAAAACCGGCAGCCAAGTCAGCGGCAAAACCTGCTGTAAAAGCGGCTGCCAAACCTGCTGCTAAACCAGCCGCAAAACCAGCTGTAGCGAAACCAGCCGTTGCCGCCAAACCAGCCGCTGCTAAGCCAGCCGCTGCCAAGCCAGTTGCCGCCAAACCGGCTGCTGCCAAACCTGCTGCAAAACCAGCGGCCAAACCTGCAGTGAAAAGGCCGGTTGCCGCCAAGCCAGCCACCGCGCCGGTTGCCAAGCCAGTCGCTCCGGCTGCGCCAGCAGCACCTGCTCCGGCAGCAACTACCTCGACAGCCGCGCCAGCGCCAACGCCTGCCGCAACTTCGAGTGTTGTAACCACCCCAGCCAGCGCTTCCTAAGTGCCGGTTACCGCGACGCGCAGCTGATGCAGCGCGTCGCGGTGCAGGTGGGCGGCCTCAGCCGCCGCACCTTCCAGCCAGGCCGATAGATCGGCCCCGGCATTTTGCGGCCAACTCTGCGCCGCTCTCTCCAGCCGCAACAACAGATGCCGTTCGGCTTCCTGCTCCAGCGCCTTCACTTGTTCACGCAGGGTGTACAAATCGGCGTCTCCCGTGGCTGCGGCTTTCCACTGTGCGCGCAAGGTGCGTAACGGCCGCACGACATCGGTGTCCCAGGCGACTGCCACGCTGCGTAGTTGCTGCAAGCGCTGCTCATCGCAGGCAACGCCTCGTTGTCCCAGCCACGCACCACACAGCAGCAGGCACACATTGACCCCCGCCGACTGCAATTGCAGGCAGGCCTGCTCAACGCCCGGGCGGGCGTAAGTGGTCAGGGAAAAGCTCCACAGGTCAGAGGACATAGTGCTACTCGCGCCAGTTGCGAGCGAAGCTGGTAGACTCCGCCGCCATTATGATTCGACTTCAGAACCTGACTTTACAGCGTGGCCCGCAACGTCTGCTAGAAGACGCCGAGCTGACGCTGCACGCCGGCCACAAAGCCGGCCTCATCGGTGCCAACGGCGCCGGCAAATCGAGCCTGTTCGCCTTGCTTCGGGGCGAACTGCACCCGGACTCGGGTGATTGCTTCCTGCCGGCCGACTGGCGTATCGCCCACATGCGCCAGGAGGTCGACACCCTCGAGCGCCTGGCGGTCGACTACGTGCTCGATGGCGACCTGCGCCTGCGCCAGGTGCAACGCGACCTGGCGGCAGCCGAAGCGGCCCATGACGGCGCCGCGCAGGCGCGCCTGCACTCGGAACTCGACAGCGCCGACGGTTACACCGCCGACGCCCGGGCGCGCAAGTTGCTGGCCGGCCTTGGGTTCACCAACGAGCAGATGGATCGTCAGGTCGGGGATTTCTCCGGTGGCTGGCGGATGCGCCTGAACCTGGCGCAGGCCTTGATGTGCCCATCGGACTTGCTGCTGCTCGACGAACCGACCAACCACCTCGACCTCGATGCCATTATCTGGCTCGAAGAGTGGCTCAAGAGTTATCCCGGCACCTTGATGCTGATCTCCCACGACCGGGATTTCCTCGATGCCGTGGTCGATCACGTGGCCCACGTCGATCAGCGCAAGATCACCCTGTACCGCGGTGGCTACAGTGCCTTCGAGCGCGCCCGTGCCGAACGCCTGGCCCAGCAACAGCAGGCGTACGAGAAGCAGCAGGTGCAACGTGCGCACATGGAAAGCTACATCGCCCGCTTCAAGGCCCAGGCCACCAAGGCCCGTCAGGCCCAGAGCCGGATCAAGGCACTGGAGCGGATGGAAGAGCTGACCGCGGCCCACGTCGACTCGCCGTTCGATTTTGTCTTCCGTGAATCGCAGAAGATTTCCAGCCCGCTGATCGACCTGTCCGATGCCCGCCTGGGTTACGGCGACAAAGCCGTGCTGGAGAAGGTCAAGCTGCAACTGACCCCGGGTGCGCGGATCGGTCTGCTCGGCCCTAACGGCGCCGGTAAATCGACCCTGATCAAGAACCTTGCCGGCGAGCTCTCGCCATTGGCCGGGCGCTTGACCCGTGGTGAGAACACCGTCGTTGGTTACTTCGCCCAGCATCAACTCGATTCTCTGGACTCCAAGGCCAGCCCGTTGCTGCACTTGCAGCGCCTGGCGCCGACCGAGCGCGAGCAGACCCTGCGCGACTTCCTCGGCGGTTTCGACTTCCGTGGCGCGCGAATCGACGAACCGGTACTGAATTTCTCCGGTGGCGAGAAAGCGCGCCTGGCGTTGGCCTTGATCGCTTGGGACCGACCGAACCTGTTGCTGCTCGACGAACCGACCAACCACCTGGACCTGGAAATGCGCCTGGCGCTGACCATGGCCCTGCAAGAGTTCAGTGGTGCGGTATTGGTGGTCTCTCACGATCGCCACTTGCTCAAAAGCACCACCGACAACTTCTATCTGGTGGCGGACGGCAAGGTCGAGGAATTCGACGGCGACTTGGAGGACTACACCCGCTGGCTGGTGGAGTATCGCCAGCGCAACGCCCCGGTCAGCAACACGCCGGTCAACCCGGACAAGACCGACAAGAAAGCCCAGCGTCAGGCTGCTGCTGCGTTGCGCCAGCAACTGGCACCACACAAGCGCGAAGCTGACAAGCTTGAAGCCGAGCTGGGCAAGCTCCACGAAAAACTGGCGAAGATCGATGCCAGCCTCGGCGACAGCGACATCTACGAGCAGGCACGCAAGAACGAATTACGTGATCTGCTGGCCGAACAGGCCAAGCTGAAGGTGCGTGAGGCGCAGCTGGAGGAAGCGTGGATGGAAGCCCTGGAATTGCTGGAAAGCATGCAGGCGGAGTTGGAGGAACTGTCCTGATGGACGCCTTCAAGCTGCCGCTGCCGGCGGTGTGGGTCGAGCCGATCTGGCTCGCCGTGCAAATCCTGCTGATCCTGCTCGCCGGTTACATCGCCCAGCGCTTTGTTGCCAAATGCCTGACTCGTCTTGGTGAGCGCTACCCGTTTCCGCCGCAGTTGCTGATGCCGCTGCGCGGGGGCCTGCGCTGGCTGATCATGGGCAGTGCGTTGATTTTCGTGCTGGAGCGCCTCGGGGTGTCGGCCACGGTGCTCTGGACCGCGCTATCCGGTTTTGTCGCGGTCGCAGCGGTCGCGTTTTTCGCCATGTGGAGCGTTCTCTCCAATCTTCTCTGCGCGATTCTGATCTTTACCGTCGGCCCGTTCCGCCTCGGTGATGTGGTCGAGTTGGTGGACACCACCGACAAGCCTGGCGTCAAAGGCCGGGTGGTGGCGATCAATCTTCTTTACACCACGCTGGTCGAGGCCGAAGAACTCGGCACTGGCAGCGCCATGGTGCAGGTGCCCAACAGTTTGTTCTTCCAGCGTTCGGTACGGCGCTGGCGCGGGACGGATGTGTTTCCTTCCAGCGGGTTTGAAAAGTAAACCTGCTGTTGCCTGATACACCGCTTTCGTCGGAACGCCGCCCGGAGCAAGCCCGCTCCCACAGTAAATCTTCAGTGGCCACAAATCTTGTGAACGACACGGGCCTAATGTGGGAGCGGGCTTGCTCGCGAAGAGGCCCTCAAGCCACAAACGCTGGTCGGCCACCGACACATCCTGTAAAAAATCGATAGTCATCCAACCCAAGCCGCATTAGCTTAGACGTCTGTCACGAGTCTGAGTCGAGGTGTGCAATGGAGCTTCAAACATGGCTGGCGTTTTTTGCCGCCTGCTGGGTGATCAGCCTGTCCCCCGGAGCCGGCGCCATTGCGTCGATGTCCAGCGGCCTGCAATACGGCTTCTGGCGCGGCTACTGGAACGCTCTGGGCTTGCAATTGGGCCTGGCGGTGCAGATCGCGATTGTCGGTGCCGGTGTTGGCGCGATTCTTACTGCGTCGGCCACGGCCTTCTACGCAATCAAATGGTTTGGCGTGGCGTATCTGGTTTACCTCGCGATCAAACAATGGCGTGCGCTGCCCAGCGATATGAGCGATGACGCGGCAGTACGCCAGATCGGCAAGCCGATGGCCCTGGTGTTCCGTGGTTTTCTGGTGAACATCAGCAACCCAAAGGCGCTGGTGTTCATGCTGGCGGTGTTGCCGCAGTTCATTGACCCGCATGCGCCGCTGTTGATCCAGTACGTGATCATTGGTGTGACGATGATATGCGTGGATCTGATCGTCATGGCCGGCTATACCGGATTGGCCTCGAAGGTGCTGCGCCTGCTGCGCACACCCAAGCAACAGAAACGCATGAACCGTACCTTTGCCGGGCTGTTCATTGGCGCCGCGGCATTCATGGCGACCTTGCGTAAAGCGGCGGTTTAACAACCCTCAGGTACAAAAAAGGCGACCTTTTCAGGTCGCCTTTTTCATTTGGGGTATGCCTGCAAACCACAACAAAGCTTGAGTGAAAGTGATTGGGAGGGAACAATATGTTACTTCGTGTTTCCAATTGAGATTCATTCATGATTGCCCCGTCCCGTTTCCTGGCCTGGCTGATAGCGCCAGTGTTTGCCTTGTGCAGCTTGAACCTGCTGGCCGACACGGTGGAAGGCGCACCGCAAGCCCTGCATTTACTCGACTACATTGGTGCGGATTACCCGCAAGCGGTGCAGGCAGGCAAGGTCGTCAACGAATCCGAATATCGCGAGCAACTGGAGTTCGTCCAGGCCCTGCAAGGCTTGGTGGCCGCCATGCCAGCCAAACCGGAAAAGGCCGGGCTGGAGCAGGGCATCAGCGCACTGCGTAACGCGATTACTGCGCGTCAGGACGGCGCTGACGTTACCCGCCAGGCGCGGCAGCTCGGGGCGAAGCTGGCCGTGGCCTATGAAGTCAGCCAGGCCCCGATCATTACCCCGGACCCGACCCGTGGGGCGCCGCTGTACGCCCAGCATTGCTCGGTATGCCATGGCGATGCCGGGGCGGGTGATGGTCCGGCAGGTGTCGGTCTGACGCCGCCACCAGCCAATCTGAGCGATAACGCGCGTCTGGATCACCTGAGTCTCTACGCGATCTACAACACCCTGGGCCTCGGGGTCGAAGGCACCGACATGCCAGCCTTCGCCGATCAGCTGGATGATCGTCAGCGTTGGGACCTGGCCACCTACATCGCCAGCTTCAGTGCCGATCCGACGACCGCCAGCAGCGACAAGGTCTACAACATTGCCGATCTGGCCCGTCAGACCCCGGCCGAAGTGCAGATTACCGACGGCCCGCAAGCCGCCGCGACCTTCCGTACCCAGCGGGCGCAACCGCCGCAGGTCAAGCGTGGCCCGGCGCAGTTGCTCGACTACACCGCCGCCACTCTGGACAAGAGCATCGCGGCGTATCGTGCCGGTGAACATGATCAGGCTTATGACTTATCGGTAGCGGCGTATCTGGAAGGCTTCGAGCTGGTTGAGAACTCGCTGGATAACATCGACGCCAACGTGCGTAAAGACACTGAAAAATCCCTGATGGCCTACCGTCAGTCGTTGCAGGACGGCTTGCCGGTGAGCGAGGTCGAGCAGCGCCTGGACGTGGCCAAGGACAAGTTGAAGGCATCGGCCGGCCTGTTGGGCAACGAGGGTTTGAGCTGGTCGCTGAGTTACATTTCCGGCCTGCTGATTCTGCTGCGCGAAGGTCTGGAAGCGATTCTGGTGCTGGCGGCGATCCTTGCTTTCCTGCGTAACACGGATCAACAGGCGGCGGTGCGCAGCGTTAACGTCGGCTGGGGCCTGGCGTTTGTGGCGGGGCTGGGCACCTGGGCGCTGGCAGCCTATGTGATTGATGTCAGCGGTTCGCAGCGCGAATTGCTGGAAGGCGCGACGGCGTTGTTTGCCAGCGTCATGGTGCTGTGGCTGGGCGTGTGGATGCACGATCGCCGTCACGCGGCGGCTTGGCAGGATTACATCAAGACCAGCCTGGTGGGCGGCGGTGGGCGTTTCGGCTTTGCGACCCTGGCGTTCTTCTCGGTGTACCGCGAATTGTTCGAAGTGATTCTGTTCTACGAAACCCTGTGGTTGCAGGCAGGCCCCGCGGGGCACAACGCCGTGCTGGCCGGTGGGGCCACGGCGCTGGTGCTGCTGGTCGGCCTGGCCTGGGTGATTTTGCGCGGTTCGGCGAAGTTGCCGCTGGCGCTGTTCTTCAGTATCAATGCCGGTCTGCTGTGCGCCTTGTCTGTGGTGTTCGCCGGGCATGGCGTGAAAGCGCTGCAGGAAGCCGGAATTTTCGGCACGCGGCCGGTGCCGTTCTTTGACTTCGAATGGCTGGGGATCCATGCCGATGCGTATTCGTTGAGCGCCCAGGCTGTGGCGATCATTGCGATTGTCGTGTTGTATGGGCGCGGTCGGGTGGTTGAGAGGCAGCGGGTGCAGGTTTCCTGAAAAGCATTCGCTGCGCTCACATTCGCGGGCAAGCCCGCTCCCACAGGATTGGGTATAACTTGTGGGAGCGAGCCTGCTCGCGATTTTTTTTGGATGGGGAATATTTGATGCGTGTGTGGATCGATGCCGACGCCTGCCCCCGGGCAGCCAAGGATCTGGTGGTGAAGTTCGCCCTCAAGCGCCAGTTCGAAGTGGTGCTGGTGGCCGGGCAGCCGCAGACCAAACCGGGGCTGGCACTGGTCAAGCTGATCGTGGTGCCGAGCGGCCCGGATGCTGCGGACGATTATCTGGTGGAACACGCGGTGCCCGGTGAGCTGGTGATCTGCAGCGATGTGCCGCTGGCCGATCGCCTGGTGAAGAAGGGCGTGGCAGCGCTCGACCCACGGGGCAAGGAGTTTGATGCGCAGAACATGGGCGAGCGGCTGGCGGTGCGCAACCTGTTCACTGATTTGCGCGAACAGGGGCAAATGGGTGGTGGACCGGCACCCTTTGGCGACCGTGAGAAGCAGGCGTTCGCCAATGCGCTGGACCGGATTCTCACCCGACTGGCCCGCAAACTGTAGGAGCGAGCTTGCTCCGGGCGGCGCTCCGACGATGGACGTCAACGATGACGAGTGCTGGCTGGATGAACGCGGCGCTCTCACGTCTTTCGCGAGCAAGCTCGCTCCTACAGTCCTGAACAGTGTCAGGCGTCGTTTTCGTGGGTCAGTTCCAGTACCCGGTCTACCAGCTTGTTGATCCCCGATGCCGCTTCACTGATCGATTGCGCCAGCATGTAAGCCGGTGTGCTCACCAGTTTGCGTGCCTTGTCCTCGACGATCTCACTGACCGCGCAATCGGTATGGGTCGCGCCCATCTTGTTCATCGCGGCAGCCGTGTCGGTGTCGTTGCCAATGGTGCAGGTGACGCCAGGGCCGTAGATCTTTGCCGCCAGGGCAGGGGAGATGCACATCAGCCCCACTGGTTTGCCAGCCTCGGCAAAGGCTTCGGTCAGTGCCAGGACATCCGGTTGAACGGTGCAGGCGGCGCCTTCGATGGCGAAGTTAGACAGGTTCTTGGCCGAGCCGAAGCCGCCGGGCACGATCAGCGCATCGAACTCATCGACGTTCGCTTCACGGATATCCTTGATATTGCCCCGGGCAATCCGCGCCGACTCCACCAGCACGTTGCGCGATTCGGGCATTTCTTCGCCGGTCAGGTGGTTGATCACATGCAACTGCGCGATGTTAGGTGCGAAACACTGCACCTGGGCCCCGCGCTGGTCCAGGCGCAGCAGGGTGATGACGCTCTCGTGGAGCTCGGCGCCGTCGTACACGCCACAACCGGAAAGGATCACTGCAACTTTTTTGCTCATGGGCTTTTCTCCAGATTCATGGCGTTAAATGTCCACTAATTTGTCCCGCGTTGCCATAGGGTTAATTCACGGCTGCACATAGCATCTGTCCTCAAGATTCCGATCAGGGCGCGTCATGGACTTCATTCTGTATGCGGTGCCGTTTTTCTTTTTTCTGATCGCCGTCGAGCTGTTGGCCGACCGTTGGCGCGGGGTAAGCAATTATCGGGTGGCGGACGCGATCAACAGCATCAGCACCGGCGTGCTGTCGACCACTACGGGGCTGTTGACCAAGGGCGTGGGGCTGGTGACCTATGCGTTTGCCCTCCAGCATCTGGCCCTGTTCGAGTTGTCGGCCGACAGCGTCTGGACCTGGGTGTTTGCCTTTGTCTTCTACGATTTCTGCTACTACTGGCTGCATCGCATGGGCCACGAGCGCAACATCCTCTGGGCCGCCCATTCGGTGCATCACCAGAGCGAGGACTACAACCTGTCCACGGCGTTGCGCCAGACCAGTACCGGATTCCTGTTGAGCTGGATCTTCTATCTGCCGATGGCGGTGTTCGGTGTGCCGCTGCTGGTGTTCGTCAGCGTCGCGGCGCTGAACCTGCTGTACCAGTTCTGGGTGCACACGCGGCACATTCCCAAGCTTGGCTGGTTCGAATGGTTCTTTGTCACGCCGTCCAATCATCGGGCTCACCATGCGCAGAACGCTCTCTACATGGATCGCAACTACGGCGGCGTGTTCATTATTTGGGACCGCCTGTTCGGCTCGTTCCAGGAAGAAGACGACAACGAGCCGGTGATCTTCGGCGTGACCACGCCACTGGCGAGCTGGAACCCCGTGTGGGCGAACGTGCAGTTCTACGCGCAGTTGTGGGCAGACGCGCGGCGTACCGAAAGCACCTGGGACAAGCTGCGGATCTGGTTCATGCGCACTGGCTGGCGCCCGGCGGACGTGGCGGCCAGATACCCGATGAAAAAGCCGGACCTGAGTCAGTTTCGCAAATTCGAAGTGGCGCTGGACGGGCGTCAGCAGCTCTACGTCCTCTTGCAGTTCTGCGTCTACATCGCGCTGGGCAGTTACTTGATGAGTCTTGAACCGAAGCTGCCAGTCGCCGCCCTGGTGTCGGGCTGGGGAGCGGTGGCGTTCGGTCTGTTTGTGCTGGGCGTGGCCCTGGAGAGCCGCCCGTGGGCGTTGAAGCTGGAACTGGTGCGGCTGGTGTCGAACCTGCCATTGGCATGGCTGGCCCCGATGGTGGGGCTGTGGCCGGCCGGCGCGGTGGGCTGGGTCGGCCTGCTCAGCTACAGCCTGTTGAGCGGCGTCGGTCTCTACTGTTGCAGAAACCGCATCACTCGGTTGGCGTCGTAGGGCCTTCGGTGCTGGTCCGCGTAGCTTTCAGGGCTTGTTCGTCGGCGTAGACCTGTTTGGCCAGGCGGGCATTCTTAAAGCGCCGACGCAGCCACAGCACGAAGCCCAGGACCAGCAGCGCACCGAGCACCCAGAGTTCATACTTCTTCACACTGCCGAGCATGCCTTCGAGCACGGCGCCGAAATGGTACGCGGCGGCCGCCAGGGCTGTGGCCCAGATCGCTGCGCCAATGCCGTTGAGCAGCAGGTAACGGCCCGGCGGATAGCCTGACAGCCCGATGGCCACCGGCATGACCGTGCGCAAACCGTAGACGAAGCGGAAGCTCAGTACCCAGATGTCCGGGTGCTTGCGAATGTGTTCCAGTGCCCGGTCACCCATCATCTGCCAGCGGGGTTTGCGAGCCAGCAGCTTGCGGCCGTGCTTGCGTCCCAGGAAGTACCACAGTTGGTCGCCGGCATAGCTGCCGAAGAAGGCCACGACCACCACCAGGTTGATGTCCATGTATCCACGGAACGCGAGGAAGCCCGCGAGTACCAGGATGGTTTCGCCTTCGAAGAACGTGCCTAGAAAAAGGGCAAAGTAGCCGAAGTCATGCAGAAATTGTTGGAGCATTGTCTGGGTGCTGGCGAAATGAACGCGCAGCCTAACCCTTCGGACACATTCAGGAAAGTGTCCAAATGTGTCTCGACGTGAACATTTCCTACAACGACAATGGAATGCGGCTATAGGGGGCGTTCTCAATTAGTTTCCCCGCCGCGCCGGGTCTGCTGTTGTGCAGGGCAAGGCGCGAGAAGCGTAGTTTGGTCATTCCAAATCAGCTTCGAGCAACGCAGCCCTGCACAACAGCAGGCCCGGCCCTTCGGGTTGTGCCTTAAAGCGGGCCAGGCTGCGTTGCAGGCCTTGGAAAGGGAACAACCATTCCCAGCGGCCTGCGCCTTGCCTGGCCCGCTTTAAGGCGACAACGCGGTGGGGAAACTAATTGAGAACGCCCCCTAGTCACAGGGATGCACACAACTGTAATACGTTCGTCATAATGGCCGCTTATAACTGTCATGCTCGCCCGTAAGCGCGGGCTCAGGAGTCTGCCGTGAGCTTTACCCCCGCCAATCGCTTGTTCCCCGCAACCCGCCTGCGCCGCAATCGTCGTGACGACTTCTCGCGTCGTCTGGTGCGGGAAAACGTCCTGAGCGTCGATGACCTGATCCTGCCGGTGTTCGTGCTGGACGGTGAAAACCGTCGCGAAGCGGTGGCTTCGATGCCGGGCGTTGAACGCCTGACCATCGACCTGTTGCTGGAAGAGGCGGCCAAGTGGGTCGAACTGGGGATTCCGGCGCTGGCGCTGTTCCCGGTGACACCCTCGGAACTCAAGTCGCTGGACGCAGCCGAAGCGTGGAACCCCGAAGGCATCGCCCAACGCGCGACCCGTGCGCTGCGTGCGCGATTCCCTGAGCTGGGCGTGATCACCGACGTCGCCCTGGACCCGTTCACCACCCACGGCCAGGACGGCATTCTTGATGAAGAAGGCTACGTGCAGAACGACATCACCGTCGACGCACTGGTCAGGCAAGCCCTGTCCCACGCCGAAGCCGGCGCTCAGGTCGTGGCGCCATCGGACATGATGGACGGTCGCATCCAGGCGATTCGCGAAGCCCTCGAAGTGGCCGGTCACGTCAACGTGCGGATCATGGCCTACTCGGCGAAGTACGCCAGCGCCTATTACGGCCCGTTCCGCGATGCGGTCGGTTCGGCGCTGAACCTGGGCAAGGCCAACAAGGCCTCCTATCAGATGGACCCGGCCAACAGCAACGAAGCCCTGCACGAAGTGGCGGCGGACTTGTCAGAAGGTGCAGACATGGTCATGGTCAAGCCAGGCATGCCGTACCTGGACATCCTGTGCCGGGTAAAAGAAGAATTCAAAGTGCCGACGTTTGTTTATCAAGTCAGCGGCGAATACGCCATGCACATGGCGGCGATCCAGAATGGCTGGTTGAGCGAAGGGGTTATCCTCGAGTCCTTGACTGCTTTCAAACGTGCAGGGGCTGATGGCATCCTGACGTACTTTGCCGTTCGTGCCGCTCAATTGTTACGAGAGCAAAAATAGCCCTCCCAGGAACATTCGATGAATACCGAAGTACTCACTGAAGTTGCCGTAAAAGACGCTCAACCTGTGGTGGAGCAAGTCGACGAGACCCCGCCGGAGCTGGAGCCAGCTCCGCCCGCGGCGGTCGTCGAAACCGCCGCGACAGCGCCAGCGCCAGCGCTGGCCATTCCCGGCCTGGATGACAGCAGCCTGTACATCCACCGCGAGCTCTCGCAACTGCAGTTCAACATCCGCGTGCTGGAGCAGGCGCTGGACGAGTCCTACCCATTGCTGGAGCGGCTGAAGTTTCTGTTGATCTTCTCCAGCAACCTGGACGAGTTCTTCGAGATTCGCGTCGCCGGCCTCAAGAAGCAGATCACCTTCGCCCGTGAACAGGCCGGCGCCGATGGTCTGCAACCGCATCAGGCGCTGGCGCGCATCAGCGAACTGGTCCACGGTCACGTCGATCGCCAGTACGCGATCCTCAACGACATTCTGTTGCCGGAGCTGGAAAAACATCAGGTCCGCTTCATCCGTCGCCGTAACTGGACGACCAAGCTCAAGACCTGGGTCCGCCGCTATTTCCGTGACGAGATCGCACCGATCATCACTCCGATCGGCCTCGACCCGACGCACCCGTTCCCGTTGCTGGTGAACAAGAGCCTGAACTTCATCGTCGAGCTCGAAGGCATCGACGCCTTTGGCCGCGATTCCGGTCTGGCGATCATCCCGGCGCCACGCCTGCTGCCGCGGATCATCAAGGTGCCGGAAGAAGTCGGCGGCGCTGGCGACAACTATGTATTCCTGTCGTCGATGATTCACGCTCACGCCGATGACCTGTTCCAGGGCATGAAGGTCAAGGGCTGCTACCAGTTCCGCCTGACCCGGAACGCCGACTTGGCGCTGGACTCCGAAGACGTCGAAGACCTGGCCCGCGCCTTGCGCGGCGAACTGTTCTCCCGTCGCTATGGCGATGCAGTGCGTCTGGAAGTGGCCGACACGTGCCCGAAACACCTGTCCGACTATCTGCTCAAGCAATTCAACCTGAGCGAGACGGAGTTGTATCAGGTCAACGGTCCGGTGAACCTGACGCGGCTGTTCAGCATCACCGGCCTGGACAGCCAGCGCGAGCTGCAATACCTGCCGTTCACCCCGCAGATCCCGAAACTGCTGCAGAACAGCGAGAACATTTTCAGCGTGATCAGCAAGCAGGACATCCTGCTGCTGCACCCGTTCGAGTCGTTCACCCCGGTGGTCGACCTGCTGCGCCAGGCCGCCAAGGACCCGCACGTGTTGGCGGTGCGCCAGACCCTGTACCGTTCCGGCGCCAACTCGGAAATCGTCGATGCGTTGGTGGATGCGGCGCGTAACGGCAAGGAGGTCACGGCGGTGATCGAATTGCGCGCGCGGTTCGACGAGGAATCCAACCTGCAACTGGCCAGCCGTCTGCAAGCGGCCGGTGCGGTGGTGATCTACGGTGTGGTCGGCTTCAAGACCCACGCCAAGATGATGCTGATCCTGCGTCGCGAGGCCGGAGAGATCGTGCGTTACGCGCACCTCGGCACCGGTAACTACCACGCCGGCAACGCCCGCCTGTATACCGACTACAGCCTGCTGACCTCCGACGACGCCTTGTGCGAAGACGTCGGCAAACTGTTCAGCCAGTTGATCGGCATGGGTAAAACGCTGCGCATGAAGAAGCTGCTGCACGCGCCGTTCACTCTGAAAAAGGGCATGCTCGACATGATTGCCCGGGAGACCCAGTTCGCCCTCGACGGCAAACCGGCGCACATCATCGCCAAGTTCAACTCGCTGACCGATCCGAAGATCATCCGCGCGTTGTACAAGGCCAGCCAGTCAGGTGTGCGTATCGATCTGGTGGTGCGTGGCATGTGCTGCCTGCGGCCGGGCATTGCCGGGGTTTCACACAACATCCACGTGCGTTCGATCATTGGCCGCTTCCTGGAACACACCCGGGTCTTCTACTTCCTCAACGGTGGCGATGAGCAGATGTATCTGTCCAGTGCCGACTGGATGGAACGCAACCTCGACAAGCGCGTCGAGACTTGCTTCCCGGTGGAAGGCAAGAAACTGATCATGCGGGTCAAGAAAGAGCTGGAGTTGTATCTGACCGATAACACCCACAGTTGGAGCTTGCAGTCGGACGGTCGTTACATCCGTAACACGCCGACCGGCAACCAGAACCCGCGCAGCGCCCAGGCGACATTGCTGGAGCGCTTGGGCAGCCCGATCCTGGCTGTGCGGTAACGGGAGTCAGCGGGTGAAAAAAGGGCGATCCATGTGGATCGCCCTTTTTCATTCTGCACTGCCCACTGTAGGAGCGAGCTTGCTCCGGGCGGCGATCCGACGATGGACGTGAACGATTATGTGTACTGCCTGGATAAACGCGTTGCCCTCAGGTTTTTCGCGAGCAAGCTCGCTCCTACAGGGGCTCTAGCGAGCGGTCAACACGATGTCGACCCGGGTCAGCCATTGCGCTTCAATTTCGAAGTCGGCCTGAGTCAGCTGGTTTTCGTCCAGCCAGTTTTCCGGGAACACCACTTCCAGGTGGTTGCCATTGGCGTTCAATTCCACCTGGGGCATTTGCTGGGTGCCACGGATGTGGTGGAACAGGATCGCAAAGCGCAGCAGCGCGCACAGGCGAATCAGCTTGATGCCGTCGTCGCCGAAATCGGCGAACCTGTCCTTGGGAATGTTGCGTCGGTGGCCGCGTACCAGCAGCGCGAGCATCAACTGGTCTTCGCGGGAGAACCCGGCGAGGTCCGAATGCTCGATCAGGTAGGCACCGTGCTTGTGGTACTGGTAGTGAGCGATGTCCAGACCCACTTCATGGACCTTGGCCGCCCAGCCGAGCAGTTCGCGCCAGACGCCGTCTTCCAGATCCCAATCCTCCGCCACCTGGTCGAACGCATGCAGCGCCTTGCGCTCGACCCGTATCGCCTGTTCCTGGTCGACGTGGTAGCGCTCCATCAGCGAAGTGAGGGTGCGCTCGCGTACGTCTTCGTGATGATGGCGGCCCAGCAGGTCATAGAGCACGCCTTCGCGCAGGGCGCCTTCGCAGTGATCCATGCGTTGCAGTTCGAGGGCGTCGAAGATCGCTTCGAGGATCGCCAGGCCCGCCGGGAAGATCGCCCGGCGATCCGGCTTGATACCTTCGAAATCGATTTTTTCGACGTCGCCCATCTTGATCAGTTTGCGCTTGAGCCAGGCCAGGCCTTCGGCATTGACCTCGCCGGTACCATGGCCGCCAGCCTTCAGCGCCAGGCCGATGGCGCGGATGGTGCCCGAGGAGCCGATGGCTTCATCCCAGGTCAGGCGGTGCAGAGCGTGCTCGATGCTCATGATCTCCAGCCGCGCCGCGGTGTATGCCTGGGCGTAACGGGCCGGGGTGATCTTGCCGTCCTTGAAATAGCGCTGGGTGTAGCTGACGCAACCCATCTGCAGGCTTTCGCGCAGCAGCGGTTCGAAGCGCTGGCCAATGATGAATTCGGTACTGCCGCCGCCGATGTCGGCCACCAGGCGCTTGCCCGGGGTATCGGCGAGGGTGTGGGACACGCCAAGGTAGATCAGGCGCGCTTCTTCACGGCCGGAAATGACTTCCACCGGGTGGCCGAGAATTTCTTCGGCGCGACGGATGAATTCGGCACGGTTGCGGGCTTCACGCAAGGCGTTGGTGCCGACGATGCGAACGGCGCCGGTGGGCATACCGCTGATCAGTTGGGCGAAGCGCTTGAGGCAGTCGAGCCCGCGCTGCATCGATTCTTCGTTGAGATGGCGTTCTTCGTCGATGCCAGCGGCCAGCTGAACCTTCTCCCCGAGACGCTCGAGAATTCGGATCTCGTCGTTCTGGGACTTGGCCACGACCATGTGAAAGCTGTTGGAGCCCAGGTCGATTGCGGCGATCAGGGACAGATTCTTGGCTTGGGATTGCGGCATGGTCAGGGGTCTCGGTCGATAACCTCGACATCGTGCCACGATCAAAGGCTGCCGCCAACGCGTAGGAGCTGTCGAAGGCTGCGATCTTTTACCACGGGGCTCTAGTGGTGCGGCCACTGGCCTCTTCGCGGGCAAGCCCGCTCCCACAGGTTTTTGCAGCGAATACGCAATCGTATTCCAACAGAGAACCCTGTGGGAGCGGCGGTGCGGCGGTCCGACTTGCCCGCGAAGGCGGCGTCAATAGCACCGAAGATCTTCAGCCCGCCGCCTCAACCGTCCCGATGAAATTCGCCAGCTCCGCCGTCTGCGGGTTGGCGAACAGTGCTTTCGGATCCCCAACCTCATGCACCTTGCCCTGGTGCATGAACACCAACTTATCCCCAACCTCCCGGGCGAAGCGCATTTCGTGGGTGACCATGATCAGCGTCATGCCCTCCTTGGCCAGTTGCCGGACCACGCTCAGCACTTCATTGACCAGTTCCGGGTCCAGGGCCGAGGTGATTTCGTCGCACAGCAAAACCTTCGGCGACATCGCCAGTGCCCGGGCAATCGCCACCCGCTGTTGCTGCCCGCCGGACAGCCGATCAGGGAAGGCATCGAACTTTTCCCCCAGCCCGACTCTTTCCAGCATCTGCCGCGCCAGTTCGGTGGCCTTGGCTTTCGGTACTTTCTGCACCACTTGCGGCGCGAGCATGACGTTCTCGCCGACGGTCAGGTGCGGGAACAGATTGAACTGTTGGAACACCATGCCGACTTTCTGCCGCAGGCTGCGCAGATCGGCGCGGGCGGCGTCGAGGTACTCGCCGTCGACTTCGATCACGCCGTCGTTGATCGACTCCAGGCCGTTGAGGGTGCGCAGCAGGGTGGACTTGCCCGAGCCGCTGCGACCGATGATCGCCACCACCTGGCCTTCCTCGATGCTCAGGTCGATGCCTTTGAGCACATGGTGATCGCCGTAGTATTTATGCAGGGCGGAAATTCTAAGCAGAGGCATGCAGTCTCCTTTCCAGGTAGCGCGCACTGAGCGACAAGGGGTAGCACAGCAGGAAGTAGCCGAGGGCGACGAGGCCGTAGACCATGAAGGGTTCGAAGGTGGCGTTGGCGAGCATGCCGCCGGTCTTGGTCAGTTCGGTGAAGCCGATGATCGAGGTGACGGCGGTGCCTTTGACCACTTGCACCGAAAACCCCACCGTCGGCGCCACGGCAATGCGCAGGGCCTGCGGCAGGATCACGTAGCGCAGTTGCTCCAGCGGGTTCAGCGCCAGGCTCGATGAGGCCTCCCACTGACCATTGGGAATCGAATCGACGCAACCGCGCCAGATCTCCGCCAGATAAGCGCTGGTGAACAACGTCAGTGCAATCGCCGCCGCCATCCACGGCGAAATCTCTATCCCGGCCAACGCCACGCCGAAAAACACCAGGAACAGCTGCATCAATAGCGGTGTGCCCTGGAACAGTTCGATGTAGGTGCGGGCGAAACTGCGCGGCAGGGGTTTTTTCGAGATGCGCATGACCATGATCAGCAAGCCGATCAGCCCGCCGCCAATGAACGCCACCAGCGACAGCGCCAGCGTCCATTGCAGGCCCGTGAGCAGGTTGCGCACGATGTCCCAGAAGGTGAAGTCGCTCATCGGCTGCTCCTTGCAATGAAGCGGTGGCCGATCCAGTTCAGCAACTGGCGGATCAGCAGCGCCATGCACAGGTACAGCAGTGTGGTCAGGGCGTAGGTTTCAAAAGCGCGGAAGTTGCGCGATTGAATGAAGTTGGCAGCGAAGCTCAGCTCTTCGGTGGCGATCTGCGAGCAGACTGCCGAACCGAGCATGACGATGATGATCTGGCTGCTCAGGGCCGGCCAGACTTTGCCCAATGCCGGCAGCAGCACCACATGACGGAACGCTTCGAAGCGCGTCATCGCCAGTGCCGCCGCAGCCTCCAGCTGACCCCGGGGGATCGCCTGGATGCCGGCGCGGATGATCTCGGTGGAATAGGCGCCGAGGTTGATGACCATCGCCAGCACCGCCGCCTGCCATTCGGAAATCTGCACGCCCAGGGACGGCAAGCCGAAGAAGATGAAAAACAACTGCACCAGGAATGGCGTGTTGCGGATCAACTCGACGTAGACCGCGAAAATCCCCGCGAAAGGCCGGATGTTCCACGCCCGCACCAGCGCCCCGACGATGCCCAGCCCCACGCCGAGCACAGCACCGATGGCGGTCAGCTCAAGGGTGAACAACGCACCGCGCAACAACAGGTCGGTGTTGTTCACCACCGGCAGGAAATCGAATTGATAAGCCATAAAACGTCTCCAGCGCGCCGAATCAGAGATCGGCCGGCAACGGTTCTTTCAGCCAGGTCAGGGCGTTCTTTTCCAGTGCGCCGTCACTCTTGGCGGTCACGAGGATCTGGTTGACCTTGTCCAGCAGCGCCGGCTCGTTCTTGTTGACGCCGACGTAGACCGGCGAATCCTTGAGCTTCACTTTCAGCGCCGGCACGCGTTTCGGGCTCTTCTCGCTGATCGCGACCATCACCACGTTGCCGCTGGCGATCAGGTCGACTTGCCCGGCCAGGTACGCGGCAATGGTCGAGTTGTTGTCTTCGAAACGCTTGATGGTCACGCCTTCGGGGGCGACCTTGGTCAGCTCGATGTCTTCGATGGCGCCACGGGTGACGCTGATGGTCTTGCCCTTGAGATCGTCCAGGCCTTTGATGTCGGCGTCTGGCGGACCGAACACGGCGAGGTAGAACGGCGCGTAGGCGCGGGAGAAGTCGATGACTTTTTCGCGCTCCGGGTTCTTGCCGAGGCTGGAGATCACCAGGTCGACCTTGCCGGTGGTGAGGAAGGGGATGCGGTTGGTGCTGTTGACCGGGGTCAGTTCGAGTTTGACCTTGAGCTGGTCGGCCAGCAGTTTCGCGGTGTCGATATCGAGGCCGCGGGGTTTCATGTCCGGGCCGACCGAGCCGAACGGCGGGAAGTCCTGGGGCACGGCGACCTTGAGGACGCCGCGCTTGACCACATCCTCCAGACCGTCGGCGTGGGCGGGTGCCTGGCTCAGCATCAGGCTGGCAAACAAGGCTGCGAGGAGGGCGCTGTAACGCTGGGTCATGGCAAATCTCCGAATCGGCAAGAAGTGATTTCTGCGGATCGACAGAGCATGGGCCATGCCAACATAGGGTTTTGGGGGCGCCAGAGCGCGGTTTTGCTGGCGTCGCACGGTCTTACTGGTCTGAACAGTCAGGTTGCGTTTCGCACCCCGATGGCGCAGCCGTGAAAATCACCGAACCCCCATGGGGCACGACTTGCCGGGCGTCGCGAATAGCTTTACAACTGTGCGCACATTGGCCTGGTTCGTCTGGAAAACCATGAACTCGATCTCCCGCGCCGTACCTGAAGTGGCGCTGCAAGCCATCCGCAAACTGATTACCGAACAGGGCTTCGGGCCGGGGGATGCCTTGCCCTCGCAACGGGACCTGGCGGTGCAATTGGGGGTCAGTCGGGCGTCGTTGCGCGAGGCGTTGTCATCGCTGAGTGCGCTGGGCGTCATCAGCATCCAGCCGGGCAAAGGCGTGTTCGTGCAATCGCCGGTGGAGTTGCCGCGAGGCGATGCGGCGCCGGGCTGGCCGTTCGCGGCGCAGGCTTCGCCGCTGGACATCTTTCAGTTGCGCTATGCGCTGGAAGGTTTTGCGGCGGGGTTGGCGGCCGTAACCTTGAGCACCGACGAACTCGATGCACTGGAAGACAATGTCGCCGCCATGCGCAACGAGCTGAAGTCCGGCGACTTCGAAGCCGCTGCCCGCCTGGATTTCGAATTCCACCGCCGCATCCTGCTGGCCAGCGGCAATCAGGCGATGCTGAGCATCCTGACCGCCAGCGCCGACATCTTCCTGGAAAGCCAGAAGCTACCGTTCATCCGGGTCGAGCGGGCCATGGAAACCTGGCAGGAACACCGCAAAATCCTTCGTGCGCTGGCCCGCCGGGCGTCTGGCGCCGCGCAAAAGGCCATGCAAGAGCACGTACGCAATGCCGCGTTGCGTACCGGAATCGCGTTCATCGCTCCCGTCGCTTCATGACCTGAGCTATACCCAAACTCATGAATCACCATAGCGAGACTCAATCATCTGCACCTTCCTGAACGAGGGAAGGGCGGCTATGATGGGCCACGTTTTTTTGCTTACAACCTGGAGAATTCCATGAGCAGCGATCTTATCAAACACGTTAGCGACGCTAGCTTCGAGGCCGACGTACTCAAGGCCGAAGGCGCTGTACTGGTCGACTACTGGGCTGAATGGTGCGGCCCTTGCAAAATGATCGCTCCGGTTCTGGACGAAATTGCCGAGACTTACAAAGGCAAGCTGACCGTTGCCAAGCTGAACATCGACGAAAACCAGGAAACCCCGGCCAAGCACGGCGTGCGCGGTATCCCGACCCTGATGCTGTTCAAGAACGGCAACGTTGAAGCGACCAAGGTCGGCGCACTGTCGAAGTCGCAACTGGCTGCCTTCCTCGACGCCAACATCTAAGCGTCGCTGCAAAGTATCCTGAAAAAGCCCCGCAAATAGCGGGGCTTTTTGCGTATTCAGGGCTAGACGCTCCTAAACTCAGGTGGTACATTCGGCCCCGCACTGGTTTCTCCATTGCCCCCTGCTAGCCGTCGCCGACGCACTCCTTTTCGAATAAGTACGCGATCCTGTCGCCTTCTCTGCGGCGCGGCCTCATTAAGCCAAAAGCTTAATTTCCCCCCTCCATAAATGATTACGTCATTCCTATATGAATCTGACTGAACTCAAGCAAAAGCCGATTACCGAACTGCTCGAATTGGCCGAACAGATGGGCATAGAAAATATGGCCCGTTCGCGCAAGCAGGACGTGATTTTCTCCCTGCTCAAGAAGCACGCGAAAAGCGGTGAGGAAATCTCCGGTGATGGCGTGCTGGAGATTCTCCAGGACGGCTTCGGCTTCCTGCGCTCCGCTGACGCTTCCTATCTCGCCGGCCCAGACGATATCTACGTCTCGCCGAGCCAGATCCGTCGTTTCAACTTGCGCACCGGTGACACCATCGTTGGCAAGATCCGCCCTCCAAAGGAAGGCGAGCGTTATTTCGCGCTGCTCAAGGTCGACACGATCAACTACGACCGTCCGGAAAACGCGAAAAACAAGATTCTCTTCGAGAACCTGACCCCGCTGTTCCCGACCGTGCGCATGAAGATGGAAGCCGGTAACGGTTCCACCGAAGACTTGACCGGTCGTGTCATCGACCTGTGCGCCCCGATCGGTAAAGGCCAGCGCGGTCTGATCGTTGCACCGCCGAAAGCCGGCAAGACGATCATGCTGCAGAACATTGCCGCGAACATCGCGCGTAACAACCCTGAAGTTCACCTGATCGTGCTGTTGATCGACGAACGTCCGGAAGAAGTAACCGAAATGCAGCGCACCGTGCGCGGCGAAGTGGTTGCCTCGACGTTCGACGAGCCGCCAACCCGTCACGTGCAGGTTGCCGAAATGGTGATCGAGAAGGCCAAGCGCCTGGTCGAGCACAAGAAAGACGTGGTGATCCTGCTCGACTCCATCACCCGTCTGGCTCGCGCCTACAACACCGTGATCCCGAGCTCCGGCAAGGTACTGACCGGTGGTGTCGATGCCCACGCCCTGGAGAAACCGAAGCGTTTCTTCGGTGCTGCGCGGAACATCGAAGAAGGCGGCTCGCTGACCATCATCGCCACCGCGCTGGTTGAAACCGGCTCGAAGATGGACGAAGTGATCTACGAGGAATTCAAAGGCACCGGCAACATGGAGCTGCCGCTGGATCGCCGTATCGCTGAAAAGCGCGTCTTCCCGGCCATCAACATCAACCGTTCCGGCACCCGCCGCGAAGAGTTGCTGACCGCCGACGACGAGCTGCAGCGCATGTGGATTCTGCGCAAGCTGCTGCACCCGATGGACGAAGTGGCTGCCATCGAGTTCCTGGTCGACAAGCTGAAAACGACCAAGACCAACGACGAATTCTTCCTGTCGATGAAGCGCAAGTAACATCGCCCGTTGAGTTCAAGAGAATGGCGCCCCGGTGGGGCGCCATTTTTTTTGCCCGCATTTTTTGCCCAGGCCATGGGAGGTTTTTGATTGGCCAAGGTCAGTTGGTTAGCACTTCAACCAGCCGCGTTAGCAGTCATCTCCGGGGGTGATGCTCAAGCGCGCTGAAAACAACGATCTGACTGGTTTTATGTTTATGGGCTCACTGGCTTATCGAAGGGATATCGACGGCTTGCGCGCAGTGGCGGTGATCGCTGTCGTGCTGTTTCATTTTGGCGTTCCGGGGTTTACCGGCGGTTTTGTCGGCGTGGACGTGTTTTTCGTGATTTCCGGTTTCCTGATCACATCGATCATCTGGAATCAGCGTCAGGCCGGGCAATTCAGCTTCGTCGATTTCTGGGCCCGGCGTGCGCGGCGGATTTTGCCGGCGTTGTTCGCGATGATCATCGCGGTGCTGGCGGTCGGCTGGTTGTTGCTGGCGCCGAAGGATTACGAAGAGCTTGGGCGATCGGTGCGTTACCAGGTGATGTTCGTGTCCAACATCCTGTTCATGCGCCAGGACGGCTATTTCGATGTCGCCTCCGATCTCAAACCCCTGCTGCACACCTGGTCGCTGGCGGTGGAGGAGCAGTTTTACATCGTCTTCCCGTTGCTGCTGACACTGCTGTCGAGCCGTCTCAAGCATTGGCGACTGGCACTGTTCGGCGTATTGCTGCTGTCATTTGGCTTGAGCGTCTGGGCCGTCGCCCATCATCCGGAAAAAGCCTTCTTCCTGTTGCCTATGCGTGCGTGGGAGCTGTTGGCCGGTGCGATGCTGGCGGTCGCGCCCAGGCATGGGGGGCGTCTCAAGCCGATTGCGGCGCAGTGGCTGAGCCTGCTCGGCATGCTGTTGATCCTGTTGGCGGTGTTCGGTTATGACAAGGCCACGCCATTCCCGGGCGTTGCGGCGTTGCTGCCGGTGCTTGGCGTGGTGCTGCTGATTCTGGCCAATGGTCATCGTGAAACCTGGATTGGTCAGTTTTTGAGCAGTCGGATAATGGTCGGCCTCGGCCTGATTTCTTATTCCTGGTACTTGTGGCACTGGCCGGTGTTCGTATTCTCCAGCTATGCCAGCGTCGGTGAACCGAGTGCTGTCGACAGTACCGGGTTGATTTTGCTGACGCTGTTGCTGGGTTATCTGTCCTGGAAATTCGTCGAGACCCCGTTTCGTGAGCGTCGCCTGCTCGCCGGGCGCCGGCAGATTTTGCTGGCCGGTGCCTGCGGTGTCCTGGTGCTCGGCCTGGCCGGGCAGACCTTGCGCTGGACCGACGGCTTGCCGTGGCGTCTGTCTGACCAGGCCCTGCAATACGCCAAGGCTCGCGAATGGCGGCCGGAACTGATGGCCTGCCTGGCCGATGACAAGACGCCGGATGACAAGTTGTTCTGTCGTTATGGCGTGCAAAACCGCCTACCCCGAGCGCTTGTCTGGGGCGATAGTCATGCCACGGCATTGATTCCGGTTTTCGACGAGGGGGCCAAGGCCCATGACGTCAACGTGATGCTCGCCAGTTCTGCTGGTTGTTTGCCTGTCGAAGGCCTGGAGCACGATGCACGTTGTGCGCGGTTCAATCGGCGCCTTGAGCAGGCCTTGAAGCCGCAAGCTGTCAGCGATGTGGTGTTGGTCGCGCACTGGAGCCTGTACCTCTACGGTGACGGTAAAGGTGATCTGGGTCACGCTCTGAAAAGCGCTGACGGGCATTACGACCGCGCCAGTGCCGAACAACGTCTGGCCGATGGCTTGCGTACCCGGGTCGCGCAATTGCGTGCCGGCGGGCATCGGGTGTGGCTGGTAAAAGAGGTGCCGTTGCAGGCCTTCAGCCCACCGTATCGCCTCACCCGTCTGGCAATGCTGGACCGTCCGGTCGACGATGTTGGGCTGGCGCTCGCAGAGCACTACAAGCGTCAGGCATTCATCAGTCAATTGTTCGCACAACTGGCGCAAGACCCGGCGGTACAGGTGGTGGACCCGGCGCCAAGGCTGTGTGACGCGAGCGGTCTGTGCCGCGCCGAACGTGGCGGCTACTCGTTGTACACCGATGACAATCACCTCTCGGAGGTGGGTGCGCGGTGGGTGGCGCCGATCCTCGAACCGCTGTTTGTCAGTCTGCAAGCCGGGGCAAACCCGGGGAAACCGCAGGTGAATGCATCCAGATAAGCAGCGATAAGCTGCCAGCGGCGGGCAGAGCAGGTAGGATGTACGCCTATTTTTCGGGTGCCATCATCAATGAAATTCAAGGATCTTCGGGATTTCGTGCAGCAGCTTGAGCAGCGCGGAGAGTTGAAACGCATCCAGATCCCCGTCTCTCCAGTGCTGGAGATGACCGAGGTGTGTGATCGCACGCTGCGTGCCAAAGGCCCGGCGCTGTTGTTCGAAAAGCCGACAGGCTATGACATCCCGGTGCTCGGCAACCTGTTCGGCACCCCCGAGCGGGTTGCCATGGGCATGGGTGCCGAATCGGTCAGCGAGCTGCGCGAAATCGGCAAGCTGCTGGCGTTCCTCAAGGAACCCGAGCCGCCCAAAGGCTTGAAGGATGCCTGGTCCAAGCTGCCGATCTTCCGCAAGATCATTTCGATGGCGCCGAAAGTCGTCAAGGACGCGGTGTGCCAGGAAGTGGTCATCGAAGGCGACGATGTCGACCTGGCCATGCTGCCGGTGCAGACCTGCTGGCCGGGCGATGTTGGCCCGCTGATCACCTGGGGCCTGACCGTCACCAAAGGCCCGAACAAGGATCGCCAGAACCTCGGCATCTATCGTCAGCAGGTGATTGGCCGCAACAAGGTCATCATGCGCTGGCTGAGTCACCGTGGCGGCGCGCTGGATTACCGCGAGTGGTGCGAAAAGCACCCGGGCCAGCCGTTCCCGGTTTCCGTGGCCCTGGGCGCTGACCCGGCGACCATCCTTGGTGCCGTGACCCCGGTGCCCGACAGCCTTTCCGAATACGCCTTCGCAGGCCTCCTGCGCGGTAACCGCACCGAGTTGGTGAAGTGCCGGGGCAACGACCTGCAAGTGCCGGCCACCGCCGAAATCATCCTCGAAGGCGTGATCCATCCGGGCGAGATGGCCGATGAAGGTCCGTACGGCGACCACACCGGTTACTACAACGAAGTCGATAGCTTCCCGGTGTTCACCGTCGAGCGCATCACCCACCGGATCAAGCCGATCTACCACAGCACCTACACCGGCCGTCCGCCGGATGAGCCGGCGATCCTCGGCGTGGCATTGAACGAAGTGTTCGTGCCGATCCTGCAGAAGCAGTTCCCGGAGATCACTGACTTCTACCTGCCGCCCGAAGGCTGCTCGTACCGCATGGCCATCGTGACCATGAAGAAGTCGTATCCGGGCCACGCCAAGCGGGTAATGCTGGGTGTCTGGTCGTTTTTGCGACAGTTCATGTACACCAAGTTCGTTATTGTCACCGACGACGATATCAACGCCCGGGACTGGAACGATGTGATCTGGGCCATCACCACGCGCATGGACCCCAAGCGCGACACGGTGATGATCGACAACACGCCGATCGACTACCTGGACTTCGCTTCGCCGGTGTCCGGCCTGGGTTCGAAAATGGGCCTCGATGCCACACATAAATGGCCGGGCGAAACCACCCGCGAGTGGGGCCGGGTCATCGTCAAGGACGATGCCGTGACCCAGCGGATCGATGCAATCTGGAATCAGTTAGGAATAGATTGATGCGTGTAACCTTGCAGCCCTCCGGAGCAGTGCTTGAGATATTGCCCGGCGAGCGGATTCTCGATGGCGCACGACGTCTGGGCTACGAATGCCCGCAAAGCTGCCGCAACGGCAATTGCCACGTGTGCGCGGCGTTGCTGGTGGAAGGCCGGGTCGAGCAGACCGGCGATGTGCGCGACCATGGCGAGTTCTACACTTGCATAGCGGAGCCGCTGGAAGACTGCATCGTGCTGTGGGATGGCGTGCTCGCGCTGGGAGAACTGCCGGTGCGTAGCGTGTCGTGTCAGGTCATTGAGTGCAAGGAGGTGGGCGGCGACACCTGGCGCGTGCGTCTGCGGGCTCCTGCCGGGAAGCCGCCGCGCTACCACGCCGGCCAGTACCTGATGATCGAGCGCGAGAGCGGCGAAAAGTCCGCCTTCTCCCTCGCCTCGGCACCGCATGCGGGGCGCGACCTGGAAATCCACGTACTGGCGCGCGAATCCAGTGCGCTGAGCCTGATCGAACAACTCCAGCGCAACAGCATGGTGCGGGTCGAATTGCCGTTTGGCGATACCCACCTGGAGGAGTTGCCGGACGGTCCTCTCGTGCTGATCGCCGCTGGTACCGGCATGGGCCAGATCCACAGTCTGATCGAGCATTGCCGGGCCTCGGGTTTCAAGCACCCGGTGCATCTGTATTGGGGCGTGCGTCGTCCTGAAGATTTTTATCAAATCGAGCACTGGGACGAATGGCTGAAGTTGCCCAACCTGTTCCTGCACAAGGTCGTCAGCGATCAATGCGGCTGGGAAGGGCGGTGCGGGATGTTGCATGAAGCGGTCTGTGAAGACTTCCCTGACTTCAAGCCGCTGCATGTGTACGCCAGTGGCTCTCCGGCCATGGTTTACGGCACGCTGGATGCGCTGGTGGAAGCGGGGATGGACGCTCACCAGATGCGTGCCGATGTGTTTGCCTACGCACCGCGCTCTTGAGCCTGGATCCTGATGCTGCTCCCCCTGTAGGAGCGAGCTTGCTCGCGATGGAGGTCAACGATAACGCTTGCAGTCTGGAGGAACGCGTTGACCTTGAGTGCATCGCGAGCAAGCTCGCTCCTACAGGTTTATAACTCTATATATAGCCAATCGGCATTTATAAACTTCTATAAATGTCGGTAGGTTATATGTCATTCAGGCATTTAAATAAGTCCGGTGCCATGGCATTCAAATTGCCTTAAAACTTATGTGCCTTATTGTTACAGCTGTGCGTTCTATTAAGTAATTCTTCACCCGCGGGGAGCTGAACGCTATTCGCCATGAGCGCCATTGAATCTGCTTTTTTGAATCTGGCTTATCCTCCGCGGCTCGATCTGGGGCCGCAGCTCACTCACGAACAACTGCTCAGCTCGATGCAATCGACCATGGCGCGCCACAAGGGTGGGCCGGTCTGGTTGTTTGCGTATGGTTCGCTGATCTGGCGCCCTGAATGCACGGCGGTTGAGCGGGTTCGCGGCCGGGTGCATGGCTATCATCGCGGGTTGTACCTGTGGTCCCACGAACATCGTGGCACACCGGAAATGCCCGGCCTGGTGTTTGGCCTGGATCGCGGCGGTTCTTGCAGCGGTTTCGCCTATCGCTTGCCCGAAGAGCAACTCGAAGCCTCGCTGTATGCACTTTGGCAGCGCGAGATGCCTTTCCCTTCCTACCGCCCGCACTGGCTCAACTGCCGTCTCGAAGATGGCAGCCAGGTTCAGGCATTGGGATTCGTTCTGGAGCGACATCTGCCCAGCTATGCCGGCAACTTGCCGGACCATGTGCTGAGCCATGTGTTCGAAAACGCCTGCGGGCGCTACGGCACCACTCGCGATTATGTCGAGCAGACCGCGCACGCCCTGCGCAGCCACGCCATGCCAGACCGAAATCTGGAGGCGCGGCTCAAGCGCTGTAAATCAACGGCCGATCAAGCGAGTGCTTCGCGGCCCTGACTGGCGATTTGTTTGTGCCGTAGTGTCGGGGCCAGGAAGGCCATCGCCAGCAGGCAGGCGCCGACCAGCAGCACGAAGCCGCCGTCCCAACCGAAATGGTCCACGGTGTAGCCCATCGCTGCACTGGCCGCGACCGAACCGCCCAAGTAACCGAACAGACCGGTAAAGCCCGCCGCCGTACCGGCAGCTTTCTTCGGTGCCAGTTCCAGCGCCTGCAGGCCGATCAGCATCACCGGGCCGTAGATCAGGAAGCCAATGGAAAGCAGCGCGATCATGTCGACCATCGGATTGCCGGCCGGGTTGAGCCAGTAAACCAGCGTCGCGACCGTCACCAGCGCCATGAACACCATGCCGGTCAGGCCACGGTTGCCACGGAAGATCTTGTCCGACATCCAGCCGCACAGCAGCGTGCCCGGAATACCTGCCCACTCGTAGAAGAAGTACGCCCACGAGGTTTTATCCACAGTGAAACCCTTGGCTTCCTTGAGGTAGGTCGGTGCCCAGTCCAGCACGCCGTAGCGCAGCAGATAAACAAAGACGTTGGCCAGGGCGATGTACCAGAGCATTTTGTTGCGCAGCACGTATTTGACGAAGATTTCCTTGGCGCTGAATTCTTCTTCGTGGCTGGCGTCGTAGCCTTCCGGGTAGTCGTTCTTGTATTGCTCGATCGGCGGCAGGCCAACCGATTGCGGGGTGTCGCGCATGGCCACAAAGGCAAACACCGCTACTGCCAGCGCCACGGCTGCCGGCACGTAGAACGCGGCGTGCCAGTCATTGAACAGACCCATGCCGAGCAGGAACAACGGGCCGATCAGGCCGCCGCCGACGTTGTGCGCCACGTTCCACACGGACACCACACCGCCACGTTCCTTCTGTGACCACCAGTGCACCATGGTCCGGCCACTCGGCGGCCAACCCATGCCCTGCGCCCAGCCGTTGATGAACAGCAGAATGAACATCATGGTCACGCTGGACGTCGCCCAAGGCGCGAAACCGAAAACGAACATCACCCCGGCCGACACCAGCAGGCCGAACGGCAGGAAGAAGCGCGGGTTGGAACGGTCGGACACCAGGCCCATCAGAAACTTCGACAGACCGTAGGCAATCGCGATGGCGGACATCGCCAGACCCAACTGACCACGGGAGTAGCCCTCGTCGATCAGGTACGGCATAGCCAGGGAGAAGTTCTTGCGCAGCAGGTAGTAACCGGCATAACCAATGAAGATGCCGGCGAAAATCTGCCAGCGCAGGCGTCGGTAGGTGCTGTCTATTTTTTCTTCAGGCAATGGAGCCTGATGTGCGGCAGGACGAAAGAAAGCAAACATTCAAGAGCTCCAGATTTCTTGTTTTGACTGCGGATACGAATGTTACAGTTTCGTTACCGAAAATAGCACCGGTTCTCATCGGCAAAACAGCGGAAATGTTGGATATCGCGCGTTCCTTTATGAACATGTCGCTCAGATGTAAGTGAGGGGCGTTGCAGGAAGGGTTAACGGTTTCGTTTGCAGGCGCTTGATGTACCTGAAGCAGGGCAGCTCTTTGGGAATGATCCTTGGTTTCGCCCGGGTGGCGCTGGCAATCGCAGACTCCTCGGGGGTGGATCTGCAGGTTTTCACCGGTATGTGCGGTTTCTGCCGGAGGAGATACGAGTATTGCTATAGATGTCAAAAAAGGAGCGCAACCATAGGGTCGCACTCCTCTTGCCGCAAGGGCCTCAGCGAACCTGCACCACCACTTTCCCGACCGCTTTACGCTGACCAAGATCATTGATCGCCTGCGCCGCATTACTCAGCGGATACACCTGCGACACCAGCGGTTTCAACTTGCCCTCGGCAAACCAGGTAAACAACTGCTGGAAGTTCGCCGCGTTGTCTTGCGGCTGGCGTTGGGCGAACGAGCCCCAGAACACGCCGAGCACTGCCGCGCCCTTGAGCAAGGCCAGGTTGACCGGCAGTTCGGGAATGCGCCCGCTGGCGAAGCCGACCACCAGCAGGCGGCCGTTCCAGGCGATGGCGCGGATCGCCTGGTCGAACAGGTCGCCGCCCACCGGGTCGTAGATCACGTCGGCACCCTGGCCGTCGGTCAGGCGCTTGATTTCGTCCTTCAGGCTGGTTTCGCTGTAGTTGATCAGTTCGTTGGCGCCGGCGGCCTTGGCCACGGCGAGTTTCTCTGCGCTGCTGGCCGCGGCGATCACCCGGGCGCCCATGGCTTTGCCGATTTCCACCGCCGCCAGGCCGACACCGCCGGACGCACCGAGGACCAGCAGGGTTTCACCCGGTTGCAGGTTGCCGCGCTGCTTGAGGGCATGCATCGAGGTGCCGTAAGTCATGCTGAAGGCGGCGGCAGTGTTGAAGTCCATGGACGGCGGGATTGGCAACACGTTGTAACCCGGCACGGCAACCTGCTCGGCAAAGCTGCCCCAGCCGGTCAGGGCCATGACTCGGTCTCCGACTTTCAAGTGGCTGACCTTTTCGCCCACTGCGCTGACCACGCCGGCCGCTTCACCACCCGGCGAAAACGGGAAGGGCGGCTTGAACTGGTATTTGCCCTCGATGATCAACGTGTCGGGGAAATTCACCCCGGCGGCGTGCACGTCCAGCAGGATTTCGTTCTTCTTCGCGACAGGACTGGCGACGTCTTCCAGCACCAGCGATTCGGCAGGGCCGAAGGCTTTGCACAGCACGGCTTTCATCAGGGCTATTCCTTTGGGAGTGATGGCCGATAAGTGTAGGTGTGTGGGTCGATGGGTCAACGAGCATGCCCGGCCCTGATAGTCAGCCATAAGCTTGTGCTTGCGCGGCGGGTCGTTATGCCAGGCCGCAAACCGGATAAGGAGCGAATTTTGAAAGCGTGGATCATGTTGATGCTGGCCCTGTCTTTGCCTGTGGCAGCGGTGGCCGAAGAAGCCAAAGAAGATGCAGCTCCGAAGGTCAGTTACATCACCCTGAGCCCGCCGTTCGTGGGTAACTACGGGCTGGACGGCACGCCGAAACTGAAGGTCTACAAGGCCGATGTGGCGTTGCGGGTGACCGGTGACGAGGCCGCCAAAGCGGTGAAGGCCAATGAGCCGTTGATCCGCAATCAATTGGTCGCGCTGTTCGCCCAGCAGACCACCGAGACGATGAACAACGTCGAGGCCAAGGAAAAGCTGCGTCAGGAGGCCCTGAAGCAGACCCAGCAGATCATGAATGATGAAACCGGAAAACCGGTGGTTGAGGATTTGTTGTTCAACAACCTGATCATTCAGTAATTCTTCTACTGTCAGGGCCGGCCTCTTCGCGGGCAAGCCCGCTCCCACAGTGGATTTGTGTTGAAATACAATCAAATGTTCGCCACAGAACCTTGTGGGAGCGGGCTTGCCCGCGAAGAGGCCGGTACAGGCAACAAATGACTCAAGGCTTTAAGGCAATCACCGCCGCCCACTGCTCCGCCGTCACAGGCATCACCGACAACCGCGAGCCTTTCTGCACCAGCGGCAACTCGGCCAGCGCCGTCTGCTGCTTCAGGTAATCGAGTTTCAGCACGCGGGCAAACGTCTCGACATGCGCGACATCGATCGCACTCCAGGCGTTTTTGTCCGGGGTGGCCTTCGGGTCAAAATAATGGCTCTGCGGCTCCAGCGCCGTCGGGTCCGGATACGCGGCTTCGACAATCTTGCCGATTCCGGCGATGCCCGGCTCAGGGCAGCTGGAATGATAGAAAAAGAACTCATCACCCACTGCCATGGCCCGCAGGAAGTTGCGTGCCTGATAGTTGCGAACCCCGTCCCAGCGCGTTTTGCCGAGCTTTTCCAGCCCCTTGATCGAGAGTTCGTCGGGCTCGGATTTCATCAGCCAGTAGGCCATGTCTTTTGCTCCTTGCGTGGTGATTGGGCAGCTTGTCGGCGATTTTATGACAAACCGACAGTCGGTTGGCGTCAGCATTTGCGCAGCGGTTCACGTTGTCGCAAAATGCCGGCCTTTAAAGCTTGACGCTGCTGCACGGCCTACAAACGGAAACCGCTGCTGTCATCGTGTTGATGTGCCTTTGGGGGGCAATCGATGAAACGCAAACCGGATTTACTATGGATTTTGGTCATTTTGTTTGGCCTTGGCGTCGTGACCACCGGCTATGCCCAAAGCCTGTGGGCCAACAAGACCGATGCGCCGGTCGAACTCGCCCAATTGCAGCAACAGTCCACAGCCTTCAAGCGCTGATCCTGTTGCCTCGGCGCCACTGATCGAAGTGGCGCCTAGCCTGCGTAATACCAGGCCTTGTCCGTCACCGTTCCTTGCAGCGGCACATCCCAGCTTGCCTGAGCCAATCGCGCCACCTTCTGACATTCATGGGCCAGCCCCAGCAGCGTCGGCTTGCGCCAGTCGTTTCGTCGCGCCAGGTAGGCCAGGCTCCGGTCGTAGAAGCCACCGCCCATCCCCAGGCGTCCACCGACATCGTCAAATCCCACCAAAGGTAAAAGCACCAGATCCAGCGCCCAGACTTTACGTTGCCGGGCGAGGTTGTGCCTTGGTTCAAGAATGCGGAAGCGGTTGGGTTTGAGTTTTTCCCCGGGACGGATGCGCTGGAACACCATTTTGGTTCGCGGCCAGGCGCTCAGCACCGGCAGATAGGTGGCTTTGCCCCGGCGTTGCGCGGCGCGCAGCAACAGGTGCGGATCGATCTCACCGTCGGTCGGCAGGTAGAGCGAGATGTGTCTGGCGCGGCGGAACAGCGGTTGCTGGGCCAATTGCTTGTACAGCCCGCGAGCGGCCTGGCGCTGCTGACTGGGAGTCAGTGCGCGGCGGGCCTTGCGCAGCATGCGTCGAAGTTGCGGGCGGGGGAGCAGCGCAGGTTCGGTCATGTATTCGGGCTTCAACAATGCGGATACGTGAAGCGTACCCGTAAAAACGCCAATGCCGGTATCAAAACCGGCATTGGACTGAAATCAGGCTCCCCGAATGTGCCGCTGTCGACTTAGCCCTTGAACCCGAAAGTTCAAGGTGGAAGATGCAGTAGGCTTTAAGGCTTTCCGTCTAGCGGACATGCACACCAGCCCAACGTGCAACCTCCAGGGTATAGCAAATCGGCTCAGGGACATCGCCAACTGGCAAGCACCCCAGGGAGTGAGGGGATTATACCGCAAGCGGCGGCGCGAATCAGCCTTTGGTGACGTCCGGATCGGTGGCGAGCGCCAGATCGACGCGATCGAGCAGGTCACGCACCTGTTCGCGGGTCGATCCGCTGGCCTGGATATCCGGGCGTTCTTCCTTGTGCAGCAGGTCGTGGGTGATGTTCAGCGCGGCCATCACGGCGATACGGTCGGCGCCGATGACTTTGCCGCTGCTGCGGATCTCGCGCATCTTGCCGTCCAGATAACGGGCAGCGCTGACCAGATTACTGCGCTCTTCCTGAGGGCAGATGATCGAATATTCTTTGTCGAGGATCTGCACGGTGACGCTATTGCTTGAACTCATGAGTCTTGCTCCAGGGCCTTGAGGCGCGAAATCATCGATTCGACCTTACGCCGGGCGATTTCGTTTTTTTCAATGAGGTGTGCGCGTTCCTCGCGCCAGGTCTTTTCCTGAGCTAGTAAGAGTCCATTTTGACTCTTAAGTTGCTCGACTCGGGTAATCAGCAGCTCGAGTCTGGCCATCAGCGCTTGCAGGTCGGTGTCTTCCATTGTCTTCACTGTCTGATGGGTGTTGGATTGTAGGAGCGAGCTTGCTCCGGGCGGCACTCCGACGATGAACCTGAGAACGCCGCAGGGTGTCAGGTACCCAGCGTTATCGTTGACGACCATCGCGAGCAAGCTCGCTCCTACAGGGGTAGTCGATGTAGGATACAAGGCCTTCATTCTAGACATAGCGCCGTCTGGCGCCTAGCTGCCCATGACCATTCAGAATTCCCCGTACCAAGGCTTCGCCACCCTGCTGACTTCCAGCGGTCACAACGTCTCGCCTGCTGAACTGCACGGCCTGTTGCTCGGCCGCAGCTGCGCCGGCGCCGGTTTCGACGCCGAAGGCTGGCTGATCGACGCCGCCGAACTGCTTGAAAGCGAGCCGCAGGACAACGTTCGCAACGCCCTGATCGGCCTGCAAGCGATGGTAAAAGGCGAACTCACCGGCGATGACGTGACCGTCGTTCTGCTGTTGCCGACCGACGACGCCCCGCTCACCGAGCGTGCCGCCGCACTGGGCGAGTGGTGCCAGGGTTTCCTCAGCGGCTTCGGCCTGAACTGCCGTGACAGCAGCACCCTGAGCACCGAGGCCACCGAAGTGCTGCAGGATCTGGCGGCCATTTCCCAAGTGCAAGACGCGCTGGAAGAGTCCGAAGACGGCGAAAGCGACTACATGGAAGTCATGGAGTACCTGCGCGTCGCACCGCTGCTGCTGTTCTCCGAGACCAAGAAAGACGTGCCGGCCGCCGCCAAACCGTCTTTGCACTAATCGTAAGACAGGGAAAACCATCTGCCCATGATCCACATCCCGAAATCGGAATACAGCCGTCGCCGCAAGGCCCTGATGGCGCAGATGGAACCCAACAGCATCGCCATCCTGCCCGCCGCCGCGGTGGCCATTCGTAACCGCGACGTCGAGCACGTCTACCGCCAGGACAGCGACTTCCAGTACCTCAGCGGTTTTCCCGAGCCCCAGGCCGTACTGGTGCTGATGCCGGGGCGCGTGCATGGCGAATACATCCTGTTCTGCCGCGAACGTAATGCCGAGCGCGAGCTATGGGATGGCCTGCGTGCCGGGCAGGAAGGCGCGATTCGCGACTTCGGTGCCGACGACGCCTTTCCGATCACTGATATCGACGACATCCTGCCGGGTCTGATCGAAGGCCGTGACCGGGTGTATTCGGCCATGGGCAGCAACCCCGAATTCGACCGCCACCTGATGGAGTGGATCAATGTGATCCGCTCCAAGGCCAACCTCGGTGCCCAGCCGCCGAACGAATTCGTTGCCCTGGATCATCTGCTGCACGACATGCGCCTGTATAAATCGGCGGCAGAAGTGAAAGTGATGCGCGAGGCTGCGCGGATTTCCGCCCAGGCGCACGTACGGGCCATGCAGGCCTGTCGCGCCGGGGTGCACGAATTCAGCCTGGAAGCCGAGCTCGATTACGAATTCCGCAAGGGCGGGGCGAAGATGCCGGCCTACGGGTCGATCGTCGCGGCGGGGCGCAACAGCTGCATCCTGCATTACCAGCAGAATGACGCGCTGCTCAAGGACGGGGATCTGGTGCTGATCGACGCCGGTTGCGAGATCGACTGCTACGCCAGCGACATCACCCGGACCTTTCCGGTCAGCGGCAAGTATTCAGCGGAACAGAAAGCGATTTACGAATTGGTGCTGGCTTCCCAGGAAGCCGCCTTTGCCGAAATCGCCCCGAACAAGCACTGGAATCAGGCGCATGAGGCCACGGTCCGGGTCATCACGGCCGGGCTGGTCAAGCTGGGTCTGCTGCGGGGCGACGTTGACGAACTGATCGCCAGCGAAGCCTACAAGGCGTTTTACATGCACCGCGCCGGCCATTGGCTGGGTATGGATGTGCATGACGTCGGCGAATACAAGGTCGGCGGCGAGTGGCGCGTGCTGGAAGTCGGCATGGCGCTGACGGTGGAGCCAGGGATCTATATCGCCCCGGACAACCAGAATGTTGCGAAGAAATGGCGCGGCATTGGCGTGCGCATCGAGGACGACGTAGTGGTCACCAAAACCGGCTGTGAAATATTGACGAACGGCGTGCCGAAAACTGTCGCCGAGATCGAGGCCCTGATGGCCGCCGCGCGGACACAGGCAGCATGAGTCGAGTGAACCTGGCAATCATCGGTGGCGGGCTGGTTGGTGCAAGCCTGGCACTGGCGCTTCAGGCAGGGGCCAAGGCCCGAGGCTGGAAGATCGTGTTGATCGAGCCGTTCGCCCCTGGCGACAGCTATCAACCGAGTTACGATGCCCGTTCTTCGGCGCTTTCCTTCGGCTCGCGGCAAATCTATCAACGGCTGGGCGTCTGGCAGGAAGTCTCGCGCCGCGCCGAGCCGATCAAGCAGATTCATGTTTCCGACCGTGGTCGGTTCTCGACGGCGCGGTTGTCGGCGATGGAGGAGGGTGTTCCAGCGCTGGGTTATGTCGTTGAAAACGCCTGGCTCGGCCAATGCCTGTGGCAAGGCCTGGACAAGGACGTGATCAGTTGGCGCTGCCCGGCGGAAGTCACCCGCATGGAGCCGCTGACCGATGGCTACCGCCTGACCCTCAACGATGAAACCACCCTGGAGTGCGACCTCGCGGTGCTCGCCGATGGCGGCCGCTCCGGCCTGCGCGAACAACTGGGGATCGGCATCCGCAAGCGTCCGTACAACCAGAGCGCGCTGATCGCCAACATCACCCCAAGCGAAGCCCACAACGGCATGGCCTTCGAGCGTTTCACCGACGAAGGCCCGATGGCGTTACTGCCGCTTCCGGATAATCGCTGCGCACTGGTCTGGACCCGCCTGGGCATGGACGCGCAACGCCTGGCGGCCCTCGATGAGCGCAGCTTCCTCAGCGAGTTGCAGGGTGTGTTCGGTTATCGCCTCGGCACATTGAAACAGGTCGGTGCGCGGCATCTGTATCCGCTGACACTGGTCGAGGCCGAAGAACAGGTGCGCCCGCATCTGGCGATTCTCGGCAACGCGGCGCACAGCCTGCATCCGATTGCCGGCCAGGGGTTCAACCTGTCCCTGCGCGATACCCAAGCCCTTGCCGATGCCTTGCTCGCCAGCGACAAGCCATTGGGCGACTTCGCCACGTTGCAGGCCTATCGCGAACGCCAGCGTCTCGATCAGGACCTCACCGTGGGCTTCTCCGATCAGGTCACGCGCCTGTTCGGCAGCACCCAGCCGCTGGTGTCTCTGGGGCGCAACATCGGCTTGCTCGGCCTCGATCTGCTGCCACCGGCCAAACGCTGGTTTGCCCGGCAGGCGATGGGGTTGGGTACACGACCGGATGCGTAACTGGCTGATCCGCCGATTCGGCAAGGCGCGATTGATAAAAAATATCTGCCGCAATTGCAGGTTCGACATTCATGACGGCTCCTGCCACCTGGTGGCGCGAGTCGGGAAAACCCTTTACGTGCGGCTCAAGCCGCAAGAGAGACAGGCTTAAAGCATGGAAATGCGCGCAGATCTGCTGATTGTCGGGGCCGGAATGGTCGGCAGCGCCCTGGCGCTGGCGTTGCAGGACAGCGGGCTGGAAGTCCTGCTGCTGGACGGCAGCCCCATGAGCGTCAAACCATTCAACGCGCAGGCTGCGTTTGAGCCGCGGGTGAGCGCCTTGTCGGCCGCCAGCCAGCGGATTCTCGAGCGCCTGGGCGTGTGGGATGGCATCGCCGGGCGGCGCAGCAGCCCCTACACCGACATGCAGGTCTGGGATGGCAGCGGCACCGGGCAAATCAACTTCTCAGCGGCCAGCGTGCATGCCGAGGTGCTGGGGCATATTGTCGAGAACCGCGTGGTCCAGGATGCCTTGCTCGAGCGCCTGCACGATTGCGACCTGGGGTTGCTGGCCAATGCTCGCCTGGAGCAGATGCGCCGCTCCGGCGATGACTGGCTGCTGACCCTGGCCGACGGCCGCACCTTGCGCGCGCCGCTGGTGATCGCGGCGGATGGCGCCAACTCGGCGGTGCGACGCCTGGCCGGTGTGGCGACCCGCGAATGGGATTATCTGCACCATGCCATCGTCACCAGCGTGCGTTGCGCCAAACCGCATCAGATGACGGCCTGGCAGCGCTTCACCGATAACGGTCCGTTGGCGTTCCTGCCCCTTGAGCGCGACGGCCAACAGGATTGGTGTTCGATCGTCTGGTCGACCACACCCGGCGAAGCCGAACGCCTGATGGCGATGGATGAACAAGGTTTCTGCAAGGAGCTGGAGCGGGCCTTTGAAGGTCGGCTCGGCGAAGTACTGAGCGCCGATCCGCGCCTGTGTGTGCCTCTGCGCCAGCGGCATGCCAAGCGTTATGTGGCTGAAGGCCTGGCATTGATCGGCGACGCGGCCCACACCATTCACCCGTTGGCCGGGCAGGGGGTGAATCTCGGATTCCTCGATGCCGCCGTGCTGGCCGAAGTGTTGCTGCAAGCGGCAACACGTGGCGAACGCCTGGCGGATGTGAAGGTCCTCAGCCGTTACGAACGTCGACGCATGCCCCACAACCTGGCGCTGATGGCGGCAATGGAAGGCTTCGAGCGCTTGTTCCAGGCCGATCCGTTGCCGGTGCGCTGGTTACGTAATACCGGGTTGAAAATGGTCGAGAAGATGCCAGAAGCCAAGGCGTTGTTCGTGCGTGAAGCGCTGGGGTTGACCGGGGATTTGCCGGCGTTGGCCAAGGCCTGAGATTTTTGTTGAGGTTAAAGGCCCCATCGCGAGCAAGCTCGCTCCCACAGGAATTCAGGTGTTAATGCAACTTGTGTGAACGCTGGAGAACCCTGTGGGAGCGGGCTTGCCCGCGAAGGCGTCAGCACAAGCACCACAAATTCCAGGCGATGCAACATCTGGTAACTCCTCCACGGTCAGCTTCGATTGAGAAGCTAAATGTGAGTCCTTATCATTTGTCCTCATTTATCAATCGAGAGACCGCTCCCATGTTGGCACCGAAGCGTCTACTGACTGCACTGGCCTTGACCCTGATCGGCAGCACCGCCGCCCAGGCCGCTGACGAGGTGGTGGTCTACTCCTCGCGTATCGACGAGCTGATCAAGCCAGTATTCGATGCCTACACCGCCAAGACCGGCGTGAAGGTGAAGTTCATCACCGACAAGGAAGCGCCACTGATGCAGCGGCTCAAGGCCGAGGGCGCGAATACGCCGGCCGACCTGCTGCTCACCGTCGATGCCGGCAACCTCTGGCAAGCCGAGCAGATGGGCATCCTCCAGCCGTTCACCTCGAAAACCATCGACGCCAATATTCCGCTGCAGTACCGGGCCGCCTCCCATGCCTGGACCGGCCTGAGCCTGCGGGCGCGGACCATTGCCTATTCCACTGATCGGGTTAAGCCGGGTGAACTGACCACCTACGAAGCGCTGGCCGACAAGCAATGGGAAGGCCGCCTGTGCCTGCGTACGGCGAAGAAGGTCTACAACCAGTCCCTGACCGCGACCATGATCGAAGTGCACGGCGCCGGGAAGACCGAGGAAATCCTCAAGGGCTGGGTCAAGAACCTCTCCACTGACGTGTTCTCCGACGACACAGCCGTGCTGGAAGCGATCAATGCCGGCCAGTGCGACGTCGGTATCGTCAACACCTACTACTACGGCCGCCTGCACAAGCAGAAGCCAGACCTGCCGGTGAAACTGTTCTGGCCGAACCAGGCTGACCGTGGCGTACACATCAACCTGTCGGGTATCGGCCTGACACAACACGCGCCACACCCGGAAGCGGCCAAGGCCCTGGTGGAGTGGATGACCACCCCTGAAGCACAGAAAATCTTTGCCGATGTGAACCAGGAGTTCCCGGCGAACCCGGCCGTGCAGCCATCGGCTGAAGTCGCCGCATGGGGCAAGTTCATCGCTGATACCTTGCCTGTGGAAATCGCCGGCAAGCGTCAGGCCGAAGCGATTCGCTTGATGGACAAGGCTGGCTGGAACTGAGCCTGCTGTTTTAAAGGTCAAAAGATCGCAGCCTCCGGCAGCCCCTACAGGTTGATCACCAACCCAATGTAGGGGCTGCCGGAGGCTGCGATCTTTTTGCGTTTTCTCTACACTTCAAAATTTCGCGAGAGATTTTCCTTGGCTCATCCCGCCCAACGCCGCTGGTATCCAGTCGTCTTCGCCATCGCTGCGCTGGTCCTGTTGCCCCTGAGCGTCCTGCTGCTTTCCTGGCAAACCATCGATCAACAGATCTGGTCCCATCTCTGGGACACACAGATGCCGCGTTTGCTGGGCAATACCCTGACCCTGGTGCTAGGCGTCGGTGTCGGCGTGACAGTCCTGGGTGTCAGCCTGGCCTGGCTCACCAGCCTTTGCGAATTCCCCGGCAGGCGCTGGCTGGACTGGGCGCTGATGCTGCCCTTCGCGATCCCGGCCTATGTGCTGGCCTTCGTCTTCGTCGGCCTGCTGGATTTTGCCGGCCCCGTGCAAACCCTGTTGCGGGAGTGGTTTGGCAGTGGTCTGCGCCTGCCGCGCGTGCGTTCCACGGGCGGCGTGATTGTGGTGCTGGTGCTGGTTTTCTATCCCTATGTCTATCTGCTGGCCCGCACCGCCTTCCTCGCCCAAGGCAAAGGCCTGATGGAAGCCGCGCGAGTCCTTGGCCAATCGCCCTGGCAAGCGTTCTGGCGGGTGGCGTTGCCCATGGCGCGACCAGCCATTGGCGCGGGCGTGGCATTGGCGCTGATGGAAACCCTGGCAGACTTCGGCGCAGTGTCGGTGTTCAACTTCGATACCTTCACCACCGCCATCTACAAGACCTGGTACGGTTTTTTCAGCCTGTCGTCCGCCGCGCAACTGGCCAGCCTGTTGCTGCTGGTGGTGATGCTCGTGCTCTACGGCGAACGACGTGCCCGTGGGGCCAACCGGGCGAGCAACGAGCGACCTCGGGTCAAGGCGCTGTATCACCTGCGAGGCGTCAAGGCACTGGCGGCCACGACGTGGTGCGGTCTGGTGTTCGCCTGCGCTTTCGTTATCCCGATGCTGCAATTGGTGGTGTGGTTCTGGCTGCGCGGGCGCTTCGATCTCGACGAGCGTTACACCGGGTTGATCGTCCATACCTTGTATCTGGGTGCGATGGCGGCGTTGATCACCGTCAGCGTCGCCTTGTTACTGGCGTTTGCCCGACGATTGGCGCCCACCCGGGTCATTCGTTCCGGGGTCAGTCTGGCCAATCTGGGTTATGCCTTGCCCGGTTCGGTGCTGGCGGTGTCGATCATGCTGGCGTTCAGTTACCTGGATCGCGAACTGGTGATCCCGCTCTCGAGCTGGCTCGGTGGCGCGGGTAAGCCGCTGCTGCTGGGCAGTCTGTCGGCGTTGCTGCTGGCCTATCTGGTGCGCTTCATTGCGGTGGCCTTCGGGCCACTGGAAAGCAGTCTGGCGCGTATACGGCCATCTTTGCCCGAAGCGGCACGTAGCCTTGGCGTCAGTGGGCCACGACTGTTTTTCAAAGTGTATCTACCATTATTGCTACCCGGCACGTTGAGCGCCGCGCTGCTGGTGTTCGTCGACGTGCTCAAGGAAATGCCCGCGACCTTGCTGATGCGCCCGTTTGGCTGGGACACGCTGGCGGTGCGAATCTTCGAAATGACCAGCGAAGGCGAATGGGCACGGGCGTCTTTGCCGGCGTTGACCCTGGTGCTGGTCGGACTGTTACCGGTCATCGGATTGATCCGGCGTTCAGCACATCGAAACAGCTAGGTGTCAGTCCTACACCTTGCGGCTACAATGCGCGGCATTCGGTGCGGTCCGTCTGACAGACCAGGTAGCTGAAATCGGCTGAAGGCCCTTTGTTACAAGGCATTCAGTCCGTGCAGCACCTGCCCGCGCCTTCGCCACGCCCGGAAGGAGAAACCCATGGGACAGCGTACGCCTCTGTATGACCTTCATCTCGCACTCGGCGCGAAGATGGTCGATTTTGGCGGTTGGGACATGCCTCTGCATTATGGATCGCAGGTCGAGGAGCACCATCAGGTGCGCCGCGATTGCGGTGTCTTCGATGTATCCCACATGACCGTAATCGATGTCGGCGGCGCCCAGGCCAAAGCCTGGCTCCAGCATTTGCTGGCCAATGATGTCGAACGCCTGCACAGCCCCGGCCGTGCGTTGTACAGCACCATGCTCAACGAGCAGGGCGGGATCGTCGACGACATGATCGTCTACCGTCTCGATGAGGGTTATCGCCTGGTGGTCAACGCCTCCACCCGCGATCAGGACATGGCCTGGATGCAAGCGCATCTCGACGGTTTCGACGTGCAACTTCGCGAGTGCTCCGAGTTGGCGATGCTGGCCATCCAGGGCCCCCACGCCCGGCAAAAAATTGCCGAGCTGGTCAGCCAGTCCCGCGGCAACCTGATCCAGCTCCTCAAGCCCTTCGAAGGCCTGTCCGATGGTGACTGGTTCATCGCACGCACCGGGTATACCGGTGAAGACGGCCTGGAAATCATTCTGCCGGCCGATCAGGCGCCAGGCTTTTTCAACGATCTGGTCGGTGCCGGCATTTCTCCCATCGGCCTCGGCGCGCGGGATACCTTGCGGGTTGAAGCCGGCATGAACCTTTACGGTCAGGACATCCAGCAGGATATTTCCCCCTTGGCCTCCAATATGGCCTGGAGCATTGCCTGGGAACCCGCCACCCGGCAGTTCATCGGGCGCAAGGCGCTGGAAGCCGAGCAGGCCGCCGGCGTGCAGCACAAACTGGTCGGTCTGGTCCTTGAGGAGCGCGGTGTTTTGCGCGCTCATCAGGTGGTCCGCATCGCCGATGTTGGCGAAGGGGAGATCACCAGTGGTAGTTTCTCTCCTACGCTTAGCAAGTCGATTGCACTGGCGCGCGTGCCGGTGGCTACCGCCGACCGCGCTGAAGTGGAAATCCGTGGCAAGTGGTACCCGGTCCGAGTGGTCAAACCGACCTTCGTACGCCACGGTAAAACCTTGATCTAACTTTTTTTGGCGGGCAATGACCGCTGACATTTTTCTTGAGGACACAGAACATGAGCGAAATCCCTGTCGACCTGCGTTTTGCCGAAAGTCACGAATGGGCCCGTCTAGACCATGATGGCGGCGTGAAAGTGGGTATTTCAGACCATGCTCAGGAAGCCTTGGGTGACGTAGTGTTCGTTGAGCTGCCGGAAATCGGCAAAGTGTTCGCTGCCGGTGAGGCTGCGGGTGTCGTCGAGTCGGTCAAGGCCGCGTCGGATATCTACTCGCCAGTTTCCGGTACAGTCATTGCCGTTAACGAAGAATTGGCCAACAGCCCGGAACTGCTCAACAGCGCGCCTTATGACAGCTGGATATTCAAACTCGAGCCAAGCGATACCTCTGAGCTGAACAACCTGCTCGACGCGATGGCCTACAAGGCCGCCATCGGCGAGTAAGCCTTAAGCGTCATCCCCAAAGCCCCGACTTGTCGGGGCTTTTCAGTTTCCGGGATCCTGATCTTCAAGGCTCTGTGGCATCGACTGCTATGCTGGTTTGACCGTGTTGCATCGACGCTGAGCGCCAGTCAAGAGAGAGCCCGTCATGTCCCAATTGCCGTCCCTGAGCCAGTTACGCGACCCCAATGCCTTTCTGCGCCGCCACCTCGGGCCCGATGCCGCCGAGCAACAGGCGATGCTCGACAGCCTCGGCCTGGGCAGTCGGGTCGAATTGATCGAGCAAACGGTGCCGCCGGGCATCCGCCTCAACCGGGCGCTGGACCTGCCCCCGGCACTCGATGAAGAGGCCGCGCTGGCCAAACTGCGCGGTTATGCCGAGCAGAACCAGGTCTGGACCAGCCTGATCGGCATGGGCTACCACGGCACCCTTACACCGGCGGTCATTGTGCGTAATGTGCTGGAAAATCCCGGCTGGTACACCGCGTACACCCCCTATCAGCCAGAGATCGCCCAAGGGCGGCTCGAAGCGCTGCTGAACTTCCAGCAACTGACCATCGACCTGACCGGCCTGGAGCTGGCCAATGCCTCGCTGCTCGATGAGGCCACCGCCGCGGCGGAAGCCATGGCCCTGGCCAAGCGGGTCGCCAAGTCCAAAAGCAACCTGTTCTTTGTCGACGAAAACTGCCACCCGCAAACCATTTCCGTGGTGCAGACCCGCGCTGAAGGTTTCGGCTTCGAGCTGATCGTCGACGCTGTGGATAACTTGAAGCAGCACCGGGTGTTCGGCGCGCTGCTGCAATATCCCGACACCCACGGTGAAATCCACGACCTGCGGCCACTGATCGATCACCTGCACGCGCAACAGGCCCTGGCCTGTGTCGCCACGGATTTGTTGAGCCTGTTGTTGCTGACCCCGCCGGGTGAACTGGGTGCCGATGTGGTGTTCGGCTCGTCCCAGCGATTTGGCGTGCCCATGGGCTACGGCGGGCCGCACGCGGCATTTTTTGCCAGCCGCGATGAATACAAACGGGCAATTCCCGGGCGGATCATCGGTGTTTCGAAAGATGCGCGGGGCAACATCGCCCTGCGCATGGCCCTGCAAACCCGCGAGCAACACATCCGCCGGGAGAAGGCCAACTCCAACATCTGCACAGCCCAGGTGCTGCTGGCCAATATCGCCAGTTTCTATGCGGTCTATCACGGCCCCGAAGGGCTGAAGCGGATTGCCCAGCGGGTTCATCGGCTGACCTGCATCCTGGCCGCCGGGCTCGAACGCAACGGTATCACCCGGGTCAACCGGCACTTCTTCGACACCCTGACGCTGGAAGTCGGCGGAGCCCAGACCGCGATCATCGAAAGTGCCCGGGCCGCGCAGATCAACCTGCGCATTCTCGGGCGCGGCCAACTGGGCTTGAGCCTCGACGAGGCCTGTGACGAAGGCACCGTGGCGAAGCTGTTCGACGTGTTCCTGGGGGCCGATCACGGGCTCAGCATCGATGACCTGGATGCCGAGGTCCTGCCTGGCGGAATTCCCGAAAGGCTGGCGCGAACTTCGCCTTATCTGCGCCATCCCGTGTTCAGCGCCCATCACAGCGAAACCGAGATGCTGCGCTACCTCAAGCAACTGGAAAACAAGGACCTGGCGCTCAATCAATCGATGATCCCGCTGGGCTCCTGCACCATGAAGCTCAACGCCACCAGCGAGATGATCCCGATTACCTGGCCGCAGTTCGCCAACCTGCACCCGTTCGTGCCCAAGGAACAGGCTGCCGGTTATGGGCTGATGATCGAAGAACTGGAGCGCTGGTTGTGTGCGATCACCGGTTTCGACGCGATCTGCATGCAACCCAACTCCGGTGCCCAGGGCGAATACGCCGGGCTGCTGGCGATCCGCAAATACCATGAGAGCCGGCAACAGGGCGGCCGCGATATCTGCCTGATTCCTTCGTCGGCTCATGGCACCAATCCCGCGTCGGCGCAAATGGCCGGGATGCGCGTGGTGATCGTCGAGTGTGACGAGGCGGGCAACGTCGACCTGGATGACCTCAAGGAAAAAGCCGCGCAGGCCGCAGACAAACTCGCCTGCCTGATGGCGACCTATCCTTCGACCCATGGCGTGTATGAGGAAGGCATCAGCGAAATCTGTGAAGTGATCCACCAGCATGGCGGTCAGGTGTACATGGATGGCGCCAACCTCAACGCCCAGGTCGGATTGGCGCGGCCGGCCGACATTGGTGCCGATGTCTCGCACATGAACCTGCACAAGACCTTCTGCATTCCCCATGGCGGCGGTGGGCCGGGCATGGGGCCGATTGGTGTTCGGGCGCACCTGGCGCCGTTCGTGGCCAACCATCCGGTGGTGCCGATCGACGGGCCGCACCCGCAAAATGGTGCCGTCAGCGCAGCGCCTTGGGGCAGCGCAAGCATTTTGCCGATCAGCTGGATGTACATCGCGATGATGGGGCCGCAACTGGCTGACGCCAGCGAAGTGGCGATCCTCGCCGCGAATTACCTGGCGCGGCATTTGTCCGGTGCCTTCCCGGTGCTCTACACCGGGCGCAACGAGCGGGTGGCCCACGAATGCATCCTCGACCTGCGACCGCTCAAGGCGTTGACCGGCATTACCGAGGAGGACGTGGCCAAGCGCCTGATGGACTACGGCTTCCATGCCCCGACCATGTCGTTTCCGGTGCCGGGGACGCTGATGGTCGAACCGACCGAAAGTGAGTCGAAGGCGGAACTGGACCGCTTTATCGGAGCGATGCTGAGCATCCGCGCGGAAATCAACGAGGTGCAGAACGGTAACTGGCCGGCTGAAGAAAACCCGTTGAAAGGTGCGCCGCATACGTTGGCCGACATCACCGGCGTGTGGGAGCGGCCGTACAGCATCGTGCAAGCGGTCACGCCGGACGCGCACACCAAGGCTCACAAGTACTGGCCGGTGGTGAACCGGGTGGACAACGTGTATGGGGATCGGAACCTGTTTTGTGCGTGTGTGCCGGTGGATGACTACCGCTGACATTTCCGGCTGCACATAACCCCTGTGGGAGCGGGCTTGCTCGCGAATGCGGTGTGACAGTCAATGAAGTTTTTACTGATCCACCGCTATCGCGAGCAAGCTCGCTCCCACAGGGGTATCAGTGAACATGGGATTTGTGTTCGCCGGGCAAAAAAATGCCGCTCAAGTGAGCGGCATTCTTGTGTTCGCGACTGTTACTCCGAAGCCACGGCATTCTTCGCCAGGATCGCGTTCGCCAGCTCCATGTCCGTGGCTTGCAGGCCAGGGTTGTCGGCGCGGACTTTCTGCATGGCCGCTTCCAGGTACGGACCGCGAATACTGCCAGCACTGGCGACGAAGCTGCTGGCATCGTCCTGGGCCGCGACGACCAGCTTGTTATCCTTGGATGTCAGATAGCTCGAACCGGTGGTTGCACCGGACGTAAGAACGTTACGCCAAAAAGTATCGGCCATCGCCGAACCGACAGGCAGGGACAACAGCGCGACGGTAGCGACAGCAAGTTTGAAACGCATGACAGGGTGACTCCACTGGGTTGACTACGCGGTTGGATTGCCAACCCCCAATCGAGTTCCGTGGTTGCCTATTCCTCTGCTTCGACCAGCAGGATCGCGCCTTGCTGGCCGACCACCCGCACGCGGCTGCCAATGGCGGCGTCCGGTCCGCGGGCCATCCACACGCCGTCGGCCACCTTGATCTTGCCGCGACCGTCGACAATCGCTTCATGCACCACGAAGGTCTTGCCGATCAGTTCCTGGCCGCGCAGATTCAGGTGCGGCTGATCGCTCGGACGCGCCGCCGTGCGCTGACGCCGCCACCAGTACAACGCGGTGGTGATCGACAGCAGGCTGAACAATAGAAACTGCCATTCCCAGGACAGGTCCGGCAGCAGGAAGATCAAGACGCCCACGGATGCCGCGGCCATGCCGATCCACAGCAGGTAACCGCCAGCGCCGAACACTTCGAGAATCAACAGCACTGTGCCCAGCGCCAACCAGTCCCAGAACGAGAGGTGCTGCAAAAATGCCCACATGGCGCGCCTCAGGCTTTCTTGTTATCGAAAGTGGCCTTGACGATTTCGCCAATGCCGCCCACCGCGCCGATCATCGAACTGGCCTCCAGCGGCATCAGGATCACCTTGCTGTTGTTGGCCGAAGCCAGCTTGCCCAGCGCATCGATGTACTTCTGCGCCACGAAGTAGTTGACCGCCTGCACGTTGCCGCTGGCGATGGCTTCGGACACCACTTTGGTCGCCTGGGCTTCTGCCGCGGCTTGCCGCTCGCGGGCTTCGGCTTCCAGGAAGGCGGCCTGGCGACTGCCTTCGGCTTCGAGGATCTGCGCCTGCTTCTTGCCTTCGGCGGTCAGGATCGCTGCGGCGCGCAGGCCCTCGGCCTCGAGGATTTGTGCACGCTTGATCCGTTCGGCTTTCATCTGCCCCGACATCGCCGCCATCAGGTCGGCGGGTGGGCTGATGTCCTTGATCTCGATCCGGGTGATCTTGATGCCCCACGGCGCGGTCGCTTCATCGACGGTGCGCAACAGTTTTTCGTTGATCCCGTCACGCTGGCTGAGCATGGCATCGAGTTCCATCGAGCCGAGTACCGTACGGATGTTGGTTTGCAGCAGGTTGCGGATGGCGTGTTCGAGGTTGTTGACCTCGTAGGCCGCCTGGGCCGTGTTGACCACCTGGAAGAAGCACACGGCGTCGATTTGCACCGTGGCGTTGTCGGCGGTGATGACTTCCTGCGGCGGAATATCCAGCACGCTTTCCATCACATTCATCTTGCGACCGATGCGGTCCATGACCGGAATGATCACGTTCAGCCCCGGCTTGAGCGTGTTGGTGTAGCGACCGAAACGCTCGACGGTCCATTCAAAACCTTGGGGCACGACCTTGAAACCCATGAACAGAATGGCGACCACCAGGCCGACAAAAAGCAAAAGCACACTACCGATCTGCATAACGATTCCTTGTTGATGTGTGGATCTGTGGAGTTGCAATCGCTGGAGTGTAGCTGTGCCGATGCCGGATAAGTACAGCCGGGCTCAGTTCTGCTCGCTCTGGGGCGTCACTCGCAGAACCTCCTCGATGGTCGTCAGCCCGGCGGCGACTTTTTGCGCTCCTGACAACCGCAGGCTGCGCATGCCTTCCTTGAATGCCTGGCGCCGTACGGCCAGCAGATCGGTGTCGGGACTGATCAGCGCTTTGATGCCATCGCTCAGCTGCATGATTTCGTAGACCCCGGCACGACCGCGATAACCGGTGTCGCGGCATTCCACGCAACCGATGGCTCGCTGGGCATTGGTCGGCAAGGGTGCTTGCCAGGGGCGGGTCAGGGTTTGCCAGTCGTCTTCGCCCAGCGTCAGCGGCGCCTTGCAGTGCGGGCACAGGGTTCGCACCAGTCGCTGGGCCATGACGCCGAGCACCGTGGCCTTGATCAGGTAGTGCGGCACGCCGAGTTCCAGCAGGCGGCTGATGGCGCTGGGAGCGTCGTTGGTGTGCAGGGTCGACAGCACCAGGTGCCCGGTGAGCGCAGCCTGGATCGCCATCTCCGCGGTTTCGAGGTCGCGGATCTCGCCGATCATGATGATGTCCGGGTCTTGCCGCATCAGCGCGCGCACGCCAGCGGCGAAGGTCAGGTCGATGTTGTGCTGGACCTGCATCTGGTTGAACGCCGGCTCGACCATTTCAATCGGGTCTTCGATGGTGCAGAGGTTGACCTCCGGCGTCGCCAGTTTTTTCAGGGTGGTGTAGAGGGTGGTGGTTTTGCCCGAACCCGTCGGCCCGGTGACGAGGATGATGCCGTGGGGCTGGCGGGTCATGTCTTGCCAGCGGCGCAGGTCGTCGGCGGAGAAACCAAGCTGGTCGAAGTCCTTGAGCAATACTTCCGGATCGAAGATCCGCATGACCATTTTTTCGCCGAAGGCGGTGGGCAGTGTCGACAAGCGCAGTTCGACTTCACCGCCGTCCGGGGTCTTGGTTTTCACCCGGCCGTCCTGGGGTTTGCGTTTCTCCGCGACGTTCATGCGCCCCAGGGTTTTCAGGCGACTGACGATGGCCATGGTCACCTGGGGTGGGAATTGATAGACGTTGTGCAGCACGCCGTCGATGCGAAAACGCACCGTGCCTTGCTCGCGCCGGGGTTCGATGTGGATGTCGCTGGCGCGTTGCTGGAACGCGTACTGGAACAGCCAGTCGACGATATTGACGATGTGTGCGTCGTTGGCGTCCGGCTCCTGGTCGCTGGCGCCGAGGTTGAGCAGCTGTTCGAAATTGCCGAGGGTACTGACTTGCGGGTCGGCGCTGTTCGCTCCGGTGACCGATTTGGCCAGGCGAAAGAATTCGACGCTGAAGCGCTGGATGTCCACCGGGTTGGCCACCACGCGCTTGATCGGCAATTTGAGCACGTGGGTCAGGTCAGCCTCCCAGCCGCTGACATAAGGCTGGGCGCTGGCCACGGTTACTGCCTCGCGATCGATCGCTACCGCGAGGATCTTGTGGCGCTGGGCAAAGGCATAGGACATCAGCGGGGTCACGGCCGCGACATTGATCTTCAACGGATCGATGCGCAGGTAAGGCTGGCCGGCCTGCCGGGATAACCACAGGGTCAGGCTCTCGAGGTCCAGCGGTTTGCCGGGACGGCTGAGATCGTCCAGCTGTTGGCTGGCAATGAACTCCAGCGGATGCATCTGGCCAAGGGAGGCGTTGCGGCGGCGGGCATTGAGCGCGTGTTCGGCCGAATCCTGACTGATAAAGCCCTGGGCGACCAGTTCGCGCAGCAGGTCATTGAGATCCAGCCAGCGGTCCTGAAAGGCGAGATGTACGGACATGCGGGCTCCTTTTGAACGACAGTGCGCAAAGGATAGCCGTGGCCCGGCTGACCGCTGGGCCACTACCCGACAAAGCCGTTTCGGAGTTTTTCAACCCGCCGCTTGAACCGCTTCGGCCCATGGGGAATCAGCTTCTTGCAGCTCCACCGAGCAGACGCTGATCAGGTTACGAAGTTTTTCCGCAATCACTTGCGCGCGGTGCCAGCTCAAACCGTCGATGACGATTTCGATGGTCAGCCAGTCGTCCTGGCGCTGCACGTTGACCTGCTCCGGCGTGAGCAATTGCAGGGCGAACAGATTGAGGGCGCGACACAGCAGGTCCGGTTCAGCCTCGGCCGTCATTTGATAGCGAACCCGGCAATGGGTGTTGCCGACGTTCCAGACATCGGCGCGGGCAGGTGGGGTGTTCACGGCTTCGAGATACGGCATGGTCAGGCTCCAAAATCATTGGAGAAATGTTTACATCCTGTGCCGGGTATTTCTTCTCTATGATTGGCTTTATTGCAGAAATGAAGAATCAATCAATTCACTTGTTACTCGGTTAAGGGTTTTTTTATGCAAAGCGAACTGGACAGCTACGACCGCAAGATCCTCGCCTTGCTGCAAGAGGATGCTTCGCTTTCCAGCGCACAGATCGCCGAGCAAGTGGGGCTCTCGCAATCGCCGTGCTGGCGGCGGATTCAGCGGATGAAAGAGGAGGGCATCATTCGCGGCCAGGTGACCTTGCTCGACCGCAAGAAAATCGGCCTGAACACGCAGATCTTCGCGGAGGTGAAACTCAATGCCCACGGGCGTTCGAACTTCACCGAATTCACCGAAGCGATTCGCGGCTTTCCGGAGGTGCTGGAGTGTTACGTGCTGATGGGGGCGGTGGATTTCTTGCTGCGGATTGTCACGGCGGACATCGAGGCTTACGAGCGCTTTTTCTTCGAGAAGCTGTCGATGGTGCCGGGGATTCAGGAAGTGAATTCGATCGTGGCGTTGTCGGAGATCAAATCGACCACCAGTTTGCCGGTCTGAAATCTTGTGGTGACTGTGCTGGCCTCATCGCGAGCAAGCTCGCTCCCACAGGGTTTCGGTGATGCCCTGTAGGAGCTGGCTTGCCAGAGAAGGCGGATTTACAGGCGCAGCAACATTTTCCAGGCACGGTTCTGATACACCGCGATCGCCTGCTGCTTGCGCGCATCCAGGACTTCGTCGGTGATCGATTCGTTGGCCAGTTGCGACAGCTTGTTCAACTCGCCGTACAGGCGATCCATTTCCGGGATCTCCAGCACGTTACGCGCATGGTGCAGCCAGACCTGGATGCGTTCGATGCGCGGCAGTTGCTCGGCCAGGTCTTCCGGTTGTTGCTGGTAACGCTGCAATTGCAACGAAGTGGCTTCTTCGCCCAGCAGGCGCGGCAACCAGCTGCCCAGTTGCGCAGCGCCCTGGCGATTGCCACGGGTGTTGCGGTCGGCGGCCCAGGTGCGGGCCAGCAGCCAGCGCGAGGTGGTCAGGGAGAACAGGCCCCAGCGCGGGTCTTCGAGCTCTTCGAGGAACTGCTCGGGCGCGGCTTTGCGCACGTCTTCATCTTCCAGGCCGGCCTGGACCAGCGGGCGCCAGTCTTCCAGCAAGGCATCGAGGGCGATACGCAGATCGTGGGTCGACTGACGTGGTGCGGCCTGGCCCAGGCTGCTGATCAGCGCGCGCATTTCCGCCAGGCATTCGACCCAGTCCTGCAACAGGCGCCAGTGACCGTTGAAGCGATACTGCTCGGCCAGACGCTGGCTGCTGCCCAGCAAATGCCAGCTCAGCGCGGCGAACGCGTCGTCCAGCGGCGTTTCGGCGGTGATCTGCGGCGCCGGCAGGCTCAACGAATAGCTGTGGGCGTCGTACAGGCGATAACCGCGCTCGGCCTTGCTGATGTCGCAGGGCATCAGGGCCAGTTTCTCGGCCAGCTCGGCGGCCAGTTCCAGCAGGGCTGCCGGCTCGCCTTCGCGCAGTTCCAGTTCCAGCTCGCAGATTTCTTCTTTCTGCTTGCCAACCACGACGTGACCCAGGTCCAGCGCGGCTTCGATGACCACTTTGGTCTTGCCGCGACCCCAGGCGATTTCCGCGCGTTCGCGGACGAAGTCGGTGGTGAAGATCGGCTTCAGGGTCTTCTTGTCGAGCTCGGCCAGTTCCTCGGGCCAGCATTCGCCGTCGAGTTTCTTCAGGTCGAGCTTGGCCTTGGGCAGGGGCCAGTTGAATTCATTACGCTCGGACAAGCCGGCGACGCTCTGGCCACGGGTCTTGAGGGTCTGAATCACTTCGTCGCCATCTTTGCGCAGGCGCAGGGCGACTTTGGCCTGGGCCAGGTCGCGCTCGGGCGTGTCGAAGTACTGATTCATCAACTCACGGCGTTCCCAGCCACTTTTGTTGCGTTTTTTCAGTAACGGGTGCTCGCGCAGGGCGGCGAGGGTTTCGCGGCTGACGCGGAGTTTGATTTCGGTTTCTTTCTGCATGGCCGGAAAATCCAGGATCGGGAGCGCAGCCGGGGGAATGTGTGGCTGCCAAGGTCGTGCAGTGTACAGGACTCAAGGTTAGTACGCGCCGAGACGGTTTATTCCTGTCATCGGTTGGTTCTATGATGGACCTCAATTCGGGTGCCGGGAGTCAGCGATGCCATTGCCGTCGATGAAAGAACAATTCGCTGCGTTGATCGCCGCACCGTCGGTCAGTTGCACACAGCCCAGTCTCGATCAATCCAACCGCCCGGTCATCGATCTGCTGGCGACGTGGCTCGGTGAGCTGGGTTTTACCTGCGAGATTCAGCAGGTCAGCCCTGGCAAGTTCAACCTGCTGGCCAGTTTCGGCTCCGGCCCCGGCGGCCTGGTGCTGGCCGGGCACAGCGACACCGTGCCCTTCGACGGCGCGCTGTGGCAAACCGACCCGCTGAAGCTGACTGAAGTCGACGGTCGTTGGATTGGCCTGGGCAGTTGCGATATGAAGGGCTTTTTCGCCCTGGCCATCGAGGCGGTCAAACCGCTGCTCGATCAGCCGTTCAAACAGCCGTTGCTGATTCTTGCCACCTGCGATGAAGAAAGCTCGATGTCCGGCGCCCGCGCGCTGGCCGAGACGGGGCGACCGCTGGGGCGGGCGGCGGTGATCGGCGAGCCGACCGGGCTCAAGCCGATCCGCATGCACAAGGGCATCATGATGGAGCGCATCGACATCCTCGGTCAGAGCGGTCATTCCTCCGATCCGCGCCTGGGCCACAGCGCCCTGGAAGCCATGCACGATGCCATCGGTGAACTGCGTGGCCTGCGCCTGTTGTGGCAGCGCGAATTCCGCAATCCGCAGTTTGGCGTGCCAATGCCAACGATGAATTTCGGCTGCATCCATGGCGGCGACAATCCCAACCGCATCTGCGGCCAGTGTTCGCTGGAGTTTGATCTGCGCCCGTTGCCCGGCATGGACCCCAAGGTCTTGCGTGCAGAGATCCTGCAGAAGCTCAACCCGGTTGCCGAGCGGCATCAGGTGAAGATCACCTACGCGCCGTTGTTCCCCGAAGTGCCGCCGTTCGAACAGGCCGAGGACGCCGAGTTGGTGCGTCTTGCCGAAAAGCTCACCGGTCACAGCGCCGAAGCAGTGGCGTTCGGCACCGAAGCACCTTATCTTCAGCGCCTTGGCTGTGAAACGCTGGTGCTTGGCCCGGGTGATATCGCCTGCGCCCACCAGCCAGGGGAATACCTCGAAATGTCACGTTTGCAGCCTACGGTGCATCTATTAAGGCAACTGATCGAACACTATTGCCTGACACCGGCAACTTGATCATGTGGGAGCGGGCTTGCTCGCGAAGGCGTCGTGTCAGCCACCTCAATACTGAATGACACACTGCCTTCGCGAGCAAGCCCGCTCCCACAGGGTCTGTGATTTGCCTGACAAGCCGTATAAATTGCCGGTACCCAAACCCGTATTCATGAGGAGAGCGCGCGTGTCGCCAAGCCTGTTCCGACGATAACCATCAGCCCGCTGTGCGTTTTCAGTTTCGCCCTTTTTTCGGCTGCTATTTATTACAGGCCCAGGTTCATGCCCGAATACGTCAATTGGCTTCGTCACGCTTCGCCTTACATCAACGCCCACCGCGATTGCACCTTTGTTGTCATGCTGCCCGGCGACGGCGTTGAACACCCGAACTTCGGCAATATCGTCCACGACCTGGTGCTGTTGCACAGCCTGGGTGTGCGTCTGGTGCTGGTTCACGGGTCCCGCCCGCAAATCGAAGCGCGCCTCGCGGCCCGTGGCCTGACCCCGCATTACCACCACGGCATGCGCATCACCGATGCCGCGACCCTGGAGTGCGTGATCGACGCGGTTGGCCAGTTGCGCATTGCCATTGAGGCTCGCCTGTCGATGGACATGGCTTCGTCGCCGATGCAGGGCTCGCGCCTGCGGGTGGCCAGCGGCAACCTGGTGACGGCACGGCCGATCGGCGTGCTTGAAGGCGTCGACTATCACCACACCGGCGAAGTGCGCCGGGTCGACCGCAAGGGCATCAACCGTCTGCTGGACGAGCGCTCCATCGTGCTGCTGTCGCCGCTGGGCTATTCGCCGACCGGGGAGATTTTCAACCTGGCCTGCGAAGACGTCGCCACCCGCGCGGCCATCGACCTGGGCGCAGATAAGCTGCTGCTGTTCGGCGCCGACCTGGGCCTGATCGACGAACACGGGCGCCTGGTGCGCGAACTGCGTCCACAGCAGGTGCCGGCGCATCTGCAGCGGTTGGGCAGTAACTATCAGGCGGAGTTGCTGGATGCCGCTGCCGAAGCTTGTCGTGGCGGTGTGGCCCGTAGTCATATCGTCAGTTATGCCGAGAACGGTGCACTGCTGACCGAACTGTTCACCCGTGACGGCGGCGGTACGCTGGTGGCGCAGGAGCAGTTCGAAGTGGTGCGCGAAGCGGCCATCGAAGACGTCGGTGGTTTGCTGGACTTGATCAGCCCGCTGGAGGAGCAGGGCATCCTGGTGCGCCGTTCCCGCGAGGTGCTGGAGCGTGAAATCGAGCAGTTCAGTGTGGTTGAGCGCGAAGGCATGATCATCGCCTGCGCGGCGCTGTATCAGATTGCCGATTCGGACGCGGGTGAGTTGGCGTGCCTGGCGGTGAACCCGGAGTATCGCCATGGCGGTCGCGGTGATGAATTGCTGGAACGCATTGAAAACCGCGCACGGGCTCAGGGATTGAAAACCTTGTTCGTGCTCACCACCCGCACTGCGCACTGGTTCCGCGAGCGTGGTTTTGTGCCGAGCAGCGTTGACCGTCTGCCGTCGGCGCGGGCGTCGCTGTACAACTATCAGCGTAATTCGAAGATCTTCGAAAAATCCCTGTAACCCAGCAGCTTTTTGTGGCGAGGGAGCAAGCTCCCTCGCCACGGATTTTCATTGCTCCTGGACAAACTTCGCACTGACAAACGGCGAATAATCCGGCAACACCGTCTCCACCTTCCCTTGCTCCTTCAAGAATTTCGCCGTCTCGCCAATGGCCTTGGCCGTGCCACCGTCCAGCAGCGCGGTGCTCTGTTGCGCCTTGGCATCCGGGAATGCGGAACCGGCCAGTAACTCCGGCACGTCGGCAGCGTTGGCACCGGTCAGTTTGGCGATTTTTTGCACGGGCTCCGAGTCGACCGTCCAGTTGGCTTTATGTGCAGCGTAATCAGCAAAGGAATCGAGGGTGACCTTGGCGAATCTTGCCACCACCTCCGGGTGCTTCTCGGCGTATTCCTTGCGCGCCACCCAGACCTCAAAAGTGGGTGCTCCCCATTGGCCTACCTGCGCAGCGTCGGTCAGGGTCTTGCCACTCTTGCGGATTTCCCCCAGGGCGGGCGACCAGACAAACGCGCCATCAATATCACCACGCTTCCAGGCTGCCGCGATTTCCGCCGGCTGCAGGTTCACCACTTTGACTTTCGAACTGTCCAGGCCCCAATGCTTCAGCGCACCAAGCAGGCTGTAGTGGGAGGTTGAAACGAAAGGCGTGGCGATGGTCTTTCCGATCAGATCTTGCGGTTTTTCGATGCCGCTGCCATTGCGCACCACCAGTGCTTCGGCGGCATTGATCTGGGCCGAGACGATGAACGCGACAATCGGCAGGTTGCGCGAGGCGGCAGCGGCCAGCGGACTGGAGCCGAGATTGCCGATTTGCACATCGCCCGAAGCAATCGCCGTGACCACTTCCGGGCCGCTGTTGAAGCGCCGCCAGTCGATGGGCTGGCCGATGGTTTTTTCATAAAGGCCATCGGCCTGGGGGACTTTGCTCGGGTCGATTCCGGTTTGATAGCCGACGGTGAGGTTCGCCGCCTGGGCGGTGAGAGAAAATGCGAGAGATACACAAACTGTAACAATTGGTCCGGATAGTGCGCGTTTGGTCGTCATGGGGCTGCCTTTCGGTAAGGATTTTTTCCGAATTGCGTCAGAAACTAATCGATCTAAAAAAGCAAAAATAAATACCGTTTAGGAATTAGCTTATTAGCCGAACCCTCTGTTCTGGGGGATCTGGAAATTGAGAGCTAAATTCCTAAACGGTATTAGAAAAGAAGCGGGTAATTCTTTTCAGGTTCATGACGAATTCATGACCCGGCAGGGACCAAAAAATCGGGGGTTAGACTATGGTCGTAGACACACATGGTTACGATTGACTTGTGGGTCGCGGTCTGGCGCTAATCGTGCATCTTAGGATTTCGGGCGACGACTCGAGACCAGGAATACAAGAATTAGAATCGAGAGGAGCTACACAATGAACAAGTCCACCTTGGCTTTGGCCGTGGCCGTAGGGGTTTTGGCGCAGCAGGCAGGCGCCGCAGGTTTCCTGGAAGACAGCAAGGCGTCCATCAGTTCCCGGACCATGTATTACAACAACGATAACCGTGAAGGCGGTGCGGATCAGAAAGAGTCCGCGGAAGGCCTGAAATTCGATTATCTGTCCGGTTTCACCCAAGGTACTGTCGGCTTCGGTATCGACGCCCAGGCACTGCTGGGTATCCACCTGGATGGCGGCAAGGGGCACCATCCGGATGCCAACACCTTTTTCCCAAGCGACACCGATGGTTCGGCCGTACACGAATGGAGCCGTGCGGCGGCCAACGTCAAGGCGCGCTTCTCGAAGACCGAGGCCCACCTGGGTGGCGCTCTGGCACCCAACTTGCCGATTCTGGTCGCGAACGACAGTCGTCTGCTGCCACAGACCTTTGACGGTGGCACCATCACCTCGAAAGAAATCGACAACGTGACCTTCAACGCAGGTCAGTTGGAGCACTCGGCAGGTCGCGCCTCTTCGAACTCCACCGGCTTGGCCGTGGCTGGCGGTACAGAGGACAGCAACAAGTTCTACTACGGTGGTGCTGACTGGAAGGTCACCAAGGACCTGACCCTGCAGTACTACCACTCGAATCTGAAGGACTACTACAAGCAGGACTTCCTTGGCTTGATCCACGTGTTTACGATCGACGCCAAGCAGTCCTTCAAGACTGATATTCGCTACTTCGACAGCAGCTCCGACGGCAAGAACGGTGATCCGGGTTTCCGTTTCAACAACAACAACGGTTTCGCCAAGACCCCGGGCGAGGTCGATAACAAGACCTGGAGCGCCATGTTCACCTACACCCTGGGTGGCAACGCCTTCCTGGTCGGCCATCAGCGCGTCAACGATGACGGCGGTTTTGTTTTCCTGAACCAGGGCAACGTGGTTGATAGCAATGGCCGTCCGGAAGGGAACGGCGGCGCCAGCTTCTACCTGTTCACCGACGCCATGATCAACGGCTTTGTTCGTGCCGGTGAAAACACTACCTTCGGTCAGTACTCCTATGACTTCGCCGGACTGGGCGTGCCGGGCCTGAAAACTTCGATCGCCTACCTGCATGGCGACAACATCAAGGCTACCAACGGCAGCGGCCCTGATAGCTCCGAGTGGGAACGCGACATGCGGATCGACTACACCATCCAGCAGGGCACTCTCAAAGGTTTCGGCGTAACGCTGCGTAATGGTGTCTACCGTGGCAGTGAAGTCTCCAACAACCCTGATGTTGACCAGACTCGTCTGATCTTCAACTACACCTACAGCTTCCTGTAACAAGCCTTGTAAAAAAGCCTCGCCTGCTGGCGAGGTTTTTTTTGTCTGTTTTTTAATATTCCATAAAGATCTTTAGTGATTATTTATTATTCTTTTTAGTTTTTAAATATCCCGCTTAAAGTGCGCCTGTCCGACACTCATCCTAGAGCTCGGATTTGGCAGTTTCGTCCCTCGACCAACGATCAGGTTCAGGAATTGGCCTAGCCGCCGATACCTCGGATCTGTCGTGGGAAGTCATATTCCGAGACGATATTAAAAAGCATCAAGAAATTCTTTTTGGCTTTAAGGCCATGTATCCTGCGGCCCGCCAAACGACCGGCTCAGACGGTTTGCCGCGAATTTATGCATTCAGGATCCCGGGCAATCGATTCGGGACCAGGAACATCAGAATTAGAAACGAGAGGAGCGAAACATGAACAAGTCCACCTTGGCCATCGCTGTGGCCGTCGGGGTTTTGACCCAGCAGGCAAGCGCCGCGGGTTTTATCGAAGACAGCAAGGCAACATTGGGGCTGCGTAACTTCTACATCAACACCGATTACCGTGACGGTACTGGCCCGAACAAAAACGAAGAATGGGGCCAAGGCTTCGATCTGCGTTTCATCTCCGGTTACACCCAAGGCACTGTCGGTTTTGGTGTGGATGCGATCGGCCTGTTGGGCGTCAAACTGGATTCCGGTGGCGGCACGAACGGCGCGAGCAACAACTCGTACGGCGGCACCGTGTTCCCGAGCAAGTCCAACGGCGAAGCGGTTGATGACTTCTCCAGCCTGGGGTTGACTGCCAAAGCCAAGATCTCCCAGACCGAGCTGAAGCTGGGTACCTTGCAGCCAAAGCTGCCGGTGATCGTAACCAACGACGGTCGTCTGTTGCCGCAAACCTGGCAGGGCGGCCAGATCGCCTCGAGCGACATCAAGGACCTGACCTTGATCGGCGGTCAGATCGAGCAGGTAAAAGGTCGTAACTCGAGCAACAACGAACAGTTGTCTATCTCCGGCGCCAACAGCCGTTCCGCTACAGGCCGCGACAGCAACAAGTTCATCTATGCCGGTGGCGACTACAAGATCACCAAGGACCTGACGGCCCAGTACTACTACGGCAACCTGGAAGAGTTCTACAAGCAACACTTCCTGGGTCTGGTGCACAACTGGGCAATCGGCCCTGGCGTATTGAAGTCTGACTTGCGTTACTTCAACAGCTCCGACGACGGTGCCAACGGTCACGACCCTCTGTACTTCACCACTGGCAACTACAGCGGTGCAGCCAATGGCAAAGGCAAGGTCGACAACAACCTGTACAGCGGTCTGTTCCTGTACACCGTTGCCGGTCACACCTTCGGTGGCGGTTATCAGGTCAGCAACGGCAGCAGTGACTTCCCTTGGCTGAACCAGGGCGACGGTTCGTCGAACTACACCATCACCGACTCGCAAATCCAGAAGTTCGGCCGTGCCGGCGAGCGTACCTGGCTAGCACGCTACTCCTATGACTTCGCCAAGGTCGGCGTACCTGGCCTGACGGCGGGCCTGGTGTACCTGCACGGTGACGATATCGATACCGTTAACGCCAAGGGTGGCGAGGCGGCCAATGGTGCTTCCGAGTGGGAGCGCGATCTGAGCCTGGCTTACGTCGTTCAGGAAGGTCCGCTGAAAAACCTGGGCCTGGCGTGGAAAAACGCGACCTGGCGCACCGACCTGCCGAACACGCGTTCGCAGGACGAAAACCGCGTGATCCTCAGCTACTCGATCCCGCTGCTGTAATAGCACTCGCGTAACCGAGACAAAAAAAGCCCCGCCCGGTATTGCACCGGGCGGGGCTTTTACATTTTCAAGACGGGTTCACCCCCGTAATCCCGCCTTGAACTTCCCTCTTTGCAGCAACTCAAGGCCTTCTCGAACCTTGGGGGCGATGTTCGGCCGGTTGTGCGGGCACGTCCAGTGAACAGATATTTAATATTTCTTTATGATCTAAATAAATCGATATTTATTCTTTTTAATAGATAAAAAACACAGGCACAGTTGAACTCATCAAGCACTCACAAGGAGCAGCACCATGGGTCTCAGACTTGGCGATATCGCCCCCGATTTCGAACAGAACTCCAGCGCCGGCACCATCCGTTTCCATCAGTGGCTGGGCGATAGTTGGGGCGTGCTGTTTTCCCATCCCGCAGACTTCACACCGGTGTGCACTACTGAATTGGGCTTCACCGCCAGGCTCAAGGATGAGTTCGCAGTGCGCGGCGTCAAGGCCATCGCTTTGTCGGTGGACCCGGTGGAGTCGCACCATAGGTGGATCGAGGACATCAACGAAACCCAGGGCACCGTGGTCAACTTTCCGATCCTAGATGACGCCGACCGCAAGGTCTCGGACCTCTACGACCTGATTCATCCCAACGCCAACGACACCCTGACCGTGCGCAGTCTGTTCGTGATCGACCCGAAGAAAAAGGTCCGGCTGACGATTACCTACCCGGCGAGCACCGGCCGCAACTTCAATGAAATCCTGCGGGTGATCGACTCGCTGCAACTCACCGATAACTACAAGGTGGCCACACCGGCCAACTGGCAGGACGGTGATGAGGTGGTGATCGTGCCGTCGCTCAAGGATGAGGATGAAATCAAGCAGCGTTTTCCCAAGGGCTATCGGGCGGTCAAGCCTTACTTGCGCCTGACGCCGCAGCCGAACCGGTAAGTCGCCGGCATCGGCGGTGTGGCTGATGCCGTCTTCGCGAGCAAGCCCGCTCCCACATTTGTCCGCGTCCATCTGTGGGAGCGGGCTTGCTCGCGAAGGCGTCGGGTCAGACACCACAGACCTCACAGTTAACAGTACCCACAAAGCAGGGGATTTTCAGGCCGTTTCGACGGCCTGTTTTTTTGCCTGGAAGAAACCGGTTTGCATATTTCCATAACGCATAACCAAATGAATAAATATGATTTATGGATATATAAATCAACTGTTAAGGTCACTCCATCGAAGCGAGATCGCAAGCCGCGAATCGCCAACACCGTGCAAGGAATCGTCTGAATGTTGGTTGTCTCACTCGGTGGCAGTCCCAGTCAGCGCTCTCGTTCCGGGGTGCTGCTGGATCGCTCCCAGCGTTGGTTGCAAGGGCAGGGCGTGGAAGTGGTGAGTTATCAGGTACGGGACTTCCCGGCCGAGGACTTGCTGCACGCACGCTTCGACAGCCCCAAGGTGATCGACCTGTTGCAACAGATTGAAAACGCCGATGGCCTGCTGATCGCCACACCGGTTTACAAGGCATCGTTTTCCGGAGCACTGAAAGTCGTGCTGGATCTGCTGCCCGAACGCGCCTTAAGCCACAAGGTGGTTCTGCCGATGGCCACTGGCGGCAGCATCGCTCACATGCTGGCGGTGGATTACGCGCTCAAGCCGGTGCTGTCGGCATTGAAGGCCCAGGAAATGCTGCAAGGCATTTTCGCCGTCGACAGTCAAATCGCCTACGGCGAAGGCAGCGCCCTGGCGCAGTTGGCGCCGGAGCTGGAACAACGACTGAATGAATCGCTGGAGCTGTTTTTCAGCGCCATGGCGCGACGGCCCAAGCCGCTCGACCCGAACCTGTTGAATGATCGTTTGTTGAGTGCTCGCTGGAGCATTTGAGCCTCACCGAAAAATTGAAGTACTGGCCTTACTCGCCCGCCAACGGGCAAGCAGGTGCAGCCAAAACCCAACTGCAAAAAGGAGAGCGCCATGCGCCCTGTCATTTTGCGTCGTGGTCTGGTCGCTCTGTTTGCTGCGGCCGCCTTCGGCGTTATTACTCAAGCTCAGGCGCTTTCTACCCAGGAAGGCGTGCTACGAATCGGTTATCAGAAATACGGCACCCTGGTGCTGCTCAAAGCCAAGGGCACCCTGGAAAAACGTCTCGCCGCCCAAGGCGTGGACGTGCAATGGACTGAATTTCCCGGCGGCCCGCAACTGCTAGAAGGCCTGAACGTCGGCTCCATCGACTTCGGCGTCACCGGCGAAACGCCTCCGGTGTTTGCCCAGGCAGCGGGTGCCGATCTGCTCTACGTCGCCTATGAACCGCCAGCGCCGCACAGTGAGGCGATCCTGGTGCCGAAGGACTCGGCGATCAAATCGGTAGCGGAGCTCAAGGGCAAGAAAGTCGTGCTCAACAAGGGCTCCAACGTGCACTACCTGCTGGTGCGTGCGCTGGAAGACGCCGGCCTCAAATACACCGACATCCAGACCGTATTCCTGCCGCCGGCCGATGCCCGCGCCGCGTTCGAGCGCGGCAGCGTCGACGCCTGGGTGATCTGGGACCCGTACCAGGCCGCCGCCGAACAACAGCTGCAAGCGCGCACCCTGCGCGATGGCCTGGGCATCGTCGACAACCATCAGTTCTACCTGGCAACCAAGCCTTATACGCAGAGAAATCCCGAGGTGATCAAGACCCTGGTGGAAGAAGTGCGCGCGGTGGGCGAGTGGTCCAGGGCTAACCCGCAAGAGGTGACCCAACAGGTTTCTCCGCTGCTCGGCCTGCCAGCAGACATCACCCTGACCTCGGTGAAACGCCAAGGCTATGGCGCGCTGTTCCTCACCCCGGAAGTGGTCGCGGCGCAGCAGAAAATCGCCGACAGCTTCTACCAGCTCAAGCTGATTCCCAAGCAGTTGAGCATCAAAGACGTGATCTGGACGCCTCCGGCTGCCGTTGCCCAAAGCTCAGTAACCAAAGCCCAATAAATCGATTCCCCCAAGGAGACCACTCCATGAGCCTCAATATTTTCTGGTTCCTGCCTACCCACGGCGACGGCCATTACCTTGGCACCGCCGAAGGCGCGCGCGCCGTCGATCACGGTTATCTGCAACAAGTCGCGCAAGCCGCTGACCGCCTGGGTTTTGGCGGGGTACTGATCCCTACCGGGCGTTCCTGCGAAGACTCGTGGCTGGTAGCGGCATCGCTGATTCCTGTGACCCAGCGCTTGAAGTTCCTTGTCGCGCTGCGCCCCGGGATCATTTCCCCGACGGTGGCAGCGCGTCAGGCCGCAACCCTGGATCGACTGTCCGGCGGTCGTGCGCTGTTCAATCTGGTGACGGGCGGTGATCCGGAGGAATTGGCGGGCGATGGACTGTTCCTTAGCCACGAAGAACGTTATCAGGCTTCGGTGGAATTCACCCGCATCTGGCGTCGGGTGCTGGAAGGCGAAACCGTCGATTACGACGGCCAGCACATCAGCGTGAAGGGGGCGAAATTGCTCTATCCGCCGATCCAGCAACCGCGTCCGCCGCTGTACTTCGGCGGTTCCTCGGAAGCCGCGCAAGACCTGGCCGCCGAACAGGTGGAAATGGTCCTGACCTGGGGCGAACCACCGGCCGCCGTCGCGGAAAAAATCGAACAGGTCCGTGCCAAGGCCGCCAAGCTCGGGCGCACCGTGCGCTTCGGCATTCGCCTGCATGTGATCGTGCGCGAAACCAACGATGAAGCCTGGAAAGCCGCGGATCGGCTGATCTCCCATCTCGACGACGAGACCATCGCTCGTGCCCAGGCTTCGCTGGCGCGATTCGATTCGGTCGGTCAGCAACGCATGGCCGCATTGCATGGCGGCAACCGCGCCAATCTTGAAGTCAGCCCTAACCTGTGGGCCGGCGTCGGTCTGGTGCGCGGCGGTGCCGGTACGGCGCTGGTGGGCGATGGTCCGACCGTGGCCGCCCGCGTGAAGGAGTACGCGGACCTGGGCATCGATACCTTCATCTTCTCCGGTTATCCACACCTGGAAGAGTCGTACCGGGTGGCCGAGTTGCTGTTCCCGCACCTCGATGTCGAGCGTCCCGAGTTGCCGAAAAGTGCCGGTTACGTAAGCCCGTTCGGCGAGATGGTCGCCAACGACATTCTGCCCAAAGCCGCGTCCCAGAGCTGAGGCGCGGTCATGAAGAAAATCATCCACAGCCTTGCGCCCTGGGCGTTGCCGGTGTTGCTGCTGGCGGTGTGGCAGTTGAGTGTGTCGGCGGGTTGGTTGTCGACACGGATCCTGCCGGCACCCATTGCCGTGATCGAGGCCGGCGTGAGCCTGGTGCGCAGCGGCGAAATCTGGACGCACCTGGCGATCAGTGGCTGGCGTGCTGCGCTGGGCTTCACCATCGGTGGTGGCATCGGCCTGACGCTTGGTTTCATCACCGGCCTGTCGAAGTGGGGCGAGCGCTTGCTCGACAGTTCGGTGCAGATGATCCGCAACGTGCCGCACCTGGCGCTGATTCCACTGGTGATCCTGTGGTTCGGCATCGACGAGTCAGCGAAGATTTTCCTGGTAGCGCTGGGCACCTTGTTCCCGATTTACCTCAACACCTATCACGGCATCCGCAACGTCGACCCGGCGTTGGTGGAGATGGCGCGCAGTTATGGCCTGTCCGGTTTCGGTCTGTTCTGGCAGGTGATTCTGCCGGGGGCGCTGCCTTCGATTCTGGTCGGCGTGCGCTTCGCCCTGGGTTTCATGTGGTTGACGTTGATCGTGGCGGAAACCATTTCCGCGAGTTCCGGCATCGGCTATCTGGCAATGAATGCCCGGGAGTTCTTGCAGACCGACGTGGTGGTGCTGGCGATTCTGTTGTACGCGGTGCTCGGCAAACTGGCCGACCTCGCGGCCCGTGGGCTTGAGCGAGTGTGGCTGCGCTGGCACCCGGCGTATCAGGTTGCCAAGGGAGGTGCAGCATGATCGCAGAGCAACCTCCACGCCTGCTGCGCGGCATTCCGCTGGCGGTGCGCAAGCTGCAAAAAACCTTTGGCTCACGGCAGGTGCTGCGTGAGATCGACCTGCACATTCCGGCGGGCCAGTTTGTCGCCGTGGTCGGTCGCAGCGGCTGTGGCAAAAGTACCTTGCTGCGCTTGCTCGCCGGCCTCGATCAACCAACAGGCGGCGAGTTGCTCGCCGGTGCCGCGTCATTGAGTGACGCGCGGGAAGACACGCGGCTGATGTTCCAGGAAGCGCGTTTGCTGCCCTGGAAAAAGATCATCGACAACGTCGGTCTGGGCCTCAAGGGTAACTGGCGGCCGCAAGCGCTTGCAGCTTTGGAAGCAGTGGGCCTGGCCGATCGCGCCGACGAGTGGCCGGCCGCGCTGTCCGGTGGACAAAAGCAGCGCGTGGCTTTGGCCCGTGCGTTGATTCATCAGCCGCGCCTGCTGTTGCTCGACGAACCCTTGGGTGCGCTGGATGCCCTGACCCGAATTGAAATGCAGCAACTGATCGAACGGCTCTGGCAGCAGCACGGTTTCACCGTGTTGCTGGTGACCCATGACGTCAGTGAAGCCGTGGCGATTGCCGATCGGGTGATCCTGATCGAAGACGGCGAAGTCGGCCTCGACCTGCACGTGGAACTGCCGCGCCCTCGGGTTCGTGGCTCCCATCGGCTGGCGGCGCTGGAAACCGAAGTGCTCAATCGCGTGCTGGCGCTGCCCGGCCAACCGCCGGAACCGGAACCTGTTTCACCCTTGCCTACGCAATTGCGCTGGGCTCAATAACTCAAGTCTTACCCAACGACAGGAATCAACATCATGACGATCAAGGCCATCAACGTTCGCAACCAGTTCAAAGGCTCCATCAAGGAAATCGTCCTCGGCGACGTGCTCTCGGAAATCGACGTGCAAACCGCGTCCGGCATCGTCACTTCGGTGATCACCACACGCTCGGTGAAAGAGCTGGAACTGGCGGTCGGCAGTGAAGTGATCGCGTTTGTGAAATCCACCGAGGTGTCGATCGCCAAGTTGTAAGCCACATGCGTAAACAACAACCCCGAAGGGTTTGAGCCCTTCGGGGTGTTTTGTGCGTGTGTATCAGCGAGATTCGCGGCGCGGCCTTCGCGAGCAAGCCCGCTCCCACAGGGGAATGCATTCCAAATGTGGGAGCGGGCTTGCTCGCGAAGAGGCCGGTGTGACCAATAAAGATCTCAGGCTGGAACGCTGCGTTTGGGCAGATACGGTGGCAAATACAACCCCACATAAGCATCAAACACCCGCATCCCTTCCTCGGCCATGCGCGGCGTAATCTGCCCGTGCTGCTGCACCGAGCGCGCATACACCCGGTCGCCCAGTTCCATGGCCAGGGCGAACACATCGACATCACTCGGCAATGTCGGCAACTCGAAGTGATGGTCGAACAACTTGTGCATCAGGTCGCCCAGTTCGATGTCGTGTTGGCGGTCGGCCTGGGTGACTTCGGTCAGACCGTGCTGGGCCAGAATGAGTTGGCGGGCGGCAGCGTCCTCTGCATAGATGTCGAGCATGCGTTGTTCCACCAGTCGCGACAGATCGCGCCAGCCATTCAAGGCGAGGTGGTCGATGGGAGCTTGCAGGCAGGCGCGGAAGGCCGCATGGACGTCGGCGGTCAGGGCTTCGAGCAGGGCAGGCACGCTGGCGAAGAAGTGGTAGACCGAGGAGGGCGGGATCTCCGCGCGCTCGGCAACGCTGTAGATCGACAGGCTGGCCACGCCCTCGGCGGCCAGCAGTGTACGGGCGGCGTCGAGTATCGAATCGATCCGGGCCTGGCTGCGTGCGCGGGGTTTGCGGGGGGTGGCTACGCGTGTCATTGGAGTCTCCTGCGGGGCAGCGGGCATTGTACGAGTCGGGTTGTGCGTTGTCTCGTTGGCCGCCATCGCGAGCTTGCTCGCGATCCGCCGCAGGCGGCCATAAAAAAACGCCGCAGGCTTTTACAGCCAGCGGCGTTTCTTTTTTACTGCAACCGATTAAACGGTATGCAGGTACCAGTTGTACTCGAGGTCGGAGATGGAGTGTTCGAACTCCTCCAGCTCGCTTTCTTTGCACGCCACGAAGATATCGATGTATTTCGGATCGATGTACTTGGCCATGACTTCGCTGTCGTCCAGCTCGCGCAGGGCATCGCGCAGGTTGTTCGGCAGGCTCTGCTCGTTCTGTTCGTAGCTGTTGCCTTCGACCGGATCGCCAGGCTCGATCTTGTTGACCAGGCCGTGGTGCACGCCTGCCAGGACCGAAGCCATCAGCAGGTACGGGTTGGCATCGGCGCCGGCTACACGATGCTCGATGCGCACGGCGTCGGAAGAACCGGTCGGTACGCGAATCGCCACGGTGCGGTTATCCAGGCCCCAGCACGGCGAGTTCGGCACGTAGAACTGTGCGCCGAAACGACGGTACGAGTTGACGTTCGGGCAGAGGAAAGCCATCTGCGCCGGTAGGGTCTCGAGCACACCGCCGATCGCGTGACGCAGTGCGGCGTTCTGCTCGGGATCCTCACTGGCAAAAATATTCTTGCCGTCTTTGTCGAGAATCGAGATGTGGACGTGCAGTCCATTACCCGCCTGGCCTGGGTAAGGCTTGGCCATGAAGGTGGTGTCCATTTCATGGTCGTAGGCGATGTTCTTGATCAAACGCTTGAGCAGGACCGCATAGTCGCAGGCTTTGATCGGGTCGGCCACGTGGTGCAGGTTCACTTCGAACTGCGCCGGGGCACTTTCCTTGACGATGGCGTCGGCCGGAATGCCTTGCTCTTTTGCACCTTCCAGAATGTCCTGGAGGCAGTCGACGTATTCGTCGAGGTCGTCGATCAGGTAGACCTGAGTCGAGTGCGGACGTTTGCCGGAAACCGGCGAGCGAGGTGGTTGCGGACGACCGTTCACGTTCTCCTGGTCGATCAGGTAGAACTCCAGTTCGAACGCGGCGCAGATGGTCAGGCCCATTTCGTCGAACTTGCGTACCACATTGGCCAGCACTTCACGCGGGTCGGCGAAGAATGGCTCGCCTTCGAGTTCGTGCATGGTCATCAACAGTTGCGCGGTCGGGCGCTTCTGCCATGGCTCGTTGCATAGGGTATCGGGGATTGGATAGCAGATTCGGTCAGCATCACCGATGTCCAGGCCCAGGCCGGTGCTTTCCACCGTCGAGCCATTGATATCCAGAGCAAATAAAGAGGCCGGCAGGTTGATGCCTTTCTCGTAAACCTTGTGGAGGCTGGTGCGTTCGATGCGCTTGCCGCGCACCACACCATTCATATCCGCAATCAGAAGGTCAACGTACAGAACCTCAGGATGTTCCTTAAGGAACGCGTTCGCTTCGTTAAGCTGAACGGCACGCGGGGGTACCGACATGATGCAACACCTTTGTTGTTAAAAATATCAATCATTGATCTTTTCAGATTCCAGTCAACCCGAACGGCATGCCGAAGTCAAGCGAGGCCTTTTTTGCCCTAAAAAAGCGCCCGTGTGGCTTTTTTGAGGCACTTTGGGGCGTTTTTATGCCTTTGGCCTCTATGGCGCCCGCAGGCTTGAGCGGGCCGTGTTGTATTTTTTACGGGGGTGTTGTGTAAAAAAATGAACAAGGCTAAGCTCGAATCAAACCCATAACAGCAATAATACCGGGGTGCTTCATGTCTCGCCTGCCGATAATCGGCGTCACCGACTGCTCAAGACAGGTCGGTCGGCATGTTTATCACAACAGTGATGACACGTCCGTCCGTTCCGTGGCCTCAGCGGTTCTGGTGATCCTCCCATCCGTGACGGTTCGACCGTCCCCGTCCGATATTCTGGACGGTTGCGATGGCACCCCCATTACGGTTACTCCATTCAATATAGAACCGATTCACAATAGCGGCCTGACCATCGTTCAGAGCACCGCTCGCGATTCTGCACGCCCGGCCTCCGCAGCCGTGTCGGCCAGCACGATAATCTGCCGCGCAAACGCTCTACAACGCGACGCCGATGCGTCAAACAACGCCTGACCTTAAAAAGGTCAGACAACTCAAGCCTAGAGGCATTTATGAGTAACAACCTCGACCAGCTCACCGATTGGTTGAAAGACCACAAGATCACAGAAGTCGAATGCATGATCGCCGACTTGACCGGGATTACCCGGGGCAAGATTTCGCCGACCAACAAATTCATCGCCGAAAAAGGCATGCGCCTGCCAGAAAGTGTGCTGTTGCAGACCGTGACCGGCGATTACGTCGAAGACGACATCTATTACGAACTGCTCGACCCGGCCGACATCGACATGATCTGCCGTCCCGACCAGAGCGCGGTGTACCTGGTGCCGTGGGCCATCGAGCCGACCGCCATCGTCATCCACGATACCTACGACAAGCAAGGCAACCCGATCGAGCTGTCGCCACGCAACGTGCTCAAGAAGGTCCTGAAACTCTATACCGACAAAGGCTGGCAGCCGATCGTGGCGCCAGAAATGGAGTTTTACCTGACCAAGCGCAGTGACGACCCGGACTACCCGCTGCAACCGCCAATCGGCCGCTCCGGTCGCCCGGAAACCGGTCGCCAGTCGTTCTCCATTGAAGCGGCGAACGAATTCGATCCGCTGTTCGAAGACGTCTACGACTGGTGCGAACTGCAGGACCTGGACCTCGATACGCTGATCCACGAGGACGGCACGGCGCAGATGGAAATCAACTTCCGTCACGGCGATGCCCTGTCCCTGGCCGACCAGATCCTGGTGTTCAAGCGCACCATGCGCGAAGCCGCGCTCAAGCACGACGTGGCCGCGACCTTCATGGCCAAGCCGATGACCGGCGAGCCGGGCAGTGCCATGCACTTGCACCAGAGCATCATCGACATCGAGACCGGCAAGAACATCTTCTCTAATGAAGACGGGACCATGAGCCAGTTGTTCCTGCACCACATCGGTGGCTTGCAGAAACTCATTCCCGAGCTGTTGCCGCTGTTCGCACCCAACGTCAACTCGTTCCGCCGCTTCCTGCCGGATACCTCGGCGCCGGTGAACGTGGAGTGGGGCGAAGAGAACCGCACCGTGGGCCTGCGGGTGCCGGATGCGGGGCCGCAAAACCGTCGGGTGGAAAACCGCCTGCCGGGCGCCGATGCCAACCCCTACCTGGCAATTGCCGCGAGCCTGCTCTGCGGTTACATCGGCATGGTCGAAGGCCTGAACCCGAGTGCACCGGTGGTGGGGCGTGGCTATGAACGCCGCAACCTGCGTCTGCCGCTGACCATCGAAGACGCGCTGGAGCGTATGGAACACAGTGCGACCATCGAGCGGTACCTGGGCAAAAATTTCATCACTGGCTACGTTGCGGTCAAGCGAGCCGAGCATGAAAACTTCAAGCGCGTGATCAGTTCGTGGGAAAGGGAATTCCTGCTCTTTGCCGTCTGATACGCCGGGCGCCACCGCTGTCTGGTGGCGCTTTCACCTGATTTTTTTAGGAGATTCGTATGACCAGCAACAATCCGCAAACCCGTGAATGGCAAATCCTGAGCAATGACCACCACCTGGCTCCGTTCAGCGACTTCAAGCAGCTGAAAGAGAAAGGCCCGCGGATCATTACCAACGCCAAGGGCGTTTACCTCTGGGACAGCGAAGGCAACAAGATCCTCGACGGTATGGCCGGCCTGTGGTGTGTTGCGATTGGTTATGGTCGCGATGAACTGGCCGATGCCGCCAGCAAACAGATGCGCGAACTGCCTTACTACAACCTGTTCTTCCAGACCGCGCACCCGCCGGTACTGGAGCTGGCCAAGGCCATCGCCGACATCGCGCCGCAAGGCATGAACCATGTGTTCTTCACCGGTTCCGGCTCCGAAGGCAACGACACCATGCTGCGTATGGTTCGCCACTACTGGGCGATCAAGGGCCAGCCGAAGAAGAAAGTCATCATCAGCCGCAAGAACGGCTATCACGGCTCCACCGTGGCCGGCGCGAGTCTGGGCGGCATGACCTACATGCACGAACAGGGTGATTTGCCGATCCCGGGCATCGTCCACATTGCCCAGCCGTACTGGTTCGCCGAAGGCGGCGACATGACCCCGGAAGAATTCGGTATCTGGGCGGCCAACCAGCTGGAAGAAAAGATTCTGGAAGTCGGCGTCGACAACGTCGGTGCCTTTATTGCCGAGCCGATCCAGGGCGCCGGTGGCGTGATCATTCCGCCAGAGACCTACTGGCCGCGCATCAAGGAAATCCTCGCCAAGTACGACATCCTGTTCGTGGCTGACGAAGTGATTTGCGGTTTCGGTCGTACCGGCGAGTGGTTCGGTGCCGATTTCTACGACCTCAAGCCAGACATGATGACCATCGCCAAGGGCCTGACCTCGGGCTACATCCCGATGGGCGGCCTGATCGTGCGTGATGAAGTGGTGGACGTGCTCAACGAGGGCGGCGACTTCAACCACGGCTTCACTTACTCCGGTCACCCGGTAGCTGCCGCAGTGGCGCTGGAAAACATCCGCATCATGCGCGACGAGAAGATTATCGAGCGCGTTCATGCCGAAACGGCACCGTATTTGCAAAAGCGTCTGCGGGAACTGAACGATCACCCGCTGGTGGGTGAAGTTCGTGGGGTGGGTCTGTTGGGGGCCATCGAACTGGTCCAGGACAAGGCCACGCGCAAGCGTTACGAGGGCAAGGGCGTCGGCATGATCTGCCGTCAGTTCTGCTTCGATAACGGCCTGATCATGCGCGCCGTCGGCGACACCATGATCATCGCTCCGCCACTGGTGATTACACCGGCGGAAATCGATGAGTTGGTGACCAAGGCTCGCAAGTGTCTTGACCTGACCCTGAGTGCATTGCAGGGCTAAGTGCTAGGCTCTGAGCGGAAGTCCAAAGTTCTGCAAATGAAGTAGGAACTTTCGCTCGGAACTGTCAGAAAGCGTGGCCGTTTCCTTGAAAGACCGATGTGGATCTTGCCAGACTAGCCGCGGTTCCAGCTGCCCGGGTTCGGTTGCTGAACAAGTGGTTCAAAAAAGAAAAATTTGGAGCATTACGCATGAAGGCACTAGGTAAAAAGCTCGCTGGCAAGACCCTCCTTGCCATGTCCGTGATGGGTTTGATGGCGGGCGCGGTTCAGGCCGATGACAAAGTACTGCACGTGTACAACTGGTCCGACTACATCGCACCGGACACCGTCAAGAAGTTTGAAGACGAGTCGGGCATCAAGGTTGTCTATGACGTCTTCGACAGCAACGAAACCCTGGAAGCCAAGTTGCTCGCAGGCAAGTCCGGTTACGACATCGTTGTACCGTCGAACAACTTCCTGGCCAAGCAGATCAAGGCTGGCGTCTACCAGAAGCTGGACAAGTCCAAGCTGCCTAACTGGAAGAACCTGAACACCGACCTGCTCAAGGCCGTTTCCGTGAGCGACCCGGGCAACGAGCACGCCTTCCCGTACATGTGGGGTTCGATCGGTATCGGCTTCAACCCCGAGAAGGTCAAGGCTGCGCTGGGTGCCGACGCGCCGACCAACTCCTGGGACCTGCTGTTCAAACCTGAAAACGCCGCGAAGTTGAAGTCGTGCGGTATCAGTTTCCTCGATTCGCCAACCGAGATGATTCCGGTGGCGTTGCACTACCTGGGCTATCCAACCGACAGCCAGGACAAGAAACAACTGGCCGAAGCCGAAGCGCTGTTCCTGAAAATCCGTCCTTCGGTAGGTTACTTCCACTCGTCCAAGTACATCTCCGACCTGGCCAACGGCAACATCTGCGTGGCCGTGGGTTACTCGGGTGACATTTACCAGGCCAAGTCCCGCGCGGAAGAAGCCGGTGACAAGGTGAAAGTCAGCTACAACATTCCCAAAGAAGGTGCCGGCAGCTTCTACGACATGGTCGCCATCCCTAAAGATGCCGAAAACGTCGAAGGCGCCTACAAGTTCATGACCTTCCTGCAGAAGCCGGAAATCATGGCTGAAATCACCAACGCCGTGCGTTTCCCGAACGGTAACGCGGCTGCAACTGCGTTGGTCGATAAAGACATCACCAGCGACCCGGGCGTTTACCCACCGGCGGACGTGCTGGCCAAGTTGTACGCGATTGCCGACTTGCCGGCCGCGACCCAGCGGATCATGACCCGCAGCTGGACCAAGATCAAATCCGGTAAATAAGCCGGTTTGATACAACAACCTGTTGTCGCCACCCGCGCGGTGGCGACAACAGGTGTAATTAAATGACAGAAAGTTTTGCTGGAACGGTTTTTCGAGGGTAAGTTGCGCGCCGGTTTTGTTGCCGGGCAACCACGGTTGTCATGTAGCGCGGGGCAACTTGGGCCCAACTAAATTCAGAGGACCTCCACTTGCCTATTTTTTCTTTGTTGCGCAATGCCATGCTGGTGGGCGCCGGATTGACGCTGGCTGTCAGTGTCCAGGCCGCCGGTACCGTGCATATTTATAACTGGTCGGACTACATCGGCGAGACCACCCTGGCCGATTTCCAGAAAGAGACCGGTATCAAGCCGGTTTATGACGTCTTCGATTCCAACGAAACCCTGGAAGGTAAATTGCTGGCCGGGCGTACCGGCTACGACGTGGTCGTGCCGTCGAACCACTTCCTCGGCAAACAGATCAAGGCCGGGGCATTCCAGAAACTCGACAAGTCGCAGCTGCCGAACTATTCGAACCTCGACCCGGTGCTGCTCAAGCGTCTGGAGCAGAACGATCCGGGCAACCTGTACGCCGTGCCGTACCTGTGGGGCACCAACGGCATCGGTTACAACGTCGACAAGGTCAAGGCTGTGCTGGGCGTCGATACGATTGATTCGTGGGGCGTGCTGTTCGAACCGGAGAACATCAAGAAGCTGCAAAGTTGCGGCGTAGCTTTTCTCGATTCGGCTGATGAAATGATGCCGACCGTGCTCAACTACATGGGCCTGAACGCTAACAGCACTGATCCCAAGGACTACGAAAAGGCTACCGCCAAGTTGCTTGCAGTGCGGCCTTACGTGACCTACTTCCACTCCTCCAAGTACATCGCGGATCTGGCCAACGGCGATATCTGCGTGGCGATCGGTTTCTCCGGCGACATCTTCCAGGCCAAGAACCGCGCCGAAGAAGCCAAGAAAGGCGTGAACATCGCCTACTCGATCCCGAAAGAGGGCGGCGCGCTCTGGTTCGACATGCTGGCGATTCCGAAGGACTCGGCCAACGTCAAGCAGGCCAACGCTTTCATCAACTATTTACTGAAGCCTGAGGTGATTGCCCAGGTCAGTGATTACGTCGGCTATGCCAACCCTAACCCGGGTTCGGACAAACTGATGGAACAGTCCATTCGCACCGACGAAGCGGTTTATCCACCGCAAGCGGTGCTCGACAAGACCTACGTGTCGGTCGAGTTACCACCGAACATTCAACGTTTGATGACCCGCAGCTGGACCAAGGTCAAGTCGGGTAAATAGCTTCAAGGCTCAAACTATCCAGGTTGGCTCACCTTGAGCGAACTGCACTCTTTTTTCTGGGAGTTTCGTAAATGGCAGTTGCCTCCGGCGCCTATAAGAAAGCCCTCGAGGGCGACCAGCAACCTAAACAGGTGCTGGTCAAAATCGACCGGGTCACGAAGAAGTTCGACGAGACGATTGCCGTGGACGATGTGTCCCTGGAAATCAAGAAAGGCGAGATCTTCGCCCTGCTCGGCGGTTCGGGATCGGGCAAATCCACTTTGCTGCGCATGCTCGCAGGTTTCGAACGGCCCACGGAGGGGCGCATTTTCCTCGATGGCGTAGACATCACTGACATGCCGCCCTACGAGCGGCCGATCAACATGATGTTCCAGTCCTACGCCCTGTTCCCGCACATGACCGTGGCGCAAAACATCGCCTTCGGCCTCAAGCAGGACAAGCTGCCGGCCGCTGAAGTCGATGCCCGCGTGGCCGACATGCTCAAGCTGGTGCAGATGAGCCAGTACGCCAAGCGCAAGCCGCATCAATTGTCCGGCGGCCAGCGTCAGCGTGTGGCCCTGGCCCGTTCCCTGGCCAAGCGTCCGAAGCTGTTGCTGCTCGACGAACCGATGGGCGCGCTGGACAAGAAGCTGCGTTCGCAAATGCAGCTGGAGCTGGTGGAGATCATCGAGCGCGTCGGCGTAACCTGCGTCATGGTGACCCACGACCAGGAAGAGGCCATGACCATGGCCGAGCGCATCGCGATCATGCACCTGGGCTGGATCGCCCAGATCGGCAGCCCGATCGACATTTACGAAACCCCGACCAGCCGCCTGGTCTGCGAATTCATCGGTAACGTGAACATCTTCGAAGGCGAAGTGATCGATGACGCCGAAGGCCACGCGATCATTACCTGCAAAGACCTGGATCGTCAGATCTACGTCGGCCACGGCATCAGCACTTCGGTGCAGGACAAGTCGGTCACTTACGCGATCCGTCCGGAAAAACTGCTGGTCACCGCCGACATGCCGACCTGCCAGTACAACTGGTCGAGCGGCAAGGTGCACGACATCGCTTACCTGGGCGGGCACTCGGTGTTCTACGTCGAACTGCCAAGCGGCAAGCTGGTGCAGTCGTTCGTGGCCAACGCCGAACGTCGCGGGCAGCGTCCGACCTGGGGTGATCAGGTCTACGTGTACTGGGAAGACGACAGCGGCGTGGTGCTCCGCTCATGAACATGCGCAAGTTCAAACGTCGACTCAATCGAATAATTCCCGGTGGCCGTCAGATGGTCATCGGGGTTCCCTTCATCTGGCTGTTCCTGTTCTTCATGCTGCCGTTCTTCATCGTACTGAAGATCAGCTTCGCCGAAGCGGACGTGGCCATTCCGCCCTACACCGAAATCTACAGCTACGCCGAGCAGAAGCTGCAGTTGCTGCTTAACCTGGGCAACTACGCGATGCTGGCCGGTGACGAGCTGTACATCGCCGCTTACCTCGGCTCGTTGAAGATGGCGCTTTTCAGCACCATCCTCTGCCTGCTGATCGGCTACCCGATGGCCTACGGCATCTCCGTTGCCCGCAAGGAAGTGCAGACGGTGCTGGTGCTGCTGATCATGATGCCGACCTGGACCGCGATCCTGATCCGCGTTTACGCGTGGATGGGCATCCTCAGCAACAACGGCCTGCTCAACGGTTTCCTGATGAGCATGGGCTTGATCGACGAACCCCTGCAGATCCTCAACACCAACCTGGCGGTCTACATCGGTGTGGTTTATTCCTACCTGCCATTCATGATCCTGCCGCTGTACGCCAACCTGGTGAAGCACGACCAGAGCCTCCTGGAAGCTGCGTCGGACCTGGGTTCGAGCACCTTCAACAGCTTCTGGAAAATCACCGTGCCGCTGTCGAAAAACGGCATCATCGCGGGCTGCATGCTGGTGTTCATCCCGGTGGTGGGCGAGTTCGTGATCCCGGAACTGCTCGGCGGTCCGGAAACCCTGATGATCGGTAAAGTGCTCTGGCAAGAGTTCTTCAACAACCGTGACTGGCCGGTGGCGTCTGCCCTGGCGGTGGTGATGCTGGCGATCCTGATTGTGCCGATCATCCTGTTCAACCGCAGTCAGGCCAAGGAAATGGAGGGTAAAGAATGAAGCGCTTCCGTTTCTCCAGCCTGATGCTGGTACTGGGTCTGTTGTTCATCTACCTGCCGATGCTGATTCTGGTCATCTACTCGTTCAACGCCTCCAAGCTGGTAACGGTGTGGGGCGGCTGGTCGATCAAGTGGTACGTCGGCCTGCTCGACAACAGCCAGTTGATGGGCTCGGTGGTGCGTTCGCTGGAAATCGCCTGTTACACGGCGGTGGCGGCGGTGGCACTGGGGACACTGGCGGCGTTCGTCCTGACGCGCATTACGCGCTTCAAGGGCCGTACCCTGTTCGGTGGCCTGGTGACTGCGCCACTGGTGATGCCTGAGGTGATCACCGGTCTGTCGCTGTTGCTGCTGTTCGTGGCCATGGCGCAGATGATCGGCTGGCCGCAGGAACGCGGCATCGTCACCATCTGGATCGCCCACACCACGTTCTGTGCGGCCTATGTGGCGGTGGTGGTGTCGGCGCGCTTGCGCGAGCTGGACCTGTCCATCGAAGAAGCGGCCATGGACCTCGGTGCACGGCCGTGGAAGGTGTTCTTCCTGATCACCATCCCGATGATCGCACCGTCGCTGGCGGCGGGCGGCATGATGTCCTTCGCGTTGTCCCTCGATGACCTGGTGCTGGCGAGTTTCGTGTCGGGCCCGGGTTCCACGACCCTGCCGATGGAAGTGTTCTCGGCGGTGCGTCTGGGCGTGAAACCCGAGATCAACGCCGTGGCCAGCCTGATCCTGCTGGCGGTGTCGATCGTGACCTTCATGGTCTGGTTCTTCAGCCGTCGTGCCGAAGAAAGCCGCAAGCGTGCGATCCAACAGGCGATCGAAGAAGCTGCAGCCGACTCGTGGAAGCAACCGGACGTGCGTCGCGCGCAGGCACCGGAAGCGGCTTGAGTCTGAACCAGGGGTGACCACAACAATGTGGTCACCCCGATTCAAAATGTGGGAGCGGGCTTGCTCGCGAAAGCGGTGTGTCAGTCAATTTTGATGTCGACTGACACGACCCCTTCGCGAGCAAGCCCGCTCCCACAGGTTCTTTGGCAGTCAGGAAATCCAAGGCGATTTGCGGATGACCTCGACGAAGTTCATCGGCTTGAACCCCGGCTCCTGATCCACCAGCACATCAGTCTTCACGTTGCCAAACGTGGTCTGCGGACGATGGCGCAAGCCGTCGGCAAACGCGCAGATGATGCACTTCTTGAAACCCTCGCCCCGTGGATGCGCATGCACCACCGCTTCGCGCTGCACGCTGGAAAACGCCGCGTAGTCCATGCCCAGCACGTCCATCTCGACGCCAGCCGTGACCAGTGCCACGGTAGGCCGCAAGTGCTGAGGCACGCCTGGCGTGGTGTGCAGGGCAATCGATAGCCAGACCTGTTCAATGTCGTCATCGCTCAGTCCGTAAGGCTTGAGGAACGCTGCTGCCGCGTTGGCGCCATCGACTTCGAAGCGTTCGTTGTCGCTGCGATGACCTTGCACCAGGCCCAGGTCATGGAACATCGCGCCGACGTACAGCAACTCCGGGTTGTAGGCCAGTTGCTTGCGCTCGCCGCTCAGCGCGCCGAACAGGAAGACCCGGCGCGAGTGGTGGTAGAGCAGGTCGGACTCGATGTCGCGGATGTATTCGGTGGTGGCCTTGGCCAGTGCGCTGTCGGGGATCTTGATGCCGGCGATGGTGGTGCTCATGGAGTTTTCCTCGTCGTGATGAGGGTTTCAGTCTGTTCCGGCCCCCGAAACCGGACAATCGATCCATGGCTGCGATCCCGGTCAATGAGCGTGCATATCGCGCCAACCTCGCTTGTTGGACCTGGATTGGCTAGGGTGCATGCAGACCCTGTAGGAGCGAGCTTGCTCGCGATGCACGTGAGGGCGCCGCGTACATCCAGGTAGCCCCCGTCATCGTTGACGTCCATCGCGAGCGGGCTCGCTCCTACAGGTGAGCATTGCAATCAGTGCCATCAGAGACGTTTTGAACCATGAGTAAAACCGTAGCCATCGTGGTGTTCGCCGGCGTCCAGTCGCTGGATGTCACCGGACCCATGGATGTGTTTTCCGAGGCCAATCGCTTCCTTGCCCCGGAGGATCGCTATCGTCTTGAGGTGATCGGCGTCGAGCGCGGGATGATGGCGTGCTCCAACGGTTTGGCACTCAATGCCCATCGGCATTTCGGCGAAGCGCTGGAGCCGTATGACCTGTTGCTGGTGGCTGGCGGGCCGCAGTTGCCGTTCATGGATTTCGGCAGGGCATTCGATGGCTGGTTGCGCGATGCCTGCGCCCGGGCCAAGCGCTTTGGTTCGATCTGCAACGGCGCGTTCATGCTCGCCCGGGCCGGATTGTTGGAGGGGCGCACGGTCACCACGCACTGGCAGGACGCATCGGATCTGGCGGCGCTGTGCCCCTCGTCCCGGGTGGAGGCGGATCGACTGTATGTTGAGGACGGCGAGTTGTTCACCTCGGCCGGGGTCACCGCGGGGATCGATCTGTCGTTGTATCTACTGGGTCGGGATCACGGTCCGGAAGTGGCGCTGAATGTCGCCAAGCGCCTGGTGGTTTTCACCCAGCGTTCGGGCGGGCAATCGCAATTCAGCCCGTTCCTCACGCCCCACGCCGAAGCGGATTCGGCGGTGGCGATGGTGCAGCATTACGTGCTGGCCAACCTGACGGGCGACCTGGCCATCGCCGACCTGGCCAATGCCGCCAACATGAGCGCGCGCAACTTCTCCCGGGTGTTTGCCAGGGAAGCGAAAATCACCCCGGCCGAGTTTGTCGAGCGCGCGCGGGTCGATGCGGCGAGGACGCTGCTGGAAAGCACCCGCGCGCCGCTCAAGACCGTGGCCTATCAATGCGGCTTTCGCGATGCCCAGCACATGCGCAGTGTGTTCAATCGTAGATTGGGGGTGACGCCGCAGCAGTTCAGGCTGAACTTTGCGGCGATGGTTTGAAGTTTTGTGTTGCTCTTCAGGGCCCCTTCGCGAGCAAGCCCGCTCCCACAAGGATCTTTGTTGAACACAAATGTTGTGAACACCAGAGAAACCTGTGGGAGCGGGCTTGCTCGCGAAGGGGCCAGCCCGGCCAGCAAAAATCTAAGGCGCAGCCCGCGCCGGCAACAGCTTCAGCGTACTGCGCGTATTAGCCGTGACTTCTTCGTCATTGAAATGCGCCTGGAAGTACATCCCCTCGATGTAGGCCTCGGCCTGATCATCATAGTGACTGTCGAACAGGACTCCGCTCTGGCCAACCGGGTTGACGGTCAGGCTGTGGGCCGGGTCGGCGAAGTCGATCAGGCGCCGGGTCGAGGGGCCGTAGGTGACGGGCCAGGGTGCCGGGCCAATTTTCGCCGAGAGGTTGTTCGGTACTTCATGGGTGCCGGGTGCGGCGAAGGGGCCGACATTGAAGAACAGGTCCAGCGGCTTTTGCTGCCCCAGCGGATGGCCATGGGTCAATGTGTGTGCGCTGCCCCACTGCCATTGCGAGGCGTCTGCGCCGAGGGTGCTCTTGAGGTGCGCGAGGCTGGCTAGCCAGGCGGCCTTCACCGTGTCGGCACGGGTTTCCTTGCCGAGGGTGCTGCGGTTGTCCCACCACGGTGAATCAGTGCTGGCGGCCAGGCGGGGGAGCGCGGCGTCGATCACCCGGGTCGAGAGCAGCGTTTCGAAGAAGTCGTTACCCAGCTCATCGCGCATCGTCGCGTCAGCCAGGTTGAACAGGAACTGGTTGAACAGCGTGGCGCTGGTCGAGTCGAGCGGGTAATCGCCTTGCCACTGGGCCAGTTGCTCCACCAGTTTGAGCTCGGCGGGATCGCTCACCACTTCGCGCAACACTGGCAACAGCGGTGCCAACAGGCGCGGGCCGTAGGCGGTGGTGGTGCCCAGTTGCAGTTTCTGGCTGTTTTCCAGGTCCCATTTGACCGCCTTGTCGCTGAGCTGGCGATTGAGCTGCTGGCCGCGATCGGCAAGGTTGTAGTAGCCGGGAATCTCCATGCCGGTCGGCGACACCGGCTGGAAGTTGGCCGAGACGATATAGCCCCGGGCCGGGTTTTCTTCCTGGGGGTTGGCCGTGAACGGGTAGAAGCCATCCTTGTCCGCCTCGGCGGTGCTGCCGTCGAGGATGAACCACGGGCGTACACCCGCCGGGCGTTTAGGCAATTGCGCCGCCGCCCACCAGCCGATGTCACCCTTGGCATTGGCCCAGACAACGTTCAGGCCCGGGGCCTGGATTTTTGCCGAGGCACTGCGGGCCTTGGCCAGGGTGTCGGCGCGATTGAGCTGGTAGAAGCCCTCCAGGATAGGGTTCTGGCTTTCGAGAAACGCCCACCACATGGCAATCGGCGTTTTGCCGGTGCCGCTGCCCAAGGCATCGTTGACGATCGGGCCGTGGGGCGATTGACGCAACACCAGGGTGAATGGCGCCTGGCCCTTGACCGCGATCTGCTGTTCGCTGGTCGTCATGTCCACCCACTTGCCGCGATACCAGACCTGATTGGGGTTGTCCGGGTTGACCTTCTCGGCGATCAGGTCGAGGTCGTCGTTCTGGAACATGGTGATGCTCCAGCCGAAGTCGCGGTTCATGCCCAGCGACGCAAACGGCATCAGGGCCTGATAGTGGCCGTAGAGTTCAAAGCCGGGCGCCGAGAGGTGCGCTTCGTACCACACCGACGGCGCGGAAAAACGGATATGCGGATCACCCGCCAGCAGCGGCTTGCCGCTTTGGGTCCGGCTGCCCGCGACGACCCAGGCGTTGCTGCCCTCGAACTGTGGCAGGCCGTTGTCAGCCAGGGCTTGTTCGCTCAGGCGGGCGAGGGCGTTGAGGTCTTTCCAGTCGGCGCTGGCCAAGGTGGTGCCGGTCCCGTTGAGCACGCCCTTGGACTGCCAGTCGAGATCGAAGATGTTCAGGTATTCGGGCCCCAGTTGATCGCGCACGAATGTCAGCAAGGGTTCGGTACGAAATGCCGCGGCAAAACTGTAGGCCATGTAGCCGGCGATACTGATGGTGTCCTGGGCCGTGAACGGGCGTTCTGGAATGCCCAGCACATCGAACTCCACGGGTTTGGCGTGGCTGTCCTGATACTGGTTGATGCCGTCCAGATAGGCTTGCATGGCGATGAAGGAGGGCGACTGCTTGTCGAGGTTCGCGAAGTAGGTTTCGGCGCGTTCGCGAATGCGCAGGCTGCGCATCAGTTTGTCGGTGTCGAGCAGTTTTGGCCCCAGCACTTCGGCCAGTTCGCCACGGGCCAGGCGACGCAGGACTTCCATCTGGAACAGGCGGTCCTGGGCATGCACATAGCCGAGGGCGCGGTACAGGTCGGTTTCATTGTCGGCGCGGATGTGCGGGACGCCGCGCTCGTCGTAGCGCACGGTGACGGAGCCTTGCAGGTGTTGCAGTTCCACCATGCCCTGGCGTGACGGCTGCTTGCTGTAGAGGTACCCGCCGGCCCCGGCGGCCAGCACGACGATCAACAGCACGAGAGCGGTCAGGCTGCGTTTCATGGAGACTCCTTGTTGTTATTGTGATTCCTGGCGTCACTGTGTAACACGGCGCGCCGATTTGGCGCATCGCCCGTAGGAGGGATTCGTATTGGCGGGTCTTTGCCTACTTCGCTGGATCGACAGGCCACGGGCAATAACACCCCACGGCCAGTGTGTGCGTGGCACTCACTGCACGGCCTTCATCGAGCGCTTGCAGGATCGGTTCGATAAAGCTGTTGCTGGAATTGCAGGTCAGGCCTTCGCTGTAGGGGCCGAAGTACGCCAGTTTGCCGCTGCGATCCCAGATCGCCACGGCCGGGCTGGCGGGGATCTGTTCGGATCCGGGCAGGATGTCGATGGTTTTCAGGCTGCTCAAGGTGCCCGGCAATTGGCCGTGGCTGCCGGTTTTTTGCACGGCATAGAATTCCACGCCATGGGGAACGTAGCGCTCGACCAGTTCGGTCAGGTGTTGTTGATTGCCGACATTGCACGGGCAGGCCGGGTCCCAGAAGTGCACCAGGCGGATGGCGCCAGGGCCGGCGAGGGATTCGGGGAGGCGCAGCGGATCGCCGGAAAACATCGCGGTGTGCTCGCTGAACGCCCGCAGGTAACGCCCCTGGAACCAGTCGTAGGCCGCCCACAATGCGCCGGCACACACCACGGCGAGCAGGCTGGCAAACAGGGTGGCGCGAAAGGGCGAGCGCATCGGTTCAATCCTCGAAGGGCGGCTAGCTTGCCATGCTTGCCGCGACAGATGAATATCGCAGGCCTATAAAGTCCGTTTCACGTTCTGGAATCGTCCATGCCGGCTACTTTCGACCCCGATCTTCTACGCGCCAGCCTGCTGCCACTGGCGGCCTGGCAGCCGTTGTCGGCGCAGGCGCAGGCTTACCAGCGATTCTACGGGCTGGATTTTGCGCAGCGTCAGGTGCGCAGTGGCCTTGGGCGATTCGAGGTCGACGGTTATGAGCTGGTGAGCCAGTTCTGGTGGCCTGAGCGAGCCAAGGCGACGCTGTTTGTCATCCACGGATTCTACGACCACACCGGGCTTTACCGGCATGTGATCGAGTGGGCGCTGGACCAGGGCTTTGCGGTGATTGCCTGCGACTTGCCGGGGCATGGTCTGTCCAGTGGCGAACGGGCGAGCATCAAGGATTTCGCTGAGTATCAGGACACGCTGCAAGGCTTGTTCAGCGAGGCGCAATCTCTCGACTTGCCGCAGCCGTGGCACCTGTGCGGGCAGAGTACAGGCGGGGCGATCGTGATCGATCATGTGTTGAATGCGGGGGTGAACAGCCCGGCGCAGGGTCAGGTGATTCTGCTGTCGCCGCTGGTGCGGCCGCGGGCGTGGGGTTGGTCGCAACTGAGTTACTACCTGCTCAAGCCTTTCGTCAAAGCCATCGCCCGGCGTTTCAGCGAGAACTCCAACGACCCGGCCTTTCTGCCGTTCCTGCAGGCCGATCCGCTGCAGCCGCTGCGCCTGCCGACAGCCTGGGTGGGCGCGTTGGCGCGCTGGATCAAACGCATCGAGGCCGCCCCCATGAGTACCCGTCGGCCGCTGATCGTGCAGGGGCAGGCCGATATGACGGTGGATTGGGAACACAACCTGGAGGTGTTGCGGGGCAAGTTTGATCGGCCGCAGGTGCTGATGCTGCCCGAGGCACGGCATCATCTGGCGAATGAGACGCTGGTGATGCGGCAGGAGTATTTCGGGTTTTTGACCAGGCGGATCAAGGGTCGCAATCCCTAGTGCCTGTTCCGGCCCCATCGCGAGCAAGCTCGCTCCCACAGGATGTGCGGTGATCACAAAATTGTGGGTTGACTCAAAACACTGTGGGAGCGAGCTTGCTCCGGGCGGCGTTCCGACGATAGCGATCTGTCAGGTGCCGAAGATCACTGGGTCAGGTTCGAATTGCTCTGCCCCACCGCTAACCCCGCCCGAATTGCCGCCAACGCCGCTTGATAATAAGCCTGGCCTTCCGCCGATTCGGCAAAGGTCGCGAACTCTTCCAGCTCGTTGTCCGACAGGTCGCGATAGACATACAGCAGCGTGTTGTTCAGGTCGCTGCCGATCTGGTCCATCAGGCGCTGGCGCTGGCCGTTGAGCATGCCCTGGGCCTGGCCGGCACCGAGCAACCCCGGGATCATCGAACTCAAGCTATCGGCGGCGACGCCAGCAATCGCCAGGCTGACTTCCGCGCCGGCCTCGCGTGCGGGCAGGGCTTGTGCCAAGTGGCCGATGATCAGCATGCGGCTGTCGCTGGCCTGCATCTTCGGCAGGCCCTTGGCGTTTTTCGCCAGTTGGTCGCGTCGGGTCGCCAGCAGCTCGGCGGCAACGATTTTCTTGCCCAGGGGCGACTGGAAAAACGTCAGCGCGGGTTTGGGGTCGGCGAGGTTCTTGCGCAATTGCGCTTCGGCGCGCTGGTCCACTGCTCGGGCGGAAAAACGCTGATTGCTGTTATTGACCAGTGTCTGAAACACCGCCGGAGGCAGGCTGCCCTGGTAGCGTTGCTGAGCGGCCGAGAGGGCGTCGTTGAAATGCGCGCGTTGTTCCGGCCAGCCGGCGACCTTGTACAACTGGTCGTGGCCGTCTGCCCAGGCGGGCAAAACGCAGAACATCAGCAGTGATAAAAGCAAACGGCGCATAGGGACTCCAGTCAGCAGGCGACTATTCTCCGTGCGGCATCCCTGCTTGTCGAGAATTCGTATCAACCCGCTGCGCGGCTCTGTCGGATTTTCGGACACAGGAATACTATGCGCGGCATGCAAATATCCTCTGATCACCCGCTGCTGTTACGAATCGTCGATGACCTGGCTGAGCACGGCTGGTCGCAGCAGAATATTTTCCTGCCTCTGGATCTGACCCGAGCGCTGGCGGGCGAGTGTCGCAAACGTGCTGCCGAAGGTGAGCTGGCTCCGGCCGCCGTAGGCCGTGGGCCGTCATCGGAGATCCGCGAAGGGATTCGTGGCGACCATATCCAGTGGATCGACCCCGGCCAGGCCGAGGCTTGCGACAGCTACCTGAGTTTGATGGACAGCCTGCGCGAGGCGATCAATCGCGGTCTGTTTCTCGGCCTGGAGGATTTCGAAAGCCATTTTGCGATGTACCCGCCCGGGGCGTTCTACCTGAAGCATGTCGACCGCTTTCGCGATGACGACCGGCGCATGGTTTCGGCGGTGGTTTACCTCAATGACGCCTGGCTTCCCGAACACGGCGGCCAGTTGCGCATGTACCTCGACAATGATCGCGTCCACGACGTGCAACCTATCGGCGGCTGCCTGGTGGTGTTTCTCTCCGGAGAGGTTCCTCACGAAGTCCTGCCCGCGACCCGCGATCGCCTGTCGCTGACCGGCTGGTTCCGCCGGCGCGGCAACGAGCCGTTCTGATCATGCGGAAAGTTCTCGTCAGCCGCTGCCTGTTGGGCCACCGGGTTCGTTACGACGGTGGGGCCAGCGGGCCGTTCGATCAGCTTCAGCAGTGGCTTGATGAGGGGCGGGTCGTGCCGTTGTGCCCGGAGGTCGCCGGTGGTTTGCCAACGCCACGGGCGGCGGCGGAAATTCCAGGCGGGCAGGGCGCGCAAGTCCTCGATGGCCAGGCGTTGGTGATCACCACCGAGGGCGAGGACGTCAGTGCGCAGTTTCTGTCGGGGGCTTATCAGGCACTGGAGCTGGTACAAAAGCACGGCATCCGCATCGCTGTCCTCAAGGCCAACAGCCCGTCCTGCGGCAATCTGCTGACCTATGACGGGACGTTCAGCGGAGTGAAGGTCAGTGGCGAGGGCGTGACGGCGGCGCTGCTCAAGCGCCATGGGGTGCAGGTGTTCAGTGAGCTGGAGCTGGCTGAAGCGGCTCAGGCATTGGCTGCGCAGGACTGACCAACACAACCCCCCCTGTGGGAGCGGGCTTGCTCGCGAATGCGCCGGGTCAGTCGATATTAATCTTGCCTGACACACCGTCTTCGCGAGCAAGCCCGCTCCCACAATGGATCTCAATCATCTTCAAGGCTTCGGCACTTCGCCCGAATCCGCCCCCAACCACTTCTGCTCCAGCGCTTGCAGTCGCCCGTCATCCTTGATCCGCTGCAAGGCGTTCTCCAGGCTGGCATGGAACGCCGGATTACCCTTCTGAAACGGAATAGCCAGGCTCACGACCGGGTTGGTTTTGGGCTTCTCTTCTGTCAGCGACTGCACAAGCAGAATGGAGCGCGGCTCTTCTTTCTGCGCGGTCAGTTGCGCGTTGGTTTGAATGTAGGGTTCGCTAAAGTCGAAACGATCCTGGAGATCCGGGGTCGCTGCTATGTGGTTGATGGCGATGTCGTATTTGCCGCTTTCGACACCGGTCAGCAGATCGCTGCCGTCGGTGACGACAAAGTCGGCCCGGACATCGAGTTCACTTGCCAGCAGTTGGCCCAGCTCGACTTCGAAACCGGTGAGTTTGTCGTCATCCTTGAAATTGAATGGGGGGGTGTTGGCTTCAACGGCAATGCGCAATTCGCCCCGGTCGTTGATGTCATCAATCAGTTCGGCGTGAGCCAAAGGGCTCAGAAGGGGTAGCAGGCAGATCAGGCCAGGCAGAAAGCGCATGGTCACTCCTTTGAATTTATTATCGCGACCCTCTGATTCAGGCTCGCTTTGCTATGGTTGTCGAGTGCCTTCGACAACGAATGGCCGTGAAGTTGTCATGGTCACGCGAATTTTACGGAAAAACTGGAGAAGAGAATGAAAACCTTTATGTCACGTGCTGCTTTGGCTGGCCTGTTGATGGGTGTTTCGGTGCTGGCCAGTGCAACGCCGGCTCCGAAAGGCGCCGAAGTGTCCATCGTGTCTCCCAAGGATGGCGCGACGGTTCCACAGACAGTCGTGGTCAAGTTCGCGGTCGAGAACATTGCCTTGGCACCGGCGGGCAATACCACCAAGAACACCGGTCATCACCACTTGCTGATCGACGTCGACGAACTGCCAGCCGCCGGTGCGCCGATTCCAAAAGATGCCAACCACCAGCATTTCGGCAACGCGCAGACCCAGGCTGAAGTAACGCTCACGCCGGGCGAACACACCTTGCAGCTGGAACTGGGCGATAGCAACCACATGCCGTTCGATCCGCCGATCGTTTCCGAGAAGATCACCGTCAACGTCAAGTAAGGTTGTTGAGTGAATGAAAAAGGGAGCCGGAAGGCTCCCTTTTTTTGTTGCTCAGATCGTGATCAGAACAACACACGGCTACGGATGGTGCCGTTGACGTGTTGCAGCTTCTCTTGCGCCAGGTCCGAGTACTCGGCGTCGACGTCGATCACCACGTAGCCGACTTTCTCGTTGGTCTGCAGGAACTGACCGGAGATGTTGATGCCGTTTTCGGCGAAGACCTTGTTGATCTCGCTGAGCACGCCCGGAATGTTTTCGTGGATGTGCAGCAGGCGGTGCTTGCCAGGGTGAGCCGGCAGGGCCACTTCCGGGAAGTTCACGGACGATACCGAAGTACCGTTGTCGCTGTACTTGACCAGCTTTTCCGCCACTTCCAGACCGATGTTGGCCTGGGCTTCAGCGGTGGAGCCACCGATGTGCGGGGTCAGGATCACGTTGTCCAGGCCACGCAGCGGGCTTTCGAACTCTTCGTCGTTGGAGCGTGGCTCCACCGGGAATACGTCGATGGCCGCGCCGATCAGGTGTTTGTCCTTGATCGCGTCCGCCAGGTGGTCCAGTTCGACCACGGTGCCGCGGGCGGCGTTGATCAGGATGCCGCCTTTCTTGATGGCGCGGATTTCCTTCTCGCCCATCATCCACTGGGTGGCGGCGGTTTCCGGTACGTGCAGCGAAACGATGTCGGACATCGCCAGCAGCTCGTGCAGGTTGCCTACCTGAGTGGCGTTACCCAGCGGCAGCTTGGTGATGGTGTCGTAGAAGTACACCTGCATCCCCAGGCCTTCCGCCAGGACCGACAGTTGAGTACCGATCGAGCCGTAGCCGACGATGCCCAGCTTCTTGCCGCGGATCTCGAAGGAGTTGGCCGCGCTCTTGATCCAGCCGCCACGGTGGCAGGAAGCGTTCTTCTCAGGGATGCCGCGCAGCAGCAGGATCGCTTCGGCCAGCACCAGCTCCGCTACGGAACGGGTGTTGGAGTACGGCGCGTTGAACACCGCGATGCCGCGTTCGCGGGCGGCGTCCAGGTCGACCTGGTTGGTGCCGATGCAGAAACACCCTACAGCCACGAGCTTCTTCGCGTGATCGAAGATCTCTTCGGTCAGTTGAGTGCGGGAGCGAATGCCGATGAAGTGAGCATCAGCGATCTTTTCCTTGAGCTGGGCTTCCGGCAGAGAACCAGTGAGGTTCTCGATGCTGGTGTAGCCCGCCGCCTTGAGGACGTCGACAGCCGATTGGTGGACGCCTTCGAGAAGAAGGAACTTGATCTTGCTCTTATCGAGAGAAGTCTTGCTCATCTGCGTAAACCTGTATCCCGGAGAAAAATGGCAGGAAATGGTCAACAGATGCTGACCCGGACGGCAACTAAACCGTCACCGCAGAACAGCCCTTGGGCACTATCCTGCGGGGTCGTTATGCTAGCATATGCACCCCGCTAAACACTCATTCCTGCGACGTGAAGCGTTCTCAGGATGACCATGAATTGTTCGAGAGTTCTGTCGATGACCAATCCTGCCCTGATTGAAGAGCTGAAGACCTTGGTTGAGCCTGGCAAGGTGCTGACCGATGCCGACTCCCTGAATGCTTACGGAAAGGATTGGACCAAGCATTTCGCCCCAGCCCCGACCGCCATCGTGTTCCCCAAGACCACCGAGCAAGTCCAGGCCATTGTCCTGTGGGCCAACAAACACAAGGTGGCGCTGGTGCCGTCCGGCGGTCGTACCGGTCTTTCCGCAGCAGCGGTGGCGGCCAATGGTGAAGTCGTGGTGTCCTTCGACTACATGAACCAGATCCTCGACGTGAACCTCACTGACCGCACAGCCGTTTGCCAGCCGGGCGTGGTCACCGAGCACCTGCAGAACGTCGCGCAAGAAAAGGGCCTGTGCTACCCGGTGGACTTCGCTTCGGCGGGTTCGAGCCAGATTGGCGGCAATATCGGCACCAATGCCGGCGGGATCAAGGTGATTCGCTACGGCATGACCCGTAACTGGGTCGCCGGCATGAAAGTGGTCACCGGCAAGGGCGACGTGCTGGAACTGAACCGCGACCTGATCAAGAACGCCACCGGCTATGACATGCGTCAGCTGTTCATCGGTGCCGAAGGCACCTTGGGGTTCGTGGTCGAAGCGACCATGCGCCTGGACCGCGCGCCGAAAAATCTCACCGCGATGGTTCTCGGCACCGCCGATTTCGACTCGATCATGCCAGTGCTGCACGCCTTCCAGAGCAAGCTTGACCTGACCGCCTTCGAATTCTTCTCCGACAAAGCCCTGGCCAAAGTCATGGCCCGTGGCGATGTACCGGCGCCGTTCGAAACCGATTGCCCGTTCTACGCGCTGCTGGAGTTCGAAGCGACCACCGAAGAAGTAGCCAACCATGCCCTGGAAACCTTCGAGCACTGCGTCGAGCAGGGCTGGGTGCTGGACGGCGTGATGAGCCAGAGCGAAACCCAGTTGCAGAACCTGTGGAAACTGCGCGAATACATCTCCGAAACCATTTCCCACTGGACGCCGTACAAGAACGACATCTCGGTCACCGTATCGAAAGTCCCGGCATTCCTGAAGGAAATCGACGCGATCGTCGGCGAACACTATCCGGACTTCGAAATTGTCTGGTTTGGCCACATCGGCGACGGCAACCTGCACTTGAACATCCTCAAGCCGGATGACCTGAGCAAGGATGAGTTCTTCGCCAAGTGCGCGACCGTCAACAAGTGGGTGTTCGAAACCGTCGAGAAGTACAACGGTTCGATCTCCGCCGAGCACGGCGTGGGCATGACCAAACGTGACTACCTGACCTACAGCCGTTCACCGGTCGAGATCGAGTACATGAAAGCGGTCAAAGCGGTGTTCGACCCGAACGGCATCATGAACCCGGGCAAGATTTTCGCTGTTTGATTTTCGAACTTTAAGAGCCAACGAAGCAGGAGTCGGTAATGAGCTATCAGCACCAGTATGTCGACGGTACGCGCATTCACTTCCCGCTGGGAAAAGTGGTGTGCATCGGCCGTAACTACGCCGAACACGCCAAGGAACTGGACAATCCGGTGCCGACCGAGCCACTGCTGTTCATCAAGCCGGGCAGTTGCGTGGTGCCGCTGGAAGGCGGTTTCAGCATTCCGACCGAGCGCGGTTCGGTGCATTACGAAGCGGAAATCGCGGTGTTGATCGGCAAGCCGTTGTCGACCAAGCCGAGCCGTGAAGAAGTGCTCGACGCCATCTCCGGTTTCGCTCCAGCCCTGGACCTGACCCTGCGCGACAAGCAGGCCGAGCTGAAATCCAAGGGCCTGCCCTGGGAAATCGCCAAGTCCTTCGACGGCGCGGCAGTGCTTGCTCCGTTCGTGTCCGGCAGCTCGTTTGCCGACCTGACCGACATCGGCATCCGCCTGACCATCAACGGTGAAGTGCGCCAGGATGGCAATAGCAGCGCGATGCTCAACCCGATCGTGCCGATGATCCAGCACATGGCCGGCTGCTTCTCGTTGCAGGCCGGGGACGTGATCCTCACCGGCACGCCAGTGGGCGTTGGTCCGCTGAATGTCGGTGACGAGATCGTTCTGGAATTGCCGGGCGTAAGCAGCTTCACCAGCAGCGTTCGCTAGTCCAGACACCGCCAAACCCTGTGGGAGCGGGCTTGCTCGCGAAGAGGGCGTGTCAGTCGACATAAGTGTTGCCTGACACACCCTCTTCGCGAGCAAGCCCGCTCCCACAGAAGTATTTGGTGGGCTGAAGTCCGGATTCCACACAGTTCCACCCTGTCATTTCCCGTTTTTTTCACATCCAGTCTGGATAAAATTTCAGGGTCTTCGGCCTCTGAGCCGACCCCAAACTGTGCTATTACCCCTAGCCTGAATTTCTGGAACGCATTCCCCGATGGCCACTCCTCCGCTTTCCACGCTTGAACCTGTCCGCCGCTCGCGCTTCGCCCTGCGTTGGCACACCTGGCTGCTGTTGGTGGCCGTTGTTGCCTACGGCGTCGCATTTGCCATGCACTGGGATTCGCGGGGCGTGCTCTGGGTGAAAGAGCAATTCAAAAGCCCGGCCGAGCGTCAGGCCAGTATCTGGCTCCCGGACTACCGGGCGGTGATCGATGCCAAGCCGTTGCCGGGCATGGAGAAGGACGAAGCATCGGACCTGGCCTACGACCCTCAGACCAAGACTCTGTTTGCGGTCATGGGCAAGAACCCGTTCCTGGTCGAATTGAACTTGCAGGGCGATGTGCTGCGCAAAATGCCATTGGTCGGCTGGAGCAACCCTGAGGGCATCACCGTGCTGGGTGACGGCCGACTGGCCATTGTCGATGAGCGCGAGCATCTGATTGCTATCGTCAAGGTCGATGCCGAGACCCGCGAATTGAATATGGCCGACTTCCCGAAATACGACCTCGGGCCTTCCAAAGACCAGAACAAAGCGTTCGAGGGTGTCACCTGGGATTCGAGCAATCAGCAACTGCTGCTGGGCGAAGAGCGCCCGCCGGCATTGTTTGCCTGGAAAGGTGACGGCAAGGTCCTGACCGGCGACAAGCTGAAGCTGGCCAGCCATGCACTGGACATGCGCAACCTGTCTGCCCTGGCCGTCGATCCACGGACTGGCCACATGCTGGTGCTGTCCGCCGACTCGCACCTGTTGCTGGAACTGGACAAGAAGGGTGAGCAGGTCAGTTTCATCACTCTGCTGCGTGGCTTCAACGGCCTGAAAAATACCATTCCCCGTGCCGAAGGCGTAACAATGGATGAAGTGGGCACGCTGTACATGGTGAGTGAGCCGAACCTGTTTTATCGCTTCGAAAAACAGAAGTAACCAACGCCTGCGCTGATTGCCTGTACGTAAAAGGCCAGCGGCCATTAAGCTTCAGTTCAGACGGGCGTGATATTTCATCCGCCTGTTCTGACCCGAGCCCACCCGAATGCGTCGATTTGCCCGCCCCAAATCCCTGATTCTGATCCTGTCGGTGATCTTGCTGATCGCGTTGATAGCGATCGCCCAGTACATGCGTCTGTTCGAGCGCACCTGGTTCAATCTGCATACGCTGTGGCAGCCGGTGAGTTCCCGCTCCATGGGGTTGGACCAGTATCAGGTCGTGACCGAAGCGCAGGTGATCGATGGCCTGGCCGACAACGTTTCGGCGCTGACCTACGACCCGGTGCGCAAAAGCCTGTTCACCGTCACCAACAAACGGAGCGAGCTGATCGAGTTGTCCCTCGACGGCAGGATCCTGCGTCGTGTGGCGCTGGTTGGCTTCGGCGATCCGGAGGCGGTGGAGTTCATCAGTGAGGACATCTACGTGGTCACTGACGAAAGCCAGCAGCGGCTGATCAAGATTCGTCTGGAGCAGGACACCACCTTCGTCGATGCGGCAGACGCCGAGCAGATGACCATTGGCGTACACATGGGCGGCAACAAGGGCTTCGAGGGTCTGGCTTACGATTCGGTGGGCAAGCGCCTGTTCGTCGCCAAGGAGCGCAACCCGATGCTGATCTACGAGGTGCACGGTTTTCCGCGCTTCAACCCTGAAGAATCCTACTCGGTGCACGTGATCAACGACCCCAAGCGTGATGCCGGGATGTTCGTGCGGGATCTGTCGAGCCTGCAATACGACGAGCGCAGCGGGCATTTGCTGGCGCTGTCGGATGAGTCGCGATTGATTCTGGAACTGGATGTGGATGGGCGGCCGCTGAGCACAATGTCATTGAGCAAGGGGCGCCATGGCCTGCAAAAAACCGTGCCGCAAGCGGAGGGGATCGCCGTGGACGACGACGGTACGCTGTACCTCGTCAGTGAGCCGAACCTGTTCTACGTGTTCAAGAAACCCACGCAACTCTAACCAACACCACAAAATACTGTGGGAGCGGGCTTGCTCGCGAAGGGGTCGTGTCAGTCGACAGAGATATCAACTGACAGGCCGCTTTCGCGAGCAAGCCCGCTCCCACAGGTTTTTTCATCTGCTCACAAAAATGTGGGCGGTCTTGGTTACTCGGCGCGCAGGGTTTTCACACCTTCGCTGGTACCCAGCAACAACAGATCCGCCGGACGCGCCGCGAACAAACCGTTGGTGACCACGCCGACGATCGCATTGATCTGCGTTTCCAGTTCCACCGGATTGGTGATCTGCATGTTGAACACGTCGAGGATGATGTTGCCGTTGTCGGTCAGCACGCCTTCGCGGTAAACCGGGTCGCCGCCAAGCTTCACCAGTTCGCGGGCCACGTGGCTGCGGGCCATCGGGATCACTTCCACCGGCAACGGGAAAGTACCGAGGACCGGCACCAGTTTGCTCGCGTCGGCGATGCAGATGAAGGTCTTGGCCACGGCCGCGACAATCTTCTCGCGGGTCAGGGCAGCGCCGCCGCCCTTGATCAGGTTCAGGTGCTCGTCGCTTTCATCGGCGCCATCGATATAGAACTCCAGGTCGCTGACGGTGTTCAGTTCGTACACCGGAATCCCGTGGCCCTTGAGGCGCGCGGCGGTGGCTTCGGAACTGGCGACGGCGCCATCGAATGCGCCCTTATGCTTGGCCAGCGCGTCGATAAAACAGTTGGCGGTGGAGCCGGTGCCGACCCCGACGATGCTCTTGTCGTCGAGTTTCGGAAGGATGAAGTCGACGGCGGCCTGAGCCACTGCCTGTTTGAGTTGATCCTGGTTCATGCGGGCTCCGGGGTGCCGAGGAGGGGACGAAAGGCCGGCATTATAGCCCTAAGCGGGGCTGAAACCTCTGCATTCGTGTGGTCGTACAGCTGAAAGCCGGGTTAGACTCCTTGGTCCTGCCCAACCCGCTCAGTGATGCTTTCCGATGCTTGAACAGTACGTCAAAAAGATCCTCACCTCGCGCGTTTATGACGTTGCCGTAGAAACCCCGCTGCAGACTGCCCGCCAGCTCTCCGAGCGGCTGGGCAACAGCATTTGGCTCAAGCGCGAAGACTTGCAGCCGGTGTTCTCGTTCAAGATTCGCGGCGCCTACAACAAGTTGACCCAGTTGAGCGACGAAGAACGCGCTCGCGGCGTGGTCACCGCGTCGGCGGGCAACCATGCCCAGGGCCTGGCCCTGGCGGCAAAGGTGTTGGGCGTGAAAGCGACCATCGTCATGCCCAAGACCACCCCGGAGATCAAGGTCGAAGGCGTGCGCTCCCGTGGCGGCAAAGTGGTGCTGCATGGCGATTCGTTCCCGGAAGCCCTGGCTTACTCGCTGAAACTGGTCGACGAAAAAGGCTACGTCTACATTCACCCGTATGACGATCCCCACACCATTGCCGGGCAGGGCACCGTGGCGATGGAGATTCTGCGCCAGCACCCGCAGCCGCTGGATGCGATTTTCGTCCCGGTGGGCGGCGGCGGCCTGATCGCCGGCATCGCGGCGTACGTGAAGTACCTGCGCCCGGACATCAAGGTCATCGGCGTCGAGCCGGATGACTCCAATTGCCTGCAAGCGGCGATGGCGGCCGGCGAGCGAGTGGTGCTGCCGACTGTGGGCCTCTTCGCCGACGGCGTGGCGGTGGCCCAGATCGGTCAGCACACCTTCGATATCTGCAAAGACTATGTCGATGAGGTGATCACCGTCAGCACCGACGAAATCTGTGCCGCCATCAAGGATATCTACGACGATACCCGCTCGATCACCGAACCTGCCGGCGCCTTGGGCGTGGCCGGGATCAAGAAGTATGTCGAGCAGCGCGGCGTCAGCGGCCAGACCTTCGTGGCCATCGACTCCGGGGCCAACGTCAACTTCGATCGCCTGCGCCACGTCGCCGAGCGTGCGGAGCTGGGCGAGGGCCGCGAAGCGATCATCGCCGTGACCATTCCCGAGAAACCGGGCAGCTTCAAGGCGTTCTGCGAGGCCATCGGCAAGCGCCAGATCACCGAATTCAACTACCGCTACAACACCGGCAGCGAAGCGCACATCTTTGTCGGCGTGCAGACCCACCCGGAAAACGACCCGCGCAGTGCGTTGATCGCCAGTCTGAGCGAGCAAGGTTTCCCGGTGCTGGACCTGACCGACAACGAGTTGGCCAAGCTGCACATCCGCCACATGGTGGGCGGGCGTGCGGCGCATGTGGTCGATGAAGTGATCCTGCGTTTCGAATTCCCGGAACGTCCGGGGGCGCTGTTCAACTTCCTCAACAAGCTTGGCGGGCGCTGGAATATCTCGATGTTCCACTACCGCAACCATGGCGCGGCGGATGGCCGGGTCGTCGCGGGCCTGCAAGTGCCCCACGACGAGCGCCACCTGGTGCCGGCGGCGCTGGAAGAAATCGGTTACCCGTACTGGGACGAAAGCGACAACCCGGCCTATCAGCTGTTTCTTGGCTGAACGGCTACGCTGACGGGCAAGGCAATAAGGAAATCTGACAATGGAAACGTTAACTGCCCTGAAAGCGGCGCACATGGTGGCAACTGTTGTACTGCTGGCTTGTGCGCTGGGGCTGGGAGTCTGGGTTTTTCTTGCGCGGCGCAAGGGTGATGCGACGGCGGGTAGTCGTACCTTGCAGCGGCCAAGGGTGTTCATCTGGCTGCTGATGGGCCTGGCGCTGCTGAGCATGCCGTTTACCGGCTGGTGGATGGTGCACCTGATGGGCTGGCCGCTGGGGCAGACCTGGTTGCTGGCCTCCAGCGTGCTTTACACGGTGGCGGCACTGGCGTGGTTCTGGCTGCTGGTGCGGCTGAACAAACTGCGCAAGACGCCGGGTGGCGTGGGGAAATTCACCTTTGCCTTGGCGTTGTTCAGTTTTGTCTGTCTTGTGGCCATTGCCGGGCTGATGGGGGCCAAGCCGGTTTAAGGCTTGAGACCGCGTCGACCTCTTCGCGAGCAAGCCCGCTCCCACATTTGATCGGCGTCGTTCACAAAATCTGTGTTCACTGAATATCTAGTGTGGGAGCGGGCTTGCTCGCGAAAGCAATATCAGCCGCGCAGACTGATTACCGGCCAACCCCGCTTCTCGGCCTCGGCCCGCAGGTTCGGATCAGGATCGACCGCCACCGGATGGGTCACCTGCTCCAGCAACGGAAAATCATTCATCGAGTCGCTATAGAAGTAGCTGTCTTCCAGCGTAAACCCGGTTTCCTCCAGCCAGCGATTCAAGCGCGTCACCTTGCCCTCGCGGAAGCACGGCACGTCGGTGCTGCGCCCGGTGTAGCGGCCGTCGAGCATTTCGCATTCGGTGGCGATCAGGGTTTCGACGCCCAGGCGCTCGGCAATCGGCCCGGTGACGAAGCGGTTGGTCGCGGTGATGATCACCAGTTTGTCGCCAGCCGCGCGGTGCTTGGCCAGCAACTCGATAGCCTTGGGTAGCATGATCGGTTCGATGCAGTCGCGCATGTAGTCGCTGTGCCATTGATCCAGCGTGGCCATTTCGGTGCGGCCGAGGACTTCGAGGCAGAAGTTCAGGTAAGCAGCGTTATCCAGTTTGCCGGCCAGGTAATCCTGGTAGAACTCATCGTTGCGTGCCTTGTAGGCGACGGCGTCGAGAAAGCCGCGCTCGCACAGGTAATCGCCCCAGGCGTGATCGCTGTCACCGCCCAGAAGGGTGTTGTCCAAATCGAATAAAGCCAGGCGCATTGCAGTTACCCGCTGAAAAGTCAGTAAAAAGGCGACAAGAATACGGTCTTTTCACAAGAGTGCACATAAGGTAGGAACCTTCGTTGCCGCCTTCACAACCTTTGTGGAACAATGCGACGACATGCGTTTGCGAGGTTGTAGCCGTGATCGACCCCGATGGTTTTCGCCCCAATGTCGGGATCATTCTGACGAATGACGCCGGCCAGGTGCTATGGGCTCGCCGAATCAATCAAGATGCCTGGCAGTTTCCGCAGGGGGGAATCAACCCCGAAGAGACGCCGGAAGACGCCTTGTACCGCGAGCTGAACGAAGAAGTGGGCCTTGAACGCGAAGATGTTGAAATTCTCGCCTGCACCCGGGGCTGGTTGCGCTATCGTTTGCCGCAACGTCTGGTACGTACCCACAGCCAACCGCTGTGCATCGGCCAGAAACAGAAATGGTTTCTCCTGCGCCTGATCTCCAACGAGCAGCGGGTGCGGATGGATTTGACCGGTAAACCGGAATTCGATGGCTGGCGCTGGGTCAGCTATTGGTATCCGTTGGGCCAGGTGGTGACATTCAAGCGCGAGGTGTATCGACGCGCTCTCAAAGAGCTTGCCCCGCGCCTTTTAGCGCGCGACTGACGACGGAGTTCGACCCCGAGCCATGCTCAATACGCTGCGCAAGATCGTCCAGGAAGTTAACTCCGCCAAGGATCTCAAGGCGGCGTTGGGGATTATTGTGTTGCGCGTCAAAGAGGCCATGGGCAGCCAGGTCTGCTCGGTCTACCTGCTTGACCCGGAGACCAACCGGTTCGTGCTGATGGCCACCGAGGGCTTGAACAAGCGCTCGATCGGCAAGGTCAGCATGGCCCCCAACGAAGGTCTGGTGGGTCTGGTCGGCACGCGTGAAGAACCCCTGAACCTCGAAAACGCCGCGGACCACCCGCGCTACCGCTACTTTGCCGAAACCGGTGAAGAGCGTTTCGCTTCGTTCCTTGGGGCGCCGATCATTCACCACCGTCGCGTCGTCGGCGTGTTGGTCATCCAGCAAAAAGAACGTCGCCAGTTCGATGAAGGGGAAGAAGCCTTTCTCGTGACCATGAGCGCGCAGCTCGCCGGCGTTATCGCCCACGCCGAAGCCACCGGCTCGATCCGTGGCCTCGGTCGTCAGGGCAAAGGTATCCAGGAAGCCAAGTTCGTCGGCGTGCCGGGCTCGCCGGGTGCGGCAGTCGGTACGGCGGTGGTCATGCTGCCACCGGCCGATCTGGACGTGGTGCCGGACAAGGCCATCAGCGACATCGACGCCGAACTCGGGCTGTTCAAGACCGCCATCGAAGGCGTACGCGCCGACATGCGCACCTTGTCCGCCAAGCTCGCCACACAGTTGCGCCCGGAAGAGCGGGCCTTGTTCGACGTCTACCTGATGATGCTCGACGATGCCGCGCTGGGCAGCGAAGTCACCACCGTGATCAAGACCGGCCAGTGGGCTCAGGGCGCGTTGCGCCAGGTGGTCACCGATCACGTCAACCGTTTCGAATTGATGGACGACGCTTACCTGCGTGAGCGTGCATCCGACGTCAAGGACCTTGGCCGTCGCTTGCTGGCTTACTTGCAGGAAGAACGCCAGCAAACCCTGGTCTACCCCGACAACACCATTCTGGTCAGCGAAGAGCTGACGCCGGCGATGCTCGGCGAGGTGCCGGAAGGCAAGCTGGCCGGCCTGGTGTCGGTACTCGGTTCCGGTAACTCCCACGTCGCCATCCTCGCCCGCGCCATGGGTATCCCGACGGTGATGGGCCTGGTCGACCTGCCGTACTCGAAGGTCGACGGCATCCAGATGATCGTCGACGGTTACCACGGCGAGGTCTACACCAACCCGAGTGAAGTGCTGCGCAAGCAGTTCGCCGAAGTGGTCGAGGAAGAGAAGCAACTGGCCCTCGGGCTGGATGCGCTGCGCGATCTGCCGTGCGTGACGGTCGATGGCCACCGCATGCCGCTGTGGGTCAACACCGGCCTGCTGGCGGATGTGGCGCGTGCGCAGAAGCGTGGTGCCGAAGGCGTGGGCCTGTACCGCACCGAAGTGCCGTTCATGATCAACCAGCGCTTCCCGAGCGAAAAGGAACAACTGGCGATCTACCGCGAACAACTGGCCGCGTTCCACCCGCAACCGGTGACCATGCGAACCCTGGACATCGGCGGCGACAAATCGCTGTCGTACTTCCCGATCAAGGAAGACAACCCGTTCCTCGGCTGGCGCGGTATTCGCGTCACCCTTGATCACCCGGAAATTTTCCTGGTGCAGACCCGCGCCATGCTCAAGGCCAGTGAAGGCTTGAACAACCTGCGCATCCTGCTGCCGATGATTTCCGGCATCCACGAGCTGGAGGAAGCCCTGCACCTGATCCACCGTGCCTGGGGTGAAGTGCGTGACGAGGGCTGCGATGTACCGATGCCACCGATTGGCGTGATGATCGAGATTCCGGCGGCGGTGTACCAGACCAAGGAGCTGGCGCGGCAAGTGGACTTCCTGTCGGTCGGCTCCAACGACCTGACCCAGTACCTGCTGGCCGTGGACCGCAACAACCCGCGGGTGGCCGACCTCTACGATTACCTGCACCCGGCGGTGCTTCAGGCGCTGCAGAACGTGGTGCGTGATGCCCACGCCGAAGGCAAGCCGGTGAGTATCTGTGGTGAAATGGCCGGTGATCCGGCGGCGGCGGTGCTGTTGATGGCGATGGGTTTCGACAGCCTGTCGATGAACGCCACCAACTTGCCGAAAGTGAAGTGGATGCTGCGCCAGATCAACCTGAGCAAGGCCAAGGAATTACTGGCGGAACTAATGACCATCGACAACCCGCAAGTGATTCACAGCTCGTTGCAGCTGGCGCTGAAGAACCTCGGGTTGGCGCGGATGATCAATCCGGCAGCGATCAAGCCTCTCTAAAACGCTGACGGCCCCATCGCAGGCAAGCCCGCTCCCACACTGGATCTGTGTACGACGCAAATCCCTTGTGGGAGCGAGCTTGCTCGCGATGGCGCCAGTCCAGACAACACACAACTACAGCCTGATCTCCACTTCCCCAAGATGCCCGCCATACGGCCCGAAACTCCTTTCGACCATATGCAACGCCCCATCCGCCTGCACAATCAACGCCGTACTCGCCCGCGTTCCATAACTCTGGCTGGCAATGAACACGCTCGACAGCAATGTTTCGGTAGCCAGCCCGACACCGGTGTCCGGCAACTCGGCAAACGGCGCGGTCTGCGCATCGCTCAATAACGCCAACAGCGCCTGAGGCAGCGGATCATCCAGCACCTCGCTCAATGCAGCCTTGGCCTTGAGCAGCTTCGGCCACGGCGTATCCAGCCCGGCGTTCGACACGCCGTAGACTCCCGGTTGCAGCATCACGGCTTCCGTCTCCCGGGCATTGAAGTGCCAGAGCTCGTTCCTGTTGCCAACCAACAGATTGAAACCGCCATATTCAGGCGAACGCCTGACAACGTCGGCCAAATAGTCGTCAATCGAGCAGTCGCCCTCCAGGAATCGCGCGACCAGCTCCCCACGAGACTTGCGCCCTGGCGGTCGATGGGGATCGCGGATGTTGGTCAACGCCGCAAATCGTCCGTTGGCACCGACACCGAGCCAGGTGCCACCGGCCTCGAGGTCGCGCCCCGCATGCACGTGCGGCGCTTCGGGCCATGGCGCCAGCGGCAGGCTGGGGCGGGCGTAGAATTCATCGCGATTGGCCGCCACGACCAGCGGCAGGGCATGACCCGGTCGCCAGGCAAAAACAATCAGGCACATCAGGCTGTCCTTGTGTGTTTTTTGCTCACTCTACGCAGACATCGCTCATCGATCCATCGCCTTGCGCAGTGGAGCTTGAGGCCATGCATCCGTTACCATGCCGCTCCGGTTTTGGGGATACGGGCGGGACGACCATGGAATTTCTGCTCTATCTGGCGCTCGGCGCCTGTGCAGGTGTACTCGCCGGGCTGTTTGGCGTGGGCGGCGGGATCATCATCGTCCCGGTGCTGGTGTTCAGCTTCAAGGCCCAGGGGTTCGATCCGTCGATCCTCACGCACCTGGCAGTGGGCACCTCCCTGGCGACAATCATCTTTACCTCGGTCAACGCGGTACGTGAGCATCACCGCCGTGGCGCCGTGCGTTGGCCGATCTTCATGTGGATGACCGTCGGCATTCTGGTCGGTGCCGGGTTCGGCGCGCTGACGGCCGAAGCGATTTCCGGCCCCAACCTGCAGAAGCTCATTGGTGTATTCGCCTTGGTGATCGCCGCTCAGCTGGCGCTGGAGGTCAAACCCAAGGCCAGCCGAACCGTGCCGGGCAAACTCGGTCTGACCGTGGCCGGCAGCGTAATTGGCTGGGCTTCGGCGATTTTCGGCATTGGCGGTGGTTCGTTGACCGTGCCATTCCTGACCTGGCGCAGTGTGCCGATGCAGCAAGCCGTGGCCACTTCATCGGCCTGCGGTCTGCCGATTGCTTTGGCCAGTGCATTAAGTTTCATGATTCTGGGCTGGCACGATCCATTGCTCCCGGCCCATAGTCTCGGTTTCATTTATCTGCCGGCGTTGCTGGGCATTGCCTTGACCAGCATGGTCTTCGCCCGCTTCGGTGCGCGACTGGCCCACAATTTGTCGCCGAAGTTGCTGAAACGGCTGTTTGCCGCTTTGCTGTTCTGCGTCGGTCTGAACTTTCTAGTCTGAAGCATCTGCTCTGACGGGCAGCGCAATCCTGGCTTAATCCTGAGGTGGCAGCGTCGCCCGGGAATTTTTAAGATTTGAACTCTAACGAGGAGTCGCAATGCTGCCTTACCCGCAGATCGACCCGGTGGCCCTGGCCATCGGTCCGCTGAAAATCCACTGGTACGGTCTGATGTACCTGATCGGCATCGGCGGCGCCTGGCTGCTGGCGTCCCGCCGCTTGAACCGCTTCGACCCGACCTGGACCAAGGAGAAACTCTCCGACATGGTGTTCTGGATGTCGATGGGGGTGATCGTCGGCGGACGTCTGGGTTATGTGCTGTTCTACGACCTGGGCGCTTACCTGTCCAACCCGACGCTGATTTTCGAAGTGTGGAAGGGCGGCATGTCGTTCCACGGCGGTTTCATCGGTGTGATGCTGGCGGCGTTGTGGTTCGGCAAGAAGAACAACAAGTCGTTCTTCCAGCTGATGGATTTCGTTGCGCCGATGGTGCCGATTGGCCTGGGTGCCGGGCGCATCGGCAACTTCATCAACGCCGAGTTGTGGGGCAAGGCAACCGATGTGCCGTGGGCGATGGTATTTCCGACCGATCCGGCGCAACTGGCGCGTCATCCGTCGCAGCTGTACCAGTTCGCCCTCGAAGGCGTGGCACTGTTCCTGATCCTCTGGCTGTTCTCGCGCAAGCCGCGGCCGACCATGGCGGTATCGGGGATGTTCGCGCTGTTCTATGGCATCTTCCGTTTCATCGTCGAGTTCGTCCGCGTACCGGACGCCCAGCTGGGCTATCTGGCCTGGAACTGGCTGACCATGGGCCAGGTGCTGTGCGTGCCGATGATCGTCGGCGGGCTGTTCCTGATCTGGCTGGCGTATCACCGCGCCCCGGCGACTCCAGCGGCAGCCGTATAAAATTCGAACCCCGCAGCGATGGTTGCGGGTTCAAGGACACAGGTAATTCATGAAGCAATATCTCGAACTGGTCGCCCACGTCATCAAGAACGGCACCAAACAGGCCAACCGTACCGGCGTGAACACCATCAGCTTTCCCGGTGCGATGCTGCGTTATGACCTGCAGGAAGGTTTCCCGGCGATCACCACGCGCAAGATGGCGTTCAAATCGGCCATCGGCGAAATGTGCGGATTCCTGCGTGGCGTGAACAACGCTGCCGAATTCCGCGCATTGGGCTGCAAGGTCTGGGACCAGAACGCCAACGAAAACGCCCAGTGGCTGGCCAACCCGTTCCGCCAGGGCGAAGACGACCTCGGCGAAATCTACGGCGTGCAATGGCGCAAATGGCCGGCGTACAAGCAGATCCCGGTCAGCAACCCGGCTGCCATCGAGCAGACCCTGAAGCAAGGCTATCGCCAGATTGCCGAAGGCGAGGAGGACGGTCAGGCCTACGTGGTGCTGTACAAGGCCATCGACCAGGTTCGCCAGTGCGTCGACACCATCATCAAGGACCCGGGCAGCCGCCGCATCCTGTTCCACGGCTGGAACTGCGCCCAGCTCGATGAAATGGCCCTGCCGCCGTGCCACTTGCTGTACCAGTTCCATCCGAATGTCGAGACCAGGGAGATTTCCCTGACCCTCTACATCCGCTCCAACGACCTGGGCCTGGGCACGCCGTTCAACCTCACCGAAGGCGCCGCGTTGCTGAGCCTGATTGGTCGTCTGACGGGCTACACTCCGCGCTGGTTCACCTATTTCATCGGTGATGCGCACGTCTACGAAAACCACCTGGACATGCTCAACGAACAGCTCAAGCGCGAGCCGTTCCCGATGCCGCAACTGGTGATTTCCGACCGTGTGCCGGAGTTTGCCAAGACGGGCTTTTACCAGCCGGAATGGCTGGAGCTGGTGGAGCCGGGCGATTTCTCGCTGGAAGGCTACGAACACCACGCGCCGATGACCGCGCCGATGGCGGTCTGAAGCACGACACCGAACCAATGTGGGAGCGGGCTTGCTCGCGAAAGCGGTGGATCAGTCGACATCAATGTTGAATGAACAACCGTATTCGCGAGCAAGTCGAATCGTCGCACCGCCGCTCCCACATTTGGTTTTGCGGTGTTCTTAGTGGCCGTGACTACGGCCGACATGGGAATGCTCCACCTCCGTCGCCACCACCCCGCCGCTCACTTCCAGCCGCTGCAAAATCCCGCATTGATCGACCCCCGGCCCCTCGTCGCAGCGTTGGCGCAAGTCGAGCAGTTGCGTCTGCAAGGCCAGCAAGCCGTCGATCCGCGCCTTTACATGGTGGATGTGCTCGTCGATCAGCGCATTCACGCTTTCGCACTGATCCTGCGGACTGTCGCGAAACGCCAGCAGGCTGCGGATTTCTTCGAGCGTCATGTCGAGGGTGCGACAGTTGCGGATGAAGGTCAGGCGCTCGGCGTGGGCCTGGGTGTAGACGCGATAATTGCCATCACTGCGGGCCGGTTCCGGCAGCAGGTTCTCGCGCTCGTAGTAGCGGATCGTTTCCACGGCGCAGTCCGTGAGTTTCGCCAATTCTCCAATTTTCATGACGCCAATCTCCAAAACTCCAGAAAGGGTGCTTGACCCTATAGTGGCTACAGGGTCTTTACTTGGCAACAGGCACTCCTATGGACGTAACCAATGAGCGATTCCCTGCATTCCCGCAAACCCGGGGCTGAACACGAGCACAACCACAAGCTCAAACCCGTGCAAAAACATGACCACGGCGATCATGGCGACGCCTGTTGCTCATCTAAAGCGGCAGCGCCTGCGCTGGTAAAACTGAGCGAATCGCCGACGATTGGCGCTAGGCTGAGTAGTTTCCGTATCGAGGCAATGGACTGCCCGACCGAGCAGACACTTATTCAAAACAAGCTAAGTAAACTGACCGGGGTGCAGCAGCTGGAGTTCAATCTGATTAATCGGGTGCTCGGCGTGACCCACGATTTTCCCGGAGTCGAGCCGATCGTCGAGGCCATCAAGTCCTTGGGCATGCAGGCCGAACCGCTGGACCAGGGTGCTGAAGCCCCGACGCCGGCGCCTCGGAAAAAGCCGTGGTGGCCCTTGGCGCTGTCCGGTGTTGGTGCATTGCTGGCAGAAGTTATCCACTTCACCGGTTTCGCGCCGAACTGGGTGGTGGCGGTTATCGCGCTGGTCTCGATCCTCAGTGGTGGCCTCGGCACTTACAAAAAAGGCTGGATCGCCCTTAAAAACCGCAACCTGAACATCAATGCCCTGATGAGCATTGCCGTGACCGGCGCAGTGCTGATCGGCCAGTGGCCGGAAGCGGCGATGGTGATGTTCCTGTTCACCGTGGCCGAGTTGATCGAAGCCAAATCCCTAGACCGTGCGCGTAACGCCATCGGCGGCCTGATGCAGATGACCCCGGACACGGCCACGGTGTTGCAGGCTGACGGGAGCTGGCTTGAGCAGGATGTCAAAAGCATTGGGCTCGGCGCGCGGGTACGGGTCCGTCCCGGTGAGCGTATCGGCCTGGACGGTGAAGTGCTGTCCGGTCGCTCGACCATCGACCAGGCGCCAATCACCGGTGAAAGTTTGCCGGTAGAAAAGACCCTCGGCGACAAAGTCTTCGCCGGGACCATCAATCAGGCCGGTTCCCTGGAGTACGCGGTGACCGCCGCGGCGGATAACTCGACCCTGGCCCGCATCATCCACGCCGTCGAGCAGGCTCAGGGCGCGCGGGCGCCGACCCAGCGTTTCGTCGACAGCTTCTCGAAAATCTACACCCCGGCAGTGTTCATCCTGGCCTTGGCCGTGGCGGTGATCCCGCCAATGTTCATGGGCGAGTTGTGGTTCGACTGGATCTACCGGGCGCTGGTGCTGCTGGTGGTGGCCTGCCCGTGTGCGCTGGTGATTTCCACGCCGGTGACCATCGTCAGCGGCCTCGCGGCGGCGGCGCGCAAAGGCATATTGGTCAAGGGCGGCGTTTATCTGGAGGGCGGTTACAAGCTCGACTATCTGGCCCTGGACAAGACCGGCACCATCACCCACGGCAAGCCGGTGCAGACCGATTACCTGTCGCTGGCCCCGACCGCCGACGACGCGGCACCTGCCATTGCTGCCGCGCTGGCCGGGCGCTCGGATCACCCGGTTTCCCTGGCCATCGCCAAAGCGGCTGTGGATAACCAGACCGTCTCATTGATTGTGGATAACTTCGAAGCGCTGGGCGGGCGCGGTGTGCGCGGCGAGATCAACGGCCAGCTCTACCATTTGGGCAACCATCGACTGGTAGAGGATCTGGGCCTGTGTTCGCCGGCGCTGGAAGAAAAGCTGTTTGCCCTGGAAAAACAGGGCAAGTCGGTGGTGCTGCTGCTTGATTCGTCTGGCCCATTGGCGCTGTTCGCCGTCGCCGATACGGTAAAAGTGTCCAGCCGCGAAGCCATCCTGCAGCTGCATGACCTGGGCATCAAAACCCTGATGCTCACTGGCGATAACGTCCACACCGCCCAGGCCATTGCTGCGCAGGTCGGTATCGACGAGGCCAAGGGCGACCTGTTGCCGGGCGACAAATTGCAGGCCATCGAGGCTCTTTATGCCCAGGGGCATCGGGTCGGCATGGTCGGCGATGGCATCAACGACGCCCCGGCGCTGGCGCGTTCCGAGATCGGTTTCGCCATGGCCGCCGCAGGCACCGATACCGCTATCGAAACCGCCGATGTCGCCCTGATGGACGACGATCTGCGCAAAATCCCGGCATTCATTCGCCTGTCGCGGCAGACATCGAGCATCCTCAAACAGAACATCGCCCTGGCTTTGGTCATCAAGGCGATCTTTCTTGGGGTAACCTTCGCCGGGGTCGCTACCATGTGGATGGCAGTGTTCGCCGACATGGGCGTGAGTCTGCTGGTGGTGTTCAACGGTTTGCGCCTGCTGCGCAAGTAAAGGATGAGGGACGGTTGTGCTGAGTGCGGAGCTGAAGGCGTTTTACATGGTGGCCCGCCTGGGCAGCATTACCCAGGCTGCCAAAAAGCTCGGCCTGAGCCAGCCGACGGTGACGACGCAGATCCGCAACCTCGAAAGTCAGTACTCGGTCGAGCTGTTCTACCGTGGCGGCCGGCGTCTCAGCGTCAGCGAGGAGGGCGCGCGGCTGCTGCCGATGGTCAAGGTGCTGATGCAGCAGGAAGCCGACATCGAGTTTTTCCTGCGTAACTGCGGTCAGGTCCAGGGCACATTGCGTATTGCCGCTACGGCGCCGTATTACATCCTCGATCTGGTGAAAACCTTCCGCGAGCGCCTGCCGCAGGTTGAGGTGTCGGTGGAAATCGGCAACTCCCAACAGGTGCTTGAAGCGCTGGAAGATTACCGGGTCGATGTCGCGGCGTCGTCGCAGTTGCTCGATGACGCGCGACTGGTTCGCCGGGTGCTCGGCAGTGATCCGCTGGTGCTGGCGGTGCATCGCAATCATCCGCTGGCGGTTCATGATCACGTGCCGCTCGGCGCCTTGGCCGGGCACACCCTGCTGATGCGCGAACCGGGCTCGACCACCCGTCGTTTGACCGAAGAGTTGCTGGCCAGCGCCGGCGTGTGTTTCGGTCCGCTGCTGGAAATCGGCAGCCGCGAATCGATCCGCGAAGCGGTGCTGCGCAACATCGGCATCAGCATCATTGCCCGGCAGGAAGTGCCCCATGATCCGCAACTGCGGGTGCTGACCATCGAGAATGCGCCGCAGATTCCCGAATACCTGTATTGCCTCAAGGAGCGTAAAAACGCGCGACTGCCGGCGGCGTTTCTGGGGTTGGCGCAGGAAATGGCTCCGGCCTGAGATTTGTGGTGCTTGTTCTGGCCTCTTCGCGGGCAAGCCCGCTCCCACAGGGGACCGCGATCAACTGTGGGAGCGGGCTTGCTCGCGAAGGCGCCAGATCAAACAACACAGGGCTTGAAGGCTTAACCAAAAATCCCGAATACCACTATCGGCAGTTTTTGCCTTACTGCCACATGACGGACTCATTACAACCCTAGGATGGCCCCATCTGCCAGATGAGGCCCGTCCATGAACAACTCGATCGCAACTGCCCTGACCAACCCCGGCGCACCGATGAAAGTGCGCGGCGTACAGAAACGCTTTGGCGCCTTCACGGCGCTGGATAACGTTTCCCTCGACGTAGCGGCCGGTGAACTGGTGTGTCTGCTGGGGCCGTCGGGCTGTGGCAAAACTACCTTGCTGCGCTGCATCGCCGGTCTGGAGAAGCAGGACAGCGGCGAGTTGTACCTGGGTGATCGCGACGTTTCCCACCTGGCGCCCCAGGCGCGGGACTACGGCATTCTGTTCCAGTCCTACGCGTTGTTTCCCAATCTCACCGTCGAAGCGAACATTGCCTACGGCCTCGCCGGCAGCAGTCGCGACGAGGTGCGCCGTCGTGTCGGCCAGATGCTGGAACTGGTCGGCCTGACCGGCAGCGAGAAAAAATACCCGGGCCAGTTGTCCGGCGGTCAACAGCAACGTGTGGCACTGGCTCGCGCCCTGGCACCGGCACCTTCGCTGTTGTTGCTGGACGAACCGATGTCGGCCCTCGATGCCCGGGTGCGCGAGCATCTGTGCACCGAATTGCGCCAACTGCAACGCAACCTCGGCATCACCACCCTGATGGTCACCCACAATCAGGACGAGGCCATGCTGATGGCCGACCGCATCGCCGTGATGAACAATGGCAAGGTCGAGCAATACGCCACACCGCAGGAAATCTACAACCGCCCGGCCACACCATTCGTGGCGGAGTTCGTCGGCCAGGGTAACTGGCTACCCTTCCAGCGCAGCAGCGACAGCCACGCCCAGGTCGGTGGAATGAGCATGCGTCTGGCCGATGGCGGCGCCAAGACCGCGTCCGGCCGTTTGTTCTGCCGTCCGGAAGCGATCAACGTCAACCCGCTGGTGCACGAGGAAAACCTGTTCCCGGCCAAGGTTCGTGAAATCACCTTCCTCGGCAACCGCTGCCGCATGAGCTTCGAACTCGATCAATTGCCGGGCCATGCGCTGCTGGCCGAACTGGCACCGGAAGCCATGCCGCGCCTTGGCGCCCAGCAGATCATGGTCGCCTTGCCGCCGCGCAGCCTGCAGGTGTTTGCCTGATGAGCGCGAACATCGCGCTGCCGCTGCCGCACAAGCAGGTTCGACAAACCACCCGCGCCGAGGTCGGTGACCGGTTGTTCGTGGTCGGCGGCAAAGTCCTCATGCTGGTGTTGTTGGGTGTTGCCGTATTGATGCCGTTGCTGGCGATTTTCTGGCGCGGCTTCAGCGCCGAAGCCGGGCAGGGTGGTGGCTGGGTCGCAGCGAAAGAACTGGTGACCAGCGAAAACTTCCATTGGTTGCTCGGTAACAGCCTGAAGGTTTCCCTCAGCGTCGCGGCCATTGTCGTACCGCTGGCTTACCTGTTTGCCTACGCGCTGCAACGCACCTTGATTCCGGCCAAAGGCATCTGGCGTGGCATTTCGCTGCTGCCATTGATGGCGCCATCGATGCTGCCCGGCATCGCGCTGGTTTATCTGTTCGGCAACCAGGGCATGCTGCGTGGCCTGCTCTCGGACAACATCTACGGCTTCTGGGGCATTGTGCTTGGTGAAGTCATCTACACCTTCCCGCACGCCTTGATGATTCTTCTGTCGGCCCTGTCCCTGGCCGATGCACGACTGTTCGACGCGGCCTCCAGCATGGGCGCGAGTCCTGCAAAAGCCTTCCGCAGCATCACCTGGCCGGCGACCCGTCAGGCCGTGTTCGCTGCATTCTGTCTGGTGTTCACCCTGACTATCACTGACTTCGGTGTGCCGGTGGTGGTCGGTGGCGACTATCAGGTGTTGGCGCTGGAAGCCTACAAGGCGGTGGTCGGCCAGCAACAGTTCGGTCGTGGTGCGTTGATCGGCATGGTGCTGTTGCTGCCAGCGCTGTTCAGTTTCGGGGTCGATGCCTGGTTGCGTCGTCGTCACGGTGACTCCATGAGCGGTCGCGCCCAGGTGTTCAAACCCGCGCCTTCGAAGCTGCGCGACAGCTGCTACCTGGCCATCGTCCTGCTGATCTGCGCCGCGCTGCTGCTGGTGTTCGGCATGGCGGTGTTCTCGTCCCTGGTGAAGTTCTGGCCGTACAACCTGTCGCTGTCGCTTAACCATTATCAGTTCAACGAAACCGCCGGCGGTGGCTGGCTGGCCTACGGCAACAGCCTGAAGATGGCCCTGGGCACGGCGTTGATCGGCAGCATTCTGATCTTCACTGGCGCCTACCTGATGGAAAAAACCAAGGACCAGCGCGGCTTGAATCTGACGCTGCGCATGCTCAGTTTCGTACCGATGGCGGTGCCGGGCCTGGTACTGGGGTTGGGTTACGTCTTCTTCTTCAACCTCACCGGCAACCCGCTGCACGTGCTGTACGGGACCATGACCCTGCTGATCGTCTGCACTATTGCGCACTATTTGACCACCGCACAAATGACCGCCACCACCGCGCTGCGTCAACTCGATGCCGAGTTCGAAGCCGCCGCGCTGTCGCTCAAGGCGCCGCTGTACCGCCATTACCTGCGTGTCACCGTGCCGATCTGCCTGCCGGCGCTGCTGGACATCGTGCGCTACCTGTTCGTCTCGGCCATGACCACCGTTTCGGCGGCGATCTTCCTCTACAGCCCCGACACCATCCTCGCGGCGGTGGCGGTGCTGAACATGGATGACGCCGGCAACGTCGGCGGTGCGGCAGCGATGTCGACCCTGATCCTGATTACCTCGGCGGGCGTGTCCTTGCTGCTGGCCTGGGCCTCGCGCGGTTTGCTGCGCCGTTCCCAGGCCTGGCGGCAGACCGCGCCCGGTCAATGAATCTGCACAACCCCTCAACTCAAAAACAGGAAAAGATCATGTTCAAGCCTATGGCCCTGGCCGCTGCTGTCCTTACCGCTTTCAGCCTGAACGCCTTTGCGGCGAAAACCGAGTTGACGGTGTACACCGCCCTCGAAGCCGAACAACTGAAGACCTACAAAGAAGCTTTCGAAAAGGCCAACCCGGACGTCGAAATCAAATGGGTGCGTGATTCCACCGGCATCATCACCGCCAAACTGCTGGCCGAAAAAGCCCGTCCGCAGGCTGACGCCGTGTGGGGCCTGGCCGCTTCGAGCCTGGCGATTCTCGATCAGCAAGGCATGCTGCAAAGCTACGCACCGAAAGACCTGGGCAAGATCGGCGCCAACTATCGCGACGCTGCAAACCCGCCAGCCTGGGTCGGCATGGACGTCTGGGCCGCGACCATCTGCTTCAACACCGTCGAAGCCGAGAAGCAGGGCCTGACCAAGCCGGTGAGCTGGCAGGACCTGACCAAGCCTGAGTACAAGGGCAAGATCGTCATGCCGAATCCGGCCTCGTCCGGCACTGGTTTCCTCGATGTCAGCGCCTGGCTGCAAACCTTCGGCGAGAAGCAGGGTTGGGCCTACATGGACGGCTTGCACCAGAACATCGGCCAGTACGTTCACTCCGGTTCCAAGCCTTGCAAACTGGCGGCGGCTGGGGAATTCCCGATCGGTATTTCCTTTGAGTACCCGGCCGTTCAGCTGAAGCGCCAGGGCGCGCCGCTGGACATCATCCTGCCGAAGGAAGGTTTGGGCTGGGAGATCGAAGCGACTGCGGTGATCAAGGGCACTGCCCATGAAGAAGCGGCGAAGAAACTGGCTGACTTCTCCGCCAGCCCCGAGGCGATGGAGCTCTACAAAGAAAACTTCGCCGTGCTCGCCCAGCCTGGCATCGCCAAGCCGCAGACCGAACTGCCGGCCGACTACGAACAGCGCCTGATCAAGAACGACTTTGCCTGGGCCTCGAAAAACCGCGACCAGATCCTGACCGAATGGCGCAAGCGCTATGACGGCAAGTCCGAGAAAGTGGCGGCCAAGTAAGATCTTTATCGACTGACAGGGCCCCATCGCGAGCAAGCTCGCTCCCACAGGGGATGTGCGTCGAACACAAAACCAATGTGGGAGCGAGCTTGCTCGCGATAGCGGATTCAAATTCAGGGCATCTCTAGATGACACAACACAACGACATGCTGATCGTCGGCGCCGGCATCCTGGGTTTGTCCCACGCGTATGCCGCCGCCAAGCGCGGTCTGAAGGTCACGGTTTTCGAGCGCAGCGAAACGCCTGTTGGCGCTTCGGTGCGTAACTTCGGCCAGGCACTGGTCACCGGCCAACCACCGGGACCGATGCTGGAACTCGCCCGCGCCAGTCGCGCAATCTGGGGCGATTGGGCGCAGCTCGCCGGCCTGCAACTCAAGCGCAATGGCTCGTACCTGTTCGCCCGCACCGAAGCGCAAGAGCAACTGCTGGAAGCCTTCTGCGAGGGCCGCGCCGTCGAACACGGTTACCGTGTCGACCTGCTGCGCGGCGCCGCGCTGCGCGATTTGTACGGCGGCCAGTTCCGCCATCACCGCGCGGCCTTGCATGGCATGGACGACCAGCAACTGTATTCCCGCGAAGCGATTCCGGCGCTGATCGACTTCCTGCGCCGCGATCTGGGCGTCAAGTTTCACTTCTCCACCCTGGTGCGCGATATCGAGCCGGGTCACCTGCACAGCACCGCCGGCAGCTTCAGTGCCGAGCAGATCATCGTCTGCTCCGGCCACGATTATCAGACGTTGCTGGCCGAACAGATCGCCGAACTGGAGCCGCAAATCTGCCGCCTGCAAATGCTCCGTGCCCGCCCGCAAATCAACCTCAACCTGCAACACGCGTTGCTGACCGGATTGAGTTGCGTGCACTACGGCGCCTTCGCCGACTTGCCGGAGGCCGCGGCGGTACAGGCAGAAATCCTGAATTACGCGCCGCATCTGTATGAAAACGGCATCCACCTGCTGATCAGCCCGACGCCCTATGGCGAGTTGATCATTGGTGATTCGCACCATTACGGCAGCGATCCGTCACCCTTCAATGCCGAGCAGGTCGACGACTGGATGATCGAGCTGGCCGAGCAGACCCTGGGTTGCAAGGTACAAGTGATCGAACGCTGGCAGGGGGTCTATGGTTCACGGGGGCCGGGACCGTTCTCGTTCCTGCGCCCGGCAAAGGGCCTGGGCGTGGCATTGATGCACACCGGTGTCGGCATGAGCGTCGGCCCGGCGATGGCTGAACGAAACATCGCAGCTGTGTTGGGGGAAGTCTGATGGAGCGCAATGAACAAGTTGTCGCCGAAGTATTCGGTTTGTACGAGCGTTTTGGCGACAGCGATTACATCGGTGAACCGGTGTCGCAGATCGAGCACATGTCCCAGGCCGCTGAGCTGGCCATGGCCGAAGGCTTCGACGATGAGGTGATTCTGGCGGCGTTCTTTCACGACATCGGGCATATCTGCACTGAGCGCGCGGAGAACATGGGCGGCTTCGGTGTGGTCAGCCATGAGCGTCTGGGCGCGGATTATCTGCGCCGCGCCGGATTCAGCGAGCGCATGGCGCGGCTGGTCGAATACCACGTGCAGGCCAAGCGTTATCTGACGCTGAAAGAGGCGGGATACTACGAGCGTTTGAGTGAGGCCAGTCGCCGAACCCTGGAATATCAGGGTGGGGTGATGACCGCTGAAGAGGCTGAGGCGTTCGAGCTGGACCCGCTGTGTGCCGTGAGCTTGCGCATGCGTCAGTGGGATGAAATGGCGAAAGAGATGCATGTGTCGGTGATTGATCTGGCGGTGTTGAAGGGCAAAGCGGTGCGTTTGCTGGCGGTGTAAGTCTCGGCACCGAGTGGCTGCCTTCGCGAGCAAGCCCGCTCCCACATTGGATTTGTGTCTGGTCACGGATTGTTGTTCCAGCACAAAACCCTGTGGGAGCGGGCTTGCTCGCGAAGAGGCCAGCGCTGACACCATAAATCATCGGTCAGGCCACTAAAGCTGCAGCGCCAACACCTCAACCTGCTCTTGCCGCTCCGCCTGATTCAATTTGGGATGAGGATTCAACGACGACCACTGCGGATGCGCCCGCGCCTTGTTCAGCACCTCAGGCAGTTTGCCTTCGCGCCAGGTTTTATCCTGTGGCGTGGCCACCTGAATGCTGTCCATCGCCGCATGCCCACGGGCATTGAGCGCTTGCAGCAATTGCCGCTGACGCAGCGCCAACAGGCGCAGCACGTTGTCATCCACCGTCAGTTCGCGCTGGCCCTTGAGCTTGCCGAGCAAGCGGCTGCCATAACTGCGGGCGGTTTGCAGGGCGCCGCCGGCGATAGCCCCGGCCAGCGCCGCGGCGCCGAGGGTGATGCCACCGACCAGCAGATCGACCCCGGCCCCGGCAGCCGCGCCGGCAGCGATTCCGCCACCGACCCGCACGCCCAGTTGTTTCAGGGTTTCCGGATTGAACAAATCATCGCCCCAACGGCCGTCGAGCAGCGGTAAATCACTGGCAGCGGCATCCTGTGGGCGGAAGGCGTAGAGCTTGAGCAGGGCCTCGACACAACGCTGCTCACGCTGGCGTACGGCTTTGCGCAGTTCGTTGATCGCTTGTTGTTCCTGCTCGGCTTCACTGACCACGCTGCGCCGACAAGCTGCGCAATCGATCAGCAATTCGGCAATCAATCGCTCTGCGCTTTGTTGGCGAGCCAGACGCTGGGCTTGTTGATCGGCGATCAGGCGTTCCAGTTGCGGCCGGGCAGATTCTAGCAGCAGGGCGAGACTTTCATAGAGTCGACGCTCGCCATCCTCCGGCGGCGCAACGCTGTCAAAGCGCACCAGGGCATGCAAGCCCAGCCGCGCCAGCGCTTCACGCCATGCCGGCTCGCGGTGGTTGGTGCTGCTGACGAAATTCAGCACCGGCAGCAAGGGTTTGCCGCAACTGGCCAGTACTTCCAGCTCGTCGCGATACTTGGCCAGCACCGGCTCCCGGGCGTCGATCACGTAGAGCCCGGCGTCCGACGCCAGCAACTGGCGCAGCACCTTGGCTTCCTGCTCGAAGCGTTGCCGGGCTTCGCTGCCATCCAGGAAGCGCGCCAGCCGCGCCGGGCCGTCGAGGCGTTCGCCGGGACGCTCCAGGCGTTCGAGGTAGTCGAGCAGGGCGATGGCGTCTTCCAGGCCCGGGGTGTCGTAGAGATCGAGCAAGGGCTCGCCGTCCACCGACAACCGTGCGCCCTCTACGTGTCGTGTGGTGCTGGGACGGTGGGACACCTCGCCGAAACCCACGTCACGGGTAAGGGTGCGCAACAGCGAGGTTTTGCCGACGTTGGTGTGGCCGACGACGGCGAGTTTCAGAGGGTTAGTCATGACCCGTCTCCAGCCAGTTCATCGGCGCACAATCGGCAAAAGGTAGCTCAAGCTGTTGCAGCGCCACGTGCCAGTCGCCCAGGCGTTCGGCGTCCAGCGCTTCACCGGGGGGCGCCTGCAACAACCACACGCGGGTGGCGCTGGCGCTGCGGGCCAGTTCGGCAATCAAGGCCAAACTGCCGCGATCCGGCGAACGCCGTGGATCGCACGCAATGGCCAGGCGTGCCGGGGGAAAGCGGCTCAGTTGTTCGAGGAGTTTGTGCCGCGATTCGCGGCTGTCGAGAATGCCGGCGTTGTTCACGTTTTTCGGCAATTGCGGTGGCCACGGACGGTCGTCGTCCAGCTCGATGGCGACCAATAGAGCACCATCACTTTGTTGTTCGCTGACGCCGCTTTCCACTCGATGCAATTGCTCAGGCGCCGCATCGCTGATGCCGAGACGCTCACTGGTGGGCATCAAGCGTTCGCGCAGTTGCGCATAACCGGGCAGGTTCAAATCCAGACGCAACGCCGTTTGCCCCGTCTTCCAGCGCCACAGGCAAAACAGCGCGAGCAGCAGGCGCGGCAAAACGCCGTAGACCAGCAATACGCCCACCAGCCAGGCGGCCCAGGCCTGGCGGGCACTTTCGATGTTCAGTGCGGCGTCGCCACTGGCGCGGATCATCTCCTCGGTGGGCACGCTGAAACCGAGCAGGGCCGGCAGCGCGCCAAGGGTCTGGGTTACGGCAATAAAGGTGTCGGCACTGAGGATGGTGGTTTCCCAGACGAAGCCGTAGCGTCGGGTTGCCATCAACGTCAGCAGGATCACCAGTGCGCTGAGCATCGCCAGCAACCACAAGCCGTTGACCAGCACGCCGATGGCCCAGCGATTGAGTTTCTGGCGTTGCAGCAACAGCAGCAGGGCGGGGGCCAGTTGCGCGGCTTTGGCGTCCCGGGCGAGCTTTTCGCTAAGCCACAGCCAAAGGCGCCCGAGGCTGGCGCCTTGTTCGCCAGCGAACACCAGGCCCAGGCCCCAGCTCAGCAGCAGTATCAGATTGAGCCCGAGCAGGCTGCCCAAGGCCCAGAACACATTCACCGGGTGCAGGCCGTCGCCCATTGCAGCAAAGGCCAGGCCGGCGCCGCTGATCACCGCCAGCACCGCCATGACGATCAGCGCCAGTCGCGCGCCTTGCAGCCAGTGTTTGAGAGCATCGGCCAGTCCATCGCGTTCGGCCAGCCACAGGGCCCGGCGTTGAATGCGCGACGGCAAATCGCCGCCGGCGCTGCGGGCCAGTCGGTTGGCTTCAAGGTCTTCCAGGGGGCCTGCGTGTTCTTCGCGCAGGCGGATGGTTTCTGTCAGCCAGAGGTTATTCAGTTCAGTCACGCGGCATCCCGTCGCTTAAATGAGCTGTGAGCATAACCGCTGTGGCGCTTATCGGCGAAAGCGAGGCTCTGGTATCCTCGCCGGCATGACTAAATCACTCCCCCTCAGCCTGATCGCAGCCCTCGGTGAAAACCGTGTGATCGGCGTCGACAACAGCATGCCCTGGCACTTGCCGGGGGACTTCAAATATTTCAAGGCCACCACGCTCGGCAAGCCGATCATCATGGGCCGCAAGACCTGGGACTCCCTCGGCCGCCCACTGCCGGGCCGATTGAACATCGTGGTCAGCCGTCAGGTGGATCTGCTGCTCGAAGGCGCGGAGGTTTATCCGTCGCTGGAAGCTGCCGTCGTTCGCGCCGAAGCATGGGCGAAGGAGCAGGGCGTTGATGAGCTGATGCTGATTGGTGGTGCGCAGTTGTATGCGCAAGGGTTGGCGCAGGCTGATCGGTTGTACCTGACTCGCGTGGCGCTGAGCCCGGAAGGGGATGCGTGGTTTCCGGAGTTTGATTTGAACCAGTGGAAACTGGTTTCGAATGTGCCGAATCCGGCCGAAGGCGACAAACCGGCGTACAACTTCGAAGTCTGGGAAAAAGCTTAAAAGCTTCGCGAGCAGGCTCGCTCCCACATTGGATCTGTAATCGACACAAATCCCCTGTGGGAGCGGGCTTGCTCGCGAATAGGCCCGCTCAGTCGCTGAAAGACTTAAGCGTGAGCCAACTCCGAATGCTCATCCGCATCCAGCAATTCTTTATCAGTCTGCTGCATCACCTGACTGGTAATCGCACCCGCCGTCATCGACCCACTGACATTCAACGCCGTACGCCCCATATCAATCAGCGGCTCGACCGAAATCAGCAACGCCACCAGCGAAACCGGCAAGCCCATCGCCGGTAGCACGATCAACGCCGCAAACGTCGCACCACCGCCAACCCCGGCCACACCGGCCGAACTCAGCGTCACAATCGCCACCAGCGTCGCGATCCACAGCGGGTCCAGCGGGTTGATTCCCACGGTCGGCGCCACCATCACCGCCAACATAGCCGGGTACAGACCGGCACAACCGTTCTGGCCAATGGTTGCACCAAACGAAGCGGCGAAACTGGCGATGGACTGCGGGATGCCCAAACGACTGGTCTGCGCTTCGATGCTCAACGGAATCGTCGCAGCGCTGGAACGGCTGGTGAAGGCAAACGTCAGCACCGGCCAGATCTTGCGGAAGAAACGCAGCGGGTTGATCCCGGCGGCCGACACCAGCACGCCATGCACCACGAACATCAGGCCCAGGCCGATGTAGGACACCACCACGAAACTGCCGAGCTTGATGATGTCTTGCAGGTTCGAGCCGGCGACCACTTTGGTCATCAGCGCCAGCACGCCGTACGGGGTCAGCTTCATCACCAGGCGCACCAGGCGCATCACCCAGGCTTGCAGGGTGTCGATGGCGTTGATCACTTTCTGACCTTTCTCGGCATCATCCTTGAGCAATTGCAGCGCCGCGACACCCAGGAACGCCGCGAAAATCACCACGCTGATGATCGACGTCGGCTTGGCTCGCGCCAGATCGGCGAACGGGTTTTGCGGAATGAACGACAGCAACAGCTGCGGCACATTCAGGTCGGCGACCTTGCCGGCGTAGTCGGTCTGGATGGTTTGCAGGCGCGCCATTTCCTGGGTGCCGGCCACCAGGCCTTCGGCGGTCAGGCCGAACAGGTTGGTCAGGCCGATGCCGATCAGGGCCGCGATGGCCGTGGTGAACAGCAGCGTGCCGATGGTCAGGAAGCTGATCTTGCCCAGCGACGAGGCGTTGTGCAGGCGGGCCACGGCGCTGAGGATCGAGGCGAACACCAGCGGGATCACGATCATTTGCAGCAGTTGCACATAACCGTTGCCCACCAGATCGAACCAGCCGATCGAGGCTTTGAGTACCGGGTTGCCGGCACCGTAAACGGTGTGCAAGGCCACGCCGAACGCCACGCCCAGCACCAGGGCGAGCAGGACTTTTTTCGCCAGGCTCCAAGTGGTGTGGCGAGTTTGCGCCAGGCCGAGGAGCAGGGCGAGGAACACCAGCAGATTGAGAATCAGCGGCAGATTCATTGGAACTCCCATTAGACTTTTGCCAACTGCCTTCCGGGGCAGCTGCGAACCGGCAAGCCTAACAGCTTGAAAACTAATGAATTAATATCAAAAACGTATGGTCTCCGTCGTTTTTGGAATAAGCGGATGTCGCTGTCAGAAATGCAACTGGCGCGAAAGGGACGCAGGCGGTCGCTGACAGGCGAGGACTGTCACACTTATTTGTTAGCGTCGATCTCCTTTAAATCAGGGAGATTTGCAAATGAAGTTCGCACCGACGTTTCTCGCGGCAGCACTTTGCCTCGGCCTTTCCGGCCAGGTTCTCGCAACGGATCTGAAACACTGGCCCGCCGATCAGGCCAAGGCACTGGACGCGATGATCGCCGCCAATGCCAACAAAGGTAACTACGCTGTGTTCGACATGGACAACACCAGTTACCGCTACGACCTCGAAGAGTCGTTGCTGCCGTTCATGGAGAACAAGGGCCTGATCACCCGCGACAAGCTCGATCCCTCCCTGAAGCTGATGCCGTTCAAGGACACCGCCGACCACAAGGAAAGCCTGTTCAGCTACTACTACCGCCTCTGTGAACTTGACGACATGGTCTGCTATCCATGGGTCGCCCAGGTGTTCTCCGGCTTTACGCTCAAGGAACTCAAGGGCTACGTCGACGAGATGATGGCGTCGGGCAAACCGGTGCCAGCGACTTATTACGAAGGCGACGTGGTCAAGAAACTCGACGTCAACCCGCCGAAGATCTTCACCGGCCAGCAAGAGCTGTACAACAAGTTGATGGAGAACGGCATCGAGGTCTACGTGATGACCGCCGCCTCCGAAGAACTGGTGCGCATGGTCGCGGCCGATCCGAAGTACGGCTACAACGTCAAGCCGCAGAACGTGATCGGCGTGTCGCTGCTGCTCAAGGACCCGAAGACTGGCGAACTGACCACCGCGCGCAAGCAGGTCACCGCCGGCAAGTATGACGAGAAGGCCAACCTCGGCCTCGAACTGACCCCGTACCTGTGGACCCCGGCAACCTGGATGGCCGGCAAGCACGCGGCGATCCTGACCTACATCGATGAATGGAAAAAACCGGTGCTGGTTGGCGGCGATACCCCGAGCAGCGATGGTTACATGCTGTTCCACAGTGTTGACGTGGCCAAGGGCGGCATCCACCTGTGGGTCAACCGCAAGGACAAGTACATGACCCAGATCAACGGCATGATGGCCAAGAACGCCGCGGCCCAGGCCAAGGAAGGGTTGACGGTGACGGCTGACAAGAACTGGGTGATCGTCAAGCCTGAAGACATCCAGTAAGACGACACTGATCCAATGTGGGAGCGGGCTTGCTCGCGAAAGCGGTCTGTCAGTAGGCATATATATTGACCGACACGACGCTTTCGCGAGCAAGCCCGCTCCCACAGTTGACCGAGTTGATAATAAAAATGCCCCGCACATGGCGGGGCATTTTCATGCTCGACGGTTAAAACTCAGAGCCCGTCGAGCATCGCCTTGTTACGCACAGCACCCTTGTCGGCACTGGTGGCCAGCAGGGCGTAGGCTTTCAGTGCGGTGGTCACTTTGCGTGGACGCACTTCCACCGGTTTCCAGCCTTTCTTGTCCTGCTCGACCCGGCGCGAGGCCAGTTCTTCGTCGCTGACCAACAGGTTGATCGAGCGGTTCGGAATGTCGATCAGCACCTTGTCGCCGTCCTGCACCAGACCAATCGCGCCGCCGGCAGCTGCTTCAGGCGAAGCGTGGCCGATGGACAGGCCCGAGGTGCCGCCGGAGAATCGGCCGTCGGTGAGCAGGGCGCAGGCTTTGCCCAGGCCTTTGGATTTCAGGTACGAAGTCGGGTAGAGCATTTCCTGCATGCCCGGGCCGCCTTTCGGGCCTTCGTAGCGAATGATGACGATGTCGCCTTCCTTCACTTCGTCAGCAAGGATGCCGCGCACGGCGCTGTCCTGGCTTTCGAAGATCTTCGCATTGCCTTCGAACACGTGGATCGATTCGTCGACGCCAGCGGTTTTCACCACGCAGCCGTCCAGGGCGATGTTGCCGTAGAGAACGGCCAGGCCGCCTTCTTGCGAGTACGCGTGCTCGACACTGCGGATGCAGCCGTTTTCACGGTCGTCGTCCAGGGTTTCCCAACGGGTCGACTGGCTGAACGCGGTTTGCGTCGGGATGCCTGCCGGACCGGCCTTGAAGAAGTGGTGCACGGCTTCGTCGGTGGTCTGGGTGATGTCCCACTTGGCGATGGCTTCTTCCATGCTGCGGCTGTGCACGGTCGGCAGCTGGGTGTGCAGCAAGCCGCCACGGGCCAGCGAGCCGAGGATGCTGAAGATCCCGCCGGCGCGGTGCACGTCTTCCATGTGGTACTTCTGGATGTTCGGCGCGACCTTGCACAGTTGCGGCACGTGACGGGACAGACGGTCGATGTCGCGCAGGTCGAAATCGATCTCGGCTTCCTGGGCAGCGGCCAGCAAGTGCAGGATGGTGTTGGTGGAACCGCCCATGGCGATGTCCAGGGTCATGGCGTTTTCGAACGCCTGGAAGTTGGCGATGTTGCGCGGCAATACCGACTCGTCGTTCTCGCCGTAGTAACGCTTGCACAGCTCGACGATGGTGCGGCCGGCCTGCAGGAACAGCTGTTCGCGGTCACTGTGGGTGGCCAGGGTCGAACCGTTGCCCGGCAATGCCAGGCCCAGTGCTTCGACCAGGCAGTTCATCGAATTGGCGGTGAACATGCCGGAGCACGAACCGCAGGTCGGGCAGGCGCTACGCTCGTACTCGGCGACTTTCTCGTCAGAAGCGCTGGAGTCGGCGGCGATCACCATGGCGTCGACCAGGTCGAGGCCGTGGGAGGCGAGTTTGGTCTTGCCGGCTTCCATCGGGCCGCCGGAGACGAAGATCACCGGGATGTTCAGGCGCAGGGACGCCATCAGCATGCCAGGGGTGATCTTGTCGCAGTTGGAAATGCACACGATCGCATCGGCGCAGTGGGCGTTGACCATGTACTCGACGGAGTCGGCGATGATCTCGCGGCTCGGCAGCGAATAGAGCATGCCGTCGTGGCCCATGGCGATGCCGTCATCGACAGCGATGGTGTTGAATTCCTTCGCCACGCCGCCAGCGCGTTCGATCTCGCGGGCGACCAGTTGGCCCAGGTCCTTGAGGTGCACGTGGCCCGGTACGAACTGGGTGAACGAGTTGGCAATGGCGATGATCGGCTTCTTGAAGTCGTCATCTTTCATCCCCGTGGCGCGCCACAGTGCGCGGGCACCGGCCATGTTGCGGCCGTGGGTGGATGTTTTCGAGCGGTAATCAGGCATGAAGCACTCCGGGCGGCTAATCAGGTATCAAAAGGGAAGTGAGCTTCTATTGACGTCTGGAACACTCAGAAATGGCCGCGTGTCCGGAAGTTGCCGATAACTTTGCGGGATCGCCGCGCGCTTCAGCTTGAGCTCATAAACCCGCCGGGGATGACTGGCGATGAATGTTCGCGATTCTACACGGCTGGCGGCTGGAGGGAATGGTTGCAAGCATTCACGAGACGTGTGGAAAGACGCAATCCTGTAGGAGCGAGCCTGCTCGCGATGAACCTGAGAACGCCGCGGGGTGTCAGGATGCCAGCGTTATCGTTGGCGACCATCGCGAGCGAGCTCGCTCCTACGGTGGGCTGCGTTTCAGAGCCAGATGGCGTCCCATAGCGGATATTCGCCGATATGGTCGACTAGCCCTGCTCGCAATGGGTTGGCAACGATATATCGGGCCATCGCTTTCAGATCGTCCTCGCGACGCAACGCCCGGTCAAAATAACCTTTTTGCCATAGCGTCTCGTGACAACCTCTCGCCTTGTTGATAGCGCGGGCGCTTCGAGATTTGGTGGCTTGCATCAGTTTCGGCAAATCACCGCTATGCAACTCGACCAGCCAGTGAAAGTGATCCGGCATGACCACCCAGGCAATAGAGGAGGCTTGGCCGTCCTCAGATGCCTTCCTGAATTCGCTTACCACCACACGACCCATATGCCAGTCCTTGAAGATGGGTTGTCGCTGGTGGGTGACAGCTGTGAGCAAATAAATCCGGCCGGTTTCCGAATAGCGGCCGGTGCGTAAGTGATGGGTATGGGGTGCGTTGGACATTCCTTGGTCCTCTTCTGCGATTGGAAGAGAAACGGTAGGTGAGGAAGGGGAGATAGGTGGTTCGACAGTAGTTCCAGATGTGTCTTATGTCTGTAGGAGCGAGCTTGCTCGCGATGAACCCACAGACAACGCTGGCTACCAGATGCGCTGCGTCATCGTTGAGGTTCTTCGCGAGCAAGCTCGCTCCTACAGTCAGCGCCCGATCCTGGTGTTCGTCAGCAAACCCCAAAGACTGAACACGATGTAGCTGACAGCAATGGTCATCAGCAAATTGTCCCCTGTTTGTGCGAGGGCGGCGCTGCTGACGGCGGCAGTAATGAACATGATGCTGTTGCCTGCGGATGCTGCCGTCCCGGCGCTGTTTGAGAACAGCAACATGGCTGCGGAAATGGCGGCAGGCCGTACCAGGGTGACCGCCAGAGCACTGATCACCATCGGTATGAGCAGGGTGATGGTTGTCATCGCCTCATAGCGGATGATTAACATCAACAACAGGCCGGCGGCACCCAGTAATCCAAGGCCGATGTTGATTTGCACAGAGAGGGAGATATGTTTCTGCACGGTGGTAGCAACGACTCCACCCAGGAAATAGGCGACCCCGTACACCATAAGTACCCATGCGTACTGGTACTCGGACAGTTTCAACTCATCCATGAAAATCAGCGGTGTCACGCTGATCAACGCGAAATAACAAGCGAACACTAACGCGGCTATCCACCAATAGCGGATGAAGTCTTGATTTTCAGCGATGGATTTCAGCGTACGGATGACAGAAACGGGTGTTTTTTCTGGGAGGGCTGCCTTGGAAGGCAGTATCAGTTGGGCATGGATCAGCATGCCGAGCGCCATGAGCGCAAAACCATAAAAACTACCCTGCCAATCGAAAGTGGTTTGTAGCCAAGAGCCTAACAGCGGTGCCAGTGCAACAAAGGAACCGCTCAGCGTCATGTAATAAATGCGCACCCGGGCCCTATCCTGTTCATCGAACAGATCCTCCACCAGTGCATGACCCAGCACAAAAAAACCACACCCGATGGCTTGGACTGCACGAAACGCCAGGAAGCTTGGGAAGTCCGTCGCCAGCGCGCAGCCTATCGAGCCGAGGGTAGAAACAACGATGCAACCAAGAAGAACTTCCTTGCGCCCCCACTTATCTGAAAGCGGGCCGGTTATTAATTGAGAAAACGCAAAAACCAGCGTGAACAGACTGATGGAAAGGGCGATGTCAGCGGTTGAGCTGTCGAACTTCGCGGCCAAGGCAGGAAAAGAAGGCAGGAGGATGTTCAGCGGGAAAAAACTGATTAGCGAGATATTGGTAATCAGGATAAAGCGGGAGACTCGTTGGCGTTTCAGGTCGCCACTTAGAGCTGGGTAAGAGGACTCAGACATTGTTTTTGTTTTCCGGAGTGATCAAGTGTTCATGCTTGAAACCAGAAACCGATACTAGTCTGGGACGCAGGGAGTTCAATCAAAAGCGCTGTAGGAGGCTTCCTGTTTTGATGCCGGGAACCTCTGTAGGAGCGCTCGCTCGCGATGAGCCTGAGAGCGCCGTGGGGCGTCAGGCTGCCAGCGTTATCGTTGACGACCATCGCGAGCGAGCTCGCTCCTACAGTGGTTTGCGTTTTAGCTGTTAGGCAACAACCGGCAAGTAATGCTCTTGATATACCGTGTCTCGGCAATCGCCGGATGCACCGGATGATCCGGACCCTGACCGCCACGTTCCAAGATCTGGATATTGCGATCCAGGTGACGGGCGCTGGTCAGCAGGATGTTCTGCAGGTCATCTTCCGGCAGGTGCATCGAGCACGATGCGCTGACCAGGATGCCGTCCTTGGTGAGCAGGCGCATGGCTTGTTCGTTCAGGCGGCGGTAGGCGCCTTCGCCGTTCTTCATGTCTTTCTTGCGTTTGATGAACGCCGGCGGGTCGGCCACGATGACGTCGAAGCGTTCTTCGCTGGCTTTCAGCTCTTTGAGGGCTTCGAAGACGTCGCCTTCGATGCAGGTCATTTTCTCGGCGAAGCCGTTCAGTGCGGCGTTGCGCTCGACGCCGTCGAGGGCGAAGGCCGAAGCGTCGACGCAGAACACTTCACTGGCGCCGAACGCGGCAGCCTGCACACCCCAGCCGCCGATGTAGCTGTAGAGGTCGAGCACGCGTTTGCCCTTGGCATACGGTGCCAGGCGTGCACGGTTCATGCGGTGGTCGTAGAACCAGCCGGTTTTCTGACCCTGGATGACCGGCGCTTCGAATTTCACGCCGTTCTCTTCCAGCGCAACCCACTCCGGCACCAGGCCGAATACGGTTTCGACGTAGCGGGTGAGGCCTTCGGCATCACGGGCAGCGGAGTCGTTCTTGAACAGGATGCCGCTTGGCTTGAGCACTTGGGTCAGCGCCGCGATCACGTCATCCTTATGTGCTTCCATGGTCGCCGAAGCGATCTGCACCACGAGGATGTCGCCGAAACGGTCGACCACCAGGCCTGGCAGCAGGTCGGAGTCGCCGTAGACCAGGCGATAGAACGGCTTGTCGAACAGGCGATCGCGCAGGGACAGGGCCACGTTCAGGCGATGCACCAGCAGCGACTTGTCCAGCGGCAACTTGATGTCGCGCGACAGCACACGGGCGCAGATCAGGTTGTTCGGGCTCATGGCAACGATGCCCAGCGGCTTGCCACCGGCGGCTTCGAGGATCGCCTGGTCGCCGGCCTTGAAACCGTGCAAAGGCGTAGCGGCTACATCGATTTCGTTGCTGTAGACCCACAAGTGACCGTTGCGCAGACGACGGTCGGCGTTGGCTTTGAGGCGCAGGCTAGGCAGGGACATGTCGTCGCTCCGGAAAAAAGAGCGGGAGTATAGCGTGTTGAGATCCCGGGTTGGCCTGCAAGTGGACATGTGGCGAGGGTTGTCTTGCGATTTGGTATGTCGGATCCAACTTCATAAAGGTTAGAATCACCGTCTGACCCAGAGTGTGCACAAATGTCCCAAGAGCTGACTTCCGAACAGATCCAACAAGCCCTGCAGGGCATCAGCGTACCGGCCCAGCCGCAAATCATGGTGGATTTGCAGATGGAGCAGTACATGCCCGACCCGGATCTGGAAGTCATTGCCAAACTGATCTCCCAGGATCCGGGACTTTCCGGTTCCCTGCTGAAGATCGTCAATTCGCCGTATTATGGGCTGAGCAACAAGATTGCCTCGATCCAGCGCGCGGTAAATCTGCTGGGCAGCCGTTCGGTCATCAACCTGATCAACGCGCAGTCGATCAAGGGCGAGATGAATGACGACACCATTGTCACCCTGAACCGTTTCTGGGACACCGCGCAGGACGTGGCCATGACTTGCCTGACACTGGCCAAGCGCATCGGTGTTGAAAATGGCGATGAAGCCTATGCCCTGGGCCTGTTCCACGACTGCGGCGTGCCCTTGATGCTCCAGCGTTTCCCCGACTACATGGGCGTTCTGGAGCAGGCCTATGCCAACGCCAGCGCCGAATGCCGGGTGGTGGACACGGAGAACCAGGTGTTCAATACCAATCACTCGGTGGTCGGGTATTACACGGCCAAGTCCTGGCGTCTACCGGAACACGTGAGCGCTACGATCGCCAATCACCACAATGCCTTGGCGATATTCAGCGATGAATCTTCGCGCAACAGTTCGTTGAAGAACCTGTTGGCGATCCTGAAGATGGCCGAGCACATTTGCGCGTCGTACCGGGTGCTGGGCAATCAGACCGAAGATCACGAGTGGAACAGCATCGCGCCGCTGGTGCTCGATTATGTCGGCCTCTCAGACTACGACTTCGAGACCCTCAAGCAGACGATCCGCGACCTCGGCACTCATCACTGAGTGTCGGACCTTTCCAGGCCATGCGCCTGAGCCGAGAGCACCATGCCTGAATTGCCAGAAGTCGAAACCACCCGTCGCGGCATCGCGCCGTACCTGGAAGGCCAGCGCGTCAGCCGAGTGATCGTGCGTGACCGGCGCTTGCGCTGGCCAATTCCCGAAGACCTCGATGTGCGGTTGTCCGGGCAGCGCATCATACTGGTGGAGCGGCGCGCCAAGTACCTGCTGATCAATGCCGAAGTCGGCACCTTGATCAGCCACTTGGGCATGTCAGGCAATTTGCGGCTGGTGGAGGCCGGGCTGCCGGCGGCCAAGCATGAGCATGTGGACATCGAACTGGAGTCGGGCCTGGCATTGCGTTACACCGACCCGCGGCGCTTCGGCGCAATGCTCTGGAGCCTTGACCCGCTCAATCACGAATTGCTGATTCGCCTGGGGCCGGAACCGCTGACCGACCTGTTCGATGGCGAGCGCCTGTTCCAGCAGTCCCGTGGCCGCTCGATGGCGGTCAAGCCGTTCATCATGGATAACGCGGTGGTGGTGGGCGTGGGCAATATCTACGCGACCGAAGCGTTGTTCGCCGCCGGGATCGACCCGCGCCGCGAAGCCAAGAGCATTTCCCGTGCGCGTTACTTGAAGCTGGCCATCGAGATCAAGCGCATCCTGGCGGCCGCCATCGAGCGCGGCGGTACCACGCTGCGGGACTTTATCGGTGGCGACGGTCAGCCTGGTTATTTCCAGCAGGAACTGTTCGTGTACGGCCGTGGCGGTGAACACTGCAAGGTCTGTGGCACGGGGCTGCGGGAAGTGAAGCTCGGGCAGCGCGCCAGCGTTTTTTGCCCGCGTTGTCAGAGCTGATACGCGCGACAATCCGTTAGAGATTCGGCGTGGCTGATGGCCTCATCGCGAGCAAGCTCGCTCCCACACTGGATCTGCGTCGTTCACAAAACCCCTGTGGGAGCGGGCTTGCTCGCGAATGCGGTCTGACAGGCGCCGAATGGCTTAAGCCTTACCGGTAATTTTCCGGTACTTCTCCATCAACTGCTCTTCAGTCTCCGGATGAGCTTCGTCCAGTGGAATGCAATCCACCGGGCAGACCTGCTGGCACTGCGGTTCATCGTAGTGGCCGACACACTGGGTGCACAGGTTCGGGTCGATCACGTAGATCTCTTCGCCTTGGGAAATGGCGGCGTTCGGGCACTCGGGTTCGCAGACGTCGCAGTTGATGCAATCGTCGGTGATGATCAGGGACATGCTAACTCCAGCCGGGGCGGCAAGCCCGGGCGCAATAAACCAATGCACACAATTGTGCCGCATTGGCGCCTGCGTTGCACGCAGGTGCGACGTACTGTAGGAGCCAGCCTGCTGGCGATGAACTCGAGAACGCCGCGGGGTGTCAGGTTTCCCGCGTTATCGTTGACGTCCATCGCGAGCAGGCTCGCTCCTACAGTTTGCGGGGGTTACTTCTTGAAACGTTCGGTCAGTGCGTCCGCCACCACAGGGTGCACGAACTTGGTGATATCGCCGCCCAGGGCTGCGATTTCACGGACCAGCGTCGAGGAAATGAACGAGTAACGCTCGGAGGGGGTAAGGAACAGGCTTTCCACGTCCGGCGCCAGCTGACGGTTCATGTTGGCCAGCTGGAACTCGTATTCGAAGTCCGACACCGCGCGCAAACCACGCAGGAACACGTTGGCATTCTGCTCTTTGGCGAAGTGCGCCAGCAGCGTCGAGAAGCCGACGACTTCAACGTTCGGCAGATGTTTAGTGACCTCGCGCGCCAGTTCTACCCGTTGTTCCATAGGAAACAACGGGTTTTTCTTCGGGCTCGCGGCGACGGCGATGATCACGTGATCGAACAGGCGCGAGGCGCGTTCGACCAGATCGCCATGGCCCTTGGTAATAGGGTCGAAGGTACCTGGGTACAACACTCGGTTCATCGCGTCGTCCTGGCGGGAATCCGTTGGGGAGTCGGATGGTATCGCAGCCTTCCCGGTCGGCCAAGTCGCCTGTTAGGTAAGAAAGCACTATAGACGATGGGAATTATCGTTATTTTCATGGGTTTTTTAAACGTTCGGCCAGGGATGTCGCCAGTTGCGCCGTCAGTCCGTAGACCGACAACTGCGGATTGGCGCCAATGCTGGTGGGGAACAGCGAGCCGTCGTGGATCGACAGATTGCCCAGTTGATGATGCCGACCGAGGCTGTCGGTCACCGCGATTGTCGGGTCTTCACCCATGGCGCAACCGCCCATCACATGGGCGCTGCCCAGGCGTGTGCGATACAACTCCATACTCAGGCCGTCGATCAGCGTGCGCGCTTCGGCGAGGGTCTTCACGTAACGGGCATCGGCGTGCATCGGCATCACGGCCTTGGCGCCACCGGCGAACTGGATCTCGGCCATGGTATGGAACGCCCGGCGCAACCCATCCCAGGCGTAGGGTGATAGCTGGTAATCCAGCACCGGCGTGTCATCGCTGCGCAATTCGACGCTGCCACCGGGGCTGTCCGGGTGAAAACCGTCCCGCAGCAACGCCAGCATGGCGTGGGTATGGGCCAGATTGGCCATGTGTTGCGAGTTTTCCTGGCCGAAACCACCGAGCAGTGTCGTGGCCAGCGCCGGGTGCAGGGGCGGGACTTCCAGTTTGTAGGACATCTTGCCCGTGGTGCCGTCCTGCCATTGGAAATGGTCGGAATAGATCGACTGCGGCGCGCCGTAGAAGGGGTTGACCACTTCGTCGAACAACGCGGCGGACATGTTCACCGGGTGCAGGAACGTACGTTTGCCCAGGCGCTTGTGCGGGTCGGGTGCCCCGGAGCGCATCAGCAAGGCCGGGCTGTTGATACCTCCACCGGCCAGCACGAAATGCCGCGCCTTGACCGTGATGGTGCGCCCGGTCGGTGCGACGCAGCGTTCATCCATCGCCGAACATTGCAGGCCGGTGACCTTGTCGCCGCTGATGGTGAGTTTTTCGGCGCGGGCCAGGTAAAGCAGCTCGCCGCCTTTTTCCAGGGTTGCTGGAATGGTGGTGACCATCATCGATTGCTTGGCGTTGGTCGGGCAGCCCATGCCGCAGTAGCCGAGGTTCCAGCAGCCACGAACGTTGCGCGGGATGACATGCCATGAGTAATTCAGTGCTTCGCAGCCCTTTCGGATCACTTCGTTGTTGGCGTTGGGTGGCACCATCCACGGCGCGACGCCCAGGCGTTGCTCCATTTTCTCGAACCACGGCGCCATTTCCGCCGGGCTGTGGCCCTTGACGTTGTGCTCTTTGGCCCAGTGTTCCAGGGTCGGCTCCGGGGTGCGGAAACTGGAGGTCCAGTTGATCAGCGTGGTGCCGCCAACCGCCCGGCCTTGCAGGATAGTGATCGCACCGTCCTTGCTCATGCGGCCGATGCCTTCCTGATAAAGGCTGCTGTAGGCCTGGTCTTCGAGCAGCTTGAAGTCGCTGCTGGTCTTGAGTGGGCCTTCTTCGATCAGCAGCACTTTGTAGCCGGCTGCGCTGAGGATTTCGGCGGTGGTGCCGCCGCCGGCGCCGCTGCCGATGATCGCCACGTCCGCTTCGAGTGTCAGGTCCTGGGTCAGTTGCGAGCCGTTGTAGGTTTTCCAGCCTCGGGCCATGCCTTCGCGGAACGGATCGGGTACGGGCATCTTCGGGTTCTCTTTTTATTGTTGGGGATGTGGTGTGGCGGCTGGCGCCTTCGCGAGCAAGCCCGCTCCCACAGGGTCATGCGGTCAATGTGGGAGCGAGCTTGCTCGCGATGGGGGCGCCACGGTTTCAGACCGTTGGCGGCCCGGGATACCCGCAATGCGCCCACGATTCCTTGCGGCCGTACCAGGCCATCATTACCAGTTGCAGCAAGGAACTGTGGCCCATGCGCAACAGGCTCAACGAGCTGTTTTCCCAGCGATCGAGAAAAGCTCGGATGTCGTTGGAGCTGGCGTTCTCCCAGCTGCCCCAGACCCCGGTCAACGGTCCGCGGGTCACGGCCATGCCCAGCACATCGAACAATTGTTGGGTCAGCTTGAGCATTTCCGGCGACAGGTGAGCGAGGTTGTAATCCAGGCTTTTCAGTGTGCCCTCGACAGCCTCGGGTATCCGTTCGACGGTCACGGCACCTTCGAGCATGACCGGGAGCAACGCCCGCAAAAACAGCAGGTCGCCGCTGCGTAACGTGACGAAACCATTGGCCGGCACGCTCGACGAACAACCGCTGAGGCTGGCTCCGAGCCCGGCGGTGGCGAGGAAAGCTGTGGCGCCGAGGCTGAATTTAAGCAGCCCGCGCCGTGACAGCGCGGGTGAATCGGACAGGCTGGGGTTCATTATTGTTATTACCCGACGGTGATGATCGTTAGCGTATGAACAGCTTCTGGATCAGCTTCTGAATCGACTTGCCGTACGGCGGATAGATCAACTTCGCGGCGTTGAACCGCTGTTTGATCAACACGCCCTTGGCCTTGCTGAAGGTCAGGAACCCTTCATGGCCGTGGTAGTGGCCCATGCCCGAGGCACCGATACCGCCAAACGGCATGTCGTCCTGGGCGACGTGCAGCAGGGTGTCGTTCAGGCACACGCCGCCGGAATGGGTTTCGTGCAGCACGCGCTGTTGTTCGCGTTTGTCGTAGCCGAAGTAATACAGCGCCAGTGGGCGAGGGCGCTGGTTGATGTAGGCAAATGCCTGGTCCAGATCCTTGTACGGCACGATCGGCAGCAGCGGCCCGAAGATCTCGTCCTGCATCACCGTCATCTCGTCAGTGACATTGAGCAGCAGACTATGGCTCATGCGGCGGCCCTGGCCCTGGTCGAACAGCGGCATCAGCAGCGCACCCTTGCTGGTGGCGTCGCTGATGTAGCCGTTGAGGCGCGCCAGTTGTCGCTCATTGATGATCGCGGTGTAGTCCGGGTTGTCGGCCAGCGTCGGATAAAACCCGCGGACGGCTGTGCGATAGGCTTCGATGAAACCTCCGACGCGATCCTCAGGCACTAGCACGTAGTCCGGAGCCACGCAGGTCTGGCCGGCGTTCAGGGTCTTGCCGAAGGCGATGCGCTCGGCGGCGTCCTTGAGCGGCACGTCGTGAGAAACAATGGCCGGGGACTTGCCGCCCAGTTCCAGGGTCACCGGGGTCAGGTTTTCCGCGGCGGCGCGCATCACGTGTTTGCCGATGCTGGTGGCGCCGGTGAACAGCAGGTGATCGAACGGCAGGCGTGAAAACGCCACGCCCATATCCGCCTCGCCCAGCACCACGCAAACCAGGTCTTCGGGGAAGATTCGCGCCAGCAGTTGCTTCATCAGCAGGCCGGTCGCGGGGGTCGACTCACTGAGCTTGAGCATCACCCGATTGCCCGCCGACAGCGCGCCGACCAACGGACCGATGGCCAGGTACAGCGGGTAGTTCCACGGCACGATGATCCCGACCACGCCCAGCGGTTGGTAAACCACTTTGGCCGAGGCTGGCTGGAAAGCGGCGCCAACCTTGCGCCGCGAAGCTCGCATCCAGCCCTTGAGGTGTTTGCTGGCGTAATGGATGCCATGCAGGCTGGGCATCAGTTCGGCGAGCAGGGTTTCATCGGCGCTGCGATTGCTGAAGTCCTGGCTGATCGCATCGATCAGGGCCTGGCGTTCATTGTTCAACAAATCCTTTAGCGCCTTGAGCCATTGCTGGCGCTGCGCAGCCGGTGGCATCGGGTTGGCGGCATAGGCGGCACGCTGGGCGTCGAACAGGACCTGAAGCTCTTCCAGCGGCTGCTGTAGGTTCTGCAGGTAGGAAATTTCAGCAGTCATGGTCGGCTCCGGATTTATTGTAATGAAGCACTTTTTAGAGCCTATACTCTAAAAAGTCAAATGACATCCTGGAACAGCTTTGTTTTATCCGCTCGCGGATAGATCTAAGATGCCCGTCAACGCACTCTGAATTAAAGCTCAAGCCATGGCCCCACGGATCAAAACCAGCGAGCGCATCGTGCAGAACAGCCTGGAGCTGTTCAACCAGCAGGGCGAGCGCAGCATCAGTACCAACCATATTGCTGCCCATATGGAAATTTCCCCGGGCAACCTGTACTACCACTTCCCTAACAAGCAGGCGATTATCGCCGTGTTGTTCAGCGAGTACGAAAGCCTGGTGGACAGCTTCCTGCGCCCGCCCCAGGGCCGTGCCGCCACGGTGGAAGACAAGCGTTTCTACCTCAAGGAACTGCTGGCGGCGATGTGGCGCTACCGCTTTCTGCATCGCGATCTCGAACATTTGCTCGACAGCGACCCGGACCTGGCTGACCGCTATCGACGTTTCTCCCAGCGCTGCCTGATCCAGGGTTCGGCGATCTACGAAGGTTTCGTCGCCGCCGGTATCCTGAAGATGGACAAGGTGCAGATCGAATCCCTGACGCTCAATGCCTGGATCATCCTCACGTCCTGGGTGCGCTTCCTGTGCACCACGCGGGAGAACTCCAGCCATTTGAGCGAGCAGGCCATTAAACGCGGGGTGTATCAGGTTTTGGTGCTGGAAGCCGGGTTCGTCACGGATCAGGCCCGCGATGCGGTCAATGCGTTGTTCGAAGAGTTTTACGTGCCCTTGGCCCAGGCGCTTGAGGAAGTGTCGTAGGATCGAAATCCGATAAAAAATCACAGGAGCCCGCTATGCCCATTGCGCAACTGATCAGCCCGCAAGCACTGGACCTGAAAAAGGACCAGCCGGGGCTGGTGATTCTGGATTGTCGTTTTGCCCTCGAAGACCCGGATTACGGTCAGCGCAGCTATGCCGAAGGGCACATCGCCGGTTCGAGCTATGCCGACCTTGAGCGTGATCTGAGTGGCGCGGTGGTCAAGGGCGTGACCGGGCGTCATCCGTTACCCGAGCCGGCGCAACTGATCGAGCGCCTGCAAGCCTGGGGCATCAATGCCGATAGCGAAGTGGTTCTGTATGACGACGGTCCGGGGGCCTATGCGGCGCGGGCCTGGTGGTTGCTGGCATGGTTGGGCAAGCGCGACGGTGTATTCATCCTCGATGGCGGTCTCAAGGCCTGGCACGCGGCCGGTTTGCCGCTGAGCCTGGATGCGCCGGCGATTACCCGTGGTTCTTTCACCGGCAGCCCTGACACGGCGTTGCTGATCAGTGCCGAGCAGCTGCAAAAGTGCCTTGCGCGGCCGGAACTGACCTTGCTCGATGCCCGTGCATTGCCGCGTTTCAAGGGTGAAGTGGAACCGATCGATCCGATTGCCGGGCACATTCCTGGCGCCCAGTGTGCGGCGTTTACCGAGAACCTGGGCAGTGACGGGCGCTTCCTGCCGGCCGATCAGCTCAAGCAGCGTTTTGCCGCAAAACTGGGCGCTCGCTCGGCGAATGATCTGGTGGCGTATTGCGGTTCCGGCGTGACGGCGTGCCACAACCTGTTTGCGTTGTGCCTGGCCGGTTATCCGTTGGGTTCGTTGTATGCCGGGTCGTGGAGCGAGTGGATCAACGAGCCTGCGCGGGGCATTGCCACCGGCGAATAAACACCACACAACCCTGTGGGAGCGGGCTTGCTCGCGAAAGCGGTGTGACAGTCAAAGAAGATGTTGACTGAACCACCGCTTTCGCGAGCAAGCCCGCTCCCACAATGGTTTTTCGTTGTCATCAAGATCCGGGTAACTGCCGGGCTGTGCGATACGCCCCCGGTCCAACCCCATACACCTGCTTGAACTGCCGGCTCAGATGGCTCTGGTCGGCAAACCCCAGTTGCATCGCGACCTCCAGCGGCAGACAACCACTTTGCAGCAACGTCCGTGCCCGGGCGATGCGCTGTTGCATCAGCCAGGTATGCGGCGGCATGCCGGTGGCCCGGCGGAACACCCGGGCGAAATGGAATGGCGAGAGGTTGACCGCCGCCGCCAGCGCTTCCAGTGAGGGCGGTGCTGCCAGTTGCGCGTGCAGCAATTCCTTGGCCAGGCTCACGGCCCGGTGTTCCTTGCCAGGTTTGCCGGCATCGGGCACCGCCGCATGACGCTGCAACAGCGACAGCACCAGTTCGCGCCAGACCGTTTGTTGCTGCAATGCGGTGGCGGGGCTTTCCAGCAAGTGGTGAAGCTGGCAGAAACCGTTCACCAGGTCCTGATCGCGATACAGCGTGGCGCCGAAGGCCGGCAAGTGATGGGTCGGCAGTTCGAGTTCGGCCAGCAGCGAGGTTATCTGCCCGCTGTCCGGATAAAACGCCCGGTAAAGCCAGCCATCCTCGGTGCCTTTGTGGCCGGTGTGCAATTCATCGGGGTTGATCAGCACCAGCGTGCCGCTGCCCGCCAGGTGTTCGGCGCCGCGATAGCGATAACGCTGGGCGCCGGCCATGATCATGCCGATCACATAGCCGTCATGCACGTGGGGGGCGAAACGATGATCGATGTAGCGGGCGGACAATAGCTCGACCCTGGCCAGCGGCGGGGTTTGCCAGAAGTGGATTGACTCGCCTTGGTCAGCGTCCATGATTCAAGTGCGCCCTGTGGCGGCCAGCCACTCGGGGACGCGTCGTTCCAGGTAGTAACCCGGTTGCCTGAGCGTGCCGTCGACGAAGCCGACATGCCCGCCCTTGGCTTGCAGTTCGAATTGCGTGCAAGCGGACAACTCATCGACGTGCGGCAGGCTGTGGGGAAACACGAAGGGGTCGTCGGCGGCCTGAATCATCAAGGTCGGCGTACGAATTTCGCCAAGGAAATAGCGGCTTGAGGCGCGACGATAGTAATCCTCGGCATCGACAAAGCCGTTCAGCGGTGCGGTAACCCGGCCATCGAAGTCCCAGAATGTGCGCATGTTTTCCAGCGAGCCAAGCGCCGCCAGGGCTGCCAGGCCCTCCTCGCGTCCGTCGTGCTGGAACTGTCGCTGCTTGTTCTTGATGTAGGCGACCATCTCACGCATGAAATGCGCCTGGTAAACCTTGGAAAAACCTTGGCCAATGCGGTCGGCGCACTGGTCCAGGCGGAACGGCACCGACACCGCCACGGCGCCCGTCAGGTCGCTGTCGCTGCCGGTTTCGCCCAAATGCTTGAGCAGGACATTACCGCCCAGGGAGTAACCCACCGCATACAGTGGCGCGAGAGGTCGTTTGGCCCGCAAGTGCCTGATGGTTTCGGCCAGGTCTTCGCTGGCGCCGGAATGGTAGCTGCGCGGCAACAGGTTGGGTTCGCCCGAACAACCGCGCCAGTTCAGCGCAACGCTGGCCCAGCCTCGGTCACCCAGGGCTTTTTGCATGCCGGCGACATAAGGCGAATTCGACGAACCCGTGAGTCCGTGCAACACCAGCACCAAGGGTGCGTCGGCGCTGTGCGGGCCATGCCAGTCGAGGTCGAGAAAGTCGCCGTCTTCAAGCCAAAGACGTTCGCGTTCGCGGCCGATGTGGACGGTTTTACGCCACAGCGGTCCCCACAAGGTTTGCAAGTGCGGATTGCCGAGGCCGAAGGCGGGGGTGAAGGTTTTCATCGGAAATCGGGGTGCGGCGTGTAGTGAGGCTTGCTGTTCAATTGCAGACCGCTGCTTGCGAAATGTAGGGGGATTCATGGGGCGTATCGTGCGCGCCGCAAGTTGCTAACTTGCCACAAACCAGGTGGATTCGCGACCGATGAAAGTCGGCCCCTGTGCGGTGGGAGCACCGGGGCCGGTTTTCCGGAACTGATGATCAGGCAGGGGTCCCGGTTACGTCGGGGGTATTTTTCTCGATGGGAAACACATGAGCGACGGTTGCGCGTTCGCGGGTGAAGTAGGCGTTGGCTGCCAGCTGAATATCCTGCGTAGTGACGCTGCGTAATTGCGCGACCTCAAGATCGATCAACTGCCATGGCTGAGCAGTTGCAACAAGATGGCCGATGCCGCCCGACTGTCCAATAGGGGTGTCATAGAGTGCCTGCCGGGCGGAGCTTTCCTGCATGATGGCGGGCTCGATTTCCTCGGGAGTGAACGGCACGCGCTTGACGTCATCCAGCAATGCCCACAGATCGGCTTCGGCTTTCTGCGGATTACCCTCGAAGTGGAACGCAAGGATGAATCGGTTATTGGCTCGACTGAGTCGAAAGGTGGTCGCAATAATTGTCGAGCGGTTGTCATTCCCGAATGACTTCAGACGTGCCGAGGATTCAAACAGGGAATCCAGTATTTCCAGTGCCCTGACGGATTGTGGATCGGGGGCGTTTGCCATCCCCGGTGTGTTGAATATGACGAGCATCAGCGGGTATTCGGTTCCCAGACGTTGCGTTATCTGGCGGTAACCGGGCTCTGACGGTCCTTTTATCAAGGGCCTGAAGGGGGTGACATGCTGGTCTTTCGATCCGAAGTGACGCTCGACCAATTGTCTTGCCTCCTCGATCTCGACATCGCCGACAATCACCAGGCATGCATTGCCGGGGCAATACCGGCTCTGACGCCAGTTTCTGAGATGTTCAAAGGTCATGCGTTCAAGATTGGCGGCAATCGCTTCGTTAGGTCTGTAGTAACTGTTTCCGGTGTTTATCAGGGCGTCGATTTCCGGACTGAAGTTGATCGCGGATATGAACAGGGACTTTTCCTTGTTAGGCAGCAGTTCTTCGTCCAGCCAGGTGCGCAGCCATTCATCCGATAGTTCGCTCGTCATGATGGTCGACTGGATTTTGATAGCGCTTTCCAGGTGTTCGGTGGCGATCAGTAGACAGTCGCTCAGCCTTTCAGGGGCGCCGAGGTTTAGATGAATGGCTCCGGTTTCTTTGATGAAATCCTCATAGTCAGGCATCAGTGCATTTTGTAATACACGTGTGACCCCGAAGTCTTCGGGGCGCTCGTCATCGGATCCTACGGCAAAAGCCAGTGTGAGTCCGACCTGAGGGGTTCTGTGATCCTCGCGGACAATGACCCTGAGGCCATTGTCGAGGGTGAAGTCATGGGTGGGTTTTGGAGTTCGTTCAGTCATTGGCTTGTTCATCCATTAATAGTCTATTGCGTCCATGCGAGCTGTTTCGCACGCACACAATGAACTAAAAACTGCGGATCCAGCCATTTCGGATGTATTACGTTTTAAGAGCAAGGATGCGGTAAAGACGTGTTCCATCGGCCTTGTGAATGATTATCGGAGTGGACTTTCAATTTGTACTTTGTCGTGGCTTGTCTGGTGCACGACACATGATATTGGTTGCGCTTTCGCCAGGCTCTGGCAGCGGTTGTTGATCTGTCTTCGGCCCAAGGATTACAACGCGCCATTGGTCGGCGTGGTAATGCCGGTTGAGTGCGTTTTTGATTGATACAAGGTTCAGCTTCAAGGCTGCTTGCGTGGCAAAGTCGAGGTCCAGCGGTAGATCGTGGGCGCTGATGGCGTACAGCTGTCTCAGAATCTGTGCATTGGTAGCGCTGTTCAACGGCGCGCTACCGGTCAGTTGCTGCTGGATGTCTTCGAGTTCCTTTTGGGTCGGCCCTTGGGCGAGAAAGTCGCTGAACTTCGTCTTGATATGGGACAGCACGGCATCGGCCTGCTCTGGTCGAGTCTGCAATTGAATGATCAGCAACCCCTGTGCCTGAAGGGCAGAAAGATTGGCTCCAACGCTGTAGGTCAGGCCTCGGCGTTCACGGAGTTCATCTGTCAGCCGGTTGGTGAAAATCCGCATGGCCAATTGAAGCGCGACATAGTCCGGACTGCTCCGCAGGACACTTGGCTGGGCAAGGCGCAGGTAAGCCTGGGTCGATGGTCGCTCAACGCGCAGCGGGCTTGGAGCGGCTGGACTGATCACTGGCTGGATCGCGGCAGTGGCCGGTCCCATGGGGAGGGCCGCGGATATCTGCGCACCGATGCGCTGGGCTTCTTCCTCGGTGAGGTCGCCGACCAGTGTGATCTGGGCATTGCCCGCGGCATAAGCCTCGCGATGAAAGTCTTGCGCCTGGGTGCGGGTGATTGAGGCAAGCCCTGTCCGGGTTCCGTAGAGGGACTGAGCATAACCGTGGTCGGGAAACATCTGGCCGAAATTGGCTTCTCGGGCTTGAGCGGTATGGGACTGATCTTCACGGTCCAGAAAATACTGCAATTGGGATTTCACCCCAGGCAGGGACTCTTGCGGCAACAGCGGCTTGCCGAGTACCTGGGTAAACAGTTCCAGGGCTGGAGTGCGCCGTGATTCGTCACTCAGACTACGCAGGGAAAACCAGGTCCGGTCCTGACTGATACCCATATTCATCCTTGCCCCCAGATTATCGAATGTCGCTTGTATGGCATTGATGTCCTTGCCAGCTACCCCCTCATTCAAAAGGCTATAGGTGACCGCGGCCAGGCCGGGTTGATGCGGGGTGTGGGCGCTGCCGGCGGCAAAACTCACCAGGACATCGAACATCGGTAGGCCAGGGATGCGGATGAACAGGATCTTGGTTCCACTGAGGGTTTTGTAACCTTTGATCGGCAGTGTGCGGTGGGTCGCCGACGTCTGTGATTCGTTGAGCGATTGCAGCACTGGCTTCTGGGGCGCCGTGGTTGCAGTGGCTGTGGCCTGTGCACTCAACAGCATGCCGGCCAGGATCAATCCATTGATGAGGCCTTTGAGCTTATCCATTGTTTTTCTCCGGCAAGATTTTCGCGGTACTCAGGCGCTCGCGCGTCAGGTACGTCTTGGCGACTTGTTGAATTTCCAGGGGCGTGACCTTGTTCAGCTCATCCGTATCCTGATCGGCCAGCCGCCAGTCCAGGCCGATGGTTTCCAGCAGGCCCAAGGTGTGCGCCTGCCCTTCCAGATCATCCTGCGCATAAACCGTGTTAGCGATCACAAGGTTTTTCACGCGCACCAGTTCTGTCGGTTCCGGTGCCTTGCTCTTCAGTGATTCGATCACTTGCCACAGACGGGCGAGGGCTTCGTCAGCGTCATTGAGCTTGTCCGGGTTGAGCTGTGTGCTGATGGTCAGCAACGAATCGCCGCGATTGAAGGCGTCGTACTCTGACTGGGCCTCAGTGAATATCGCCTCGCTCAGTTGCAGTTGCTGTTTGATCCGCGCGCTACTGGATCCGGCCAGTAACATGTTAAGCAGGCGCAGGGCATGGGCGGTTCGACGATCCGGTGCCGTGGTCAGGCTGGGCGCGTTGAAGCTCATGATCAAACGCGGGGATGCTACCGATGCGTGCAGGGTCAGTGACCGTTCTCCGGCAGAAGCCAGCTCGACGGGTGCGGGCGCCACGGGTGTCGCACGTCGCTCAAGATGGCCGAAATGTTGCTGTGCCAGGGCCTTGATCCGCTCAGGTGCAACATCGCCAACGACCACCAGCGTCACATTGTCCGGCGAATACCAAGCCTGATACCACTGCTGCAATTGCACGGCGTTCATGCGTTGCAGATCGTGCATCCAGCCAATCGTCGGGGTGCGGTAGCCGCTGGCCGGGTGGGCGATGCTGTTCAGTCGTTCTTGAACCGATGCGGTGATTTCATCATCAACGTACATCCGACGCTCCTCCTGAATGACCTTGAGCTCCGGTGTGAAGTCCTGTGCATTCAGCTCGGCCGTACTCATCAGATCGGCGAGTATTTCGAACGCGACGCCCGTGCGGCCGGAAGGCAGTGTCTGGTAAAAGACAGTGAAGTCAGTGCCGGTAAATGCGTTTTGGCTGGCGCCAAGTTTATCCAGTATCGCCGCGAACTCTCCGGCGCAGGCCTTGCTGCTGCCCTTGTAGACCATGTGTTCGAGGGCGTGGGACAGGCCCGATTGGCCGGGCGGTTCGTAGCTTGCACCGACCTTGATCCAGAGTTGGGCGGTGACGATGGGGGAACGGTGGTCCTCGCGCACGACAACCTTGAGGCCGTTGTCCAGTACGAAGTCTTGCGTCGCAGGGGGGGTCGCCGCGCCGGCCATGAGCGGTAGCCAGGCGATAAAGGGCAGCACGAATAGGCTGCGGGAGATGTTCATCCGTGTTCATCCTCAGTGGTTTGCAGGTAATTGCGCAAACCACTGTGGATGATCCGTAAGGATGTCAGGCGGTAACTATGTAGTGCACCTCACAACCCAGGTTTGGGGCAGTCGTCTCGCGGAAATGTCAGGCGCTGCGCTGCCACAACGAGTAATACACGCGTCCGGATTTCTGCTCCCGGTGCAGGCGCCAGTTCTCCGGCAGGCCCAGGGTCGACGGCGCGGACTCGCTTTCGGTGTACACCCAGGCATCTTCGGCCAGCCATTGGCGCTCTTCGAGCAACTTGCAAACGGCGGGCAGCAGGTCCTGGTTGAACGGCGGATCGAGGAATACCAGGTCGTAGGCCGTTGCGGTCTGGGTTTCCAGGTAGCGCAGGGCATCGGCGGTCTGGACCTGGCCGTTGGTGCATCGCAACGTCCCCAGGTGCTCTTTCAGGCTGGATACCGCGATACTGCTGGCGTCCAGCGCCTGGCCCATGGCCGCGCCACGGGACAAGGCTTCGAGGAACAGCGCGCCGCTGCCGGTGAACGGGTCGAGCACCTTGGCGCCCGGCACGTAAGGTGCGAGCCAGTTGAACAGGGTTTCACGCACGCGGTCCGGCGTCGGACGCAGGCCCGGGGCATCGGGGAAGCTCAGCTTCCGGCTGCGCCATTCGCCGCCGATGATGCGCAGCTGGTTCACGCCGTTATGGACGTTTTTGGCGGGTTTTTTAGGATGGGCCATTAATGCTCCGGAACCCCGAGCGGCTGCTCGGAAGGTTTATCAGTAGGGGCCGGTAACGGCTTTTGCGGCACGGTCGGGCCAGCGCTGACGATGACCATCTTGTCCGTGCTCAGGTGTTTGTTCATGGCGGCTTTGACTTGCTCGACGGTCAAGGCCTGGGACTGCTGCATGAAGTCTTCCAGGTGACTCAACGGCAAGTTGTAAAAACCGATGGCGCCAAGCTGGCCGACGATATCGGCGTTACTCGCGGTGGACAGCGGGAAGCTGCCGGCCAGTTCGCGCTTGGCGTCGTCCAGCTCTTTTTCGCTCGGGCCGGTTTTAAGATAGTCGGCCAGTACATCCTGCACCAGTTTCAGGGTGCCCTCGCTCATCTCGGCGCGGGTTTGCAGGTTGATCATGAACGGGCCGCGCACCTGCATCGGGGTGAAGCCCGAATACACGCCGTAAGTCAGGCCACGCTTCTCGCGCACTTCGCTCATCAAGCGGGTGCCGAAGCCGCCGCCACCGAGAATCTGGTTACCCATGGACAACGCCGCGTAGTCCGGGTCGTCGCGGTCGATGCCCAATTGCGCGAGCATCAGGTTGGTCTGCTTGGACGGGAACTCGATATGGCCGACGCTGGCCTTGGGTTCGACGGGCTGCGCGATTTTCGGCAAGTCCGGGCCTTTGGGCAAGGCACTGGAAACCTGTGCGGCAATCGCTTCGGCTTCCGCGCGGGACAGGTCGCCGACCAGTGCGATCACCACGTTACCGGCTGCGTAGGCTTTCTCGTGGAAAGCACGCAGCTGTGCCTGGGTGATCGCCGGTACGGTTTTCGCCGTGCCGTCGCTGGCGTGTGCGTACGGGTGATCACCGTACAAGCGGTTCATCAGTTCCAGGCTCGCCAGTTTGCCGGGGTTCTGTTTCTGGTATTCGAAACCGGCGAGCATCTGGTTCTTGATGCGGGCCAGCGAATCGGCAGGGAAAGTCGGCTTGCCGATGACTTCGGCGAACAGCTTCAGGGCCGGCTCGCGCTTGTCCTTGGCACTCAGGCTGCGCAGCGAAGCGATTGCCATGTCCTTAAACGCGCCGTTGCCGAAATCGGCGCCCAGGCCTTCGAAGCCTTGGGCAATGGCACCGACGTCTTTGCCGGCCACGCCTTCGTTGAGCATGGCGTTGGTCAACACCGCCACGCCCGGTGCATCGCCGTCCTGGCTGCTGCCGGCAGCGAAGATCAGGCGCATGTCGAACATCGGCAGCTCATGGGCTTCGACGAACAGCACCTTTGTGCCTTCGGCGGTGTTCCAGGTCTGCACGTCCAGCTTGCGGTGTTCCGGTGCCTTGCCGTTGAGCTCGGTCAGCGATTGCAGTTTCTGGCTGGCCCTGGCCTTGTCCAGGGCTTCGCTGGCATTGGTTTCACCGGAGCGCGACAGATAGAACGCGGCGGAACCGATAACGGCGACGGCGACCAGGCCGATCAGGGCCAGGCGGGAGGGTTTACGCTCACTCATGAGTCGTCTCCAGAGGCAGTACATGGGCGACGCTGAGACGTTCGCGGGTGAAATACAGCTTGGCGGCTTTCCGGATATCTTCCGGCGTGACGCTTTCCAGGTCGGCCAGTTCGGTGTCCATCAGTCTCCATGACAGGCCGACGGTTTCCAGTTGGCCGATGGCCGTGGCCTGGCTGGTGATCGAGTCGCGCTCGAAGACCAGGCCGGCGATGACTTGTGCGCGGACCCGTTCCAGCTCTTCAGCGGTTGGCGCGGTGGTTTTCAGTTGGTCGAGCAGCTTCCACAAACCGGCTTGCGCTTGGGCGATGGTCTTGTGTTTCTGTGAGTTTGGCGATGCCGACAGAGTGAAGAGGCTGTCGCCACGGGTGTAGGCGTCGTAACTCGACGAACCGCCGGACACCAGTTCTTCGCCGCGCTCCAGTTGCGTCGGGATGCGTCCGCTGTAGCCACCGTCAAGCAGTGCCGAGATCAGCCGCAGGGCATTGACCAGGCGTTTGTCGTCGGTGGTGGCGATGCTCGGCACGTTGAAGGCCAGCATCAGGCTAGGCAGTTGGGTCTGCACGTGCAGAGTGATCTGGCGCTCGCCCGGTTCGGCCAGTTCCAGCGGTTTTTTCGCGGCCGGCACATCACGCTTGGCGATCGGGCCGAAATAGCGTTGGGCCAGGGTTTTGACTTCGTCCGGGGTGACATCGCCGACCACCACCAGCGTGGCGTTGTTGGGCACGTACCAGGTTTCGTACCAGTGGCGCAGCTCTTCGACTTTCATCCGCTCAAGGTCGGCCATCCAGCCGATAGTCGGTGTGTGATAGCCGCTGGCCGGGTAGGCCATGGCCTTGAAGCGCTCGTAGGCCTTGGACATTGGCTTGTCGTCGGTACGAAGGCGACGTTCTTCCTTGATGACCTCGATTTCCTTGGCGAACTCGTCGGCCGGCAGGCGCAGGCTGGCCATGCGGTCGGCCTCCAGCTCGAAAGCCACGCCCAGGCGATCCCGGGCCAGCACCTGGTAGTACGCGGTGAAGTCATCGCTGGTGAAGGCGTTCTCTTCGGCGCCGAGGTCGCGCAGGATCAGTGACGCTTCGCCGGGGCCGACTTTCTCGCTGCCCTTGAACATCATGTGTTCCAGGGCGTGGGACAGGCCGGTATTGCCCGGCGTCTCGTAGCTGGAGCCGACCTTGTACCAGACCTGGGAAACCACAACAGGTGCACGATGGTCTTCGCGTACAACCACCTTCAAGCCATTGTCGAGAGTGAATTCGTGGGTGGGTTGCGGGTCGGCAGCCAAGGCCGAAAGGGGCAGGCAAACTGTGCTGAGCAGCAGGCCTGCGGCGCGGCGGGCAAGAGCATTCATTCGTTTTCAAACCTTTGGGGCTGCCCGCTTGTTCTTAGCGTCAGCGGGCGAGAGGGTGCTAGGATACTGATCCGTTTTACTGGCGGCCACGCCTATCAGGCCTTTGACCGGCCTGCGGGTTGTATGGGTTACCGGCAGAAACTTTGAGTTTGTCAGCTAAACTCTGCGTTTTCGCCGACGATGCCGTTCCAGTCCTTCGTATTAGTCGACCTTTGAGGCGCCGTTGGCACCTCGACAAAATGTTGCGCGTGAACAAGCTGGGTGAAACACAGTCTGTTCTGCATCGAATATTTATTTGCCGGGGCGCCATTGGCGCGTCGCTACCGTGAGATAGCCGTCCTCCATGTTTGGTTCCAACGACGACAAGAAGACCCCAGCTGCGGCTGGCGAGAAGAAAAGCCTGTTCGGATGGCTGCGCAAAAAGCCGCAGGAACCCGTCGTCGAACAGCCACAAGCCATTCCTGAACCAGCGCCGACGCCGGTCCCGGTATTAGAAGAAGCGCCCGCGCCGGTTGTTCTGCCGGTTGCCGAGCCGGTACTGCAATCGCAGGCTGAATCTGTTGTTGAGCCTGTCAGCGAAATTATCGAAGCGCCGCTGACTCCGACTGCCGAGCCATGGCTGACCTTGCCCGTGGCGGAGGAGCCGGTGGCATTGGTCGAAAATGACTTGGCTCCTCACGTGACGCCACCGATTCCGGCTCCGGCAACGTTTACGCCTGCACCGGCTCACGCGCCTGTGGTCGAACCGATTGTTGAACCGGTCGTCGTGGTCGAGCCTGTGCCCGTTGTCAGCCAGCCTGAGGTTCCGGTATTCGTTGCTCCGGTTGCTCCGGTTGCTCCGGTTGCTCCGGTTGCTCCGGTTGCTCAAGCGCCTGCACCCGCTCCGATTGCTGAGCCGATCGCGGCGCCCGTCGAAGCCCCGGCGGAGCCCGTACGCACCGAAGAAACCAAAGCCGGTTTCTTCGCCCGCCTCAAGCAGGGCCTGTCCAAGACCAGCGCCAGTATCGGCGAAGGCATGGCCAGCCTGTTCCTGGGCAAAAAGGTCATTGATGACGAGCTGCTCGAAGACCTCGAAACCCGTTTGCTGACCGCCGACGTTGGTGTCGAAGCCACCTCGGTGATCATTCAGCGTCTGACCCAGAAGGTTGCGCGCAAGGAGCTGGCCGACGCCGATGCCCTGTACAAATCCCTGCAAGCCGAGCTGGCAGCGATGCTCAAGCCTGTCGAGCAGCCGCTGAAAGTCACCTCGCAAAACAAGCCGTTCGTGATTCTGGTGGTCGGCGTCAACGGTGCCGGCAAGACCACTACCATCGGCAAGCTGGCGAAGAAGCTGCAGCTGGAAGGCAAGAAAGTCATGCTCGCCGCTGGCGACACCTTCCGTGCCGCGGCGGTGGAGCAATTGCAGGTCTGGGGTGAGCGCAACAAGATCCCGGTGATCGCGCAGCACACTGGCGCCGACTCGGCCTCGGTGATCTTCGACGCCGTGCAGGCCGCCAAGGCCCGTGGCATTGATGTGCTGATCGCCGACACCGCCGGCCGCCTGCACACCAAAGACAACCTGATGGAAGAGCTGAAAAAGGTTCGCCGGGTGATCGGCAAGCTCGACGCCGACGCTCCTCACGAAGTGCTGTTGGTGCTTGACGCCGGCACCGGCCAGAACGCCATCAACCAGGCCAAGCAATTCAACCAGACCGTCGAACTGACCGGCCTGGCGCTGACCAAGCTCGACGGCACCGCCAAAGGCGGGGTGATTTTTGCCCTGGCCAAGCAATTCGGCCTGCCGATCCGCTACATTGGCGTCGGCGAAGGCATCGACGATTTGCGTACCTTTGAAGCAGAACCCTTTGTCCAGGCATTGTTTGCCGAGCGGGAGCGTTCATGATTCGTTTCGAACAGGTCGGTAAGCGCTACCCGAACGGTCACGTCGGCTTGCATGAGCTGAGCTTTCGAGTCCGTCGTGGCGAGTTCTTGTTTGTCACCGGCCATTCCGGCGCCGGTAAATCCACGCTGTTGCGCCTGTTGCTGGCGATGGAGCGCCCGACCAGCGGCAAGCTGCTGCTCGCCGGGCAAGACCTGAGCACCATCAGCAACGCACAGATTCCTTTCTTGCGCCGGCAGATCGGCGTGGTGTTCCAGAATCACCAGTTGCTGTTCGATCGCACGGTGTTCAATAACGTCGCGTTGCCTTTGCAGATCCTGGGGTTGTCCAAGGCCGAAATCGCCAAGCGCGTGGACTCGGCACTGGAGCGCGTGGCGCTGTCGGATAAAACCGATCTGTACCCGGGCGACCTGTCCACCGGTCAGCAGCAGCGCGTCGGCATCGCCCGCGCCATCGTTCATCGTCCGGCCTTGCTGCTGGCGGATGAGCCGACCGGTAACCTCGACCCGCGCCTGGCCGCCGAGATCATGGGTGTGTTCGAAGACATCAATCGCCTGGGTACCAGCGTGCTGATCGCCAGTCACGACCTGGCCCTGATCGCCCGTATGCGCCATCGCATGCTGACGCTGCAACGCGGTCGATTGATCGGTGACGGGGAGGCCGCGGTATGAGTGCAACACGTAGCCCCAAGGTTTCCGAGCGTGTGGCCCCGAAGGCCGCCGATCCGCAGCCGCAAAAGAAAAAACGCGATGATGACGACGGGCCGGACTTTGCCACGTTGTTCCGCGCCTGGATCGAAAGCCATCGCGCCAGTCTGGTGGACAGCCTGCGCCGCCTGGGCAAGCAGCCCATCGGCAGTTTTTTCACCTGCATGGTGATGGCGGTAGCCCTGAGTTTGCCCATGGGGCTGTCACTTTTGCTAAGTAACGTCGAGCGCTTGGGCGGTTCCTGGCAGCGCGCGGCGCAGATTTCCCTGTATCTGGACCTTGAGGCCAGGCCTGCCGAAGGCGAATCGCTGCGCGATCAGATCAAGGGCATGCCTGGCGTCGCCGATGCCGAATATGTTGGCCGGGAGCAGGCGCTGGAAGAGTTCCAGCAACAGTCCGGTCTGGGCGAGGCGCTCAAGGAGTTGCCGGAGAACCCGCTGCCGGGCGTGGTCCTGGTGACGCCGAGCGAAGTCGACAAGCCAGCCCTTGAAGCATTAAGGCAAAAACTATCCGAGCTGCCGAAGGTACAACAGGCGCAACTTGATTTAGTCTGGGTCGAGCGTCTGGCAGCCATCCTCAAGCTGGGTGACCGTTTTGTCTTCGGTCTGACCGTGCTTCTGGTTTCTGCATTACTTTTGGTGATAGGCAATACCATTCGTCTTCATATTGAAAACCGCCGCACAGAGATAGAAGTGATTAAACTGGTCGGCGGCACTGACAGCTATGTACGCAGGCCCTTTCTGTATATGGGCGCGTTGTATGGCTTCGGTGCGGGGATTCTGTCCTGGGGCGTACTGGCGTTCGGCCTTGATTGGCTGAACGACGCGGTGGTGGGGCTGGCCGGTTTGTACGGCAGTGATTTTGCGCTGGCTGGAGTGCCAGTTGCCGACGGTCTGTCTCTCTTGCTTGGCGCGGTGCTGTTGGGGTATATCGGTGCATGGATTGCAGTCGCACGCCACCTGAGGGAGCTTGCGCCTAAGTAGTATCATTTTGCTCGTATTGACCTTTCAGCGTTTTTGGGTTTTAGGGAACTTGTCTTTCGGTTTCCGGTCAATTTTCGCAGTGCTGAACTGCACGAGTTTGTAAGTCGGAGGTTTTTTCGTATGACCAATTCTTTGCAACCTGCATATGCTCTGGTCCCGGGTGCGAACCTGGAGGCCTATGTGCACACCGTCAACAGCATTCCATTGCTGTCGCCGGAGCAGGAGCGTGAACTGGCCGAGAGTCTCTATTATGAGCAGGATTTGGGGGCGGCTCGGCAGATGGTGCTCGCCCACCTGCGTTTTGTCGTACATATCGCCCGTAGCTATTCCGGCTACGGCCTGGCCCAGGCTGACCTGATCCAGGAAGGCAACGTCGGCTTGATGAAGGCCGTGAAGCGCTTCAACCCGGAAATGGGCGTGCGCCTGGTGTCCTTTGCCGTGCACTGGATCAAGGCGGAAATCCACGAGTTCATCCTGCGCAACTGGCGCATCGTGAAAGTCGCGACCACCAAGGCCCAGCGCAAGTTGTTCTTCAACCTGCGCAGCCAGAAGAAGCGTCTGGCCTGGCTGAACAACGAGGAAGTCCACCGTGTGGCGGAAAGCCTCGGTGTAGAGCCTCGGGAAGTGCGCGAGATGGAAAGCCGCCTGACTGGCCATGACATGGCCTTCGACCCGGCTGCCGAAGCGGACGACGACAGTGCTTTCCAGTCGCCGGCCAACTATCTGGAAGACCACCGGTACGACCCGGCCCGTCAACTGGAAGATGCCGACTGGAGCGACAACTCCAACCACAACCTGCACGAAGCGCTGGAAGTGCTGGACGACCGCAGCCGTGACATCCTCTACCAGCGCTGGCTGGCGGAAGAAAAAGCCACGCTGCACGACCTGGCGCAGAAGTACAACGTGTCGGCCGAGCGTATTCGTCAACTCGAGAAGAGCGCGATGAACAAGCTCAAGGTGTCGATCGCTGCGTAACTGGTGGGCAGGTAATAGAAAACGCCCCGATCATTGATTGGGGCGTTTTTGTTTGTGTCTGATGGTCGGCTTGCGATGGACCCTGTGGGAGCGAGCTTGCTCGCGATGGCGTCGGTTCAGTCGATATCAATGTTGAATGACCCACCGCTATCGCGAGCAAGCTCTCCCACAGGGATCTTCAGTGTTTCAATAAATGGTGATCGGTTATTCGGCCCAAGGCGCCCGGCGCGAATCGTTCAGCCCGACCAGATAGCTGTCGCCACCCAGTTGGCTCATCTGGCGCCGAATCCAGCCTGCACGTCGCGCCACGTAAGCGGTCGGATGGCTCGCGCTCCATACTCGCGGGTTGGGCAGAACGGCCGCCAGCAAGCTCGATTGTTGGCGGCTGAGGCCTTTGGCACTCACGCCAAAGTGATGCCGAGCCGCCGCTTCAGCGCCAAACACACCGTCATCCCATTCGACACTGTTGAGGTACACCTCAAGAATCCGCTGCTTGGGCCAGAGCACTTCGATCAGTCCGGTGAACCAGGCTTCCAGGCCTTTGCGCAGCCAGCTGCGGCCAGACCACAGGAACAGGTTTTTCGAGACTTGCTGGCTGAGGGTGCTGGCGCCACGGATCGAACCGCCGCGCTCGTTATGGGCAAACGCCGCCTGAATCGCGCCGATATCGAAGCCCCAGTGCTCCGGGAATTTCTGGTCTTCGCCGGCAATCACCGCGACTTTCAGGTCGTCGGAGATCTCGTCCCAGGGTTTCCAGGTCCGTTGCAGGTCGATGGGTTCGCCGTCAAACCAGGACTCGATCTTGCGCTCGACCATCAGCGTCGTCCCCGGTGGCGGCACCACGCGAAAGATCAGCACCAGCAATACGCTGCCACCCATGAACCAGAGCGCGGCCTTGGAGAAATGACGGAAATAGATACGCAGCATAGAGATGGCTTGGCCGAACCCGTTGAGCGGGCCATTATACAGACCCTTTGGATCGAAACTGACTGGAGTTCTGCATGCTGCGTGGCTTTCTGATGCTGGCCGCTTTTTTCGGCTTCACCGGTGTCGGCCTCGGGGCCTTTGCCGCCCATGGCCTGAAGAGCCGCCTGAGCGCCGAGTACCTGGCGATCTTCCACACCGGCGTCACCTATCAACTGGTGCATGCCCTGGCGTTGCTCGGTGTCGCAGCGCTGGCCACGCAAATTCCCGGTCGACTCGCCACCTGGGCCGCTGCGTCGTTTTCCATCGGTATCCTGCTGTTTTCCGGCAGCCTGTATGTATTGACGCTGACGGGCATCAGCAAGCTCGGCATCATCACCCCGTTCGGTGGCCTGGCCTTCCTGGTGGGCTGGTTTTGCCTCGGACTTGCCGCCTGGCGCCTGAGCTGACTTAACGGTCCATTTCATGACGAATGGCTTGGGTCGGCCTGACTGATCGGGCTAGAATGCCTGCCCCTAAAAATGATGGCGGCATCCGGCATGCGCATTCAGTTGAACGGCGAATCCCTTGAACTGCCCGACGGTGAAACCGTTGCGGCCCTGCTGACCCGTCTGGACCTGACCGGACGCCGGGTGGCGGTCGAACTCAATCTGGATATCGTCCCGCGCAGTCAGCACGCAGACACCACGTTGAATGACGGCGACAACGTCGAAGTGGTGCACGCCATCGGCGGCGGCTAGCAGCCTCGGCCCAGTGGCCACAGAATTCTGCAAGTACCTCACCCCTACAGAGGATTTCCCATGAGCATCGTTCGCAGCGACAAGCCTTTCGTCCTGGCCGGTCGTACTTACCAGTCGCGTTTGCTGGTCGGTACCGGCAAGTACCGTGACATGGAAGAAACCCGCCTGGCCATCGAAGCCTCGGGTGCCGAGATCGTCACTTTCGCCGTGCGCCGCACCAACCTTGGCCAGATCGAGGGCGAGCCGAACCTGCTCGAAGTGCTGTCGCCGGATCGCTACACCTTCCTGCCGAACACCGCCGGTTGCTACGACGCCATCGAAGCCGTGCGCACCTGCCGCCTGGCCCGTGAGCTGCTCGATGGCCACAACCTGGTGAAGCTGGAAGTGCTGGCCGACCAGAAAACCCTGTTCCCCAACGTGATCGAAACCCTCAAGGCCGCCGAAACGCTGGTCAAGGAAGGCTTCGACGTGATGGTCTACACCAGTGATGATCCGATCATCGCCCGTCAGTTGGCGGAAATCGGCTGTATCGCGGTGATGCCGCTGGCCGGTCTGATCGGCTCCGGTCTGGGGATCTGCAATCCGTACAACCTGCAGATCATCCTCGAAGAAGCCAAAATCCCGGTGCTGGTGGATGCTGGTGTCGGTACTGCTTCCGACGCCACCATCGCCATGGAGCTGGGCTGTGATGCAGTGCTGATGAACTCGGCCATCGCCCATGCCCAGCAGCCGGTCATGATGGCTGAAGCCATGAAACATGCGATCGTCGCAGGCCGCCTGGCCTACCTCGCCGGCCGCATGCCGAAAAAACTCTATGCCAGCGCCTCTTCGCCGCTGGATGGTCTGATCAAGTAAGAGCCATTGATGACTGAATCGAACGACACGCCAATCCAGACGGAAGAAGGCGACGAGCGCCAACACCGCCGCATCAAGAGTTTCGTGATGCGCGCCGGGCGCATGACCGAAGGCCAGCAAAAGGGCCTGGAGCAGGGCACTCCGCTGTTCGTGCTGCCGCTGGCCGACGCGCCGGTGGATTTCGACCAGGTGTTCGGTCGCTCGGCACCGCGCTCGCTGGAAATCGGTTTCGGCATGGGCCATTCGCTGCTGGAAATGGCAGCGGCTGCGCCGGATCAGGATTTCATCGGCGTCGAGGTTCACCGTCCGGGTGTCGGCGCGCTGCTCAATGGCGTGCTGACGCAAGGTCTGACCAACCTGCGGGTCTACGATTGCGATGCGATCGAAGTACTCAACCGCTGCGTGGCCGATAACAGCCTCGATCGCCTGATGCTGTTTTTCCCGGATCCGTGGCACAAGAGCCGTCACCACAAGCGTCGTATTGTTCAGGCGTCCTTCGCTGAGCTGGTGCGCAGCAAGTTGAAAGTCGGCGGCATTCTGCACATGGCCACTGACTGGGAACCGTACGCTGAGTACATGCTGGAAGTGATGAATGTTGCGCCGGGTTACCGCAACCTGGCTGAAGACGGCAAGTGCGTGCCACGCCCGGCCGAGCGGCCGATCACCAAGTTCGAACGCCGTGGCGAACGTCTTGGGCATGGCGTTTGGGATTTGAAGTTCGAGAAGCAGTCCTAAGCATCACCCAATACAAACTGTGGGAGCGGGCTTGCTCGCGAAGGCGTCGTGTCAGTCGACATTAATGTTGTCTGATACACCGCTTTCGCGAGCAAGCCCGCTCCCACAGTTGTTTTAGGGTGTGGCTTAAATCAGCGGCGGTCGGCTACTACGCCAATCAACACCAGCACCACCAGCAACACCGGCGCCAGGCTGTAGTTGTTGAACTGGCTCAAGCCGCGCACGACCCACGGCGTGGCGTAGATCAGCGCCGCGCCGCTGCCGATCAGGCACAGCAGGGACATCAGCGGTACGCGCAAGGCGCCGGCGATGCTGCCCAGGCGCTGCTCGACCCAGCCTTTGAAATCCGCACCAAACAGCACCAGCAGGCAGCCCACCAGGGCCAGGGCGATTTCCGAGAGGTTGCTGCGGCTCCAGCGAGACACGGTGGCAAGCAGGTCGAGTACCAAATCCATTCGATTTCCTTATGTCAGAAATTTCTGCAGCAAGTCGTTGAGGAAGAGTTGTCCGCGCTCGGTAGCTACCAGACGTGACGGTTCGACCTGCAACAGGCCGCTTTGTTCGGCTTCACGGCGGCCTTCAGCAAGGCTTTCCAGCGTCATGCCGGTACGTTCCGGGTACAGCCGCGATTCGACGCCGTCAGTCAGGCGCAGCGCGTTCATCAGGAATTCGAACGGCATTTCATCGTTACCCAGCGCTTTCTCGCCGGCCTTAAAGCTTTTCGCCGGATTCAGGTAATCCTTCGGCAGTCGGGTTTTCCAGGTGCGAATGATGCGCCCGTCCGGGTGGCTGAGCTTGCCATGGGCGCCGGCACCGATGCCGATGAAGTCGCCAAAACTCCAGTAATTGAGGTTGTGGCGCGCCGGGCGACCGGGCAGGGCATAGGCCGAGACTTCGTATTGCGCGTAACCGTGTTCGGCCAGCAGCGCTTGCCCGGCTTCCTGAATGTCCCACAGCGTATCGTCTTCCGGCAGTGTCGGCGGCTGGTTCCAGAACACGGTGTTCGGTTCCAGGGTCAGTTGATACCACGACAGGTGTGTCGGTTTCAGGGCGATGGCTGTGCGCAGGTCGGCCAAGGCATCGTCCAGGGACTGATTCGGCAAGCCATGCATCAAGTCCAGATTGAAGTTGTCGAACCCGGCCTGCCGCGCCATACCGGCAGCGCGTACGGCTTCGTCACCATTATGAATCCGCCCCAGGGCTTCGAGCTTTTCTTGCTGAAAGCTCTGGATGCCAATCGACAGGCGATTGATCCCCAGTTTCCGGTACGCCACGAACTTGTCTTGCTCGAACGTCCCTGGATTGGCTTCCAGTGTGATTTCGATGTCGCTGGCAAACGGGATGCGCTGTTCGACACCTTTGAGCAGGCGACCCAGCGAATCAGCGCTGAACAGGCTTGGCGTGCCGCCACCAAAGAAAATCGAGCTCAGCTCACGACCATAAACGGCGTGCAGGTCCTGATCGAGATCGGCCAGCAATGCGTCGACGTACTCTTCTTCCGGCAGCACGGGGCTGGCGGTGTGGGAGTTGAAGTCGCAATAAGGGCATTTGCGCACGCACCACGGGATATGGATATACAGCGCCAGCGGCGGCAGCACAGGCAGGGCTGCCCGAGGCGATTGAGCGTCGCCGCCGAAGATCAGCGGCGACGCGGAGGATTCACGGGTCATTTCAAGCCCAGACGCTGGCGCAGCAGATCCATTGCACGGGCGCGGTGGCTGATCTGGTTCTTGTCGCCAGGACCCAGCTCGGCGCTGGAGCAATTGCGCTCCGGCACCCAGAACAGCGGGTCGTAGCCAAAGCCGTGCTCGCCGCTGGCCTGGGTCAGGATTCGCCCGTGCCACAAACCTTCACAGAGAATCGGCAACGGATCATCGGCGTGGCGTACCAATGCCAGCACGCACACGAACTGCGCACCACGTTCGGCTTCAGGTACGTCTTTCAGCACGTCGAGCAGCTTGGCGTTGTTCGCCGCATCGCCCTTGCCGTCGGCATAACGCGCCGAGTAGATACCCGGCGCACCGCCAAGGAAGTCCACCGCCAGCCCGGAATCGTCGGCCAGCGCCGGCAGGCCGGAGATGCGCGCGGCATTGCGGGCCTTGAGGATGGCGTTTTCGACGAACGACAAACCAGTCTCTTCAGGTTCGACGCTGCTGAACTCGCCGATCGAGCGCAGATGCACCGACTCGCCGAGCATGGCTTGGAGTTCCTTGAGTTTGCCGGCGTTATGGCTGGCCAATACGAGTTGCGTGAAGTTGATCATTGGCCAGGGAAGAGCTCTTGGTTGAAATTGATGGTGTTGATCTTGTCGCCGGTCTGCACCTTGATGTTGAAGGTGCGGATTTCCTGCTGGGGTACCGGGTATTGGGCGATGTAGTAGATCGCTCCTTGCTCGGTGACCTGTTTGAAGTTCAGTGTGTAGCTTTGGCTGGTCAGGTCTTTGACGGTGCCGCTGACCTCGGCCGTCATCGGCGTGCCGGCCTTGATCACCGAAATGTTGATCACGCCCTGATCCTTGCTGCGGGTCAGCTGGGCGGCCTTGGCAACGTCCGGTAGCAGGTAGGTGGAGTTGAAGGTGTTGTAGTGCACCGTCACGTCGCCGAAGGTTTCCTTGCGTTCGCTCTTGATGGCGTCGGCGGCCATTGCGGTGATGCTCAGGCAGGCAGTGAGTAGAAGCAACGCTAGACGACCCATGATCGTTCTCCTTGAAATAGTGTGGATCAGACTGCGACCTTGTGGTCGGCAAGTCCCGGGCTGCTGACCCGGTAGATGCCGATCTCACCTAACAGATTAGGCCATAGCTTGCTGGCCCACCCGTGCCGATGCTGTTGATCCACGGCAAGCCGATCAATGACCTTCGCCTCACGTTCGCGACACAAGGCTTCAAAGTCCGCGAAGGTGCAGAAGTGAATGTTCGGCGTGTTGTACCAGGTGTACGGCAGGAACTCGGAAACCGGCATACGGCCCTTGCTCGCCAGGTACCAGCGGCAGCGCCAGTGACCGAAGTTCGGGAAAGTGATGATGCACTGACGGCCGACGCGCAGCATTTCCTCGAGGATCCTGTCCGGGTAGTGCACGGCTTGCAGCGCCTGGGTCATGACCACGACATCGAAACTGTTGCTGGCAAAGTTGCCAAGGCCCTTGTCCAGGTCCTGTTCGATGACGTTGATGCCCTTGGCCACGCACTCGGCGATGTTGTCGGCGTCGTTTTCCAGGCCATAACCGGTGACTTGCTTGTTATCGCGCAGCCAGGTCAGCAGCTCGCCATCGCCGCACCCGAGGTCGAGCACGCGGCTGCCGGCGGGGATCCATTCCTGGATGATTTCCAGATCAGCTCTCATGGCTTTCTCACAACGTAATGCGGTTCATGTAATTGCCGAATGCCTGCAGATAGCGCGGGATCGGAATCAGGAAGGCGTCGTGGCCTTGCGGAGCGTCGATCTCGAGGTAGCAGACGTCCTTGCGCGCGGCCATCAGCGCGTCCACCAGTTCCCGCGAGCGGGCAGGGGAGAAGCGCCAATCGGTGGTGAACGACATCACGCAGAACTTGGCTTTGGCACCTTCAAAGGTTTTCGCCAGGTTATCGTCGAAGTTCGCTGCCGGATCAAAGTAATCGAGCGCTTTGGTCATCAACAGGTACGTGTTGGCATCGAAGCGCCCGGAGAACTCTTCACCCTGATAGCGCAGGTAGCTTTCGACCTGGAACTCGACGCTGTGGAAGTCGTAGTTGAGCTTCTCGCTCTTGAGCCCGCGGCCGAATTTCTCGCCCATGGAGTCGTCGGACAGGTAGGTGATGTGCCCGACCATCCGCGCCAGCATCAGGCCGCGCTTGGGGATCACGTTGTGTTCCTGGAACGAACCGCCGTGGAATTCAGGGTCGGTGAGGATCGCCTGGCGCGCCACTTCGTTGAACGCGATGTTCTGTGCCGACAGCTTGGGCGCCGAGGCGATGGCCAGGCAGTGACGGATGCGGTCAGGGTAGGTGATGCTCCATTGCATCGCCTGCATGCCGCCGAGGCTGCCGCCGATCACGGCCGCGAACTGGGCGATACCGAGACGATCGGCCAGGCGCGCCTGACTGTGCACCCAGTCTTCCACGGTCAATACCGGAAAGTCGGCACCGAACGGCTTGCCAGTCTCCGGGTTGATACTGCTCGGGCCGGTGGAACCGTTGCAGCCGCCGAGGTTGTTCAGGCTGACCACGAAGAACTTACTGGTGTCGATCGGCTTGCCGGGGCCGATGCAGCTGTCCCACCAACCGGGTTTGCGGTCGTCGGCGCTGTGGTAGCCGGCGGCGTGGTGGTGACCGGACAGGGCGTGGCAGATCAGCACGGCGTTGCTCGCCGTGGCGTTGAGCGTGCCGTAGGTTTCGTAAATCAGGTCATAGGCCGGGAGCGAACGGCCGCAGGCCAACGCCAGGGGTTCGCTGAAGTGCGCCACTTGCGGCGTCACCAGACCAACAGAATCGGGGGGAAAGGCAGCTGGCATCGACCCTGCTCTCATTGAAATGAGGCGTAAGTCTAAAGACCGCTGGGGTTAGCGGCAAGCAAAGGCCGGGCCTGATTTCATTCAGTAAGACCGAGGTGCGCCATTCGCGAGCAAGCCCGCTCCCACATTGGAATGCGTTCCCCTGTGGGAGCGGGCTTGCTCGCGAATGAGGCAACTCAGTGGATCAGACTGGACGCACCAGATCAGGCAAATCCGGCAACTTCTTCGGCGAGCAGATTCGCACCCGTTTCTGCCGGTTCAACTCGCCGCTGATCAGGCTGACCTGGCTCTTGGACACGCCAAAGGCCTTGGCCAGAAACGCCATCAGATACGCGTTGGCCTTGCCCTCGACCGGCGGCGCGGTCAGGCGGATCTTCAGGCGATCGCCGTGCAGCCCGCAGAAATCATCACTGCGGGCTGCCGGTTGCAGGTGGCACTCCAGAATCAGGTCGTCACCGTCCCAGCGAAAGTAGCTCACCGGGTCAGATCAACACGCGGAGGATTTCCGGCATCATGGTCATGGCGGCGAGGTTGTTGATCACCAGCATGTCGATCAGCTTGAGTGCCAGGAACGCAAAGATCGGCGACAGATCCAGGCCGCCCAGGTTCGGCAGGAACTTGCGGAACGGCGCCAGGGCCGGCTCGCAGACGTCGTTCACCAGTTCGGCGCCCGGGTTATGGCTGCCCGGGGCGACCCAGGACAGGATCACGCTGATGATCAGGGCGAAGAAGAAAATCTTCATGAACAGCGCGGTCACGCCGATGATCGACCAGATCAGCAGTTGCAGCGGGTTGCCGGTGGTGCCGTAGGTCAGCAGCAGGGTCAGGGCCATCAGCGCCAGTTGCACCAGGATCGCCAGCACCAGCGAGGACATGTCCAGACCGAACACGCTCGGGATGATCCGGCGCAGCGGCTTGAGCAGTGGCTGAGTGGCCTTGACGATGAACTGGCAGATCGGGTTGTAGAAGTTCGCCCGCACCAGTTGCAGTACGAAGCGCATCAGCACGATCAGCAGGTACAGGCTGCCGAGGGTTTGCAGCACGTAGACCGCTGCGGTGTTCAATCCAATCATGAAAAGCTCCTTATTGACCCAGTTGTTCGGCCATCTCGGCCGAGCGATGCGCGGCAGCGCCGAGTGCCTTTTCGACCAGGGCTTCGAAGCCATTGGCCTGGAACGACTTGATTGCAGCTTCCGTGGTGCCCGCGGGCGAAGTGACACGGCGGCGCAACTCGGCGGCGTCGACGTCGCTGGAGACCGCCATGTGTGCGGCGCCCAGGGCGGTTTGCAGGGTCAGTTGCGCGGCGATGTCCGCCGGCAGGCCGAGTTTCACCCCGGCGGCCGTCATGGCTTCGATCAGCAGGAAGAAATACGCCGGGCCCGAGCCGGAAACGGCGGTGACGGTATCCAGTTGCTGCTCTTCATTCAGCCATAGGGCGATACCGACCGCTGACAACAGCTCCTGGGCCTGCTGACGCTGTTCGGCGGACACTTCGGCTGTTGCGAACAGGCCGCTCGCGCCCTGACGCACCAGCGCTGGGGTGTTAGGCATGCAACGCACGATTGGCTGGGCGCCGAGCCAGTTGTTCATGCTGGCGCAGGTGATGCCCGCGGCAATCGACACCACCAGTTGATTGGGCTTGAGGCTTGGGCGCAGAGCTTCGCACACGGCTTTCATCGCCTGCGGCTTGACCGCCAGCACGACGACGTCTGCGCCATCGATGGCCTGGGCGTTGTCGGCAAAGGTTTCGATGCCGTGTTCAGCGCTCACGCGGGCGCGGGTTTCTTCGCCCGGATCGCTGGCGCGGATCTGTGCGGCTTCCAGACCTTTGGCCCGCAGGCCGCCGATCAGGCTGGCGGCCATGTTGCCGGCACCGATAAAGGCAATACGTGTCTTGCTCATGTCAGGTCCTTATTCAGAAGTGTGTCAGCCATGTTTACGGCTGGCCGTAGTCGCGGGCGCCAAACAGGGCCGTACCAATACGGACCCAGGTGGCGCCTTGGGCGATGGCTGACTCAAGGTCGTGGCTCATGCCCATGGAAAGTGTGTCGAGTGGCAGGTTCAGGCTGGCTTGCAGGCTTTGTACGGCAGCGAAAGCGGCATCCTGGGCGGCGCGATCTTCAGTCGGCTCGGGGATTGCCATCAACCCGCGCAGTTTCAGGCACGGCAGGTTGCTGATGGCGTTGGCCAGGGCCGGCAGGTCGGCCGGGGTGCAGCCGGATTTGCTGGCTTCACCGCTGACATTGACCTGAATGCAGATGTTCAGGGGTGGCAAATCGGCGGGACGTTGTTCGGACAGGCGTTGTGCGACTTTCAGACGATCCACGGAATGCACCCAGTCGAAGTGCTCGGCGATAGCACGAGTCTTGTTCGATTGAATGGGGCCGATGAAGTGCCAGATCAAGGGCAGGTCGGCCAGTTCGACTTGCTTGCCCAGCGCTTCCTGCAGGTAGTTCTCGCCAAAGTCGCGCAGGCCGGCGGCGTAGGCTTCACGCAGGTCTTGAGCGGGTTTGGTCTTGCTCACGGCCAGCAACCGGACACTGTTTTCGGCGCGGTTGGCGGCGAGTGTTGCGGCGTTTATGCGCGAACTAACTTCGAGAATGTTGTCTGCTATGGTGGACATCAAGAGGCGCCAGCGGTCTGAAGGTTCGCGGCATTCTACTGGAATTGAGAGACGCTATGGATATCACCGAACTGCTGGCATTCAGCGCCAAACAGGGCGCATCCGATCTGCACCTGTCTGCCGGCCTGCCGCCGATGATTCGCGTTGACGGTGATGTGCGGCGCATCAATCTGCCGGCCCTGGATCACCAACAGGTGCAGACGCTGATCCATGCCGTCATGAATGACGCCCAGCGGGTGGAATTCGAAAAGCATCTGGAAACCGACTTTTCCTTCGACGTGCCCGGCGTGGCGCGCTTTCGGGTCAATGTGTTCAACCAGAACCGTGGCGCGGGTGCCGTGTTTCGCACAATCCCGTCAAAAGTGCAGAGCATGGACGAACTGGGCATGGGCGACGTGTTCCACAAGATGACCGACGCTCCCCGTGGCCTGGTGCTGGTGACCGGCCCGACCGGTTCCGGAAAATCCACCACGCTCGCGGCGATGATCGATTACCTCAATACCCATCGTCATCACCACATCCTCACCATCGAGGACCCCATCGAGTTCGTTCACGAGTCGCGCAAATGCCTGATCAATCAGCGTGAAGTCCACCGCGATACCCGTAGTTTCGCCACCGCCTTGCGTTCGGCGCTGCGGGAAGACCCGGATGTGATCCTGGTGGGGGAGATGCGCGACCTGGAGACCATTCGCCTGGCATTGACCGCGGCCGAAACCGGCCATCTGGTGTTCGGCACGCTGCACACCACGTCAGCGGCGAAAACCATCGACCGGGTAGTCGACGTGTTTCCGGGGGACGAGAAGTCGATGGTGCGCTCGATGCTTTCCGAGTCGCTGCTGGCGGTGGTGTCCCAAACCCTGGTGAAGAAAATCGGCGGCGGACGCATCGCGGCCCACGAGATCATGCTGGGGACATCGGCAATCCGCAACCTGATCCGCGAGGACAAGGTGGCGCAGATGTATTCGGCGATTCAGTCGGGAGGGTCGTTGGGGATGCAGACGCTGGATATGAGCTTGAAGGACCTGGTGACCAAGGGGTTGGTCAGTCGCGACCATGCGCGGGAGAAGGCGCGGTCGCCGGATGGCTTTTGAGGAGGATTTGTGGTTCTTTCAAGGGCCTCTTCGCGAGCAAGCCCGCTCCCACATGGACCGCATTAATCCTGTGGGAGCGAGCTTGCTCGCGATGGGGCCATCATGCTCGATGCAGATTCAGGGCACTGAAATCAGCGCTGAACAACCCGCAACGCATTCTGTTCTTTCGGCAGAACCCGCTTGGCAACCACGTAGTGGTTTTCCCAGTACGGTTTCTTCAAGGTGTCGATGGACACCGACTTGCCGCGACGTGGCGCGTGGATGAAACGGTCGTTGCCCAGGTAAATGGCAACGTGATTGACCCGACGGCTCTTGATGTTGAAGAAAATCAGGTCGCCCGGCTTCAGGTCGTTGCGATCGACTTTCTCCCCATGACCACTGGCCATGGCGTTGGAGGTGCGTGGCAGGTCGAACGTGGCGTCGTTGAACGCGTATTTCACCAGGCCGCTGCAATCGAAACCTTTGCTTGGGCTGCTGCCGCCCCAACGATAGGGAGTGCCAAGGACGTTCACGGCGCGGCTCAGCACGTCGCTGCTTTCCTTGGTGCCCATCGGTGGAACCAGGCCGCTTTTGCTGTTGGCCAGGCTTGGAGCATATTTAGCGGATTTTTTGTCTTTGCTCGAAGGAGCAGAGGCATGGGATTTTGGGGTGTAACCATTAACGTTTGGAAGACGTTGCTCACGATTGGTGGCGTGGGCGGCCAGTGGCATCAAAAGGCAAATGGTTAGCCATGTCTTGAAAAATGAACGCATTAGGCAAGGCTCTTAATAGGTTAGCGCGCAACTTTATAACAGCTTTTTTGTCGCTTCCGAGGCCGTTGGTCGATTCAACCTGGGGGACAATGGTGGCAAAAAAGCGGCAAAATGGCGCAATTGTCGGACAGAAGTCCGGTGTTACAAGGCTTTGACGGGAGTGAAGGTAGCATTTGCCATACGTCGGGTGCCTGTAAAAAAGTCACAAAGAATTAAAGAATATTTATCTATCGTGTGAATCGAGGTCATTCATGAACCCCTATCAACAGGCTGTTCAGCAGCAAGACACCCACAGCAAAGTGATCGGTTACCTGCTGTGGATTTTCGGTTTTACCGGCGCTCACCGCTTCTATTACGGCAGGCCGGTGACCGGGACGATCTGGTTCTTCACCTTGGGCTTGCTGGGGATCGGTTGGCTGATCGACCTTTTCCTGATCCCGGCGATGGATCGCGAGGCTGACCTGCGGTTTACCGCGGGTCCCATCGAATACAACGTGGCGTGGATCCTGCTGACGTTTCTCGGGGTGTTCGGTGTGCATCGGATGTATCAGGGGAAATGGATCAGTGGGTTGCTGTACTTGCTGACGGGCGGGTTGTTCTTTCTCGGGGTGCTGTATGACTTCTGGACGTTGAATGACCAGGTGTCGCTGCGTAATGCGCAGAGTCGTTGATTAAATGTGGCGAGGGGGCAAGCCCCTCGCCACAGGGTGTTACGCCTGGTGACTGATCCTGCTATTCGTCTGCTTGAGTCATAGCCTGTGAATGACTATTGAAATACTTTTAGCAGTTGAAGTTGAAGTGTTGCAAATGCAATTGTACTGATGCTGTATAAGGTTGAAATGATGAGGTGGTTTGGAGTAGCCCAGTAATTTATGCTGTCAGCGAGAATCGCAAGTGATGCAAATGCAGCTATCAGCGCTGATGCTTTTATTAAGGCTCCGTTCGTGCGGTGTGTGCGGGCTTTTTTGTATAAGAGTATTTGCATTAGATGAAGTGTAAGTAATATTAAGCCTGCAATCAGGATTGCACCTATTGGTATTCCAATTGAATCTCGATCTATGTTGTAAATGCCTGCGCTCAAATTATTTGCTAAAATAAATATTGCTACACTGGAGGTGATCGCTAAAAGCACTGGATAGATGTAGTTTAGGTGCTTGTAGAGAGTCTTCATGTTGGCTCTTCCTGAATGCAGTATGTAGTTTAAAATCCTAGCGGACTAATCTAATGCAGGTCCGGCTGAAAGCCAGTTCCGGTTAGTCTTATTTTTTGTTCTCCCGTTATATCGATTTCATATTTCGTTCCTGAGAATGCTCTGCCTGCTGTGGTTAACGCTTCGAGTAGTGTTGATCTGTTACTTTTGTCAAAGTCGTATGTGTCCGTATAAGCTTTTGCAGTTCCATCAAAAGCCCATGATCCGCTTACTTCTCTTGTAAATTCTCCTTCAATTTTCAATGTTATTCGTCCTAGATAATATCCTGTGGCTTTGCTGTCGTCAGCAGTGGCGTAAGGTACTTTTGGATCAGATAAATAATACCTTCCGGATTCTCTGGTGCTGGCTATGGTGTTGGCGAGCAGCGGAATTTCATTCGCCTGTACGTTGAGGCCTATGTTGTTTATATCGACTCGCAGCTTCTCTCCATTTCCCCACAGGTAGTGAGCAAATGCTTTGACAGGGCTAAATGTTCCCCCTGATAACTCGGTTGTTTGTGTTTCATACTTGATGTTGTACAGACTTGTCGATGCTACTTTGATCAGGGCGTCTAGGTTGCTTAGTTTTTGTTGCGCTGCGAAGGTGTCGGCAAGACTGAAATTTACGAGTTTGTTCTTGAAATAGGCGTGAGTGACGATCGAAGAGCTGTTTAGTAGGTAGTTGTCACTCTCCGTGATTTTCCAAAGGTCTTGAATGGCGCCGAAGGCGTCGTTGTTAATTGCTCTGCCTACCATTTGTAGTTCATAAGTAAAGGCTTTTATACCACTTTTCATTTCGAGCCAATCATGGAACATGTCCATTTCGGCTGAGGAGATGGCGGGGCCATCGCATAGTGGCAGAGAGTAAGTTTGCCCGTCGTTGGTGATGATGGCTTCACCTGCGCCCTGCCAATCTGCAGTCCCATAGGTTCCCCAGGTAAACCCAGGATTAACTGTAAAGCCGCCTGAGTTCCCCGTTGTTCCTTTCGTCACGATAGGAGGTAGAGTAAGTCCATTTTTCATGTATTGCTCCTTGTTAGTGCCTTTGTGTTCATGGTGTTTGTAGTGAGGTTTCCTTGTGCTGTTTTTATGCTAGATGATAGGCATTGAACCTGCATTCAATAACTTTGTAGGATGTTTCTGTGTATTGCGAAGTTCTTTTCGCACAAATGATGAAGAGTCAGAAATTTCTGTTCATTGGATAGGTTTATTCGCCATCGCTTGTAGAGATGTACTTGATGCGGATGTGCTGTTAGGGGAGAGGCAGTGGAGGACGGAGGAGGGGGGAGGAGGGGTGTATGACGTCTGGATGCTTAATGATCAGGTCTCTGTTCGCAATACGCAGAACAGAGGCGCCTTCTAAGACGCCATCGTCGGAACGCCGCCCGGGGCAAGCCCGCTCCCACAGGGATCATCTCAATCCTGTGGGGGCGGGCTTGCCCGCGATTGGAGCGACGCGGAGTTACGCCTGGTGGCTGATCCGCCCATCCACCAGGGTGTAACGCACCACACCCGGCAAGCTGTGGCCAATGAACGGGCAGTTTTCGCCCTTGGACAGCCAGGTTTCACCCGCCACGGTCGAGGCCGTGGGGTCGAACAGCACGATGTCCGCCGCGCCACCTACTGCCAGTTTGCCTGCCGGCAGGCGCAAGGCCTCGGCAGGGCCGGCGCTCAGGCGCTTGAGCAGGGTTGGCAGGTCCAGCAAGCCGTCTTCGACCAGAGTCATTGCCAGTGGCAGCAGCAGTTCAACGCTGCTGATGCCCGGCTCGGTCGCGCCGAACGGTGCCAGTTTGGCGTCACGCTCATGGGGTTGGTGATGACTGGAGATGGCCGAGATCACGCCGGATTTCACCGCTGCGCGCAGGCCGTCGCGGTCGGCGCGGGTGCGCAGCGGCGGCTGGACGTGATACAGGCTGCTGAAGTCGATCAGGGCTTCGTCGGTCAGGATCAGTTGGTATAGGGCGACATCCGCGGTCACCTTCAGGCCCCGGGCCTGGGCCTGGGCGATCAGCTCTACGCCGCGTGCGCTGGTGAGCTGGCTGAAGTGTGCGCGCACGCCGGTCTGCTCAACCAGCAGCAGATCCCGGGCCAGGGCGACGGTTTCGGCGCTTTCCGGGATGCCTGGCAGGCCAAGGAAGCTGGCAGTCGGGCCTTCGTGAGCCAGGCCACCCTCGGCCAGGTCGTGATCCTGGGAGTTGAAAATCACTGTCAGGTCGAAAGTCGCTGCGTAGTCCAGTGCCCGGCACAGGGTGCGGGTGTTGCGGAAGCTCTCCAGGCCATTGCCGAAGGCCACGCAACCGGCATCGCGCAGTGCCACGAGTTCGGCGAGCTGTTCACCGTCCAGGCCTTTGCTCAGGGCGCCAATCGGGAAGACTTTGGTGTTGCCGGCCTCACGGGCGCGGTCGAGGATCAGTTCGGCCACCGCCGAGGTGTCCAGCACCGGTTTGGTCTTTGGCGGGCAGCACAGGCTGGTCACGCCGCCAGCCGCCGCCGCGCGGGTTTCGCTGACAATCGAACCTTTGCGGCTGTAGCCCGGCTCGCGCAGGGCAACGTTGAGGTCGACCAGGCCGGGAGCGGCCACCAGGCCTTTGGCGTCGATCGTGTCGACGGCGACAAAACCGGCTGGCGCCGCGCCAAGGGCGACGACTTTGCAGGCTTCAATGTGGATATCGGTCACTTGATCCAGACCACTGGCCGGATCGATCACGCGGGCACCGAGAATGCTGAGCTTCACTGGGCGTTCTCCTGCTCGAATTGGCGTTGCGCAGTCTGCCCGCTCATGGCCATGGACAGTACCGCCATACGAATGGCGATCCCGTAGGTCACCTGGTTGAGGATCACCGAGTGCGGGCCGTCGGCCACCGCCGACTCGATTTCCACGCCACGGTTGATCGGCCCTGGGTGCATCACGATGGCATCGGGCTTGGCACCGGCCAGGCGCGCGGTGGTCAGGCCGAACAGGCGATAGAACTCGCCCTCGCTCGGCAACAGGCCGCCGGTCATGCGTTCACGCTGCAGGCGCAACATGATCACCACGTCCACATCTTTCAGGCCTTCGGTCATGTCGGTGTAGACCTTTACGCCGTATTGCTCGATGCCGATCGGCAGCAGGGTTTTCGGCGCGATCACGCGGATGTCCGGGCAACCCAGGGTTTTCAGGGCCAGCATGTTCGAGCGCGCGACCCGCGAGTGCAGGATGTCGCCGACGATGGCCACCGAAAGGTTTTCGAACCCGCCCTTGTGCCGGCGGATGGTCAGCATGTCGAGCATGCCCTGGGTCGGGTGCGCGTGGCGGCCGTCACCGCCGTTGATGATCGCCACTTGCGGGCAAACATGTTCGGCGATGAAGTGCGCGGCACCCGAATCGCCGTGGCGCACGACGAACATGTCGGCGGCCATGGCTTCCAGGTTGCGCAGGGTGTCGAGCAGGGTTTCGCCCTTGCTCGCCGACGACGTGGACACGTTGAGGGTGATCACGTCCGCCGAGAGCCGCTGGGCCGCCAGTTCGAAGGTGGTGCGGGTGCGGGTCGAGTTCTCGAAGAACACGTTGCACACGGTCTTGCCGCGCAGCAGCGGGACTTTCTTCACGGCCCGGGCGCCGACTTCAAGGAAGGAGTCGGCGGTGTCGAGGATTTCCGTCAGCAACTCGCGGCGCAAGCCGTCGAGCGAGAGGAAATGGCGCAGCTGGCCCTGATCATTGAGCTGCAGCGGGCGCTTGGTTTCTAGAGGCGTCATCGCGAGGGGGACTCTCAATAGGGCGAATTAAAGGGCGAGGTCTTGCAGTTCGAGCGCGAGCTCGGGGCCGGACAGCTTCACCCGTTCGTGGGCCGCCAGCGACAGGGTCGCGCCAACCACGTTCGGGCGGATCGGCAGTTCGCCGGCGTCCAGGTCCAGCAGGCATACCAGCGTCACACTGGCCGGGCGGCCGTAGTCGAACAGTTCGTTCATGGCGGCACGGATGGTCCGGCCGCTCATCAGCACGTCGTCGATCAGCACCAGGTGCTGGCCTTCGATCTCGAACGGCAGCGCCGAAGGGCGAACCTGCGGGTGCAGGCCGTTCTGGCTGAAATCGTCGCGATAGAAGGACACGTCCAGGGTACCGAGGGGCTCATTGCTGCCCAACTCCTTGAGCAGGGCCTGGGCCACCCAGACGCCGCCGGTACGGATGCCGATGAAGCGCGGGTCGCTGATGCCTCGTTTGACCAGATAGGCGTCAAGTCGGGTCGCCATCTGGCTGATCAGTTCGGCGGGATTGGGCAGGCTCATGGTTGCTCCTTCTTGGGCCCGAGCCAGCCTGTGCGGGAAGTGGCTCGGGTTGTAGCTAAGAGAGACGCACAGCGGCTCTTCAGGATTCAAACAGTGTGGTGTTTTCGTCGAGCCAGCCTTGCAGCAGCAGGGCTGCGGCGATGGCATCGACCGGGTTGTCGCGGTAACTGCCTTTCTGGCCGCCACGAGCCAGGCGTTCGCCCTTGGCCTCGAAGGTGGTCAGGCGTTCATCGTGGGTATAGAAGGGCAGGTTGAAGCGGCCGTTCAGGCGCCGGGCGAACTTTTCCGCGCGGGCACACATGTCACTGGGCGTACCGTCCATGTTCAACGGCAGGCCGACCACCACGGCATCGGGCTTCCACTCTTTGATGAGGGCTTCGACCTGATTCCAGTCGGGAATGCCGTTCTGCGCTTTCAGGGTACACAGCTCGCGGGCTTGACCGGTAATCACCTGGCCGACCGCAACGCCGATCTGTTTGGTGCCGTAGTCGAATCCGAGGATCAGCCGCAGAGCCATCAGGCGTGCCCCGCCTGGCTGGTCAACAGGCTGAGGTTGACGCCCAGGTGCTTGGCCGCCGCTTCCAGACGCAGTTCGCTGCTGGTGTTGAACAGGATGTCGGCGTCGAACGGGCAGTTCAGCCAGGCGTTCTGCGCCAGTTCGGCTTCAAGCTGCCCGGCTTCCCAACCGGCATAGCCGAGGGCAATCAGGCTTTTTGCCGGGCCGACGCCGTCAGCGATGGCGAACAGCACATCCTGGGAGGTCGACAGGGCCAGCTCGTCTTCCAGATCAACGGTCGCCTGGAAGCTCTGACCCTTGGGGTGAAGGACGAAGCCGCGATCGGTCTGCACCGGGCCACCGATGAAGATCGGCACATGCTGGCAGAGCGCTGGCGGTTCGATTTCCGGGCGCAATTGCTCAAGGATATCGGCCAGGTTCAGATCTTGCGGACGGTTGACCACCAGCCCCATGGCGCCATTGGCCGTGTGCTCGACGATGTAGGTCAAGGTGTGCGCAAAGTTCGGGTCGGCCATGTGCGGCATGGCGATCAGGAATTGATGCTTGAGGTAGCTGGGGCTGACGTTTTTCATGACCGCTAGTGTGGCGTTCGAGGGGCGAACTGACAAGCTGGGGATGCCGCAATTTGGCTGTCGACACTGAACAAATGTGGGAGCGGGCTTGCTCGCGAAGGAGGCGTGTCAGTCGACATCGATATTGAATGAATGACCGCCTTCGCGAGCAAGCCCGCTCCCACAGGGGATTTGCGGTGATCAGTTACTGGACAATCGGTCCCCACGGGCAAACTTCCAGGTGCGGATGATCTCCAGCCGGTCGATATCCGACAAATCCCCGGTAAACGGTGCAAACGGCGCCGCCAGTCGCACAATCCGCTGGGCCGCCTGGTCCAGCAGCGGTTGGCCTGAAGACTCCAGCACCAGCACTTCATACAGCGAGCCGTCGCGGTTGATCGACACCATCAGGCGCAAGTTGCCGTAGATCTGTTTGCGCCGCGCTTCGTCGGGGTAGTTGAGGTTGCCGATGCGCTCGACTTTCTTGCGCCATTCGTCCTTGTACCAGGCGCCCTTGTCGCGCATGGTCGAGGCCGCGCTCAAACGGTGAATGCGCGGGCGCTTGGCGTACAGCTGTTGTTCGGCGGCCAGTTCCGCTTCGAGGCTGGCGATGTCGCTGGACAGCTGCTCACTGTCGAACGTCGGCGCCTGGACCTGAGGCTTGACCTCGGTCTTGGGCTCCTCGGTCCTGGCGGGGGCCTTTTTCGGCTTCGGCGCCACGGTGGTCACGGCAGCCTTGGGCGGGGCTTCCTGCGCTTCAGGCTTGGCGGCCGGCGGTGGCGTGACCTTTTGCACCTTGTTGTCCTGGAACGGCGCGACCTCAGTGGTCTTGGGAATCGCCTTTTTATCCAGGGTGCCGCTGCCTTGCTGATTTTCCTGGGCCAGGAAATCGGCTTTCTCGGGCTTTTTTTCGCTTTTGAAGGTGGCGAGGGTGATTTCCAGGGTTTTACTGATCTGCTTGGGCTCGACCACTGCAAACCCGACACCCAACAGCAAGGCCAGGTGGATCAGCACCGCCAGAAACAGGGTAAAACCGAGGCGATCAGCCGGGCGCACGCCACGATGGGCGAGTTCGACAGGCAGATCGGACGGGAGGGTCATGACAAAAAAACCAACATCGCGTTTTCACAGGCCGCGCATGATAACGCAATGTTGGTTTGGCTAATCAACGTGCCTTGAGCTTCTGATCGATGGCATCCATCAGCATGCCGCCGATGTCGGTGCCAAACGCGTTATCGATCTCGCGAATGCAGGTCGGGCTGGTGACGTTGATTTCGGTCAGGTGTTCGCCGATCACGTCCAGGCCAACGAACAACAGGTCTTTTTCACGCAGGGTCGGGCCGACTTGCGCGGCGATCCAGCGGTCCTTGTCGGTCAACGGACGGGCTTCGCCACGACCACCGGCGGCGAGGTTGCCGCGGGTTTCGCCTTGGGCCGGAATCCGCGCCAGGCAATAATCCACCGGCTCGCCATCGATCATCAGGATGCGTTTGTCGCCATCGACGATGGCCGGCAGATAACCCTGGATCATGATTTGCTGCTGACCATGCAGGGTCAGGGTTTCGAGGATCACCGACAGGTTCGGATGCCCTGCGGTGTGGCGGAAGATCGAAGAGCCGCCCATGCCGTCCAGCGGCTTGAGGATCACATCGCCATGATGGTCGGCGAATTCGCGCAGCACGTCAGGGCGACGGCTGACGATAGTCGGCGGAGTGCACTGCGGGAACAGCGTGGCGAACAGTTTTTCGTTGCAGTCGCGCAGACTTTGCGGCTTGTTGACCACCAGCACGCCGGCGCGCTCGGCCTGTTCCAGCAGATAAGTGGAGTAGACGAACTCCATGTCGAACGGCGGATCCTTGCGCATCAGGATCACGTCCAGATCGCTCAGCAGCGCGTCGCTTTCAGCGCCCAGTTCGAACCATTTTTCCGGGTTGGCGAAAACCTGCAGCGGACGCATCCGCGCCCGGGCCTGGCCTTCGCCCTGATACAGGTCGCGCTGTTCCATGTAGAACAGTTCCCAGCCACGCTTCTGCGCGGCCAGCATCATGGCCAGCGAGCTATCCTTTTTATAGGAAATGCTGGCGATAGGGTCCATGACAATCCCGACGCGAACGCTCATTGGGTTTTCCTCGAAAATTGGCTACCGGATCGGTATGAAAAAAGTGGCGTCAGAGTGGCGCTGAGTGTGTTCCCGGTCAAGGAAAAACCACCTTGCCGGTCGGCCGATAGATTGGTTCTGGAGACTGTGCTAAAAAGGCTGCCATGTCGTGCCGGCCCTTGAGCATCAAGGGTTTCGAGCCGCGTTAACCGGCAAACGGACAATTTGTTTCGCAAAGGCGACGGTAGAGCATTTTATGGAACGGCACCCCAGCGCCTTGAAGGTCATGGTGATCGACGATTCGAAGACGATCCGTCGCACCGCCGAAACGCTGCTCAAGAGCGTGGGTTGTGAGGTCATCACGGCCATCGACGGTTTTGATGCCCTGGCCAAGATTGTCGACAACCATCCCGGCATCATCTTTGTCGACATCATGATGCCGCGCCTGGATGGCTATCAGACCTGCGCCCTGATCAAGAACAACAGCGCGTTCAAGTCCACGCCGGTGATTATGCTGTCGTCCAAGGACGGGCTGTTCGACAAGGCCAAGGGGCGCATCGTCGGCTCCGATCAGTTTTTGACCAAGCCTTTCAGCAAGGAAGAATTGCTTGATGCGATCCAGGCCCATGTTCCTGGCTTCGCCGCCGTTTTGCCGCAGTAGGACACGCACAGTGACGCTCGGCCATCGGGCCCGGCGTCGACAAGAATGGGGAAGACCATGGCACGTATTCTGATCGTCGATGATTCGCCGACCGAAATGTACAAACTGACCGGCATGCTGGAAAAGCACGGTCATGAAGTGTTGAAAGCCGAAAACGGTGCCGACGGCGTGGCCCTGGCCCGCCAGGAAAAGCCCGATGCGGTGCTGATGGACATCGTCATGCCCGGCCTCAACGGTTTCCAGGCGACCCGCCAGTTGACCAAGGACCCGGAAACCGGGCACATCCCGGTGATCATCATCACCACCAAGGATCAGGATACCGACAAGGTCTGGGGCACGCGCCAGGGCGCCAAGGACTACCTGACCAAGCCGGTCGATGAAGACACCCTGATCAAGACCCTGAACAACGTGCTGGCCGGTTGATCGTCAGGCTATGAACGAGTCGCTGACGGCTTTCGAGTTGCTGCTGCAAATCGACCAGCGCTGTCGTTTGCTGGCGGCGGACTTGCCGTCCCAGCCGGCCCGGCGGGACAGCTGGAGCGGTATCGGTTTTCGCCTGGGCGAACACTGGTATGTCGCGCCCATGAGCGAAGTCAGCGAAGTCCTGCACGAGCCGCGCTCCACTCAGTTGCCGGGGGTCAAGCCCTGGGTCAAGGGTGTCGCCAACCTGCGCGGGCGTCTGCTGCCGGTCATGGACCTGTGCGGCTTCTTCGGGCACGAGCTTTCGGCGGTGCGCCGGCAGCGGCGGGTGTTGGTGGTGGAACATGAAGAAGTGTTTGCCGGGTTGCTGGTCGATGAAGTCTTCGGCCTCCAGCACTTTGCCCAGGACAGCCTGGAGCCGGTGCCGGCAGATGAGTTGAAGGGGCCGGTGGCGGCGTTCGTCAAAGGCCGGTTTCAGCGCGAGCAGTGCTGGCAGGTGTTCAGCCCGTTTGCGTTGACGCAGTCCCAGGGGTTCATGAACGTCGCGGTGTAAGCGCAACAACAGAGAGCCAATGTGGGAGCGGGCTTGCTCGCGAAGGCGGCAGTCCATTCAACATTGATATTGGCTGATCTACCGCTTTCGCGAGCAAGCCCGCTCCCACAGGGTCCCGGGCAGGCCCGGAAATGGGTTAACAGGCGAGGACCGATGATAAAAGCAAAAGCAGGTAAACCATTGGAAGGGTCGCGCAGCCGGTCGCAGATAATCGTGCTGTTCATCGCGCTGATCATCTTCATCATGCTGCTGTTCGCCAACTTCGCGTACCTCAACACCCAGGCTATCTACGACAAACAGTACATCGGCCACGCCGGCGAGCTGCGCGTGCTGTCCCAGCGGATCGCCAAGAACGCCACCGAAGCTGCCGCCGGCAAGGCTGCCGCGTTCAAGTTGCTCAGCGATGCGCGCAACGATTTTGCCCGGCGCTGGGGTTATCTGAAGAAGGGCGATCCGGTCACCGGCCTGCCACCGGCCCCCGCCACCGTGCGTCCAGAGATGCGCGCGGTGCAACAGGACTGGGAACGCCTGCTGAAAAACACCGATGCGATTCTCTCCAGCGAGCAAACCGTACTGTCGCTGCATCAGGTCGCCGCGACCCTGGCCGAAACCGTGCCGCAGTTGCAGGTCGAGTACGAGAAAGTCGTCGAGATCCTGCTGCAGCGGGGCGCCCCGGCGGCTCAGGTGGCCATGGCCCAGCGCCAATCGCTGCTGGCCGAACGGATCCTCGGCGCGGTCAACACGGTGTTGGCCGGCGACGAAAATTCACAGCAGGCCGCCGATGCGTTCGGACGCGACGCGACGCAGTTTGGCAAGGTGCTCAACGGCATGCTCCAGGGCGACCCGGCGCTCAAGGTCAGCCAGGTCGAAGACCGCGACGCCCGTGCGCGACTCGCGGAAATCTCCGAGCTGTTCGAGTTCGTTTCGGGCTCGGTGGACGAGATCCTCGAAACCTCGCCGGAGCTGTTCAAGGTCCGCGAATCGGCCTCGAACATTTTCAGCCTGTCGCAAACCCTGCTCGACGAAGCCTCACACCTGGCCAGCGGTTTCGAAAACATGGTCGGCGGGCGCACCACCGACACCATAGGCGGTTACGTGCTGGGCTTGTTGGCGCTGGCTTCGATCATCCTGATCGGCATGGTGATGGTGCGCGAAACCAATCGTCAGTTGCGCGAAACCGCCGAGAAAAACGAGCGAAACCAGAACGCGATCATGCGCTTGCTCGACGAGATCGAAGACCTGGCCGATGGCGACCTTACGGTAACGGCCTCGGTGACCGAAGACTTTACCGGCACCATCGCCGACTCGATCAATTACTCCGTCGACCAGTTGCGCGATCTGGTCGCGACCATCAACCTCACCGCCGGCCAGGTGGCCGCCGCCGTGCAGGAAACCCAGGCCACCGCCATGCACCTGGCGCAGGCGTCGGAACATCAGGCCCAGCAGATTTCCGAAGCCTCCATGGCGATCAACGACATGGCTGAGTCCATCGACCAGGTGTCGGCCAACGCGGCGGAATCTTCGGCGGTTGCCGAACGCTCGGTGGAGATCGCCAACAAGGGCAACGAGGTGGTGCACAACACCATCCACGGCATGGACAACATTCGCGAGCAGATTCAGGACACCGCCAAACGCATCAAGCGTCTGGGTGAGTCCTCCCAGGAAATCGGCGACATTGTCAGCCTGATCGATGACATTGCCGACCAGACCAACATCCTTGCCCTCAACGCGGCCATCCAGGCATCCATGGCCGGTGACGCCGGTCGCGGTTTCGCCGTGGTCGCCGATGAAGTGCAGCGCCTGGCCGAGCGCTCATCCGCCGCCACCCGGCAGATCGAAACCCTGGTGCGGGCGATCCAGACCGACACCAACGAAGCGGTCATCTCCATGGAGCAGACGACGACCGAAGTGGTGCGCGGCGCTCGTCTGGCGCAGGATGCCGGTGTGGCCCTGGAAGAAATCGAGGGCGTATCCAAGACACTTGCGGCGTTGATCCAGAGCATTTCCAATGCGGCGCAACAGCAGACGTCGTCGGCCGGTCAGATTTCCCTGACGATGAACGTGATCCAGCAGATCACCTCGCAGACGTCGTCGGGTTCCACCGCCACGGCCGACAGCATCGGCAACCTGGCGAAAATGGCCAGTCAGTTGCGTCGTTCGGTGTCCGGTTTCACCTTGCCGGATGCCAAGGCGCAGGTTGTGGACAAAGCTTGAACCGCCCATGGGTATCTGAATGGTGATTGGAGTGGTTATGGGTGATCGGCACGACTATGTGGCCCTCGAGTGGGTCAAGGGCGAGATTGCCGAAACGCTGAAACAGGCTCATCACGCGATCGAAACCGTGCTGGATGACCCGCAGGCGACGCAAGCGCTGGATGATTGCCTTGCGTGCATCCATCAGGTCCACGGCAGTTTGCAGATGGTCGAGTTCTACGGCGCGGCGTTGCTCGCCGAAGAAATGGAACAACTGGCCATGGCCTTGCAGGGCAACCGTGTCAGCCATCGCGACGAGGCGTTGCACCTGTTGATGCAGGCCCTCGGGCAGCTGCCGATCTACCTCGACCGGGTGCAAGGCGCGCGTCGCGACTTGCCACTGGTGGTGTTGCCCCTGATCAACGACCTGCGCAGCGCCCGCGGCGAAAGCCTGCTGTCGGAAACCAGTCTGTTCAGCCCGCAATTGCCCGAGTTGCCGGCGCTGGATGCACAAACGCTGGCGCAGCTGGAGCCGGCCGAATTGCCCAGTGTGCTGCGCAAGCTGCGGCAGATGCTGCAAATGGCGCTGGTCGGATTCCTGCGTGAACAGGACCACGACACCACCCTCGATTACCTGGCCAAGGTCTTCACCCACCTCGAAGCACTGTGCGCCAATGCACCCCTGAGCCCGTTATGGCAGGTGGCATCGGCGCTGGTCGAAGGCATGCAGGGCGGTGCGATCGCCAACAGCCCGGCCTTGCGCAGCCTGTTCAAGGAGGCCGACAAGGAACTCAAGCGCCTGCTCGAACAAGGCATGTCCGGCATCAATCAACCGGCCCCGCCGGAGCTGCTCAAGAGTTTGCTGTTCTACATTGCCAAGGCCGAACAACCCACCGGGCAGATGCTGACCATGAAAGAACGCTACTCACTGGACGACGCGCTGCCCGACAGCGCCATGGTCGATGAAGAACGCGCGCGGCTGGCCGGTCCCGACCGCGACGCCATGCGCTCGGTGCTGGCTGCGCTGTGCGAAGAGCTGGTGCGGGTCAAGGAACGCCTGGACCTGTTCGTGCGCAGTGACCGCCAGCACACCTCCGACCTCGACAGCCTGCTGGCGCCGCTGCGGCAAATCGCCGACACCTTGGCGGTGCTGGGTTTCGGCCAGCCGCGCAAGGTGATCATCGATCAATTGGCGGTGGTGCTCAGCCTCGCTCAGGGCCAGCGCGAACCCAACGATGCGATCCTCATGGACGTTGCCGGAGCCTTGTTGTACGTCGAAGCGACGCTGGCCGGCATGGTCGGAACCGTTGAGCCGGAGAGCCAGGACGACAACCGCCTGCCGACCACCGACCTGACGCAGATCCATCAGATCGTGATCAAGGAGGCCCGCATCTGTTTGCTGCAGGCCAAGGACATGATCGTCGATTACATCGACGCCGATTGGGACCGCCAGCATTTGCAGGCGCTGCCGGCCTTGCTGACCCAGGTGCGCGGGGCGCTGGCGATGATTCCGCTGAGCCGGGTGGCGAGCCTGGTCGAAACCTGCAATCACTTTATCCGCGAGCACCTGTTGCTCGAGCCGGGTCAGCCGGGCTGGCAGGAACTGGACAGCCTGGCCGACGTGATCACCAGCATCGAGTACTACCTCGAGCGCCTCAATGATGACCCGCAAACGCAAGGTGAAAACCTGCTCGATGTCGCGGAAAAAAGCCTGGCGAGCCTCGGGTTTTTCCCCAGTGAGCAGCATGTGCCCGTGCTTGATGATGTGCTCAACCCGAGCGAAGCGCAGGTCATGCAGATGATGCAGGAGCTGGATGATCCACAGATCGTCCAGACCCTGGCCGATGTGCTCGCCAGCCCGGTTTCGACGCTGAACCCGCCCGCGCTGAACACCCCGGGCAGCCTGCTGCCGCCGCCCGCAGGCGAAGAGCCGGTGGACGAGGAGCTGCGCGAAGTGTTCCTCGAAGAAACCGACGAAGTCCTGGACATCCTGTGTGAGTACTTGCCGCGCTGGTCAGCCAATCCTGACAACCGCTCGGCCCTGGGTGAGTTGCGCCGCGCCTTCCATACCCTCAAGGGCAGTGGCCGCATGGTGCGCGCCCTGGTGCTGGGCGAGCTGGCCTGGGCCGTGGAAAACCTGCTCAATCGCGTACTGGAAGACAGCGTGGAGCCGGGCGCTACGGTGCAGCAACTGATCGGCGATGTGCTGCACCTGCTGCCGGAGCTGGTGGCCGAATACGCCGCCAATGCCCAGCGTCAGCGCGACGATGTCGATCAGTTGGCCGCCCGTGCCCACGCCCTGGCCAAGGGCGATGAACCGGTGTCCGATGAGGATACGCAAGATGTCGCGGCCCTCGACCCGCTGTTGCTGGAGATCTTCCGCAAAGAGGCCGAAACCCACCTGGGCAGCCTCAATCGCTTCCTTGATCAGGCCGCCGAACATGTGCCGTTGCAGGCCAGCGACGAATTGCAGCGCGCCTTGCACACCCTCAAGGGCAGCGCCTATATGGCCGGTGTGCTGCCGGTTGCCGAACTGGCCGCGCCGCTGGATCAACTGGCCCGGGAATACAAGGCACACCTGATCGCGCTGGATCTGGACGAAGTCGAATTGCTGCTGGAAGCAGAAGGACTGTTCCGCCTCGGCTTGCGCCAGCTCAAACGCGATCCGCTGGCGGAAATTCCCGGCGCCCAGGGTTTGACCGAGCGCACCAAGGCGTTGCTGGCCGAGCGACTGGAAAACCTCACGCCGAACACCGGGCTGCGGATCAAACGTGATCCGCAGCTGATCAACAACTTCCTCGCCCAGGGCATGGACATCCTGCTGGACGCCGAAAGCCTGTTGCAGCGTTGGCAGCAACACCCCGGCGAACGTCAGGAGCTCAGCGCGCTGCTGGACGAATTGACCACCCTCGGCGAAGGTGCCCATCTGGCCGACTTGCACCCGGTGGATGAATTGTGCGAAGCGTTGCTCGACCTGTACGGTGCCGTGGAGGAAAGCAGCCTGGCGGTCAGCGAGCGGTTTTTCCATGAAGCACAGGCTGCCCACGAAGCGCTGATCAACATGCTCGACGAACTGGCCGCCGGCCAGGAAGTCAGCCCGCAGCCGCAACGAATCAGGGCCTTGCGCGAACTGCTCGACGAGAGCCTTGACCCGTCGGCCATGGGCCTGATCCGCAGCGATGGCAGCCGGAGCCTGAGCATCCGTGAACTGGGCAGCGCCACCGCAGAGCTTGAGCGCACGCTACCCCCTACCCCTGTAGGAGCGAGCTCGCTCGCGATGGACGTTAACGATGACGCGTTGTCATTGGATAAACGCGGCGCCGGTGAGCCCATCGCGAGCGAGCTCGCTCCTACAGGAGAGGGGCGCGAGCTGGATGCGGAAATCATTGCGATCTTCCTTGAAGAAGCGGTGGATATCCTCGAAAGCGCCGGTCAGGCCTTGCAACGCTGGTTGCGCGACTCGGACAACGCCGCGCCGCTGTCGTCCCTGCAACGGGATTTACACACTCTCGAAGGCGGCGCGCGCATGGCCGAGGTCGGGCCGGTCGGCGATCTGGCCCATGAACTGAAAAGCCTTTACCAGGGCCTGGTGGACCGTCGTTATGCCTTCAGCGATTCACTGGCGCTGCTGCTGCAACAGAGCCATGAGCGACTGGCGTTGTATCTCGAACAGTTGCAGTTCAACCAGCCGCTGGACGATGCCCGTGACCTGATCGAAGCCATCCGTGCCTACCGTCAAGGGCATGCGGGTATCGCCGAGGCGGCCCGGCAGGCGACCGACAACGACTCGGCTGCGCATGATCCGGAATTGCTGGAGATCTTCCTCGAGGAAGGTTTCGACATCATCGAAAGCTCCGGGGCGGCGCTGGAGCGCTGGCAGGCCCAGCCTTCGAGTCGTCAGGAAGTGGAAACCCTGCTGCGCGACCTGCACACCCTCAAGGGCGGTGCGCGCATGGTGGAAATCGCCGCGATTGGCGATCTGGCCCATGAACTGGAGTTCCTCTACGAAGGCCTGTCCACCGGCGTGCTGCAACCGACGGAGCCGTTGTTCGCGCTGTTGCAGCGCAGCCATGACCGCCTGGCGCAGATGCTCGATGCGGCCCGCGCCGGTGAGCCGATGCCACCGGCCGACCGTTTGATCGATGCGATCAAGAACTTCAGCCACCCGGCCGTGCCGGAAGCGCCCGCGTCGGTTGCGCCGCCGGCCACGCCCAAGGCCGAGCCGCTGGCGCCGCCGTCCGATGCCGGCGCAGACATGGTCAAGGTCTCGGCGGAGCTGCTCGACGACCTGGTCAACCTGGCCGGTGAAACATCGATCTTCCGTGGCCGGATCGAACAGCAGGTCAACGATGCACACATCGCCCTGAATGAGATGGAGACCACCATCGAGCGGATGCGCGACCAGTTGCGCCGCCTCGATACCGAAACCCAGGGGCGGATCCTCAGCCGCCAGCAAGTCGACGCCGAACGCCTGGGCTACGAGGAATTCGACCCGCTGGAAATGGACCGCCACTCGCAGTTGCAGCAGTTGTCCCGGGCGCTGTTCGAGTCGGCCTCTGACTTGCTCGACCTCAAGGAAACCCTCGAGCGACGCAATCAGGACACGGAAAACCTGCTGCAACAGCAGGGCCGCATCAACACCGAATTGCAAGAAGGCCTGATGCGCACGCGCATGGTGCCGTTCGAACGCATGCTCCCGCGTTTGCAGCGCATCGTCCGGCAGGTGTCCAGTGAACTGAGCAAGGACGTGGATTTCATCGTCGACAACGCCGAAGGCGAGATGGATCGCAACGTTCTCGAACGCATGGCCGCGCCGCTGGAACACATGCTGCGCAACGCCGTCGACCATGGCCTAGAGTCCGTCGACGTGCGGCTGGCGGCGGGGAAACCGGCCAAGGGCAAGATCACCCTCGATCTGCTGCGCGAAGGGGGTGACATCATTTTCGATATCCGCGACGACGGCGCCGGTGTGCCGCTGGACGCGGTGCGGCGCAAGGCGATCAAGCGCGGCCTGCTCGCCCCGGACAGCGTCATCAGTGATCACGACGTGTTGCAGTTCATCCTGCAACCGGGGTTTTCCACCGCCGAAAAAATCACCCAGATCTCCGGGCGCGGCGTCGGCATGGACGTGGTGCACGAAGAGGTGCGGCAACTGGGCGGCAGCATGAGCATCGACTCGGTGCCCGGGCAGGGTGTGCATTTCCGCATTCGCCTGCCGTTTACCGTATCGGTCAACCGGGCGTTGATGGTGCAGTGCGGTGAGGACCAATACGCGATCCCGCTCAATACCATCGACGGTATCGTGCGGGTCCTGCCCAATGAACTCGAAGGGTATTTCCGTTTCGATTCGCCGACCTACGAATACGCCGGACAACGTTACGAGTTGTGCTACCTGGGTGAGCTGCTGAAAACCAGCCCGCGCCCGAAGCTGTTGGGCCAGAGCCTGCCATTGCCGGTGTTGCTGGTGCAGTGCAACGAACGGCACATTGCGGTGCTGGTGGACGCCATGGCCGGCACTCGCGAAATCGTGGTCAAGAGCCTGGGCCCGCAGTTTGCGGCGGTGCAAGGGGTGTCCGGGGCGACGATTCTCGGGGACGGCCGGGTGGTACTGATTCTGGATTTGCTGGCGCCGATCCGCGCCATGCAGGCCCGTGTACCCCAGCGTCCGGCGGGGCAAGAGATCGAGGCCGAACCGCATCGGCCGCTTTTGGTGATGGTGGTCGACGACTCGGTCACCGTGCGCAAGGTCACCAGCCGCTTGCTCGAACGCCACGGTATGAACGTGCTGACCGCCAAGGACGGAGTCGATGCCATGCTGCTGCTGGAAGAGCACATGCCCGACCTGATGCTGCTGGACATCGAAATGCCACGCATGGATGGCTTCGAAGTCGCGACCCAGGTGCGCAACGACGAACGCCTGCAACACCTGCCGATCATCATGATCACCTCCCGCACCGGGCAGAAACACCGCGACCGCGCCATGGCCATCGGCGTCAACGACTACCTGGGCAAGCCGTACCAGGAATCGGTGCTGCTCGAAAGCATCGCCTTGTGGAGCAAGACCCATGCTTGAGCACCGCACCAGCAACCTCACCGGCCTGCTGCTGCCGTTGGTCGACCGCAACCTGATCCTGCCCAACGTCGCTGTTGCCGAGCTGATCGATTACCAGCAGCCGGGGACGTTCGACCTCGACACACCGCCGTGGTACCTGGGCCTGGTGACTTGGCGTAACCTGCAGATTCCGCTGCTGAGTTTCGAGTCGGCATGCGCGCAGAAAATCGTCATCGGCGAACGCGCGCGGATCGTCATTCTCAACGCCCTGGGCGGGCGCCCCGAGCTGAAGTTCATCGCGCTGTTGGTGCAGGGGATTCCGCGCTCCTGCAAGCTCGATAGCCAGTTGAGTTACGTGGATGTGCCGTTGTGTTCGCTGGAGCGGGCGGCGGTGCAGGTGGGCGAGCAGGTGGCCAAGGTGCCGGATCTGTTGGCGCTGGAGGCGTTGTTGGTGGATGCCGGGTTAATCAACTGATCCCGATTCAGCGGTGATCTGACCGGCCCCTTCGCGAGCAAGCCCGCTCCCACAGTTGATCTGTGGTGAACACAAAACCCTGTGGGAGCGGGCTTGCTCGCGAAGAGGCCAGCATGAACGACGCAGATCTCGATCATTAACCTGAGCGTAACGATCCACCACTCTGCTTGATTGATACGCTACGCCCAACACTCCTAAGGTAGCTCCACGACAGCGAACCCGTGGAGTGGTCATGACAACAACAATATCCCCCGACTCGCGATGGACGCGGCGGCGCAGCGAAAAGCAGCGGCGCCTCGAGCTGGTGCGAGGTCTTGCCGACGGTGTGGTGTTGCCCACCGACAACATCGTCGCGGCGCTTGAAGCGCTGATCCTGCCCGGCGACCGAGTGGTGCTCGAAGGCAACAACCAGAAGCAGGCGGATTTCCTCTCGCGCTCCCTGGCCAAGGCCGACCCCGCGAAGCTGCATGACTTGCACATGATCATGCCCAGCGTCGGGCGCGCCGAGCACCTGGACCTGTTCGAACGCGGCATCGCCCGCAAGCTCGACTTCTCCTTCGCCGGCACCCAGAGCCTGCGCATCAGCCAGTTGCTCGAAGACGGTCTGCTGGAAGTCGGCGCGATCCACACCTACATCGAACTCTACGCACGGCTGGTGGTGGACCTGATTCCCAACGTCGTGCTTTCGGCCGGGTTCATGGCCGACCGCGCCGGCAACATCTACACCGGGCCGAGCACCGAAGACACCCCGGCGCTGATCGAACCGGCGGCCTTCAGCGACGGCATCGTCATCGTCCAGGTCAACCAGTTGGTGGACGACGTCAGCGACCTGCCGCGGGTAGACATTCCCGCCTCCTGGGTCGACTTCGTTGTGGTGGCCGACAAGCCGTTCTATATCGAACCGCTGTTCACCCGCGACCCTCGGCACATCAAGCCCGTGCACGTGCTGATGGCGATGATGGCGATCCGCGGCATCTACGAAAAACACAACGTGCAATCCCTCAACCACGGCATCGGTTTCAATACCGCTGCCATCGAACTGATCCTGCCGACCTATGGCGAGTCTCTCGGCCTCAAAGGCAAGATCTGCCGCAATTGGACCCTCAACCCGCATCCGACCCTGATTCCCGCCATCGAAAGTGGCTGGGTCGAAAGCGTGCATTGCTTCGGCACCGAACTGGGGATGGAAAACTACATTGCGGCGCGTCCGGATGTGTTTTTTACCGGGCGCGACGGCTCCCTGCGTTCCAATCGGATGTTCAGCCAGCTGGCCGGGCAATACGCCGTGGACCTGTTTATCGGCGCGACTTTGCAAGTCGATGGCGACGGTCATTCTTCCACCGTGACGCACGGACGCCTGGCCGGTTTCGGCGGGGCACCGAACATGGGCCACGACCCGCGCGGTCGTCGTCACAGCACACCGGCCTGGCTCGACATGCGCAACACCGACGTGGCAGAGCCGATGCTCGAACGCGGCAAGAAACTCGTGGTGCAGATGGTCGAAACCTTCCAGGAGGGCGGCAAACCGACGTTTGTTGAAACCCTCGATGCGGTCGATGTGGCGAAGAAAAGCGGCATGCCACTGGCGCCGATCATGGTCTACGGCGACGACGTGACCCACCTGTTGACCGAAGAAGGCATTGCCTACCTGTACAAGGCGCGCTCGCTGGAAGAACGCCAGGCGATGATCGCTGCCGTCGCCGGGGTGACCGCCATCGGCCTGCGCCACAACCCCAAAGACACCGCACGCATGCGCCGCGAAGGCCTGATTGCCTTGCCCGAAGACCTCGGCATCCGCCGCACCGACGCCACTCGCGAGTTGCTCGCGGCGAAAAGCGTGGCCGATCTGGTGGAGTGGTCCGGTGGTCTCTACAACCCGCCCGCCAAGTTCAGGAGCTGGTAATGCACGCACTTAACCTGCAACCCAAAAACCTGAGCCTGGCCGAACGACTGGCGGACCTGGCGGTAGACGCGCTGATCGATGAGGCTGATCTGTCGCCAAAACCGGCACTGGTCGACCGTCGCGGCAATGGCGCCCACACCGATTTGCACTTGGGGCTGATGCACGCATCAGCGCTGTCCTTGTGGCCGGCCTTTAAAGAAATGGCGGAGGCCGCCATCGAGCTCGGCGAAATTGGCTTGCCCCTGCGCGAAGCGGTGGGACGAATCGGTCGTGAAGGCGAGCAAACGATGCTCGACACCACGGGCGGCGTGAATACCCATCGCGGGGCGATCTGGGCCTTGGGCTTGTTGATCACTGCCGCGGCGCTGGAGCCTCAATCCTGCAGCGCCAACAGCGTGGCGTTACGGGCTGCGCGGCTGGCCCTGCTCGACGACCGTTTTGCTCCGCGTCCGCTCAGTCACGGTGCGCAAGTCGCCCAACGCTATGGCGCTCGCGGTGCCCGTGAAGAAGCGCAACTGGGTTTTCCGGCGGTGACCCAACGTGCTCTGCCACAACTGCTGCGCAGCCGCGCCGCCGGTCATGGCGAACAGAACGCCCGGCTCGATGCGCTGCTGGCGATCATGACCAATCTGGCCGACACCTGCGTGCTTTACCGCGCCGGTGAAGAAGGCCTGAACACCATGCAACTGGGCGCCCGTGCGGTGCTCGATGCGGGTGGCAGTGCCAGCCTCGGCGGGCGTCGCCGCCTGCATGAGCTGGACCAACAACTCATCGCGTTGAATGCCTCGCCCGGCGGCGCTGCCGACCTGCTCGCAGTCTGCCTGTTCATCGACCGTATCGGGTCTGGCGACGGCCTTATCCAGGGAGTGTTTTGATGGAAACCTTATCCTTTGAATTCCCCGCCGGGCAGCCGCCACGCGGTCGCACCCTGGTGGGTTGTGTCGGCTCTGGCGATCTGGAAGTGCTGATCGAACCGGGCCAGGCCGGCAAGCTGACGATCAACGTGCAGACCTCGGTCAATGGCAGCGAACAACGCTGGCAGCATCTGTTCGCGCGGATGTTCGACGGCCAGACGCCGCCGGCCATGGATATCGATATCCACGATTTCGGCGCGACACCCGGCGTGGTGCGCCTGCGTCTGGAACAAGGCTTCGAGGAGATCGGCCATGACTGACAGCGCAGCCTTGCTCAGCAAGCACAGCTTCGTCGAACTCGGTGCGCGGCAACGGGCCAAGGCGTTGCTCGACGCCGGCACCTTCCGCGAACTGCTCGATCCCTTTCAACGGATCATGTCGCCGTGGCTGTCGCGCCAGGGCGTGGTGCCGCAAGCCGACGACGGCGTGGTGATCGCCAAGGGCAATCTCGATGGTTTGCCGGTGGTGATCGCGGCAATCGAAGGCGCATTCCAGGGTGGCAGCCTGGGTGAAGTCGGTGGAGCAAAAATTGCCGGTGCACTGGAACTGGCCGCCGAAGACAACCGCAACGGCATCCCGACCCGCGCCGTGTTGCTGCTGGAAACCGGCGGCGTGCGCTTGCAGGAAGCCAACCTCGGCCTGGCGGCCATTGCCGACATCCACGCGGCGATTGTCGATTTGCAGCAGTACCAACCCGTGGTCGGTGTGGTGGCGGGCAGCGTCGGGTGCTTTGGCGGCATGTCGATTGCCGCCGGGTTGTGCAGCTATCTGTTGGTGACCCAGGAGGCGCGGCTCGGCCTGAACGGCCCTCAGGTGATTGAGCAGGAAGCCGGACTCGAGGAATACGACTCCCGCGACCGGCCCTTCATCTGGAGCCTGACCGGTGGCGAGCAGCGCTTCGCCAGTGGTCTGGTGGACCGTTATGTTGCCGACGACGTGGCGCAGATTCGCCAGCAAGTCGGCGAGTTGCTCCAGCAAGGATTGCCGGCGCAACCACGTAGTCAACAGGCCGAACTGTTCCTGCAACGGTTGGCGCGTCTGGATGCCGAACCGCAAATCGAGCCGTCTGTGGTTCGCGATCTGTACCAAGGAGAACGCCCATGAGTTCGTATTCCCTGCGGGGCTTGAACTGGTTCAACGCCTTGAGTGCCGGGGCGAAAGCGGTCGAAGGTTTGCCGGCTTCGCTGAAGGTCGCGGACGGTTCGCTGGGCGATCAGCCTGTGCGCTTCATCGCGGTGGTGGCCGACCCGGAAAACCGCTTCGTCCGTGCACGCAACGGCGAGGTGGGTTTACTTGAAGGCTGGGGCCTGGCCAAGGCCGTGGATGAAGTCATCGCCGCCGATCAGGACAAGGCACACAAGCGCGCCCTGATCGCCATCGTCGACGTGCCGAGCCAGGCTTACGGTCGACGGGAGGAAGCCCTCGGCATTCATCAGGCGCTGGCCGCTGCGGCGGGCAGTTATGCCCGTGCCCGTCTGGCCGGTCATGCGGTGATCGGCTTGCTGGTGGGCAAGGCGATGTCCGGGGCATTTCTGGCCCACGGCTATCAGGCCAACCGCTTGATCGCCCTGCGCGATCCGGGGGTGATGGTGCACGCCATGGGCAAGGCGTCGGCGGCGCGGGTGACCTTGCGCAGTGTCGAAGAGCTCGAAGCCCTGGCGGCCAGCGTGCCGCCGATGGCCTATGACATCGACAGCTATGCCGGCCTCGGGCTGCTGTGGGAAACCTTGTCGGTGGAGCAGATCGAGCAGCCGACGGCGGCGGATCTGGCGCGGGTGACCGAGTGCCTGCATCAGGCGATTGGCGATGTGGCCGCCGCTGGCCCTGATCTGAGCGGTCGCCTGGGTGCGGCCAATCGGGCGGCGTCGAGCAAGGTTCGCCAATTGCTGAGAGCGCAGTGGTGAGCACGCTAATGGCTCACGACCTGCTGTGGGGCATGACCCCGCAGCAGTTGCCCGCGGATGCGCCTGCCTGGGTGATCGAGTCGATCAGTGCCGGCCAGCCGGTGGTGGTCCGTCGTGCCTTGAGCGCGGCGGGGCAGGTGGCGGTGGGCGTGCGCGGGCCGCTGCGCGAACAGCGATTTGCAGCGGTGATGGCAGTCGCTGCCGTCACGCGGCGGGTGCGGCCGGAAGAACTCTGCCATGTTCAAGGCCAGCGCGATTTTCCGGCGCTGCGGGCCTTGGCGCAACTGCGCTCGCACCTCGATGACAGTGGTTGGGTCTGGGGTGTCAGCGGCAGCGCCGGGTTCGAGTTGGCCAGTGGGTTTGCCGCTTTGCACGAAGGCAGCGACCTCGACCTGATCCTGCGTACTCCGCGTCCGTTGAGTCGTGTCGACGCCCAGGCGTTGGTAGCCGTTCTTGATGCCGCCGTGTGCCGCGTGGACCTGCAATTGCAAACACCGTCGGGTGCCGTTGCCTTGCGCGAATGGGCCGGTGCTTCGTCGCGGGTCCTGTTGAAAAGTGCCACTCAGGCCAGCCTGGTCACTGATCCGTGGAATCCACAGGAGCAAGCAGCATGAGTAGCTTGCTGGTGTTCCCCGGCCAGGGCGCGCAACAACCCGGGATGCTCGCGCGTTTGCCTCGGGAAACGTTGAACGAGGCGAGCGACCTGCTCGGTGAAGATGTGACTCAACTGGACTCTGCCGAGGCGTTGCAGTCGACAAGGGCGGTTCAGCTTTGCCTGCTGATAGCCGGCGTCGCCGCTTCACGTCAACTGGCCATGGCCCCGGATTACGTGGCCGGCTTGTCGATCGGCGCTTACCCGGCAGCGGTGGTGGCTGGCGCCCTGGGTTTCAGCGATGCGTTGCATCTGGTCAGCCTGCGCGGTGAGTTGATGCAGCAGGCTTATCCACAGGGCTACGGCATGACCGCGATCATCGGTCTGGACCTGGCCACGGTGGAAGGATTGCTGGCCCGGGTGCACAGCGCGCAAATGCCGGTTTATCTGGCCAATATCAACGCCGATAACCAAGTGGTGATTGCCGGTAGCAACGCGGCGATGAAAGCGATGGCCGAGTTGGCGAAAGGTTGCGGAGCTGGCTTGGCCAAGCGTCTGGCAGTGAGCGTGCCGTCCCATTGCCCATTGCTTGAGGCACCCGCACAACGGTTGGCCGAAGCCTTCGCCAAGGTGCCGCTGCAAACTCCGAAGATCGGTTACCTGAGCGGCAGTCGTGCGCGTCCGCTGATCAAGCCTGAAGCCTTGCGTGACGACCTGGCCTTCAACATGTGCCGCATCGTCGATTGGCGAGGCACGGTACAAAGCGCCTACGAGCGTGGCGTACGTCTACAGATCGAACTGCCGCCCGGTGCGGTGCTGACCGGGCTGGCGCGCCGGGTGTTCGAGCAGGGCACCGTGATTGCCTTCGACGGTGCCCGGCTCGATACCTTGCAGGCGCTGATGCGTGAGGAGGGAAGTCGCCACTCCTAAAACTCAGGCTTCGAACAACAAAAACAACATTCGAAATGCACTTTGAGGACTACAACAATGATTATTTACGGTGTGGCGCTGTTGGCGATCTGTACGCTGGCAGGGGTGATCATGGGTGACATGCTCGGTGTGTTGCTGGGGGTGAAGTCAAACGTCGGCGGCGTCGGGATCGCGATGATCCTGCTGATTTGCGCACGGTTGTGGATGCACAACCGTGGCGGCATGACCAAGGATTGCGAGCTGGGCGTCGCCTTCTGGGGTGCGATGTACATCCCGGTGGTAGTGGCGATGGCGGCGCAACAAAACGTAGTCACGGCGCTGCATGGTGGTCCGGTGGCGGTGTTGGCGGCGATCGGTTCGGTGGTGATCTGCGGCTGCACCATTGCCCTGATCAGCCGGACCCATAGAGGCGAACCCTTGCCCGATGAACCGGCGGATGTAGCGCCGGTTGGCGCGCCGGCAGGAGGTCGCTGATATGTGGGATCTCATCAAGAACGGTCTGGAACACAACGGTCTGGTCACCGCATTCGCCTTTGTCGGCGTGATCATGTGGGTGTCAGTGCTGATCTCCAAACGCCTGACCTTCGGGCGAATCCACGGCTCGGCGATTGCGATCGTCATCGGCCTGGTACTGGCCTGGGTCGGCGGCACGATGACCGGCGGGCAAAAAGGCCTGGCGGATTTGACGCTGTTTTCCGGCATCGGGCTGATGGGCGGCGCCATGCTGCGGGACTTCGCCATCGTCGCCACGGCATTTGAAGTGCAGGCCACGGAAGCGAAAAAGGCCGGTTTGATCGGTGTGATCGCGCTGCTGTTGGGCACGGTGCTGCCGTTCATTGTCGGCGCATGCATGGCCTGGGCCTTCGGTTATCGCGATGCGGTGAGCATGACCACCATTGGCGCCGGTGCGGTGACTTACATCGTCGGGCCGGTGACCGGTGCGGCAATCGGTGCGACTTCGGATGTGATGGCGCTGTCGATTGCCACCGGCCTGATCAAGGCGATTCTGGTGATGGTCGGCACGCCGATGGCGGCGCGCTGGATGGGCCTGGATAACCCGCGCTCGGCGATGGTGTTCGGCGGGCTGGCCGGGACGGTCAGTGGCGTGACCGCCGGCTTGGCGGCAACGGATCGGCGCCTGGTGCCTTATGGCGCGCTGACCGCGACCTTCCACACCGGGCTTGGCTGCTTGCTCGGGCCTTCGCTGTTGTACTTCATTGTTCGCGGGATTGTTGGGTAAATCTCGGGATTTTCGCTGACTGTACCGACGTCTTCGCGAGCAGGCTCGCTCCCACAGGGATTGCATTCCAATGTGGGAGCGGGCTTGCTCGCGAAGGGCGCGACTCGATTTCAAGCCTGCCGATTGGCATACATCCGACACTCCGCCAACAACGCCAGCAGATTCGGATCACGCTCCTTGGCTTTGAGGAACACCACGCCAATGTGCTGCTGCAACCGGTACTTTTCCTGCAACGGGATCAGCTTCACCCGGTTCTCGTACACCGCCGCAATCCGCCCCGGCAGCAACGCATAACCCACGCCCGAGCTGACCATGCTCAGCAGGGTGAAGATGTCGTTGACCTGCATCGCCACCTTCGGCTCGAACCCTGCCTGCTCAAAGACCCGCTTGCCGTCCTGATGGGTGGCGAAGCCCTGGGTCAGGGTGATGAAGGTTTCGTCGCGGACCTCGGCCAGGTCGACTTCGGTTCGCTGGGCAAACTTCGAGTCGGCGGGTGTGGCGAGGAAGATGTCGTCGGAAAACAGCGGGATCTGCTCGCAATCCGGATCGTTGACACTCTCGTCCAGCGACACCAGGGCCGCATCGACTTCCATGTTCTTGAGCTTGTAGAGCAGATCGATGTTGGAACCCAGAATCAGGTCGATGTTGAGTTCGCTGCGGCGGATCTTCAAACCCATGATCAGCTGCGGCACGGTCTTCACTGTCAGTGAATACAGCGAGCCGAGTTTGAAACGTTCGGCCGAGAGCCCGGCGGCTTCGCGGGTCAGGCGCACGCATTCGACGACATCCTGAATCAGCTTCTGCGCCCGTTCTTCCAGCACATAAGCGCTTTCCAGCGGCGTCAGGCTGCGGCCTTCGTGCTTGAACAAGGGGCAGCGCAGGGCGCTTTCCAGGGAATGGATCGCCCGATGCACGCTGACGTTGCTGGTCTGCAACTCGGCAGCGGCCCGCGCCAGGTTGCCGGTGCGCATGAAGGCCAGGAACACCTCGAGTTTTTTCAGGGTCAACTCTTCATCGATCAGCATGGGGCGGACTCTTTTTGGAATGACTCGATTGTGCCCAATTACGCCGGGCCCGTCGTACAGAAACATTGCGCTTTTACGCTTCAAGCCTGAGCCTTGCGCTCTGCGACAATGAAATTCGAGGTGAGCAACGCATGTATCACGGGGAAAGACTGAACGCCTGGACGCATCTGCTCGGGGCCGTGGCGGCGTTTATCGGCGGAGTGTGGCTGATTGTGCTGGCCAGTCTCGACGGCAGCCCGTGGAAGATCGTCAGCATGGCGATCTACGCCTTTACCTTGTTGGTGCTCTACAGCGCATCGACCGTGTACCACAGCGTGCGCGGGCGCAAGAAAGCGATCATGCAGAAGGTCGATCACTTTTCGATCTACCTGTTGATCGCTGGCAGCTATACGCCGTTCTGCCTGGTGACCCTGCGCGGGCCGTGGGGCTGGACCTTGTTCGGGATTGTCTGGGGACTGGCGCTGATCGGCATCCTGCAGGAGATCAAGCCGCGTTCGGAAGCGCGGATTCTGTCGATCGTGATTTATGCGGTGATGGGCTGGATCGTGCTGGTGGCGGTCAAGCCGCTGCTCGCGGCGCTGGGCCCCGCCGGGTTTGCGTGGCTGGCATCGGGCGGGGTGCTGTACACCGTCGGGATTATCTTTTTTGCCCTCGATCATCGCCTGCGCCATGCCCACGGGATCTGGCATCTGTTCGTGATCGCCGGGAGCTTGCTGCACTTTGTGGCGATTTTCTTTTATGTCCTTTAAGGCTGTACCGGGACCAGGCGATCCAGCTGCTCCCGGGCTCGACGGCTGAATACCTGCAACAGGTCGTTCAAGGTGTGGGGCGGTGGTTCGGCGGCGCGGGTGACTGCATACAGGGTGATGGGTAACGGCGGTGCCAGAGGGCGGATCGTTGTGGTGGCGGGAGAGGCGCCAAGGGCGGTGAACGGATCGATCACCGCCAGGCCCGCGCCAGATTCCACCATCGCCCGTGCCAGTGAGTAGGTTTGCACGGCGATGCGTACCCGGGGCGGCGGTTCGACCGCTTCCAGGTAACTGTCGAGCCGCGCGGCCAGTGGATCGGCGCTGGATAAACCGATCAGCGGCGCATCCGCCAGCGCCATCAGCGGCAACGGTTTACCCACATCTTCCTGAGGCCAGTAACCACTCGGCGCCAGCGCCACCAGCACGCCGGACGCCAGCGCCTGGGCCTTGAGCCCCGGGTGATCCGGGCGTTGCAGGGTCAGGGCGACATCCACTTCACGCATCAACAGGTTCTGCACCAGTTCGCGACTGTGGGCGCTGGAGAGTTCGCAAACGATGTCCGGGTAACGCCCGGTCCATTCGTGAATGGCCGGCGGCAACAATGACAGGGCCAGCGCCGGGGTGGCACCGATGCGCAGGCTGTGGCCAGGCTCGCGGCGCAGGCTCTGCGCCAGGCGTCGCACGCCTTGCAGGCTTTCGCTGACCTTATCCACTTCGCGCTCCAGTTCCAGCGCTTCCGGCGTCGCCTGCAACTTGCCGCGTACCCGCAGGAACAGCGGAAAACCCAATTGTTGCTCGGCGTGCTGCAACACCTTGCTCACCGCCGGCTGAGAGACGTGCAGCAATTGCGCGGCAGCGCTGATTGAGCCGGTCTGGCGGATGGCCTGGAAAATTTCGATATGGCGAAGGCGCATGGCAAGTCCATAACCTTTGTTTATGGGTTTGCCATCTTTATGCATTGTTCAACGCCTGTCACCTGGCTCTACCCTTGGCCTCGTCTTCACAACGGTTTTAAGGACGGACATGGCTCAGCATGTGTGCATCATCGGTGGCGGCGTGATTGGCCTGGCAACGGCCTATGCGCTGGTGCGCGACGGCTTTGAGGTGACGGTGGTCGAGGCTCGGGACTCGCTGGGCAGCGAAACCAGCTTCGCCAACGGTGGCCAGTTGTCCTATCGCTATGTCGCGCCCCTGGCCGACGCCGGTGTGCCTTTACAAGCCATCGGTTGGATGCTGCGCGGCGACTCACCGTTGAAGCTGCGTCCGCGCTTCGACCCGGCCCAGTGGCGCTGGATGGCGTCGTTCCTCGGCGCCTGCCGCCGCTCGGTCAACCGCGAGAACGCCGCGCACTTGCTGCGTCTGGCGCTGTTCAGCCAGGACACTTTGAAGTCCTGGCGCGAGGACGATGGACTGGCGGGATTCCAGTGGCGGCGCAATGGCAAACTGGTGACTTTCCGCCAGAACAGCAGCTTCGAGCATGCGCGCCAGGGCCTGGCCGACCCGCAGCAACAGCAGGTGTTGTCGCCGGCCGAATGCGCGCAACTGGAACCGGCGCTGTTCGATGCGCCCTTTGTCGGGGCGATCTACACGCCGGACGAAGAGGTCGGCGACTGCCACGGTTTTTGCCAGCAATTGGCCGCCCGGCTGCAAGCGTCCGGTCGTTGCGAGTTTCGTCTCGGACAAGCGGTGACCGGCATTCGCCACAGCAACGGCAGCGTCAACGCCATCGAACTGGGCGAGCAAGTGCTGCCGGTCGATCAACTGGTGATCGCCGCCGGTCACCGCAGTCCGCTGTTGGCGCTGCCCGGGCTGCAACTGCCGCTTTATCCGCTCAAGGGCTACAGCCTGACCGTGCCGATCGGTGCCGGTCACCGGGCGCCGGACGTGAGCATCACCGACTACGATCGCAAGATCGTCTATGCCCGCATCGGCAAGCAATTGCGAGTGGCGGCGATGGTCGACATCGTCGGCTTCGACCCTGCGCTGGACCCCAAGCGCCTGGCGCTGATCAAGCGTCAGGCCCATGACACCTTTCCAAATGCCGGCGCCTATGACGAAGCCGTCGAGTGGGCTGGCATGCGCCCGGCCACCCCTAGCGGCGTGCCGTTGTTGGGCGCGACGGCGTATCGCAACCTGTGGCTCAACCTCGGCCACGGCGCGCTGGGTTTCACCCTGGCATGCGGCAGCGGGCGCTTGCTCAGTGAGCTGATCGGCGAGCGCCGGCCTTCCATCGACCTGCGCGGTTTCAACCACCGGGCCGCCTGAACACCGATTTCTGAAGAGGACACTGCAATGACCATTACCCGACTGCACAGCAATCCGCGCCTGGCTGGCGCCGTGACCTTTGGCGACCTGGTGTTTCTCTCCGGGCAGGTGCCGGACGATTCCCGGGATGCCAGCGGCCAAACCCACGAAGTGCTGGCGAAAATCGATACCTTGCTGGCCGAGGCGGGCAGCGACAAGGATCATCTGCTCAGTGCGACCATTTACCTGAAGAACATCACCGAAGATTTCGCCGCGATGAACGAGGTCTGGTCGGCCTGGCTATCGCCGGGGCAGGCACCGAGCCGCACCACCGTGCAGGCCGAACTGGCCCGCCCGCAGGTGCTGGTGGAAATCACCGTCATCGCTGCGCGCGTCTGATAAAACAACACCCACAACAACGGAGAATAACAATGCAAAAAATCACGTTGCTCGCTTGTACGCTTGGCCTGTTGCTCGGCAGTCAGGTTCAGGCCAATGAAGCGCCGCTGACCGGCACCCTGAGCAAGATAGCCAGCGCCAACAGCATCACCCTGGGATATCGCGATGCTTCGGTGCCGTTCTCCTACGTGGGCGATCACAGCGGCAAGCCGATGGGTTACTCGGTGGATCTGGCGGGCAAGATCGTCGAGCGCATCCAGCAGCAACTGGCGCTGCCGGACTTGAAGGTGAAGTACAACCTGGTGACCTCGCAGACCCGCATTCCACTGGTGCAGAACGGCACCGTAGACCTGGAGTGCGGCTCCACCGGTGTGACCGCCGAACGGCAGAAGCAGGTGGCGTTCTCTTATGGCTTCATCTACGTCAAAGGCCAGTTGCTGACCGCGAAGGACAGCGGGATCAAGAGCTTCGCCGACCTGCGCGGCAAGAACGTGGTGACCACCGCCGGCACCACCAACGAGCGCTTCCTGAAAAGCTACAACGTCGATCACAAGATCGACATGTTCGTGATCAGCGCCAAGGACCACGGCGAAGCCTTCCAGATGCTGCAGTCGGGCCGGGCGGCGGCGTTCTACATGGACGATGCGCTGCTCTACGGCGAGCGCGCCAAGGCCAATGACCCGCACAAGTGGGTGGTGGTCGGGGAGGAGCAATCGCGGGAGATCTACAGCTGCATGGTGCGTAAGGACGATCCGCAGTTCCTGGCGCTGGTCAACGGCGCGTTGGCGGATCTGTACAGCTCGGGCGAGATCAATGGCATCTACAAGCGCTGGTTCGAGCAGCCGATCCCGCCGAAGGGGTTGAACCTTGAGTTCCCGATGACCAGCGAACTCAAGGCGATCATTGCCAAACCGGTGAGTGATCCGGTGCAGTAGTGTGCAGACCGAGGCGCTGCCTTCGCGAGCAAGCCCGCTCCCACATTGGAACGCATTCCCCTGTGGGAGCGGCGGTGCGGCGATCCGACTTGCTCGCGAAGAGGCACTAGAAGTCGCCCCAGAGTTGCTGGGCCACCGCCAGTGCAACAACCGGCGCGGTTTCGGTGCGCAGCACCCGTGGGCCGAGGCGGGCGGCGTGGAAGCCGCTGGCCTTGGCCTGATCGACTTCGGCATCGGACAAACCACCCTCCGGACCGATCAGGAATGCCAGGCTTGAAGGTTTGGCATGGCTCACCAACGGCTCAGCCACCGGATGCAGCACCAGCTTCAACTCAGCCTGCGTCTGCTTCAACCAGTCGGCCAGCAACAGCGGCGGATGAATCACCGGCACTCGCGAGCGCCCGCACTGTTCGCATGCGCTGATCGCCACCTGGCGCCAGTGCAGCAGGCGTTTGTCGGCGCGCTCGTCCTTGAGCCGGACTTCGCAGCGCTCGGTGAAGATCGGGGTGATTTCAGTGACGCCCAGTTCCGTGGCTTTCTGGATCGCCCAGTCCATGCGCTCGCCCCGGGACAGGCCCTGGCCGAGATGGATTTGCAGCGACGATTCGACCTGCCCGGCGAAGCTTTCATCGATCTGCACCACGACGCGCTTTTTGCCGACGTCGACCAGCCTGGCGCGAAACTCCTGACCCGAGCCGTCGAACAACTGCAACGCATCGCCCTCGGCCATGCGCAGCACGCGGCTGATGTAATGGGCTTGGGCTTCGGGCAACTCGTGCTCGCCGATGCTCAGGGGGGCGTCGATAAAGAAGCGGGAGAGTCTCATTTTGGTTCTCGGGAAAGATGTGAATCAGATGAATCGGTGTCGACTTCATTCGCGAGCAAGCCCGCTCCCACATTGGAATGCACTTCCCTGTGGGAGCGGGCTTGCTCGCGAAAGCGGCAGTCCAGGCACCACAAATGTTGAATAAATCAAATCAACCCGGATCACGGAACCCCGGGTGGAAGTCCTTCGGCACCGCCACGCTGACGCTGTCACGGGTTGCAATGTCGATCCCTTCGCTGGCTACTTCGGCAAGGAAGTCGATCTGCTCCGGGGTGATCACATACGGCGGCAGGAAATACACCACGCTGCCCAACGGACGCAGTAAAGCACCGCGCTCCAGGGCGTGCTGGAACACCTTCAGGCCGCGACGTTCCTGCCATGGGTAAGCTTCCTTGCTGGCCTTGTCCTTGACCATCTCGATGGCCAGCACCATGCCGGTCTGGCGCACTTCTGACACGTTCGGGTGATCGACCAGATGCGCCGTCGACGAAGCCATGCGCTGCGCCAGGGCCTTGTTGTTCTCGATGACGTTGTCTTCTTCGAAAATATCCAGGGTCGCCAGGGCCGCCGCGCACGCCAGCGGGTTGCCGGTGTAGCTGTGCGAGTGCAGGAAGGCGCGCAGGGTCGGGTAGTCGTCGTAGAACGCGCTGTAGACTTCGTCTGTGGTCATGCACGCCGCCAGCGGCAGATAACCGCCGGTCAGGGCCTTGGACAGGCACAGGAAATCAGGGCGGATGCCGGCCTGTTCGCAGGCGAACATCGTCCCGGTGCGGCCGAAGCCGACGGCGATTTCGTCGTGGATCAGGTGCACGCCGTAGCGGTCGCAGGCTTCTCGCAGCAGCTTGAGGTACACCGGGTGGTACATGCGCATGCCACCGGCACCCTGGATCAACGGCTCGACGATCACCGCCGCGACCGTGTCGTGGTTTTCGGCCAGGGTCTGCTCCATGGCCGCGAACATGTTGCGCGAGTGTTGTTCCCAGCTCATGCCCTCGGGACGCAGGTAGCAGTCCGGGCTCGGCACCTTGATGGTGTCCATCAACAGCGCTTTGTAGGTCTCGGTGAACAGCGGCACGTCGCCCACCGACATCGCCGCCATGGTTTCGCCGTGGTAGCTGTTGGTCAGGGTGACGAAGCGCTTCTTGGCAGGCGCACCGCGATTGAGCCAGTAGTGAAAGCTCATTTTCAGCGCGACTTCGATGCAGGACGAGCCGTTATCGGCGTAGAAGCACCGGGTCAGGCCTTCCGGCGTCATCTTCACCAGGCGCTCGGACAACTCGATCACCGGTTGATGACTGAAGCCGGCAAGGATCACATGTTCGAGCTGGTCGACCTGGTCCTTGATGCGCTGGTTGATCCGCGGGTTGGCATGGCCGAACACATTGACCCACCAGGAGCTGACCGCATCGAGGTAGCGCTTGCCTTCGAAGTCTTCCAGCCACACGCCTTCCCCGCGCTTGATCGGGATCAGCGGCAGTTTTTCGTGATCTTTCATCTGGGTGCAGGGATGCCACAACACGGCGAGATCACGTTGCATCCACTGATTATTCAGGCCCATTTTCACTCTCCTGGAGGCGGTCCGTGACCAGCGCGGACAAACAATCGCGCAAGCCTATGCAATGCGTGCCACGGGGACAACCCATTGTGTCGAATCAGCTACTTTGTACAGGCCGATAGACGTTGCTGGCGGGCGTCTGAAGGCTGACGTATCCTTCGCGGTTCTTGAGCCGTCTGGCTCGCAAAATACTACTGTTTTCCTCGTGTGATTCCGGAGTTCGCTGAATGTCTGTCGGTTGGCTGCGCGCCTGTGCGCTGGTGATGTTGGGGCTGTTCAGCGTGTCTGCGCTGGCCAAGGATAAAACCGCGATCGTGATCGGCGGCGGCCTGTCGGGCCTGACTGCTGCGTATGAGCTACAGAACAAGGGCTGGCAGGTCACCCTGCTGGAAGCCAAGTCGAGCCTGGGCGGCCGTTCCGGCATGGCCACCAGCGAGTGGATCGGCAACGACAAGGTCCAACCGGTTTTGAACAAGTACGTATCGAATTTCAAGCTGAGCACCACGCCGGCCCCTGAATTCGTGCGGACCCCAAGCTACCTGATCGATGGAGAGTATTTCTCCGCCGCCGACCTGGCGACCAAACAGCCGGCCACCGCCGAGGCGCTCAAGCGTTTCGACAAGACCGTGGACGATCTGGCGCGCTCGATCGACGACCCGCAGAACCCGGCCGCCAACAACACGCTGCACGCGCTGGACCAGATCAACGTGTCGAGCTGGCTCGACAAGCAGAACCTGCCGGCCACCGCTCGCCAGTTGATCAACCAGCAGATCCGTACTCGCTACGACGAGCCTTCGCGCTTGTCGCTGCTGTATTTCGCGCAGCAGAGCCGCGTCTACCGTGGCGTCTCCGATCGTGACCTGCGTGCTTCGCGCCTGGTTGGTGGCAGTCCGGTGCTGGCCCAGGCCCTGGTCAAACAGCTGAAAACCATCAAGACCAGCTCCCCGGTCTCGGCGATCATTCAGGACAAGGACGGCGTGACCGTCAAAGTCGACAGTGTCGGTTATAAAGCTGACTACGTTGTATTGGCAGTGCCGTTGCGCGCCCTGAACAAGGTCCAGATGACCCCGGCGCTGGACGCCCAGCACCTGGCGGCGATCAAGGGTACCAACTACGGTTGGCGCGACCAGATCTTGCTCAAATTCAAGACGCCGGTGTGGGAAAGCAAGGCGCGCATGTCCGGTGAGATCTACAGCAACACCGGCCTGGGGATGCTGTGGGTCGAGCCTGCCCTGAAGGGCGGTGCAAACGTGGTGATCAACCTGTCCGGCGACAACGCCCGCGTCATGCAGGCGTTCGGCGACAAGCAGATGGCCGATCAGGTACTGATTCGCCTGCACGCTTTTTATCCACAGGCCCGTGGCTCGTTCACCGGTTATGAAATCCGTCGCTACAGCACCGACCCGTCGATGGGTGGCGCGTACCTGGCCTTCGGTCCGGGCCAGATCAGCAAATTCTGGCGCCTGTGGGAACGCCCGATTCAGCGCGTAGCCTTCGCTGGCGAACACACCGACACCCTGTACCCCGGCACCCTGGAAGGTGCGCTGCGTACCGGTCAACGTGCAGCCGGCCAGGTTGAAGACCTGGCGGCGGGCAAGTCGTTCGAACCGGCCAAGGCAGTCCCGGCAGTCGCTGCGGCGGCGGGCGCCGGTGCGGTGGCGGCGAAGAAGGGCAACTTCTTCAGCAACCTGTTCGGCGGCTCGGATGACGAGAAGAAGCCAGAGCCAGTCAAGGCGCCAGAGCCGGTAGCACTTGCTCCGGTGCCCACCCCGGCCCCGGCCGTAGCACCGGCTCCGGTCGAAGCACCGAAGCCACTAACCCCGGCAAAAGCCGAGCCTGCGAAGAAGGCACCGGCCAAGGCCCCAGCCAAACCGGTAGCCAAGACCGAAACGAAAAAAGCTCCGGCCAAGGCACCAGTGAAGAAAACCGAGACGGCGAAGAAGCCAGTGGCTAAACCCGCGGCGATTCCGACAACGGATGCCAAGGCGTAGTAACGTTCAGGCGTAAAAAAGCGCGGCTCAAGGCCGCGCTTTTTTTTGCCTGAAGAAAAACCGGGACCAGAATCGAATAAACTTTTTGATACAGGTGTTCTCTGTTTTGTATTCACTTTTTCTCACAATTTCGACTTTAATCTTTCCTTAACTCGCAGGCTTCAGACTCTTGATCGCATTTTTCGATATTTCAAAGCAAATTTTTCCGCTTTAATTCGATAGATAACTCGATAGTCTTGGGCCAGCACTTACAGGATCTAGGCAATGCAGCTACGTAACTCTACTTCCCGCTACGGCTGGGTCAGTATCGTCATTCACTGGGGTGTGGCACTGGCGGTCTTCGGTCTGTTCGCGCTTGGGCTGTGGATGGTCGGGCTCGACTACTACAGCACCTGGCGCAAAGACGCGCCGGACCTGCACAAGAGCATCGGCCTGGTGTTGCTGGGTGTGATGTTGCTGCGGGTGCTGTGGCGTTTCATCAGCCCACCGCCACCAACCCTGGCCAGCTACAGCCGCATGACGCGCCTCGGCGCTAAATTCGGCCATGGCTTTCTGTACCTCAGTCTGTTTGCCGTGTTGATTGCCGGTTACCTGATTTCCACCGCAGAAGGTGTCGGTATCCCGGTGTTTGGCCTGTTTGAAGTCCCTGCGCTGGTATCCGGACTGCCGGACCAGGCAGATACCGCTGGCGTGATTCACCTCTACCTGGCGTGGGTGCTGGTAATTTTTTCCGGCCTCCATGCGTTGGCAGCATTGAAGCACCACTTTATCGATCGTGATGTGACCCTCAAGCGAATGCTGGGTCGCAAAGCCTGAAGTTCAACCTCGACTCCAAAGGAAAACAAAGCATGTTGAAAAAGACTCTGGCCGCTCTGGCAATCGGCTCCGCCCTGTTGTCCGCCGGTAACGTAATGGCCGCTGACTACGTGGTTGACAAAGAAGGCCAGCACGCCTTTGTTGACTTCAAGGTCAGCCACCTGGGCTACAGCTTCATCACCGGTACTTTCAAGGACATCGACGGCAAGTTCAGCTTCGACGCTGCCAAGCCTGAAGACAGCAAGATCGAGTTCAACGTGAACACCGCCAGCGTGTTCACCAACAACGCCGAGCGCGACAAGCACATCGCCAGCAAAGACTTCCTGAACGCCAGCAAAGCCAAGTTTGTTTCCACCAGCGTCAAGCCCACCGGCAAAAACGCCGCTGGCAAGGACACTGCTGACGTAGCTGGCGACCTGACGATCCTCGGTGTAACCAAGCCAATCGTGGTCAAGGCCACTTTCCTGGGCGAAGGCAAGGATCCATGGGGCGGCTACCGTGCAGGCTTTGAGGGTACTTTCAGCCTCAAGCGTTCCGATTTCGGCAAGCAGAAAGACCTGGGCCCATCGTCCGATGCGGTTGAGATGTACGTGACTTTTGAAGGTGTAAAAGCGAAGTAACTTTCGCTCGAGCATGGAAAACGCCCCTGATCGAAAGGCCAGGGGCGTTTTTTTTGGGGGATCATTTTTATGAGTGACACATAACCATTGTGGGAGCGGGCTTGCTCGCGAATACGGTGGGTCAGTCACCGTAGATGCTGAATGTACTGCAGCTTTCGCGAGCAAGCCCGCTCCCACAGGTAATTGGTCAGCCATAAAAAATGCCCCGGCTCTTTCGAACCGGGGCATTTTCATTGCAGCGATAACTCAGCGATTGCGGGTCAGCAGCGCTGGTTTCTCACCACGAGGACGGCTTGGCAGCTGATCCAGCTGCTCAGGTGTCGGAAAGCGGTCAGCCTTCGACTCCTTGTGCATGATCTTCGGCGCGGGACCGCGCGGATTCTGTACGGCAGGCTCCGAACGCGGCTGGTCGTCACGGGCCGGGCGGCGATTGCGCGAGTCTTCGCGGCGAGCCTGGCCGTCGCGCGGTGCGCCACTGCGAGGGCCGCTACGCTTGGCCGGTGGAGTGCCGGTACTGGCACCATCGCTGTTGCGCGGACCGTTCTGGCGACCTTGTGGCTTGCCGGAACGTGGAGCGCCCGAACCTGCCGCGGTGCCTTGTGCCGGAGCACCCGGACGACGACCACGGCCTTGCGCGGGTTTCTGCTGCGGCACGTAGTCGACGCGGTTGCCGAAGTTATCGATATCGTCGTCCAGGAACTCGTCCGGGGCACGATCAGCGGCGGCACGAGGAGGCTGCGACGGACGCTGTTCGCGAGCCGGAGTACCTTCACGTGGCTTTTGCTGACGGGCAGGGCGCTCGCCGCGTTCGCCGGCCGGTTTTTCCTTGCCCTTGTCCTTGCCTTTGTCCTTGCGACCGCCGCCGCCACCGCTGCCGTTCGGACCGTCGCCGCGCGGACCACGTGGATTGCGCGGGTTACGCATGTCCGGACGCTCGCGCACTTCAGGTTTCTCGGCTTCCACGGCGCTCGCATCGAAGCCCATCAGGTCGCCGTCGGCGATTTTCTGCCGGGTCATGCGTTCGATGCTTTTCAGCAGTTTTTCTTCGTCCGGGGCTACCAGCGAAATCGCCTCGCCCGAACGACCGGCACGGCCGGTACGGCCGATGCGGTGCACGTAGTCTTCATCGACGTTCGGCAGCTCGAAGTTGACCACGTGTGGCAACTGGTCGATGTCCAGGCCGCGGGCGGCGATGTCGGTGGCCACCAGGATGCGCACGGTGCCAGCCTTGAAGTCGGCCAGGGCTTTGGTGCGGGCGTTCTGGCTCTTGTTGCCGTGGATCGCGACGGCGCTCAGGCCATGCTTGTCCAGGTACTCGGCCAGGCGGTTGGCGCCGTGCTTGGTACGGGTGAACACCAACACTTGTTCCCAGGCGCCGGCGGTGATCAGGTGCGCCAGCAGCGAACGCTTGTGGCTGGCCGGCAGGCGGAATACGCGCTGTTCGATACGCTCGACCGTGGTGTTCGGCGGAGTGACTTCGATGCGTTCCGGGTTGTGCAGCAGCTTGCCGGCGAGGTCGGTGATGTCCTTGGAGAAGGTCGCCGAGAACAGCAGGTTCTGGCGTTTGGCCGGCAGACGGGCCAGGACCTTCTTCACGTCATGGACGAAGCCCATGTCGAGCATGCGGTCGGCTTCGTCCAGTACGAGGATTTCCACGTGGGACAGATCGACGCTGCCTTGGCCGGCCAGGTCGAGCAGGCGGCCAGGGCAGGCCACCAGCACGTCTACGCCACGGGCCATGGCCTGAACCTGCGGGTTCATGCCGACACCGCCGAAGATGCAGGCGCTGACGAACTTCAGGTCACGGGCATAGACCTTGAAGCTTTCATGCACTTGGGCTGCGAGTTCGCGAGTCGGGGTCAGGACCAGTACGCGCGGCTGGCGCGGGCCGTGACGCTGGGATTTGTCCGGGTGACCGTTGGGGAACAACCGCTCCAGGATCGGAAGGGCGAAACCGCCGGTTTTACCAGTACCTGTCTGTGCCGCGACCATCAGGTCGCGACCTTGCAACACGGCGGGAATGGCCCGCTGTTGCACCGGAGTAGGCTCGGTATAGCCCGCTGCCTCGATGGCGCGGACTAAAGCCTCGGAGAGACCGAGGGAAGCAAAGGACATGAGTAATCCTGTTTTAAGTTAGGGCTTGGCCCAATGGGAGTCTTGCCTGGCGCGAATGGCGTTTAAGAGGACGCAATCCCGTCCGGTCCTGCTGGGTCTCGAAGGCTCGTCTGCAAGCGCTCGCGCGGGCTGAAAGCTGCGCAGTAGCGGGGTTGAGATGCCTTTAACGATTCCGAGCGTCCGGGCGTGAGCCTGGCGGGAAGGCCGGAGTATAACAGAGCAATCACTGTGCGCCGCTTTCCTGCTGCTCAACGGTTTTTTCCGTGGCGGCCGTGGTCTTTTCAGTCTTCACGCTGGCTGCCGGTTCCGCGCCGTAGCGGGCACTCAGTTCAGCGTAGGCGGGCTCGCGCTTGAAGCGTTTGAGTTCGGCGCCGAAACGCTGCACCAGCAGATCCATGCCCGCATTGCGCCGCACCGCGAGAAACTGGCTTTGCTGGCTGATGATCGTGGGGTTTTCGGTGATCTTGTCGCGGATGCCCAGTTCATCGAGCAAATGCTGGCCGACCCGGCGGTCGGTGATCAGCAGGTCAATCCGCCCGCGTACCAGTTTGCCGAAGTTGGCCTCATGGGTGGGGGCCGGCTCGCGGGTGAACAGCGTCGAATCGCTGAAATCCTTGCTGTACAGGTAACCCGGCGAGGTGCCGATGGTCAGGCCTTGCAAGTCATCGAGGGTGCGAAACGGATGGGGCCGTTCATTGGCGTAGAACATCACGAACTGGACTTCAGACAGTGGTTCGCTGGGGTAGAGCAGGGTCGCATCGCGTTCGTCGCTGTGAAAGATGTCCAGCGCGCCGTCGGCCTGGCCTGATTCAAGCATCGACAGGCAGCGTTTCCATGGCAGGAATTGCCACTCCACTTCGATGCCCAGGCGCTTGAAGACAATGGCGGTGGTTTCGTAGTCCAGGCCCAGGGATTTGCCGTTGTCTTCGTACACATAAGGCGCCCACGGCTCCGTGACAATGCGCAGCTTCTCGCCCCGGGCGGCGAAGCTCAGGCAAGTGAAGACAAGCACGGCGACTAACTGCGTGATCAAAGGCATGGGCTTGAGATTACGACGAGAATCCGGAAAGAGCCAGAAACTGACCGCAGATGCTCTAACTCCGTGGATTGCCGCACATTAATAGTGCATTGAAAGCAAAAGATCGCAGCCTGCGAAAGCTCCTACAGGAGCTGCCGAAGAATGCGATCCTTTGATCTTGCTTGTAGCTTTCAGCTTGAAACTTGCAGCTGCTTCAACGCGGCAACTTCAGGTTGTTCCACACCGCCAGGCTCGCTTCAGCCTGGTTCAGTGTGTAGAAGTGCAGCCCTGGAGCGCCACCCTGCAGCAGTTGTTCGCACATCTCGGTGATGACCTGTTCGCCAAAGCGCTGAATGCTCTGTGTGTCGTCGCCGTAGGCTTCCAGTTGCTTGCGGATCCAGCGCGGGATTTCCGCACCGCAGGCATCGGAGAAGCGCGCCAGCTTGCTGTAGTTGGTGATCGGCATGATGCCCGGCACGATCGGGATGTTCACACCCAATGCCCGCACGCGTTCCACGAAGTAGAAGTAGCAGTCGGCGTTGAAGAAGTACTGGGTGATCGCACTGTCGGCGCCAGCGTTGGCCTTGCGCACGAAGTTGGCAACATCGTCTTCGAAATTGCGCGCTTGCGGATGCATTTCCGGGTAAGCGGCGACTTCGATGTGGAAATGATCACCGGTTTCTTCACGAATGAATTCAACCAGGTCATTGGCGTGGCGCATTTCACCGCTGGCCATGCCCATGCCCGAAGGCAGGTCACCGCGCAGGGCGACGATACGCGTGATGCCGGCGGCCTTGTACTGGGCCAGCAGGCCGCGCAGGTCAGCTTTGCTATCGCCCACGCAGGACAGGTGCGGGGCGGCAGGGATTTTGATTTCGCTTTCTAGCTGCAACACGGTGTTCAGCGTGCGATCACGGGTCGAACCGCCGGCGCCGTAGGTGCAGGAGAAGAAATCGGGGTTGTAGGCGGCCAGCTGGCGAGCAGTGGCCAGCAGCTTTTCTTGCCCAGCATCGGTCTTCGTAGGGAAGAACTCGAAGCTGTAGCGACGATCTTGGGACATGGGAATACCCTTGAAAACGCGTAAGCCTGTGAGGCTTGCACATCCCAATGTGGGAGCGGGCTTGCTCGCGAAAGCGGTGGGTCAGACGACACGAATGTTGAATGATAAATCGCTTTCGCGAGCAAGCCCGCTCCCACAAGGGAGAGCAGGCAGCAGATCCGATCAGTAGCGGTAAGCGTGCGGCTTGAACGGACCTTCGACGGTCACGCCGATGTAATCGGCCTGGGTCTTGGTCAGTTGAGTCACGACGCCGCCAAAGCCGCGGACCATTTCCAGGGCCACTTCTTCGTCGAGTTTCTTCGGCAGTACTTCAACGGTCAGGCGCTCGGCCTTCTGGGCTGGCGACAGGTCGGCGTACTTCTGGCCGAACAGGAAGATCTGAGCCAGAACCTGGTTAGCGAACGAACCGTCCATGATGCGGCTCGGGTGGCCGGTTGCGTTACCCAGGTTAACCAGACGGCCTTCGGCCAGCAGGATCAGGTAGTCGTCGTTGTGCGGATCGAAATCGCCAGCGCCGGTACGGTGGATCTTGTGAACCTGCGGCTTCACTTCTTCCCATGCCCAGTTCTTGCGCATGAAAGCGGTGTCGATTTCGTTGTCGAAGTGACCGATGTTGCAGACAACAGCACGCTTTTTCAGGGCTTTGAGCATGTTCGAGTCGCAAACATTGACGTTGCCGGTGGTGGTCACGATCAGGTCGATCTTGCCCAGCAGCGCCTTGTCGATGCTTGCTTCGGTACCGTTGTTGATACCGTCGATGAACGGCGAAACCAGCTCGAAACCGTCCATGCAGGCTTGCATGGCGCAGATCGGGTCGACTTCGGAAACCTTGACGATCATGCCTTCCTGACGCAGGGACTGAGCGGAGCCCTTGCCCACGTCGCCGTAGCCGATAACCAGCGCTTGCTTGCCGGACAGCAGGTGGTCGGTACCGCGCTTGATCGCATCGTTCAGGCTGTGACGGCAGCCGTACTTGTTGTCGTTCTTGCTCTTGGTCACCGAGTCGTTGACGTTGATGGCCGGGATTTTCAGCTCGCCCTTGGCCAGCATGTCCAGCAGGCGGTGAACGCCGGTGGTGGTTTCTTCGGTCACGCCGTGGACGCGATCCAGAACCTGTGGGTACTTCTTGTGCAGCAGCTCGGTCAGGTCGCCGCCGTCGTCGAGGATCATGTTGGCGTCCCAAGGCGCGCCATCTTTGAGGATGGTCTGCTCCAGGCACCACTCGTACTCTTGCTCAGTCTCGCCTTTCCAGGCGAAAACCGGGATGCCGGCAGCGGCGATGGAAGCGGCGGCCTGGTCCTGAGTCGAGAAAATGTTGCAGGACGACCAGCGCACTTCGGCACCCAGGGCAACCAGGGTTTCGATCAGCACGGCAGTCTGAATGGTCATGTGGATGCAGCCGAGGATCTTCGCGCCCTTGAGCGGTTGCTCTTCGGAGTACTTGCGACGCAGACCCATCAGGGCTGGCATTTCGGACTCGGCGATGATGGTTTCGCGACGGCCCCAGGCAGCCAGGGACATGTCGGCGACTTTGTAGTCGGTAAAATCTGCAGGCGTGATAACAGCGCTCATGAAGAGCCTCCATTCGTAATGTATGCGAATGGGCGCCGTTGTGCGTTTAGTGTCCAGCCAGTAAAGGCCAGGCAACGCCCCATCCGAGCCTGACAGGTCAAACCTGCTGCAGCGCCCCTCGGACAGGTGGCGGGAAACGGTAGCAATTGAAGATGACCGTTTTGAAACGGTGGCGATTATAGCGGGCTATGTCGATCTTCCAAAGCGTTTCTGTCGGTCAATGTCCGAACGGTAATCGAGACCATAGACGATGCTCAATAGAGCTCCAGGTCGGGCTCTGCCATGATGGTCAGCATCATTCGGCAAGACGCTCAGGAGTGAACATGAACTTCCACACCCGCAAATGGGTAAAACCCGAAGACCTCAACCCCAACGGCACGCTGTTCGGCGGCAGCCTGCTGCGCTGGATCGACGAAGAGGCGGCGATCTACGCCATCGTCCAGTTGGGCAACCAGCGTGTGGTCACCAAGTACATTTCCGAAATCAACTTCGTCAGCGCCTCGCGCCAGGGCGACATCATCGAACTGGGCATCACGGCGACCGAATTCGGCCGCACTTCGATCACCCTGACGTGTGAGGTACGCAACAAGATCACCCGCAAGAGCATCCTTACCGTTGAAAAAATGGTGTTCGTGAACCTCGGTGAGGACGGCTTGCCGGCACCTCATGGCCGGACCGAGATCAAGTACGTCAAGGACCAGTTCCAGGATGATGACGCCGGTCAGTAACATCTGCGTTGCTTTCTTCGCGAGCAAGCCCGCTCCCACAGGTACAGCGCCGTCCATGTGGGAGCGGGCTTGCTCGCGAAAGCGGTTCTGTATTCACCGAAGAATTGTCTGAGTACTGAACAGCCGTAAACCCCGCGTGTCGTAGCTAAATAGCCCGCCACCGGTTGCGCATCCCATGAACTCGGCACAAGACGGCAAGACCCCGAACCTTTCGGCGCAAGAAGAGCACGAAGTCGAAAAGAGCCAGCCACCCCGTGCCGCGGTGTTGCACGAGATCATCCGTACCCAGGGCGACCAGGAACTGGAGCGCAGCATTGCCGCGTTGTGGTGGTCGGCGCTGGCGGCGGGGTTGACCATGGGCCTTTCGCTGATGGGCATGGGGTTGCTCAATTCGCGTCTGCCGGATGGCGAAGGATTCAAGGTGATCGCGAGTTTCGGTTACTGCGCCGGTTTTCTCGCCGTGATCCTGGCCCGTCAGCAACTGTTCACCGAAAACACCCTGACCGCCGTGCTGCCGGTGATGACCAAACCGACGCTGGCCAACTTCGGCCGGCTGCTACGGTTGTGGACGGTGGTGCTGGTCGGCAACCTCAGTGGCACCTTGCTGGTGGCGTACGTGATGCTGGAGCTGCCGATTTTCGACAGCAAGACCGATGTCGCCTTCCTCGATATCGGCCGCAAGGTCATGGAAAACCACGCCAGCCAGATGTTCGCCAAGGGCATCATTTCCGGATGGATGATCGCCACCATGGTCTGGATGATCCCGTCCATGGAGAGCGCCAAGATGTGGATCATCATCCTCATCACCTACCTCATGGCGCTGGGGGATTTCACCCACATCGTGGTCGGTTCGCTGGAGGTTTCGTATCTGGTATTTGCCGGCGAGTTGCCGTGGAGTGATTTCTGGCTGGTGTTCGCCGGTCCGACGCTGGCGGGGAACATCATCGGTGGCAGTTTTATTTTCGCGCTGATCAGCCATGCGCAGATTCGCAGCGAAAGTGGGCCGCCGAAGAAATCAGCGGATCAGAGCGAAGCGCCCGATCCGCAGGTGATCAAAAAACAATCAAGCTGATCCTCAGCCCGCCACATCAAGCGCAGCCGCACCGCGACGCTGGCGATAGATGAAAAACAGTGCAGTCAACACGGTCAGTCCGCTGACCAGTGCACCGGTCCACGGCAAGTCCGCAAGGTCCGCGCCGCTGGCCACCACCAAGCCGCCAATCCATGCCCCGGCGGCGTTGCCAAGGTTGAAGGCGCTCTGGTTCAAGGTCGACCCCAGGTTCGGTGCCTCGTGGGCCTGATCGATGATCAGCAGTTGCAGGATCGGGCACAGGGCGAAGGCAAACGTCCCCCACAACACCAGTGTGATTGCCGCCGGGATCACCGAATGGCTGGTTTGCGAAAATACCGCCAGCACCACCAGCACCGCCAGCGCCATGCCCACCAGTGAAGGCAGCAAGCGGCTGTCCGCCAGACGACCACCGAGCATGCTGCCGGCGGTCAAGCCAACGCCGAACAACAGCAGCATGATGGTGACGCCGTGGGGGCTGACACCGGTGATGTCCTGCAGGATCGGCGCAATGTATGTGAACACACTGAACAGGCTGGTCGAGGCCAGCACACTCATGCCCAAGGCCAGCAGCACGTTGGCCTTGCCCAGTACCTTGAACTCGCTGGCCAGGTTGGCTTTATCCATCGCGATGTTTTTCGGCAGCCAGACCCATTGCGCAATCGCGGCCAGAACCCCGATTACCGACACCGCCCAGAAGGTCGAGCGCCAACCTGCGTATTGCCCGAGTGCGGTGCCCAGTGGCACGCCGAGCACATTGGCCAGGGTCAGGCCGGTGAACATCATGGCAATCGCCTGAGCCCGTTTGTTGGGTGCCACCAGCCCGGCGGCCACCACCGAACCGATGCCGAAAAATGCGCCGTGGCACAGTGCCGTGATCACTCGCGCGGCCATTAGCGTGGCGTAGTTCGGCGCCAGTGCGCAAAGCATGTTGCCGAGGATGAACATCAGTGTCATGCCCAGCAGGGTGGCCTTGCGCGGCATGTTGGCGGTGCCGACCGCGAGGATGGGTGCACCGAACACCACGCCCAGGGCGTAGCCGGTGATCAGCAATCCGGCATCGGGAATGCTCACGCTGAGGTCGCGGGCGACATCGGGCAAAAGACCCATGATGACGAATTCAGTGGTGCCGATGCCGAACGCGGCAACAGCGAGGGCAAGCAAAGCGAGTGGCATGCGCGAGGTCTCTGTCGGTAGTCTTGACGCTGTGATCAGGCATACGCAGGCCGACGACCGTTCTCGATGAGAGCGGGCCGGGCAGAATTTTTATAGGAATTAGTCTGTGCGCAACTGAGTGCGGCGTGGTCGCTTGCAGTATAAACAGCCACTGAAATATGGCGAATCAATTCTGTACCTGGCCCCTGTAGGAGCGAGCTTGCTCGCGATGGACGTGAACGAAGACGTGTATTCACTGGTTGGCTGCGGTGCCCTCACGTTTTTCGCGAGCAAGCTCGCTCCTACAAAGGGCAGGGTCAAAAAAAGGAGTAGGCCGTGCTTGCGACGGCGTTGGTGTTGGTGGCGGCGCTGTTGCATGCGGCGTGGAATACCCTGATCAAGTTCAGTGCGGAGCGGTTGTTGGTGGTGGCCTGCATGGACAGCGTGGCGCTGCTCTTTGTCGTGCTGATGTTGCCGTTCCTGAGCGTACCGCCGCTGGAGATCTGGCCATGGATCCTGGCATCGGCGGCGTTCGAGTTGCTCTATCGCTATTTGCTGATCCAGGCCTATCGGGTCGGCGACCTCGGGCTGGTCTATCCATTGATGCGCGGCCTGTCACCCTTGGTGGTGCTGGCGCTGACGCTGATCTTTGCCGGGGAAGTACTGACCCATCAGCAGATTTTCGGCATCCTGCTGATCCCGTTCGGCATGCTGTGCCTGCTCTGGCAGGGCGGCGGCGGAGCGCGCCTTCCATGGTCGATGCTACCGGTGGTGGCGTTGATCGGCCTGTGCATCGGTTGCTACACCTACATCGACGGGCAGGCGTTGCGGCGCTGGTCCCATCCACTGGATTACCTGGTCTGGGTCACCTTGCTCAGTGCCTGGCCGTTTCCGTTGTTGGCATTGGTGCGCAAACGACCCGCGTTCATGTTGTTCTGGCGCGAGCAGTGGCGACTGGGCCTGGCCGTCGGGTTCTGCGTGTTGTTCAGCTACGCTCTGGTGCTGTGGGCGATGCAGTTGGGCTCGATTGCAGAGGCAGCGGCGTTGCGAGAGATCAGCGTAATTCTGGTGGTGCTGTTTGGCATGCGTTACCTCAAAGAACCTTTTGGCGGGCCGCGCCTCTTAGCCTGTGGGCTGGTGCTGATCGGCATACTGGTGATGAAGTTTTGATCGCCGTTGATGGATTCGATTTTCTAAAACTTGAAGAAGGGACTGCGTAATGACGGTTGCTCTGTGGTGCATTTTGATCGCGATCTTCCTGCCGTATGTGTGTGTGGGTGTGGCCAAGATCAGTGGCGGGTTCAGGTTGAGAGACAACCATGATCCCCGGGATTTTCTCGATTCGCTGGACGGCTTGGGCAGGCGCGCGAATGCGGCGCAACTGAACAGCTTTGAAGTGACCCCGGCGTTCGCCGCGGCGGTGATCGTGGCGCACCTGGCCGGCAATGCCGAACTGGTGACGATCAATGTGCTGGCCGTGCTGTTCATTACCAGCCGCCTGCTCTACATCATTTGCTACCTGGCGGACTGGGCGACGCTGCGGTCGCTGGTGTGGTTCGTGGGGATGGCGTTGATCGTGAGTTTCTTTGTGGTGTCGGTCTGACAGATCTTCAGGGTTCTCACCGGCCTCTTCGCGAGCAAGCCCGCTCCCACATTTGATTTTCAGTGGACACAAAATTTGTGTTCGACGGTGAGCCTATGTGGGAGTGGGCTTGCTCACGAAAGCTGTCTGTCAGGCGATGCGGGACTCAAGGATTGGCTTTAACCGCATCGGCCACCTGCGGTACTTGTGGCAGCGCAGCACCTTTGGGCCAGAGCATCCAGATCTGCCCCTGCTGTTTCATATCTCCGGCCAGTTGTCCGGCCGCATCGCCGGTGCCCCAGAACAGATCCGCCCGAACCTCGCCGGCAATGGCGCCGCCGGTGTCCTGTGCTGCCACGGGGCGAACCAGGGCTGTGCCGTCCGGTTTGGTGGTGGACAGCCACAACAGGCTGCCCAGCGGAATCACCTTGCGATCCACCGCCGCGCTGTAACCGGCGGTCAACGGTACGTTCAGCGAGCCGCGCGGACCTTCGTTGCTGTCCGGGTTGCGGGTGAAGAACACGTAGCTGGGGTTGCTGCCGAGCAGTTCGGGAATCCGCGACGGATTGGCCTTGGCCCAGGTGCTGATGGCGCCCATGGTCACGTCTTCTTTTTTCAACTCGCCCTGTTCCACCAGCCAGCGGCCGATCGGTCGATACGGATGGCCGTTCTGATCGGCGTAGGCAATGCGCAACTGGCGACCATTGTCGAGCTGGATACGACCCGAACCCTGGATTTGCAGGAACTGCAGGTTCATCGGATCGGTCAGCCAGGCCACGACCGGCGCCTTGACCCCTTTGGTTTCGATGGCTGCCGCATCGTCGTATGGCTTGAGCACGCGACCTTCGAGTCGACCGCGCAGGCGTTTGCCCTTGAGTTCCGGGTAAATGCTGTCGAGGGCGACGATGATCATGTCTTCGGGGACGCCATAGACCGGGACATTGGCAACGCCGGTCTGGGTCAGGCTCCCGGGATAGACCGGTTCGTAGTAGCCAGTGATCAAGCCGTTGGGGCTGTCGTTGGCGGCGCGCAGGCCATAGACATCGAGGTTCTGTTTGAGGAAACCGCGAATGTCGCTGGCGGTTTGCGGCACGTTGGCAGCCGCGGCACAGGTACCACCCCAGACCGGGTCGGACTTGAGTCGGGTACAGGCGCTGCGCCACGAACCGAAGCCGGCGACCAGGTCGCTGTCGGACACCGCCGGCAGCGCTTCCCATGTGGCGCTGGAGTAGGTGGCCAGGGCGTGGGTTTTCGGTTGTTGTTTGTCGCCGCCGGTGCAGCCTGCGAGCAGGGCCACCATCGGCAAGGTCCAGGCCAGGCTGTGACGCCATGCCTTGAAACGGCTGTTCATGGAGTGATTCCTTTGCCGGTTGCCTGAGCGCTCCATGCGTTCAAACAACCCTTGTTGATAATAGGGCTATTGGTCTTTGCCGATGACGCGAGGATACTGGCCGCCGTTTCCCGTGACCTGAAGCCACCATGACTCTTAAAAGACTTTCTGTTGTATTGCTGGCCTGCCTGACGTTGTCCGCTTGTGGCGGCATCGACCCCAACTCGCCGCTCGGCCAGCGCAAGGCGATTTTCAAGCAGATGCTCAATACTGGCGAAGACCTGGGCGGCATGTTGCGTGGGCGCATTGCGTTCGATGGCCCGAAGTTCGCCGAAGGCGCGGTGAAACTCGATGCGTTGTCCCGTGAGCCGTGGCAGCATTTTCCGCAAGTGCGCGAGGAAGATCACACCAGCGCCAAGAGCGATGTCTGGGAGCAACAGACACGCTTTCAGGCAATGGCCCGCGACCTTGAAAGCGCCACCGGTGAATTGGTGATCGCCAGCCAGGTTCAACCCTACAAGGCCAGCAACCTGGGGCCGGCGGTGCAGAAAGTCGAAGATGCTTGCAGTGCTTGTCATAAGGCGTTTCGGGATCATTGATTGGTGTTGCTCGGTCTGACGCCTTCGCGAGCAAGCCCGCTCCCACATTGGTTCTTCAGTGAACACAGCATTTGTGTCAACCGAGAGTCAAATGTGGGAGCGGGCTTGCTCGCGAAGACTGCTTCGACAACACCAAAGATCTTTGTTCGTTATCTGTTCTTATTTATCCAGCTCATCCAGCGCGTTCTGCAATTCCTTGCGGGCATCGGCGAGTTTGTCTTTGCGCTTGTTGATCTTGTCAGGGTCGCCTTTGCTCATGGCCTTGTCGAGGTCCGCCTGACGCTTGCTGACTTCGTGCTTGGCGTCGAGCACCTTGTTTTCCCGTTCCTTCTTCAGCGAGGCGTCGGTGCAGTTCGCTTCGACTTCGCTCAGGGCCTTTTCCAGGCCTGCCTGCTGGTCGGCATTGCCATGGACCTTGGCCAATTCGATCTGGTTGACGATACCTTGCTTCTTGGCGGCGCAACCGGTCAGCCCCGGCGCTTCCTCGTCCGCCATCAACGGGGTGGCCAGCACGCTGCAAAGGGTCAACAGGGCGAGCGGTGAAAGAAATTTCATAAAAGCTCCATGTAGGAAAGCAAGCAAGCCGGTGTGGCAATGGCTTGTTGGAGCCCAGCGGTCCCCTGGGGTTCCCGGTGGGCGCAGGGCTGACAGCTAAAAGCCGTCAATCCCCGCATCACGTAACGTTTCACTCAAGGCCTGGACCTGCGGATCGCGGAAAAAAGCGTTCAGTTGCGCCGCGCGCCCTGGCCCTATATCGGCCTCGGCCCGCCATTGTTCGATGTCTCGCTGCGCCAGTACCTGCCATGAATCGCCGAGATGCGCCTGGCCTGTCGGCGGCAATCCCAAGGCTTTCAGCCAGTGCGCGAACGGGCGTTGCCGGGCTCGGTTGAAGCTGTCTGCAAGGCGAGCCGCGCTGCGCTCGCCGAAACCGTCAATGGTAGCAAGCTCTTGGGCATCGAGGGTCAACCAATCCAGCAGACCGTTCAGGCGACCTGTTGCAAGAAGTTTTTCCCAGGTGCCCGGACCCACATTGGGCAGCGCCAGACCCTGTTTGCTGCTGAGCCAGGTCAGGCGCGCGAGAAACTGGCTCTTACAGCCCGGAGTCGGTTGCCAGCAACTCAATGAATGAAAGTCTGCTGCCAGCGGCACGTTCAATTCGGCGCGTTCGCTGCTGCGCGATACAACGCTATCGAGCCTGGGAATGGTCAGCCCGGCCAGGCTGATGGCGACCTGATCACCCGGGCGTATGTCCAGCGCCTGCCAGCGTTGCAACGAACTGACGCTGACGTGTTTGATCTGCCGGTCATCGAGCTTTATCGGGGTCAGTTCAAGTACCGGAGTGATTCGCCCGGTCCGGCCGATCCTGAAATGAACCTTGCGGACATCGGCCAGTGCCTGGGCGAAGGGGTATTTCCAGGCGATGGCCCAGTAGGGTGACCTGGCTTGCCAGCGTTCGGCGGCCGGGCGCTGGTTTTGGCGCAGGACCACGCCGTCGCTGGCAAAGGGCAGGGCGGAGCTATACCAGTGTTCGCGCCAGCGTTCGGCATCGATGACAGAGGCGATTGGCTGACTGTATGCCGTGGTACTCGGGAAGCCCAGCGCAGTCAGCGCCGCGGCACGCGCGGGCACGCTCGCCGGCCCTTGGGGCCAGTCCCAGACAAACAGGTCGATGCCGGCGGCCTGTTCGGCGCTCAAGAACTTGCGTGCCATCAGACCGGCCACCGAGGCACGAGCATTGAGGCTACCGGCCCGGGCCTGCACGTGATCGGTCAGGCGCCAATACAGTTCACCTTGCACGATCAAGTCCCGGGTCTGCGATAGCCGTTGCGGGATGGCCGGAATCTGCCGCGCAGGAACCGTCCAGTCCTGACCGCTCTCGCCGTCGCCGCGGCTGATTGCCTGGGCCAACAGACCGTTGCGATAAACCAGGGTCACCGCCACGCCATCGACTTTAGGCTGGACCCAGACGTCCACCCGGTCACGCAGCCATTTTTCCACGGCGGGCCGATCGTGCAGTTTGTCCAGGCCGGTGTGGACGATGGGGTGGGTCAGCGTGCCGCGCGCAGTGCGCAAGGGGTCTGCGGACGGGCTCAGGTTGAAGCAGTGGCGCCATTGGGTGAGTCGCGCGCGGGACTGGTCGTAGAGTTCATCGGCGACCAGTGAGCGTCCCTGACGGTGATAGCTGTCGTCCCAGAGGTCGATTTGCTGTTGCAGTTTGCCGACTTCGTTCTGGGCGCGTTCGGATGGCCAGTCCGGGCACTCGGCGGCGTTGGCGGTCAGGTGGGCAAAGGTCAGTAGAGCGGCGAAAAACAGGCGCAGGTCGGGAAGCATCTTGAGCGTCCTTGCTCGGTGAGGTGCGTGAAGGCTAGGTCAGTATGGGGTGGCGCGCAGAGGGGGTATTTTGCCGGGTATTTCCTGGTGGCTGTGCTGGCCTCATCGCGAGCAGGCTCGCTCCCACAGGGAGTTATAAGATCAACTGTGGGAGCGGGCTTGCCCGCGAAGGCTGCGACGCGGTGTAAAGCGAATCCCAATAAAAAGCCCCGCAAGGCGCGAACCATGCGGGGCTTCGGGTGTTGCGGGGAAGTCTTACAGGCCGGCAGCAGAACGCAGGGCGTCGGCGCGGTCGGTTTTTTCCCAGGTGAACGTGGTGAAGGTGTCGTCACCCACGGTCTTGGTTGCCGGGGTGCGACCGAAGTGGCCGTACGCAGCGGTTTCCTGATACATCGGGTGCAGCAGGTCGAGCATGGTGGTGATCGCGTATGGACGCAGGTCGAACACTTCGCGGACCAGTTTGACGATCTTGTCGTCGCTGATCTTGCCGGTGCCGAAGGTGTTCAGCGAGATCGACGTCGGCTGGGCAACACCGATGGCGTAGGACACCTGAATCTCGCAACGCTCGGCCAGGCCGGCGGCAACGATGTTCTTGGCCACATAACGACCGGCGTAGGCTGCCGAACGGTCAACCTTCGATGGATCTTTACCGGAGAACGCGCCACCGCCGTGACGGGCCATGCCGCCGTAGCTGTCGACGATGATCTTGCGACCGGTCAGACCGCAGTCACCCACCGGGCCGCCGATGATGAACTGGCCGGTCGGGTTGATGTGGAACTGGGTGTCCTTGCTCAGCAGTTCGGCCGGCAGCACGTGCTTGACGATCAGCTCCATCACGCCTTCGCGCAGGTCGTTGTACGACACTTCCGGGTTGTGCTGGGTCGACAGAACGACGGCGTCGATACCGACAACCTTGCCGTTTTCGTAACGGCAGGTCACTTGCGACTTGGCGTCCGGACGCAGCCAAGGCAGCAGGCCGGATTTACGGGCTTCAGCTTGCCTTTGTACAAGCTGGTGCGAGAACGTGATCGGTGCAGGCATCAGCACGTCGGTTTCATTGCTGGCGTAGCCGAACATCAGGCCCTGGTCGCCGGCGCCCTGATCTTCAGGCTTGGCACGGTCGACACCCTGGTTGATGTCGGGGGACTGCTTGCCGATGATGTTCATCACGCCGCAGGTCGCGCCGTCGAAGCCGACGTCGGAGCTGGTGTAGCCGATGTTGGTGATCACGTCACGAACGATCTGCTCCAGGTCAACCCAGGCGGAAGTGGTGACTTCGCCGGCGATGATCGCCACGCCCGTTTTCACCAGAGTCTCGCACGCCACACGGGCGAACTTGTCTTCAGCAATGATGGCGTCCAGCACCGCATCAGAAATCTGGTCGGCGATTTTGTCCGGATGCCCTTCAGACACGGACTCGGAGGTGAAAAGGGAGTATTCGCTCATCTCGATGTTTTCCTGAAATTACCGATGGTGAGTGTTGCCAGCCGGCCGCTGAAAATGGCGGACCTGGATCTGGAAACCATTACGTAAGCCTACATAGAGGCTTTCCCCGGGAACGAGTCCCGCAGCGGTGGCCCAACGGGCCAGATCGTCCTGTTCAAACCCCAGCCAGAGATCACCGCAGGCCTCCTTGGCCCAACTCTGGTTGTGGCTACATAACTCTGTCACTAACAGGCTACCGCCTGGTTGCAGCAAATTGGCCATGTGCTTGAGCGCATCGGCCGGCGCGGCAAAATGGTGCAGCACCATGTTCAGTACCACGCAATCGGCCTTGAGGCTGACGCCGTTCAATGCATCGGCCAGTTGCAGGCTAACGTTAGTCAGCTTGTCGCGTTCGCAGACCTGGCGCGCCAGTTCGAGCATCGCGCTGCTGTTATCCAGCGCCGTAACCTGCGCGAAGCGGCGCGCCAGTTCCGGCAGGAATGCGCCATCGCCGGGGCCGACTTCAATGGCTGTGGCGTCTTTGTCGAAGCTCAGCTTGTCGAGCAGGGCCACCACGCTTTCGCGGTATTGCGGCAGGCCGGCGATCAAGTCTTGCTGGGCGCGAAACTTCTCCGCAACCCGCGAGAAAAAGTCCTGGCTGGCGGCCGCCCGTTGCCCATGGACCAAGGTGATGCGCGACTGTACGTCAGTCGGCAGCGTCAGGTTGTCCACTTCTTCGAGCAGTGCTGCGTGCAGTTTGCCGCCCAGCAGTTCGGTGTGGGGCAGGGCGCGACGGTAGAAAATCGCATTGCCTTCGCGGCGCGTCGCCACCAGGTCGGCCTGGGCCAGTACCTTGAGGTGGTGGCTCATGCCTGACTGGCCGATGCCGAAGATCTGCGCCAGTTCCAGCACACCGAACGAGTCGTTGGCCAGTGCGCGCAAAACATTCAAACGCAGGGGATCGCCGCCAGCCTTGCACAAGGCCGCCAGCTCATCGCAATCGTCATGTTGAATGGAGGGCACGCGTAAATTCATAAGGCCGGCAGTCTAGTCACGGGTCGAAGGCATCGCAAGAGCAATATCAAAAAGTTTTGATATTGCTCGATAGATGGCACTTCTTAACGTTAGCTTCAGTCAACAAACGGACGGCGGAAAGGTTTCACCAAACGAAACCGTCGTTATCCATTGGAAAAACGCCTTCAGATGACTATCTGTCATTGCCCCGAGGCGTCCCGGTGAGGGAAAATGCTCGCCTTTTTTCCGTTTCGTTTTATTCAAGCCCCCAGGAGAACAGCGATGCCTAGCCGTCGTGAGCGTGCCAACGCCATTCGTGCCCTCAGCATGGATGCCGTGCAAAAAGCCAACAGCGGCCATCCCGGTGCCCCGATGGGTATGGCGGATATCGCCGAGGTACTTTGGCGCGACTACCTCAAGCACAACCCGAGCAATCCATCGTTCGCCGACCGTGACCGCTTCGTGCTGTCCAACGGCCATGGCTCGATGTTGATCTACTCGCTGCTGCACCTGACCGGCTACGACCTGTCGATCGACGACCTGAAGCAGTTCCGTCAATTGCACAGCCGCACCCCGGGCCATCCGGAACTCGGCTACACCCCGGGCGTTGAAACCACCACCGGTCCACTGGGCCAGGGCCTGGCCAACGCCGTGGGTTTTGCCCTGGCTGAGAAGGTCATGGCGGCGCAGTTCAACCGTCCTGGCCACAACATTGTCGACCACCACACCTATGTGTTCCTGGGTGATGGCTGCATGATGGAAGGCATTTCCCACGAAGTCGCTTCCCTGGCCGGTACCTTGGGCCTGGGCAAACTGATTGCCTTCTACGATGACAACGGCATCTCCATCGATGGCGAAGTCGAAGGCTGGTTCACCGACGACACCCCGAAGCGTTTTGAGTCCTACAACTGGCAAGTGATCCGCAATGTCGACGGTCACGACCCGGAAGAGATCAAGACGGCGATCGACACTGCGCGCAAAAGCGATCAGCCAACCCTGATCTGCTGCAAGACCACCATCGGCTTCGGTTCGCCGAACAAGCAAGGCAAGGAAGACTGCCACGGCGCCCCGCTGGGTGACGCGGAAATCGCCCTGACCCGCGCGGCGCTGAAATGGAGTCACGGCCCGTTCGAAATCCCGGCCGATATCTACGCCGAATGGGACGCCAAGGAAGCCGGCCGCGCCGTGGAAGCCGAGTGGGACCAGCGTTTCGCTGCCTACTCCGCAGCATTCCCTGCCGAAGCCAGCGAACTGGTACGTCGTCTGAGCGGCGACCTGCCGGCTGACTTCTCGGAAAAAGCCTCGGCCTACATCGCCGAAGTGGCGGCCAAGGGCGAAACCATCGCCAGCCGTAAGGCCAGCCAGAATGCCCTGAACGCGTTCGGCCCGTTGCTGCCTGAGTTCCTCGGCGGTTCGGCTGACCTGGCCGGTTCCAACCTGACCCTGTGGAAAGGCTGTAAAGGCGTCACCGCTGAAGACGCCAGCGGCAACTACATGTACTACGGCGTGCGCGAGTTCGGCATGACCGCGATCATGAACGGCGTCGCCCTGCACGGCGGCCTGGTGCCTTACGGCGCGACCTTCCTGATGTTCATGGAATACGCGCGCAACGCGGTGCGCATGTCGGCCCTGATGAAGCAACGTGTGATCCACGTCTACACCCACGACTCCATCGGTCTGGGCGAAGACGGCCCGACTCACCAGCCAATCGAGCAACTGGCCAGCCTGCGCTGCACGCCGAACCTCGACACCTGGCGCCCAGCCGACGCCGTTGAATCGGCGGTGAGCTGGAAGTACGCGCTGGAGCGCAAGGACGGTCCTTCGGCCCTGATCTTCTCGCGTCAGAACCTGCAACACCAAACCCGTGACGCCGGCCAGATCGCCGACATCAGCCGTGGTGGCTATGTGCTCAAGGACTGCGCGGGCGAGCCTGAGCTGATCCTGATTGCCACCGGTTCGGAAGTCGGCCTGGCTGTTCAGGCTTTCGACAAACTGACCGAGCAAGGCCGCAAGGTTCGCGTGGTGTCCATGCCGTGCACCAGCGTGTTCGATGCCCAGGACGCCGGCTACAAGCAATTGGTCCTGCCGTTGCAAGTCAGCGCCCGTATCGCCATCGAGGCTTCCCATGCGGACTACTGGTACAAGTACGTGGGTCTGGAAGGTCGCGTGATCGGCATGACCACTTACGGCGAGTCGGCGCCTGCGCCGGCCTTGTTCGAAGAGTTCGGCTTCACCCTGGAAAACATCCTGGGTCAGGCTGAAGAGCTGCTGGAAGACTGATCCAGAAAAGATGTCGTCTGGACTGACGTCTTCGCGAGCAAGCCCGCTCCCACATGGGGTCAATGTTGTGAGCACTATTTGTGTCTCACAACAAATCCCCTGTGGGAGCGGGCTTGCTCGCGAAAGCGATGGTCCAGGCGCCATCGCACTAACGGATTCACCACGGTAATCGAGAACCCCATGCCTCAACCGCGTCCTTACAAAGTTGCACTCAACGGCTATGGCCGGATTGGTCGTTGCGTCTTGCGTGCGTTGTTCGAGCGAGGCGACAAGGCCGGGTTCGAGATTGTCGCGATCAACGATCTGGCGGACATGGCCAGCATCGAATACCTGACACGCTTCGACTCCACCCATGGCCGGTTCCCCGGCGAAGTGAAGGTCGACGGCGATTGTCTGCATATCAATGGCGACTGCGTGAAGGTCCTGCGCAGTGCCACCCCCGAAGGCATCGATTGGGCGTCCCTGGGCGTCGATCTGGTGCTGGAGTGCTCCGGCGCTTATCACACTCGCGAAGACGGCCAGCGTTTCCTCGACGCCGGCGCCCCGCGTGTGCTGTTTTCCCAGCCGATGGCCAGCGAGACGGACGTCGACGCGACCATCGTCTACGGCGTGAACCAGGATTGCCTGACCGGCGACGAGTTGCTGGTGTCCAACGCGTCCTGCACCACCAACTGCGGCGTGCCGCTGTTGCGCCTGCTGAATCAGGCCATTGGCCTGGACTACGTGTCGATCACTACCATTCACTCGGCGATGAACGATCAGCCGGTCATCGATGCCTACCACCACGAAGACCTGCGCCGCACCCGTTCGGCGTTCCAGTCGGTGATTCCGGTGTCCACCGGTCTGGCGCGTGGTATCGAACGCTTGCTGCCGGAACTTGCCGGACGAATTCAGGCCAAAGCCGTGAGGGTGCCGACGGTCAACGTGTCCTGCCTCGACATTACGATGCAGACCGCCACCGCGACCGACGCCACCGAGGTCAACCGGATCCTGCGCGAAGCCGCCACCAGCGGCCCGCTCAAAGGCCTGCTGGCCTACACCGAGCTACCTCACGCAAGCTGTGATTTCAACCATGACCCACATTCGGCGATCGTCGATGCCAGTCAGACCCGCGTTTCCGGCCCACGGCTGGTGAACATCCTGGCCTGGTTCGACAACGAATGGGGTTTTGCCAACCGAATGCTGGACGTTGCAGAACATTATCTGCAAACAGCAATTTCAAAAAAACCGTAGGAAGTGCGACCCATGACCGTGTTGAAGATGTCCGACCTCGATCTGCAAGGTAAGCGCGTATTGATCCGCGAAGACCTCAACGTCCCAGTCAAGGACGGTGTTGTCACCAGCGATGCGCGTATCCTGGCCTCGCTGCCGACCATCAAGCTGGCCCTGGAAAAAGGCGCGGCCGTGATGGTCTGCTCGCACCTTGGCCGTCCGACCGAAGGCGAGTTCTCGGCCGAGAACAGCCTCAAGCCAGTCGCCGACTACCTGAGCAAGGCTCTGGGTCGTGAAGTGCCACTGGTAGCTGACTACCTGAACGGCGTCGACGTGAAAGCCGGCGACATCGTGCTGTTCGAAAACGTGCGCTTCAACAAGGGCGAGAAAAAGAACGCTGACGAGCTGGCCCAGCAATACGCCGCCCTGTGCGACGTGTTCGTGATGGACGCCTTCGGCACCGCTCACCGTGCCGAGGGTTCGACCCACGGCGTGGCCAAATTCGCCAAAGTCGCTGCTGCCGGCCCGCTGCTGGCCGCTGAACTGGACGCACTGGGCAAAGCCCTGGGCGCCCCGGCCCAGCCGATGGCGGCCATCGTCGCCGGCTCCAAGGTGTCGACCAAACTCGACGTGCTGAACAGCCTGAGCCAGATCTGCAACCAGTTGATCGTTGGTGGCGGCATCGCCAACACCTTCCTGGCGGCGGCCGGTCACCCGGTCGGTAAATCCCTGTACGAGCCGGACCTGCTCGACACTGCTCGCGCCATCGCCGCCAAGGTCAGCGTACCGCTGCCAGTGGACGTGGTGGTTGCCAAGGAGTTCGCTGAAAGCGCCGCTGCGACCGTCAAGCTGATCGCTGACGTTGCTGCCGACGACATGATCCTGGACATCGGTCCGCAGACCGCGGCGAATTTCGCCGAGCTGCTGAAGTCGTCGCAAACCATCCTGTGGAACGGTCCGGTCGGCGTGTTCGAATTCGATCAGTTCGGTAACGGCACCAAGGTGCTGGCCCAGGCCATCGCAGACAGCGCAGCGTTCTCTATCGCTGGCGGCGGCGACACCCTGGCGGCCATCGACAAATATGGCGTTGCCGAGCAGATCTCCTACATTTCTACCGGCGGTGGCGCTTTCCTCGAATTCGTCGAAGGCAAAGTGTTGCCAGCCGTTGAAGTCCTGGAAAGCCGGGCCAAGGCCTGAGGGTCGCCCGTTTGACCAGGCAAGGGAGTGTTGAAATGGTCAAGACGCTAGCGCTGTTGATCGTCGCAGGTTCACTGGCGGCTTGCGGGAGTAACCCGAAAGCCACGCCGGAACCTGCGCCGTCTGCGCCACAGAGCGGTTGCTACCAGGCCGACTGGCAGGCGGAAACCAATCCGGTGCTCAACAAGCGCGCAGGTCCCGAGGGCCTGGACAAATACGAGACCCAGGCACCCGCCAAGGAACATGGATGTCCTTGACGGGTCTGACTCTTTACTCAGGGCTGGCGGCGTGCGCCGTCAGTCGAGGGGCACGGATGAAAGGTTTTATCGCAGTTGCGGCATTGGCGTTGTTGGCGGGTTGTGCTCAGTTGAACCTGTTCCAGTCGTCCGCGCCTGTGGATAACTGGACCACCTGGACCTGCGACAGCCAGGCCAAAGTGCTGTGGCGCTACACCGACGACAGCCTTAGGGAGGTCGACGTGCGCTTGGGCGGTGCCGATCAGGTCTACCGCCTGAAGCAGGAACCGGGTGCATCGGGTTCGCTGTACAGCAATGACATGCTGGCGTTTCACATAAAAGGTGAGGAAGGCCTGGTTTACTGGGTCGCCACCAATGATTTGATTGGCCGTGGCTGTAAAGCGCAGTAACACGATTTATCTGATACGCAGAGATCTAAATGTGGGAGCGGGCTTGCTCGCGAAAGCGGTGGATCAGCTTGCATCACTGTTGAATGTGAAACCGCATTCGCGAGCAAGCCCGCTCCCACAGTGGATCTGTGTAGTTCTTGAGATTTTTGCAACACCGAATCCGCAGCCCGGGCCAACCCCCGATCTGCAAAAACTTGAATAGCCGCCGCCGCTACGGCAGGCTGGCACGATTAACGACCCTCAACCGGGAGAGATATACACAATGGCACTTATCAGCATGCGCCAGATGCTGGACCACGCAGCCGAGTTCGGCTACGGCGTTCCAGCCTTCAACGTCAACAACCTTGAGCAGATGCGCGCCATCATGGAAGCCGCTGACAAGACTGACTCCCCGGTGATCGTCCAGGCTTCGGCCGGTGCTCGCAAATACGCCGGTGCACCGTTCCTGCGTCACCTGATCCTGGCAGCCATCGAAGAATTCCCGCACATCCCGGTGTGCATGCACCAGGACCACGGCACCAGCCCTGACGTCTGCCAGCGCTCCATCCAGCTGGGCTTCAGCTCGGTGATGATGGACGGTTCCCTGGGCGAAGACGGCAAGACCCCGACTGACTACGACTACAACGTGCGTGTGACCCAACAAACCGTGGCCATGGCTCACGCCTGCGGCGTTTCGGTAGAAGGCGAGCTGGGCTGCCTGGGTTCGCTGGAAACCGGCATGGCCGGTGAAGAAGACGGCATCGGCGCCGAAGGCGTTCTGGATCACAGCCAGATGCTGACCGACCCGGAAGAAGCCGCTGACTTCGTAAAACGCACTCAGGTGGATGCCCTGGCGATCGCCATCGGCACCAGCCACGGCGCCTACAAGTTCACCAAGCCGCCTACCGGCGACGTGCTGGCCATCGACCGCATCAAGGAAATCCACAAGCGTATTCCGAACACTCACCTGGTGATGCACGGTTCGTCTTCGGTTCCGCAAGAGTGGCTGGCGATCATCAACCAGTACGGCGGCGACATCAAGGAAACCTACGGCGTACCGGTTGAAGAAATCGTCGAAGGTATCAAGCACGGCGTGCGCAAGGTCAACATCGACACCGACCTGCGCCTGGCATCCACTGGCGCAATGCGTCGCCTGATGGCTACCAACCCGAGCGAGTTCGACCCGCGTAAATTCTTCGGTGCCACCGTCACCGCCATGCGCGACGTATGTATCGCTCGCTACGAAGCCTTCGGCACTGCCGGCAATGCTTCGAAGATCAAGGCGATCTCGCTGGAAGGCATGTATCAGCGTTACCTGAAAGGTGAGTTGAACGCCAAGGTCAACTAAGCCTGAGCGTTAAACTGCTTCGATGAAAAACCCGCCGAGAGGCGGGTTTTTTGTGGGCGATGATCTAAGGCCGGCGTGGTCAGTGTGGGAGCGGGCTTGCTCGCGAAAGCGGTGTGTCATTCAGCGTTAATGTCATCTGACACTACGCCTTCACGAGCAAGCCCGCTCCCACAGTGTCAACGATGCCTCGACATCATTGATTGTGATCGATATCCAGCTTGCTGAAGGTCACTTTGCCGCCTTCAGTGGTGTACCCGGTGTTGTCCTGCACATAGACCCCGGCCTTGAAGTACAGCGGTTTGTCGCGCCAGGTTGTGCTGATTTGCGTATCCCACTGATAACCTGCCGCGCTGATGCCCAAGGCGCCACCGGGGCTGAGGTGAATGAGGTAGTTGAACTCCTGGTCGAGTTTCACCCCCGTCGCAACGACAATCACCCGGCTTGTATCGTCATAGGGATGCATCCGGACCTTGGCAACGATATTGCCGGTGCCTGTACTGGTTTTGTATTGGTATTCGACCTTCACCAGAGGTTTCTGGCTTTGATAGGCATGGATCTGGCCAATGACGATCTTCCCGGAACTCGGCACCTGGTTCACTGCCAGAGTGGCATACAACAAATTGTCGGCCTGCGGGTAATACCAGTTTTTCAACGTGCCGTTGCTGTAGGTTTCGCGCAGTTCGGTGCGTGGGTAAATCGCGTTTTCAGTACGGGAGCCGGTCACGGGCGTCCAGAAAAACAATGTGCCGGTATCTGAATGGAAGTATTGATCCTTGAAGCCATCCACCAGTTTGGCTGTTTCGACGGTGTACGGCGGGCTGCCAACGGGGACGCTGAGGTTCCAGGTTGCGAGGTCGATCATGTCGGTTCTTCCACTCGATTCATGCAGAACGGGCGTGCCAGAAGCTCTAGACCGCACCTTTGGGGCGGCCTTTATAAGCGTAGCGGGAGATTTTGTTAATGCCCGCCTGACGGGTGGTTGACGTCAACATCCTGTCGACGATGCCATCTTCCCGGTTTTCATGGAGCTGAACCATCGACCGTTAGTCGGTAAAAAGACACAATGATTAGATGATGGCCTACTGACACCTTCTGCTTTTGCAGAACCGGGTCTAGAGTGATGGCACCGTATTTGTCCGGTTTTCACGAGAAGCCGGCCTGACACCCCGCAATAAGAGAAGCAGCATGGAATGCGCGCAACCCACGCCAGTAGACGGCGGCTCAACCCTTTTAGTCGTCGACGATTACCCTGAAAACCTGATCAGCATGCGCGCGTTGTTACAGCGCCAGGACTGGCGGGTCATTACCGCCGCCTCGGGTTTCGAAGCCCTCGGCTTGTTACTTGAACACGACATCGACCTGGTACTGCTGGATGTGCAGATGCCGGGCATGGACGGCTATGAGGTGGCGCGCCTGATGCGCGGTAGCCAGCGGACCTGTCTCACGCCGATCATTTTCCTGACCGCCAACGAACAGTCCCGGGACGCCGTGATCAAGGGCTATGCCAGTGGTGCGGTGGATTACCTGTTCAAGCCGTTCGACCCGCAGATCTTCACGCCCAGGGTCCAGGCGTTGCTCGAACACCAGCGTAACCGCCGGGCCTTGCAGCGCCTGAGTCATGATCTGGAAGCGGCTCGTGCCTTTAATGCGTCGGTGCTGGATAACGCAGCCGAAGGCATTCTGGTATTGGGTGAGGACGGCCTGATTCGTTTTGCCAATCCGGCGATGTCACGCTTGCTCAATGCCACGGTGCAGGAACTGCAAGGCAAGGAGTTTGTGGACTACCTGCAAAAACCGCATATCCCGATCTGGGCCGATTCCGAGTTGCTGGCCGGATACAAACGCGGCGAAACCCTGCGCCTGCACGATGCCCTGCTACGAACGGCGCCCGGCCAGCAGGTGCCGGTGGCCTTGTCCTGCGCGCCATTGCCCGCCGAGCAACAGGCGATGGTGGTGACCGTGCTGGACATGTCGGTGGTGCGCCATCTGCATCAGCAACTGGAGTTTCAGGCGGTCACCGATCCGCTGACCGGATTGCTCAACCGCCGGGGGCTCTACCAGACCGTAGAGAACCTGCTGTTGCGCGGTGAGCGTTCCGACAGTTCCTGGGTCTTGATGTACCTGGACCTCGACGGCTTCAAGCGAGTCAATGATTCGCTCGGGCACGATGCCGGCGATCGGGTGCTGCGCTGGGTCTGCGAACAGTTGAAGGCTTGCCTGCGGCCCTTCGACATTCTGGCGCGGATGGGCGGCGACGAATTCACTGTGCTGCTGGATCTGGAGTACCCCGAGCAGGCGGCGAAGATTGCCGAGAAGCTCATCGAGCGAGTGTCGATCTGTCAGCAGATCGACGGCCTCGATATCGCCCTGGGTGCCAGCATCGGCATCGCCACGTTCCCTGATTGTGGTGCCAATCTCGACGGGATGCTGCGGGCGGCCGACATCGCCATGTACGAAGCCAAGCGTGCCGGCCGCCAGCAATATCGCTTCTACGATCATGAAATGAACGGCCGGGCGCGCACGCGGCTGATGCTGGAAGAAAGTGTGCGCACAGCCATCGAGAACCGGGATTTCAATCTGGTGTATCAACCTCAGGTGGCGATTTCCGACGGGCGGATTCGTGGCTTCGAGGCCTTGTTGCGCTGGCAGCATCCGAGCGTTGGCGATGTCCCCCCGGGGCTGTTTTTGCCATTGCTGGAGGAGGCGCGGCTGATCAGTCGCCTGGGCAGCTGGATCTACTATCGCAGCATCGGGCAACGCAAAGCCTGGGGGTCTCTGTTTACCGAGGACCTGGTGCTCGGCGTCAGCTTGAGCAGTACGCAGTTCGGCATGCCGAATCTGGTCACCGAGTTGCGCCAGGTGCTGGAGCGCCATGGCCTGCAACCGCGTCATCTGGAAGTCGAGGTCACGGAAGAGGCCTTGATGCACAACCCCGAAGAAACCCGCAAGCAATTGCGTCTGCTGCACAATCTGGGCGTACGAGTGGCATTGGATGACTTCGGGGCCGGCCCCTGCTCCCTGACGCACTTGCGCGACCTGGAGCTGGATACCCTCAAGATCGACCGCCATTTGATCGCCCGGTTGCCGAAGTCGGCAAGGGATGCGGCGCTGGTGCGCAGTGTGATCGACCTGTGCAAACAGTTCGGGATGCTGGTGATTGCCGAAGGGGTCGAAACCGTCGCGCAGTTTGAATGGCTGCAAGCCAATGGCTGTGAATATGTGCAAGGTTTTCTGGTGGCCCGGCCGATGATGGCCGAAGACACCGGGGTCTTTGTCCAACCGTTTGACTGGAGCGCGCTGGCCCGCTGAATTCGCTACACTGGCGAACTTTTAGTGACCTGTATTGCCGCCCCGATGACCGTGTTGAAATATCTCCAAGCCTATCCCGCCACCTTGCAGGATCAGGTGCGCCAGCTGATCGCCGACGGTCGGCTGGGCGATTACCTGAGCCAGCGTTACCCGCAAAAGCACGGGGTGCAGAGCGACAAGGCGCTGTACACCTATGCCCTGGACCTCAAGCAGGAATACCTGCGTAATGCCCCGGCCATCGACAAGGTGCTGTTCGACAACCGCCTGGACCTGACTCATCGCGCGCTCGGCCTGCATACCACGATCTCCCGGGTGCAAGGCGGTAAACTCAAGTCCAAGAAGGAAATCCGCATCGCTTCGCTGTTCAAGGAAGCGCCTTGCGAGTTCCTGAAAATGATCGTGGTGCATGAGCTGGCGCACTTCAAGGAATCGGACCACAACAAGGCCTTCTACAAACTGTGCGAGCACATGCTGCCGGGTTATCACCAGGTGGAATTCGATGTGCGGGTGTACCTGACGTGGCGGGACATGCAATAGCTATCGCCGCCGAGAATCGCAACAAGGAGTGTGTGGATGGACGTGAGCAAGACCAAGAGCAGCTTCTATCGTCGGTTGTACGTGGCGTACCTGATCGACAGCGGGCTGGCCAGCAGTGTCCCGGCGCTGACCGAGGTCACCGGCATGCCCCGGCGCACGGCACAGGACACCATCGCGGCGTTGGCGGATCTGGATATCGTTTGTGAGTTCGAGCAGGAAGAGGGGGCGCGCAACCATGCGGGGCGCTATCGGATTCGCGAGTGGGGGGCGATCGATCGCGGGTGGATCGAGCGTAATCTGCGGCAGATCAAGGCGGTGTTGGAGTATCCCTGAAATCTTTCAGTGGTTTGACTGACGCCTTCGCGAGCAAGCCCGCTCCCACAGGTTTCCGGTTGGATCAAAATTATTCAATCCAACCGGAAACCTGTGGGAGCGGGCTTGCTCGCGAAGAGGCCCTTACGGACGACGCATCCCGATATGCGGAATGCCATCCTCGACAAACTCCTCGCCCGTCACGACAAACCCGTACCGCCCGTAATACCCCTGCAAATGCGTCTGGGCCGAGAGGTAGATCGGCATTTGCGGCCAGCGTTCTTCAATCTGCTTCAACGCCTGGTCCATCAACGCATGTCCAAGCCCGGCGCCTCGTGCGTGTGGAGCAATGATCACCCGACCGATCACTACGTCCCCGCCTTGCAGTTCCGGGTCGAGCAGCCGCAGATAGGCCACCAGTTGGTTGCTGTCCCAGGCCATCAAGTGGCAAGTGTCACCTTCCAGGTCCTGGCCATCCACGTCTTGATAAGCGCATTGCTGCTCGACGACGAACACTTGCGCACGCAACTGCAAAATGGCGTACAGCTGCTCCTTGCCCAGGTCGCTGTGGTGTTTGCAGATCCAATCGACTGTCATGTTTTGATTCCCTGAAAACGTCGTTCCGATACTAAGCGCACTCACGCCAGAAGTCTTTATGGCGGAAGAATCTGTGACATAGGCCAAAATGCCATCATTCATTTCTCGCGCAGATGTCTTCTTTGTGTAATCTGGATCGAAGCGCTGTGCTGTGGCTTCTATGAGCTAATGCTCAGTACCCGGGACTTGCCGGTACGGGGCCTTGGGGTTTGGCTGAAAACACGTCGGGCAACCTGCCCGCTAAGGATTTCCTGGCATGCCGCGATTGCATCGAGCTTTTGCCTTGATTGGATTGCTGTTGCTGGTTCAGGGGGCGGCGGCAGAAAAACTGCGGTTGGTCGCTGATGCCTGGCCGCCCTTTACCGATGCCACGCTCGTCAACGGTGGTTTGGCCACGGACATTGTCAGTACCGCGCTCGCCAGGGCCGGCTATGCCAGTGAATTCGAGCAGGTACCCTGGGCACGGGCCTTGATGGGATTGGGCGAGGGCCGATACGACGTGCTGGTCAACGCCTGGTACACCGAGGAGCGGACCCGGCTTGGCCAGTTTTCCGGCGAGTACCTGCTCAATCGCGTGCGCTTTCTCAAGCGCAAAGACGCGCCCATCGAATTCAATAAACTGCAGCAATTGCACACCTATCCGATTGCCGTCGTGCGTGGATACGCCTATTCGCCCCCGTTCGACAACGACGAGTCGTTGCAGAAAATCCCTGTGCACAGTTTTGCCATGGCGGTGCGCATGCTCGCGGCCGACCGGGTCAAGCTGACGCTGGAGGATGAATTCGTCGCCCGCTACTACCTGGCTCGTGAGTCACCCAAGGTGCGAAACGCCGTGGAATTCCTGCCCAAGGCGTTGAGCGAGAACAGCCTGCATATCATGGTGAGCCTGAAGAATCCCGAGCATGCACGGATCGTTGCCGGTTTCGACCGCGAGATCGCGGCGATGAAGGCGGACGGGAGTTATGACAAGTTGATCAAACAGCACGGGATGTGAGTGGATGGAGCCAGTTTCTGTGTTGTTGCTGATGGCCTCTTCGCGAGCAAGCCCGCTCCCACAGTAGATCTTCAGTCGACACAAGTTTTGTGAACACCAGAGCCCCCTGTGGGAGCGAGCTTGCTCGCGATGAGGCCCGCCCAGACACCACAAATATCAATCCTCGCTCGTATCCTTGATCAGATGTGCCGCCAACGTCCTCAGCGGCCCGAGCTGACGACAGATCAGTGCCAGTTGCGTCTGCACCAACCGCTGCCCCTCATCGATTTCATCAGGCATCTGTTCCAGTCCATTGGCCAGTGCTTCTTCTTCATCGCTCTGAATCTCGATCGAAGACTTGCTCGCCAGCCCTTGGGCGATCTCGTCGATGCTGGCGGCCAGTTTCACCCCGGCCCCATCGATCAAATGCTCGCGCACGTCCGCCGGCAGTTGGGTTTCCCGGTGCGCGCCCAGGCCCGACAGGTAACTGAGCAGCGTGTGTGACAGCACCAGGAAGCGGAAGCCCACATCCGCTTCCTTTCGGAAATGCCCCGGCTCCATCAGCATGTTGGCCAGTGTGGTCGACAGCGCCGCATCGGCGTTGTGCGCGTTGCGGCGGGCCAGACGGTAAGCCAGGTCGTCGCTTTTGCCCGCCGCGTATTGCTGCATGATCTGGCGCAAGTAAATGCTGTTGCAGGCCAGGGTGTTGGCCAGCACTTTGTTCAGGCGTCGGCCCTGCCAGTCCGGCAGGAACAGGAACACCGCGAGGCCGGCGATCAGGCTGCCGAGCAAGGTATCGAACAACCGGGGCAGGAACAGCCCGTAACCGTCGCCCACCTGGTTGAAGCAGAACAGCACCATCAGGGTGATCGCGGCCGTCGCCAGGGTGTAGCGGGTGGTGCGGTTGGTAAAGAACACCACCCCGGCGGCAATGGCGAAACACGACTGGATCAGCGGGTTCGGGAACAGGTCGAACAGCGCCCAGGCCAGGGTCAGGCCGATGGCGGTGCCGATGATCCGTTGACCGAGTTTGCGGCGGGTAGCGCCGTAGTTTGGTTGGCAGACGAACAGCGTAGTGAGGATGATCCAGTAGCCTTGGGACGGGTGAATCAAATGCACCATGGCGTAGCCGATGCTCAAGGCCAGGGGCAATCGCAGGGCATGGCGGAACAGCAGCGAGGTCGGCGTCAGCTGCGTGCGCAAGCGCAGCCAGACGTCCTTGAGGCTGCGTGGCGAACGGTCGAGCAGGCTGCTGTCGGTGGCGTCGGCCAGGGCGTCGGGGTTGCTGGCATCGCTGAGCAAGCGGTCGAGGGTGCCGAGGTTGGCCGCCAGTGCCCGCAGTGAACGCAGCAAGCCGCGCCAGGCCGGGTTGCTCTGGATGCGCAGGTGTTCGAGAGAGGCATCCAGGTCGCTCAGGGCCTCGGCGAAACTGGCGTCATAGGTGAACGGCTGGCGCATCTGGATCGATTCGGCCAGGGCCCGGCAGGCCTTGCCTTGCTGACGCAACAGGCGTTGGCAGCGGAACAGCACGTCGCTGTGGAAGAAGGCGTCGGCCAGGGCGTTATAAGGGTAGTGCGAAGAACTGGCACGTTCGTGGATGTCCTGGGCGAGGAAGTACAGCTTGAGGTAGCGGCTGACTTTCGACCCCGGGCGACCGTTGCCGACCCGGTGCAGGATGATCTCCTTGGCGGCGTTCAATGCCGCCACCACTCGGCCGTTCTGCTGGGCCAATTCGAGGCGCCGCGCTTCCACGTCCATCTGCCGGATCGGCTCGAACAGCGAGGATTTCAGCTTCAGGTAAAAGCCCAGCTCACGGAACAACCGCGCCAGGCTCTGCTGCACCGGCTGATTGGAAAACAGCGCCTGCCACAGCACCGACAGCAAGCCGTACCAGGCCGCACCGGCCACCAGCAGCAACGGCTCGTGCCAGACGTCGGTGACCGCACCACCACGCTGGTCCACGCCGATCATGGTGTAGACCGAAAGGATCAGCGTCGCCGAGGCAATCGCGCCATAGCGTTCGCCGAGGGCGCCGAGCATGGTCAGGCAGAACGCGGCCAGGGCGAAGGCAATGATGAAGAGGTAGGGGTAGGGGAAGAGCAGTTCGACGGAGAGGGCGGCAACCGCGAAACACACCAGCGTCACGGCGAGCGCGTTGATACGGCCCTGCCAGCTGTCGTCGGTCTCGGCCAGGGCACTGGCGATAATCCCCAGGAACAACGGGATCAGCAGGCCCATTTCATCCTGATACCAACACAGCGCCATGGTGCCGGTCAGGGCAATGAATACCCGCACGCTGTAGCTGAATTTATCCAGCGCCCAAAGGCGACGCAGAGACTGGCGGAACGAAGTCGATGACATGAAATGCGAAGGCCTTCCGAGGCAATGACGCTAAATTGAGCCACTAATGACGCCGACGCAATGGCGTCGATCACATCAGACAGCAAAATCTGTTCCTTATCGAGCTCAACACATAACCAATGTGGGAGCGGGCTTGCTCGCGAATGCAGTCTGTCAGTTAGCCTATAGGTTGACTGACACACCGCTTTCGCGAGCAAGCCCGCTCCCACATTTTGATTTGTGTTCGTCAGGCGTACTGCGCAGCCGCGTAGCCCGAAGCCCACGCCCACTGGAAATTGAACCCGCCTAGATGCCCGGTCACGTCCAGCACTTCACCAATGAAGTACAGCCCCGGGCTTTTCAGCGATTCCATGGTCTTGGAGGACACTTCATTGGTGTTGACGCCGCCCAGGGTGACCTCGGCGGTGCGATAGCCTTCGGTGCCGGCGGGAACGACTTTCCAGCTCGCCAGTTTTTCCGCGATATCGGCCAGTTCGGCGTGGGTGTACTGCTTCATCGGTTTGGAGACGAACCAGTCGTCCGCCAGCAGGTTGGCCATCTTCTTGGTGAAGATTTCACCGAGCAGGGTTTTCAGCTCGCTGTTGGGACGTTCGGCCTGCTGCTGTTGCAGCCAGCTCGGCACGTCGTGATCCGGCAGCAGGTTGATCTCGACGGTATCGCCGGATTCCCAGAACGACGAGATCTGCAAAATCGCCGGGCCGCTGAGGCCGCGGTGGGTGAACAGGATGTTCTCGCGAAAGCTCTGGTCGTTGCAGCTCACCAGGCAATCCACCGATGTACCGGACAGCTCAGTGCACAAGGCTTTGAGCTGATCGGTGATGGTGAATGGCACCAGGCCGGCGCGGGTCGGCAGCAGCTCGTGGCCGAACTGTTTGGCCACCTGGTAACCGAAACCGGTGGCGCCCAGGGTCGGGATCGACAGGCCGCCGGTGGCGATCACCAGGGATTCGCAGGTGATTTGGTCGAGTGTCGTGTCCAGCAGGTAGCCGCTTTCGAGCTTCTCGATGGTCTGGATCGAGGTATCCAGGTGCAGGCTGACGCCGACCTGATCGCACTCGTTGAGCAGCATCTCAAGGATGTCGCTGGATTTGTTATCGCAGAACAGCTGGCCGAGTTTTTTCTCGTGGTATGGCACGCTGTGCTTGGCCACCATGCCGATGAAATCCCACTGGGTATAACGGGCCAGGGCGGATTTGCAGAAGTGCGCGTTCTGCGAGAGGAAATTGCTCGGTTCTGTGTACATGTTGGTGAAATTGCAGCGGCCACCGCCCGACATCAGGATTTTCTTGCCGGCCTTGTTAGCGTGGTCAAGCAGCAACACCTTGCGCCCTCGCCCGGCGGCGGTCAGTGCACACATCAACCCTGCGGCGCCAGCGCCAATGATCACGACTTCGGTAGAGCGCAAAACGGTGTCCTCTTGATGTATCACCACAAAACCAATGTGGGAGCGGGCTTGCTCGCGAAAGGGCCATCACATTCAACATCAATGTCGACTGATAAGCCGCTTTCGCGAGCAAGCCCGCTCCCACAGGGGGATCTTCGTTGGGTCGAAGATCGCTTACAAAATACGAACGCGCAACGAACGGCCCTTGATCTTGCCGTCGTTCAAACGCTGCAAGGCCTGCTTGGCGACGCCGCGCTCCACGGCCACATAGGCCTGGAAGTCGAAAATCGCGATCTTGCCGACCTGGGCACCGGGGATGCCGGCGTCACCGGTCAGTGCGCCAAGAATGTCGCCCGGACGAACCTTGTCCTTACGGCCGGCAGCGATGCACAGGGTGCTCATCTGCGGCAACAGCGGGCCACCACCCTTGGAGGTGAGGTTGTCCACCTGGTCCCAGGTCAATGGGGTCTTCTGCAATTGCTCGATGGCCTGGGCGCGCTGCGCTTCGGACGGCGCCACCAGGCTGATGGCGAGGCCTTTCTCACCGGCACGACCGGTACGGCCGACGCGGTGAATGTGGATTTCCGAATCACGGGCCAACTCGACGTTGATCACCATGTCCAGCGAGTCGATATCGAGGCCGCGGGCGGCGACGTCGGTCGCCACCAGCACCGAAGTACTGCGGTTGGCGAACATCGCCAGCACCTGGTCGCGGTCACGCTGCTCCAGATCGCCGTGCAGGCCGACGGCGGAAATGCCTTTGGTGGTCAGGTGGTCGACGGTTTCCTGAACCTGCTGCTTGGTGTAGCAGAAGGCCACGCAGGAGGCCGGGCGGAAGTGGCCAAGGACCTTGGTCACCGCACTCATGCGGTCATCCGGGGAAATCTCGTAGAAGCGCTGCTCGATCTGCGTGTCGTCGTGGAACGCTTCGGCCTTCACTTGCTGCGGGTTGCGCATGAATTTGGAGGCCAACTGCTTGATGCCTACCGGATAGGTGGCGGAGAACAGCAGGGTCTGGCGACGCTCCGGGGCCTGCATGATGATTTCTTCGATGGAGTCGTAGAAACCCATGTCGAGCATGCGGTCGGCTTCGTCGAGGATCAGGGTGTTCAGACCGTGGAGCACCAGCGAACCCTTGCGCAGGTGCTGTTGGATGCGTCCCGGGGTGCCGACGATGATGTGCGCGCCGTGTTCCAGCGAAGCGATCTGCGGGCCGAGGGACACGCCGCCACACAGGGTCAGGACCTTGATGTTGTCTTCGGCACGGGCCAGGCGGCGGATTTCCTTGGCGACCTGGTCGGCCAGCTCGCGGGTCGGGCACAGGATCAGCGCCTGGCAACCGAAGTAACGCGGATTGATCGGGTTCAGCAGGCCGATGCCGAAGGCGGCGGTCTTGCCGCTGCCGGTCTTGGCCTGGGCGATCAGGTCCATCCCCTTGAGGATCACCGGCAAGCTTTGCGCCTGGATCGGCGTCATCTGGGCATAACCGAGGGAGTCGAGGTTAGCCAGCATGGCGGCGGACAGCGGCAAAGTATTAAATTCGGTGGCGATGGTGGTCACGGGACTGGCCTGCAAAACAAAATGTCGCGCAGTGTACCAGTCCAGTGGCCATTCGCCCTAAGGCTCTATGTGTTCTTCCGGACGCTTAACTCGCCGTCCGTCATTTTTTGACAGTTGCGAGAAGATCGTAGCGGCCAGCATCGCCATGATTCCTACGGTCACGAAGGTCAATTGGAATGCCCCCAGGACCGTGTCCACGCCATCATTACCAATTTCCGCGGTAAAGCCACCGAGCAACGCACCGGCGCAGGCCACGCCCAGGCTCAGGGACAATTGCGCGACCACCGACAGCAGGCTGTTGCCGCTGCTGGCGCTGGCATCGTCGAGGTCGATCAGGGTCACGGTGTTCATCGCGGTGAACTGCAAGGAGTTGATCGCGCCAAGGATCGCTAGCAGACACAGCAGTAGCCAGTACGGCGTCTGCTCGCTGACCAGGCCCATGCTCGCCAGCATGATCCCCAGCGCCAGAGTGTTGCCGGTGAGCACGATGCGATAACCCAGGCGCTCGATCAGCGGTCGCGCCACCCACTTGGCGATCATCGCCGCCGCCGCCAGCGGCAGCATGCTCATCCCGGCCTGGGACGGCGAATAGCCCAGCGCCACTTGCAGCAGCAACGGCACCAGAAAGGGCAGGGCGCCACTGCCGAGGCGGGCGAACAGGTTGCCGAGAATGCCCACGGCAAAGGTCCGGGTCTTGAACAGCGACGGCGCGAACAACGGGTTCTCGATATGCCCGGCGCGCAGCCAGTACGCCGCCAGGCACGCCATGCCACCGAACAGCAACAACATCACCCGCAGGTGCGGCAGGTGCAGTTCGCCCAGGCCTTCCATGGCGATGGTGATCAGAATCATCGCCGCGCCAAACAGCACGAAGCCCAGGCTATCGAAACGGGTGCGCTCGGAACCGCGCAGGTCCGGGATGAATTTCCACACGGCGTAGCAACCGACCAGCCCCACCGGCAGGTTGATCAGGAAGATCCAGTGCCAGGTCAGGTATTGCACCATCCAGCCACCCATGGTCGGGCCGATCAACGGGCCGAGCAGCCCGGGAATGGTGATGAAGCCCATGATCCGCACCAGTTCCGAGCGCGGGTAGGCGCGCAACACCACCAGTCGCCCGACCGGCAGCATCAACGCGCCGCCCAGGCCCTGGATCACCCGGGCGCCGATCAGCATGCTCAGGCTGCTCGACAATGCGCAGAGCAGCGAGCCGAGGCTGAACAGCAAAATCGCACTGAAAAAGATTTTTCGGGTGCCGAAGCGGTCGGCGATCCAGCCGGATGCGGGGATCAGCAAGGCGACCGTGAGCATGTAGGCGATGATCACGCCCTGCATGCGCAGTGGATCTTCGGCGAGGTCCCGGGCCATGGCCGGCAGGGCGGTGTTGAGGATAGTCCCGTCGAGGGACTGCATGAAGAAGGCAATGGCGACGACCCAGGGTATCCAGCGGGCGGTGATAGCGTCGAGAGGTGGGCGGTTGGGCATGGGACCTCTGGATTGATGAAGTTAATGCAAGGTCATGGTGGGTCGAGATTCATGTGGGAGCGGGCTTGCTCGCGAAAGCGGTGTATCAGTCACCAAATAGATCAGCTGAAAGATTGCATTCGCGAGCAAGCCCGCTCCCACAGGTTTGCTGTGCACTTGAGACTTGTGTTTACAGGGTCAGAGTCAAACGGCTGACCAACGCCCCCGGCAACAACGCCGAAGCCGTCGCCCGCTGGCTATAGGTGCTCGCCGACAACAGCAACTCCCGCTCTGCGGTCAAGGCTTCCAGTTGCGAACCGAGCAGGCTGAAAGCGCTGTCATCAAAACGCATGGTGCTGACCGGCGCCTGAATCTCGCCGTTCTCGACCCAGAACGTGGCAAAGCGGGTCATGCCGGTCAGGCGTGCGGCCGGTTGATCCGAGAAGTTCAGGTACCACAGATTGCTGATGTACAACCCCGTGCCCAGTTGCTTGAGGATGTCCGCATCAGGCAATGCTCCGGCTTTCATGTTCAGTGCGCTCGGCGATTCACCGCCACTGGCGCCATTGGCGGTCAAACCGTATTCGGCGGCGCTGCGCGAGCTGACCAGCTGTGCCCCGGCCTTGCCATCGACGATCAGACCCAGATCGCTGCGCGGATAACCCTCATCGGAAAATGCCGGGCTCAGCGAGCCGCTGACTTTTTCATCCAGCGAGACCAGCGGGCTGAACGCGCTGTCGCCACCGTAGAGCTTTTGCAGGGGGCTGCTTTTGCTGGCAATCGACTGTGCCGAGAAACCACCCCAGCACAGCATGCCCATGATTTCTTCCAGCGCCGCCGGGGCCAGGTAGGCGCGGTACTGGCCGGGCGGCAAAGTACGCAGCGGCCGGCCCAGAAACTCAAGCTGCTCGCGGGCTTGCTGGAAGCGTCTGGCAAAGCCTTCGCTGTTCCAGTCGTGCCCGGCGTAGCTGGCTTTCACGGCCTGGCCGTTCTCGTGGAACAGACTGAAGTCGAAGTTGAAGCTGTTGGCCTGATGCCAGCCGAAGGCGCCCGAAGAGCTGGCAAAGCCACGACTGATCGGGCCGGCAGCGTAGAAACCGACAAGATCCAGGCCTTCGGCGGCCAGGGTGATTTGCGCGACCACCTCTTCAGTGTCCGGCAGCGGATGCGACTGCACGTTGTTGCTCTGCCAGCCATTGTGGTTGAGCAGCAAATAAGGATCCTGAGGCAGCAGCGGCAAGGTTTCCCGCAGCTGTTGCAGGCCTTCGGTCAAACGTCGCAGATCAACCTGGGGATCGCCGGCCAGGGTGATGTTCAGGTCGGCATGGCGGCCTTCGTTGATCAGTTTCAGGCCGATGCTCGCCTGCTGCACCTGACCGGCCTGACGCACCTTGGCGTGGTTGAAACGCACGAAAGCCGACGATTCGGCGGCGTAGCTGAGGGTGAACTGCTCGGGCTCGTGAAGCGCTTCACGCAAGCTGTTGACCAGCGCCTTGAACGATGCGGACTGGCTGTTTGAAGGATTCATCAGGCGTCTCCTCCGAATACATCAACGTTGCTGAACACGCAGGCCGGTGACGCGTGGCCGACGCGGATCACCTGGTTCGGTTCGCCCTTGCCGCAGTTCGGTGTACCGAGGACCTTGAAGGTACTGGCATCGCCGACGGCGCTGAGGCTCTTCCAGAACTGCGCGGAGATGCCCCTGTAATTGGGATTCTTTACCACGCCCTTGAGTTCGCCGTTTTCGATCAATTGGCCCCATTCGCAGCCGAACTGGAATTTGTTGCGCGCATCGTCGATCGACCATGAGCGGTTGGTCGACATCAGCACGCCGTGTTCGATGCTGCCGATCAACTGCTCGATGGACTGATCGCCCGGCTCGATGTTGAGGTTGGCCATGCGGTCGATCGGTGGACGGTTCCAGCCGCAGGCGCGGCTGTTGGCGACGCCGTCCATGCCTGCACGGAATTGCGACAACGCACCGCCAAGCGGGCGCAGCAACAGGCCTTCACGGATCAGGAACTGTTTGCTGGCGGGCGTGCCGTCGTCGTCATGGCCGTAGCTGGCGAGCTCCTCGGGGATGTCCGGGTCGAAGGTCACGTTGAGCAGGCCGGAACCGTATTGCAGGCGGCCGAAATCTTCGGCTTTGACGAAACTGGTGCCGGCGTAATTGCGCTCGTCGCCGAGGATGCGGTCCAGCTCCAGCGGATGGCCGATGGACTCGTGGATTTGCAGCATCATCTGGTCGGGCATCAGCAGCAGGTCGCGCTTGCCTTGCGCAGTGTTCGGCGCCAGGAGCAATTGCAGGGCCTGATCGGCCACCTGGGCACCGGCACCGATCAGGCCGCAGCGGCTGATGACGTCCGCCGCGCCTTGCTGGCCGAAGTTCTCGCGGCCAAGGCTGCGGGTCTGGCTGTCGTTGCCGTCGTAGGCCGTGACGTCCAGACCGGGGTACACAAAACGTTGGGCCTGGCGCAGTTCGGCACCGGCGCTGTTGAGGTAGATCTGCTCGACGTGGGTGATGCCGAGGCTGACTTGCCAGTTCACCAGGCGCTCGTCCTTGGGCACGGCGGCCGACTCGGCGCCAAGCAGTTGGAAGCAGTCGCTCAGGGACGGGAAGACCTGGTCGAGGTTGGGCGAAAAGTAATCGGCGCGGTCGCTGGAAACAGCCTGCTCGCGCAGGTCCAGCAAGGCGTGGGGCTTGAGTCGACGGGCCTGGAGTTCGGCGCGTTCGAGGGCGGCTTGCAGGCCCTGTTGCGACAGGTCGTTGGTGGCCGCATAGGCCTCGACGCCATTGACCCGCACGGTCAGCATCGCCCCTTCGTCACGGCTCAGGTTCGGCGGTTCGGCGACGTTCTTGCGTACCGACAGGTACTGCCCGGATTCGCGCACATAACGCAGGGAAAAGAATTCGGCACCCGTGCGCAAGGCAGCGAAGCGCTGCTTGAGCTGGGGATGGAAATCGAACATTCGTGAACCTCCTGGGTATGGAGTGGCGATGGAGCGGTGCTGCGAGGGGAGGGGTGAAACGATTGCGTGGCGCTAGATTAGGCTTGCGAGGGGGGAGGATCAAGGGTAAGACGGTGTCGAGAAGGCTTGCCGGGAGATGTGTGGTGTCTGGTCGGGCCTCTTCGCGAGCAAGCCCGCTCCCACATTCAATCCCGGGTGTTCACAAAATCTGTGTCCACTGGAGATCAAGTGTGGGAGCGGGCTTGCTCGCGAATAGCCGTAACGCGGTGTGACGCCTTAAGCGATCTGGCTCAATTCCCGCACCGGCTTGCCCTTCACCGGCGCTTCACCCGCCACATAGTAAGTGGCAGTGCTGCGCGGCAACGGCTTGCGGCCACGGATCTTGTCGGCGATTTTCTCGGCCATCATGATCGTTGGTGCGTTGAGGTTGCCGGTGGTGATGATCGGCATGATCGATGCATCGACCACACGCAGGCCTTGCATGCCATGCACGCGACCTTCGCCATCGACCACAGCCATTTCGTCGGTGCCCATCTTGCACGAGCAGGACGGGTGGAACGCGGTTTCGGCATGCTCGCGGATGAACTTGTCCAGTTGCTCATCGCTCTGCACGTCGATGCCCGGGCTGATCTCGCGACCACGGAAGGCGTCCAGTGCAGGTTGCTGCATGATTTCACGGGTCAGGCGGATGCCGTCGCGGAATTCCTGCCAGTCCTGCTCGGTGGCCATGTAGTTGAAAAGGATGCTCGGGTGCTGGCGCGGGTCCTTGGACTTGGCCTGGATGCGCCCGCGGCTTGGCGAACGCATGGAGCCCATGTGCGCCTGGAAACCGTGCTCTTTCACACCGTTGCTGCCGTTGTAGTTAATCGCCACCGGCAGGAAGTGGTACTGGATGTTCGGCCATTCGAATTCCGGACGGGTACGGATGAAACCGCCGGCTTCGAACTGGTTGCTGGCGCCGATGCCGGTGCCGTTGAACAGCCACTCGGCACCGATGGCCGGCTGGTTGTACCAGAGCAGCGACGGGTACAGCGAGACCGGTTGGGTGCAAGCGTATTGCAGGTACAGCTCAAGGTGATCCTGCAGGTTTTCACCGACGCCCGGCAGGTCGTGGACCACCGGGATGTCGAGCTTGTTCAGCAGTTCGGCCGGGCCGACGCCGGAGCGTTGCAGGATCTGCGGCGAAGCAATGGCACCGGAGCACAGCAGCACTTCCTTGCGCGCCTTGACCTCAACACGCTCTTCAGCGGTGCCGACCAGGTAACGCACGCCGACCGCACGCTTGCCTTCGAACAGGATCTTGTCGGTCAGGGCATGGGTGACGATGGTCAGGGTCGAACGTTTCTTGGCCACGTCCAGGTAACCACGGGCGGTGGAGGCACGACGACCTTTCGGGGTCACGGTGCGGTCCATCGGGCCGAAGCCTTCCTGCTGGTAGCCGTTCAAGTCTTCTGTACGCGGGTAACCGGCCTGCACGCCGGCTTCAACCATGGCGTGGAACAGCGGGTTGTTGCCGGCTTTCGGCGTGGTCACGCTGACCGGGCCGTCGCCGCCGTGGTAGTCGTTCGGGCCGATGTCGCGGGTTTCCGCTTTACGGAAATACGGCAGGCAGTCCAGGTACGACCAGTCTTCCAGACCTGGCAGTTTCGCCCAGCCGTCGTAGTCCATGGCGTTGCCGCGGATGTAACACATGCCGTTGATCAGCGAGGAACCGCCCAGGCCCTTGCCGCGACCGCATTCCATGCGACGACCGTCCATGTGTGGCTCGGCATCGGTTTCGTAGGCCCAGTTGTAGCGACGGCCTTGCAGCGGGAACGCCAGGGCGGCCGGCATTTGCGTGCGGAAGTCGAAACGGTAGTCCGGGCCGCCCGCTTCGAGCAGCAGGACGGTGACGCCGGCGTCTTCGGTCAGACGGGTCGCCAGGGTGTTACCGGCCGAGCCGGCACCGATGATGATGTAGTCGAATTCTTGGGACATTGAATGCACCCTCTTTGATGTTGGTCAGGTCAGGCCATGGCGAGTGCTGCGCACTCGATTCGCGAGCAAGCCCGCTTCCACATTTGATCTCTGGTGTACACAGGATCTGTGTCCGCCACTGGCCTCTTGTGGGAGCGGGCTTGCTCGCGAAGAGGCCCTCGCGAGCAATACAGGACTCGGGTCTTAGAACACCGAGACGTAATCGCCCAGCTCGACCTGTACCGATTTGATGCGGGTGAAGTTGTTCAGCGAGCTGATGCCGTTCTCACGGCCGACACCCGACTGCTTGTAGCCGCCAACCGGCATCTTCGCGTCGGACTCGCCCCAGGCGTTGATCCAGCAGATACCGGCTTCCAACTGATGAATCACGCGGTGGGCGCGGTTCAGGTCCTTGGTGACGATACCGGCGGCCAAGCCGAAGTCGGTGTCGTTGGCGCGGCGGATCACTTCTTCCTCGGTTTCGTAGGAGAGGATCGCCATCACCGGGCCAAAGATTTCCTCACGGACGATGGTCATGTCGTCGGTGCAGTCGGTGAACACGGTCGGCGCCACGAACGCACCCTTGGCGAATTCGCCGTCGGTCAGGCGCTCACCGCCGCACAGCAGGCGGGCACCTTCTTCCTTGCCCTTGGCGATGTAGCCCAGCACGCTTTCCATGTGCGCAAAGCTGACCAGCGGACCGAAGTTGGTGTTTTCGTCTTGCGGGTTGCCGATGCGGATGCGCGCAACGCGCTCAGCGATCTTGGCTTCGAAAGCGGCCTTCAGGTGAGCCGGTACGAACACGCGAGTGCCGTTGGTGCAAACCTGACCGGAGCTGTAGAAGTTGGCCATCATCGCGGTGTCGGCAGCGCGATCGAGGTCGGCGTCGTCGCAGATGATCAGCGGCGACTTGCCGCCCAGTTCCATGGTCACGTCCTTGAGCGAAGAGCTCGAAGCGCTGGCCATGACTTTCTTGCCGGTGTCGGTGCCGCCGGTGAACGAGACTTTCTCGATGCGCGGGTGTTCGGTCAACCAGGTGCCGACTTCACGGCCGCTGCCGGTCAGGACGTTGAACACACCGTTCGGCACACCGGCTTCGGTGTAGATCTCGGCCAATTTCAGGGTGGTCAGCGAGGTGACTTCGCTTGGTTTGAAGATCATCGCGTTACCGGCCGCCAGGGCTGGTGCGGATTTCCACAGGGCGATCTGGATCGGGTAGTTCCACGCGCCGATACCGGCCACGACGCCCAGCGGCTCGCGACGGGTGTAGACGAACGAAGTGGTGCGCAGCGGAATCTGCTCGCCTTCGATGGCCGGTACCAGGCCTGCGTAGTATTCCAGCACGTCAGCGCCGGTGACGATGTCGACGTAGCGGGTTTCGGAGTAGGCCTTGCCGGTGTCCAGGGTTTCCAGAGCGGCCAGTTCGTCGTTGCGCTCGCGCAGGATTTCCACGGCGCGACGCAGGATGCGCGAACGCTCCATGGCGGTCATGGCGGCCCAGATTTTCTGGCCCTTTTCGGCGCTCACCACAGCGCGCTCGACGTCTGACTGGGTCGCACGTTGCACTTTTGCGAGGACTTCACCGTTAGCCGGGTTGATGGCTTCGAAAGTGGCGTCGCTGCTGGCGTCGCTGTACGCGCCATCGATGTAGAGTTTTTGCAGTTCGAAACGGGCCATAAAGTCCTCGCAAGAGCATTAAGTGGCTGGCGCGGTTCGGTGGTTGAGCGTTTATGTGTGCTCTAACTCACCCGCTTGGCCAGTTGGGTATCCATGTATTCGTAAGCAATCTGTTGCGCCTGCCCGGTGTCGAAAGCATCTCCCGACAGCGCGCCGCGCAACCACAAGCCGTCGATCAACGCAGCCAGGCCTCGGGCGGCACTGCGCGCATCATTGAGCGGCAGCACGCGGCGGAACTGGCAGCACAGGTTGGAATACAGACGGTGATCGTTGATCCGCTGCAACCTGTGCAAAGACGGCTGGTGCATGCTGGTGGCCCAGAAGGCCAGCCAGGTTTTCATTGCCGGGCCATTGACCTGGCTGGCGTCGAAGTTGCCTTCGATGATCACCTGCAGATGCGCCCGCGGGCTGTCATCTTTCAGCGCCTGTCGGCGCAGGGTGACGTTCTCGCTCAGGACGGTCATCAGGTACCCCATGGTGGCGGCAATCAGGCCGTTCTTGTCCTGAAAGTAGTGACTGATGATGCCATTCGAGACACCGGCCAAACGGGCGATCAGCGCAATGCTGGCGTCCCCCATTCCGACTTGATCGACCGCCTGCAAAGTGGCTTCGATCAATTGCTGGCGGCGGATGGGTTGCATACCGACCTTGGGCATCTTGCACATCTCCTTAGGCCTTCCGGTGGACGTAGGACGGCTACCGGGTTGAAGGCCAGTCTATTTTGTTTTGATTGAACGTTCAATCAACAAAGAATAAGATCTGCGACAAATCGTCGCTGCCTACAGATTTTTCCTACATGTAGCGGCGGAAAAAACGACTTCCGAAACTGCTCGAAACCTACGCGCTGCGGCGCTCCAGGGGTTTCGGGCTTTTTTCGGGCTGTCTTTATATCACCCGCCGGTCGGCTGCCCACTAACCGATTGGCCGGGTAACCCGTTTGTCTTGCGTTCTTCTCTCGCACTGCCCGGAGCATCTGTGCCATGAGTTCTGCCTCGCTAATAAAGACCCCACCCGAGAAGGTGACGGTCAACGGTTGGGTGTTCTACACCTCTACCGCGTTGATTCTGTTGTTGACCGCCATTCTGATCATTGCCCCGCAAGAGGCCGGCAGAATGCTGGGTATGGCGCAAGCCTGGTTGTCCCGCAGCTTCGGCTGGTACTACATGGTGGTGATTGCCGCCTACCTGATTTTCGTCGTCGGCCTGGCGTTTTCGTCCTATGGCAAATTGAAACTGGGCAGCAAGGACGACACCCCGGACTTCAGCTACGGCGCCTGGGCGGGGATGCTGTTCTCGTCGGGTATCGGCATCTCGCTGCTGTACTTCGGCGCGTCCGAGCCGCTGGACCACTACTTCAATCCGCCGGAAGGCGTGGCCGGTAGCAACCTTGCCGCCCGTCAGGCGGTTCAGCTGACGTTCCTGCACTGGGGACTGCACGGCTGGGCGATTTACGCGCTGGTCGGTCTGGCCGTTGCCTACTTTGCTTACCGTCATAACCAACCGCTGGCGTTGCGTTCGGCGTTGTATCCGCTGGTGGGCGAGCGTTGGGTCAAGGGCGCGGCCGGGCATGCGGTAGACGGCTTCGGCATGTTCGTGACCCTGCTGGGGCTGGTGACTAACCTGGGAATCGGTTCGCTGCAAGTGTCGTCGGGGCTGGAAAACCTGTTCGGCATGGAACACAGCAACACCAACCTGCTGATCGTGATCATCGTGATGAGCACCGTGGCGACCATCGCCGCTGTGTCGGGCGTGGAAAACGGCATCCGTCGCCTGTCCAACCTCAACATCGTGCTGTTCAGCGGCCTGCTGATTTTCGTCCTGTTGTTCGGCCCGACCTTGCACCTGCTCAACGGCTTCGTACAGAACGTCGGTGACTACCTGAACGGCGTGGTGCTGAAGACTTTCGATCTGTATGTATACGAAGGCGACAGTGAGAAGTCTGACCGCTGGTTGGGCCTGTGGACCCTGTTCTACTGGGCCTGGTGGATTTCCTGGGCGCCATTCGTGGGCATGTTCATCGCGCGTATTTCCCGTGGTCGCAGCGTGCGCGAACTGGTAGCCGGCGTGCTGCTGATTCCGCTGGGTTTCACCCTGGCGTGGCTGTCGATCTTCGGTAACTCGGCTTTGGACCTGGTGATGAACCATGGGGCGGTGGAACTCGGGAAGACGGCGCTGGAACAGCCGTCCATGGCGATCTACCAGTTGCTTGAGCATTACCCGGCGTCGAAGGTTGTGATCGGCGTGTCGATCTTTGTCGGTTTCGTGCTGTTCCTGACCCCGGCGGACTCCGGCGCGGTGATGATGGCCAACCTTTCGTGCAAGGGCGGCAACGTCGACGAAGACGCGCCGCACTGGCTGCGGATTTTCTGGTCGGCGGTGATCACCCTGGTGACCATCGGTCTGCTGTTCGCCGGCAACTTCGAAGCCATGCAAACCATGGTGGTGCTGGCCGGTCTGCCGTTCTCGGTGGTGCTGGTGTTCTTCATGTTCGGCTTGCACAAGGCCATGCGCCAGGACGTGCAGATCGAACAGGAGCAAGCGGAACTGGCGGCACGCGGTCGCCGTGGTTTCAGCGAGCGCTTGACCCAACTGGACCTGCAACCGAGCCAGTCGGTGGTGCAGCGCTTCATGGACAAGCACGTGAGTCCGGCGCTGGAGGATGCGACGGCGCAAATGCGTGCTCAAGGTCTGCAAGTGCAGACACTGTTGGGTAAGTCCAAGCGCTGCATGGGCGTACGGGTGGAGATGGAAGAGGGCAACCCTTTCGTCTACGAAGTGAGCCTGGACGGCTATCTGGCCACGCCGACCGAGTCGGCGCAGGTCGATGAAGCGCGTCAGCGTTTCTATCGTGCCGAGGTGTACCTGCACAACGGCAGCCAGGACTACGACTTGATGGGCTTCACCCAGGATCAGATAACCCGTGACGTGCTCGATCAGTTTGAAAGCCATCGGCAGCTCCTTGGCCGGGTTTATAGCTGAGTTGTGAGTGGCGCGGTGTTTCTGTCTGAAGCACCGCGTCGCATTCTTCGCGAGCAAGTCGAATCGTCGCACCGCCGCTCCCACATTTGGAATGCATTCCCCTGTGGGAGCGGGCTTGCTCGCGAAGGGGTCATCAGCATCAAAGCTGCATTACCCGATATCCCATAAACAAAAACGCCGCGATCTCTCGCGGCGTTTTTGCATCTGTTGCCTTACCCCAGGTTCTTGCCGAGCAGTGCGTGATACAGCTCGCTGTCGCCAAGGATCCCCACCACCTTGTTGTTGTCGTGCAGCACCAGCTTGTTGCCGGTCTGATAACGAATCTGCAACGCGTCGCGCATGCCGATGCTGGAGTCCACCAGAGTCGGCTTGCGTTCCAGGCCTTCGACGGCTTGCCCCGGCATCCAGTTCTGCAGGTCCATGTTCGAACCGTTCTTGCGTGCGCCTTTGATGGTGTTGCCTTCAGCCAGGTCCAGCCACGAATCGCCGCCCGGATCGAGGCATACCGAACCGTTGATGCGTTTGCAGTTGTCCAGGGTGCGCATCAGGCTGCGGCCGCACAGCACGTTCAGCGGGTTGGTGTGGGCTACGAAGGTCCGCACGTAGTCGTCCGCCGGGTTGAGGACGATTTCTTCCGGTTTGCTGTACTGAATGATCCGGCCGTCTTTCATGATCGCGATACGGCTGCCGAGTTTCAGCGCTTCATCAAGGTCGTGGCTGACGAAGACGATGGTCTTGTGCAACTTGCGTTGCAGTTCCAGCAGTTCGTCTTGCAGACCCTGGCGGATCAGCGGGTCGAGTGCCGAGAACGGTTCGTCCATCAGCAGAATGTCGGCGTCCATCGCCAGTGCGCGAGCCAGGCCCACGCGCTGTTGCATACCACCGGACAGCTCGTTGGGTTTCTTGTTGCGCCACTGGGTCAGGCCCACCAGCTCAAGCTTGTCGTCCACCAGTTTGCGCCGTTCTTTCTCGGGGCGACCCTGCATCTCCAGGCCGAAGCTGATGTTTTCGCGAACGGTCAACCAGGGCATCAGGGCGAACTTCTGGAACACCATCGCGATGCGCTTGGTGCGCATCATTTTCAGTTCTGCCGGCGTGCACGAGGCAATGTCGATCTGCTTGCCTTCGTGCTCGACGAACAGCTTGCCGCGGCTGACGGTGTTGAGGCCGTTGATGCAGCGCAGCAGGCTGGACTTGCCGGAGCCGGACAGGCCCATCAGTACGCAGATTTCACCTTTTTCGACATCCAGGCTGGCCTTTTCGACCCCCACGATCTGCCCGGTCTTTTTCAGGATCTCGTTACGGGTCATGCCTTGATCCAGCAGCTTGAGCGCCTCGCGTGGATCCTTGGAGAAGATAACGTCAACGTTCTCGAAGCGAATAATGCTCATGCGTCACCCCCTACTTTGGCGTCGGGTTGTTTGCAGATACGGTCGAGCATGATCGCCAGCAGTACGATCGCCAGGCCTGCTTCGAAGCCCAAGGCGATATCAGCAGTGTTCAGTGCGTTGACCACCGGTTTGCCCAGGCCATCGGCGCCCACCAGTGCCGCAATCACCACCATCGAAAGGGACAGCATGATGCACTGGGTGATACCGGCCGCGATGCTTGGCATGGCGTGGGGCAGTTCGATTCGCGAGAGCAGCTGACGTCGCGAGCAGCCAAAGGCCTTGCCGGCGTCCATCAATTCTTCCGGAACATCGCGGATACCCAGGTAAGTCAGGCGGATAGGCGCGGCAATCGCGAACACCACCGTGGAGATCAGGCCCGGGACCACACCCAGCCCGAAGAGGGTGAGGGTAGGAATGAGGTACACGAAGGTCGGTACGGTCTGCATCAGATCGAGTACCGGACGCATTACAGTATAGAACATCGGCTTGTGCGCGGCGACGATGCCCAATGGCACACCGATGAGCACGCAGACCAGGGTGGCGAACAGCACCTGGGCGAGGGTTTCCATGGTTTCCTGCCAGTACCCCAGATTGAGGATCAGCAGAAAGGAGGCAACGACAAATGCGGTCAGGCCCCATTTGCGTTGAATGAAGTGTGCCAGTAGTGCGATCAGGCCGATCAATGCCAGCGGGTTGAACCAGGTCAGCGCAAACGTCACGCCGTGGATCATCGTTTCCAGTGTCACGGCGATGGCGTCGAAGGTGTTGGCGCCGTGTTGCGTCAACCATTCAACGAAGCCTGCGATGTACTGGCCTAAGGGTATTTTCTGATCAATCAGCATGGTAGTGAACGTCCGCATGCAAGGAAATAAACAGCCCGGGCAGGCGAACCTGCCCGGCATAAACGATTACTGCAGTTTGGCTTTCACGGCCTCCAGGCCAGGTTTACCGTCAATGGTGGTCACGCCAGCGAGCCAGGTATCGAGCACCTGTGGATTCTTTTTCAGCCAGGCCTTGGCGGCCGCGTCAGGCTTCATCTTGTCGTCCAGGATGTTGCCCATCAGTTCGCTTTCCATGTCGACGGTGAACTCCAGGTTCTTCAGCAACTGGCCAACGTTGCTGCACTCCTGTGCATAACCCTTGCGGGTGTTGGTCGCCACGGTGGCGGCACCGAAGTCCGGGCCGAAGAAGTCATCACCACCGGTCAGGTATTGAATCTTGAAGCGCTTGTTCATCGGGTGCGGCGCCCAGCCGAGGAATACCACGGCGGTGTCGCGTTTCTGTGCACGGTCGACCTGCGACAGCATGCCGGCCTCGGAGGATTCGACGACTTTGAAACCGGCAGTCTTCAGGCCGAAGGCATCCTTGTCGATCATGCTCTGGATCAGGCGATTGCCGTCGTTGCCCGGCTCGATGCCGTAGATCTTGCCGTCGAGCTCTTTCTTGAATTTGGCGATATCGGCGAAGTCATGCAGGCCCTTGTCGTACAGCGCCTGAGGGACGGCGAGGGTGTACTTGGCGCCCTTGAGGTTGGTGCGCACGGTCTCCACGGTGCCGGCATCGCGGTAGGCCTTGATGTCGTTTTCCATGGTCGGCATCCAGTTGCCCAGGAACACGTCCATGTTCTTGCCGTCGGCCAGGGACTTGTAGGTCACGGGCACGGAAATCATGGTGGTCTTGGTCTTGTAGCCGAGGGCGTTGAGCACGACGCTGGTGGTCGCGGTAGTCGCGGTGATGTCGGTCCAGCCGACATCGGAGAAGTTTACGGTATTGCACTGCGCCGGTTCTGCGGCTTGCGCCAGAACCGGCAGACTAAGCATGGCGGCCAACAACAACGACGGGGAACCTTTCATGGATGGACTCCTTGGTGTTTTTTTTGGCAGTGTTCCGACTGGACCACCGCACTTATAGGTTGCGGTTGGATGGCGTTCTGGAGACAGCTCTACCGCGGCGCCTTGCAATCGAGTCGATATGATCATGTACCAGTGAAAATCTGACGCCTACAGGGTGCGTCGTATCCAGTACAGGGATGGTCGCATCCAGTGTCGGTGACGTCGTTTACAGATTTTTTCAGCCCGATTTCTCCCTCTGAACCGCAAAAAAACGGCGAAAACACGGCGTAAAAGACACGCGGCGCTGGTGGGCATGAGTGCGTCGGTTAGAGACGTCGAACAACTGGATAAAAGCTTGATGATGCGGTCATCTCGGCGGATTGCAGCTTGAGCGTAGCAGCTCCGTCACCGTGCGCTTTTGCGTGCGCAGTGGGCCCATCCAGGAGTTCGGCAGTAATGGCTATCAGTGTTTTCGACCTGTTCAAAATCGGCATCGGCCCTTCCAGTTCACACACCGTGGGGCCCATGCGGGCGGCGGCGTTGTTTGTGCAGGGCCTGCGTGAGCGCGGGCTGCTTGAGCAGGTGCGGCGTGTCGAAGTCCAGCTGTTCGGCTCGTTGTCGGCCACCGGTATCGGCCACGGCAGCGACAATGCCGTGATCATGGGCCTGATGGGCGAGTGGCCGGATGCGATCGATCCGTCGCAAATCGGCATTCGTATCGCCACCCTGCGCGAGACCGATACGTTGCTGCTCGACAGTCGCTTGCCGGTGCCCTTCATCTGGGCCCAGGACATGCGCCTGATCGACGAGAACCTGCCATTCCATCCCAACGCCATGACCTTGATTGTCGAGGGTGATGACGGCGAGTTGCATCGCGACACCTACTATTCGATCGGCGGCGGTTTTGTCGTCGATGAGGCGCAGGCCTCCAGCGGTGTCGTCGACCTCGACCGCACTGTGTTGCCTTATGACTTTTCCAGTGCGGCCGAGCTGCTGGAGCTGTGTAAAAAGCACAATCTGCGCGTAGCTGAATTAATGATGGCTAACGAGAGGGTGTGGCGTAGCGAGGACGAAATCCGCAGCGGCCTGATGAAGCTCTGGCGCGCCATGCAGGATTGCGTCGAACAAGGCCTTAAACACGAAGGCATCCTGCCCGGCGGGCTGAACGTGCGCCGCCGTGCGGCCAAGCTGCATCGCAGCCTGCAGGAACTGAACAAACCCAACGTGATCGGCTCGACCTTGAGCGCCATGGAATGGGTCAACCTGTTCGCCCTGGCGGTCAACGAAGAAAACGCCGCCGGTGGGCGCATGGTCACGGCACCGACCAACGGCGCGGCGGGGATCATTCCGGCGGTACTGCACTACTTCATGAAATTCAGCGAGGCCGTGACCGACGCCAATGTCGTCGACTATTTCCTCAGCGCGGCGGCGGTGGGAATCCTGTGCAAGAAGAACGCCTCGATCTCCGGTGCCGAAGTCGGCTGCCAGGGCGAAGTCGGTTCGGCCTGCGCCATGGCGGCGGCGGGGCTGGCGGAAATTCTTGGCGCCACGCCAGAGCAACTGTGCAACGCGGCGGAGATCGGTCTGGAGCACAACCTCGGCCTGACCTGCGACCCGGTGGGTGGGCTGGTCCAGGTGCCGTGCATCGAGCGCAACGCGATTGCTGCGGTGAAGGCGATCAACGCCGCACAAATGGCATTGCGCGGTGATGGCCAGCACTTCATTTCGCTGGATCGGGTGATCCGCACCATGCGCGATACCGGTGCCGACATGCATGACAAATACAAGGAGACATCGCGGGGTGGGTTGGCGGTGAGTGCGGTGGAGTGTTGAGTCAGTAGTACCGAGTCGCATTCTTCGCGAGCAAGTCGAAGGGGCCAGATCAGTCAAAACTGCGCGCTAAGTGAACACCCGCTCGAAAACGCGCCACCTTTTAGCGCGTCGCTCACAGATAAATCGGCTTGCCACTGATCGAGGGCCAACCGGCCTTCGACCGCCTGTCACCCGTGCCTGCGGTGACACTCCTTTCCATCGCGGCGCAACGCCGTTCCCACAAGTGCTACCGAATTGCTCACAGCTTGTGGATCGGGGCGCTTGCCAGTCCTGATGGCCATTTAAATCCCCCTGCCTTGCAAGACATATATAGACACATTCCGACGTCGTTTTTAGGAGTTATTGAACGCGCATTCAAATTTAGGCATGGCAATTGCTCTGTCATTACAAAGCCCGTCTCCCACGCGAGAACGATGGCAATAAAAAGAGCCTCCGCCTGAGGCCATCACCCGCTTTGTGTGAGGAGATACCGCGATGACGACGTTCAACTCCGGGGCCCAACCCCAGAACCGTGCGCCTCAATCCATCGGCTTTCTGCTGCTGGACAATTTCACGCTGATTTCTCTGGCCTCCGCAGTGGAACCCCTGCGCATGGCCAACCAGTTGTCCGGTCGCGAGCTGTATCGCTGGACCACCCTCACCGTCGATGGCGGCCAGGTCTGGGCCAGTGACGGCCTGCAGATCACCCCCGACGCCTCCATGCACAAAGCCCCGCCAATGGACACCGTCATCGTCTGTGGCGGCATCGGCATCCAGCGCACTGTTACCCGCGAACACGTGTCATGGCTGCAAAGCCAGGCCCGCCAGTCCCGCCGCCTCGGCGCGGTGTGCACCGGCAGCTGGGCCCTGGCCTGCGCCGGCCTGCTCGACGGTTTTGATTGCAGCGTGCACTGGGAATGCCTGGCGGCCATGCAGGAAGCTTTCCCCCGTGTAGCGATGAGCACCCGCTTGTTCACCCTCGACCGTAACCGTTTCACCAGCTCCGGCGGCACCGCGCCGCTGGACATGATGCTGCACTTGATCAGCCGCGATCACGGCCGTGAGCTGTCGGCAGCCATTTCGGAAATGTTCGTCTACGAGCGCATCCGCAACGAGCAGGATCACCAGCGTGTGCCGCTCAAGCACATGCTCGGCACCAACCAGCCGAAGTTGCAGGAAATCGTCGCGTTGATGGAAGCCAATCTCGAAGAGCCGATCGACCTGGACGAACTGGCGGTGTATGTCGCGGTGTCCCGTCGTCAGCTCGAGCGGTTGTTCCAGAAATACCTGCACTGCTCGCCGTCGCGTTATTACCTCAAGCTGCGCCTGATCCGCGCGCGCCAGCTGCTCAAGCAAACGCCGATGTCGATCATCGAAGTGGCGTCGGTCTGTGGCTTCGTGTCCACGCCGCACTTCTCCAAGTGCTACCGCGAATACTTCGGCATTCCGCCGCGTGACGAGCGCGTAGGGTCAAACACCACCCAGCAAGTGGCGATGATGCCTTTGCCGCAAGCGTTGGTGCTGTCGCCGTTGTCCGGGCCGTTGTCGGCGCTGAGCCAGGCGCGCAATGAGTCGACGTTTGCCAGTGTAAGGCTCTAAACCGGGTCGACTTCATTCGCGAGCAGGCTCGCTCCCACATTGGATCTGTGTTGTTCACAGAACCAATGTGGGAGCGAGCCTGCTCGCGAAGGGGTTTTATCGGGCGGTGTGGTTTTGCTGGTACTCCGACAACGCCGGCAGCAATTGTTTGTCGATGGCCTGGCGCACTGCCGGCAGGATCGTCGCGCTGCTGGTGTACATCTCCTTGACCATCTTGCGAAGTTCATACGCCCGGGCATCGTCCAAGCCCCTTACCACGCACTCGCAAGCCTGCTCGGCGGTGGCTCCACTGGGCACGTTGAACCCCAACGACTTGAGCTGGCCCAACAGGTCTTCCTGGTCTATCAAATCGGCGTGCATCATGACGCAATCCTTCTTCAGGGAACGGTGTCGTGGTTCGATTCTGGTAGGGGGGGCGGGTGTCGGCAAGGGCGAATTGTCGCAATGGCTCAATTGGTTATGAACATGTCGTTTTCGGCTAACCTGGTTCGCGGGGGAGTGGGCACACTGGCCTCAGCTCGCTTCACGAAGGTTTGGTCACCCTCGCACGGCAGCTCCTCAACAGTACCCTCTGCCTCGATCCTGTCACGGCTTGATCGGGGTTTTTTTTGTCTGTGATTCAGTGGGTTTTGTGTTGATCGATATACCGCCTTCGCGAGCAAGCCCGCTCCCACAGTTGACCGAGTTCTCCCAGAGGAGTGCGATCGAATGTGGGAGCGGGCTTGCTCCGGGCGGCGTTCCGACGAAGAACGATGGCACGGTTTAACGTTGTAGTACGAGGATGCGCGACAACAGCTCATCCCGGTCCACATAGCAGCCCTGGAAGTGCCGCGCCCCGGTGGCGGGGTCGAAGGCGTTGCGGGCATGCAGGGTGCGGCGGTTGTCGAAGCACCACAGCTCCCCGGGATTGAGCCGCTGCATCAACCTGAATCGAGGCTCGCGGGTCATCGCGATAAAGCGCCGGTAGGCCTGATATAGCTTGGGCATTTGCTCCGCCGAGGCATCGAACGGCCCGCGCAGAAAGTTCGCCATGCGGATTTCCGACACCTGCCCCAAGGCATCCAGGGCGATGATCGGTGCAAGGCAGCGGTAGTCGCTGTGACGGTCCTTGTTGCGAAACTCCACGGGGATTTCGCAGAGGCTTTTGAAAGCTTCCGGATCTTCCCGGCGCAAGGCGTCGGCAATGGCAAAACCGTCGACAAAAACGCTCTCGCCACCCTCGGCGTCATTGACCAGGCAATGCAAAAATTGCAGCCCCGGTTGCAACTCCCGGGTCGGCAAATCGCTGTGCAGCGGCAGGTTGAAGGCGGTGTAGGCGTTGCTGTCGGCGTCGGCCTTGGATTGCACGTTGAACAGCACGCCGAAATTGCTCTCGCGGATGAAGGAAATGCGTTGGGCGATCAGCTTCAGAGAACCAGGTTCGGTGGGCACGCCACGGACCTGGGTCAGTCCGACATCCCGTACCGCCAACAGCCAATGCAACAAGGCGCCGGAGTCGTTCATCAGCGCTTGATACTCGAACACCGGCAAATGCAAATCACTGTGCCAGAGCCTGGCTTTCGGCTTGCGCGCCTGGCGTTCGGCGCGGGATTCGTCGTCATAGGCGTGGGCGCGCAGCCAGCCGGGGTCGAAGCGGCTGCTGTGGCCGTCCTGCCAATTCACCACCAGGCAGCCATCGCTGTCTATACGGGCGTTATCGGGTATCAGGTCTTGAGCCACATCGACGATTTCCAACAATTGCTCGCGGGTCACGGTGTAGACGCACTGCGGGCACGGGCAGTTATCCCGTAGCCATTGATGGTGGAAAGGGCTGACGCGATCGTCGGCCCACTTCACCAGAACACTGTCCGCCAGGGTCTGCACGCCAGTCAGCGCGCTGATCAACGGATAGGTACGAAAGTCGGCAAATGCAGCGGCGGTGTTCATGGCGATCTCCTTGTTATTTTTTTGGGGGTAATGCGATCACTCGGCCAATGTACTCGGGCGCTGGCAGGTCCGCCTGTTCGGCGACGATGGCTTGCAGCCGGCTCAAGGACAGTTCGCTGAACGGCGCCGAACGCGGCCCGGCGAGATCCACGTGCAGCAGCATCTGTTCGTTGCCAGCAAGTTCCCGGGCATCACCGACCAGGTGCAGGCTGTGATAGAGGTGCACGCGCTTGCTGTCGTGGGCGATGATTTGGGTGTGCACTTCGACCTGGGCGTCGAGCTTCACTTCGTGCAGGTAGTTCAGGTGCAGTTCGAGGGTGAACAGCGAGTTACCGCTGGCCTCGCGGCTGTTGCTGTCCAGGTCCAAGCGATCCATCAGGGCATCGGTGGCGTAGCTGAAAATCAGCAGGTAGAAGGCGTCGCGCAGGTGGCCGTTGTAGTCGACCCAGTCGGGGATGATGGTGGTTTGGTAGGTGGTGAGGGTGGGCATGATGACTGATCCAAGAAGTTAGGTGACTGGACTGCCGCTTTCGCGAGCAAGCCCGCTCCCACAGGGGGAATGCATTCCAATGTGGGAGCGGGCTTGCTCGCGAAGAGGCCAGTGCTGCTGGCCCCAAGCCTGGGGGTTACTCGCTGAAAGCCATCCCATGCTTCTCTTTGGTGGTCTTCACCGCCTCCAGCACCGCCAGCAGGCAGTCATCACGATAGCGCTCCAGCGCCGAAATGCTGTGTTTGCCCAGTTGATCGCTGGTGCCATCGACCACGTCGTCGATCAGTTTATCGGTCAGCTCCGGCGCCGGCAGGTAGGTCCACGGCAATTGCAACGCCGGGCCGAACTGGGCCATGAAGTGGCGCATGCCGGCATCGCCTCCGGCCAGGGTGTAGGTCAGGAACGTGCCCATGAACGACCAGCGCAAGCCTGCGCCGAAGCGGATTGCATCGTCGATTTCGCCGGTGGTAGCCACACCGTCGTTGACCAGGTGCAGCGCCTCACGCCAAAGCGCTTCGAGCAGACGGTCGGCGATGAAACCCGGTACTTCCTTGCGCACGTGCAGCGGGCGCATACCCAGGGATTCATAGACCTTCATCGCCGCTTGCACCGCTTCAGGGGCAGTGTTTTTGCCGCCGACCACTTCCACCAACGGCAGCAGGTAAACCGGGTTGAACGGGTGACCGACCACGCAACGTTCCGGGTGCGTGGCACTCTCGTAGAACTCGCTCGGCAGCAGGCCAGAGGTGCTGGAACCGATCAATGCATTGGGCTTGGCCGCCGCGCTGATTTTGCTGTGCAGGTCCAGTTTCAGCTCCAGCCGTTCCGGGGCGCTCTCCTGGATGAAATCGGCATCGCGCACGCACTCTTCGATGGTCGCGACAAAGCGTAGGCGATCCTGCGATGCACCGGGCGCCAGGCCTTGTTTCTCCAACGCGCCCCAGGCATTGGCAACGCGTTTGCGCAGGGCGGCTTCAGCGCCGGGTGCCGGGTCCCAGGCCACTACATCCAGGCCATGGGCGAGGGCGCGGGACACCCAACCGCTGCCGATGACACCGCTGCCCAACGCTGCGAAGGTTTTGATTTCGGTGATAAAGCTCATGGCAATTTCCTGAAGAGTTCGGTGATCCCTTGTGGGAGCGGGCTTGCTCGCGAAAGCGGTGGTTCTACCGCTGAAGATGTGCCGGATGTACCGGCCTCTTCGCGAGCAAGCCCGCTCCCACAGGGGTATGCGTAGGTTTGATTAGCCGCGCTTGGTCAGGCCCATTTTTGCCCGACCTTCAGCCGGGGTCAGGACGCGGGCACCGAGGCGGCTGAGGATTTCGCCGGCGCGCTCGACCAGTTGGCCGTTGGTTGCCAGCACGCCCTTGTCCAGCCACAGGTTGTCTTCCAGCCCGACCCGCACGTTGCCGCCGAGCAACACCGCTTGCGCCGCCATCGGCATCTGCATGCGACCGATACCGAAGCCGGCCCAAACCGCGTCGGCCGGCAGATTGTCGACCATGGCTTTCATGGTGGTGGTGTCCGCCGGCGCGCCCCAAGGGATGCCCAGGCACAGCTGGAATAGCGGATTATCGAGCAGGCCTTCCTTGATCATCTGCTTGGCGAACCACAGGTGGCCGGTGTCGAAGATTTCCAGCTCGGCTTTCACGCCCAGTTCCTGGATGCGTTTGGCGCCAGCGCGCAGCTGGGCCGGGGTAGAGACGTAAATGGTGTCGCCGTCGCCGAAGTTCAGGGTGCCGCAGTCGAGGGTGCAGATTTCCGGCAGCAGTTCTTCGACGTGGGCCAGGCGGGTCAACGGGCCGACCAGGTCGGTATTCGGGCCGAACTCCATCGGGTTCTCGCCGGCACCGATCTCCAGGTCGCCGCCCATGCCGGCGGTGAGGTTGACGATGATGTCCACGTCCGCCTCGCGGATGCGCTCCATCACTTCGCGGTACAGCGCCACGTCACGGCTGAACTTGCCGGTTTGCGGGTCGCGCACATGGCAATGAACCACGGTGGCACCGGCCTTGGCGGCTTCCACGGCGGCAGCGGCGATTTGCTTCGGGGTGACCGGCACGTGTGGGCTCTTGCTGGTCGTGTCGCCAGCACCGGTGAGTGCGCAGGTGATGATGACGTCGTGGTTCATGAGGCGGTTCCTTACAGGCGGGTTTTTGGTTTTGGCCAGGCGTAGTGATCCCGTTCGCAGCCCGTCGGGGCTGCGACTCGGTGGTTCGTTCGGGTTTATTTACTGGTCAGTTTCAGGTTTTCAGCGGCCGGTTTGCCATCGAAGGTGGTGACCCCTTCAAGCCAGCGTTTTTTGTCCTGCGGGTGATCCTTGATCCATTGCTTGGCCGACTCGAAAGCGTCCTTGTGATCCAGCAGCGGCTGCATCATCCGGCTCTCGTCTTCGGCGGTGAAGGTCAGGTTGGCCAGCAGGCGGCCGATGTTCGGGCATTGTTCGGCGTATGTCGGCGATGTGACGGTCCATACCGTGGCCTTGCCTTCATCCGGGCCAAGGGCGTTTTCACTACCGGTGAGGTAGGTCATTTTCACGTTGACGTTCATCGGGTGCGGCGCCCAGCCGAAGAACACCACGGCTTCGTTGCGACGTACGGCGCGATCCACGGCGGCGAGCATGCCGGCTTCGCTGGATTCGACCAGCTGGAACTTGCCGAGGCCGAACTGGTTCTTGGAGATCATCGCCTTGATCTGGGTGTTGGCGCCCGAGCCAGGCTCGATGCCGTAGATCTTGCCGCCCAGTTCTTTTTCGAATTTGGCGATGTCAGCGAAGGTTTTCAGGCCCTTGTCGGCGAGGTAGGTCGGCACGGCGAGGGTCGCGCGGGCGTCCTGCAGGCTTGGCGCTTCAAGCACCTTGACCTGTTTGGCATCGACGAACGGGGTGATGGTCTGGGTCATCAGCGGGTTCCAGTAGCCGAGGAACAGATCCAGACGCTGGTCGCGGATCCCGGCGAAGATGATTTGCTGGGAGGCGCTGGTTTGTTTGGTGTTGTAGCCGAGGCCATCGAGCAATACCTGGGTCATGGCACTGGTGGCGATCACGTCGGTCCAATTCACTACACCCATGCGCACGTTCTGGCACGCGGCGGGTTCGGCGGCCATGACACTGGCGCTCAGCAAAGCGGTACCACTGAGTGCAAGAACACAGCTGCTGATCAGTCGTTTCATCTCAGGTTCCTCGGCAGTTCGTTTATTGTGAGTTCCGGTGTCTGGTGCGCCGGTGATGCCAAGTTACGCAGCAAAGCACCGATGAAAGCGCACTGCGGCGACCAGCTCTTGCACTGCAGCGACCTGTGCTCTTGAATGCCGCTCGCAACTGGCGTATCAACATCCCTACGCTGCCCGCCCTCTCGTTACCTGGCCTCCTGTTACCTGCTAAGCGAGTGCGCTCCATGTCCCAGGATTTCTACTTCTTGTTGATGCCGGGTTTCTCGGCCATCGGGTTTATCTCGGCCATCGAGCCGTTGCGGGTCGCCAATCGTTTTCGCGGCGAGCTGTATCGCTGGCATGTGCTGAGCGCGGATGGCGGGGCGGTGCTGGCCAGTAACGGCATGTCGGTCAACGCCGATGCGGCGCTGGAACCGTTGAAAAAAGGCGCGACGCTGCTGGTGGTCGCCGGTTTCGAACCCCTGAAGTTCACCACCCCGGCGCTGGAACACTGGCTGCGCCGGCTGGACAACGAAGGCGTGACCCTCGGCGCCATCGATACCGGCAGCTTCATCCTCGCCGAGGCGGGTTTGCTCGACGGCCATCGCCTGACCCTGCACTGGGAAGCCATCGACGCCTTCAAGGAGTCTTATCCACAGCTCAGCGTCACCCAGGAGCTGTTCGAGATTGACCGCCGACGCATCACTTCCGCCGGCGGCACCGCTTCCATTGACCTGATGCTGGATCTGATCGCCCAGGCCCACGGCCCCGATCTGGCTATCCAGGTCAGTGAACAATTCGTGCTTGGCCGCATCCGCCCGCGCAAAGACCACCAGCGCATGGAAGTCGCCACGCGTTATGGCATCAGCAACAAGAAACTGGTGCATGTGATTGGCGAAATGGAGCAGCACAGCGAACCGCCGCTGAGCACTTTGGAACTGGCGGAATCGATCAAGGTGACGCGGCGACAGCTGGAGCGCCTGTTTCGCCTGCATCTGAACGACACGCCGAGCAATTTCTACTTGCGATTAAGGCTGGAGAAAGCCCGGCAGTTGCTGCGCCAGACCGACATGAGCGTGCTGGAAGTGAGCATTGCCTGCGGATTTGAATCGCCGTCGTACTTCACCCGCAGTTATCGGGCGAAGTACGAGCGCTGTCCGCGGGAGGATCGGCGCAGTGTTGGCGGTCGGCAAGGTGCCGGTGTGCTGCAACCCCCTTCTACAGAGGCACCCGTTATTTAGTGCACCTATCGGGATCTGAATTGGAGCACCAGTGCTGTCAGGCTGTCAGCGTTGTCAGTGGTTATAGTTATTTGCGCAGCCCACTGTTGATGTTCTGTTGTTTGATGCGTACGTATTGCCTGGCGAATATGTTCCTGTACGGCGAGTTTGTGCCTATCGGGTATCCCTGAAAGATTCGGGCCATCCTTGGCAATCTGGAAGGAGGCCTCGATGTCCTCATTGAAGTTGGCTTCATTGACCGCCTCTGTGTCGTTACGCGAGGTACTGGCAAACAAATCCCAATAATCACACGTATCTGCATATACGTGACTGAGTTCGTGAAATATCGTCCCTGACCGGTATATAGCTGACTGTTCGCGGGCCTTGGCATTCAAGTAAATTAACTTGTTCGCTTTAGATTCCGACGGGAATGAAAATGCCCGCTCATCAGGGGCGTGTGGGTTGTTCGCAGTGAAGACAAAGCGGGTACCGCTGACATAATCCTCCAATGCACCAGATAGAATTTTCTCGAGTTTCTCTTTAGCAGCGTTTGCCGCCAGCTCTAGATATTGTCTGCTGCCCCTTTGACCATAAACATTTCTTAGCTTGAGTATTGTCTCTACGGATAGGTTGGGTTCGCTGAGAGACGAAATCGCATTATTCGTGAGGTCTATAGCAGCCGAGAAATCTTGCTCGAATTCCCGCTTCTGTTTTTTCGGCAATTCATCGGCACGTCGATAGAGTATTGCCTGCCCAGAGGCGATCATTACCTGTTCCGATTCATTGATAGGCTCAACCGGCGAAAGCCCCTGGCTGTCCTTGAAACGCAATGGATTGTTTCGAACCATCCGGTAGCGGTTAAACCCATCGATGTCACCCGCCGGATCCGGGTTGATCCAGCGCTGCAGCCAGGGTGCGTAATAACGAAGTCCATAGTAATAAAGGCCGGTAGCGTCCCGTTCCTTTCCTGAGTACCGAATGGTCTTGTAACTGGCCTCGGCGTCACTTCGAGCAAGCCACCAGGCAGTGCCACCAAAAGCGTAGTAACCCTCCTGGCTTATCAGCGCGGCATCCTCGTCCAGTTCCAGCGTGCAGGAGCCGAGGTGATCGCCCAAACTGTAACGGATCTGGCCATTGGCAATGCCTTCGGGCGGATCTTCGTGCCAATGCAAAACCCGCGCGTTGCAATCTCCGGCGTCAGCATTCATGACATACCGTACTTCTTCGCGACCGTTGTAATGGATCTCCAACCCGGGCAGATAACGTACTTCGCTGGCCAAGGTCACAGATTTTGCTTTGCGATGGAGCACCTTGCGTAGCCGCTGGCCGTGGGCATCGTAGCGATAGCATTCATCGTCATTCGGTACCCCATCTCTGATGACTTGGATGACCTTGCTCAATTGATTGCGGCTATCCCACTGCATGGCCTGTGAGCCGGGTGACAGGACCAGCAAGTTGCCGTTGCTGTCGAAGCTCTTGATGAAGTCCGGCTCACCTGCCTGCGGTTTGGGCAAGCTGCGGTTACTTGAAAGTTCGGTCACCATCTCACGGGTGTAACTTCGAAGACCTTCATGGATGAGGGTTTGTAGGTTTCCTGCGGGATCATATGAGAATGTCTGTTTGTAGCTACTTGTCACTGTCGATTGCGACGGGCGCGTTAAGGGACCCTGGCTTGCGGCAACGGATTCTCGACCGCTTGCCGCTATCAATTGAGAAAGCGTGTCATATCGATAGTGGCTGGCTGGGTCAGTACGCTGGTTCCTGAAGTAGCGTATAGCTGTGGCCGAGTCCCGGATCCGGGTGATATTGCCGACAGGGTCGTAGGCGTAGGCAAGGTCCTGGAGCGCATGGCCTGGACGACTTGAGGTGAGTTGCAGCAGGCGATCGCTTTGAGCGTCATAACGGCGGGTTGTCGTCACACCATTACCCGCAGTTTCGTGTTCGATCTGACCACTGACGCTGTAGCGCCTGTTCCTGAGTAGCGTTTTGGCCGGCAGATGCCTGCGTTTGAGGATTACCTGTGTGAGTTGGCCTGCGACGTCATAGCCCAATCGTCTTTGGTTCTCCCGTGCATCGGTCTGGGTCAACAGGTCGCCCAGGGTGTTGAAGCGCCATTGGGTGGTTTCACTTTCGGCTTCGAGTTTGTTGTCGCAGTCAGTCAAGCGCTCTGGCCAACTGGCAACTGACAGGTCGTTCATGAATTGCCGGGATTCGCTTAGCCGGGTGCCCGCAAGGCTGTATTCATTGAGATGCAGGCAGCCAGCCGTGTCGTAATGGCGAATCAGGCGTCCGCACTGATTATGTGAGCTGTACTCGGCGTGGCTGTCGGCATAGACCATCCGCTCAGTCGTGGCAGAGGCAGCGTTGACAGCTTGCTCTGAGATGGCGATCGGGCGTAACAGGTTGTCGTACTCGATCTGACGTTGATTCTGTCGACCATCCCACTCGAATCGAAGCTCGCCTCTGGCTCCCGGCAATCTTGCTCTCCAGCCGGCATCAACGCTGTTGTTCAGTAATGGCTCGCCGGAGAGGCCGTACACCATGGTCAGATTGGGCTGGCCTTGCATTGGCCATAGTCGTGGGTCCCAGCCGGCGCTCAGGTGCCCGTTCGGGTTGTAAGCCTGGCGATTGATTCGCGGTTCAGGCGTTTGTTCCAGGTGGGCACGGTAGTAGGCCACGCTACGAATCGACTGGCGGCGTGGGTCCTGTGCCATCAGGGTTGGGGTGGCGTGGTGAATGTTGGTCTGCAGGAGGTCGGTCATGTGATTGTCGAGCGCTCATGGAAAGTTCCAATGTATGCGCTTGGTTTTTAGCCTGCCAACTCTCATAAATGACAGGGTTGCGTCTGTTTAAGAGCAGCGGTGGGGGACGGTACAAGAGGGCGCCAGCGTGGATCTGGCGCCGGATGGATCTTTTTGAATCTGCTTACTTCTTCATCAAAGCCGAACAAGCCGCCTTGTACGCCTCATGCTGATACTTGTTCAGCGTCCCTGGCAGTTCGAAATTGTGCTTTTTAGCTTGGGCATTGATGGTCTGCGGTGACAGCAAGGTCACCTCGCAATTCTCCAGCAACTGGAAAACCCCTTCGATCTTGAACGTGGTCGGCCCGCCAGCGAACTCGCCTTTCTTGCTACGCTTCTTGATTGCGATGCGGTCGATGGAATTCTCGCGGACAAACGAAGCGACCTGAGCGGCGAACACTTTGACGTTGGCGGCTTCGTCGTCATCGTCCAGGGCAATTTTCTTGGTGGCGAGCGCGACATGGCTCAGCGCCTGATCGTCCAGCGTGGCCACGGCGATGATCGCTTCGCTGCCTTTGATTTCGATGCCGCAGACTTTCATGTTCAATCCAATTAGTGACAGAGGGTGTGCAGCTTACAGCTCAAGCTGGCTGGCAGTGATGCCAAACGCCAAAGCGATTTTTTCGCGAGTGGCTTTACGGGGCTTGGCGACTGTTTCCTGTTGGGCAAAGGCAGGCTGGGTTATGCCCATGCGTTTGGCCACTTCATCCTGGGTAAGGTTCAAATGTTCGCGCCAGGCGCGGATAGGGGTAGCGCCATCGACGATACGGCTCACCACCTCATGGGGGATCAAGTCGGGCTCGATTTTCTGCGCCACGTATTGTGCATAGGGAATGACCACGAAGGCTGGATTGCCTTCGGCGTCGTTGATGATTTGAATGTCAGTAGGTGCGTTCATCGCGTTTTTTGACCTCTTGAATACTGACCACTTTGATCGCGCCATCCCAATCAAACATGACCCGGTAATTACCGACACGCAGCCGATAAGCGTAGTCATGACCGACCAGTGCTTTGACATTGCCTGCCTCAGGCATGTCAGCGAGCGCCGTGATGGCATCACGAACCTGAATCTGGTGAACGGAATGCAATCGCAAGAGTTGCTTAACGGCCTTTCGAGTCCAGTGAATGCTGTTCATGGAAGAATATAAGTCTTTTATAAGATTTGCGAATCTTTACTTATATTTTTATGCTTGGCCATCAACAACATTTGTCGGCATGTTGCGTGAAAAATCCGCAGAGCAGCGGCTTTGGAAAGAGGCTATAGGTCAGATCAGAGTGCTTTGTGGGAAAAGGGTTTTTTGGCGATTGAAAGCTGGTGGTAGTGCCAGCTTTCAGCGGGACATTCAGGACTATTCCTGCCCAATCGACTCCAAAAACTCCGACCGCTCGTCGCTCATCCGTGCCACACAATCGTTCTGGGCAATGGTGAACGCTTTGCTGCCAGCGGTGGTCGGGAAGGCTTCGACGGCGCAGTCTGCGTCGCGGGTCTTCAGCCATTGCTGTTGGGCGGCTTTGATCTTGGCGGTGATGTCGGCCAGTTGCGACGGGGTTTTGCCGTACTGCGACTGCATGCGCTCGGTCAGGCCCTGGAGGTTTTCCTTGAGCAGGTCTTCGGCGGAGGTTTTGCTGAAGGCAGAGCATTCCAGGGTCTGGACGTCGTTTTCGACTTTGTCGCACGGGTTGTCGTCGGCCACTTCCGCTGCGTGTACGCCGGTCGCAATCAGTGCCATTGCCAGAATGATCGATTTCATTATCGTCGCCGCTCTTGTCCAGTGAAGCATCCAGTGATGCGGCGAATTCTGGCCCAAGCCGAGGGCCTTGAACAGGTCGGAGATTGTGCCTGTTGACGACCCTTTGTCGCGGATTGACGCTTTCGGCAAACCCCCTGTCGTTTTTGCACCCGGCTGCCCCGGCCCTCAGGCATATGCTGGCCCCAAAGCGCCGGCAGACGATTCGGCGCATGAATCGCTAATAGGGGACAGCCTGATGAGCCCAGCCGAATTGCACGCCGACAGCATCGTTATCGACGGGCTGATTATCGCCAAGTGGAACCGTGAACTGTTCGAAGACATGCGCAAGGGCGGTTTGACCGCAGCCAACTGCACCGTGTCGGTGTGGGAGGGCTTTCAGGCCACCGTCAACAACATTGCCGCGAGCCAGAAGCTGATCCGCGAGAACAGCGACCTGGTGATTCCGGTCCGCACCACCGCCGACATCCGTAAAGCCAAGGAGCAGGGCAAGACCGGCATCCTTTTCGGCTTCCAGAATGCCCACGCCTTTGAAGACCAGATCGGCTATGTCGAAGTCTTCAAGCAGCTGGGTGTCGGTATCGTGCAGATGTGCTACAACACCCAGAACCTGGTGGGCACCGGCTGCTACGAGCGTGACGGCGGCCTGTCGGGCTTCGGTCGCGAAATCGTTGCCGAGATGAACCGGGCTGGCGTGATGTGCGACCTGTCCCACGTCGGCTCCAAGACTTCCGAAGAAGTCATCCTCGAGTCGAAGAAGCCGGTCTGCTACTCCCACTGCCTGCCGTCGGGGCTCAAGGAGCACCCGCGCAACAAGTCCGATGAAGAACTCAAGTTCATTGCCAACCACGGCGGCTTTGTCGGCGTGACCATGTTCGCGCCGTTCCTGGCCAAGGGCATCGATTCGACCATCGACGACTACGCCGAAGCCATCGAGTACGTGATGAACATCGTCGGCGAAGACGCCATCGGCATCGGCACTGACTTCACCCAGGGCCACGGCCAGGACTTCTTCGAATACCTGACCCACGACAAGGGCTACGCCCGCCGCCTGACCAGCTTCGGCAAGATCATCAACCCGCTGGGCATCCGCACCGTGGGCGAGTTCCCGAACCTGACCGAGACCCTGCTCAAGCGCGGCCACTCCGAGCGCGTGGTGCGCAAGATCATGGGTGAGAACTGGGTCAACGTCCTCAAGGACGTTTGGGGCGAATAAGCCGCCGCATCTCTGAATCCTTTCCCGCTGCCGTCCGTGCAGCGGGCAACACAACGAATTTTCTGGAGTTAAGTTTCCATGGCCAAGATCGCCCCGCAATTGCCAATCGAAGTCGACAGCGAAACCGGTATCTGGACCTCCGACGCCCTGCCGATGCTGTACGTGCCGCGCCATTTCTTCGTCAACAACCACATGGGCATCGAGGAAGTGCTGGGCGCTGAAGCCTATGCCGAAATCCTCTACAAGGCCGGCTACAAGTCCGCCTGGCACTGGTGTGAAAAAGAAGCCGAATGCCACGGCCTGGAAGGCGTCGCAGTGTTCGAGCACTACATGAAGCGCCTTTCGCAGCGCGGCTGGGGCCTGTTCAAGATCCAGGACATCGACCTCGACAAAGGCACCGCCAGCGTCAAGCTCGAACACTCGGCATTCGTCTACGTGTACGGCAAGGTCGGGCGCAAGGTCGACTACATGTTCACTGGCTGGTTTGCAGGGGCCATGGACCAGATCCTCGCCGCTCGCGGCAGCAAGATCCGCACCGTGGCCGAACAAGTCTACGGTGGCTCCGAAGAGGGCCACGAAGACGGCTTGTTCACCGTCAAGCCGTTGTAAGTCGAGGAACCCGCCATGGCTTTCGAAGCAATGTTCCAGCCGATCCAGATCGGCAAACTGACCATCCGCAACCGCGTACTCAGCACCGCGCACGCCGAGGTCTATGCCACCGACGGCGGCATGACCACCGACCGGTACGTCAAGTATTACGAAGAGAAAGCCAAGGGCGGGATCGGCCTGGCGATTTGCGGCGGCTCCTCCAGTGTGGCCATCGACAGCCCGCAAGGCTGGTGGAAGTCGGTGAACCTGGCGGACGACCGGATCATTCCGCACTTCCAGAATCTGGCCGATGCCATGCACAAGCATGGCGCCAAGATCATGATCCAGATTACCCACATGGGCCGACGCTCGCGTTGGGACGGCGAGCACTGGCCAACCCTGCTGTCGCCGTCGGGCATCCGTGAGCCGGTGCACCGTGCGACCTGCAAGACCATCGAGCCGGAAGAAATCTGGCGGGTGATCGGCAACTACGCCACTGCTGCGGCGCGGGCCAAGGCCGGTGGCCTGGACGGCGTCGAACTGTCGGCCGTGCACCAGCACATGATCGACCAGTTCTGGAGCCCGCGGGTCAACAAGCGTACCGACGAATGGGGCGGCAGCTTCGAGAACCGCATGCGTTTCGGTCTGGAAGTGATCAAGGCTGTGCGCAAGGAAGTCGGTCCGGATTTCTGCGTCGGCATCCGTCTGTGCGGTGATGAATTCCACCCGGACGGTTTGTCCCATGAGGACATGAAGCAGATCGCCAAGTACTACGACGACACCGGCATGATCGACTTCATCGGTGTCGTGGGTTCGGGTTGCGACACCCACAACACCCTGGCCAACGTTATCCCCAACATGAGTTATCCACCGGAGCCGTTCCTGCATCTGGCGGCCGGTATCAAGGAAGTGGTCAAGGCCCCTGTACTGCACGCGCAGAACATCAAGGACCCGAACCAGGCGACCCGTATTCTGGAGGGCGGCTACGTCGACATGGTCGGCATGACCCGCGCTCACATCGCCGACCCGCACCTGATTGCCAAGATCAAGATGGGCCAGGTCGACCAGATCAAGCAGTGCGTCGGCGCCAACTACTGCATCGACCGTCAGTACCAGGGCCTGGACGTGCTGTGCATCCAGAACGCCGCGACCTCCCGTGAATACATGGGCGTGCCGCACATCATCGAGAAAACCACCGGCGTCAAACGCAAGGTAGTGGTGGTCGGTGCCGGCCCGGCCGGGATGGAAGCCGCTCGTGTATCGGCCGAACGCGGCCACGACGTGACCCTGTTCGAGAAGAAGGAATTCATCGGCGGGCAGATCACCACGGCCTCGAAAGCCCCGCAACGGGACCAGATCGCCGGTATCACCCGCTGGTTCCAGCTGGAGCTGGCGCGGCTGAAAGTCGACCTGCGCCTGGGTACCGCGGCGGATGCGGCGACCATCCTGGACCTGCGTCCGGATGTGGTGGTGCTGGCGGTGGGCGGTCATCCGTTCCTGGAGCAGAACGAACACTGGGGCGCGGCTGAAGGCCTGGTGGTCAGCAGCTGGGACGTGCTCGACGGCAAGGTTGCGCCGGGCAAGAACGTGCTGGTCTACGACACCATTTGCGAGTTCACCGGGATGTCGGTTGCCGACTACCTGGCCGACAAGGGCAGCCAGGTCGAGATCGTCACCGACGACATCAAGCCGGGTGTGGCTATTGGCGGTACGTCGTTCCCGACTTACTACCGCAGCATGTACCCCAAAGAAGTGATCATGACCGGCGACATGATGCTGGAGAAGGTCTACCGCGAAGGCGACAAGCTGGTGGCGGTGCTGGAAAACGAATACACCGGCGCCAAAGAGGAGCGGGTGGTCGACCAGGTGGTGGTGGAAAACGGCGTGCGTCCGGACGAAGAAATCTACTACTCGTTGAAGGAAGGCTCGCGCAACAAAGGCCAGATGGACATCGAAGCCTTGTTCGCGATCAAGCCGCAACCTTCGCTGAGCACCACGGGCGACGGTTACTTGCTGTTCCGTATCGGCGACTGCGTGGCTCAGCGCAATACACACGCCGCGATCTATGACGCGCTGCGGTTGTGCAAGGATTTCTAAGAGCTTGTGGATAACCCTTGTAGGAGCGAGCTTGCTCGCGATGGACGTGAACGATGACGCGGGGAGTCTGACTTAGCGCGGCGTTCTCAGGTTTTTCGCGAGCAAGCTCGCTCCTACAAGGAATCGGGCAAGGCATCCAGGTAGTTTGGCCTGCAAGACCCTGCGGTCTTTGGGAGCTTCACCTATGTTGAACACCCTTCTTCCAATCCTGTTGTTCGCAGCCCTGGGCCTTGGTGTCCTGGGCGCGTTGCGGCGGGTGGCCATGTGGCGCCGGGGCCGGGCTTCGAAAGTCGACCTGATCGGCGGCCTGTTCGCCATGCCCAAGCGCTACATGGTCGACTTGCACCATGTGGTCGCGCGGGACAAATACATTGCCAACACCCACGTCGCCACGGCCGGCGGTGCGGTAGCGTCCATCGTGCTGGCGATTCTGGTGCATGGTTTCGGCCTGCATAACCGCTTCCTCGGCTATGCGTTGCTGCTGATGACGGCAGTGATGTTCGTCGGCGCGATCTTTGTTTACCTGCGTCGGCGCAACCCACCGTCCCGTCTGTCGAAAGGCCCGTGGATGCGCCTGCCGAAAAGCCTGCTGGCGTTCTCGGTCTCGTTCTTCCTGTTGACCCTGCCGGTGGCCGGGATCCTCCCGGAAGACTTCGGTGGCTGGTTGTTGGCGGCGATTCTCGGGGTTGGCGTGTTGTGGGGCGTGTCGGAACTGTTCTTCGGCATGACCTGGGGCGGGCCAATGAAACACGCCTTCGCCGGTGCACTGCACCTGGCCTGGCACCGTCGCGCCGAACGCTTTGGCGGTGGTCGGTCCACGGGCCTCAAGCCTCTGGACTTGAGCGACCCGACCGCGCCACTGGGCGTGGAAAAACCCAAGGATTTCACCTGGAACCAGTTGCTCGGCTTCGACGCCTGCGTGCAGTGCGGTAAATGCGAAGCAGCGTGCCCGGCGTTCGCTGCCGGCCAGCCGCTGAACCCGAAAAAACTGATTCAGGACATGGTCGTCGGCCTGGCCGGTGGTACCGACGCCAAGTTCGCCGGCAGTCCGTATCCGGGCAAGGCGATAGGCGAACACGCCGGCAATCCGCATCAACCGATCGTCAATGGTCTGGTGGATGCCGAGACCCTGTGGTCGTGCACCACCTGCCGTGCCTGTGTCGAGGAATGCCCGATGATGATCGAGCACGTCGATGCCATCGTCGACATGCGCCGTCATCTGACCCTGGAAAAAGGCGCGACCCCGAACAAGGGTGCCGAAGTCCTGGAAAACCTGATCGCCACCGACAACCCGGGCGGCTTCGCGCCGGGCGGGCGGATGAACTGGGCGGCTGACCTGAACCTCAACCTGCTCAGCGAAAAGAAATCCACCGATGTGCTGTTCTGGGTCGGCGACGGTGCCTTCGACATGCGCAACCAGCGCACCCTGCGCGCCTTCGTCAAAGTGCTCAAGGCGGCGAAAATCGACTTCGCCGTGCTCGGCCTCGAAGAGCGCGACAGCGGTGACGTGGCCCGGCGCCTGGGCGACGAAGCGACCTTCCAGCTGTTGGCCAAGCGCAACATCCAGACCCTGGCCAAGTACAGTTTCAACCGCATCGTCACCTGCGATCCGCACAGTTTCCACGTGCTGAAAAACGAGTACGGCGCCTTCGATGGCAACTACCTGGTGCAGCACCACAGCACCTATATGGCGGAAATCATCCAGGCCGGCGCGCTGAACCTCGGTCAGCACAAAGGCGACAGCGTGACCTATCACGACCCGTGCTACCTCGGCCGCTACAACGGCGAATACGAGGCACCGCGTCAGGTCCTGCGCGCGCTCGGGATTGAAGTGAAAGAGATGCAACGTTCCGGTTTCCGCTCGCGCTGCTGCGGCGGTGGCGGCGGCGCGCCGATCACCGACATTCCCGGCAAGCAACGCATTCCCGACATGCGCATGGAAGACATCCGCGAAACCGGCGCCGAACTGGTGGCCGTGGGTTGTCCACAATGCACCGCGATGCTCGAAGGCGTGGTCGAACCCCGGCCGATGATCAAGGACATTGCCGAACTGGTGGCCGACGCGTTGCTCGAAGACGCAACGCCGGGAAAGCCTTCGGCACCGGCCAAACGTGAACCTGCGGAGGTGCATTAATGAGCGACATTATCCGCCGCGACCCACGCGCCGAATGGATCGCCCGCAACCGCTTGCACCCGCTGCACGCGGCCATGCAACCGGCGCAACACAGCTGGATGGGGCCTAACGGTCTCATCCGCAAGAATCCTCACGGGATCGGTTTTATCGGTCCCAGCGGCATCAAACGAATCGACCGCAGCGGCGCTCAGCAGGGCGGGGCGACCAAACGTTCAGCCGCGGTTGAAGTGCAATTGCCGCTGCATCAAGTGCCTGCACCCGCGTTCTACATCAGTGTGGTGCCGGACATGGTCGGTGGTCGCTTGAGCAGTCACGACCGCGACCTGCTGGGCCTGGCCCATCAACTCGCCGGCAAGGACGGCGCAGTGCTGGCCGTGGTGTTCGGCGAACACAAGGAAAACGCTTTCGCCACGGCGGGCGTCGACCGCCTGCTGGTGCTGGAAGGCGAAGAATTCAACGGTTATGCACCGGAACAACGGGTCCAGGGCCTGCGGGCTGTGGATAACCAGTTCAGCCCGCGTCACTGGTTGCTGCCGGACAGCCGCAGTGGCGGTGGCGAACTCGGTCGACGTTTTGCCGCGGCACTGGGCGAGCGCCCGGCCACGCGGGTCTGGCAGGTCAAGGATCAGGAGTGCATCGGCCGTGCTGGCGCGGGTCTGCAAGACCTTGCCCGTCCGCTGGCGCGATTGATTCTGGCGGCTGCCGAGTGCGCCGAACCGGTCAGCGAAACCCGTCACGAAGCGCTGCCCGTGGAGTTATCCACAACCGTGGCGCGCAGCCTGTCGCGGATCGAAGATCTGGGCGCGGTGGCGGTGGATCCGGCGGCAATTCCCATGGCCGAAGCCGAGTTCATTTTCTCCGGCGGTAATGGGGTCAAGGACTGGGGACTTTTCCACAGGAGCGCCGAAGCCCTCGGCGCGACCGAAGGCGCATCGCGGGTGGCGGTGGACGATGGCTTCATGGCTCGCGACCGCCAGGTCGGCGCATCCGGTACCTGGGTCACAGCACGGGTGTATGTGGCGGTGGGGATTTCCGGGGCGATCCAGCATCTGCAAGGCATCGGTGCCTGCGACAAGGTGGTGGCGATCAACCTCGACCCTGGCTGCGACATGATCAAGCGTGCGGACCTCTCGGTGATCGGTGAGAGCGCGGAGATTCTTCAAGCCTTGATCGAGGCGGTAGAGGCTTACCGCAACGACGCCAAGCGCGATGCGGCTTAAGGGAAGGAAAGGGTTATGAGCACGAAAATCATCAGCCTGGTGTCCATCGGCGCCCACCCGACCTCCGGTCGGCCACGTCGCGCGGAACAGGATGCGCGGGCGGTGGAACTGGGCCTGCAATTGGCTGGGGATAACTTGCAGGTGCTGCATGCCGGCGACATCGCCGAGCCTGCCTTGCGCGCCTACCTGGGCATGGGGCTTGAGCAACTGCATGTGCTGGAGCAACCGCAAGGTGCCGACGCGCTACCGGCGCTGACTGAGTATCTGCGCGATGCAGGTGCTCAGGTGGTGTTGACCGGCAGCCAGGCGGAAACCGGTGAAGGCTCGGGCATGTTGCCCTTCCTGCTGGCCGAAAGCCTGGGCTGGCCGCTGGTGGTGGGGCTGGCGCAGGTCGAGTCCATCGATGGCGGTTCGGCGCTGGTGCTGCAAGCCTTGCCCCGTGGTCAACGCCGTCGGCTGAAGGTACGCCTGCCGTTTCTGGCGACGGTGGATAACGCCGCCCCCAAGCCTCGGCAGAGCGCTTACGGCCCAGCCCGACGCGGCGTGCTGCAAGCGCAGGACGTCGAGGTCATCGACGATGAACTGCTCGCGGTCGCCACCCTGCAACCGGCCAAGCCACGGCCCAAGCGCCTGAAGATGATCAAGGCCAAGAGCGGCGCCGACCGCATGAAAGCTGCGACGGCCAAGGCCAGTGGTGGAGGCGGGCAGGTGCTCAAGGGCGTGTCGGCGCAAGCCGGGGCCGAGGCCATCCTCAAATTGCTGATTGAAGAAGGTGTGGTCCGCTAACAATCAATGTGGGAGCGGGCTTGCTCGCGAAGACGGTGTGTCAGTCGACATCAATGCCGCCTGATACGACGCTTTCGCGAGCAAGCCCGCTCCCACAGGGTGTTGCATCACACCATTCAGCCTGGTGAGCTACAGTTTTCTATGCGCTGATCAAGGGTACGGCACGCTTTCGGGAGCTTTCAGACATTCAGCGCTGACTCATAAAACCCTGTTTTTATGACTGGCCTGAATATGAAGACTTTTGCTCTTCTGGCGCTCTTTACATCAAGCCTTTGGGTATCCACAGGCTTGATGTCTGCCGTTCAGACAAAAGCGTCCGTGGATGATCAGGATTTTTATCGCTGGATAGACTCCGAACAGGGCCGTAGCGCGTCCCTGGAGCAACTGCGGCAACAGTGCGACAAGGTGCTGGATGCCGATAGACACCTCAGCTGTTCGGTGACGGTCTTCGCCAGATTGCTCGAAGCCAAGGCCGCCAACCAACTCCCCGAATACTATCTGGCGATCAAGGCCAAGCATGCCCAGGCGATTGCCGCCAACGCCTATCTGAAGCCTCTGTTCTCCACCTTTGGCAGCAAATCGCTGGCTGTCCTGGCGGCGACCGGCGATTTCTCGGTCAGCGGTTCGGTGCGGCATGAGGTGCTGCCGCTCCATCCGTATGCCGACGACGTCTACATCGCTGAACAAGTGCTGCCATTTATCGAGGTCGGCGCGGCCAATGGTGTCTCGGCGCGTTTTGTACTGGACACCGGCGCACCGCAAACCCGGGTCAACATCGATACTGCGAAACAGATGGGCATCAAGTTGTTGCCCGATGCTTTTTATCGCTACAGCACGTTTTATGGCGAAAAGGGCCTGGCCGCGAGGCTGGGAATTCTCCGGTCGCTGAAAGTCGGCACCCGCGAGTTCAGGAACGTCCTGGTCTTTGTCAGCGACCGGGACAATCTGTTGGGGCTGGATCTGATCAGCAAGCTGGGGCGCTTGAAGATAACCAGCAGAACACTGGAGCTGAATCCGCCGCCTGCCACACGCTGTGATGCGTCGATTGTCATTAGCCGCCTGGATCTCAATCAACGGTTGGTGGTGGCCGCACAGCTGGATCGTCGGGCAACGCAGGCCATCATCGATACCGGAAATGTCGACTACCTGACGGCCTCGTCGCCCGGCAGGCAGCTCAGCGTTGTGCAGGCGCTGACGCCCGGAAGCTCGAGCGTTTCCACCAACGACAACAAGCGTTTCCAACGCTTCGACGGCGTATTGGCCCTGCAAGGCAATACCATGGCGGTCACCTACAAATACTACCCGGGCTTTACCATCCCGCCGTCGCTGATAGCAGGGCAATACGTCCCGTCGATATTGCTCGGATGGCGCGCTTTCAAAGACTTTGAAATGAACCTGGACCTGGATTCGGGTCACTCATGCCTCAATAAAATCTGAACAACTTCGGTGTTTACCCACAATCCCTGTTGGTGGTTCTGTGGATAACATGTTCGCCCCTCGCTACACCCCATACAAATCAAGCCTTGCGAGGCGTCGTTCAAAAAACAACCAGTCTGGTTCGTGGTTTTCCCAAGCTTTTTCAAGGGGATAAGTGCTGCCGTCGATGCAGACTTGCCCCCAATCTCTGTTGGCGCTTCTGTGGATAAGATGTTTGCTATCGGCTGTGGGCCTTATAAACAGCGGCTTTCATGGCTTTGATCAAAAAGTGATCAATTGGTGTATTTGAGCCATGGAATTCCACGCAAACACCGGTTTCTTACGGGTTGTAGCGGTTTTCCACAGAGCCTTCGAAGTTAACCCCAAAGTCTGTTGGCGCTTCTGTGGATAAGGTGTTTGCCATCCTCTGGAAGCCTTGCATTCCGTGCCTTTCAGGCTATAGATCAAAAAACGATCAGTCCGATCATGGAAGCATGCTTCTGGATAAGTCACGGTTTTTCTTTGGGTTTTGTGGAGAAATTTTGCAGCCTTTCCACAGTTGTCCCCAATAGCTGTGGGTGGAGATGTGGATAACTTGTTCGCGGAAGGCTGGGAGGTGCGGCGGGCATAGGCCTGAACGAGATAGATCATATTTCGTACAGTTCTAAATGATCGGGGAAAGTGAGGCCGCTTTCGCGAGCAAGCTCGCTCCCACATTTGTCCGTGTCGTTTACAAAAGTTGTATACGCCACCGATCCATTGTGGGAGCGGGCTTGCTCGCGAAGCTTTTGCTTTTGATTTAACCCTGAACCGGAACCCCTTTGAGGTACGGCGCAGGCTCGGCCCCAAGATTGCTCAGCAGGCGCTCGCTGTACCAGTCCACAAAGTTCACCACACCAAACTCATAAGTCTTGGAGTACGGCCCAGGCTGGTACGCGGTGGAGTTGATGCCGCGCTGGTTCTCTTCGGCCAGGCGACGGTCCTGATCGTTGGTGGCGTCCCAGACCTGGCGCATGCGCTCCACGTCGTAGTCCACGCCTTCGACCGCGTCCTTGTGCACGATCCACTTGGTGGTGACCATGGTTTCCTGGGCGCTGATCGGCCACACGGTGAACACGATGATGTGGTCGCCCATGCAGTGGTTCCACGAGTGCGGCAGGTGCAGGATGCGCATCGAGCCCAGGTCCGGGTTCTGGATGCGGCCCATCAGCTTGGCGCAGCCCTGCTTGCCGTCCATGGTCATCGACACGGTGCCCTTGAGCAGCGGCATGCGCACGATGCGGTTACGCAGGCCGAAGCTGGCGTGGGCGTAAGGGATCTTCTCGGCTTCCCACGCAGCGGCGGAGGCGGCTACGTGGTCCTTGAACGCCTGGTCGGCGCGCGGGTCGGTGACGTCGTCCCATTCCAGCAGGGTTTTCAACAGTTCCGGGTGCGACGCGTTGCAGTGGTAGCACTCGCGGTTGTTTTCCAGCACCAGTTTCCAGTTGGCTTTTTCGAACAAGGTGGTCTGGATCGCCACCTTGGTGTTTTCCATGTCGTACGGTTCCATGTAATGGTTCAGTGTCGACAGGAAGTCATCGATGGCCGGCGGGTTTTCCGCCAGGCTGATGAAGATGTAGCCGCCGGCGGTCTTCACGTTAACCGGCTTGAGGCCGTACTGGTTCATGTCGAAGTCGGCGCCCATTTCGGTGCCGGCGAACAGCAGGCGACCGTCGAGTTCGTAGGTCCACTGGTGGTAGTGGCAGACCAGCTTGGCGACCTTGCCCTTGTCGCTGGTGCACAGGCGCGAGCCACGGTGGCGGCAGACGTTATGGAACGCATGCACCACGCCTTCGGCGCCGCGGATCACGATGATCGGGTTCTTGCCGATCTGCAGGGTCAGGTAGTTGCCCTTGGTCGGGATCTCGCAGGTCATGCCGGCGATCAACCACTCTTTCTGAAAGATTTCCTGCATGTCGATATCAAACAGGCGTTCGTCGGAGTAAAACGGCTGCGGCAGCGAGAACGTGCGCTCGCGCTCTTGCAGCATCTGTGCGGTGGCCTTGCGTGCGGGTTCCAGCGGATCGCCCAGGCTCAGGGTAGTAGTGACGTCCATCGTTTAATCCTCAAGGCCATTCTGTGTGGCCGGCGAAATGTGGCTACGGTTGTGCGACGCAAGACAAAAAACAGCAGTTATCTGTTGAAGCGAGTGTGGGGCCGGCGCTGGCCAGAACCTTATCCATGGGCGACATGGTGCAATCTGTTCCCGACGCGCAAGCCCCGGTAGCTGGGGGCTGGTCGCGATAAGCATGTCAATGTCGCAGATAGGTAAATGGATGGTTCGCGCTATACGCAGAATCGCCAACATGAAGGCCGGCAGTCGGCCGTGGAGATCAGCATGTCCAACAGCTTCCTGAACCCGGTAACCACCCAGACCTGGGCCAATGGTCGACACATCGTCCGTTGCGTCAAAGTCATCCAGGAAACCTGGGATGTGCGCACCTTTTGCTTCATGGCCGACCAGCCGATCCTGTTCTTCTTCAAGCCGGGGCAGTTTGTCACCCTGGAGCTGGAGATTGAAGGCCAGCCGATCATGCGTTCGTACACCATTTCCAGCTCGCCATCGGTGCCGTACAGCTTTTCGGTGACCATCAAGCGCGTGCCGGGCGGCAAGGTGTCCAACTGGTTGCACGACACCCTGCACGAAGGCCAGGAGCTGGCGGTGCACGGGCCGGTCGGGCTGTTCAATGCCATGGACTTCACCGCGCCGAAGGTGCTCTACCTCAGCGGCGGCGTTGGTATCACGCCGGTCATGTCCATGGCGCGCTGGTTCTACGACACCAACGGCAATGTCGACATGGTGTTTATCCACAGCGCCCGTTCGCCTAAAGACATCATTTACCACCGTGAGCTGGAACACATGGCGTCGCGGATCGACAACTTCAGCCTGCACCTGATCTGCGAGAAGCACGGTATGGGTGAGCCCTGGGCCGGTTATCGCGGTTACCTGAACCACAGAATGCTTGAATTGATGGCGCCTGACTTCCTTGAGCGCGAGGTATTCTGCTGCGGCCCGACACCGTATATGAATGCGGTCAAACGCTTGCTGGAAGCCGCTGGCTTCGACATGTCGCGTTATCACGAAGAATCCTTCGGTGCGACCCCGCCAGAGGCGCGCGCTGACGCAGTGGAACACGCCGAACAAGCGGCCGAGGCACCGGAAGTCGACGCCGCGGACTTGCATCAAGTGGAATTCACCGCCTCCGGCAAGAGCATCCGCGTGGCTCCGGGCGAGACCGTGCATGCCGCGGCGGCCAAGGTCGGCCTGATGATTCCGAAAGCCTGCGGCATGGGGATTTGCGGGACTTGCAAGGTGTTGAAGCTGGGCGGCGAAGTTGAGATGGAGCACAACGGCGGGATCACCGAGGAAGACGAAGCGGAAGGGTTCATCCTGTCGTGCTGCAGTGTGCCGAAGGGGGATGTGCGGATCGAATTTTGATAAACACCACGGAACCCTGTGGGAGCGGGCTTGCTCGCGAAGGCGGTGTGTCATTCAACATCAATGTTGACTGATCCGACGCTTTCGCGAGCAAGCCCGCTCCCACATTGAATGGTGTTTCAGTCAATAAACAGATCCGTCATCAGCTTGTCGTTGCTGTCCGGCGCGAACCGATAGTGTTCGAACTCCGTCACACCACTTTCCCGCAGTATCTCCTCATCAATCAGCAAACGCCCGGTCAGGCTGCGCCCGCTGCTGCTCAGAATCACATGAGCGGCATCGGCCATGATCGCAGGCAAGCGCGCATGCTTGAACGATTCCCTCGACCCTAGCTGAAACTCGATGGCCGCTGTGGCAATCATCGTCTGTGGCCATAGCGAGTTGACGCTGATCCCGTAGTTCTTGAATTCCTCACTCATGCCCAAAGTCAGCATGCTCATGCCGTACTTGGTCACGGTGTAGGGGCTGTATTGGGCGAACCACTTGGTGGCCAGGTTCAGCGGCGGGGACAGGTTGAGGATGTGGCCGCCGGACTTCTTCAGGTACGGCAACGCAGCCTGGCTGCACAGCAGAACGGCGCGGGTGTTGATCTGGTGCATCAGGTCGAAGCGCTTGAGTTCGAGGTGCTGGACCCCGGTCAGCTTGATCGCCCCGGCGTTGTTGATCAGTGCATCGATGCCACCGAAATGTTCGTTGGCCTGGGCCAGCGCCGCACGTACGGCATCCTCTTCACGCACATCCACCTGCAAGGCCAGCGCCTTGCCGCCAGCGGCTTCCACTTCCTGGGCCACGCTGAAAATCGTGCCCGGCAGTTTGGCGTGAGGTTCGGCGCTTTTGGCGGCGATCACGATGTTGGCCCCATCGCGTGCGGCCCGCAGCGCAATTTCGCGGCCGATGCCGCGGCTGGCGCCGGTGATGAACAGGGTTTTGCCTTGCAATGACATGCTGACGCTCCTGATTGTTGTTATGTGAGCACAGGCTCGACAAACAATGTAGACGAGGGGCAAGCAACTGGGGGATATGGTGTTGGCTTTTGTGGGAGCGAGCTTGCTCGCGATAGCGGAGTGTCAGTTGACATCAATGTTGGATGTGCTGGCCTCATCGCGAGCAAGCTCGCTCCCACAGGGGGGGGCGGTGTAAACCAGAGTTTTAGTGGGACATCACTTCACGGATATCCCGCGCCAGTTCCCGCACCCGCTCTTCCTCGGTGTCCCACGAGCACATGAAGCGTGCGCCGCCGTTGCCAATGAAGGTGTAGAAGCGCCAGCCCTTGGCGGTCAGTGCGGCGATGGCCGGCTCCGACAATTGCAGGAACACGCCGTTGGCCTGTACCGGGAACATCAGCTCCACGCCGGGAATGTCGCTGACCAGCTCTGCGAGCAATTGCGCACAGTGGTTGGCGTGGTTGGCGTATTTAAGCCAGGCGTCGTTTTCCAGGATCCCGACCCACGGCGCCGACAGGAAGCGCATTTTCGACGCCAGCTGCCCGGCCTGTTTGCAGCGGTAATCGAAGTCTTCGGCCAGTTTGTGGTTGAAGAACAGAATCGCCTCGCCCACCGCCATGCCGTTTTTCGTGCCGCCAAAGCACAACACGTCGACGCCGGCCTTCCAGGTCAGGTCGGCCGGAGTGCAGCCGAGGAATGCGCAGGCGTTGGAGAAGCGTGCGCCGTCCATGTGCAGGTTCAGGCCCAGCTCTTTGCAGGTGGCGCTGATGGCGCGGATTTCGTCCGGGGTGTAGACGCTGCCGACTTCAGTGGCCTGGGTCAGGGTCACGACGCGGGGTTTCGGGTAGTGGATGTCCTGGCGCTTGAGCGCGACCTCGCGGATCGATTCCGGGGTCAGCTTGCCGTTTTCAGTGCGGGCGATCAGCAGTTTGGAGCCGTTGGAGAAGAATTCCGGGGCGCCGCATTCGTCGGTTTCGACGTGGGCGGTTTCCGAGCAGATCACGCTGTGGTAACTCTGGCACAGCGACGACAGCGCCAGCGAGTTGGCGGCGGTGCCGTTGAAGGCAAAAAACACTTCGCAGTCGGTTTCGAACAGTTTGCGGAATCCGTCGGAGGCGCGGGCGGTCCACTCGTCGTCGCCGTATGCGCGCTGGTGGCCGTGGTTGGCCTGTTCCATGGCAGCCCAGGCTTCAGGGCAGATGCCGGAATAGTTGTCGCTGGCGAATTGTTGGCTCTTGTCGGTCATGGCCTGCTTCCGTGGTCGAGATGCCTATGGTGAAGCGTCCCGTGGTCAATGAGGGTGCGCACTGTACCCAAGATCGTCAGGTGGAGCGCACAGGATGTCGCTGTCGGGAAAATACACGGTCGAAGGGCAATTATGCACGTGACGATGCACTTAAAGCAGCGCGACGGAGCACTGGATCTACTCAAGTGGCTGGCGCTGTTGAGTATGGTGCTCGATCACCTGCGATATGTCGGTTATTCCGCCGATCTGTTGTATGTGCCGGGGCGTTTGGCGTTTCCGTGGTTCTGTCTGGCGATGGCGGCCAATCTGGCGCGCAAGCCTGTTGTGGTGAGCGCTGGGCAATGGCGCTATCTGGGGTGGTTGTTGCTGTTTAGCGCGGTGAGTGAAATTCCTTACCGGATGTACATTCCCAATCCCGACACCTTGAACGTGCTGCCCACCCTTGCCCTGGGCTTGTTGGTGATTCGTGGCTGGCAGCAGCCGGTGCTGGCGTCGCGTCTGCTGGCCGTTGGCGCGGTGTTGCTGGCAGGGTATTTCTCCCAGCGATTGATGTTCGGGTTCTTTGGCGTGCTGTTGCCGCTGGCGATGCTGCTGGTACTGCAACGCCCCTGGTACTTCGCACTGTTGGCGGGGTTGGTATGCCTGGCGGCCAATCAGTGGCAGGTGCTGTATCACGCCACTCGCCTGGGCAATGTCGCGGCGATTCCGGCCATCGTCATGTGCCTGATTGCGCCATGGCTCGGGCTGTTCTTGTTGCGACATGCAAAGGGCGTAAAACCACCACCGATGCGGCGCTGGGCGTATGCGCTGTATCCCTTGCATTTCCTGGTGTTGCTCGCAGTGCGACAGGTCATCGCCTGACCCTGTGGGAGCGGGCTTGCTCGCGAAGAAGGCACTGCGGTATTTCAGACAGACCGCGTAATCGTTCTTCGCGAGCAAGCCCGCTCCCACAAGGGATCCATGCTGATTTGAGGTTTGTGTTCGGCATGCCATTTCCCGCCATGTCGTAAACGCACCTTTGCGTGGCGCCCGTAGGCATTTGACGACTCCAAGCCAGTCATACCATCGCTACCAAAGGGCACTGCCGAAACGCCAGTGCCTCACCGAGACGAATGGCGCACCACCGCCGCTGGGAGAGACGCGATGTTCAGCAAGCAAGACCAGATCCAGGGTTACGACGATGCACTGCTGGCGGCGATGAATGCCGAGGAGCAACGTCAGGAAGATCACATCGAGCTGATCGCGTCGGAGAACTACACCAGCAAGCGCGTGATGGAAGCGCAAGGCAGCGGCCTGACCAACAAATATGCCGAAGGCTATCCGGGCAAGCGCTACTACGGTGGCTGCGAGCACGTCGACAAGGTCGAAGCCCTGGCCATCGAGCGCGCCAAGCAACTGTTCGGCGCCGATTACGCCAACGTGCAGCCACACTCCGGTTCTTCGGCCAACAGCGCCGTATACCTGGCCCTGTTGCAAGCCGGCGACACTATCCTCGGCATGAGCCTGGCCCACGGCGGTCACCTGACCCACGGCGCCAAAGTGTCGTCCTCGGGCAAGCTGTACAACGCCGTGCAGTACGGCATCGACACCAAGACCGGTCTGATCGATTACGACGAAGTCGAGCGCCTGGCCGTCGAGTGCAAGCCGAAGATGATCGTTGCCGGCTTCTCGGCCTACTCCAAGACCCTCGACTTCCCGCGCTTCCGCCAGATCGCCGACAAGGTCGGTGCGCTGCTGTTCGTCGACATGGCCCACGTGGCCGGTCTGGTCGCTGCCGGCCTGTATCCGAACCCGCTGCCTTACGCCGATGTGGTCACCACCACTACCCACAAGACCCTGCGCGGTCCGCGTGGCGGCCTGATCCTGGCCAAGTCCAACGAAGAAATCGAGAAGAAGCTCAACGCGGCAGTTTTCCCGGGTGCCCAGGGCGGCCCGCTGATGCACGTGATCGCCGGTAAGGCAGTGTGCTTCAAGGAAGCGCTGGAGCCTGGCTTCAAGGTTTACCAGCAGCAAGTGATCGACAACGCCCAGGCCATGGCCGGCGTGTTTATCAAACGCGGCTACGATGTAGTGTCCGGCGGTACCGACAACCACCTGTTCCTGGTCAGCCTGATCCGTCAGGGCCTGACCGGCAAAGAGGCGGATGCAGCACTCGGTCGCGCCCACATCACTGTGAACAAGAACGCTGTCCCGAACGATCCACAGTCGCCGTTCGTGACCTCCGGCCTGCGCATCGGCACCCCGGCGGTCACCACTCGCGGCTTCAAGGTGACCCAGTGCGTCACGCTGGCCGGCTGGATCTGCGACATCCTCGACAACCTCGGCGACGCCGATGTCGAGGCCAATGTCGCCGAGCAAGTGGCAGCCCTGTGCGCGGACTTCCCGGTTTATCGCTGAGTGCGGTTTTGGAGTAAATGACTATGCAACGCTACTCGGGCTTCGGCCTCTTCAAACACTCTCTCAGCCATCATGAAAACTGGCAGAAAATGTGGCGCACGCCGACTCCTAAAAAGGTCTACGACGTGGTCATCGTCGGTGGTGGCGGGCATGGTCTCGCCACGGCCTACTACCTGGCCAAGGAACACGGCATCACCAACGTGGCCGTGGTCGAGAAAGGCTGGCTGGGCGGCGGTAACACCGCGCGCAACACCACCATCGTTCGCTCCAACTACCTGTGGGACGAGTCGGCGCACCTGTACGAACACGCGATGAAACTGTGGGAAGGCCTGTCCCAGGACCTGAACTACAACGTGATGTTCTCCCAGCGCGGCGTCTACAACCTGTGCCACACCCTGCAGGACATCCGTGATTCCGAGCGTCGGGTCAGCGCCAACCGCCTCAACGGCGTCGACGGTGAGCTGCTCGATGCCAAACAGGTTGCCGACGAGATTCCGTACCTCGACTGCTCCAAGAACACTCGCTACCCGGTGATGGGCGCTACCGTCCAGCGTCGCGGCGGCGTGGCCCGTCACGATGCCGTGGCCTGGGGCTTTGCCCGGGCCGCCGACGCCCTCGGCGTGGACCTGATCCAGCAGACCGAAGTGATCGGTTTCCGCAAGGAAAACGGCGTGTGCATCGGCGTTGAAACCAACAAGGGCTTCATCGGCGCCAAGCGCGTCGGCGTAGTGACCGCCGGTAACTCCGGGCACATGGCCAAGCTCGCCGGTTTCCGCCTGCCGATCGAATCCCACCCGCTGCAAGCGCTGGTGTCCGAGCCGATCAAGCCGATTATCGACAGCGTGATCATGTCCAACGCCGTACACGGTTACATCAGCCAGTCCGACAAGGGCGACCTGGTGATCGGCGCCGGTATCGACGGCTACAACGGCTACGGCCAGCGTGGTTCTTACCCGGTGATCGAGCACACCATCCAGGCCATCGTCGAGATGTTCCCGGTGCTGTCGCGGGTACGCATGAACCGTCAGTGGGGCGGCATCGTCGACACCACGCCGGATGCCTGCCCGATCATTTCGAAAACCCCGGTACCGAACATGTTCTTCAACTGCGGTTGGGGCACCGGCGGCTTCAAGGCCACACCTGGCTCGGGCAACGTGTTTGCCGCGAGCCTGGCCAAGGGTGAAATGCACCCATTGGCCGCACCTTTCTCCATCGACCGTTTCCACAACGGTGCGTTGATCGATGAACATGGCGCTGCTGCGGTCGCCCACTAACAAAGGCCCCATGAAAACTACTGCGCTCGGCAATACGGCGTTAAAAACAGGCTCGAAATGCTCACTTAGTAAACTAAGCTCCGCTTTCTCCCCTGTTTTTGCCTTGTCTTGCCTTCGCTCGCTACGTTTTCACGGCGCTTGATAGGAGAAATCCCCATGTTGCATATCTTCTGTCCTCACTGCGGCGAACTGCGCTCCGAAGAGGAATTCCATGCATCCGGCCAGGCGCACATCCCGCGTCCACTGGATCCGAACACCTGCACCGACGAGGAGTGGGGCGACTACATGTTCTTCCGCGATAACCCGCGCGGTCTGCACCACGAGCTGTGGGATCACGTCGCCGGTTGCCGTCAGTACTTCAACGTCACCCGCGACACCGTGACCTACGAGATTCTCGAAACCTACAAGATCGGCACCAAGCCACAATTCACCGACAAGACCGATAGCCCGAAAGCGGCCAGCACGGCTCTGGGAGAGAAGGTATGAGCCAGATCAATCGCCTGTCCAACGGCGGACGGATCGACCGCAACAAAGTCTTGACCTTCACCTTCAACGGCCAGAACTACAAAGGCTTCGAAGGCGATTCCCTGGCCGCTGCACTGCTGGCCAACGGCGTCGACATCATCGGTCGCAGCTTCAAGTATTCCCGTCCGCGCGGCATCTTCGCTGCGGGCGCTGAAGAGCCGAACGCAGTGCTGCAGATCGGCGCCACCGAAGCCACGCAGATCCCGAACGTGCGTGCCACGCAACAGGCGCTGTATCAAGGCCTGGTCGCCACCAGCACCAACGGCTGGCCGAGCGTGAACAACGACATGATGGGGATTCTCGGCAAGGTCGGCGGCAAGCTGATGCCACCGGGCTTCTACTACAAAACCTTCATGTACCCGCAATCGTTCTGGATGACCTACGAGAAGTACATCCGCAAGGCTGCCGGCCTGGGCCGCTCGCCGACCGAGAACGATCCGGACACCTACGACTACATGAACCAGCACTGCGATGTGCTGATCGTCGGTGCCGGCCCTGCAGGTCTGGCCGCTGCACTGGCCGCTGCGCGCAGCGGTGCCCGTGTGATCCTGGCTGACGAACAGGAAGAGTTCGGCGGCAGCCTGCTCGACTCCCGCGAAAGCCTCGACGGCAAGCCTGCGATGGAGTGGGTGGCCAGCGTCATCGACGAACTGAAGAACACCCCGGACGTGCTGCTGTTGCCGCGCGCAACCGTCAACGGCTACCACGACCACAACTTCCTGACCATTCACGAGCGCCTCACCGATCACCTCGGCGACCGCGCACCGATTGGCCAGGTGCGTCAGCGCATTCACCGGGTCCGCGCCACTCGCGTGGTACTGGCAACCGGCGCTCACGAGCGTCCACTGGTCTACGGCAACAACGACGTGCCGGGCAACATGCTCGCCGGCGCCATCTCGACCTACGTGCGTCGTTACGGCGTGGCTCCGGGCAAGAAGCTGGTGCTGTCGACCAACAACGACCACGCCTACCGCGTTGCCCTGGATTGGCTCGATGCCAGCCTGCAAGTGGTGGCCATCGCCGACGCTCGCAGCAACCCGCGTGGTGCGCTGGTGGAAGAAGCCCGCGCCAAAGGCATCCGCATCCTTACCGGCAGCGCCGTGATCGAGGCCCGTGGCAGCAAGCACGTGACCGCTGCCCGTGTGGCCGCCATCGATGTCAAAGCCCACACCGTGACCAGCCCGGGCGAATGGCTCGACTGCGACGTGGTCGCCAGCTCCGGTGGCTACAGCCCGGTGGTTCACCTGGCTTCGCACCTGGGTGGCAAGCCGATCTGGCGCGAAGACATCCTCGGTTTCGTACCGGGTGAAGCACCGCAGAAACGCGTGTGCGTCGGTGGCATCAACGGCGTCTACGGTCTCGGCGATTCCCTGGCCGACGGTTTTGAAGGCGGCGTTCGCGCTGCTGCCGAAGCCGGCTTCCAATCGGTCGAAGGCGTGCTGCCCAAAGCCCTGAGCCGTCTCGAAGAGCCGACCCTGGCGCTGTTCCAGGTGCCCCACGAAAAGAACACCGCACGGGCGCCGAAGCAATTCGTCGACCTGCAGAACGACGTCACCGCCGCCGCTATCGAACTGGCGACCCGCGAGGGCTTCGAGTCGGTCGAGCACGTCAAGCGCTACACCGCCCTGGGCTTCGGCACCGATCAGGGCAAGCTTGGCAACGTCAACGGCCTGGCCATCGCTGCCCGCTCGCTGAACGTGACCATCCCGCAGATGGGCACCACCATGTTCCGTCCGAACTACACGCCGGTGACTTTCGGCGCCGTGGCCGGTCGTCACTGTGGGCACATCTTCGAGCCGGTGCGTTACACCGCGCTGCATCAATGGCACCTGAAAAACGGCGCCGAGTTCGAAGACGTCGGCCAGTGGAAACGTCCTTGGTACTTCCCGAAGTCCGGTGAAGACCTGCATGCCGCGGTGAAGCGCGAATGCAAAGCTGTGCGCGACAGCGTCGGCCTGCTGGACGCTTCGACCCTGGGCAAGGTCGACATCCAGGGCCCGGATGCGCGTGAGTTCCTCAACCGCGTCTACACCAACGCCTGGACCAAGCTCGATGTGGGCAAGGCCCGTTACGGCCTGATGTGCAAAGAAGACGGTATGGTCTTCGACGACGGTGTGACGGCTTGCCTGGCCGACAACCATTTCGTCATGACCACCACCACTGGCGGCGCCGCTCGCGTACTTCAGTGGCTGGAGCTGTACCACCAGACTGAATGGCCGGACATGAAGGTGTACTTCACCTCCGTCACCGACCACTGGGCGACCATGACCTTGTCCGGGCCGAACAGCCGCAAGCTGCTCGCTGAAGTCACCGACATCGACCTGAGCAACGAAGCCTTCCCGTTCATGACCTGGAAAGAAGGTCTGGTGGGTGGTGTGCCGGCGCGGGTATTCCGGATTTCGTTTACCGGTGAACTGTCGTACGAAGTCAACGTGCAAGCCGACTACGCCATGGGCGTGCTGGAAAAAATCGTCGATGCTGGCAAGAAGTACAACCTGACCCCGTACGGCACTGAAACCATGCACGTGCTGCGGGCCGAGAAGGGCTTCATCATCGTCGGTCAGGACACTGACAGCTCGATGACCCCGGACGACCTGAATATGGGCTGGTGTGTCGGTCGCACCAAACCATTCTCGTGGATCGGCTGGCGTGGCATGAACCGTGAAGACTGTGTGCGTGATCAGCGCAAGCAACTGGTTGGCCTGAAGCCGATCGATCCGAACAAATGGCTGCCGGAAGGTGCGCAACTGGTGTTCAACACCAAGCAAGCCATCCCGATGACCATGGTTGGTCACGTGACTTCCAGTTACCTGCACAACTCCCTGGGCTATTCGTTTGCCATGGGCGTGGTCAAGGGCGGCCTGAACCGCATGGGCGAGCGTGTGTTTGCACCGCTGGCGGATGGCAGCGTGATCGAGGCGGAGATTGTTTCTTCGGTGTTCTTCGATCCGAAGGGCGAACGCCAGAACGTTTGATGGCTTCAAGGCTTGTGGATGGGCAATGACACCGAGTCGGCCCATTCGCGAGCAAGCCCGCTCCCACAGGGGAATGCGGTCGAATGTGGGAGCGGCGGTGCGACGATTCGCCTTGCTCGCGAAGGCGGCGGTACAGCCACCACAAGGGCCGGAACCAACAGAATTCAGGAAAGGTGCTTTATGACCGCAGCCAATGTTTACCAACAACGCCCAACCTCCGGGGCCAAGGCCGAGTCGTCGCTGCATCACGCCGACCTCGCCAGCCTGGTGGGCAAGGGTCGCAAGAACGCCGGCGTGATCGTGCGTGAGAAAAAACTCCTCGGCCACCTGACCATCCGGGGCGATGGCCACGACGCGGCATTCGCCGCAGGCGTGCACAAGGCCCTGGGCATCGAATTGCCTGGCGCGCTGAGCGTCATCGTCAAAGGCGAAACCAGCCTGCAATGGATGGGGCCGGATGAGTGGCTGCTGATCGTGCCGACCGGTGAAGAACTGGCCGCCGAGCAAAAACTGCGCGAAGCGCTGGGCGATTTGCACATTGCAATCGTCAACGTCAGCGGTGGCCAGCAAGTCCTCGAACTGAGCGGCCCGAACGTGCGCCAGGTGCTGATGAAATCCACCAGCTACGACGTGCACCCGAACAACTTCCCGGTGGGCAAAGCCGTCGGCACGGTGTTCGCCAAGTCGCAACTGATGATCCGTCACACCGCCGAAGACACCTGGGAACTGCTGATTCGTCGCAGCTTCTCGGATTACTGGTGGCTGTGGCTGCAGGATGCAGCGGCTGAATACGGCCTCAGCGTCCAGGCTTGACTACCGATCAACTGTAGGAGCGAGCTTGCTCGCGAAAAACGTCAACGATAACGCGTGCTTCCTGATTTAACGCGTCGTCCTGAAGTCCTTCGCGAGCAAGCTCGCTCCTACAGGAGGCATCTCCCGTTTTCAAAGGAGTCACCGCACTATGAGCCGCGCCCCAGACACATGGATTCTGACCGCCGACTGCCCCAGCGTGCTCGGCACCGTGGACGCGGTGACCCGCTTTCTGTTCGAGCAGGGCTGCTACGTCACCGAGCACCATTCCTTCGATGACCGGCTCTCGGGCCGATTCTTCATTCGTGTGGAGTTCCGCCAGCCTGACGGTTTCGACGAGCAGTCCTTCCGCGCGGGCCTCGCCGAGCGCGGTGAAGCCTTTGGCATGATCTTCGAACTGACCGCGCCGAACTACCGGCCGAAAGTGGTGATCATGGTTTCCAAGGCCGATCACTGCCTCAACGACTTGCTCTATCGCCAGCGCATCGGCCAGTTGTCGATGGACGTGGCCGCCGTGGTCTCCAACCACCCGGACCTCAAGCCACTGGCTGACTGGCACCAGATTCCGTACTACCACTTCCCGCTGGATCCGAACGACAAACCGTCGCAAGAGCGTCAGGTGTGGCAGGTCATCGAAGAATCCGGCGCCGAACTGGTGATCCTTGCGCGCTACATGCAAGTGCTGTCGCCGGAACTGTGCCGCAAGCTCGATGGCAAGGCGATCAACATTCATCACTCCCTGCTGCCGGGTTTCAAGGGCGCCAAGCCCTATCACCAGGCCTACAACAAGGGCGTGAAACTGGTGGGCGCCACGGCGCATTACATCAACAACGACCTGGATGAAGGCCCGATCATTGCCCAGGGTGTGGAGGCAGTGGACCACAGCCATTACCCGGAAGATTTGATCGCCAAGGGGCGGGATATCGAAGGGCTGACCCTGGCCAGGGCCGTTGGGTATCACATTGAGAGAAGAGTGTTTTTGAACGCCAATCGTACGGTTGTTCTTTAAATCGCCATCGCGAGCAAGCTCGCTCCCACAGGGTTTTGTGTCGTTTACAAACCTAGTGTCCGCCCCGGTCCACTGTGGGAGCGAGCTTGCTCGCGATGGGACCCTTACAAGCAACACAAGACACACAGGCAATAACCCGAGTACTTAACGCGCTGCCTGCCTGGGCAACGCGGTTTCATAAAAACAACAGCGAGGTGAAAGCATGTCTGGCAATCGTGGTGTGGTGTATCTCGGCGCTGGCAAGGTCGAAGTGCAGAGTATTGATTATCCGAAAATGCAGGACCCGCGCGGCAGGAAGATTAACCACGCCGTCATCCTGCGTGTGGTTTCCACCAACATCTGTGGTTCCGACCAGCACATGGTGCGCGGGCGTACCACGGCGCAAACCGGCCTGGTGCTGGGCCACGAGATAACTGGCGAAGTGATCGAGAAGGGCAGCGACGTCGAGAACCTGAACATCGGCGACCTGGTGTCCGTACCGTTCAACGTGGCTTGCGGGCGCTGCCGTTCCTGCAAAGAAATGCACACCGGTGTTTGCCTGAGCGTCAACCCGGCGCGTCCGGGTGGTGCTTATGGTTACGTCGACATGGGCGACTGGACCGGTGGTCAGGCCGAATACGCCATGGTGCCGTACGCCGACTTCAACCTGCTGAAACTCCCGGATCGCGACCGGGCCATGGAGAAAATCCGCGACCTGACCTGCCTCTCCGACATCCTGCCGACTGGCTATCACGGCGCAGTGACCGCTGGTGTCGGCCCGGGTAGCACCGTGTACATCGCTGGTGCCGGTCCGGTCGGTCTGGCGGCGGCCGCATCCGCTCGCCTGCTGGGTGCGGCGGTGGTGATCATCGGTGACGTCAACACCGTTCGCCTGGCCCACGCCAAGGCGCAGGGTTTCGAAATCGCCGACCTGTCACTCGATACCCCGCTGCACGAACAGATCGCCGCACTGCTGGGCGAACCGGAAGTGGATTGCGCCATCGACGCCGTAGGCTTCGAAGCCCGTGGCCATGGCCATGACGGCGTGAAACACGAAGCTCCGGCCACCGTGCTCAACTCGCTGATGGGCGTGGTGCGTGTGGCAGGCAAGATCGGCATCCCCGGCCTCTACGTGACCGAAGACCCGGGCGCTGTCGACGCTGCCGCGAAAATGGGCAGCCTGAGCATCCGCTTCGGCCTGGGCTGGGCCAAGTCCCATAGCTTCCACACCGGCCAGACCCCGGTGATGAAGTACAACCGCCAGTTGATGCAGGCGATCATGTGGGACCGCATCAACATCGCCGAAGTGGTGGGCGTTCAGGTGATCAGCCTGGATCAGGCGCCGCAGGGTTATGGCGAGTTCGATGCCGGCGTGCCGAAGAAGTTTGTGATCGATCCGCACAAGATGTTCAGCGCGGCGTAAGTCTTTGCGTAATACAAAACGGCGACCTTCGGGTCGCCGTTTTTGTTTGGATATCTTTTTCAAACGGCTGCCAGGGTTCCTGATTCAATACCGGCCCCGCCGGGCGCTCAGTCGTGCCATTCATCGCGTGGCATCCGGTGTTTCACGTTTCATCTACCTGACCTGTGTAAAAACGGATGCGCGGCAAGGAACATGATTGAGGATGCCCGGTCAAACCGGGAGTTTTACCGCCGGTTTTCGGATGGTTTCATGGCACAAGAGGATGTCTGGATGAAGATTTCACGCGGTATTGCACTGGCTTCGCTGTTGGCACTGTCCGCCAGCCCGGCTTTTGCACAGTTCAGCCTGAACGACGCGGCCAATGCGATTTCGGGCATGAAGGGCGGTGACGCGGCCGCGACTGCCGAACCGACGCCGCAGACAGCCGACCTGCTAAGCACCCTCAGTGAATTGAACATCACGCCACAACAAGCCATCGGCGGCGCCGGGGCGATGCTGGGGCTGGCGAAGAACCAGTTGAGTTCGAACGACTACTCGGAACTGGCCAAAAGCGTACCGGGCATCGACATGCTCTCGGGCGGCGGTGAGTTGGGTGCACTGGCCGGTCTGCTCGGCTCCAGTGGCAAAGCTGCAGGACTGGACAATGCCCTGGGTAACGTCAAGAACACCAACGACCTGAACAACGCCTTCAGCGCCCTGGGCATGGACAGCGGCATGATCGGCCTGTTTACCCCGGTGCTCCTGCAATACCTCGGCCAGCAGGGTGTCGGCGGTTCGCTGCTGAGCAGCCTGGGCGGGATCTGGGGTGCCGGCACTGGTAGCTGATTCAGCGGCGCCCGGCGCGCAAGGCGTCGATGCGCTGATCCTTCTCGATCCAGAGCTGGTTGACCCAGTTCCGGGTTTTTTCGCGAAACAGCGGATCGTTTTCGTAATCGCCCTGCCACAACGCCGGGTCGAGTTCGCGGGTCTGGATATCGATGATAACCCTCGGCACATTGCCGCTGATCAAGTCCCAGAACCCCGGAATCTTCTGCTGCGGGTAAACCACCGTCACATCGAGAATCGCGTCCAGCTGTTCGCCCATCGCTGCCAGCACAAACGCCACGCCGCCGGCCTTGGGCTTGAGCAGGCGATTGAACGGTGACTGTTGCCGGGCAGATTTAGCTGCCGTGAAGCGAGTGCCTTCGAGGTAATTGACCACCGTCACCGGTTGGCGCTTGAACAGCTCGCAAGCTTGTTTGGTGATCTCCAGATCCTTGCCGGCCAGTTCCGGGTGTTTGGCCAGGAAGGCTTTGCTGTAGCGCTTCATGAACGGGTAATCCAGCGCCCACCACGCCAGGCCCAGGAAGGGCACCCAGATCAGTTCTTTCTTGAGGAAGAATTTGAAGAACGGCGTACGCCGGTTCAGCGTCTGGATCAGCGCCGGGATGTCGACCCAGGATTGATGGTTGCTGATCACCAGATATGAAGTGTCGCGACGCAGATCGTCACCGCCACGGATGTCCCATTGGGTAGGGATACAGACACGGAAGATCAGCTTGTCGATCTCGGACCAGGTCTCGGCGATCCACATCACCGACCAGGAGGCGTAATCGCGAAAGCGGCCGGGCAGGACCAGTTTGAGCAGGGCAAACACCATCAACGGCCCGATCAGGAACAGGGTATTGAGCACAAGCAGCAGGGTCACGAAACAGCCGGTGAGCAGGCGGCGCATAAGTCACTCGTGGAAACGGTTGGGCGCGTCATGATAAGCAGCTTCGGGTGGCAGGCCAAATCGGTGCTGACGAATGTTTCACTTTTGGGTCGGTAACCTTGTGGGAACGATCAAGCGAACGACGGTCTAAAATCCGACTGCTCACTCTCATGGAAACCCATTACGTGAAATCCCTCATTGCAGTGCTCTCCCTCATCGCCCTGCCGGTCATGGCCGCCGAGCCGACCCTCTATGGGCGTTACGAATACATCGCCCTGCCGGAAATCGGCGGGCAGGTCCTCAAGGCGAAAATGGACACCGGCGCCCTGACCGCGTCGCTGTCGGCCAAGGACATCGAAACCTTTACCCGCGATGGTGAAGAATGGGTGCGCTTCCGCTTGGCCACCAAGGACGCGAGCAACAAGGTCTACGAGCACAAGGTCGCGCGCATCAGCAAGATCAAGACCCGTTCCGAAGAGGAAGAGGAAGACAGTGAAGTGATCGCACCCACCAAGCGTCCGGTGGTCGATCTGGAGCTGTGCCTGGGTAACGTCAAGCGCACGGTCGAGGTCAACCTGACTGACCGCAGCAGCTTCAACTACCCGTTGCTGATTGGCGCGAAGGCGTTGCGTGAGTTTGGGGCGGCGGTGAATCCGGCTCGGCGGTTTACGGCCGACAAGCCGGATTGCTGATCTTTTGAAGGCTTAAACCTTCGGCATCGTCGCAATCATCGAAGGCCGCTGACTCACCTCGAAATACCACGCTGCAAGTTGCGGATTCGCTGTGCGCCAGTCCAGATCCGGATGGCGCAGGTCCAGGTAACCCAGTGCACAGGCCACGCTGATCGCGGCTACGTCGAAGTGGCAGGTCAGCTCGGCAATCGCGTCCTTTTCCAGCAATGCCAGGGCGCGACGGATCTTGTCGCGCTGGCCGTCGAGCCATTCGTCCCAGTGTTTCTCCGGGGCGCGCAGGGCGACTTCGTAGCGCACCAGTACGGCCGCGTCCATGATCCCGTCGGCCAGCGACGCGAGGGTCAGGCGCCGCCAGCGGGCCGAACCTTCGCGGGGGATCAGCGGGTTGCCGACGTGCTGGTGGTCGAGGTAGTCGAGGATGACCCGGCTGTCGTGGATGATGTTGCCGTCGGCCAGGCGCAGTGCCGGGATTTTGCTCAGCGGGTTATCTTCGATCAGGGTCAAGTCCGGATTGACCGGGGTGAGCACGCTGGTCTGCAACGCCACGCGGTTTTGCTGGCCGGTTTCGTGCAGCAGCACCATGACTTTGCGAACGAAGGGAGAGAGCGGGTTGTGGTACAGGGTCATGCTCGGGGCGGACATGGCAGTGTCTCGGTCGGTGGCAGTGTCGGGCAGCATAGCGCGTTGGGGCATTACCTCAAACCGAACCCTGTGGGAGCGGCGGTGCGACGATTCGACTTGCTCGCGAAAGCGGTGTGTCAGCCAACATTGATGCTGAGGCTGACGGCCTCTTCGCGAGCAAGCCCGCTCCCACAAGGGATCAGCGGTGTTGCAGGAGGCCGCGTAGGGCTAGCACAGCCGGGATGCCCAGCCCCAACCAGCTCAGCGAATCCCAAACACCATCCCCGAGCAACGCGGCAAACAACCCAGCCGCGCCAAGCACCGCGATGACGGTCGGAACGGCAAACACTTTCCAGAAGTTCGACTGCCGGGGCTTCATGCCACGCTCTCCGCTTTTTCCAGCACCGGCCTGGCAGCCTTGCGCCGTACCACCCACAGGTAGACCCCGCTGCCGAGCACGATGATGGTCAGCACATCCAGGGTCGCCCAGAGGATCTTCATCGGCATGCCGCCGTAGTCACCGAAGTGCAGCGGTTGCGACATGCCCATGGCGTCCATGTACCACGGTCGTTCGGCCACGGCAGTGACTTGCAGGGTGCTGGCGTCGATCAGTACCGGCGTCAGCAGGTGCGAGGTCAGGTGCGTGCTGCCTTTCATGAACACCGCGTAATGGTGCTCGCTGGAAAACCGCGTGCCGGGGAAGGCGATGAAGTCTGGCTGCATGCCCGGCGCAACGTCCCTGGCGATGTCGAGCAGACGGGTGGCCGGCGCCCGTTGCGTCAGCGGTGGCGCATCGCGGTACGGTGCGATCATCGCGCTCAGGCTGTCGTTGCGCCAGGCGGCAATGATCAGGTCGGCGCAGGCACTGATCACACCCGTCACGCCGACCACCAGGGCCCAGGTCAACGTCACCACACCGATCAGGTTATGCAGGTCGAGCCAGCGCAGGCGCGCGGATTTGTCCTGGCGCACGGTGGCGAACTTCAAGCGGCGCATGAACGGCAAGTACAACACCGTGCCGGAAACGATCGCCACCACGAACAGAATCCCCATGAACGCCAGCAGCAACTTGCCCGGCAAGCCGGCGAACATGTCCACGTGCAGGCGCAGCATGGTCATCATGAAACCGCCGTTGGCCGATGGCGTCTCCAGCGCTTCGCCGGTACGGGCGTCGAGCATGAAGGTATGGGACGAGTTCGGCTCGGTGCCCGCGGTCGCGGCCATGATGGTCAGCACCGCGTTGGGCTCATCGTCCTCGAAGCCGAAATACTGCATGACTTCGCCGGGGCGATGCTTCTCGGCCGCTTCCACCAACTGCTGCAAATTCAGGCGCGGGGTGTCCGCCGGCATTTCCTTCACATCAGGCGCATCGCCCAGCAAGTGGTCGATCTCGTGGTGAAAGATCAACGGCAGGCCGGTCAGTGCCAGCAGCAACAGGAACACCGTACAAATCAGGCTGGTCCAGGTATGAACAGCGGACCAGCGGCGAATTGTTTTACTTTTCATTTCATAGCCTTCAGAAAAACCAAAGCCGCCCACAAAGGACGGCCTGGTCATTGGGCGTGTCAGCTCAACGCGTTACCACTTGTAGGTTGCACTTGCGACGACACTGCGCTGGTCGCCGTAGTAGCAGTAGTAGCTGTCGCAAGTCGAGATGTAGTCCTTGTCGAACAGGTTGGTTGCGTTAACGGCCAGCGAAGCGCCTTTGAGGCTGTTGTCCAGGCGACCGAGGTCGTAGTGAACCACTGCGTCGAACACCGTGTAGGCGTCGGCCTTGCCCAGCCAGGTGTTGGCCTGGTCGCCATAGGTATTGCCGGTATAGCGCGCGCCGGCACCGATGCCGAAGCCGTCCAGCACGCCGTTGTGCCAGGTGTAGTCGCCCCACACCGACGCTTGCTGGTTAGGCATCAGTTGCAGGCGATTGCCCTTGTAGATGCCCTCTTGCACTTCGGATTTGGCCAGGGTGTAGGCAGCGGTGACCTTGAGGTTTTCGGTCACGTCGGAAACCGCTTCCAGCTCCAGGCCTTTGACTTTCACTTCGCCGGTCTGGCTGGTGACTGTCACGTTGCCCACGTTGTTGGTGACGGAAACGTTTTTCTGGGTCAGGTCATACACAGCCGCCGTCAGCAGGGTGTTGCTGCCCGGTGGCTGGTACTTGATCCCCAGTTCCCATTGCTTGCCTTCGGTCGGCTTGAACGACTCGGTCGGCGAGGCGACGGCATTGCTGGTCGGCTGGAACGATTCGGCGTAGGACAGGTAGGGCACGAAGCCCGAGTCGAACACGTAGCTGATCGCTGCGTTGCCGCTGAAGTTCTTGTCGCGTTCGGTGTTGGTGGCATCGCCCTTGTTGAAGAACGTGGTACCGGTGTGGACCCAGTCTTCACGACCGCCGAGGGTCAGGCGCCATTGGCCGAGGGCCATCTGGTCCTGGATGTACAGGCCGGTCTGCTGGGTCTTCTGCTCGTAGTCGTAGAACGCCGTGGAGCGTGCCGGACGTTCGATCGGCAAACCATAGATCGGGTCGTTGACGTTGATGCCCGGCGCGGTGCCGAAGATCGAGAGGTAGTTGGTGGTGTTGCGCTGGTGGTCCAGGCCGATCAGCAAGGTGTGACTGACGTCGCCGGTGACGAAGTCGCCCTGGAAGTTGTTGTCCACGGCGAATTGGGCGATGTCTTCGTCGACATTGGTGGTGCCACGGCCGGTGTTGCCCTGATCGTCAACAATAGACCCGTAAGAGGGGCCGTAGCTATTGACGGTCACGGCCTGGAACGACAGCTCCGACTTGGTGTAGCGCAGGTTCTGGCGGAACTGCCAGACATCGTTCAGGCGGTGTTCGAAGGCATAACCCAGCGCGTAGTAGGTGCGGTCGTAGAAGTCGTAGTTCGGGTCACCCAGGTTCTTGTGGTGGGAGATATCGCCGAACGGCATGTCGATCTTGGTGCCCTGGATCGGATAGAACTGACTGGTGATACCGGTATCGTCACGGGTGAACTGCGTGAGCAGGGTGAATTTGGTGTCTTCGCCGATGTTCCAGGTCAGGCTGGGCGCAATGTTGTAGCGCTTGTCATCGATGTGGTCGATGGGCGTGCCGCCGTCGCGCAGCACGCCGCTGAGGCTGTACAGGAACTGGCCTTCGTCGTCGATCTTGCCGGTGCTGGCGAAGTTGATCTGGCGATGATTGTCGCTGCCGTATTGCAGTTGGATCTCGCTGCTGGCTTCAGCACTTGGGCGACGGCTGACCATGTCCAGCAGGCCGCCCGGCGGGGTCTGGCCGTACACCGAGGAGGCCGGGCCGCGAAGCAGCGCCAGGCGGTCGAGGTTCCAGGTTTCCTGTTTCGGGTTGGAGTACACACCCTTTGGCAGTGGCAGGCCGTCGAGGAATTGAGTCGGCTCGAAACCCCGCACGCGCAACCAGTCGGCGCGGGTGTCGCTGCCGAAGCTGCTGGAGGTGATGCCCGGCAAGTAGCGTACGGCATCGTCGAGGGTGTGCGCGTTGCGGTCGTCCATCTGCTCACGAGTGACGACCGAAATCGAACGCGGCGCTTCGACCAGCGCGGTGTCGGTCTTGGTGCCGGCAGCGGTGCGCTTGGCCAGGTAGCCCTGTACCGGGCCCCAGGCGCTTTCAGTGTCTTGCACGCCGATCACGCTGGTGGCCGGCAGGTCCATCACACCCTCGGGCACGGCCACCAGGTTATAGGTGCCCGCACTGCTCAGCTCCAGTTGCAACCCGGTGCCACGCAGGGCTTCGCGCAGGGCGCCGGCTGCGTCGAACTGGCCTTTGACCGGCGCCGAGGTCTTGCCCGCCGCCAGGGATGGATTCAGCGACAGGGCCAAACCGGCCTGGCTGGCAATCTGGTTCAGGGTGCTGGCCAACGGCGCGGGCGGCAGGTTGTAGGCGCGGACGCTGGACACCTGTTCAGCGGCGACCAGTTGGCTACTGGCCAACGGGGTGCAAAGGGCAATGGCGACTGCCAGCAAACTGCGGCGCAACAGGGAGTCTAGCGAACGAGGCATACAGCGGCTCCTGAATGGAAACATTTCTCAATTGCCTGTGTGCCGAACGAAAATCAAAAAGTGATAGGGCTGGATGAAAATAATTTCGATTCAGAAGTCGGTTGCGGCTGGTATTGGGTCAAAACGGTTTTTGCGGGGAGTCGAACGGCGCCATCGCGAGCAAGCTCGCTCCCACATTGGAATGCATTTCAAAATGTGGGAGCGAGCTTGCTCGCGATGACGGCCGATCAGACACAAAGTTTTTCAGGGTTTGGTATCAGCCTTGGCCACGACCTTTACCCACCATTGCGTGTGCTGTTCGATCTGCACCGGCAGGGTTGGCAGCAGGGCATTGAGTGCCAGGTCGGTGTCGCGCAGCGGGAAGCTGCCGGTGATGCGCAGGTCGGCCACTTCCGGTGCGACCCCGACGTAACCGTTTCGATAGCGGCCGATTTCATGCACCAGGTCTTCCAGCCGCGTGTTGTCCACCACCAGCATGCCGCGGGTCCAGGCATCCGCGCCGAGGTTGACGGCCAGAACCGGACCCAGGCCGTTTTTGCGGATCAGCACCTGCTGGCCTTCGCGCAGGATCTGTTCATCAGGGGTGGACTCAGGGTGAACCGCCACCGCCGACTGCAATACGCTCAAGCGCGTTCCGTCTTCCTCGCGCTTGACCAGAAACCGCGTACCCAGCGCGCGCATGCTGCCTTCGCGGGTTTCGACGATGAACGGCCGGGGATCTCCATGGCCGGTTTCAACCAGGATTTCGCCTTCCTGAAGCACGATGCGCCGCTGCTTTTCATCGAAACGCACATCCAGCGCGCTGTGGGTGTTGAGATTGATCAGCGTGCCGTCAGCCAGGCGCAGGGTGCGCTGCTCGCCAACGGCGGTGCGCTGGTCGGCCAGCCAATAGTCGATCGGCAGGTAACGATCCCCGGCGAACAGGGCCAGGCCGATCACGGCAACGACGCTGGCGACACCGTTGCCAAGCTTGCGCACTCGCCGGCGAATACCTTCGCGCGATTGCAGCAAGGCCGTGCGGGCCGGGCCGCTGGCCACGCTGAAACGCTGGTCGAGCATGCCCAACTGGCGCCAGGCGCGGGCGTGCTCTTCGTGGGCCGCGTGCCACTTGGCGAACTCTTCGCGCTCTACCGGGTTGGCGCAGTCCATGGACAACTGCCAGGCAATCGCCGCGTCCAGCACGTTGGCCGATACCGGTTTGGAACTGAGTGGATTCATGTCGGCTCACCATACAGCGCGATGTAGCACTGACGAATGCCTTGGGCCAGGTACTGGCGCACCCGCGGCACCGACACACCGAGGCGCTCGGCAATTTCTGCGTGGCCGAGGCCGTCGAGGCGGTTGTAGAGGAACGCCGCCCGGGCTTTGCTGGATAGCTTGCCTAGCAAGCGGTCGATGTTTTTCAGGTCTTCGAGGATCATTTGCTGTTCTTCCGCCGACGGTTGTTCGGCTTCGGGAATCAGCATCAGCTCGGTGAGGTAGGCCTGTTCCAGCGCGGCGCGACGGAAATAGTCGAACAGCAGGCCCTTGGCGATCGCCACCAGAAACGCCCGCGGCTCGCGCGGTGCCTTCAGTTCCTCACGGCCCAGCAAACGCACGAAAGTGTCCTGGCTCAGGTCTTCGGCCCGCTGCGGGCAGGCGACGTTGCGTCGAAGCCAGGCCAATAGCCAATCGCGATGGTCGCGATATAACGCACCGACGAGCTCACTTTGAGGGCTTGGGACTGACGACACGCCGCATCACCGATTGGGAAATATTAACTAACGAGAATTGTTCGCGATTGTGGCAGAGGCGAGGGAGGTAAGCAATTGGCGTTGGTCGGGTGGGAATTAGGCGACGGCCCCTGTAGGAGCGAGCCTGCTCGCGAAAAACTATCTGACACCTCGGTCTTGCCAGAAAAACGTGTCACCGTTGACGATTTTCGCGAGCAGGCTCGCTCCTACAGGGATGGCGTATGGGTCAGAAGGACGGCGCCTGCTGCCGGCGTCTCCACTGATTCAAGCGCTGTTGCAGATTCAACGGGCTATGAATCTGCTGCTGCCGCGCACGGCTGAACAGGATCAGCGCCAGTTCAGCGGTGGCCAAGGCATCGGCGCTGGCGTGGTGGCGCTCGAAGACTTCGAGCTTGAACCAGTCGATCCAGTCGTCCAGCCCGGCCTCGCGAATGTGCGCCTGGGGGCATAGCAGCGGCGCAATGTCCGCCACATCCAGAAATGGATGCTGCAATTTGAAACCCAGATGATCTTTCAGCGCACGGCCGAGCATGTGCTGGTCAAACGGCGCGTGGAAGGCCAGCACCGGACTGTCCCCGATGTACTCCATCAGGTCGAGCAGTGCTTCTGCCGGGTCGCTGCCCGCTGCAATGGCGCTGGGGCCAATGCCATGGATCAGCACGCTGGGGCCGAGTTTCACTTGCGGATATTGCAGGGTGCGTTCGAACTGCTGGCGAAAGTCGATGGCCCCGTCCTCGATCACCACTGCGCCGATGGACAACACGTGGTCCTTGTTCAGGTTCAAGCCGGTGGTTTCCAGATCGAGCACCACCCAGCGCTGCTCGCGCAGGCTGCACTGCGCCAGGTCGGCAGCCGTCGGTAATTGCTCCAGCCGATGTTGCAGGTGGGCGGGCAGGGCAAGGCTCGGCGGGCGCAGCCACGAAAACAGGCTCATAACTGATACCGCAAGGTCAGGCTGCTTTGCAGGCGTTGTGCCTGGCGCAGAGACTCACGCAGGATGCGCCGGTCCAGATGATTGAGGCTGTCGGGATCGACCCGATTCGAGTAAGGAAAATTCTCCCGGGTCTGTAGTTGGTGTTGCTGCATGCGGGTTTGCTGGATGAAGTGATAGGCCTCTTCGTACGCGGCGCCGTCCAGGGGGTCGATGACTTCCTTGTCGACCAACTGGCGAAAACGCTCCAGCGTGTTGTTCGCTTCGATACCGTGGACCAGGGCCAGCAACCGGGCGCCGTCGACAAAGGGTGCCAGGCCCTGGATCTTCAAGTCCAGGGTGGCCTTCTCGCCATTTTTGCGCGCCAGCACGAACTCGCGGAAACGTCCTACGGGCGGGCGATTGCGCAGCGCGTTCTCGGCCATCATGCGCTGGAACAAACGGTTGTCGCCGACCTGATCGAGAATGCCCCGACGCAACTGCTCACAGCCTTGCTCGCTGCCCCAGACCACGCGCAAATCGAAATAGATGCTCGAACCCAGCAAGTTCTCCGGGGTGGCCTCGCGGATAAACGCCGCAAAGCGCCGTGCCCATTCGGCCCTGGACAGACACAGCTCGGGGTTGCCGGCCATGATATTGCCCTTGCACAAGGTGAAACCGCACAGCGCCAGGCTCTGGTTGATCTGCTGGGCAATGGGCAGCAGCTTGCCGCGAATCTCGGCGGCATGGGCCGCATCCCTGGCTTCGAACAGAATGCCGTTGTCCTGATCGGTGTGCAGGGTCTGCTCGCGACGGCCTTCGCTGCCGAAACACAGCCAGCTGAACGGCACGCCGGGGTCGCCTTTTTCGGCGAGGGTCAGTTCGATCACCCGGCACACGGTGTGGTCGTTGAGCAAGGTGATGATGTGGGTGATCTGCGTCGAAGACGCGCCGTGGGCCAGCATGCGCTCGACCAGTTGACCGATTTCGCCCCGCAGCGCCACCAGGTTTTCCACTTTCTGGGCATTGCGGATAGTGCGCGCCAGGTGCACCAGGTCGACCCGTTGCAGGGAAAACAGATCGCGCTCGGAAACCACGCCGCACAAGCGTTGGTCCTTGACCAGGCAGACATGGGCAATGTGACGCTCGGTCATGGCAATCGCCGCGTCGAATGCACTGTGATCCGGCGACAGGAAGAACGGCGCCCGGGTCATGTGCCCTTCGATGGCTTCGTTGAAATCACTGCTGCCGTTGGCCACTGTCTGACGCAGGTCACGCAGGGTGAAAATCCCCAGTGGCGCCTTGAGTTCATCGACCACCACGATGCTGCCGACCTGTTGTTCGTGCATCAACGTCACGGCTTCGCGCAACGGTGTCTGCGGGGCGCATGTCACCGGGTGGCGCATGGCCAATTCGCCCAGTCGGGTATTGAGCGAGTATTGGGTGCCCAGGGTTTCCACGGCTTTTTGCTGCACTTGCTGGTTGACCTGATCCAGCAGGCTGCTGACGCAGCGCAGGGCGAAGTTGCGGAAGGTGTCCGATAGCGAAAACAGGCGGACGAACGCCGGTTTGTTCAATTGCAGGCAGAAGGTGTCTTCGCCGGCCAGGTGCTCGGTGCGGGTCGCCCGTTCACCCAGCAATGCCGCGAGGGGGAAACACTCGCCGGTGGTGATCTCGAAGACCGTTTCGGTGCCACCTTTTGCCGTATGCGGACGCTCGCCTACGACCCGGCCTTGCTTGACGATATAGAAGTGCTCGACCGGGCCGTCGGCGGGTTTGATGATGCTCTCGCCGGGGGCGTAAAAACGCAGCTGACATTGCTCGACCAGATACGCCAGGTGAGCGTGTTCCATTTGATTGAAGGGCGGGAAGCGCTGAAGGAATTGCAACGTACCCTGGATGTTCTGCAACACCGCGGTTTTCCCTGCCTGTGTGAAGGCGTCCGCTTTACTCATAACCATTACCGCAGTCTTTTTTGAATTGTTGTAGTCGGATGACCCAGACATGGTCGACCCCTGTGGCCGGGGTGCCCATTGGACGTAAGTCTAGGTAGGCAATCAGGGTGATGGAATGTCGGAAAAACCTTACGCAACGGTGAGAAAAACCTCTCTATTCTGCTATTGGAAAAATATCCGACGAAGTGCACATTGGTGGTCTGCTCAGTGATGATTCAGCACTGTGCCAGGGAAATGAATTGAACATGTAGGGAACGCCATGTCCGACCACGATATTTTGAGTGACGCCGAGCGCGAAGCGCTCAGTGCCGTCATGCTGGAACCTGACCTGCCGCTGCAACGGGTGCTGATCGTCGACGACGATAAAGACGCCCGGACGCTGCTGTCAGAGATCCTCGCATTAGAGGGCATTCGCTGCCTGACCGCGGCCAGTGGCGAAGCGGCACTCAAGATCCTGGAGACCGAGGCAGAGATCAAAAAGCCCTCGATCGGTTTACTGATCACCGACCTGCGGATGGGCCGCGTTGACGGTTTGGAACTGATCCGTCAGGTACGCGAATCGGTAAGGGCGGCATTGCCGATCATCATTGTCTCGGGTGACGCCGACGTGAAGGATGCGATCGCCGCGATGCATCTGAGCGTGGTGGACTTTCTGCTCAAACCGATTGATGCCAGTCATCTGCTGACACTGGTAAAACGCGAATTGGGCATTAAATAACTGGGCGCCTGTAATTGTTAGTTACAGGCTGGAGTTGTTTTGGTGGGTTTAACTTGTAATTAAGTTTATCTAATTGGTCTGCGAAAAGGCTACTCACAAATAGCTTGTTTCTTCTTCCGACTATTCAGTTATCGTTCAGTTCTTGAAAGTCAATGCAGGCATCTATTTGATGTTGTACTTGGTTTAATGAAATCTGTCGTAGCACTATCCGGGTTACCAGTTTGGCACTCCGCTTTTTAGTGGCTTGAGTATGCCGATGGTTGTCGTGTATTCAGTCTGCGGCTAGTTCCTGCGGATAAAATACCGACAAAGGTCATTACTCTTCCTGGATTGTGTGGTTGTGTGTCGCTATGAGGACGGTATGATAAAGAAAATTGAATTTCGCGATCTTGTACTTATTGTCGGTGTGACAGTCATGTGGGGCAGTAATTTTACGGTCATTGATATCAGTCTAGACGGTATCGATCCGTTCATATTGACAGCGTTGCGCTTTACTTTCTGTGCATTGCCATTGGTGTTCTTCATCCCGAAACCGAAAGGTGTCAGTACTTTTGTAACTATCGTCTACGGTTTGTTGTTTGGTATCGGAATGTGCTGGCTGATGAACTACGGCATGTTTCTTGGCGTCAGTGCCGGCGTGACATCTTTGCTCTAGCAATTCAGTGCTTTTTTCACGGTCATCTGGGGAGTACTGCTGTTTGGTGAGAAAATGACGGCAATACAAGTGGCCGGCATTCTCATGGCGTTGGTGGGGCTGATGTTCATTATTCATGTAACACACGGTGATGCCGAAAGCTTTGGGCTTTTTCTGGTACTGCTCGGCGCACTGTTCTGGAGTCTTTGCAATGTGCTGGTCAAGAGAAGCAAAGTGGCTGATATATTTTCCTTTGTCGTTTGGTCGAGTCTGTATGCAACACCGCCTCTATACCTGATGACTTACTGGGTCAAGGGAGCAGCCCCTTTCCAGTCGTTGCTAACGGACATAACTGCTCCAGTGCTGGCATCTGTCCTGTTCCAGGCCTATGTGGCGACGGTATTCGGGTATTGGGTGTGGAACCGAATGATTGAGAAGTATCCGGCGAGCCAGGTTGCACCGTTGTCAGTGATTGTTCCGATATCGGGTATCTTGACCTCGTGGTATGTGCTCGACGAATCCATTGGTGGCGAAAAACTGTTTGCGCTCATCATCACGGTCCTTGGAATTGCCTTGTTCATGAATGCAACGAGAATAGGCCGCCACATCGCTGCAAACGCGTTGCGTTTCAGGAGATAGTTCTGAATTTGCAGGGCGCAGAAACAAAAATCCCCCGGTTCTTCAACCGGGGGATTGCTGTGGAGGGAGCTGGTTTACAACCCGTTCTTCGCCTTGAACTCGCGACGACGACGGTGCAGGACCGGCTCGGTGTAACCGTTCGGCTGCTTCGTGCCTTCAACCACCAGTTCGACCGCCGCCTGGAAGGCGATGTTGCTGTCGAAGTTCGGGGCCAGCGGACGGTACAGCGCGTCGCCGGCGTTCTGACGGTCAACCACCGGCGCCATGCGCTTGAGGCTTTCCATGACCTGGTCTTCGGTGACGATGCCATGGCGCAGCCAGTTGGCGATGTGCTGGCTGGAAATACGCAGCGTTGCACGGTCCTCCATCAGGCCGACGTCGTTGATGTCAGGCACTTTCGAACAACCAACGCCCTGGTCGATCCAGCGCACCACGTAACCAAGAATGCCCTGTGAGTTGTTGTCCAGTTCGTTCTTGATCTGTTCGGCGGTCCACTGCGGGTTCACAGCCAGCGGGATGGTCAGGATGTCGTCCACCGAAGCGTGGGCACGTTTGGCCAGTTCGGCCTGACGGGCGAACACGTCAACCTTGTGATAGTGCAGTGCATGCAGGGCAGCAGCGGTCGGCGATGGTACCCAGGCGGTGTTGGCACCGGCCATCGGGTGAGCGATTTTCTGTTCGAGCATCGCTGCCATCAGGTCAGGCATGGCCCACATGCCTTTACCGATCTGTGCGCGACCTTGCAGGCCGGTGCTCAGACCGATATCGACGTTGGAGTTCTCGTAGGCGCCGATCCATTTTTCCGCCTTCATGTCCGCCTTGCGCACCATCGGGCCGGCTTCCATGGAGGTATGGATTTCGTCGCCGGTGCGGTCGAGGAAACCGGTGTTGATGAACACCACGCGCTCGCTCGCCGCCTTGATGCAGGCCTTGAGGTTGATCGTGGTACGACGCTCCTCGTCCATGATCCCGACTTTGAGGGTGTTGCGCGGCAGACCCAGTACGTCTTCGATGCGACCGAACAGTTCGTTGGTGAACGCCGCTTCTTCCGGGCCGTGCATCTTCGGCTTGACGATGTAGATCGAGCCGGTGCGGGTGTTTTTGCGCGAGGTGTTGCCGTTCAGGTTGTGCATCGATGCCAGGCAAGTCACCAGGCCATCGAGAATGCCTTCCGGCACTTCGTTACCGTCTTTGTCCAGAATCGCATCGATGGTCATCAGGTGACCAACGTTACGTACGAACAGCAACGAACGGCCGTGCAGGCTCAGTTCACTGCCATCGACAGCGGTGTAGGTGCGGTCGGCGTTCATGGTGCGGGTAAAGGTCTGACCGCCCTTGGCGACGTTTTCCGACAGATCGCCCTTCATCAGGCCGAGCCAGTTGCGGTAGATCACCACTTTGTCATCGGCGTCGACGGCGGCAACCGAGTCTTCGCAGTCCATGATGGTGGTCAGCGCGGCTTCCATCAGGATGTCTTTGACGCCGGCCGCGTCGGTCTGGCCGACCGGGGTGCTGGCGTCGACCTGGATTTCGAAATGCAGGCCGTTGTTTTTCAGCAGGATCGCGGTCGGTGCAGCGGCATCGCCCTGGAAGCCGATCAGTTGCGCATCGTTGCGCAGGCCGGTGTTGCTGCCACCTTTAAGGGCGACCACCAGTTTGCCGTCGACGATCTTGTAGCCGGTGGAGTCGACGTGGGAGCCGGCCGCCAAAGGCGCCGCTTCGTCGAGGAAGGCACGGGCGAAGGCGATGACCTTGTCACCGCGCACCTTGTTGTAGCCTTTGCCTTTTTCCGCACCGTCGGCTTCGCTGATGGCGTCGGTACCGTAGAGCGCGTCATACAGCGAGCCCCAGCGGGCGTTCGAGGCATTGAGCGCGAAGCGGGCGTTCATCACCGGCACTACAAGCTGCGGGCCGGCCATGCGGGCGATTTCTTCGTCGACGTTTTGCGTCGTTGCCTGGAAATCGGCCGCTTCTGGCAGCAGATAACCGATCTCTTGCAGGAAGGCTTTATAGGCCACGGCGTCGTGCGCTTGACCGGCACGTTCCTGATGCCAGGAATCGATTTGAGCCTGGAAATCATCGCGTTTGGCGAGTAGGGCTTTGTTCTTCGGCGCCAGGTCATGGATGACCTTGTCGGCACCGGCCCAGAACTTATCGGCGGTGAGGCCGGTACCGGGAATGGCTTCGTTGTTCACGAAGTCGAACAGGACTTTGGCGACCTGCAGGCCACCGACTTGAACGTGTTCAGTCATTGCTTGCCTCACTCTGCTCAGCTATTTCGCTTTTCAGCTCTTCAATTTAACAATGAAGCCGTTGGCCATTTAAACCACAAACCCCTCTACCAGTACATGCCCATGACGGGCGGCTGGGTTGGGACCAATCAACGGCTTGGGGCCTTGCTGACAGGGCTTTCAGGGTTGCGAACGTGCCTGCGGCAGACATCGATCCAACGTTATGTAGTGCGCGCTGCGGCATACTACATGATGAATTGCGGTTGTGAAAATTAGACTAATTACGTCGTTCTGCGACCCCATGACGCATTGCGGTCACGTCGGGGAGCGTGATGTTCTCAAAAAACTATTGGATTGTTCCAGTTAAATATCAAAAGTTGTACACGATTTGTTGGGTCAGTCAGATCGGCGGTGCAACCATTCGCGAGCAAGCCCGCTCCCACAAGGACAGCGCGTGACCCTGTGGGAGCGGGCTTGTCCGCGAAGAGGCCAGTCGATACACCATTGATTCCGGATCTGCCCAGGCACCTTCCATCCCTTGCCTATACTTGGTTCTCTATAACAAAAGTCATGACTAGAGGGCTGCGCCATGGACCACCTCGTACTCACTGTTTTTGCTCCGGACAAGCCCGGGCAAGTCGAGCGCATTGCCCAATGCATTGCCGAGCACGGCGGCAATTGGCTGGAAAGCCGCATGTCGCGCATGGCGGGACAATTCGCCGGGATTCTTCGGGTGGGGGTGCCGGCCGAGGCCTACGACGAATTGGTCGATGCCCTGCAGGGTTTGTCCGCCCAGGATATTCGCGTGTTGATCGCTGAAAGCGGTATCGAACAATCCTGCACCTGGAAACCGATCGCCATGGAACTGGTAGGCAATGATCGTCCGGGGATCGTGCGTGACATCACGCGCTTGCTGAGCGAGCAGGGGGTGAATCTGGAACGGCTGGTCACCGAAGTGCGCCCGGCACCGATGAGCAGCGAGCCGCTGTTTCACGCCGAAGCGATTCTCGCGGTACCGCTGACCCTGTCGCTGGACGTACTGCAATCGCGCCTGGAAACCCTGGCTGACGACCTGATGGTCGAGTTGGTGCTGCGCAGTGAACCCTGATCAGGTTATCCAAGTTAAACGTGCACCGGCCTGTGGATAACCTGTAGAGACACCCCGCCAGGCCATGTCGACCGGGGCTCTTCAGGTTCTGATCAAAAAACCAGCAGTTTCAGATACTTGCGCACAAACGGCGGGGATCACGCTGTGGATAACCTTGGGAAGGAATGATGCAGGCCACGGGAGACGTGGCCTGTAGGGTTTTGTGCGTTTTTTGATCAGCTGCGGCGGCGCAAACTTATCCACGCATCGATGCTGTAAACCGCCAGGCCGGCCCAGATAAACATGAACGCTACCAAGGTGCTGGACGACAGGTGCTCGCCAAACAGCAGGACCGCTTGCAGCAGTACCAGTGTCGGCGCCAGGTACTGGATAAAGCCCAGTGTCGTGTAGGGCAAATGCCGTGCAGCAGCGTTGAAGCAGACCAGCGGTACCAGCGTGATCGGGCCGGCGGCGACCAGCCACCAGGCTTGGGAGGTGGTCCAGAATTCGGCCTGGGCGCTGCTGGCCGTCGGATTGAGCAGCAACCAGCCGAGGGCAATCGGCACCAGCATCCAGGTTTCCACCACCAGCCCCGGCAGCGCCTTGACTGGCGCCTGCTTGCGAATCAGGCCATAGAAACCGAAGGTCAGAGCCAGCACCAGCGACACCCACGGCAGGCTGCCGACTTGCCAGACTTGCTGCGCCACACCGACAGCCGCCAGACCGACGGCAATCCATTGCATGCGCCGCAGCCGTTCGCCGAGGATCAGCATGCCCAGCAACACGTTCACCAACGGGTTGATGTAGTAGCCGAGGCTGGCCTCCAGCATGCGTCCGTTGTTCACCGACCAGACGTAGGTCAGCCAGTTGGCCGCGATCAGCGCACCGCTCAGTGCCAGGATCGCCAGCCGCCGCGGGTTTTCCCGCAGTTCGCGCCACCAGCCGGGATGCTTCCAGACCATCAGCAACAAGGCGCCGAACAGTGCCGACCACAGCACCCGGTGGATGATGATTTCCACGGCGGGCACGCTGGCGATGGCTTTGAAATAGAGGGGGAAAAGCCCCCAGATGATGTAGGCACTCAGGCCTAGAATGTACCCGCGACGCGGGTTGGCGGCTTGCATGCAGAATCCTTGCTTAGGCAGCTAACAAAGAAGGGATTGTAAGGAGATTTGTCTGCGAATGTCCTGACTGAATAGGTTGGGTATTTGTGAACGCGGTACCTGTGGGAGCGGGCTTGCTCGCGAAGGCGGTGAGTCATTCAACATTGATGTCGACTGACACGCCGCTTTCGCGAGCAAGCCCGCTCCCACATTTGTTCTGTGTGGGTCAGAAGAGTTTTAGTGGCTCTTCATTGAGCGCCGCCAGTTGTTCGCGCAACGCCAATACCTGGTCCCCCCAATAACGCTCGGTGCCGAACCACGGGAAACTGCGGGGGAAGGCCGGATCTTCCCAGCGGCGGGCGAGCCAGGCGCTGTAGTGCATCAGGCGCAAGGCGCGCAACGGTTCGATCAAGGCCAGTTCACGCGGGTCGAAGTCGTGGAACTCGTTGTAGCCGTCCATCAGTTCCGACAGCTGGCTCAGGCAATCCTGACGATCGCCAGCGAGCATCATCCAGATGTCCTGCACCGCCGGACCCATGCGGCAGTCGTCGAGGTCGACGATATGGAACATCTCGTCGCGGCACATCATGTTGCCGGGGTGGCAGTCACCGTGCATGCGGATGTTCTGGTGCGGTGTGTTGCTGTAGGCATCTTCCACACGCTTGAGCAGATCGCGGGCCACCGATTCGTAGGCCGGCAGCAGGCTGCGGGGGATGAAATTGCCGTCGAGCAACGTGGCCAGCGAGTCATGGCCGAAATTTTTCACCGCCAGCGCTTCACGGTGCTCGAACGGCCGGGTCGAGCCGACCGCATGCAGGCGCCCGAGCAACTGGCCCAGGCGATACAACTGGTCGAGGTTGCCCGGCTCCGGCGCGCGGCCGCCACGGCGGGGGAACAGGGTGAAACGGAAGCCGTTGTGTTCGTGCAGGGTTTCACCGTTGTGGATCAACGGCGCCACGACCGGCACCTCGCAGTCGGCGAGTTCGGCGGTGAACTGGTGCTCTTCCAGAATCGCTTCGTTGCTCCAGCGTTGCGGCCGGTAGAACTTGGCGATCAGCGGCTCGGCGTCTTCGATACCGACTTGATAGACGCGGTTCTCGTAGCTGTTGAGGGCCAGGATGCGCGCGTCGCTGAGAAAGCCGATGCTTTCGACGGCATCGAGCACGAGGTCTGGTGTGAGGGTTTCAAACGGGTGGGCCATGCTGACTCCTGCGCGCAGCAGGCTGCTGCGTCCGGCCAGGCATGGTAGCGCAGACGGCGCGGTTTTAGGGGGTGGGCTTGAGATGTGTGGTGTCTGGGCTGACGCCTTCGCGGGCAAGCCCGCTCCCACAAGGACAACATGATTCCCTGTGGGAGCGAGCTTGCTCGCGATGAGGGCCTGTCAGGCGCCGACGATCCCGCCATCTTCCCGCGAAATTGCCATCACCGAGGACCGCGGTTTGCCGTTAGGCAGGTGCTCGGGGAAGGTCGAACCGCCGTTTTCGCCCGGATGCTGGATCCCGACAAACAGGGTTTTCTGATCTGGCGAGAAGCTGATCCCCGTCACTTCACAACCTACCGGGCCAACCATGAAGCGGCGGATCTCGCCGGTTACCGGGTCGGCACAGAGCATCTGGTTGTTGCCCATGCCGGCAAAGTCTCCGGCGTTGCTCGAATCGCCATCGGTGAGAATCCACAAGCGTCCGGCCTTGTCGAAGCCCAAACCGTCCGGGCTGTTGAACATGTTTTGCGGCGTGATATTCGACGATCCGCCTTTGGGTGTGCCGGCGTGAACCCCCGGATTACCGGCGACGACGAACAGGTCCCAGGCAAAAGTTTTCGAGCCGTGATCGTCACGCTCGGTGCGCCAGCGCAGGATCTGCCCGTAAACGTTCTTCTCGCGCGGGTTCGGCCCGCCCACCGGTTGCCCGTCTTCGCCGCGTTTGGCGTTGTTGGTCAGCGTGCAGTAGACCTGGCCGTCCTTGGGGCTGACCACGATCCATTCCGGGCGGTCCATGCGCGTGGCCTTCACCACACTGGCGGCGAGACGCGCGTGGATCAGCACTTCGGCCTGATCGGCAAAACCACTGCTGGCGTCGATGCCGTTTTTGCCGTGGGTCAGTTCGATCCATTCACCCAGGCCTTTCGGGTGATCGACGTTACCGTCGCCGGCATCGAAACGCGCCACGTACAGGGTGCCGTGATCGAGAATGTCGCGGTTGGCCTTGGGGTTCTTGTGGTCGATCTTGTCGCGGCTGACGAATTTGTAGATGAACTCACCGCGTTCATCGTCGCCCATGTACACCACGGCATGACCGTCGCCAGTTTCCGCAAGGGCTGCGTTTTCGTGTTTGAAGCGCCCGAGGGCCGTGCGTTTGACCGGCGTCGACTTCGGATCGAACGGATCGATCTCCACCACCCAGCCGTGACGGTTCAGCTCGTTGGGGTTCTTGGCCATGTCGAAGCGTTCGTCGTGCTGGTGCCAGTTGATCTCTTTGCTGGTGGCCACCACGCCGTAGCGTTTTTGCGCCGGGTCGAATTTCTGCTCGGCGTTGCTGCTGCCGAAGCAGTCGGTGAAGTTCTCTTCACAGGTCAGATAGGTGCCCCACGGCGTCTTGCCGTTGGCGCAGTTCTGGAACGTGCCGAGGACGTTCTTGCCGTGCGGATCGGCGCTGGTTTTCAGCAGGGCATGTCCGGCGGCCGGGCCGCTCAGGGTGATCGGTGCGTTGCCGTGAATGCGGCGGTTGTAGCGCGAGCCCTGGACGAATTGCCATTGGCCGTTCTTGCGCTGCACTTCAATCACCGACACACCTTCGCAGGCCAGCGCCTTGCGCACTTCTTGCGCCGATTGCGGCATGCCGCCGTGGGCGTAGAGGTAGCGGTAGTTGGTGTATTCGTTGTTGATCGCCATCAGCGCCCGGTCTTTTTCACCCGGAAATTCGAACAGGCTCATGCCGTCGTTGTTGTCGCCGAACTGGACTTCCTGATGTTCGGCGCTGCCGTTGCCGCTCGGGTCGAACGCCGGGCCGTCCTTGTACAGAGGCTGGCCCCAGCTGATCAGCACCGAGGACTTGTAGCCCGCTGGCAGGGTGATGGTGTCGCTGGTGGCGGCGGCAATGCTGTCGAAGCCCAGCAACTGGCTGTTGCCGGCGCTGACGCTGGCGGCCATCACGCTACGGCTCAGCAGGTTGCCGCCGAGGAACATCGCCGCGCCGCACAGGGCACCTGCGCTGATGAAGCCGCGACGGCTGAGGCCGACCATGTTTTCGAGGTCGGTGGACTGGTTTTCTTCTAATAGGCTCATTTCAGGCTCCCTGCGATTTGTGCAGACACCTTAATGAAGAGTAATGAACCTTTTGTTGCAGTTTGTTTAAAGCGGCGTGCCCAGCAGAACCCTGGACGGCGAAAACTCCACGCGCACCGGTTTGCCGGACGTCAGCCCCAATGCCTGCAGATGTCTCGATTCGGCCAATGCGCACAGCGTCAGGCCGTTGGGCAGGGTGATGCGCACTTCGCTGGGGCCATCGTCGGCGTCGAGGATTTTTTCGATGATGCCGTTGAGGCAATTGTGTCCAGGGGTTTCGACGGAGTCGATTTCCAGCACGTCGAGCCAGCCGGCCTTGATCAATGCCACGACTTCGCTGCCGATTTGCAGCTCCAGGCGCTCGGTGCTGTCGTGGGTGATTTGCGCGGCGACGATCACGCCTTTGGCAACTTCCAGGCGAATCAGGTCGTTGCGCCCCTGAGGTTCAATCGCGATCACCTTGCCGTGCAACTGATTGCGCGCGCTGGTACGCAGCATCAGGCGCCCGAGCAGGTCGAGGTCGTTCGCGTCTTCAGCGGCTTCCAGCACCTGGGCCTGCAAGGCTTGCAGCTTCTGGTACAGGCGCAACACCCGCTCACCTTCGTTGGACAGGCGCGCACCGCCGCCGCCCTTGCCGCCGACGATCCGCTCCACCAGCGGCTTCTGCGCCAGGTTGTTCAGCTCATCGATCGCATCCCAGGCGGCCTTGTAGCTCAGGCCCGCGCTTTTGGCCGCGCGGGTGATCGAGCCTTGTTCGGCGATGTGCTGCAGCAGGGCGATGCGCTGCGGACGGCGGACAATGTGCTGGGACAACAAGGTTGGCAAAGACATGACAAGTCGCTTTGGGTGGTGACGATGGTGAGGACGTTGGCCGCTTGGACCGCGCGAGTCAAGTCAGGGTGTCTCGCCGGGTTTAGGCGTACGGGCCAGGCAATAGACGTCGACCCTTGCCGCACCGGCGTCCATCAGCAGGCGAGCCAGGGCCTGGGCCGTGGCGCCGGTGGTCAGTACGTCGTCGACCAGGGCCAGGTGCAGGCCTTTGACGACGGCGCCGGGTGCCAGGGCGAAAGCGTTGCGCAGGTTTTTTCGGCGGTCTTGGGCGTTCAAGGCCTGTTGGGCGTCGGTGTCTTGGGTGCGTAGCAGCAACCGTTCGTCGCAAGGGATATCGAGACTCGCACTCAACCAGCGAGCCAGCATCGCCGCCTGATTGAACCCGCGCTGGCGCAGGCGTCGGTTGGCCAGCGGTACCGGGATCAGCGCATCGGGGCGCTGCAGATCGTCTTCGAAGCGATGTTGCAGGTATTGAACGAGAAGTTCGGCGAGCAGGCGGCCAAACGGCCACTTGGCGTTGTGTTTGAAGCGGGTGATCAGGCTGTCTACCGGAAAGCTGTAGGTCCAGGGGACAATCACTTGTTCGAAGGCCGGCGGCTGCTTCAAGCAATGGCCGCAGGTGAGGCCCGCGGCCGGGAGCGGCAGGGCGCAGGTCAGGCAGTGATCGCCGAGCCAGGGCAATTCGATTTCGCAGGCCGTGCAGACAGGAGGGATGCCGTCGGCCGTTTCATCGCACAAAAGACATGATTGTTTGTTTTTTAACCAGATGTAAACCGGCCCTTCGTATCGTGGTTGACAGCGCATCGCTCTTCCTTAAATATGCCGAAACATCTGTGAGGCGACTGTGACATTCCATTGCCCAGCCGCATGCCAAAGCATAATTCAAAGGAAACGCCCATGAGTGCCAGCACCACTGCAACCCTGCGTCATGACTGGACTTTGGCCGAAGTCAAAGCACTCTTCGTTCAGCCATTCAATGACCTGCTGTTCCAGGCGCAGACGGTGCACCGTGCGCATTTCGACGCCAACCGCGTCCAGGTGTCGACCCTGTTGTCGATCAAAACCGGCGCCTGCCCGGAAGATTGCAAATATTGTCCACAGTCCGGTCACTACAACACCGGCCTGGAAAAAGAAAAACTGATGGAGGTGCAGAAGGTCCTCGAAGAGGCCGCTCGTGCCAAGGCCATCGGCTCGACCCGCTTCTGCATGGGCGCGGCGTGGAAACACCCGTCGGCCAAGGACATGCCGTACGTGTTGAAAATGGTCGAAGGCGTGAAGGCCATGGGTCTGGAAACCTGCATGACCCTCGGTCGCCTGGATCAGGAGCAGACCGAAGCGCTGGCCAATGCCGGCCTCGACTATTACAACCACAACCTCGACACCTCGCCTGAGTTCTACGGCAGCATCATCACCACCCGCACCTACAGTGAGCGCCTGCAAACCCTGGCGTATGTGCGTGAATCGGGGATGAAGATCTGCTCCGGCGGCATTCTCGGCATGGGCGAGTCGCTGGACGACCGCGCCAACCTGCTGATCCAGCTGGCCAACCTGCCGGAGCATCCGGAGTCGGTGCCGATCAACATGCTGGTGAAAGTCGCCGGTACACCGCTGGAAAATGCTGACGACGTCGACCCGTTCGACTTCATCCGCATGCTCGCCGTCGCGCGCATCCTGATGCCGCAATCTCACGTGCGCCTGTCCGCCGGCCGCGAAGCCATGAACGAGCAGATGCAGGCCCTGGCGTTCTTCGCCGGTGCCAACTCGATTTTCTACGGTGACAAACTGCTGACCACCGCCAACCCGCAGGCCGACAAGGACATGCAACTGTTCTCGCGCCTGGGCATCCTGCCGGAAGCCCGCGAAGAGCACGCCGATGAAGTGCATCAGGCGGCTATCGAGCAGGCGCTGGTGGAGCAGAAGAGCAGCGAGCAGTTCTATAACGCGGCGGTTTGAATCCAGCATTTATTCCTCTGAAGGAATGCAAAACCCTGTGGGAGCGGGCTTGCTCGCGAATGCGGACTGACATTCAACATTGATGTTGGCTGACACGACGCATTCGCGAGCAAGCCCGCTCCCACAGGGGATCTGTGTCATTTGATAGTCGAGGCCTGCATGTCTTTCGATCTCGCCGCACGCCTTGCTGCCCGTCGTGCCGAAAACCTCTACCGCCAGCGCCCGCTGCTCGAAAGCCCGCAGGGGCCGCAAGTGGTGGTCGATGGCCAGCCATTGCTGGCGTTCTGTAACAACGACTACCTGGGCCTGGCCAACCATCCGCAAGTGATCGAAGCCTGGCGCGCCGGCGCTTCGAAGTGGGGGGTGGGCGGAGGGGCATCACACCTGGTCATCGGCCATAGCTCCCCGCACCATGCCCTGGAAGAAGCGTTGGCCGACCTGACCGGTCGCCCGCGCGCGTTGTTGTTCACCACCGGCTACATGGCCAACCTCGGCGCGGTCACGGCGCTGGTGGGGCAGGGTGATACGGTGCTCGAAGACCGGCTCAATCATGCGTCGCTGCTCGACGCAGGGCTGTTGTCCGGTGCGCGGTTCAATCGTTATCTGCACAACGACGCGGTGAGCCTGGCCAAACGCCTGGAAAAAGCCAGCGGCAATACGCTGGTGGTCACCGACGGCGTGTTCAGCATGGACGGTGATATCGCCGACTTGCCAGCGCTGGCCCGAGAAGCCAAGGCCAAAGGCGCCTGGTTGATGGTCGACGATGCCCATGGTTTTGGTCCGTTGGGTGCCAACGGTGGCGGCATCGTCGAACACTTCGGCTTGAGCCAGGATGACGTTCCGGTGCTGGTCGGCACCCTCGGCAAGGCGTTCGGTACGGCGGGTGCCTTTGTGGCTGGCAGCGAAGAGCTGATCGAAAGCCTGATCCAGTTCGCCCGTCCCTACATCTACACCACCAGCCAGCCACCTGCGCTGGCCTGTGCCACGTTGAAAAGCCTGGAACTGCTGCGCAGCGAACACTGGCGCCGCGAGCATTTGCAGACGCTGATCCGCCAGTTCCGCCACGGTGCCGAACAGATTGGCCTGGAACTCATGGACAGCTTCACGCCGATCCAGCCGATCATGGTCGGTGACGCGGGGCGCGCGGTGCGCCTTTCGCAGATGCTGCGCGAACGCGGGTTGATGGTGACCGCGATTCGCCCGCCGACCGTACCCGCCGGCAGCGCCCGGCTGCGGGTCACGCTGACGGCTGCCCACAGTGAAGCCCAGGTACAGCTATTGTTAAACGGACTGGCCGATTGTTTTCAACAACTGAAGCCGGAGCCAAGCCATGCGTGATCGTCTGATTCTGCTGCCCGGTTGGGGCCTTGGCGTTTCACCGCTGGAGCCTCTGGCGGCGGCTTTGCGAGGCCTGGATGAGCACCTGCACGTCGAGATCGAGCCGTTGCCGGAGCTGGAGTCGAGCGACCTTGAAGAGTGGCTCGATGAGCTTGAATCGACCTTGCCGCAAGACGCCTGGCTTGGCGGTTGGTCATTGGGCGGCATGCTCGCCTGCGAGTTGGCGGCCCGGCGTGGCGATCGCTGCTGTGGTGTGTTCACCCTGGCCAGCAACGCTTCTTTTGTCGCCCATGAGCAATGGTCAAGCGCCATGCCAGGGGAAACCTTCGATGCGTTTCTGGCGGGCTGTGAAGCCGATCCGCGCGCGACATTGAAACGTTTTTCACTGCTCTGCGCCCAGGGCGCCGAAGACCCGCGCGGATTGTCGCGGTTGTTGCTCGGTGGCGCCCCGAACACCGCCGCGCCGGTGCTGCTCAGTGGTCTGCAAGTGCTCGCGCAACTGGATACCCGACAGGCTTTGCAAGCGTTCCGCGGTCCGCAACTGCATCTGTTCGCCGGCCTCGACGGGCTGGTGCCGGCGCAAGCGGCGGGCGAGTTGCTGGCATTGCTGCCGGATGTCGAAATCGGTCTGATTGAACAGGCCAGCCACGCGTTTCTCCTGGAGGATCCCCACGGTGTGGCGGGGGCGATCCAGGCCTTTTTGCATGAGTCCGGCGATGACTGATCTATCCTTTCCCAACCTGCCCGGCGCCTTGCCTGACAAGCGCCAGGTAGCAGCATCATTCTCCCGCGCGGCGGCCAGCTATGACAGCGTGGCCGAGTTGCAGCGTGATGTCGGCAGCCAATTGCTCAAGCGCTTGCCGCAGGACTTTGTACCGCAGCGCTGGCTGGATCTGGGCTGCGGCACCGGGCATTTCAGTCGTGCCTTGGGTGAGCGGTTTCCGGGCAGCCACGGTGTGGCGCTGGACATCGCCGAAGGCATGCTCAACCACGCCCGGCCATTGGGCGGTGCCGCGCACTTCGTGGCCGGCGATGCCGAGCGATTGCCACTGCAGGATTCGACCTGCGACCTGATCTTCTCCAGCCTGGCGGTGCAGTGGTGCGCGGACTTCGACTCGGTGCTCGGTGAAGCCTTTCGGGTGCTGAAACCGGGTGGCATTTTCGCGTTTGCTAGTCTGTGTGTAGGGACGTTGTTCGAATTGCGCGACAGCTGGCGGCAGGTCGACGGCATGGTGCACGTCAATCGCTTCCGGGCGTTTGGTGTTTATCAGCAGTTGTGTGCGGCCAGCGGCTTGAGGGTGCTCAGTCTGCAAAATCTCGCGCACGTGCTGCATTACCCGGATGTGCGCAGCCTGACCCATGAACTCAAGGCGTTGGGTGCGCACAATCTCAATCCCGGGCGGCCCGGTGGCTTGACCGGCCGGGCGCGGATTCTGGGTCTGATTGAGGCTTATGAACAGTTTCGTCAGGCCCAGGGACTGCCGGCGACTTATCAAGTGGTGTACGCCGTTTTGGAGAAGCCCTTATGAGCGCAGCCTATTTCATCGCCGGCACGGATACCGATGTCGGTAAAACCACGGTCGCTGCGGGGCTGCTGCATGCGGCGCGTTCGGCGGGTTTGAGCACGGCGGCGGGCAAGCCGGTCGCTTCCGGTTGCGATGTGACGCCCAAAGGTTTGCGCAACGCCGATGCGCTGGCCTTGCTGGCGGAGTGTTCGCTGCCGCTGACGTATGCACAGGTCAATCCGGTGGCCTTCGAACCGGCCATTGCCCCGCATCTGGCGGCGCGAGAGGCGGGCGTGGCGCTGACGGTGCAGTCGTTGCTGGCGCCGATGCGGCAGATTCTGGGGATGCAGGCGGACTTCACCCTGATCGAAGGCGCCGGCGGCTGGCGCGTACCCTTGGCGGATCAGGACAATCTGTCGGACCTGGCCATCGCATTGAAGCTGCCGGTGATCCTGGTGGTCGGCGTGCGGTTGGGGTGTATCAGCCATGCCTTGTTGACCGCCGAAGCGATTGCCCGGGACGGTTTGCAACTGGCGGGATGGGTGGCCAATATCATCGACCCCAAGACCTCGCGGCTGGAAGAAAACCTGGCCACCCTTGCCGAGCGCATCCCGGCGCCATGCCTGGGGCGTGTGCCTAAACTCAAGGCCGTTACGGCCGAGGCAGTGGCCGAGCACTTGCAACTGGACCTGTTGGACTGACGTTTTTGCAATGCGGGCTTTGCCTATGATAAGGCACTGTGCCATTAGAGTTTTTGACGGGTGTTTTGCCAGCCACTCTGCTTCAATGGCCGCTGTTGATCCTTTGAAAGGACGAGTTTTCCCATGGAAATCTCAGGAAGCACCGCTTTTTATGCCGGTCTGAGCACCCTTCAGACAGGTCAGAACCGCGCCGATCAAGCCGCCGGGCAGATCGCCAACTTGACGATCGAGCGTTCGGTCACCAGCCAGTCCTCCGCGGCGCAGGTCGATCGTCTGCGATCGGTTGATCGCAGCCAGCAATCGGACCTGAGCAGCAACGTGGTCGAAATGGCCCAAGGCAAGATTCAGGCGGAGCTGGGCGTGAAAGTCGCCAAGGCAGCCGACGAAGTGCTCGGGACGTTGATCGATACCTACGCTTGATTCTTAAAATAATCCGCACCCTCCAGCGCCGCGCCTGTTCGCGGCGTTTTTCTGCGTAAGTCTTTCTTGCTCAACTAATCTTTTCAGTGTGGCGGGCTGCTTCGAAAGCGCGGCTGCGCTGTCGTGTGCCCGTGTGCCCAAACCTGCAATGACGAACGGCAAAAGATCGACGCTTGACAAGATTTGGGCGTAAACGTATGTTTCAAACAACTGTTTGATCGCAACAACAAATCCATGCGGTCGTTCATTCCCGGTTACATCAGCAGAGGTTTATCGCTATGCCTGACTACAAGGCCCCCTTGCGTGATATTCGCTTCGTTCGTGACGAGCTGCTCGGCTACGAAGCGCACTATCAGAGCCTTCCGGCTTGTGCCGACGCAACTCCGGACATGGTTGACGCCATTCTCGAGGAAGGCGCCAAGTTTTGTGAGCAGGTACTGGCTCCGCTGAACCGCGTGGGCGACATCGAGGGTTGCACCTGGAGCGAGTCCGGCGTCAAGACCCCGACTGGCTTCAAGGAAGCCTACAAGCAATTCGTCGAAGGTGGCTGGCCAAGCCTTGCTCACGACGTAGAACACGGCGGCCAAGGCCTGCCGGAGTCCCTGGGTCTGGCCATCAGCGAAATGGTTGGCGAGTCCAACTGGTCGTGGGGCATGTATCCAGGCCTGTCGCACGGTGCGATGAACACCATCTCCGAGCACGGCACCCCTGAGCAGCAAGAGGCTTACCTGACCAAGCTGGTTTCCGGCGAGTGGACCGGCACCATGTGCCTGACCGAACCGCATTGCGGCACCGACCTTGGCATGCTGCGCACCAAGGCCGAGCCTCAGGCCGACGGTTCCTACAAAGTCTCCGGCACCAAGATCTTCATCTCGGCCGGTGAACACGACATGGCCGACAACATCGTCCACATCGTACTGGCCCGCCTGCCGGATGCACCGGCTGGCACCAAAGGCATCTCCCTGTTCATCGTGCCGAAGTTCATGCCGAACGCCGATGGTTCGGTTGGCGCGCGTAACGCCGTGTCCTGCGGTTCCCTGGAACACAAGATGGGCATCCACGGCAACGCCACCTGCGTGATGAACTTCGACGGCGCTACCGGTTTCCTGATCGGCCCGGCGAACAAAGGCCTGAACTGCATGTTCACCTTCATGAACACCGCACGTCTGGGTACCGCGCTGCAAGGCCTGGCCCACGCCGAAGTCGGTTTCCAGGGCGGCCTGAAATACGCTCGCGACCGTCTGCAAATGCGCTCGCTGACTGGCCCGAAAGCGCCGGACAAAGCCGCTGACCCGATCATCGTGCACCCTGACGTACGCCGCATGCTGTTGACCATGAAGGCATTCGCCGAAGGCAACCGTGCGATGGTTTACTTCACCGCCAAGCAGGTCGACATCGTCAAGTACGGTGTGGATGAAGAAGAGAAGAAGAAAGCCGATGCATTGCTGGCTTTCATGACGCCAATCGCCAAAGCCTTCATGACCGAAGTCGGTTTTGAATCGGCCAACCACGGCGTGCAGATCTACGGCGGTCACGGCTTCATCGCCGAGTGGGGCATGGAGCAGAACGTCCGCGACAGCCGCATCTCGATGCTGTACGAAGGCACCACCGGTATCCAGGCACTCGACCTGCTGGGCCGTAAAGTACTGATGACCCAAGGCGAGGCTCTGAAAGGCTTCACCAAGATCGTCCACAAATTCTGCCAGACCAACGAAGGCAACGAAGCGGTCCAAGAGTTCGTCGCTCCGCTGGCTGCACTGAACAAGGAGTGGGGCGAGCTGACCATGAAGGTCGGTATGGCCGCCATGAAAGATCGCGAAGAAGTCGGCGCGGCCTCCGTGGACTACCTGATGTACTCCGGTTACGCCTGCCTGGCCTACTTCTGGGCTGACATGGCGCGCCTGGCTGCCGAGAAACTGGCTGCCGGCACTTCCGAAGAGGCGTTCTACACCGCCAAGCTGCAGACTGCGCGTTTCTACTTCCAGCGCATCCTGCCGCGTACCCGCACTCACGTCGCAACCATGCTGTCGGGCGCCAACAACCTGATGGACATGAAAGAAGAGAACTTCGACCTGGGCTACTAAGCCTTAACGAAGCACTTGAAAAAGCCGCTGCTCCTTCGGGAACAGCGGCTTTTTTTGCTTTAAGGTTGCCGGTGGAAAAATGTTTGTAACGCCCTTTGAAAAATACCTCAGTAATTCACTCAGCAACTCGGACTTTCTGCCGTTACAGTGGTTGGCACATTGCCATCTATTGAACTGACGGGTCGGAGCTTTACCCTTGCTGCGTTCTTCCGCTGTGCGTTTCAGCCATTTCCTGCCGTCATTACTGCTGTTGCTGGCGGGGCTTGCGGCTGCATACATCAAGGATCTGAACGTCTTCTTCACATCGCTGTTCAACGTGCTGCCCACCCTGGTGTTGTTGCTCGGTGGCGCCTATTGCGCGGTGTACCGACGCCAGCGTGAACTGTTTCTGATGGTCACGGTGTACATCGCCTACTTCCTGCTCGACACCCAGACCGACTATTACCGCGACAACGGCAAGGTGCGTGACGATGCCGCCGTGGTCTTTCATTTGTGTTGCCTGCTGCTGCCGCTGCTGTTTGGCGTGTTCGCGGCGTGGCAGGAGCGTACCCATCTGTTTCAGGACATGGTGGCGCGCTTCGCGGTGTTGCTCGCAGTCGGCAGCGTGGCGCTGGGGCTTGAGCAAAGTTATCCACACGCGCTGCTGATCTGGCTGTCGGAGATTCGCTGGCCTGCCTTGCATGGCGCCTGGATGAGCCTGATCCAGTTGTCCTATCCGGTGTTCATTGCGGCGTTCCTGCTGCTGGCCTGGCAATACTGGCGCAACCCGCGACCGCTGCATGCCGCGCAATGGGTGGGGCTGCTCGGGTTGTTCTGGATGTTGCCGAAAACCTTCATCCTGCCGTTCACGCTGAACATCATGTGCAGCCAGGTGATGCTGATGATCGCCGCCGCCGTTGCCCACGAAGCCTATCAAATGGCCTTCCGCGACGAACTGACCGGGCTGCCGGGCCGTCGTGCGCTGAATGAACGCATGCAACGGTTGGGGCGCAACTACGTGTTGGCCATGAGCGACGTCGACCACTTCAAGAAATTCAACGATACCCACGGCCACGACGTCGGCGACCAGGTGCTGCGGCTGGTGGCCAGCAAGCTGTCGAAAATCGGCGGTGGCGGTAAGGCGTATCGCTATGGCGGCGAGGAATTTGCCCTGGTGTTTGCAGGCAAGACCCTCGAAGAATGCATGCCGCATCTTGAGGTCATCCGCGAGTCCATCGCCACTTACAACATTCAATTGCGAAACCAGGAAAATCGTCCGCAGGACGATAGTCAGGGACGCCAGCGGCGTGCCGGTTCCGGTGCGTCGAGTGTGTCGGTGACAGTCAGTATCGGCGTTGCCGAACGGATCGATCAACGCACCACCGAAGAGGTGCTCAAGTCCGCTGACCAGGCGCTCTACAGTGCCAAGGGCGCCGGGCGCAACTGCGTGATGGCGTACGGGCAGAACCGCCGTGGCGCCGTGCGTATGGACGCTGCCATGGTTGAGTGATGATGGCGCATTCAGCGAGCGCAAAGTGATTGTGAGGCGTGGTCGGCAGCAGTAGGTTGGAGAAATCTGCCGACGGAGAATGACCATGCCCGAGTACAAAGCTCCCTTGCGCGACATGCGCTTTCTGATCGACCACGTCTTCGACTTTCACAGTAACTACGCCGCGCTGGGGGCCACCGATGCCAGCCCGGACATGGTCGATGCGATCCTCGAAGAAGGGGCGAAGTTCTGCGAAAACGTGCTGTCGCCGCTCAACCGCAGTGGCGATGAAGAAGGCTGCCATTTCGACAATGGCGTGGTCACCACGCCCGCGGGCTTCAAGCAGGCATTCGCCCAATATGTCGAAGGCGGCTGGCATGGCCTGGCGGCGGATCCGCTTTACGGCGGTCAAGGGTTGCCGATCTCTCTGGGCCTGGTGATCAGCGAGATGGTGGGTTCCAGCAACACCTCATGGGGCATGTACCCCGGCCTGACCCACGGTGCGATGTCGGCGATCCACGCCCATGGCACCGAGGCGCAAAAGCAGACCTATTTGAAGAAGCTCACCGCTGGCCAATGGACCGGCACCATGTGCCTGACCGAGGCCCATTGCGGCACTGACCTTGGCATCATCAAGACCCGAGCCGTGCCTGCGGCCGATGGCAGTTACGCGATCTCCGGCAGCAAGATCTTCATCTCCGCCGGCGAGCACGACATGAGCGCCAACATCATTCACCTGGTGCTGGCCAAATTGCCGGACGCACCGGCCGGGACCAAGGGCATTTCGCTGTTCATCGTGCCCAAGTTCCTGCCCGATGCGACGGGCGAAGCGGGCGAGCGCAACGGCGTGTCCTGCGGCTCGATCGAACACAAAATGGGCATCAAGGCCTCGGCCACCTGCGTGCTGAACTTCGACGAGGCCAAGGGCTTCTTGATCGGCGAGCCGAACAAGGGCCTCAACTGCATGTTCACCATGATGAACCACGCGCGGCTGGGCACTGGCATGCAAGGGCTGTGTCTGGGGGAGGCGAGCTTCCAGGGCGCGATCAGATACGCCAACGACCGTTTGCAGATGCGCTCGCTGACCGGCCCGAAAGCGCCGGAAAAAGCCGCCGACCCGATCATCGTGCACCCTGATGTGCGGCGGATGCTGCTGACTATGAAAGCCTTCAACGAAGGCAACCGCGCGCTGACCTACTTCACCGCGCAGTTGCTCGACGTTGCACACCTGAGCCCGGATGAAACGGCGCGCCAGCACGCCGAAGACCTGTTGGCGTTCCTCACGCCGATCTGCAAAGCCTTCATGACCGACACCGGGCTGGAGGTGACCAACCATGGCATGCAGGTGTTTGGCGGCCACGGCTTCATTCGCGAGTGGGGCATGGAGCAACTGGTCCGTGACTGTCGGATCGCGCCGATCTATGAGGGCACCAACGGCATTCAGGCGCTGGACTTGCTCGGGCGCAAGGTACTCGGCAGCCAGGGCAAGCTGCTGCGCGGGTTCACCAAAATCGTCCACAAGTTCTGCGCGGCGAACGCCGAGCATCCACAACTGGCCGGGTATGTGGTGCAACTCAATCAACTGAACCAGCAGTGGGGTGAATTGACCACCAAGGTCGGCATGGCGGCGATGAAAAACCCGGACGAAGTCGGTGCCGCGTCGGTGGATTACCTGATGTACAGCGGTTACATCATCCTTGGCTACCTGTGGTTGCGCATGGCGCTGGTGGCTCAGGCGCAGCTCGATGCTGGCAGCGGCGATGGCGACTTCTGCCGGGGCAAACTGGCGACCAACGAGTTTTACTTCAAGCGTCTGTTGCCACGCACTGCCGCTCATCGGGCGGCCATAGAGGCGGGTAGCGATTGCCTGATGCAACTGCCGGCGGAGTTGTTTGCGCTTTAGTCATATAAATCCGTTACAAAGAAGCTCGCCTTGCGCGGGCTTTTTTGTCGATGACTAAAAATAACAAAACGGTCACGAGTTGACCCTATGTGTCGCAAAAGTTGTTGAGGTACACTCCGGCCCAACGAAAACACTCTTCCTGTGAATCACCTGTATAGATCTTGCGAGGTTTGCCATGGCTGACTACAAAGCGCCCCTGCGCGATATGCGCTTCGTCCTCAATGAAGTTTTCGAGGTCGCCAAACTCTGGGCCGATCTGCCTGCATTGGCTGAAACCGTGGATGCAGAAACGGTCGAAGCCATCCTTGAAGAAGCCGGCAAGGTCACCAGCAAAAGCATCGCACCGCTGAGCCGTGCTGCTGATGAAGAAGGTTGCCATTGGGCGGACGGTGCCGTCACCACACCGGCAGGTTTCCCACAGGCCTATCAGACCTACGCTGAAGGCGGCTGGGTCGGTGTCGGTGGCGATCCATCCTACGGCGGCATGGGCATGCCCAAAGCCGTTTCGGCCCAGGTCGAAGAAATGGTCAACTCCGCCAGCCTGTCGTTCGGCTTGTACCCGATGCTGACCGCTGGCGCTTGCCTGTCGATCAGCGCCCACGCCAGCGAAGAGCTGAAAGCCGCGTACCTGCCGAATATGTACGCCGGCATCTGGGCCGGTTCCATGTGCCTGACCGAGCCACACGCTGGTACTGACCTTGGGATCATCCGTACCAAGGCCGAGCCTCAGGCCGACGGTTCCTACAAGGTCAGCGGCACCAAGATCTTCATCACCGGTGGTGAACACGACCTGACCGAAAACATCATCCACCTGGTGCTGGCCAAGTTGCCGGATGCACCGGCGGGTCCGAAAGGCATTTCGCTGTTCCTGGTGCCGAAGTTCATGGTCAATGCCGATGGCAGCCTGGGCGCGCGCAACCCGGCCAACTGCGGTTCGATCGAGCACAAGATGGGCATTCAGGCGTCCGCGACCTGCGTGATGAACTTCGATGAAGCCGTGGGTTACCTGGTCGGCGAGCCGAACAAAGGCCTGGCGGCGATGTTTACCATGATGAACTACGAGCGTCTGGGCGTCGGCATCCAGGGCCTGGCCACTGGCGAGCGCTCGTACCAGAACGCCGTGGAATACGCCCGCGACCGTCTGCAAAGCCGTTCGCCAACCGGCGCGCAGAACAAGGACAAAGTGGCTGACCCGATCATCGTCCACCCGGACGTGCGTCGCATGCTGCTGACCATGAAAGCCTCGAACGAAGGTGGTCGTGCGTTCTCCACCTACGTGGCGATGCAACTGGACACCGCCAAGTTCAGCGAAGACGCCGCCACCCGCAAGCGCGCGGAAGACCTGGTGGCATTGCTGACCCCGGTGGCCAAGGCGTTCCTGACCGACCTCGGCCTGGAAACCACGGTACACGGCCAGCAAGTCTTTGGCGGCCACGGTTACATCCGTGAGTGGGGTCAGGAGCAACTGGTGCGTGACGTGCGCATCACCCAGATCTACGAAGGCACCAACGGCATTCAGGCGCTGGACCTGGTCGGGCGCAAGATCGTGGGTAGCGGCGGGGCGTTCTACAACCTGTTCGCCGACGAGATTCGCCACTTCACGGCGACCGCCAGCGCGGACCTCGCCGAGTTCACCAAGCCGCTGAACGACGCCGTGACCACCCTCGATGAACTGACCGCGTGGTTGCTTGACCGTGCGAAGAGCAATCCGAACGAAATCGGTGCGGCGTCGGTCGAGTATCTGCAAGCGTTTGGTTACACGGCCTACGCCTACATGTGGGCTCTGATGGCCAAGGCGGCTTTCGGCAAGGAAGCGCAGGACGATTTCTACGCCAGCAAACTGGGCACGGCGCGGTTCTATTTCGCCCGCCTGCTGCCGCGCATTCACTCATTGAGCGCGTCGGTGAAGGCCGGTAGCGAATCGTTGTTCCTGCTGGATGCAGGACAATTCTGATGAAGTAACGTTATGTAAGCATTCTCTTACATAACGTGCTGCTGTTCTCCCATAGATGCAAATTGGATCCAGAGCTAATCTACTTCTCATGGACGTAGCGCAGGAAGCGCAAAGCAACAACAGGGACACGTAGGATTCTGCCAGGACGGCGGAGTGAAATGGATGTCAGGGAAACAGTCTGCAAAGCCCCGCTTCGGCGGGGTTTTCTTTTGCCTGAAGAAAAGTTTTCAGCTTGCCCCATCCAGCGCCTGCGCGCTGTTCAAGTGCCCATCCGGGCCGTTTATCACCTCTTCCAGCAATGTCCGCAGCAATGCCAGCGAGGCCTGCTGCCGTTGCACATCCCGGCACACCAAACCGACTTTCAGCGGCACTCGGGGTTCGCTCAGGGGCTTCCACAGCAATTCGTGGTTGCCATGGGTCTTTTGCGAGCGTCCGGGTAGCACCGTCGCCAGGCGCGTGTGCGGCAGGCTGTCGAGGATGCCGGCCATGTTGTTCAATTCGGCTTGCACCTGTGGGCGACGTCCGAGGCTTGTCAGCTGTGTCTGCCAGATCTGCCTTATCTGAAATTCCTCGCCCAGCAGCAACATCGGCAGTTCGGCGGCCTGACTTATGGACACTTTCTTGAATTCACGCAGCGGATGCTCTGCCGGGATGACCAGGGTCAGTTCATCTTCGTACAGCATCACGCCATGCAAGCCAGGCTGGCGGGGCGGCAGATAGCCGATGCCGATATCCAGAGAACCGTTGAGCAGTCGCCGCTCGATTTCCAGCCCGGTCAGTTCATAGATCTGCACCACCAGATGCGGCTGCGCCTTGCGTACCCGTTCGAGCATCTGCGGAACGAGGCTGGTATGCACCGTCTGCAAAACACCGATGGCCAGGGTGCGTAGCGCCTGCCCCTTGAAGTTGCCGAGCGCTTCCCGTGCCCGTTGCAGGCCATCGAGCAAAGGCAGGGCGTGGTTGTACAGCGTATGGGCCGCGAGGGTCGGCAACAGGCGTTTGCTGCTGCGCTCGAACAGGCTCACCTCGAGGTTTTGTTCGAGGTGACGAATTTGCTGGGACAGCGCCGGCTGGGAGATGGACAGGCGCTCGGCGGCACGGCCCACGTGGCCTTCTTCATAGACCGCGACGAAATAACGCAGTTGCTTGAAATCCATAACTAATACTTATCGAAAATGCTGGGAAATCGAAATGGCTGAATGCCTCGCCTGAGCCTAGTCTAACCGCATTCACAGGGCGTACAGGGCCACAGAGCGCGATGAATACCCTTTGCTTCGATGGCATTTACATAGGCAAGGCAAAAAACCTCAAAAGGGCTTTTTTCAGATGAACCTGTTCAACCTGCGCCGCAGTCCTCCCAGTCTTGATGATCTGGTCATGGACGCCTCCCGGCCATCCCAAGGCGTTAACCTTTCCAGCGAGTACTTGATGCCCAGTGTCGAGCGGCCGAAACAGGTGTTTGTGCGTGGTCAGGGTTCATGGTTGTGGGACAGCGAGGATCGTGCGTACCTGGATTTTTCCCAGGGTGGCGGGGTCAACAGCCTTGGTCATAGTCCTTCGGTTCTGGTCAACGCAATCACTGCCCAGGCTCAGTCGCTGATCAATCCGGGCTTCGGCCTGCATAACCGCGGCATGCTCAGCCTCGCCGAACATCTGTGTGCCAGCACCGGCAGTGATCAGGCCTACCTGCTCAATACCGGCAGCGAAGCCTGTGAGGCAGCGATCAAACTGGCGCGCAAATGGGGTCAACAGCATCGCGGCGGTGCATCGCGAATCATTGTGGCCAACAACGGATGCCATGGCCGGAGCCTGGCGACGATTTCGGCGTCGGACAGTTCGACATTGATCAACCGATTCGAGCCGCAATTGCCAGGCTTCAGTCGTGTTCCGTTCAATGACCTGCCAGCGTTGCATGCGGCCGTGGATGAACGGACCGTAGCGATCATGCTCGAGCCGATCCAGAGCGAAGCCGGAGTGATCCCGGCCACCGCGCACTACCTCAAGGGCGTCGAACGCTTGTGTCGTGAACTCGGCATTTTGCTGATCCTTGACGAGGTGCAAACCGGCATCGGCCGTTGCGGCGCCTTGCTCGCGGAACAGTCCTGCGGCGTCACGGCGGATATCGTCGTGCTCGGCAAAGGCCTGGGCGGCGGTGTGCCATTGGCCGCGCTGCTGGCGCGGGGCAAGGCTTGCTGTTTCGACATTGGCGAGGTGACAGGCACTCATCACGGTAATGCGTTGATGACGGCGGCTGGACTTGCGGTGCTCGATACGGTGCAGGACAAGGCTTTCCTCAAGCACGTCGCAGAAGCCGGTCAACACCTGCGTGAAGGGTTGGAGCGTCTGGCCCATCGTTACGATCACGGCGAGTTGCGCGGACAAGGGCTGCTTTGGGGGCTGACGCTGTCGGACGACTCCGCTGACGCAGTGGTCAAGGCCGCACTGTACGAAGGCTTGCTGCTCAATGCCCCGCAACCCGACTGCCTGCGCTTTACCCCTGCGCTGAATGTCAGCAACGCCAACATCGATGAAATGCTCCTGCGCCTGGCGCGCGCCTTCTCCCGAGTACGCACCGCGCAATTGCAGTGCCGCAAAGGGATTGCCGTCTGATCAGACGCGCCCTGCACACATTCCAGAACCGTCTCGCGGTAATACGCACGCCCCACGTCCGACACTTTTGGCGTGGGGCGTTTTTTTGTCTGCGAAACTCAACGAAGGGGCGGGGCTTGGGAGTAGAGTGACTGAACCCTGACAAACGGCACAGGTCGATTAGCTGTAGGGCTCGAACGAGTCCACCCCCAATCAGGAGCTATCCCATGGACTTTATTCGCATCATCATCGCCATCCTGCTGCCGCCACTGGGTGTGTTTCTGCAAGTAGGATTCGCCGGGGCGTTCTGGCTGAATATTCTGCTGACGTTGTGCGGTTACATTCCGGGGATCGTGCATGCGGTGTACATCATCGCCAAGCGCTGAGTTGAGCGTCGGCGGGTCGGCCGCCTTCGCGAGCAGGCTCTCTCCCACAGGATTTGTGCACGCCACAGAACCTGTGGGAGCGGCGGTGCGGCGATCCGACTTGCCCGCGAAGGCGGCGCCACCGTTTCGGCAATGAACGCAGGCTTCAGTCCACTGAATCCATCACCCGCCGATAAAACAACCACTCCTGCTCCAGCGCATGGGCCTGATTACCGGCCTTGCGAAAGCCATGGCGTTCGTCCGCGTAGTAATGCGCTTCGACCAGGATGCCGTTGTCCTGCAGTGCCGTGACCATGTCGCGGGTCTGCTGCGGGACGACCACGGCATCCAGTTCTCCTTGAAAGAAGATCATCGGCACGCGGATGTTGCCGGCATGCAGCAGCGGCGTACGTGCGGTGTAGCGTTCGGCATCCAGTTGCGGATCACCGATCAGCCAATCCAGATAGTCGCTTTCGAATTTGTGGGTCGCGCGCCCCAGCGCCACCGGGTCGCTGACCCCATACAGACTGGCGCCGGCGCGGAACACGTTGTGAAAGGCCAAAGCGCAAAGGGTGGTGTAGCCGCCGGCGCTGCCGCCGCGAATGAACGCCTGGTCGCCGTCGATCAAGCCGCGGTCGTTGAGGTAACTGACCACGGCGCAGGCGTCTTGCACATCCACATCGCCCCAACTCAGGTGCAGTGCCTGGCGATAGGCCCGGCCATAACCGCTGCTGCCGCGATAGTTGAGGTCGGCCACGGCGAAGCCCCGCTGTGCCCAGTACTGGATACGCGGATCGAGCATCGGGTAGCACGCCGAGGTCGGGCCACCATGGATGAACACCACCAATGGCGGTTTCGCCGCGCCGGTCATCGCCGGGTAGAAGAAGCCATGTGCTTCGCCTGAGCCACTTGGGTAGCGCAAGGTTTGCGGGCGGCTGATCTGTTCGGGGGGAAGCGGCGTGATGCCGCCAGCCAGCACTTGCACTTGCCGGCTCTGGCGGTCGATGGCGATGACGGCGGTTGAACTGACGGGCGACGCGGCGATGCAATAGATGAACTGCTCATCCATGGCGAGATGGCGGAAGCGGCTGTAGTCGCCGGTGAAGTCGACGCTGGAATTGCCGCGTATGCCTAATCGACCAAACCCGCCCTCGGTCCAACTGGCCAGATAACTGTCGTCGCTCAGCGGCAACCAGGTGCTGCCACCGAGTTGCCAGGGCGCGGGACCATGGTCGGCGCTGGCACTTGGTAATGGACTCAGGCCTTTTTCAGATTCTTTCCATGGCTGCCAGTAACCCGCGCGATCCGTCAGGCAATGCAAGCGACCGTTGGCATCAAACCTCGGTTGTTGCACAGACTCTTGAACGCCGTCGCCCGCCACACAACGAGCCTCGGCAAAGCCGCCGCTGGCGAGGCATTCGGCAACCATCAAGCGGGTCGCTGTCCATGGCTGATCCGGGCGACTCCATTCGATCCAGGCCAGGCGCCGGGTGTCAGGGCTCAGCGTTGGTGCCGCGTAGAAATCGGCACCTTCGGCCAGCAGGTGACGTGCGCCATTGAGCAAATCGATTGCCACCAGTCGGTGTTGATTGCGATGCTCCTCGACCGCCAGCACTTGCCCGTTGGCGAACTGTAAATCGCCATAACGGCACGCACCGGACGTCAGCCTTTCGGGCGCTTCGCCTTGTAGTGATTGTCGATACAACTGCTGGTCGGCCTCGTTGACGAAAACGATGCCGTCATCCGTCAGACAAAACGCGCCGCCGCCATATTCGTACACCCGACTGCGCGCGCTGAACCCCGGTGGCGTCAGGCTTTTCGCTGTACCGTCGCGCCAATGCCAGATCCGGCACGCCGCGTCTTCGGGGCGGTACTCGTTCCAGAACAGGCCCTGCCGACCGACCTGCAGTTCGGCAAAGTCGATACCGGCGGCCACGGCTTTGGCAGCGCTGAAAGGTTCAGCTTTTGGCGATGAGGCGTGAGTTTCGTTCATTGCGAAAGGCCAGTTGGTCGATGGTCTGAGTGGCGTTCTCGGCTTCTTCGCGGGCCTTGAGGATCACGCCGTGTTGTGGCGACTTGCTGCACACCGGGTCGGCGTTGCTGGCATCGCCGGTGAGCATGAACGCCTGGCAGCGGCAGCCGCCGAAGTCTTTTTCTTTCTCGTCACAGGAGCGGCACGGCTCGGGCATCCAGTCGTAGCCACGAAAGCGGTTGAAGCCGAACGAGTCGTACCAGATGTGCTGCATGCTGTGGTCGCGCACGTTGGGAAACTGCACCGGCATCTGTCGGGCACCGTGGCAGGGCAGGGCGGTTCCGTCTGGCGTGACCGTCAGAAAAATACTGCCCCAGCCATTCATGCAGGCTTTCGGGCGTTCTTCGTAATAGTCCGGCGTGACGAAAATCAGCTTGCACGGATGCCCTTCGGCTTCCAGTTTGGCGCGGTATTCGTTGGTAATGCGTTCGGCGCGCACCAACTGCTCTTTGGTCGGTAATAACCCAACGCGATTGAGTTGCGCCCAGCCGTAGAACTGGCACGTGGCGAGCTCGACGAAGTCTGCTTCCAGGGCGATGCACAGCTCGATGATGCGGTCGATCTGGTCGATATTGTGCCGATGGGTGACGAAGTTCAGCACCATCGGATAGCCGTGGGCCTTCACCGCCCGGGCCATTTCAAGTTTCTGCGCGAAGGCCTTTTTCGAACCGGCCAGCAGATTGTTCACCTGCTCGTCGCTGGCCTGGAAACTGATCTGGATGTGATCGAGACCGGCCTTCTTGAAGTCGCTGATTTTCTGCTCGGTGAGGCCGATGCCGGAGGTGATCAGGTTGGTGTAGAAACCCAATTTTCGGGCTTCGGCAATCAGCTCGGCGAGGTCCTGACGCACCAGCGGTTCGCCACCGGAAAAGCCCAGTTGCGCGGCACCCATTTCCCGCGCTTCGCGAAATACCTTGATCCACTGCTCGGTGCTCAGCTCTTTGCCTTGCTCGGCGAAATCCAGCGGATTGGAGCAGTACGGACATTGCAGCGGGCAGCGATAGGTCAGCTCGGCCAGCAGCCACAGCGGCAGGCCGATCTCGGGTTTGGGCGGTACTTGCACCGATGAATCAGGCAAGTTCGATCCAGTGCTGCGCACGGGCAACCTCCATGAATTGCTCGATGTCGTCACCGAGCTCGGGCACGCCGGGGAACTGTCGGTCGAGCTCACTGATGATGGCCGCGACATCCCGCTCACCGTCAATCAAACCGCCGATCAGCGCGGCACTTTCGTTGAGCTTGATCATGCCTTCCGGGTACAGCAGCACATGGCCTTTTTGCGCCGGTTCGTACTGGAAGCGGTAGCCAGGACGCCAGGTCGGGGTCTTGCTGCGATCGAAACTCATAAGGTGATTCCTTTGTGCCAGACCCGTTCCCCGGTCACGCTGTGATACGGCGGGCGTTTCAGTTCGTAGGCCATGCTCATGGCATCGAGCATGCTCCAAAGAATGTCCAGTTTGAACTGGAGAATTTCCAGCATGCGCTCCTGGCCTTCACGGGTGGTGTAGTGCTGCAGCGTGATCGCCAGGCCATGCTCGACATCACGCCGTGCCTGGCCCAGGCGCGTGCGGAAATACTCGTAGCCGGCCGGGTCGATCCATGGGTAATGCTGGGGCCAGCTGTCCAGGCGCGATTGATGGATCTGCGGGGCGAACAGTTCGGTCAGCGAGCTGCTCGCGGCTTCCTGCCAACTGGCGCGGCGGGCGAAATTGACATAGGCGTCCACGGCGAAGCGTACGCCGGGCAGCACCAGCTCCTGGGAGCGCAACTGGTCCGGGTCAAGACCCACGGCCTGGCCCAAGCGCAGCCAGGCTTCGATGCCGCCGTCTTCACCGGGCGCACCGTCGTGGTCGAGCAGGCGCTGAATCCACTCGCGGCGGATTTCGCGATCAGGGCAGTTAGCGAGGATCGCCGCGTCCTTCAGGGGGATGTTCACCTGATAGTAGAAACGGTTGGCGACCCAGCCCTGGATCTGTTCGCGGCTTGCCCGGCCCTCATACATCGCCACGTGATAGGGGTGATGGATGTGGTAATAGGCGCCCTTGGCGCGCAGGGCCGCTTCGAATTCGGCGGGGGACATTGGGGTGTCGGTCATTGCGGTTCTCCGGTGTACAACCGTTGAAATCTTGGGTGTCTGGTCGGACGTCTTCGCGGCGGTGCGGCGATCCGACAAGCCCGCTCCCACAGGGTTACGCAGTCAACTGTGGGAGCGAGCTTGCTCGCGATAGGGCCATCCGCTACAACACAATACTCATGCCGTCATACGCCACCTCAACCTGGCGCCGATCCAGCTCCGCGCGCTCCGGCGAATCTTCATCGAGAATCGGGTTGGTGTTGTTGATGTGGATAAGTACTTTGCGCTGGTTGGGCAATTGCTCAAGCACTTCGAGCATGCCGCCGGGGCCGTTCTGCGCCAGGTGTCCCATCTCCCGGCCGGTGCGGGTACCCACGCCGCGCCGCTGCATTTCATCGTCATCCCACAAGGTTCCATCGACCAGCAGGCAATCGCTGCCGGCCATGATTTCCAGAAGCGGCACATCGACCTTGCCCAGGCCCGGTGCGTAGAACAGTTTTCCGCCTGTATTGAGGTCTTCGACGATCAGGCCGATGTTGTCGCCCGGATGCGGGTCGAAGCGATGCGGTGAGTAGGGTGGTGCGGCACTGCGCAAAGGCAGCGGGGTGAAGCGCAGGTTCGGGCAGGCCGCTACGCTGAAGCTCTGGTCGAGCTCGATGCGGTTCCAGGTCAGCCCGCCATTCCAGTGGTTGAGCATGGTGAACAGCGGAAAACCGGTGCTCAGGTCTTCGTGGACCATGTCGGTGCACCAGACCTGATGCGGGCACCCTTCGCGCAGCATAAGCAGGCCGGTGGTGTGGTCGATCTGGCTGTCCATCAGGATGATCGCGCCGATCCCGGTATCGCGCAGGGCGCGGCCCGGTTGCATCGGGGCGAAGCTCTGGAGTTGGGCGCGAATGTCCGGGGAGGTGTTGCACAGCACCCAGTTCACGCCGTCATCGGAAATCGCGATGGACGATTGCGTCCGCGCCTTGGCCCGCAGGCTGCCGTTGCGAAAGCCCGCGCAGTTCACGCAGTTGCAGTTCCACTGGGGGAAGCCACCGCCAGCAGCGGAACCTAGAATCTGGACAAACATGGACGCTCCATCATTTCAACGCTGAAAATAAAACGCCTCGGATAACCGAGGCGTTGTGCTGCATCTCTGCCAAAGCTGAGATTAGCGGCTTGCGAAGTACATGGTGACTTCAAAGCCAATACGCAGGTCGGTGTAGGCAGGTTTGGTCCAGGCCATAAATTGAACTCCTTCAGGTAGGGTGGGATAGCGCTATCTATAGGTATAGTCCACCTCAAGTCAGAGATGTTCCAGATAGTTAGGTTGCTATGTTACTCAAAATTTCAAAGAAATTGCCCGTGAAACTTTGAGAAAGCTCCTTGCAGCCCCGGTAATGATCATTTTGCCGCTTGCCATGGCGCGCCTGGTACAGCGCTGTTGGCCAGACATCGCCAGCCGCCTTCGGCCTGATTCAGGCGTTGGGCCGCGGCCAGTAGAGCGGTCCGGTCAGTGCGCACAATGGCCTCGGGCAATTGCGTCAGATAATCCGACGAACGGCTGGCCAGCTTGCCCTGCCAGAGCAGTTCGGCCGCTTGACCCATGGTGAGCGCAGCGCTGGAAAACTGATCCGCCAGGGTTTGGCGTTGAGCGTTGAAGGTGGTGTCGTCGAGCGCGTGGATCAGCTCCGGCAATCGATTCAAGAATTGCTTGATGTGTTGCAGCAACTCCACCGGCGCAACGCTTGGCGATTGCACACCGAACAGCAACCCGGTTTGGCCGTGAATCTGCCGCAGGGCACTGAACACCGCATAGCCGAGTTGCAGTTCCACCCGCAGGCGTTGGTAGAACGGTGTCTGGCAGACATGCGCGAGCAAACGCCACGCGGCTTCGTCGGCCATTTCCTGAGTGGCTGTCGGACAGAACAGCAGCAACGCGTGCTCGCTGGAGGCGGTATCGACAGTGCTCCACAGATGCTGTGAAAGGATCGAGGAGGGCGGCGTCAGTTGATTGTCCGGCGTGCCGGGTATGCGGCTCAAGGCCAGGCCCATGGCAGCTTGAGTCTGAGGCGATAACCCGATGGCCAGCCCATCCCATCGCGCACTCGACCAGAGTTGCTGCACGTCGTTCGAGTTCGCGGTGTGCCCGAGGCAGTGATCGGGCAATGCCTTGAGCAGTTGTCGAATCGGTATCAAAGCAACGCTGGTCGATTCGGCTTGTGAGACAACGGCATCAGGTTTTGTCAGTTCTTTCAGCGCATGCTCCAGGACGCTGGGCATCGGCTCCTGTAGCCCGTTCAGTTTGAGCAGCCATTCGTTGCCCGACGCACTGAAGGAAAAATCCACACCGGCCTGACGTGCGTCTTCGCGTAACGGTTGCAGGTGGTTTTCCAGCCGTGATTGAAGGTGGCTGCCGGGAGCCGAGTCCAGGCGCCAGCGCAGATAAATCGCACCTTCAGCACCGTTGTCCGGCCATGCCTGGCTGAATTGCATCGGCGAATGTTCACGACGGCTGCGCGAACGGTCCTGGGCAAAAGTACGCAGGCCACGGTGGGCGCTGGTCTGACCGCGAATCAATCCGGCGTTGGGGGCCGGTGCCTCGGAGCGCAAGAACGGGTTGGGTGCCGGCAATTGCCATGGCCCACTGAAGTTATCCACAGCGCCGATCTGTTGAAGGATTTTCTTGAGGTCTGTAACACCCCGTTCGGATAACCCGATTTCGCGTTGTTCGCTGTCCAGTCGGGCCAGTTGCAAGGCGCTACTGATTTGCTGCTGGCGTTGGAGCAGGGTGGCGTACTCTTCGCGCAATCGGTTCCAGTCTTGCTCGGCAAAGAAACCGAGCCAGTCCAGCAGGCGTTCGCGGATGCCTGTTGCCGAGTCTGCGGTGGGCAGGGTGAATTCGATATGCAGCAAGGCTTGCCCGGCGAACTGGTACAGCGGCTGGGCTTTCAGGTGATCGGCCAGCCCGCGCTCACGCAGGTCTGCCAACAAGCCGCCGGGTTTTGCCAGGTTCAGCCAGTGGCACAGGAATGCCAACGCTTCGGCAGAGTTGTCAGGCAGTGTTTCGAGGGCAAACAGCAGGTCCAGACGTCGTTCGTCAGCCTGTTGATAACTTTTATCCGGCGCATCCATCAGCGGTATCGGCGCTTGTTGCGTGACTGTTTCGCCTTTGGCAATGACACTGCCAAAGGCTTCGGCCATCGCCTTCAATTCATCGAGGCTCTGCGGCCCGGCCAGGCTCAAGGTCATTTGCCCAGTCTGGTAAAACCGCTGATAAAAATCCCGCAACGCCTGCTGAAACTCGGGTTGTTGCAGCGGCAGACTGTCGCGATTGCCGGCATGAAAACCCCGCAATGGATGAGCCTCGCCAAGCCCGCTGAACAACGCAAACTGCTGCCGCGCTGCGGCATCCTGCGACCAGGCGACAAACTCCGCCTGCAACACTTCCCGTTCCCGCTGCTGGTCGTCCGGATTCATACGCGGATGGGCGAGCATGTCTGACAGACGCTCCAGTCCACTGGCAAACGCCTGGGGCGGCAGTTCGAAAAAGTAGTCCGTGGTGCGTTCGCTGGTTCGCGCGTTTACCTGCCCGCCATGACTCTGGACGTAGGCCATCAACCCTTGCCCGGCGGGAAAACGCTCGGTGCCGAGAAACAGCAGATGCTCAAGAAAGTGCGCAAGGCCAGGCCACGCCAGCGGCACGTCATGGCTACCCGCGGCGACCCGTAACGCCGCCGCGCAACGCTTCAAATTCGGGGCATGACGCAGCGTCACCCGCAGGCCGTTGGCCAGGGTTTCAGTGTGGGGGCGAAGGGGATTCAGCGCGGGCATGGGCACTTCCAGAACAGTGAAGTGCCAATGCTAGCGGATAACGATGGATCAGCGCTTGTTCAGGTCGCCGTAAAGCTCGGGACGACGATCGATCAGGTAGCGATTGGCGGCGCGGGAGTCGACCATCAACTGACGATCCAGCTCACCGACAATCAATGCTTCATCAAGGCCTGCCTGAGCAATACGGCTGCCATCCGGCGCGGCAATGCTGCTCTGACCACAGTAGTGGATATCGCCTTCATGGCCGCAGTAGTTGGCGTAAGCCACATAGCATTGGTTTTCGAAGGCGCGGGAGCGCACGGTGACGTCGGCGACGAAATCGAACGGAATCATGTTGGCAGTCGGCACCAGAATCAGCTCGGCGCCGGCCAGGGCCAGACGCCGGGCGTTTTCCGGAAACTCCAGGTCGTAGCAAATCAGGAACCCGAGCTTCCAGCCGTTGAGCTCAACGATGGGAAACTCGTCGGAACCTGCACTGAACATCGAGTGATCCAGATCACCGAACAGATGGGTCTTGCGGTAGTTGCAGATGCGCTCGCCGTTAGAGTCGATCAACTGTACGGCGTTGTAGATCTGCCCGTCGTCGGTGCGCTCGGGATAGCCATACAAAATGGCGATCCCGGCAGCCTTGGCAATGCGCGCAATCTGCTGCGCCGATTCACCGTTATGCACTTCCGCCAGCACGCTGACGGCATCGACGCCGATGTTGTAGCCGGTCAGGAACATCTCCGGCAGCACCAGCAGATCGGCGCCTTTTGCCTCCAGCGCAAGCTGCTGCAAGCGTTGCAGGTTGCCGGCGACATCCAGGGGCAGCGGTGGACATTGGTAAAGGGCTACGCGCATTTCGGATTCCTCTTACTCAGGCAGGGCGATCGGTCCGATCTCGTTGAACACATCTCCTGGACCCGGATTCTCGGCATGAGTTGCACCGCCAAAGTGTTTCATGATGCCCCACACCGCGTTGAGCGAGGTCTGTACCGCGCCCTCAACCCAGGCCGGCGTCCACGAAACGTCGTCACCGGCGATGAAGATCCCGCGCTGTTCGGCGGGCATGTCGTCCTGCATGAAGTGCGCGTACATGCGCTGGTTATAGCGGTAGTGGCCGGGCAGGGCGCCTTTGAACGCGCCGAGGAAATGCGGGTCGGCTTCCCACGAAACGGTGATCGGGTCGCCGATGATCCGCGCAGCGATGTCGACTTTCGGGTAGATCTTCTTCAACGCATCCAATGCCAGCTTCACGCGTTTTTCCACCGGCTGCGGCAGCATTTTCAGCGCGTCGCTCATCCACGAGTACGACAGGCAGATCACCCCCGGCTTGTCGTCGCCGTTGTCGAACAGATAGGTGCCACGGGTCAGGCGGTCGGTGAGGGTCATGCTCATCAAGTCGCGGCCGGTTTCCGGATCCTTGTCCTTCCAGAACGGGCGGTCGACCATCACGAAAGTTTTCGACGACTGCATGTAGCGGGTGCGGTCCAAAGCCATCCACATCTTTTGCGAGAACAGGGTTTCGTCGCATTCGATCTGGGTGGTCAGCAGCCAGCTCTGGCAGGTGGTCAGCACCGCGGCGTATTCGCGGGTGTCGCCCCAGTTGTCGGTGACGGCGAAACGGCCGTTCGGCGCGTGGGCAATTTTCTTCACGCCAGTGCGCGGTGCGCCGTTGTGCAGCGAGCTGAGGCTGGTGCCGGCCGGCCAGTGCGCGCAACGCACCGGCACATGGCGCCAGATGCCCTGCGGCACCTGTTCCACGCCGCCGACCACCAGGTGCTGGTGATCGTCGCAGTTGGTCATCACCACGCGGAAGATTTCCAGCATCGAATTCGGGAAGTCCGAGTCCCAGCCGCCGGTACCGAAACCGACCTGGCCGAACACTTCACGGTGATGGAACGAGAGCTTGGCGAAGGCCTTGGAGGTGGCGACGAAATCGTAGAAGGTGCGGTCGTCCCACAACGGAACCAGGGTGTTCCACAGCTCTTTCAGACGTGGCACATCACGATCACGGATGGCTTGCTGGATATCGGAGAACTGCGAACCGGCTTCCAGGGCATCGGCCCAGGCGTCAGCCACTTCCTGGAACAGCGCAGGAAGGTCCGACAGCTTCTGTGCGTAATGGGTCTGGCCTTCGAGGTCGATCACCGTGCTGCCCGACGCGGGTGTCAGCGGGTTAGGGAAAGGTTTGGTTTCCAGGCCGAGCTTGTCGACGTAGTGATAAAACGCGGTGGACGACACCGGGAAGCGCATCCCGCCCAGTTCGGCAACGATGCCTTCGGCGCCATTGAACGCCTGGGAGCGCAGGCGGCCACCCATTTTCGAGGCTTCGTAGACGACCGGTTTCAGGCCCAGCTTCATCAGCTCATACGCCGCTACCAGGCCGGCAATCCCGCCGCCGACAATCGCCACTTCGGCACCGTGATTATGCTCAGGAATGCTGCCCAGCCCGGCCGGATGCTCGATCCAGTCGTCGAAGGCGAAAGGAAAGTCCGGGCCGAAAATGGTGACTGGTTTCTTACCGTCTGCAGGATGGCGATTGTTCTTGTTCATGGCTGACCTTGCTGGCGACCCGACGCGGAATGCGCATCTGAGTATAGGAAAAGATGCCAGCCATTCTAGAGAGCACAGAACACGTTAATAAGACGCAAAGTGTCGTCATTTTGCTATTTAACTGGTCAATATGACGATCTAGATATGCATGCTGACCACTGTGGGAGCGGGCTTGCTCGCGAATGCGCTGTATCAGTCGCTAGTGGAGTCGACTGACACGACGCATTCGCGAGCAAGCCCGCTCCCACATTAGATGGTGTTCAAACCGGCTGCCCCCGATCAATCTTGCTACTCAAGATGATCGACGTAGTGGTTTTCTCCACCCCATCCACACTGCCAATCTGATCCAGCAACTGATCCAGCTGTTCCGGCGAATCGGTGCGCAACCACGCCACATAATCAAATTCGCCACTCACCGCACACAACTGCTGCACCTGCGCCATCGCACTCAGTCGGCGCAAAACCTCTTTACCGGAACGCGGTTGCACGGTTATCCCCACATACGCCTGCAACCCGCCATCCACCACCCGCTGCCCGAGGCGCACGCCGTAACCGGTGATCACCTTGGCCTTTTCCAGCCGCGCCAGGCGCGAAGTGACGGTGGTACGGGCGATGCCCAGTTGCCGGGCGAGCATGGCCACGCTCTCGCGGGCGTTGATCTGCAGGGCGGCAATCAATTGGCGGTCGATTTCATCGAGAACGGGGGGGCGAGTGTCGGGCAACGGCGTGGCTCCAGAGGCGTGAATCAATGGTCCAGCATGTTACAGGCTCGTTGGACGCGACGCTTGTGGCCGAAAGAGAGTGGGCAATCGACTAAGATTGATGCAGTCGAGGGTGAGAGGCCAAGGACATGACAACAAAGCTACCTGCTGCTGTACGGGACCTTGCATTGCAGATCGCCCATCACGAAATGGGGCACTACGTGGTGGCTCGCGCCCTGGGATTTGAAACGGGCGGCGTGACGCTGACAGTGACCAAGGATTTGCGGCACCAGGGAGGGGCCTCCATTACGTTGGTGCGCCCCATTTCGTCGATGGAAGCCATGAAGGAACATCTGGAAGCCCGGATGATGGTGCTCCTGGCTGGCGCAATGGCGCAGACACTGCCTTCAAAACCTTCAGCCGCAAAACGCGTCGATAAGCCCAAAGCCGCCGCCATCCTCAAAGGCGAGCAGGGGGCGGAACAGGATTACGCAAAAATCAGGGAGCTTCAGCATCTGCTGCGCAACATCGCCTATCCCGATACCGATCCAGCGTCGTCTGAACGCATAACGGCGCAGCTCAAAGCGATGACTGATCGGGTGTGGGATCGGACGCAAAAAATCATCGAGGATCAGGCCGGGACGATTGCCGAATTAGCTGTGGCGCTGGTGGACGGAATGGCCATCGTGGAGCAGTGGGGGCGGGCGGCGGATACCTATGAAGTCGCGTTGACGGGGCAGATGCTGGAACGGCTGCGGGCAGTGCAGGCTATTCCTTCGTTACGTGTTTGGACTAACAGTTGCAGTGATGCCGTTCAGCTCTGGAAATAACGAAGGGTCGAAGTGTTATTTGCTCGCGAGCATAGCGTCTTGCACCAGTGGCAACAGTGCATCAGTCGCCGCTAACAGTTCAGCCAAAAGGGTTTCGTCCACATCCATATAACCTTCGTACTCAGCCAGATTGCGGCGCTCGTGACAGAGCGCGAACAGGCGTACATGGACTTTGTTCAGGCCGAGAGTATGTACCAGGCACTGAAATACCAGATAGCGACGGTCGGAGCGAAAACCCTGCAGGCGCATGGCAGTCAGTGCCAGGGCATGAGCGGCGTTGTAGGCGAGGTCGAAGCGACTGGCGAAGCGACTGGCGAAGGACAGGGCCGAATTGTGAGCATCCTTCAAACGGTCCGTGGCCGATCTCAGCAGTCCTTCACATTCCTTACGATCTGGCGGTTCGGCTTTGAGGCCGCCGCTGCGCACCAGGTTTTCCAGATTTTCGTTACTGCCCATCGGCTACCTCTGCTGGATTGCGGCCAATCAAATCAATTTTTTCCTGTTGCTCAACCCGCACTACAAAGCTGTTGCCGGCCGCCTTCTTGGCTTGCCAGTCGGCCAAGGTATAGAGCGTTGGGTTAATGGTGCGGCCAAGCTGTTCCTCTACGGGTAGTACTCGTTCCATCAAGTCGCTGTAGATGAGATTTTCTCCAATCAGCATCAGGTCAATGTCACTGCCTGCATGCTCGTTACCCTTGGCAATGGAGCCATAGATGAACGCCCATACCAACTGATCATTCAGTGGAGTCAAGGCCGCACGCAGCTGCTCTGCAATGCCAAAAGTCTTACGCACTATCCCAAGCAGTTCTGCATAGATGGGGCACTCAGGGTTGGCTTGGTAGTGCGTCTGATTACCCCGTCGACTCATGGTGAGAATGCCTGCGCCATGCAATCGCTCCAGCTCTCGCATCAGGCTGCCCTTGCCGACCTGCGCCCAGCGGGATATTTCATTGGCATAGAAGCTCTGATCCGGTTTGCCATACAACATGCCCAGCACTTTTTGCTGGGTGGCCGTAAAGAGAGCATCGCTAAGCGGGATGGCAGGCATGGCAGACTCTATAAGTCCCAAAAAGGGAACGATAGGTCCCTTTTTGGGAATTTTCAACTCTGCCGTGATTATGTGTTTTTCGATGGGTCTGCTTCCTTTCTCGTTTGAACAGGCCGCCGCGTCAGCACCTTCACCACATCGTCAATCACCGCTTTGCTTATCGTCGTCAGGTAGTGCGCGGCCCAGGCGTAGCGGTCGGAGTCTTGGGCGTAGGCGGCGTCCACGGTGAGCGACTTGGCGAGGAACAGCAGGTCGGAGGCTTGGGCCAGTGCGTCGGCGATGGGGACGTTGCGGCAGACTTGGAACAGGGGTTGGTCTGAGAGATACAGGAAGGGGGTGAAGCCGACGGTTTTTAGTTCTGAGGGTGAGGGCGAGTCTGTTTTACTCATGGGATTACTCCTGGTTATTCAAGGAGCCGCCACCTTCGTTTCCAAGCGAATGGGTGGCAGCTGAGCGCAGGTTGGAAAACCGGGAACCAGAGAAACCGGCACGCCCGAAGGCGTCCCACGCACAGCTGCCATGACACAGGATTGCAGTCGTAAAAACGTCTGCTGTCTTGATTGGGTGCTATTGCGTAGCGGTTCGACGGGTTTCCAAGCCCGATCACTGAATGGTCAGCGACGTCCGGAGATTATCCCGTCGAAGAAACGCGCAACAAGGCGGCAAAGTGCCCAAATAGAAGATTCGGAGTTTGCCTACAAGGTCTGCGGGCGTCATCCGATATTGCGAGACATCAAGTAAACAAAACTAAACGCCAGACACGAAAAAGCCGCGTAAAAACGCGGCTTTCTTGTTTGGTGGGCCCACACGGACTTGAACCGTGGACCAAAGGATTATGAGTCCTCTGCTCTAACCAACTGAGCTATAGGCCCTCAGTAGGTCGCGGATTATAGCGATGGTTTCGCGGCTGTGCTATCCGAAAAATCCAATACGGTTGTACGAAGAAACGTCGCGGCAAATTCGTCGGGTGGCAGGGGCAGGCTGACGATGTAGCCCTGGATTTGTTCACAGCCCTCGGCAGCGAGGAATTGCTGTTGTGCCAGGGTCTCGACCCCTTCGGCAATCACGGTGAATGGCATGCTGCGTCCGAGCGCGATGATGGCGCGTACGATCGCCGCATCGTGGGGATCGTCCGGCAGGCCGCGGACGAAGGACTGGTCGATCTTGAGGATGTCCAGTGGCAGACGCTTGAGGTAGCTCAGGGACGAGTAACCGGTACCGAAGTCATCGATGGCCAGTTGCACGCCCAGTTTTTTGAGTTGATGCAGCACCGCCAGGGCTTCCTCGGCCTGGCTCATGATGAAGTTTTCGGTGATTTCCAGTTGCAGGAAACCGGGGTTGAGACCGTTGTCCTTGAGCAACTGTTCGATACGGCCCAGCAGATTGGGTTGGCGCAATTGGGCGCCGGCAAGGTTGACCGACAGCGGGCCGGGACTGTCGTACAGCCGGTGCCATTCGGCCATCTGCCGGCAGGCGGTTTCCAGGACCCAGTCGCCGATTTGCAGGATCATGCCGTTTTCTTCGGCCAGCGGGATGAAGTGTTCCCGCGGCACGTCGCCAAAGGTCGGATGGCGCCAGCGGATCAGGGCTTCGGCGCCGACCAGGCTGTAGTCCACGAGGCTGATTTTCGGTTGGTAGCACAGGTGCAACTCGTTGCGTTCGATGGCGCGGCGCAGTTCGTGTTCCAGCGCCACGCGTTCGCTGGCTTGGGCGGTGAGGTCGCGGGTGTAGCTTTCGACGCGGTTGCGGCCCTTGGCCTTGGAGCGGTACATCGCGGCGTCGGCGTTCTTGATCAGTGTGGCAACGTCGCAGCCATCCTTCGGATAGAGGCTGGTGCCGATACTGGCGCTGATGAAAAACTCGTGTTCGCCAGCCTGGAACGGCGCGGCGAAACAATTGAGCAATTTGGTGGCGATGTGGTCGGCATCGCTGGATTGTTGCAGGCCCGGCAATAGAATGATGAATTCGTCACCCCCCAGACGCGCCACGGTGTCGATGTCACGCAACTGCTCCTTGAGACGTACGGCAATGCCCTTGAGCAGCAGATCGCCGACCGGGTGGCCGAGGCTGTCGTTGATGTGCTTGAAGCGGTCAAGGTCGAGGAACAGCACGGCGCCCTGGCCGCCGTTTTCCTGTTGGTTGTTGAGCGCCGTCAGCAAGCGGCTTTCGAACAGCGTGCGGTTCGGCAGGCCGGTCAGCGGGTCGTGGTGCGCCTGGTAGTCGAGTTTGGCCTGGGCATGCTTGAGGCTGGAAATGTCGGCGAACACCGCGACAAAGTGGGTGATGAACTTGTCGCGGTTGCGCACGGCACTGATGGTCAGCCAGCTCGGATACAGTTCGCCATTCTTGCGCCGATTGGAAATCTCGCCCTGCCAATGACCTTCGGCGGTCAATTGATGCCACATGGCCGCGTAGAACGCGCTGTCATGCAGGCCTGAGGCGAGCAGGCGTGGCGTGTGGCCCAGGGCTTCGTTTTCGCTGTAACCTGTGATTTCGGTGAATGCACGGTTGACCGCGCTGATGTGCTGTTGGGTATCGGTGATCAACACGCCTTCGGCGGTGCTTTCGAACACGGTGGCGGCCTGTTGCAGTTTTTCCTGCATCAGGTGCCGCTCGGTGATGTCCCGGGCGATGGTCAGCATGCAGTCTTCATCGCCAATCGGCAGCGGACGGCTGGACACTTCACAGAGGCGGATCTGTCCGTCGCTGCGGCGGATATGGCAGCTGAAGTCGCGGACAAAACCGTCTCGGTGCAGCAGGTCGAGCATTTGCTTGCGTTCATTGAGGTTGACCCAGATTCCCAGGTCCAGCGCCGAACGATCTACCGACATGGCGCTGTTGAACCCGGTGATGCGGCTAAAACCATCGTTGACCTCCAACAGCAAGCCATCACTTTGCCGAGACAGCAGCAAACCGTCGGGAGAGGCGTGGAAGGCCTTGGCGAATTTTTCTTCGGAAGTTTGCAGCTGTTGCTGGGTTTCCTTGAGCTGGGTGATATCCCGCACCACGACCACCAGCGCCGGTGTCATGTCGAGGTTGAACGGTTCGGCGGAGATCAGGCCGGTAAACACCTGGCCGTTGCTACGACGAAAGGGCATTTCCAGGTTGCGGATGCTGCCGGCCTGCAAGCGTTGCAACAGGCCCGGCCCAACACCGGGAATCCCCCAGATGTTCAGGTTGGTGGCAGTCTGGCCAATGACGTCCTCGGCCTTGAGGCCGATCTGTTCTTCGAACGCTTCGTTGACTTCCAGCAGGCAGCCGTCGCTCAGGCGCGCGATCACCAGCATGTCCGGGCATTGCTGGAACACGGATGCGAATTTCTGTTCCGACAGGCGCAATGCTTCTTCGGTGCGCTTGGCGTCGGTGATATCGATCATCAACCCGCGCAGCACCGGCTCATGCCCGTGTTCGATCAGGCTGACGATATCGCGCACCCACAGGCAGCGGCCGTCGGCGGTGATCACCCGGTAGTCGAGTCGGTGATCGCGCCCGGCCAGCACTTCGTGATCGCAGAAGGTCTGGGCACGGGTCAGGTCGGCGGGGTGAATGATGTTGCGCCAGAAGCCCGGAATCAGCCAATGGGACAGGGGATAACCGAGAAGGTCTTCGGCGTGGGGCGATACATAGCTGTAGGTGAAGTCGGTGACTTTTGCTTCCCAGGCGATGGCCGACAGGCTCTCCACCAGGCCACGGTAGTGGTATTCGCTGCTGCGCAGTTCCTGTTCAAGGTCGACCCGGCGGGCGATTTCCGAGCTCAAGCGGCGATTGATGCGGATAACCACCGCCAACACGGTAGTCAGCAGCAGCAATCCGGGCAGGCCATACACCAGCAGGTCACTCCAGAACGTTCGATGATCGAGGACGTTGCCGACCCAATGCTCCTGAATGGCGCTGATTTCAGCGGGGCTCATGTCCGCCAGGACTTTGTCGAGAATGCCGACCAGCATCTTGTTGCTGCGGGGTACACCCATGGCCAGTTGATAGCGATAGGGGGTTTCACCGCTGACATACAACCCGTCGAGCTTGAGTTGGCGCAGGCTCCAGACGCTGGAAGCCAGATCGCCTACCACGGCGTCTACTTCGTCGATGGCCAGCGCCTGCAGCGCCGAACTGACGTTGGGCATCGCCACCAGGTTCAAATCGGGATGGTGGGTGCGCAGCAGTTCGTGGGGGGCGTAGTTTTCCACCACGGCGATTTTCAGGCCGTACAGGTCTTTCAGGTTATGTGGCTGGGGGCCCCCGACATGGGCCAGGATGACAATCGGAAAATCCAGATAGGGGCGAGTGAACGACAGGTATTTCTGGCGTTCAGGGGTCGACATGATGCCAGGCAGCAGGTCCAGTTTACCCTTTTTGGCTTGTTCCAGGACGGCGGTCCAACTCACCGGCTCGATGGGCGTGAGCCGGGTTGCCAGCCTTTTGCGGATGACCTCGATGTAATCCGCGGCAAGGCCCTGGTAGCGGCCCTCATCGTCACGAAACTCGAAGGGCGGCCACGACGCATCGACACCCAGGCGCAATTCCGGGTGAGCCGCCAGCCAGCTACGTTCATCGTCAGTGAGAGTCAGAGCGCCAGCCGTTGCGGTCCAGGTCATCAGCGACAGCAAAAAAAGCACGGTCGGCAGTCTGGGCATAACGGTCTCGTTATGGCTCGGGGGAATGTTTCGAGTGTAGACGGCTACTGGGCGGAGGGGGGGGAGCGGGGGGATTTAATCTGTACAAAGCAAAACCCCCGGCCTGGGCCGGGGGTTCTGTGATCACTCGTCGAGGAAGGAGCGCAGATGCTCGCTTCTCGTCGGGTGGCGCAGCTTGCGCAGCGCCTTGGCTTCAATCTGACGAATCCGCTCACGGGTCACGTCGAACTGCTTACCAACCTCTTCGAGGGTGTGGTCGGTATTCATGTCGATACCGAAGCGCATGCGCAGTACCTTGGCTTCACGGGCAGTGAGGCCGGACAGTACTTCGCGAGTCGCTTCTTTAAGGCTCTCAACGGTTGCAACATCGATTGGCGACTGCATGGTCGAGTCTTCGATGAAGTCACCCAGGTGGGAGTCTTCGTCATCACCGATCGGGGTTTCCATGGAGATCGGCTCTTTAGCGATCTTCAATACCTTGCGGATCTTGTCCTCAGGCATTTCCATGCGTTCGCCCAGCTCTTCCGGGGTCGGTTCGCGACCCATTTCCTGCAGCATCTGGCGGGAAATGCGGTTGAGCTTGTTGATCGTCTCGATCATGTGCACCGGAATACGGATGGTGCGGGCCTGGTCGGCGATCGAGCGAGTGATCGCCTGACGGATCCACCAGGTGGCATAAGTCGAGAACTTGTAGCCGCGACGGTATTCGAACTTGTCTACCGCTTTCATCAAGCCGATGTTGCCTTCCTGGATCAGATCGAGGAATTGCAGGCCACGGTTGGTGTACTTCTTGGCGATCGAGATCACCAGGCGCAAGTTGGCTTCAACCATCTCTTTCTTCGCGCGGCGGGCCTTGGCCTCACCGATCGACATGCGACGGTTGATGTCCTTGATCTCGGCGATGGTCAAGCCAGTTTCGGTTTCCAGCGCGGTCAGCTTCTGCTGGCAACGGATGATGTCCGGCTGCAGACGACCAATGGCTTCAGCGTATTTGCCTTTGCCTTTGGCCAGGGCATCACTCCAGCTTTCGTCGACTTCGTTACCCGGGAACTGGCGCAGGAAGTCGGCACGCGGCATGCGTGCATCACGAACGCAGAGCTGCATGATTGCGCGCTCTTGCTGACGCAGGCGATCCAGGGCACTGCGAACACGCTCGACCAAGCCTTCGAATTGCTTCGGCACCAGTTTGATCGGCATGAACAGCTCGGCCAGGGCCAACAGTTCGGCAATCGTTGCCTTGTTGTTGCGACCGTGCTTTTTCAGCGCCTTGCGGGTGATTTCCATCTGATCGGCCACAGCACCGAAGCGCTGTGCAGCGATGACCGGATCCGGACCGCTTTCGGCTTCTTCCTCGTCATCCGAGGCTTCGGCGTCGTCGTCGTCGGAATCGTCATCCGCCTTGACGGCTTTCGCGTCAACCGGCGGCGGCACTTCTGCCGCAGGCGGCGCGATGCCGTCGTCCGGGTCGATATAACCGCTCAGGACGTCGGACAGGCGGCCACCTTCGGTGGTGACGCGGGTGTACTCGGAGAGAATATGATCAACCGTGCCAGGGAAGTGCGCGATTGCGCTCATCACCTCACGGATGCCCTCTTCAATACGCTTGGCGATTTCGATTTCGCCTTCACGCGTGAGGAGCTCCACCGTACCCATTTCGCGCATGTACATGCGCACCGGGTCAGTAGTGCGACCAATGTCGGTCTCGACCGCAGCCAACGCTGCAGCGGCCTCTTCGGCTGCGGCTTCGTCGGTATCGGCGTCGGCCAGCATAAGGGAATCCTTATCTGGCGCAACCTCGAATACGTTGATCCCCATGTCATTGATCATGCGGATGATGTCTTCCACCTGTTCCGGATCTGAAATATCCTCCGGCAGGTGGTCGTTGACCTCCGCGTAAGTCAGGTAGCCCTGCTCACGACCAAGTGTGATCAACTCTTTGATACGAGACTGCTGTTGCGCTTTTCCGGACATAACACCCTATCCACTGAAGGTCTTGGCGGGCAAAAAACAAGCCGAGGATTATACCTGAGCTATGACCTCACGCGCCAGTTGAGGTCGGGTTTGTTGCGGAAACATTGCGACTCAAGAGGTCGCGCAGTTGATTTTTCTCTTCGCTGGTCAATTCGCTTTGACGCGCTTTTCGCAGAAGTTGTTCCAGGTTTCGCTCGCGTTGGCGGGCAGACAAGCTAGTAATGGTGTCGAAAAACTGTTGTTCAAGGTTATCTCCATCAATCAGCCATTCCTTTTCGGCCAGCGCCTTGAGCAGGCGGCCTTGTTCTGTGCCGTGCCAGCGCGCAATCAGTTGAATTGAGTTTAGCTTGGGATTCTTCTGCACGGCTTCGAGCAGCGCCACCAGCAGTTGTGTGTTGGTGTGATCTTCGGCGGCGAAGTGCCCGGCATCCTCGACTTTTTTCGCCAGTTGCGGGTGATGCAGCAACGTGCGCAAGGCGGCGAGGGTCGGCGGTTCTACGGCGGCGGGCACCCGTGGCGCGCGGGGTTGATCGCGATCACCGCCCCGCTTGCCATTCTTGTCCCACGGTTTTTTGTCCCATTTCTTGCCTCCTGCACCGGGTTTCTTCGGCGTCCATTCCTGCTGCGGCACATACATTTCCTGTGCCTGCGGCTGATGATAGTCGCTGTAATCAGGCATTGCGTCGTAATCGATGCCCGGGTCGTAGGCCGGCGGTGCTTCTTGCGGGGCGCTTTGTGCCAGTTGGCTCACCGCTTCGCCGCTCAGGCCGGTGATTTCGCTCAGGCGTTGACGCATCAAGGTGCGCAGGTTGGCGCCTGGGACTTTGTCGATCAGCGGTGCGGCGAGGGTGGCCATATGGGCTTTGCCCTCAAGCGAGCGCGGGTCGGCTTCTTCCGTCAGTTGCTGGAAGAAGTAATCGGCCAGAGGCTGCGCGTGCTGGTTGATCCGGGCACGGAAGGCATCGGTGCCTTCGGAGCGGACCAGGGTGTCCGGGTCCTCGCCTTCGGGAAGGAACAGAAAGCGTGCACGACGACCGTCCTGCAAGCTCGACAGTGTCGCCTCCAGCGCCCGCCATGCCGCATTGCGGCCGGCCTGGTCGCCGTCGAAGCAGAACAGCACGCTGGGTACGACGCGAAACAGCCGCTTGAGGTGTTCCTCGCTGGTAGCGGTGCCCAGGGTCGCGACAGCATTGCGCAGGCCTTGCTGGGCCAGGGCAATGACGTCCATGTAACCCTCGACGACGATGATCTCGTCGAGGTTGCGGTTAGTCTTGCGCGCTTCGTACAGGCCGTAGAGTTCCTGGCCTTTATGAAAAACCGGGGTTTCCGGGGAGTTCAGGTACTTCGGCTTGTCGTCGCCCAATACCCGGCCGCCAAAGGCGATGACGCGCCCGCGACTGTCGCGGATCGGAAACATCACGCGGTCGCGGAAGCGGTCGTAGCGTTTACCGCTTTCGGCGTTTTCGATCAGCAGGCCGGCATCGATCATGGCTTTTTGTTGCAGGGTATCGCTGCTCAAGTGCTTGAACAGGTTGTCCCAGCCAGGCGGAGCAAAACCCAGGCCGAAGTCCCGGGCGATTTCGCCGGTCAGTCCGCGACCTTTCAGGTATTCCACGGCGGCCTTGCGCGATGGGTGGCTTTTCAGGGCCTGGCGATAAAAGTCGGCAGCGGCGCTGAGTAGCGGATACAGCGGCGAATCGGTTGGCTGTCGCGGTTTGTGCGGGCGGCCGCTTTCTTCGCGGGGGATTTCCATGCCGGCGGCTTTGGCCAGTTCTTCGACAGCCTGGACGAAATCCAGGTTGTCGTGGTCCATGATGAAGCCGAGGGCGTTGCCGCCAGCGCCGCAGCCGAAGCAGTAATAGAACTGCTTGTCGGGGCTGACGCTGAACGACGGAGTCTTTTCCTTGTGGAACGGGCAGCAGGCGGTGTGGTTCTTGCCGGCCTTTTTCAATTGCAGGCGCGAGCTGACCACATCGACGATGTCGGTGCGGTTCAGAAGGTCGTCAATGAAGCTCTGGGGAATTAGCCCGGCCATGGCGTTCTCGTCATCTGCGCTGAAAGGAGCCCGAAACGTGCGGCGATCGAACGCGGTCATTGTTTGAGGCGCGCAAAGTGTGCGGCTCGACCAGTGTCGTCTGCGTAATCGCTGTCGGGAAGTGTATCTGCCGAAAATCCACTGACGTTAATGCCAATCAGTATTCGACTGTTTGAATGTGTTGCGCTGAATCCGCTGTGGCCAATCATAGGCCCCGGATAGCTCATCAACTGGCACGCAAGCAGGTGCCTTGGGCTGATCGTCGTGAGAGGAATCAGTGGGTGTGCTCGTCAGTAGCCTTGAAAGGCTCGTCAGAAAAGACGTGCACCGCTGGCAAAAGAGCCAGGTCTGACGCGGTGAAGCAGATTTGTCTCGGTCGCGTCTGCGGCTTTGACGGTGAAGCATCAAGCGTTTTACGCAAATGCCATAAGCCCGGCTGAGGGCCGGGCTTGGCAGAAGCTTGCTACGATCGTCTGTGTATTAGTACAGACGAACGGCGCGGCGCTGTTCGCGCTGAACTTTCTTGGCGTGACGCTTAACAGCGGCTGCTGCTTTGCGCTTACGCTCAGAAGTTGGCTTCTCGTAAAATTCGCGGCTACGAACTTCAGCCAGTACACCGGCTTTTTCGCAGGAGCGCTTGAAACGACGCAGAGCTACGTCGAAGGGTTCGTTCTCTTTTACTTTGACGGCTGGCATCCAGAGCTACCTTCATTCATTACCGGGGTCAACATCCTCGCGGCAAAAGAGCACTTGAAGACGTCGGTTTTTAAGGGTTGCGGATGTTAACCCCTCATCGCTCGGAATGCAAAGCCTCTGATCGAAAACCGCTGGTCGGGGCATCACGCGACGACTATTATGCGCGCCTTCGAATTCAGCCTAAACAAGGCGCAAACCCATGCTAGTACTGGGATTAGAAACCTCCTGCGACGAAACCGGTGTCGCATTATATGACAGTGAGCGCGGCCTGCTGGCCGACGCATTGTTCAGTCAGATCGACCTGCACCGCGCCTATGGTGGCGTGGTTCCGGAGCTGGCTTCGCGCGATCACGTCAAACGCATGCTGCCCTTGATTCGTCAGGTGTTGGCCGAGGCCGACTGCGTGCCGACCGAGATCGATGCGATCGCCTACACCGCGGGTCCTGGCCTGGTCGGTGCCTTGCTGGTAGGGGCTTCCTGCGCTCAGGCGCTGGCCTTTGCCTGGGGCATTCCGGCCCTCGGCGTGCATCACATGGAAGGTCATTTGCTGGCGCCGATGCTGGAGCCGCAACCACCGGAATTTCCGTTCGTCGCTTTGTTGGTGTCGGGTGGTCACACGCAACTGGTTCAGGTCGACGGAATCGGTCAATACACGCTCCTGGGCGAGACCCTGGATGACGCCGCTGGCGAGGCCTTCGACAAGACGGCCAAGATGATGGGCCTCAATTATCCGGGCGGACCGGAGATCGCTCGCCTTGCAGAACAGGGCGTTGCAGGGCGTTTCGTCTTCCCGCGTCCGATGTGCGACCGTCCGGGTCTGGATTTCAGCTTCAGTGGCCTGAAAACCTTTGCGTTGAACACCTGGCAGCAGTGCGTCAGCGCCGGGGACGACAGCGAACAAGCCCGTTGCGACATCTCGCTGGCGTTCCAGCAGGCCGTGGTGGAGACTTTGACCATCAAGTGCAAGCGTGCCCTCAAGCAGGCAGGAATGAAGCGCCTGGTGATCGCTGGAGGCGTCAGCGCCAACAAGGCGTTGCGCTCTTCTTTGGAGAAGATGCTCGGCGACATGAAGGGCGACGTGTTTTATGCGCGCCCTGAGTTCTGCACCGATAATGGCGCAATGATCGCCTTTGCCGGCTGCCAGCGATTGCAGGTCGGCCAGCAGGAAAGCCTGGCGATCAGCGTGCAGGCGCGTTGGCCGATGGAGCAGTTGACCGCATTGTGATGAGCGGTGCTCATGTCCGGCCGCTAGAAATGCCGTTCGCGCCCGGCAAACAGGTCGCGTAGATTGCCGCGATGACGCCAGACGATCAGCCCGGTGAGCGCGCTCATGGGTAGCAGCGCGGCCGGTTCTTGCCAGGCCAGCAACGGCAGGGTCAGCGGTGTGGCGATGAGGGCGGCCAGGGAGCTGGTGCGGGTCAGGTAGAACGTCAAGAGCCAGGCGCAGACCGCCAGAAGGGCTGCGGGCGGGTACAGTCCCAACAACATGCCGGCGGCGGTGGCGACACCCTTGCCGCCGCGAAAGCGGAAGTACAACGGAAACAGATGGCCGATGACGGCATAGACGCCGATCCAGGCCTGTTCCTGCTGCGAAAGGCCCGCAAGACGCGCAATCAGTACCGGCAGCAGGCCTTTGCAAAGGTCGCCGAGCAGGGTCAGGATGGCGAGTTTCTTGCCGGCCAGGCGCAACATGTTGGTGGCACCGGCATTGCCCGAGCCACTCATTCGCGGATCGGGGTTACCGGTCAGGCGGCTGAGCAAAATGGCAAAGGACAGAGAGCCGAGCAGGTAGGCGAGGATCGCCAATAACCAAAACATGCTAACTATTCCGGGCGAGGAAGCCCTGATTCTAACGGCGCATTGCGCCCTTGTCGTGTAGCGGAGAGAAGTGCTTGGACAGAGTGTTTATCGAGGGCCTGGAAGTCGACACGGTGATTGGTGCCTACGACTGGGAACGAGGCATCCGACAGTGCTTGCGTCTTGATCTGAGCTTCGCCTGGGATAATCGCCCGGCCGCAGCCGGTGATGACCTGACCCTGGCGCTCGACTACGCCAGTGTTTCCTCGCGCATCCAGGCATTTGCCGAGCAGGCGCAATTCCAGCTGGTGGAAACCTTTGCCGAGCGCCTGGTTGAAGTGCTGATGAGCGAATTCAAGATCACCTGGATGCGCCTGAAGCTGACCAAGCCCGGTGCTGTCCCGGCTGCCACCGGCGGTGTGGGCGTGGAGATCGAGCGCGGATGTCGCTGACTCAGGTGTACCTCGGGCTCGGTAGCAATATCGAGCGCGAAGCCCATTTGCGGGCGGGGCTCGATGCATTGGCGGCGTTCCTTGTGGATATCCGCTGTTCGGCGGTGTTCGAAAGCCAGCCGGTGGGCATCAAGAGCGGACCGTTCTTCAATTTCGTGGTGTCGGCGTATACCGACCTGCCGCTGATGGAACTTGATCGTCGACTTAAGTTCATCGAGGCGGATAACGGTCGTTACGCACCGGATCGCCGAGGTTTACCGCTGGATATCGACGTGTTGTTGTTCGGTGACCTGGTGGGCAACTTCGATGGCTTGATCTTGCCGCGGGCAGAAATTCTGAAAAATGCGTTCGTTTTGTGGCCGTTGTCGTTGATTGCGCCTGATCGGGTGCATCTGGGTGTAGGCAAGAGCTTTGCGACCCTGTGGGGTGAAGCGCAGATCGATCAGGTGTTGGCGCCGGTGGCTTTCGAATGGCGTGGTGAGCAGCTGACACCTTCAGATTTGATGTGATCGGACTGACGCCTTCGCGAGCAAGCCCGCTCCCACAGGTAAGATGCAATTCCTGTGGGAGCGGGCTTGCTCGCGATGCTTTTCAGACAGGCGCCGCCTCTTTGTAAGCCTTCAGCGCCTTGAGCCGCTCACGCTTGATCTCCTCCCCCAGCTCCGGCCCCTTGAAGCCTTTCTCCAACAAAGGCTGAACCGCCACGCTGCGAGCCGCAGTTGCCGCGCCACGTAAATAATCCGCCTGTGGATAACTTCTTTCCTCCAGCCCTTTGCGCCCACGCGCATCCATCTCGCATGCCGCGATGAACTCCTCGAACCGCTGTGGCCGACGGTAAATGTCGAAGCTTTGCAGCAATTCGAGCAGTGTCGATGGCTTCAGCTCAAGGGCGCGATGTCCGTGGGTGTGATATTCGCCCACCAGCAGAGCCAGTTCCTGGCAGTCCCTCGGTACCTTGAAGCGTTCATTGACCGCTTTGATCAGCTTCAGCCCCTTGAGCTCGTGGGCAATGTGTCGCGGCCATTCCTCCTCTGGCGTCAGGCCCTTGCCCAGGTCGTGCAGCAGGCACGCCCAGCGCACGGTCAACGGCTGTTTGTGCAGCGCCGCTTGCTGCAACACGCTCAGGGTATGTGCGCCTGTATCGATTTCCGGGTGATGGGCGGGTGGTTGCGGTATGCCAAACAGCGCGTCGACCTCGGGCATCAGGACCTTGAGTGCGTCGCATGCGCGTAAAACCTCAACAAACACCTGTGGCTGATCTTCCATCAGGGCGCGGGAAATTTCCTTCCAGCTGCGCTCCGGGGTCAGTGCTTCAAGCTCGCCTGACTCGCTGAGTTGGCGCATCAGTTCCAGGGTTTCCGTGGCGACGGTAAAACCCAGCGTCGCGTAGCGCGCCGCGAAGCGGGCAACACGCAGGACCCGGAGCGGATCTTCGGCAAATGCCGGGGAAACGTGACGAAGCAGGCGTGCTTCGAGGTCGCGCTGGCCGTGGTACGGGTCGGTCAGGTTCTGCTGATCGTCTTCGGCCATGGCATTGATGGTCAGGTCGCGACGGATCAGGTCTTCTTCGAGGGTGACTTCAGGGCTGGCGTGAAAAGTGAACCCGCCGTAACCGCGCCCGCTTTTGCGCTCGGTGCGGGCGAGGGCGTACTCCTCACCGCTTTTGGGATGAAGGAATACCGGGAAATCCGCGCCCACCGGGCGAAAGCCCTTGGCGAGCATCTCTTCGGTCGTCGCGCCGACCACGACCCAGTCGATATCGGTAACCGGTTTGCCCAGCAGGCGATCACGTACCGCACCACCGACTTTATAAATACGCATAAAAAACCTCCGTTAGCTCGACAGGATAACCGTTGCATCGAGCTTTCGGAGGCACAAACCGGATCAAAGATGGATGACGGCCAGGTCCAGGCGGCCGTAATCGCCTTCGCTGTGCTCGCTTCTGGGCGGCACATGATGGGTTTTCATGACCTGATCGCCCTGCAGGGTTTCCAGGTGAATGTCGAAACCCCAGAGGCGGTGCAAGTGCTTGAGCACTTCCTCGGTGGACTCTCCCAGCGGTTTGCGGTCGTGTTGCTGGTGACGCAGGGTCAGGGAGCGGTCACCACGCCGGTCGATGCTGTAGATCTGCACGTTGGGCTCGCGATTTCCCAGGTTGTACTGTGCCGCGAGGGTTTCACGGATGATGCGGTAGCCTCCTTCGTCGTGGATGGCGGGCACCAGCAGGTCGTCCTTCTGGTCGTCATCGAGAATGCTGAACAGCTTCAGGTCGCGGATCACCTTGGGCGACAGGTACTGCAGGATGAAGCTCTCATCCTTGAAGCTGCTCATGGCGAACTTGATGGCTGCCAGCCAGTCGGTGCCGGCAATTTCCGGGAACCAGCGGCGATCTTCCTCGGTGGGTTCTTCGCACATGCGCCGGATGTCCCGGTACATGGCAAACCCGAGAGTGTAGGGGTTGATTCCGCTGTAGTAAGGGCTGTCGAAGCCCGGCTGAAAGACCACGCTGGTGTGGGATGTCAGGAACTCCATCATGAAGCCGTCGGTGACCAGGCCTTCGTCGTACAGGTCGTTCATCAAGGTGTAGTGCCAGAACGTGGCCCAGCCCTCGTTCATCACCTGGGTCTGGCGCTGTGGATAAAAATACTGGGCGATCTTGCGCACGATGCGCACGATTTCCCGCTGCCATGGCTCCAGCAGCGGCGCGTGTTTTTCGATGAAGTACAGGATGTTTTCCTGAGGTTCGGCGGGGAAGCGTGCGTTGTCCTTGTCGCTGTACTTGTCCGCGCCCTTGGGAATGGTGCGCCACAGATCGTTGATCTGTTTCTGTAGATGTTCTTCCCGGTCCTTTTGCCGGCGACGTTCTTCTTCCGCGGAGATCGGATAGGGGCGTTTGTAGCGGTCGACACCATAGTTCATCAGCGCATGGCAGGAGTCGAGCAGGTCCTCGACCGCGTCGATACCGTGGCGCTCTTCGCACTGCATGATGTACTGCTTGGCAAACACCAGGTAGTCGATGATCGAACTGGCGTCAGTCCAGGTGCGGAACAGGTAGTTGCCTTTGAAAAAGCTGTTGTGCCCGTAGCAGGCATGGGCCACCACCAGCGCCTGCATGCAGATGGTGTTTTCTTCCATCAGGTAGGCGATGCATGGGTCGGAGTTGATCACGATCTCGTACGCCAGCCCCATCTGGCCGCGGGTGTAGGACTTTTCGGTGCTGAGGAAGTGCTTGCCGTAGGACCAGTGGTGATAACCCAGCGGCATACCGACCGAGGCGTAGGCGTCCATCATCTGTTCGGCGGTGATCACTTCGATCTGGTTGGGGTACGTATCGAGTGCGTAGCCGGCCGCAATACGACTGATTTCGCGGTCGTAGGCCTGGATCAGCTCGAACGTCCATTCGGAGCCGGTGGAAATGGGTTGGCGTTTCTGCTCTTTGGCGGTCATGTCACTAACCTGCGCTGGAAGAGTTCACGGAAGACCGGATAGATATCCCCGGCCGAGACCAGTTGTTGCTGGGCAAAAGTGTCGGAAAAGGCTTCGGCGATGCGCTCGTACTCGAACCACAGGGCCTGGTGTTCGCGCGGGGTGATCTCAACGTAAGTGTAGTACTGCACGAATGGCATGATCTGGTTGATCAGGATGTCGCGGCAGATCGGAGAGTCGTCGTTCCAGTTGTCACCGTCGGAGGCCTGGGCGGCGTAGATGTTCCACTCGTTGCTCGGATAACGCTCGGCCATGATCTCCTGCATCAGTTTCAGGGCGCTGGAGACGATGGTGCCGCCGGTTTCCCGGGAGTAGAAAAACTCCTCTTCATCCACTTCGCGGGCGCTGGTGTGATGGCGGATGAACACGACGTCGATCTTTTCGTAGTTACGCTTGAGAAACAGGTACAGCAGGATAAAGAAGCGCTTGGCGATGTCCTTGGTCGCCTGGGTCATCGAGCCGGACACGTCCATCAGGCAGAACATCACGGCCTTGGAACTGGGGTTGGGTTGCTTGATGAGCAGGTTGTACTTGAGGTCGAATGTGTCGAGAAACGGTATGCGGTGAATACGCGCGCTGAGTTTTTCGATTTCTGCTTCGATTTCCTGAATATCGCCGAAGTTGTCCGGTTCTTCCTGCTTGAGTCGCAGAAGTTCCTCTTTTGCTTCGCGCAGTTTTGCCCGGCTGCTGCCGGACAGGGCGATTCGCCGGGCGTGGGCTGAACGCAGGGTGCGGATGATGTTGATCCGCGACGGGTTGCCCTCGTTGCTGATCCCGGCGCGCACGGTCTTGAAGGTGTCGGTGCCGGTCAGGTTGCGCTTGACCAGGTTGGGCAGTTCGAGGTCCTCGAACATGAATTCGAGAAATTCTTCCTGGGTGATCTGGAAGACGAATTCGTCCATCCCTTCGCCGGAATTGCCAGCCTTGCCGGGGCCTCGGCCGCCACCACCTCCCGGTGGACGGGCGATATGTTCGCCGCTGGTGAATTCCTTGTTGCCCGGGTGCACGACCGTCTGCTTGCCACCGCGACCGTGATGAAGCACCGGCTCGTCGATGTCGCGGCCGGGAATGCTGATTTGTTCGCCGTGTTCCATATCGGTAATGGAGCGCCGGCTGACCGCCTCTTCGACAGCCTTTTTGATGTGATCACGGTAGCGCCGCAGAAACCGCTGGCGGTTCACCGTGCTCTTGTTCTTGCCATTGAGACGTCGGTCGATCACATAGCTCATGACTGCTCCTTAGAAGCTGTCCTGAAAGGGGCGAGCGGTGATACAGCATCGAACCGAGAGCCGGGGGATATTGAACGCTCCCCCAAGCGCTTTGAATGCTGCCTGAACTCGCTACCGACTTTCGAACACCTTCCAGAGGCCTGTGTAACAGAAAATGCATACACAGGCCTCTGGCTGACGACAACCGGTCTGACCGGCAGCGGGTTATTGTGATTTTCTGACCCGCAGGTACCACTCGGACAGCAGTCGTACCTGTTTGTCGGTGTAGCCCCGCTCGACCATCCGTGTGACGAAGTCGTTGTGTTTCTGCTGGTCCTCTTTGCTGGCCTTGGCATTGAAGCTGATGACTGGCAGTAGGTCCTCGGTGTTGGAGAACATTTTCTTCTCGATGACCACCCGCAGTTTTTCGTAGCTGAGCCAGGTCGGGTTCTTGCCGTTGTTGTTGGCCCGGGCACGCAGTACGAAGTTGACGATTTCGTTGCGGAAATCCTTCGGATTGCTGATGCCGGCCGGTTTTTCGATTTTCTCCAGTTCTTCGTTCAATGCTACGCGGTTGAGGATCTCGCCGGTTTCCGGGTCGCGGTATTCCTGATCCTGGATCCAGAAGTCGGCGTACAGCACATAACGATCGAAGATGTTCTGGCCGTACTCGCTGTAGGACTCGAGGTAGGCGGTCTGGATCTCCTTGCCGATGAATTCGATGTAGCGCGGTGCCAGGTACTCCTTGAGGAAGCGCAGATAGCGTTCGCGAGTCTCGGCCTGGAACTGTTCCTGTTCGATCTGTTGTTCCAGCACGTAGAGCAAGTGCACCGGGTTGGCGGCGATTTCGTGCGGATCGAAGTTGAACACCTTCGACAGGATCTTGAACGCGAAGCGGGTCGAGAGTCCGTTCATGCCTTCGTCGACGCCCGCATTGTCGCGGTATTCCTGGATCGACTTGGCTTTCGGATCAGTGTCCTTGAGATTTTCGCCGTCGTACACGCGCATCTTCGAGTAGATGTTGGAGTTTTCCGGCTCCTTGAGGCGCGAGAGCACGGTGAACTGGGCCAGCATCTTCAGGGTATCCGGCGCGCAATGCGCCTTGGCCAGCGAACTGTTGAACAGCAGCTTGTCGTAGATCTTCACTTCGTCACTGACCCGCAGGCAGTACGGCACTTTGACGATGTAGATCCGGTCGATGAAGGCTTCGTTGTTCTTGTTGTTGCGGAAGGTGTGCCACTCCGATTCGTTGGAGTGCGCCAGCAGGATCCCGGTGAACGGAATCGCGCCGAGGCCTTCGGTACTGTTGTAGTTGCCTTCCTGGGTGGCGGTCAGCAGTGGGTGCAGCACCTTGATCGGTGCCTTGAACATTTCGACGAATTCCATCAGGCCCTGGTTGGACCGGCACAGGGCGCCCGAGTAGCTGTATGCATCAGCGTCGTTCTGTGGGAATTCTTCCAGCTTGCGGATATCGACCTTACCCACCAGCGCCGAGATGTCCTGGTTGTTTTCGTCGCCAGGTTCGGTCTTGGCCACGGCGATCTGGTTGAGGATCGACGGATAGAGTTTCACCACGCGGAACTGACTGATGTCGCCACCGAATTCGGCCAGGCGCTTGGTCGCCCATGGCGACATGATAGTGTTGAGGTAGCGCCGTGGAATGCCGAAGTCTTCCTCGAGGATCGCTCCATCTTCAGTGGAGTTGAACAGACCCAGGGGCGACTCGAAAACCGGCGAACCCTTGATGGCATAGAAGGGCACTTTTTCCATCAGTTGCTTGAGCTTCTCGGCCAGGGACGATTTACCACCACCGACAGGGCCGAGCAGGTAAAGGATCTGTTTCTTCTCTTCCAGGCCCTGAGCGGCATGGCGGAAATACGACACGATCTGGTCGATGCATTCTTCCATCCCGTGGAAGTCTTCAAAGGCCGGATAGCGGCGGATGACCTTGTTGGAGAAGATGCGCGACAGTCTCGAGTTGGTCGAGGTGTCGAGCAGTTCCGGTTCACCGATGGCCAGCAGCAGACGCTCGGCGGCGGAAGCGTAGGCGCTACGGTCTTTTTTGCACAGTTCCAGATACTCTTGCAGAGAGAGTTCTTCCTGGCGTGTGGACTCGAAGCGTTGTTGGAAGTGGCTAAAGATACTCATGACGTCACCTCGCTCGATACGTGGAGCCGACGCCGGATCACTCAGTCGATGCTGGCAGCAACCGAACAGGCGATTGCTGTTTACCCCCCAGAACTCTCCCGGAGCTGACTACTCCGAAAGCTACTCCCGATGACCCGTGCGCCGGTGTACCGGCTCTCCCCTGTTTTGGATGGCCTGCGCTTAAGGATAGTTGGGAATTCGGCAGGTAAAGGCGAGATACGCAATTAGTTGTGGCAGACCGTTCGTCTGCCACCGCGCCAGCCCGCGGGAGCCGGGGCCTTCAACGTTACAAAAAAATTATTCAGTGGTGCCTTGCGCCGTTTCCGCAGGATATGTCGTACGCCACAGCTCGAATCCGCCATCCATGCTGTAGACGTCGGAGAAGCCCTGGCTGATCAGGTAGGCGGCCGCGCCCTGGCTGGAATTGCCGTGATAGCAGACCACCACGGTCGGTGCATCGAGGTCGGCGCCCTGGATGAAAGCGTGCAGGGAATGATTGTCCAGATGCTTCGAGCCTGCGATGTGCAGGGCGGCAAAAGTGGCCGGGTCGCGGACGTCGACCACCACTGCGCCTTGTTCGCGCAGGGCCTGGGCCTGTTCCGGGGGGATACGTTTGAATTCGCTCATGGCGGGCTCCTGTGGCTCGGCTGAATGGGCAGTCTAGCGCGGGGCGCTGGCTGGCGATGTTTGGGGAATGGATGAGGCGACTGGCGGCACGGCATGACCGTGTTCGTCGCATTTGCAGGACAGGCGCTCAAAGCTGTCGACGTTCATCAGGGTCAGGGCGCCGCCCCAGACGCAACCAGTGTCGAGGGCCGAGATACCTGGCTCTTCGACGTTGCCTTCCAGCGCTGCCCAGTGACCGAAGATGATTTTCAGGTCCTTGGTCTTGCGTTCCTTGTGCTGGAACCAGGGCTTGTAGCCAGGTGGTGCGGTATCGAGGCCTTCCTTGCTCTTGAGGTCGAGTTTGCCTTCGGCGGTGCAAAAGCGCATGCGCGTGAAATAGTTGGTGATCACTCGCAGGCGCGTCACGCCTTTGAGGTCGTTGTCCCATTTCGCCGGATCGTTGCCGTACATGCCATCGAGGTAGGGTGGCAACAGGTTGTCGTCACGCAAGGCGGTCTCGACTTCGGCAGCACATTTCAAGGCTTTGCGCAGCGACCACTGGGGTGGAATGCCGGCATGGACCAGTGCAAGGTTGCGCTGTTCGTCGTAGTGCATGAGCTTTTGCTGGCGCAGCCATTCCAGCAGTTCGGCGCTATCGGGCGCTTCAATGATCTCGCGCAGGGTGTCGGCCTTCTTCAGGCGTTCGATGTTGCGTCCGGCCGCCAGCAGGTGCAGGTCGTGGTTGCCGAGCACGCACACCAGCGATTCGCGAATGCTGTAGAGGAAACGCAAGGTTTCCAGCGACTGCGGGCCGCGGTTGACCAGGTCGCCCACCAGCCACAGACGATCCCGTTGTGGGTCGAACGTCACTTGTTTGAGCAGGCATTGCAGGGCTTGAAGACAGCCTTGCAGGTCACCGACAGCGTACGTTGCCATCAGTGCAGGGCTCCGGGCACCGCCAGGCGGAAGGGCGCGATGATGGCATCGAAATGTTTGCCGTCGTCGGACAACATTTGATAAGTGCCTTGCATGGTGCCGACCTTGGTGGTCATGACCGTGCCGCTGCTGTAGGTGTGGCTTTTGCCGGGGTCGATCAAGGGCTGCTGGCCTACCACGCCTGCGCCGCGCACTTCTTCGACATGCCCGTCACCATCGGTGATGACCCAGTGCCGTGAAAGCAGTTTGGCGGGCATTTCACCGTTGTTTTGCACGGTGATGGTGTAGGCGAAGGCAAAGCGGTCGTGCTCGGGTTGCGATTGTTCTGCCAGATAGCGGGTGACGACGCTGACGTCGATCTGATAACGAGGATCGGACATGCAAGGGGCCTTAAAAACGAAGCGGGACGCGGGGCGTAGCTGATGGAGTTCAGTCTAGGCCAAGTATCGGGTAGTAGACCAGAGTGGCGTCCTACCCGATAGCGCTCATCGCCTGTCAGTCAGCGGCAGGCTTTTGTGGCGCTTGCTCGCTGAGTTTGTCGGCCAGGCGCACGAAGGCAGCCAGGTCGAGTTGCTCGGGACGCAGGCTGCCATCGACGCCGGCGGCTTCGATTTCGGCGTTGCTCAGCAGCAGCTTGAGGGTATTGCGCAGGGTTTTGCGGCGCTGGTTGAAGGCTTCGCGCACGACGCGCTCCAGCAAGCGGTGATCTTTGGCCGGGTGCGGCAGTACCGCGTGGGGTACCAGGCGCACGATGGCCGAATCGACTTTCGGCGGCGGGTTGAACGCGCCCGGGCCGACGTTGAACAGGTGCTCGACCCGGCAGTGGTACTGAACCATGATCGACAAGCGACCCCAGTCACCACCACCCGGGCCGGCAGCCAGGCGCTCGACCACTTCCTTTTGCAGCATGAAGTGCATGTCGCGGATCAGGTGCGAGTTGTGCAGCAGGTGAAAAATCAGCGGCGTGGAGATGTTGTACGGCAGGTTGCCGACCACTCGCAGGCTGCCTGGTGCGGCATTCAGGCTGTTGAAGTCGAACTTCAGTGCATCGCCCTGATGCAGGTTGAAGTTGCTCTTGCCGGCAAACTGCTGGTTGAGGATCGGGATCAGATCCTTGTCCAGCTCCACCACGTCGAGTTGCGCACCGCTGCTGAGCAGGCCTTGGGTCAGTGCACCCTGGCCCGGGCCGATTTCCAGCAGGCGATCTTCTGCCTTGGCATGAATGGAACGCAGGATGCGGTCGATAACGCCGGCGTCGTGCAGGAAGTTCTGGCCAAAGCGTTTGCGCGCCTTGTGTTGGTAGTGCTCGGTCATAAACGGGTCTCGGCCATCTGGTAGGCGGTTTCCAGGGCGACTTGCAGGCTGCCGGTGTCGATCTTGCCGCTGCCGGCCAGGTCCAGGGCGGTGCCGTGGTCGACCGAAGTGCGGATGATCGGCAAGCCAAGGGTCACGTTGACTGCCGCGCCGAAGCCTTTGTACTTCAGCACCGGCAGGCCCTGGTCGTGGTACATCGCCAGCACCGCATCGCAGTGCTCCAGATATTTGGGGGTAAACAGAGTGTCGGCGGGCAGGGGGCCACGAAGGTCCATGCCCTCGCCGCGCAGGCGCTCTAATGTGGGTTCGATGATATCGATTTCTTCATGGCCCAGGTGTCCGCCCTCGCCGGCGTGGGGGTTGAGCCCGCAGACCAGGATGCGTGGCTGGGCGATGCCGAACTTGTTTTGCAGGTCGGCGTGCAGGATTCGCGTGACGCGTTCCAGACGCTCCGGCGTGATTGCATCGGCAATCTCGCGAAGGGGCAGGTGAGTGGTCACCAGGGCCACGCGCAAGCCGCGTGTGGCCAGCATCATCACCACTTGCGCGGTGTGGGTCAGGTCGGCGAGAAATTCCGTGTGCCCGGAAAAGGCGATCCCGGATTCGTTGATCACACCTTTGTGCACCGGCGCAGTAATCATGCCGGCAAAATCTCCGCTCAGGCAGCCCTGGCCGGCGCGGGTCAGGGTTTCCAGAACGAAGGCAGCATTGGCCTTGTCCAGTTGCCCGGCGACGACCTTGGCATTGAGCGGTGTATCCCAGACATACAGGCTGTTGGCTGGCGCGGGTGCATCCGGCCAGTTGTCCGGTGTGACCGGCAGCAAGTCGACAGCCACGCCCAGTTGCGCGGCCCGCTCAATGAGCAGGTCGCGGCTGGTAATGGCAATCAGGGGGTGGGGCTGGGCTTGCGAGGCGAGCAGCAGGCACAGGTCGGGACCTATGCCGGCTGGTTCACCGGGTGTCAGCGCGAAACGTTGGGGTTTCACTGCGCTGCCTGGTCGGCGCCAGGGAGTTTGATTTCCACGTACGCTTCGTCACGGATCTGACGCAGCCAGGTTTGCAGCTCTTCGTCGTATTTGCGGTTACGCAAAACGGTCATTGCTTGCTGCTCGCGAGCCTGTGAGGTGCTGTCGGTGGCGCGACGGCCAAGGACTTCCAGGACATGCCAGCCGTATTGAGTCTGGAACGGCTTGGACAGCTGACCTTGCGGGGTCTTGGCCATCACTTCGCGGAACTCGGGCACCAGGGCGTTCGGGTCGATCCAGTTCAGGTCGCCGCCGTTGAGGGCGGAACCCGGGTCTTCCGAGTAGCTTTTCGCCAGCTCGCCGAAATCTTCGCCAGCCTCGATACGGCTGTAGAGCGAGTCAGCCAGGGCCTTGGTTTTCGCTTCGTCGCGGATCGGGCTCGGTTTGACCAGGATGTGGCGCACATGCACTTCATCGCGCATCTGGGTCTGACCGCCGCGCTTTTCGAGGACCTTCAGGATGATGAAGCCGCCCGGGGTGCGCATTGGCTGGGTGACATCACCCACCGGCATGGTGCTCAGCAGGCGATCGAACGGCGGAGGCAGTTGAGCGGCTTTACGCCAGCCCATGTCACCACCTTCCAGTGCGGTTTCGCTGGCGGACTTGGCGATTGCCAACTGACCGAAGTCAGCGCCTTGCTTGAGCTGCTGGTAAATCGCATCGGCCTGTTTGGCTGCATTCTGAATCGCGTCGGAGTTGGCGCTTTCCGGCGTAGGAATCAGGATGTTGGCCAGGTGGAACTCTTCGGACAGCTGCATTTTGCCCAGGTCGGATGCCAGGAAGTTCTTCACTTCCTGCTCGGAGACTTGAATGCGTTCGGCGACCCGACGCTGGCGCACACGGCTGATGACCATTTCGCGGCGAATCTGCTCACGTGCGTCGTCGTAGGACAGACCGTCGCGAGTCAGGGCGGCGCGGAACTGCTCGACCGACATGTTGTTGCGCTGCGCAATGGTGCCGACAGCCTGGTTCAACTCTTCGTCGGTAATGCGGATGCCGGAGCGCTCGCCGATCTGCAATTGCAGGTTTTCGACGATCAGGCGCTCAAGTACCTGCTGCTCCAGCACGCTGGCCGGCGGCACGGCAGAGCCACGCTTGGCAATGGTTTGCTGAACTTCATGAACGCGTTGGTCCAGTTGGCTCTGCATGACCACGTCGTTGTCGACGATGGCCACCACTTTATCGATGGACTGTACGGCGGCACTGGCCGCCGTACTCAGGAACAGCGCGCCCAGAATCAGCGGGCGCAAACAATCAGAAAGCTTGGTCTTCACGTTCACGATAACCTTGAATGCCTTTGTCGAGGAAGCTCTCTGCCTTGGAGCCGGTGAGGCCGCCGAGTCCCTTCAGAACAATTTGGAGGAAGACGCCATGGTCGCCTTTTTCGTTTTGCGGTGCTTCCTGACTGAACTCGTCATAGGAGACCCAGTAACGGTTGATCAGGCGCAGTTTCCAGCAGCAGCTGTCGTACTCGAAACCACCGAAGGCTTCCAGGGTACGGTTGCGGTTGTAGTCATACTGCCAACGGCTGATAGCGCTCCATTGCGGCACGATCGGCCAGATTACCGAGAAGTCGTGCTGTTCGATCTTGTAGTAATCCTTCACGTAGCCAGGAGTGCCAGGGGTGCCGTAGTCACCGCCGAACTGCCATTGACCGGTGGTCTGGTTGTAGATCACCTGGTCGTTACGATAGCGATATCCAGCGTTGATAACCTTGTTCGGATTATCTTCAGGCTGGTAGTGGAACATCGCGCTGCCCGAGCGAGGGCTGCGGCTGTCCGGGTCCCAGTTGTAATCGGCCGTGGTGCGCCAGTCGCGGTTCCAGCGATATTCGTATTCCAGTGCGTACGGCGAAACGTTGGCTTGGGCATCGGCGCGGGTTTTTGCATCGATACCTGGCAACTGAACCTCGCGGTCCTTGAAGTACAGGGCCTGGCCTACGCTGATGCGTTGACGCTCAAAGCCGTCGTCTTCGATCCAGCGGTTGGTCACGCCCAGGGACAATTTGTTTTCATCGCCGACACGGTCGGAGCCGGAGAAGCGGTTGTCACGGAACAGCGACGCATAGTTGAAGGTGTATTCGCTGGTGTCGAATACCGGGATGTCTTCCTGGTCGACCTCAGGCACATACAGGTAGAACAGGCGCGGCTCGAGGGTCTGGCGGTAGTTCTTGCCAAACCATTGGGTATTTCGATCGAAGTACAGACCGCTGTCGATGCTGGCGATCGGCACGCTGCGGTTCTGGTTGCTGTCAAATTGACCATTGACATTTTCAGTCCCGGCTGCAGCTGCGGCTTGATTTTGAGCCGCGATTTGACTTTTGCCGGTACTGTCCAGATCCAGTTGGTACTGGGTGTACTGGTACTTGAGCTTCGGTGTCAGGAAGCCGTACGTCGTGTTCATCGGCAGACTGATGGCGGGTGCGAGATTCAAGCGGTCGCCATTGGCGCGAGCCAGGCCTTGAATGTTGTTATCAATACGGGGAGAGCCGACGCCGTCCTCGTCAAAGTATGTCCCGCTCTGCAGATCCCGGTCAAACCGTACGAGTTCGGTGTTGTACGTGAAGTCCAGGCCTTCCGGATGATAAGGCAGCATACCGTCGAGGGTGAGCTGCGGCAGACGGTCGTACGGCGTAATGTTCGACACGGTCGCCAGTTGGTATGCCTGGGCGTTCACGCGAGCGGTATAGCTGTCGCCGCGATAGGTGACAGAGCCCTGCTGGTTCACATAGTCGCTGCTTTTCACGCCAATCTGGTCGGTCTGCAGATCCTGGAAGTAATACGGATCGCTGATCTTGGTGTAGTCGACTTGCGTGAGCACTCGCGAGTCGAGACCACCCTTGTGCTGCCAGTTGTACATGTAGCGGGTTGTTTCGGCGTCGGTCTGCTTGTCGCGTTCGTCGCTTTCGTCGTTGAGGTACGCCGCACCGAACTGGCCTTCGCTGGACTTGGTCAGGTAGCGGAACTCGCCTTCCATCAACAAACCGTGCTTTTCCATGTAGCGCGGGTACAAAGTGGCATCGTAGTTCGGCGCCAGGTTGAAGTAGTACGGGGTGACCAGCATGAAGCCGGTATCGCTGCCGGTGCCGATGGTCGGCGGCAGGAAGCCGGACTGGCGACGGTCGTCGATCGGGAAATAGATGTACGGCGTGTACAGGACCGGAATGTCCTTGACCCGCAGCGTTACGTTGGTCGCCGTACCGAAACCGGTGGCCGGGTTCAGGGTGATGTTGTTGCCTTTGAGCTGCCAGGCGTTGCTGTTCGGTTCGCACGTGGTGTACGTACCATCCTTGAGGCGGATGATCGCGTTCTCGGCACGTTTGGCGTACAGCGCATTACCGCGGATGCGCGATTTGTGCATCACGTATTCGGCGTTGTCGACCTTGGCTTCACCGGTGTCGAGCTGCACGTCGGCGTGGTCGCCGACGATCAGTGCGCCGTTGTCGCGAATGCGCACGTTACCGTTCAGCTCGCCACGGCTCTCGGCCTGGTACAGGTTGGCTTCGTCGGCTTCGACCTGCATGCTGCCCTGACGCATGACAACGTCGCCGGCCAGGGTCGCAACTTGCTCATCCTGCTTATAGCGGGAGGCTTTTGCGCCGATAAAAGTTGGAGCGTCACTTTTATTCGTCTTGTCATCCATGCCAGGACGAATCGGTTCGATATAGGAACCAGAGCAATAAGGACCGGTTTCGGCCAATTGTGCGGCGGTGAGCTGCTCGCGGGGAACCCAGTCGAGGTGACTGTAGTCTGCGCTACGCGACTTCAGGCCACGGCCTTTGGATTCGGTGACCAGCACCGGCTTGGCGCCAGTGTCTTCGCTGGAACCGTTCTCGGCCGGGGCTTCGCCGGTGGCGGAAACTGCGCTGCCATCATGAACGGGACGCGGTGGCAATGCAGCCGCCGGCGACTTTGGTGCACAGTCCCAGGAACCCGAAGCAGAGACTGAGCAGTCAAACTGTTCCGCGGCGACCACGTAGGAAGTGGCAAGGGGTTGCAGCGCCAGCAAACTGCCGGTAACCAACAACGGAAATTTTTTACCAAACGCGGGGGATTTCAATGCCATCTTATTAGTCCGGGCTTCCTGCGTGCCATCTGCCCGCGGTGTGGGCCGCACGCCTCTCGATGGTCTGAAAAAGATGCTGGATAATAAAGCATGACCCGCTTGACGGCTAGCGCCGTCGGAGACCCTTGCAATGCCTGATCAAGATGTACGCTTGCAACACCTGAAAGTTTGGCTCGATGAACAATTGGCGACCCTTTTTGCCGAGCAGGGCTGGGGCGTCGTACCCCCGGCCACGTTGACTGCGGCTAGCAGCGACGCGAGTTTCCGGCGGTATTTCCGCTGGGAAGGCGGTGACAAAAGTTTCATCGTGATGGACGCGCCGCCGCCCCAGGAAAACTGCAAACCCTTCGTGGATATCGCCTTTTTGCTGGCGAAATCCGGAATAAATGTGCCGAAAATTTATGCTGAAGACCTCGAGCGTGGTTTTCTTTTGCTCAATGACCTGGGCAGCAAGACCTATCTGGACGTCATCGACAACGAAAATGCCGACGATTTGTTCAAGGATGCCCTGCAAGCATTGTTGGCTTTCCAGCAGTTGCCGATGGTTGCGCCTCTGCCGAGCTATGACGTGGCCTTGCTGCGTCGCGAGCTGGAACTGTTCCCCGAATGGTACGTGAAGCGCGAATTGGGCATCGAATTCGACGCGGCGCAGCAAGTGCTCTGGCAGCAGGTCAGCGAACTGTTGATCGACAGCGCCCTGGCACAGCCAAAAGTCCTGGTGCATCGCGACTACATGCCGCGCAACCTGATGCTCAGCGAGCCCAATCCCGGTGTACTGGATTTCCAGGATGCGGTGTATGGCCCGGTGACCTACGACGTGACCTGCCTGTTCAAGGATGCATTTCTCAGCTGGCCGCAAGAACGCGTGCACGGCTGGCTCGAAAGCTACTGGCAGCAAGCGGGAGCCCTCGGCATTCCGGTTCAGCCCGACTTCGAGGACTTCCTGCGTGCCAGCGATTTGATGGGCGTGCAACGTCACCTGAAAGTCATCGGCATTTTCGCGCGTATCTGCCACCGCGACGGCAAGCCGCGTTATCTGGGCGACGTGCCGCGTTTCTTTGCGTACATAGAAGCGGTGATCGCTCGCCGCCCTGAACTGGCCGGGCTGGATGTGTTGCTGGCCAGTCTGCGTGCCGGAGTGAAAGCATGAAGGCAATGATTCTGGCCGCGGGCAAAGGCGAGCGCATGCGCCCGCTGACCCTGACCACGCCAAAACCGCTGGTTCGTGCCGGCGGCGTGCCGCTGATCGAGTATCACCTGCGAGCGCTGGCCGCCGCCGGGTTCACCGATATCGTGATCAATCACGCCTGGCTCGGTCAGCAGATCGAAGACTATCTGGGCGATGGTTCGCGCTATGGCGTGAGCATTCAGTACTCGGCGGAAGGTGAGCCACTGGAAACCGGCGGCGGGATTTTCCGCGCGTTGCCGTTGCTGGGGGATGAAGCGTTTGTCGTGGTCAATGGCGACATCTGGACCGATTACGACTTCAGCGTGTTGCATCAGCCCATCAACGGCCTGGCGCACCTGGTGCTGGCCGGCAACCCGCCCCATCATCCGGCCGGGGACTTCAGCCTGGTCGGAACTCAGGTGCACGACGGTCAGCCGGAGGCCGCCACTCTGACCTACAGCGGCATCGCCGTGTTGCATCCGCAGCTGTTCGACGGTTGCACTGCGGGGGCCTTCAAGCTCGCGCCGCTGTTGCGCAAGGCCATGGCTGACGGGCAGGTGACCGGCGAGCAATTGAGGGGGCACTGGGTCGATGTCGGCACTCACGAGCGTCTGGCCGAAGTTGAAACATTGATAGAAGCGAGCCGCTGACATGCTGTGGCCAGGGACTCTGATCGGAGCCGGAGCAGGCTTTGCCATAGCCAGCATTCCGGGGGCCATGCTCGGCGCGTTGTTGGGGCAGGCGCTGGACCGGCGCTTGCACCTGCAGAGCTGGGGGCACTTGCGGGAAAAACTGGGCGGTCGCCCGGTGCTGCGTAACGATGAATTGCTATTTGTTCTGTTGGGGCGCCTGGCCAAGTGCGACGGCCAGGTGATGGCCGGGCACATCGAACAGGCCCGAGCGGAAATGCGCTCGCTGGACATGTCCGAATCGGCCCGGTGTCGTGCGATTGCCGCGTTCAATCGCGGCAAGTCGGGCCGCGACCGGCTACACGGATATCTGCGTCGCCTGAGTGCCCAGCCCCATGCGGCAGAAGGCGTGTTGCGCGCCTGCTGGCGAATGGTGTGGGCCGATGGTCGTGCAGGCAGCAGTGAACGTCAATTGATCGGCCAATGGGGCAAGTGGCTGGGCTGGACGCCCCATCAGGTGCAGGCGCTGGCCCACGACTATGAGCCGCAGAAGCGGCCATTGGGCAGCAGTGTGCCAAGTTATCAGGATGCGTTAAGGCTTTTGGGGGTGTCGGCCACCACTGAACCGGCGCAGATCAAGCGTGCTTATCGGCGCCTGCTCAGTCGTCATCACCCGGACAAGATTGCCGGCAGTGGCGCGACGGCGACGCAGGTTCGTGAGGCCACCGAGCGAACGCGTGAGCTGCATAACGCCTATACGCTGATTCGGGAGCGGCGGGATTTTCGTTAGCCGAACAGCGTTATGTCGTCTGTGATGCCCCCTTCGCGAGCAAGCCCGCTCCCACATTAGTTCCAGAGTGAACACAAAATTTGTGATCGCCCAAGGACAAATGTGGGAGCGGGCTTGCTCGCGAAGAGGGCGACGCGGTCTGTCAGCCCGCCGGGTTCTGCGGATTCAACCAGCCCCGCACCCGACGGAACAGTTGCTCCTGTTCGGCCTTGTTGTCTGGCAACGCCTTGAGCGACACCTGGCTGAATGACGACGCCTTCAAGCGTTTGTTGGCCTGCAAGCGGGCCAGCGCTGCGTTGCGATCCAGCAGTCTGTCGTTATAGAAAATGTCGACAGTCGGGAGCTTCAAGGTTGGGGTCAGTTCAGCCAGTTCCGGTTTCGCCGCCACAGGTGCCTGGGCAGCAACCATCACCAGCTTTTCGACCTGCGATGGCTGCTTCTCGCTCAGGTAACGCGCGGCCCAATAGGCGCCGGAACCATGCCCCAACACCACGATACTGCGGGCGCTTTGCTGTTCGGCGAAGGCGATCGCGGCGTCGATCCGGGCGAAGATGCGCTCGGCATCTGCCTTGGACTGTTCCTCAGTGGTTTCGGCAATGGCCTTGTCGGCCACATCGGCCTCGCCACCGGCCACCTGTTCGATGGGGGCCGCGGTGGTCGAGTCTTTACTGCCGGTTTCGGCGGCCTTGGGAGCCGGCACTGCTTCGACGATTCGAGGCGCAATGGCATCGCTTTGCAGGTCAGGCAAGGTGATACTCAGGCTGCTCCATTCGGCATCCGGCAATTTACGCCGCAAAGGGCCGATCGCTTGCGGCCAGTCAACGGTTTCGCCGGCGCCCGGGATGATAATTACCGCGCCTTTGGGTTCGGCGGTATTGGCCGGTTTCCACAAGGCCAGAAACGTGTCGGTGCCTGCTTGCAGTTGTTGCTGTTCCTGAGCCGGGATCTTTCGCTCAAGTGCAGTCGCTTCTTCCTGACTACGCTCAGGCAGCGGCTGACGTTCAAGTGGTTTTTCTTCGGCGGTTTTTTCCTCCGCGGCGGGCGCCGGGTCGGCCGCCTTGACGGAAAAAGCGCAAGGCAGGATCAGCGACAGGCACAATGCTGGCAGTGCCAGGCGGTAGACAGGGGGCATCGGATATTCCAGGCCAGAAGATGTTCCGGCAGCCTAATGGGTTGGTCAGTATTTGTCAGTGTGTGAGAGTTCAATGATGCGTTTTCGCTGCCTGTGGGTTATCGGCTGCTTGTGGTTTCCCTTGATGGGCTGGGCGGCCGCCGCGCCTCCGGCGCCCGTTGCCCAACTGTCCCCGAAACAGCAGCACTGGCTGGCGCAGCAGGGCGAGTTGCGGGTCGGCGTGGTGTTGCAGGCGCCCTATGCGCAATACGATCGCCGTTTGCAGCGCCTGTCCGGGGTGAACGTCGAGTTGATGAAGTGGCTGGCAAAAAACCTCAATGTCGAACTGAGCTGGCGCAATTTTCCCGACCTTGAGCAATTGGAAGCCGCGGCCCGCGAGGGCGAAATCGACATCGCCCCGGGGCTGACCCAGACCCCTGGCGGGCTGCGCCTCTGGCAGTTTTCCGACCCCTACATGCGGGTGCCGCAACTGGTGGTCAGCGATCAGAAAAGCGCCGGCGCGGTCGAGCTGGAAAAACTCGACAGCCAGACCCGCGTCGCCGTGCGCATGCCCAGTGCCATCGCCGATTACCTGCGCGGCAACTACCCGCACCTGAATCTGCAAGGCGTACCGATGGAGCGCCAGGCATTGCAATTATTGGTCGGCCAGCAGGCGACTTATGCGGTGATCGATGAGGCGCAGCTGGGACGCTTGTCGATCGAGACGGAGTTCGCCGGGTTGGTGGTGGTGGGGGATGTCGGCCTGCCGCAGCTGCTGCGGGTGGCCACGCTCCGCGACAAACCGGAACTGGCGGGCATCGTCGAAAGTGCATTGCGGGCGATCCCGGCCAAGGACCTGGAGCAACTGCACAATCAATGGCTGCAGCCCAAGTATCCGAGGCTCACCGAGTCTCCGGGGTTTTGGCAGAACCTCTGCCTGTTGCTGGCCGTGCTGGCGTTGAGTTGCATGGCCATCGTGGTCTGGCAGCGTCGCCAGCAGCACAACCTGGAACAGCGCCTGCTGGCCGCGCAGGAAGACATCGCCTTGCGCGCCGCCAGCGAAGAGGCCTTGCGGCTCACCCAGTTTTCCATCGACCAGAGCACCGTCGGCATCCTCTGGGTCAACTGGGACAGCCATGTGCGCTACGCCAACCGCGCGGCGGAAAGCATGCTGGGCTATCCGGCTGGCGGGATCATCGATCGCCCCCTGATCGACTTCGAGCCTGGCCTGCACATGGACCGTTGGCTGAACCTGTGGAAGCGCGCCCGGGCCAGTGAAGATGGCCCGCAAAGTTTCGAATCCAATTGCGTGCGGGCCGATGGCAGCATCCTGCCGGCCGATGTCTCGCTGAGTTTTCTGCGCTTTCGCGATGGCGAATACCTGGTGGTTTACCTCAACGATGTCACCGAGCGGCGTCGCGCCCTGGCGGCCTTGCAGGAAAGCGAGGCGCGACTGCAAGGCATCGCCGCCAACGTTCCGGGGCTGGTGTTCCGGCTGGAGCGGGCGCCGGTGACCGGTCAGATCGACTTTGCCTACATCAGCGAAGGCAGCGAAAGCCTGGTGGGTTACTCGCCGGCCACGCTGGCGCATCGCGATAAAGGCCTGCGCAGCCTCGTGCATCCAGATGACAAGGTCAGCTATCACCAGACCCAGGATCATGCGCTGGATACCGACAGCGACTGGTCGTGGCAGGGGCGAATCCTCACGCGTCAGGGCGAGCAGCGCTGGGCGGAAATCAAGGCCATCACCCGCCGGCTGGAAGACGGCGCGTATGTCTGGGACGGGATCGTCTGGGACATCAGCGAAAGCAAGCGCATCGAACTTGAACTGGCCAGCTCCCGGGAGCAGCTGCGTGAGTTGTCCGCGCACCTGGAAAGCGTGCGCGAAGAAGAAAAGGCGCGCATCGCCCGGGAAGTGCACGACGAGTTGGGTCAGATGCTCACCGTGTTGAAGCTGGAAACGTCCATGTGCGAACTGGCCTACGCCCAGCTCGACCCTGGTCTGAATGAGCGCTTGAACAGCATGAAGCGCTTGATCGCTCAGTTGTTTCAGTTGGTCCGTGATGTGGCCACGGCATTGCGACCGCCGATTCTCGATGCTGGCATCGCCTCGGCCATAGAGTGGCAGGCCCGTCGATTCGAGGCGCGCACGCAGATCCCGTGTCTGGTGCAGGTGCCGGACAATTTGCCAGTGCTCAGCGATGCGAAGGCAATCGGCCTGTTTCGAATCCTTCAGGAGGCGCTGACCAATGTCATGCGGCACGCCCAGGCGCATACTGTTGAACTGACACTGGCGCTGGAAGGCGACGAGTTGTGTCTGACGGTCAGCGATGATGGCGTAGGATTTGTCGCCGCGCCTGGCAGGCCAACGTCCTTTGGGATCGTCGGAATGCGTGAGCGGGTGTTGATCATGGGCGGTGAGTTGTCGCTTGAGAGTGAGCCGGGTGAGGGTACGACGTTAGAAGTGCGAGTGCCTTTGGGCGAAGCCTGAAGAATTTTTGGTGTCTGTGCTGACGCTTTCGCGAGCAAGCCCGCTCCCACAGGGGGAAACGCATTCCAAATGTGGGAGCGGGCTTGCTCGCGAATGATCTTGAATCTGGAGAAGAACGTGATCCGAGTACTGGTAGCCGAAGACCACACCATTGTTCGCGAAGGCATCAAGCAGTTGATCGGCCTGGCCAAGGACTTGCAGGTGGTGGGGGAGGCGAGCAATGGCGAGCAGTTGCTCGACACCTTGCGTCATGTGCCCTGCGAAGTGGTGTTGCTGGACATCTCCATGCCGGGCGTCAACGGCCTGGAAGCGATTCCGCGGATTCGCGCGCTGAACAATCCACCGGCGATCCTGGTGTTGTCGATGCACGATGAAGCGCAGATGGCCGCCCGGGCGTTGAAGGTGGGTGCTGCGGGTTATGCGACCAAGGACAGCGACCCGGCGCTGTTGCTGACGGCCATTCGCAAAGTGGCGTCAGGCGGGCGTTACATCGATCCGGAACTGGCCGACCGCATGGTTTTCGAGGTCGGTCTTACCGACTCGCGTCCATTGCACTCGCTACTCTCCGAGCGCGAATTTTCCGTGTTCGAACGCCTGGCCCAGGGCGCCAACGTCAATGACATCGCCCAGCAACTGGCGCTGAGCAGCAAGACCATCAGCACCCACAAGGCGCGGCTGATGCAGAAGCTCAACATCACCTCGCTGGCGGAACTGGTGAAGTACGCGATGGAACACAAGCTCCTCTAAACCACACCGCTCCCACAGGGTTCTCCATCAGTCGTTGAATCGTGCGCATATCCAATAGCGACGCGCCTGACGAGCCACTTTTACCGTTACTTGTGGCCTATAGCTGACCATTTGCCACTGCGTTTGCCAAAACGCGCCATCCTTGTAGGGCAATCCCTACCCCCAGCCTTCCATCCGGCTGAGGCCAATCTCTCTTGCGCCCCGATTTGCGTGGACACCAGCGTCCACTAGGCTTAGTCCCACAGCAGTCATCAATAACAAAGGTGTGGGTATGAGCCAGGTCGATTCAAGCGCAGGGGCCAATGATGTTCTGGTCAGCTTTCGTGGAGTGCAGAAGAGCTACGACGGCGAGAACCTGATCGTCAAGGACCTCAACCTGGACATTCGCAAAGGCGAATTCCTGACGTTGCTCGGGCCGTCCGGCTCCGGCAAGACCACCAGCCTGATGATGCTCGCCGGCTTCGAAACGCCGACCGCGGGCGAAATTCTGTTGGCCGGGCGCGCCATCAACAACGTGCCGCCGCACAAGCGCGACATTGGCATGGTGTTCCAGAACTACGCATTGTTCCCGCACATGACGGTGGCCGAGAACCTGGCGTTCCCGCTGACCGTGCGCGGCATGAACAAGAGCGACGTCAGTGCCCGGGTCAAGCGTGTGCTGAGCATGGTCCAGCTCGATGCCTTCGCCCAGCGCTACCCGGCGCAGCTTTCCGGCGGTCAGCAACAGCGTGTGGCCTTGGCCCGCGCGCTGGTGTTCGAACCGCAACTGGTGCTGATGGACGAACCCCTCGGCGCACTCGACAAACAACTGCGTGAACACATGCAGATGGAGATCAAGCACCTGCACCAGCGCCTGGGCGTCACCGTGGTCTACGTGACCCACGATCAAGGCGAAGCCTTGACCATGTCCGACCGTGTGGCAGTGTTCCACCAGGGCGAAATCCAGCAGATCGCGCCGCCGCGCACTCTCTACGAAGAGCCGAAAAACACCTTCGTCGCCAACTTCATCGGCGAGAACAACCGCCTCAATGGCCGCCTGCACAGCCAAACCGGCGACCGTTGCATTGTCGAGCTCGGACGCGGCGAAAAGGTGGAAGCCCTGGCGGTCAACGTCGGCCAGACCGGCGAGCCGGTGACCCTGTCCATTCGTCCGGAGCGAGTGAGCCTCAATGGCTCCAGCGACCAATGCGTCAACCGCTTCTCCGGGCGAGTCGAAGAATTCATCTATCTGGGCGACCACGTCCGGGTTCGCATGGAAGTCTGCGGCAAGACCGACTTCTTCGTGAAACAGCCGATTGCCGAGCTTGATCCCTCGCTCGCCGTCGGCGACGTGGTACCGCTTGGCTGGCAGGTCGAGCACGTTCGCGCACTCGATCCTCTTTTAGAGGCGCATTGATCGCCCCGGCAACACCAACACCAACCCTGCACGTGGAGAGAACAATAAATGTTGAGATCCCTGAAATTCACCGCTTTGGCACTGGGCATGATGGGCGCGGCACACGCAATGGCGGCCGGCCCGGACCTGACCGTGGTGTCCTTTGGCGGCGCGAACAAGGCGGCTCAAGTCAAAGCCTTCTACGCACCGTGGGAAGCGGCAGGCAACGGCAAGATCGTGGCCGGTGAGTACAACGGCGAAATGGCCAAGGTCAAGGCCATGGTCGACACCAAGAGTGTGTCCTGGGATCTGGTAGAGGTTGAATCGCCGGAACTGTCCCGTGGTTGCGACGAAGACATGTTCGAACAGCTTGATCCGAAGTTGTTCGGCAAGACCGAAGACTACGTCAAGGGCGCCATCCAGCCTTGCGGCGTGGGTTTCTTCGTGTGGTCGACCGTGCTGGCCTACAACGCCGACAAGCTGAAAACCGCACCGACCAGCTGGGTGGATTTCTGGGACACCAAGCAGTTCCCGGGCAAGCGTGGCCTGCGTAAAGGCGCCAAGTACACCCTGGAGTTCGCACTGATGGCCGACGGCGTTGCGCCGAAGGACGTCTACAAAGTGCTGGCCGGCAAGGACGGTCAGGACCGCGCGTTCAAGAAGCTCGATGAGCTCAAGCCAAACATCCAGTGGTGGGAAGCCGGCGCACAACCGCCGCAATACCTCGCTTCCGGTGACGTGGTCATGAGTTCGGCCTACAACGGTCGTATCGCTGCCGTGCAGAAAGAAAGCAACCTGAAAGTCGTGTGGAACGGCGGCATCTACGACTTCGACGCATGGGCCATTCCAAAAGGTCTGGATGCCAAGCGCGCTGAAGCGGCGAAGAAGTTCATCGCTTACTCGGTAATGCCACAGCAGCAGAAGACCTACTCGGAAAACATCGCCTACGGCCCGGCCAACACCCAGGCCGTACCCTTGCTGGCCAAGGAAGTCCTGAAAGACATGCCGACCACCCCGGAAAACATCGCCAACCAGGTGCAGATCGACGTCAGCTTCTGGGCTGACAACGGCGAGCAACTGGAACAGCGCTTCAATTCCTGGGCTGCGAAGTAAGCAGAACCTTGTGATGGTGGGCTTGCCCCACCTGTGGGAGCGGGCTTGCTCGCGAAGACGGAGTGTCAGTCAACAGCGATGCTGAATGTGCTGACGCCTTCGCAAGCAAGCCCGCTCCCACAATAACGATCGAGGTGGTATTTCCATCTCTGTAACGATCAAAGATTCCCGGAGTACGTCATGGCTATCGCCGTTCCCCTGAACGAGGGCACCAGCCCCACCTTGAAGCAGCGGCTCAAGCACGCCGAGCGGGTCAACCGCTGGAAGGCCCAGGCGTTGATCGCGCCGCTGGTGCTGTTTCTGTTGCTGGTGTTCCTGGTGCCGATCGTGGCGCTGCTCTACAAAAGCGTTGGCAACCCGGAAGTGGTCGGCGGCATGCCGCGCACCGTGACCGCCATTGCCAGTTGGGACGGCCGCGGCCTGCCCGCGGAACCGGTTTATAAAGCAGCGGCCGAAGACCTCGCCGAGGCTCGCAAGAATCAGACCCTGGGTGATCTGTCCAAACGCCTGAACATGGAACTGGCTGGCTACCGCAGCCTGCTGACCAAAACCGCCCGCGCCTTGCCGCTCGCCACTGAGCCGGCCTCTTATAAAGAAGCGCTGGAGGGCCTCGATGAGCGCTGGGGCGACCCGGCCTACTGGCAAGCGGTGCGCCGCAACACCAGCAGCATCACCCCGTATTACTTGCTGGCGGCTGTCGATCACCGCATCGACGACCTTGGCGAAATCGCTCCGGCCACACCGGATCAGGCGATCTATCTCGACATCTTCGCCCGCACCTTCTGGATGGGCCTGATCATCACTGTGATCTGCCTGGTGCTGGCGTATCCCCTGGCTTACCTGCTGGCGAACCTGCCGTCACGGCAGAGCAACCTGCTGATGATTCTGGTGCTGTTGCCGTTCTGGACGTCGATCCTGGTACGGGTCGCGGCGTGGATCGTGTTGCTGCAATCGGGTGGCCTGATCAACAGCGGCCTGATGGCCATGGGTATCATCGATAAGCCGATCGAGTTGGTGTTCAACCGCGTCGGTGTCTACATCTCCATGGTGCACATCCTGCTGCCGTTCATGATCCTGCCGATCTACAGCGTGATGAAAGGCATCTCGCCGACCTACATGCGTGCCGCGATTTCCCTCGGTTGCCATCCGTTCGCCAGCTTCTGGCGGGTGTACTTCCCGCAGACCTATGCCGGTGTCGGTGCCGGTTGCCTGTTGGTGTTCATCCTCGCCATCGGCTACTACATCACCCCGGCATTGCTGGGCAGCCCGAACGATCAGATGGTCAGCTACTTTGTCGCCTTCTACACCAACACCAGCATCAACTGGGGCATGGCGACCGCACTCGGTGGGCTGCTGTTGCTCGCGACGGTCGTGCTTTATCTGATTTACAGCTGGCTGGTGGGCGCGAGCCGCCTGCGCCTGAGCTAAGGGGAGAACGAAATGCTGAGTCCTTATATGTCGCCCATCGAACGGGGGTGGTTCTACAGCTTGCGGATTCTCTGCGGCTTGATTCTGTTGTTCCTGATCCTGCCGGTGCTGGTGATCATTCCACTGTCGTTCAACTCCGGCAGCTTCCTGGTGTACCCGCTGCAGGGCTTCTCGCTGCAGTGGTATCACGATTTCTTCGCTTCGGCGGAATGGATGCGCGCCCTGAAGAACAGCATCATCGTCGCTCCGGCGGCTACAGTGCTGGCAATGATCTTCGGTACGCTGGCGGCCATCGGCCTGACCCGGGGCGACTTCCCCGGCAAGGCGCTGGTGATGGCGCTGGTGATTTCACCGATGGTGGTGCCGGTGGTGATCATCGGTGTGGCCAGTTATCTGTTCTTTGCTCCGCTGGGATTGGGTAACAGCTTTTTCTCGCTGATCGTGGTGCATGCGGTATTGGGTGTGCCGTTCGTGATCATTACCGTGTCGGCGACCTTGCAGGGGTTCAATCACAACCTGGTGCGGGCCGCTGCGAGCCTGGGCGCTTCGCCGCTGACTACGTTCCGCCGGGTGACCTTGCCACTGATTGCGCCGGGCGTGATCTCCGGGGCGCTGTTTGCCTTTGCGACTTCGTTCGATGAGGTGGTGGTGACGTTGTTCCTCGCCGGCCCTGAACAAGCGACGTTGCCACGGCAGATGTTCAGCGGCATCCGCGAAAACCTCAGCCCGACCATCGCCGCCGCCGCGACACTGCTGATTGCCTTCTCGGTGATCCTGTTGCTGACCCTGGAATGGCTGCGTGGGCGTAGCGAGAAACTGCGTACTGCGCAGGTCTGAAGCCGAACTCGGTAAAAATGTGGGAGCGGGCTTGCTCGCGAAAGCGGAGTGTCAGCTGATGTATTAGTTGAATGACACACCGCCTTCGCGAGCAAGCCCGCTCCCACAATGGTTTTTAGTGTTCCCGGAAACCTTGGTCATTCAGCGCCTGAATGGCAGACAAACCCCAATCCCCAGCTACTATTGTGCCCAGCTCCCCTACCTATAAGAGGCTGCGCACATGAGTCTTTCCTCTTTCAAAATCGCTCACAAACTGATCACCGGCGCAGGTGCCATCGAGCAGCTGTCTGCCGAGCTTACGCGTCTGGACATCGACAACCCGCTGATCGTCACCGACGCCGCCCTGGTCAAGTCCGGCACGGTAGAACTGGCACTGGCGCAGCTGGGCGAACGCAGTTACGAGATTTTCGACCGGGTACTGCCGGACCCGGAAATCGCCATCGTCGAAGATTGCATGCAGGTCTATCGCGACGGTGGGCATGACGGCTTGATTGGCCTCGGCGGCGGCAGTGCCATCGACATTGCCAAGAGCGTGGCGGCCTACGCCGGGTACCACGGTGCGCTGGAGGATTTGTTCGGTATCGATCAGGTCCCGCGCAAAGGCCCGCCGCTGATCGCCATTCCGACCACCGCCGGCACCGGCTCGGAAGTGACCAACGTCGCCATCCTTTCCGACAAGCTCGCGCAACTGAAGAAGGGCATTGTCAGCGACTACCTGTTGCCGGATGTGGCGCTGGTCAGCCCGCAAATGACCCTGACCTGTCCGCGCAGCGTTACGGCGGCCAGCGGCGTCGATGCGCTGGTGCACGCTATCGAGTCCTATCTGTCGGTCAATGCCTCGCCGATTACCGATGCCCTGGCCATCGGCGCCATCAAGTTGATCGCCAAGGCTTTGCCCAAGGCCTACGCCAACCCGTCGAACTTGCAAGCCCGGGAAGACATGGCCACTGCCAGCCTGATGGCCGGCATGGCGTTCGGCAATGCCGGGGTTGGCGCGGTGCATGCGCTGGCGTATCCGCTGGGCGGGCGTTTCAACATTGCCCATGGCGTCAGTAATGCCTTGCTACTGCCCCATGTCATGACCTGGAACAAGATGGCCTGCATCGAACGCATGCAGGATATCGCCGAGGCCATGGGTGTGAAGACCGCTCATTTGAGCATCAACGAAGCGGCCGACAAAGCCGTGCAAGCCATGTCCGAACTGTGTGCCGCCGTGGACATTCCCCAGGGCCTGCGCAGTTTCGGTGTGCCCGAGGACGCCATCCCTTCCATGGCCGTGGAAGCGGCGGGGATCGAGCGCTTGATGCGCAACAATCCGCGTAAGTTGAGTGCCGTCGATATCGAAAAGATCTATCGCGCGGCGTACTAGGGCCTTCTCTGATCAGGGATGATGGCAAGGTCCAATCATCGCGCTCACGGTGCGCGCGTCAAAGCATGAGGTATACAATGCGCGCCATCGTGATTCTGCTCAGAAAAGGTGCGTCATGCAGCCCTTCGTAATTGCTCCGTCGATTCTCTCCGCCGACTTCGCCCGCCTGGGTGAAGAAGTGGACAACGTCCTGGCCGCCGGCGCCGACTTCGTGCACTTCGATGTCATGGACAATCACTACGTGCCCAACCTGACCATCGGCCCGATGGTCTGCGCGGCGCTGCGCAAGTACGGCGTGACTGCGCCGATCGACGCGCACCTGATGGTCAGCCCGGTGGACCGCATCGTCGGCGACTTCATCGAAGCCGGCGCTACCTACATCACCTTCCACCCGGAAGCCACGCAGCACATCGACCGCTCCCTGCAATTGATCCGCGAAGGCGGCTGCAAGTCGGGCCTGGTGTTCAACCCGGCGACCCCGCTGGATGTGCTCAAGCACGTCATGGACAAGGTCGACATGATCCTGTTGATGAGCGTCAACCCGGGCTTCGGCGGGCAGAAGTTCATCCCCGGCACCCTCGACAAGCTGCGTGAAGTGCGGGCGCTGATCGATGCTTCGGGCCGTGACATTCGCCTGGAAATCGACGGTGGCGTGAACGTGAACAACATTCGCGAAATCGCAGCGGCAGGCGCTGACACCTTCGTCGCCGGCTCGGCCATCTTCAATGCGCCGAACTATCAGGAAGTCATCGACAAGATGCGTTCCGAACTGGCGCTGGCTCGCCCATGAGTGGTTTTGAGCAGTTGTTCCCGGGGCAACTGCCGCGGCTGGTGATGTTCGATCTGGACGGTACCTTGATCGATTCGGTCCCGGACCTGGCAGTGGCTGTGGACAAGATGCTGCTCAAACTCGGTCGCAAGCCCGCCGGTCTGGAAGCGGTACGCAAATGGGTCGGCAACGGCGCGCCGGTGCTGGTGCGTCGTGCGCTGGCTGGCGCTATCGATCATTCGGCGGTCGATGACCACGAGGCCGAACGGGCGCTGGAGCATTTCATGCAGGCTTATGGCGAAAGCCATGAGTTGACGGTGGTGTATCCCGGTGTGCGCGACTTCCTCAAATGGCTGCAAAAGCAGGGCGTCGAGATGGCGCTGATCACCAACAAGCCGGAGCGTTTCGTCGCGCCGCTGCTGGATCAGATGAAAATCGGCCGTTATTTCCGCTGGATCATCGGCGGCGATACCCTGCCACAGAAAAAACCCGATCCGGCCGCGCTGTTTTTCGTGATGAAAATGGCCAACATTCCGGCTTCGCAGTCGTTGTTCGTCGGCGATTCACGCAGCGATGTGTTGGCGGCGAAAGCGGCGGGGGTCAAGTGCGTGGCCCTGAGCTATGGCTATAACCACGGTCGGCCGATCGCGGAAGAATCACCGGCAATGGTGATCGACGACCTGCGCAAACTAATTCCCGGTTGCCTGGATCCGGCCGCTGAGATAACGTTGGCCGACGCTGTCAAACCCCCTTCTGGAAACGCCATCGTGGTGGTCACTCGCAAACTCTGGATGAAAGTCATCAAGGCCCTGGCCCGCTGGCGTTGGCGCGCCTGACTTGATCCCGGCCGGTTATCCGGCGCGTTTGCATACCTGACTGTTCGACCCTCAAGCCACGAGGCACCTCATGATCCGCGAAGAATTCCTGCGTTTGGCCGCTGCCGGCTACAACCGCATCCCGCTTGCCTGCGAAACCCTGGCCGACTTCGACACGCCGCTGTCGATCTACCTGAAGCTGGCCGACGAGCCCAATTCCTACTTGCTGGAGTCCGTACAGGGCGGCGAGAAATGGGGCCGTTACTCGATCATCGGCCTGCCGTGCCGCACCGTGATGCGGGTTCACGATCATCACGTCAGCGTGACCGTCGATGGCGTCGAGACCGAAAACCACGACGTGGAAGACCCGCTGGCCTTCGTCGAAGCCTTCAAGGCTCGCTACAACGTGCCGACCATTGCTGGCCTGCCGCGTTTCAACGGCGGCCTGGTGGGTTACTTCGGTTATGACTGCGTGCGTTATGTCGAGAAGCGCCTGGGCAAATGCCCGAACCCGGACCCGCTGGGCGTACCGGACATTCTGCTGATGGTGTCCGACGCCGTGGTGGTGTTCGACAACCTGGCTGGCAAGATGCACGCCATCGTCCTGGCCGACCCGGCGCAGGAAGACGCCTTCGAACAAGGTCGCGCGCGCTTGGAAGAGCTGCTGGAAAAACTCCGTCAGCCGATCACCCCACGCCGAGGCCTGGACTTCAGCAAGCAACAATCGGCTGACCCGGTGTTCCGCTCCAGCTTTACCCAGGACGATTACGAAAAAGCTGTCGACACCATCAAGGAATATATCCTGGCCGGTGACTGCATGCAGGTCGTGCCGTCCCAGCGCATGTCGATCGACTTCAAGGCAGCGCCGATCGATCTGTATCGCGCGCTGCGCTGCTTCAACCCGACGCCTTACATGTACTTCTTCAACTTCGGCGACTTCCACGTCGTCGGCAGTTCGCCGGAAGTGCTAGTGCGGGTCGAAGACAACCTGATCACCGTGCGCCCGATTGCCGGCACCCGTCCGCGGGGCGCCAACGAAGAGGCTGACCTGGCGCTGGAAAAAGACCTGCTGTCGGACGACAAGGAAATCGCCGAACACTTGATGCTGATCGACCTCGGCCGCAACGACACCGGTCGCGTATCGGAAATCGGCTCGGTGAAGCTCACCGAGAAGATGGTCATCGAGCGTTACTCCAACGTGATGCACATCGTGTCCAACGTCACCGGGCAACTGAAAGCCGGGTTGACGGCCATGGACGCACTGCGGGCGATCCTGCCAGCGGGCACCTTGTCCGGTGCACCGAAGATTCGCGCGATGGAAATCATCGACGAACTGGAACCGGTCAAGCGTGGCGTCTACGGCGGTGCGGTCGGTTACTTCGCCTGGAACGGCAACATGGACACTGCCATTGCGATCCGCACGGCGGTGATCAAGAACGGCGAGCTGCATGTGCAGGCCGGTGGCGGCATCGTCGCCGACTCGGTGCCGGCGCTGGAATGGGAAGAAACCCTGAACAAGCGCCGCGCGATGTTCCGCGCCGTTGCCCTGGCTGAACAAACCCCGAACGCCTGAGTTTGCGAAAAATTCTGTGGGAGCGAGCTCGCTCGCGATGGGGCCATCACTGCCACATTGATGTTGTCTGACCCACCGCTATCGCGAGCAAGCTCGCTCCCACAATGATCTCATCGCCAAAAAAACGCGGCGCCTGTGAGGGCGCCGCGTTTTTTATTGGCTGCACATCAGAAGTCCAGCGCAACACCTACGTTGATGCCCTGTTGGGTGAAGTCGTCGTCCTTGCGGATGTTGTAGCTGGCGCGCAGTGCCAGGTCCCGGGTGAGGTTGTGGCTCACGCCCAGGTTCACACGTTGCAAGTGACTTTGTGGGGTGTAGCCTTCCAGCGTGAACTGATTGTTTGGCAGGGTATTGAGGTTGATGTCCACGTCCTGGGTATCGTCGTTGTACTCGCGCTCGATTGCCGCTTCGCCGAAAACCTGAGTTTGCGGGGTGATCTGGTATTTGCCCTGCAGGCCAGCGCCCAGACGTCGGGAAATACGCTCCTGATCGGCGAAGGTCAGCGCCGTGGAATTGTTGCCGTCCTCCGAGTAACCATCGACTTGTACCTTGGAGAAGTCGGCGCTGACAAACGGCGACAGGTGCCAGGGGCTGCTGGCTTGTTGCGCAATGTCGTAACCCACGCGTGCGCTGAAGGCTTCGACGTAGCCGCTGGTATCGCCTTTTTCGCCGCGTTCGTTGACGCCCAGCTGGAATTTGCGCTTGAGGCTGTCGTAATCCAGATGCCCGGCCGTCAACGCCGCGTCAGCCCATACACGGTTTTGCTGGTACTGGGCGAATGCCGTGCCCAGGTAAGTGTTGAGCTTGTAGTCGGAGTCGTTGTTGCCGGCTTCGAGTTTCTGGTTATAGAAACCGGCCACCAGACCAACACGCCAGGCGTCATCGAGACGGTAGCTGCCACCGATGTTCAGGTTGGCTCCGTTGCCGTCGGCGCTTGCCACGCTGTCCTGACCGTCAAAGTCCTGATGCTGTCCGCCGCCGGAAACAATGGCTCGCCATTGGCCGATGCTTTGCCAGTTTTCCCAATCGGCCAGCCACTGGTTGCGCAACTCATCCTGATGCGCACGCACGGTGCCCTGGGCCATTTCCGGCAACAGGGTCAGCTCCCACGGCGCCGCCAGCAGGGAATACGCGTAATCGGCAATCAGGCGCTGCCCAGCTTCGGTGGGGTGCACTGAGTCGTTGTAGATCAGCTTGGTCGGGTCCGGCGTGGCGCTGTTGATGCCGTAGCGGGCGTTCTCGGTGCAGCCGCTGCCGCTGAAGCAGGTGGCGATGAGGTTCTGGTCGGTGGCCAGGCCAAACTGTGCCGGATTGGCGAACGTCTCTTTGAGCAGTACCGGAATGTTCAGCGGGATGACTTCGGCATTGATGTTTTGCAGTCGGCTTACCAGTTCAGTGTTGAACTGGGCGCTGAGTTGGGACGTGAACGCTTGCAGCGGGGTGCCGTTGAACGCCGGGGTAAAGCCGATATCGGGCAGCAACCAGACCATGACGTATTTGGCGCCAGCGGTTTGCAGCGTCTGCACGCTGTCGGCCAGGCGGTCGGCGGCGGCACTGGCCTGGGGCAGGCTGGTGACGCGTCCTTGCAGGAAGTCGTTACCGCCACCGGACAGGTAATACAGCGCGTTCGGGTCGGCACGGAAGTTATTGGATGGAAGATAGCCGGCCCGGGTGCGTTCGCCGGTGGCGGAGATGCTGGTAATCGAATCAAGAATCTGGTCGGTACGGTAGCCGCCTACAGCCCAGTTGTTACCATCAGGCAGGCCTTCGTTGGCACGAACTGCTGAAGCAGAGGATGCCGTCTGATCCGCTGAAAACCCCAGTTTCCCACCCAGAATCTGTGTGGAGTTGAGCGAGCGGACTTCGCCGCTGCCATCCAGGTACACCGGCCCCGTCCGGTTGGTGAAGCGCTGTGTCGCCCCGGCAGGCCCGCCCGTGTCGGCAAAGGTCCCTGCATCGTTGAGGCTGTCGCCGAAGACAACGAAATTTGTATAAGGATTGGGTGCGGCGTTCGCCTGGGCGCATGCGATCGCGAGCAAGCATCCTGCGAGCGGTACAAACAACGACTGTTTGATCATGAGCAAGTCCGTTTATTTATTGTTTTAGTGAACGAAACGACAGTACCAAAAACTTCCGGCCTTTTGCCATCTGTCGCGAAGCCTTTGATAGTTTCGCAGGCAGTGCCCCCGGCGATATTGCGCGCTCTGGCCAGCTAAGTTACTGTGCCGGGACGTACGAACGAGACCTTCCCCGTGTTGATCATCAGTAAACTCCTGGATCAAGTCATCAAGGCACACGCCCGCTGGCGTTGGCGCGCCTGAATTCTTTTGCCGGCCTCGCCGGACCTGTATCGCTTCGCCTTCTTTACCTGTTTGAAATGCCGCTTTGCTGGCGCTGCTCCAGCATCTGACAAAGCGCAGCGCTCTGCGGGTCAATCATTCGAAGGCCATCTTCAAAGTCAGTGAATTCAAGAGGTTCTAAACGCCATGTTGCTGATGATCGATAACTACGACTCCTTTACCTACAACGTTGTGCAGTACCTGGGCGAGCTCGGCTCCCAGGTCAAGGTCGTGCGCAACGACGAACTGACCATCGCTGAAATCGAAGCCCTCAACCCTGAGCGCATCGTTGTGTCCCCCGGTCCTTGCACGCCGACCGAAGCCGGCATCTCGATTGAAGCGATCAAGCATTTCGCCGGCAAACTGCCGATTCTCGGCGTCTGCCTCGGCCACCAGTCCATCGGACAGGCCTTTGGCGGTGATGTGGTGCGCGCCCGTCAAGTGATGCACGGTAAGACTAGCCCGGTATTTCACGAGGACAAGGGTGTATTCGAAGGCCTGAATCGTCCGCTGACGGTGACCCGCTATCATTCATTGATCGTCAAGCGCGAAACCCTGCCCGATTGTCTGGAGCTGACGGCCTGGACCCAGCTCGAAGACGGCTCGGTCGACGAGATCATGGGCCTGCGTCACAAGACTCTTAACATCGAAGGCGTGCAGTTCCACCCTGAGTCGATCCTCACCGAACAGGGCCACGAACTGTTCGCCAACTTCCTCAAACAAACCGGCGGCACGCGCTAAGGACTTTTCATGAACATCAAGACAGCCCTGAGCCGTATCGTCGATCACCTCGACCTCAGCACCGATGAAATGCGCGATGTCATGCGCGAGATCATGACCGGGCAATGCTCGGATGCGCAGATTGGCGCGTTCATGATGGCCATGCGCATGAAGAGCGAAAGCATCGACGAAATCGTCGGTGCCGTGTCGGTGATGCGCGAACTGGCGGACAAGGTCGAGCTCAAGACTCTCGACGGTGTGGTCGATGTGGTGGGCACCGGCGGTGACGGCGCCAATATCTTTAACGTGTCGACCGCTGCTTCGTTCGTGGTTGCCGCTGCGGGCTGCACCGTGGCCAAGCACGGCAACCGTGCAGTCTCGGGCAAGAGCGGCAGTGCCGATCTGCTGGAGGCGGCCGGTATCTACCTGAACCTGACGCCGGTGCAAGTGGCGCGCTGCATTGACAACGTTGGTATTGGTTTCATGTTTGCCCAGACTCACCACTCTGCGATGAAATACGCTGCAAGCCCGCGCCGCGAACTGGGTCTGCGGACATTGTTCAACATGCTAGGCCCGCTTACGAATCCGGCCGGTGTGAAGCATCAGGTGGTAGGTGTATTCACCCAGGCCTTGTGCCGGCCGCTGGCGGAAGTGTTGCAGCGTCTGGGCAGCAAGCATGTGCTGGTGGTGCATTCGAAGGATGGCCTGGATGAGTTCAGCCTGGCTGCACCGACCTTCGTGGCAGAGCTGAAAAACGACCAGATCACCGAGTATTGGGTCGAGCCGGAAGACCTGGGCATGAAGAGCCAGAGTCTGCATGGCCTGGCGGTGGAAAGCCCGGCGGCTTCTCTTGAACTGATTCGCGATGCCCTGGGCAAGCGCAAGACCGAAAACGGTCAGAAAGCGGCCGAGATGATCATGCTCAATGCCGGTGCCGCGCTGTACGCCGCCGATCATGCCAGCAGTTTGAAAGAGGGAGTTGCACTTGCGCACGATGCGCTGCACACCGGCCTCGCTCGGGAAAAGCTCGAGGAACTGGGTGCGTTTACCGCGGTATTCAGAGTGGAGAATGAGGGATGAGTGTACCGACGGTTCTGGAAAAGATTCTGGCGCGCAAAGTCGAGGAAGTGGCCGAGCGCAGCGCTCGCGTCAGCCTCGCCGAGCTGGAAAGCCTGGCCAAGGTGGCCGATGCACCCCGTGGTTTTGCCAAGGCCTTGCTGGCTCAGGCCAAGCTGAAGCAGCCGGCAGTCATTGCCGAAATCAAGAAAGCCTCGCCGAGCAAAGGCGTGATCCGCGAGAACTTCGTTCCCGCCGACATCGCCAGAAGCTACGAGAAGGGCGGCGCGACCTGCCTGTCGGTACTCACCGACATCGACTACTTCCAGGGCGCGGATGCGTACCTGCAGCAGGCTCGCGCGGCGTGCCAGCTGCCGGTGATCCGCAAGGACTTCATGATCGATCCGTACCAGATCGTCGAAGCCCGTGCCTTGGGTGCCGACTGCGTGCTGTTGATCGTTTCCGCGCTGGATGACGTGAAAATGGCCGAACTGGCAGCCGTGGCCAAAAGCGTCAACCTCGATGTGCTGGTGGAAGTCCACGATGGCGACGAGCTGGAGCGGGCCTTGAAAACCCTCGACACTCCGCTGGTTGGCGTGAACAACCGCAATCTGCACACCTTCGATGTCAGCCTGGAAACCACCCTCGACCTGTTGCCGCGTATTCCGCGCGATCGTCTGGTCATCACCGAGAGCGGCATTCTCAACCGCGCCGATGTCGAACTGATGGAAATCAACGACGTCTACGCATTCCTGGTCGGCGAGGCGTTCATGCGCGCCGAAAGCCCGGGTACCGAGTTGCAGCGTCTGTTCTTCCCAGAGCGCGGTGTGCCTGTCAGCGGCTCGACCCTCGACTGATTACTCACAGACCGAGTCGACCCCTTCGCGAGCAAGCCCGCTCCCACATTTGATCGCGGTCGAATGTGGGAGCGGGCTTGCTCGCGAAGGGGCATTCAAATTCCCTGAAGATTTCAGAGTTGCGGAGCAGCTTATGACCCAGCCGACCCATCTGACCATCGAAGCCGGCCTGCAAGCCGAACAGGACTTGCTGGCATCGGTCTGCGCCGGCGACGCGGAGTTCGGCCTGTTGTACTGGCAGCCGAGCGACCGGGCGCTGGTCATGCCGCGCCGTTTGAACCGCTTGCCGGGTTTCGAAGCTGCCTGCGAAGTGTCGGCGGCGGCAGGTTGGCCAGTACTGCTGCGTGATACCGGCGGCGAACCGGTTCCACAATCGGCCACAACGATCAACATCGCCCTGGTTTACGCACCACCACGCAACGAAGGTGATTTGAACCGCATCGAAACCGGTTACCGGCGCCTGTGTGATCCCATCTGCCAGTTGCTGGATGAATTGGGTGGTTCCTCGTCCCTTGGCGAAATCGACGGCGCGTTCTGCGATGGCCGCTTCAACGTCAACCTGGACGGACGCAAAATGGTCGGCACCGCGCAACGGTGGCGCCAGAGCCAGGGTGGTCAGCGACCAGTGGGATTGGTGCACGGTGCGATGCTGATGGACAACGACCGAGAGTCAATGGTCGCTGCAGTCAATCGTTTCAACGAGGCCTGCGGTCTGGAACATCGAGTACGTGCCGAAAGCCACATCGCGCTGCATGAGAAGTTCACGGCACCCCATGCCCTGGCGCGCCTCGACGAACTCTACCGATTGATGCTGGCGCAGATGTACAGCGGCTAGGTCTTCGAGCTTATCGCGTACCGAAGACCACCATGGTCTTGCCTTTGACGCCCACCAGGTTGCGTTCTTCCAGATCCTTGAGCACGCGACCGACCATCTCCCGGGAACAACCGACAATCCGCCCGATTTCCTGACGGGTCACCTTGATTTGCATGCCATCGGGGTGAGTCATGGCGTCTGGCTGTTTACACAGTTCCAGCAGGCAGCGGGCAACTCGGCCGGTCACGTCAAAAAACGCCAGGTCACCGACCTTGCGCGTGGTGTTGCGCAGGCGCTGTGCGATTTGTCCGCTGAGCACGTAAAGAATGTCCGGGTCCTGCTGGGACAATTCGCGGAATTTCGCGTAGCTGATTTCCGCGACTTCGCATTCAACCTTGGCCCGCACCCAGGCGCTGCGCTCCTGCTCCAGGCCAGCTTGCTCAAACAGGCCCAACTCGCCGAAAAAGTCCCCGGTGTTCAGGTAGGAAATGATCATTTCCCGGCCGTCGTCATCTTCGATCAGGATGGTGACTGAGCCTTTGATGATGAAGAACAGCGTTTCCGAGCGGTCGCCGGCACAAATGATGTTGCTCTTGGCCTGATAACGGCGGCGCTGGCAATGCATCAACAGCTTGTCGAGGTTCTTGATCTTGGGGTTGGGGGCAATCGCAACCATGGTTGTATCCCGAAAAGACTGCACGGTGTGTTTGGTTTTTTATGAATAGCGAACGCTGGGGAAAAGCTGGCCATGCGCCATTGATTTGGCGTCAGCTTAACAGACACTTCCTGAAATATTCGAGCATTTACCTACAAGGCGGTGGGATATGTCCCAGGACGCCGGGCGCCGTCAATCACGGGGCCTGTGCTAAGCTGGCGACCCTTTTTTATACAGTGGAGTCTTGGCGATGAAGGCACGCATCCAATGGGCTGGCGAAGCCATGTTCCTCGGCGAATCCGGTAGTGGTCATGTCGTGGTCATGGACGGTCCGCCCGATGCCGGCGGACGTAACCTGGGTGTCCGGCCGATGGAAATGCTGTTGCTGGGTGTCGGCGGTTGCAGCAATTTCGATGTGGTCAGCATCCTCAAGAAGTCCCGCCAGGCAGTGGAAAGCTGTGAAGCCTTCCTCGAAGCCGAGCGTGCGACCGAAGATCCAAAGGTGTTCACCAAGATCCACATGCACTTCGTGGTCAAGGGCCGCGGGCTGAAAGAAGCCCAGGTCAAACGCGCCATCGAGCTGTCTGCCGAGAAATATTGCTCGGCTTCGATCATGCTCGGTGCGGCCGGCGTGGCAATCACCCACGACTACGAAATCATCGAGCTCGGTTGAATCGACATTCAACTATCATAAAGTCTGTGCAGACTCTGGCGAACACAAGCTGACGTCTGCATAATGCGCCACTTTTTTCAGGGTAGTGGCCCGTCAGCCGACAGGCCTCGCACCCGAACAGACAACCAAAATCGCCATCGCGAAGAGGTGTTAACCGTCCTACGCAGGTGCGTTGTTCGCATTTGACGGGCATGCTTGATCACGCGGCCGGGCCGCAAACACATAGAGAGTTTTTAACGGTGAAAAGCAAACTCAAGCTCCACGGGTTCAATAACCTGACAAAGACCTTGAGCTTCAACATCTATGACATCTGCTACGCGGAAACCCCGCAAGACCAGCAGGCTTACGTCGAGTACATCAATAAAGAGTACAACGCGAAACGCCTGACGCAGATCCTCACGGAAGTTGTCGATATCATTGGTGCCAACATCCTGAACATTGCCAGTCAGGACTATGAGCCGCAGGGCGCCAGCGTCACGATACTGATCTCGGAAGAGCCGGTAACCCCGACCGACAGTCAGATCGAAGAGTCCCCGGGCCCGCTGCCCGAAATCATTCTGGCCCACCTCGACAAGAGCCACATCACGGTGCACACCTATCCGGAAATCCATCCGGTCAGTGGTATTGCAACCTTCCGTGTGGACATCGACGTGTCGACTTGCGGGGTCATTTCACCGCTTAAAGCGCTCAACTTCCTGATTCACCAGTTCGATTCGGACATCGTGACCGTGGATTACCGTGTGCGCGGCTTCACCCGTGACGTTGAAGGCAAAAAGCACTTCATCGACCACGAGATCAATTCGATCCAGAACTACCTCTCCGACGACACTTACGACGCGTACCAGATGACCGACGTGAACGTGTACCAGGAAAACCTGTTCCACACCAAGATGCTGCTGAAGAACTTCGAACTGGATAACTACCTGTTCGGCGACGCCACCAGCAACCTGTCCTCTGAGCAACGTGCCCAGGTGACCGAGCGGGTGAAACACGAAATGCTCGAAATCTTCTACGCGCGCAATATGGCGTAAGATTCTCGAACACAAAAAAGGCGACTCCCTCACGGAAGTCGCCTTTTTTATTGTTATCACCGAACCCATGTAGGAGCGTGCTTGCCCTATCAGGCAACAGAGCTATCAGATCCGATAAGTACTCTTGGTCATCACCTTGGCCATCAGACTCATCCCGAACTTCACCGGTGCCGGAAAGCGGAACCCGCCAGCATCCAGCGCACTTTCGGCATGCTGTTCTTCATCGATGCGCATATGCTCAAGAATCGCCCGGGACTTTTCATCCTCGGCCGGCAATTGCTCCAGATGTTCGTTCAGGTGCTTGCACACCTGGTCTTCCGTCGCCGCAACGAACCCCAGGCTGACTTTGTCGCTGATCAGGCCGGCCACTGCGCCAATCCCGAACGACATGCCATAGAACAGCGGATTGAGGATGCTGGTGTGGCTGCCCAGTTGGTGAATGCGTTGTTCGCACCAGACCAGGTGATCGATTTCTTCTTCGGCGGCATGCTCCATCGCAGCGCGCACTTGCGGCAGCTTGGCGGTCAGCGCCTGTCCCTGGTACAGCGCCTGGGCGCAGACTTCGCCGGTATGGTTGATGCGCATCAGACCGGCAACGTGGCGTGTGTCTTCGTCGCTCATTTTCGCATCCGGCTGCACGATGGCTGGCGACGGACGGTACGGCTGGCCGCTGAAGGGCAGCAGGGTGCGCATCGCGGCATCGGCTTGCAGCAGAAGGCGGTCAATTGGCGAGTAGTGACGTTGGGTAGTCATGCTGACCTCCGGGGGGATTTCGGCGGCCAGTTTAACCCAAACGGCCGGGGAAGGTTTGCGCTGGGTCATTGTGATGCAGAGGCTGTGACAGTGTTGTGATGCTTTTTGTGGAAGCGGCAGTGCGCCGCTTCCACAGGGTTTAGCGCAATCAGCCCGGTGGCCAGTGCATCTGGCGCTGACCCAGCACGTGCATATGAATGTGGTAGACGGTTTGTCCGCCTTCTTCATTGCAGTTCATGACGACGCGGAAACCTTTTTCGCAGCCCAGTTCCAGTGCCAGGCGCTGGGCGGTGAACAGGATGTGCCCGGCCAATGCCTTGTCGTCCTCGGTCAGGTCGTTCAAGGTGCGAACCGGTTTCTTCGGGACCACCAGGAAATGTACCGGTGCCTGTGGGGCAATGTCGTGGAAGGCCAGTACCTGGTCGTCCTCGTAAATGATCTTCGCCGGGATTTCCCGGTTGATGATCTTGGTGAACAGAGTATCCACAGCTGTTTTCTCCGTTATTTGGGCTGGCCTGAGTGTACTCATGGCGTATGCCAGCGCCCAGCTTTTTACCTTGAATTGGATCAGCGCGGGCAGTAAGCCTTGTTGATCATGCCGGCGATTGTGCGAGTCAGCCAGCGCGAGCCGAGCCGCGGCAGGAAGGCGAACCAGCGGTTGCGCCGCCCGGGAATGATGATCGCTTTATTCTTTTCCAGTGCGCGCACGGTGTAGAGCGCCACTTCCTCGGGGCTCATCAGCAGTTTGCTGTTGGCCAGTTTGTCGCTGTCGAGTTGTGCGGTACGGAAAAACGCCGTGCGGGTCGGCCCGGGGCAGAGCACCGAAACCTTGATCGCACACTTTTTCAGCTCAACGCGCAATCCTTCGGAAAAGTGCAGCACATACGCCTTGCTGGCGTAATAGGTGCTCATCCACGGCCCGGGTTGAAACGCCGCCACCGAGGCCACATTCAGAATCTGCCCGCCGCCTTGCAGGGCCATGCTGTTGCCGATGGCATGGCACAGGCGGGTGAGGGCGAGAATGTTCACTTCGATCAGGTCTTGCTCGGTCATCCAGTCCTGGGCCAGAAACGGGCCGCATGTACCGATACCGGCGCAATTGACCAGCAGATCGATCTGCCGGTCGCCTTCTTCCAGCTCCAGCAGGAATCCGGACAGGCGCAGCGGTTCACCCAGGTCACAGGCACGGAACAGCACTTCCACGCCGAACCGTTGGGTCAGTTCAATCGCAATACTTTCCAGCTGATCACGTTGTCGGGCCACCAGAATCAGGCTGCGGCCGCGGCGGGCCAGCGCTTCGGCCATTGCCAGGCCGATGCCGCTGGAGGCGCCAGTGATCAGAGCGTAACGGGTCATGCAGTTCTCCATCGCAACAGCTCCGCGCCGCGACGCAGGTGTCACGGGCCAGGAGCGCTGTTCATTTTTTCGCAGAGTCTACAGGGGGCTGGGCCTCTTCGGCTGCATCGTCGGTGGAATTTGGCACCGGTTCGACCTCGACGTCGATTTCATCGGTGGTGACCGAACTGCTTTCGTAGCTGCTCTGGGCGGCGCTTTTGTATTCTTCCCGTATCGCCGTGAGACCACCGGCCAGCGAGCCGAACAGAACCAGCGCGATAACGATCAGCCACAGCGAAGACAATACCTTGACTGCGGTACTGTTCGGCGGAGGCGGCGGGCCGTAGCGGTTGGCGGTGTCGTTGCCCGGTACGACCATGATCACGAACGGAAAGAAACTGCCAACGAACGGCACCAGGTTCAGCAGCCACAGCCAGCCGGACCAGCCGACATCGTGCAAGCGTTGAACAGTGATCTGGATGCTGACGAAGACAAATCCGACGAACAGGATCAAGGCCAGCAAGCTGCCCAATATCAGGCCGCCGGTCGAATTCGCGCCGATGACGGTCAGAGCGGCCAATGCAAACACCCCGCAAACGGCCAGGAGCACAATTGACAGCACCAGCGTCCAGGCGAGGTAACGCAAGCGGCCGATACGGCCATCGAAACTGAAGGGCTTGAGTGTGGCGAATTCCGCCACGGCTTCGCCGACGGGCGCGCGAGGCGGCGCGTAAGGGGACTGCGGATCTGTAAAAGACGCCTGGCTGCTGGCCGGAGCATGGTCATGAACGTCGGCGAGGTTCAGTTCGATCGACGTTTCGGCTTCGATGCGGGCGTCGATACCGGTTTTGCTCAGCGCCTGGAGATAGGTCTGGGCATCGACTTGCGACAGGTTGCGTTTGAGCGCTACCGGACGCCCGGTGAACAAGCGCTCAATGGCCGTGACATCGCTTTTGAACAAATCGGCGAGATTGAGCTTTGCCGTGGTGATGTCGACACCGGGCAGCAAGGCGCCCTCGAATACGATTTTGAAATGATTTTCGCCCATGTGCGAAGCATCCTTGTCGCGAGAGGTTGAAAGAAGAATGTTGTGCCCAAGCGAGTGTAAGGCCAGCCGAGCAAGACTGGCCAAGGTTTGCTGTCAGCTCGGCCAGCGCTTGGTCAACTGGGCAGCCTGCTCCAGGGCCTTGCGGTACTCCGCGTCGAGACGTGCAATCAACTGCTCGACACTCGGCAAGTCCTCGATTTCTCCCACGCCCTGGCCGGCAGACCAAACGGTTTTCCAGGCTTTGGCCTCATCGCTCACGGGTTTGAGCTTGGAACCGAAGTTGATCTCGCCCTTGCCTTGCAAGGCAGCCATGTCGAAACCGGCGGCCTCCAGGCTCTTACGCATGAAGCTCGCGGGGACACCTGACACGGCTGGAGTATGGATGATGTCTGCCGCTTTGGATGTCAGCAGCATTTCTTTGTAGGCGTCGGGCGCGTGACTTTCGGTCGTGCCGATAAATCGTGTACCAAAGTAGGCCAAGTCCGCACCGAGCAATTGAGCGGCAAGAATTTCATGGCCGTGGTTCAAGCAGCCGGCCAGCAACAGGGTCTTGTCGAAGAACTGGCGGATTTCGGCAATCAGCGAGAACGGGCTCCAGGTCCCGGCGTGTCCACCGGCGCCGGCAGCCACGGCGATCAAGCCATCCACGCCGGCTTCGGCCGCTTTCTCGGCATGACGACGGGTCGTCACATCATGGAACACCAGGCCGCCGTAACTGTGCACCGCGTCGACCAGTTCTTTCACGGCACCGAGGCTGGTGATCACGATCGGCACTTTGTGTTCGACGCAGATCTGCAGATCCGCCTGTAAACGAGGATTGCTGTTATGGACGATCAGGTTCACGGCATAAGGCGCGGGGTTTTCCAGTGTCGCCAGCCCGGCTTCGATTTCTTCCAGCCAGGCCTTGAAACCGCTGCTTTCGCGCTGGTTCAGCGCCGGGAAGCTGCCGACCACGCCCTGGCGACAGCAGGCGAGTACCAATTGCGGATTGGAAATCAGGAACATCGGCGCCGCCACCACGGGCAGACGCAAACGTTCTTCGAGCAGAGCGGGCAGCGACATTGGAAGTACCCCGGTGAGTTGTGTCTCTTGGATTTAGAACGGCCGAACGACGACCAGAATTACGATAGCCAGCAATATCAGAACCGGCACTTCATTGAACCAGCGATAAAAGACATGGCTGCGGGTGTTCTCGCCACGGGCAAAACGTTTTACCTGGGCGCCGCACATGTGGTGGTAGCCGATCAGCAACACGACCAGGGTCAGTTTGGCGTGTATCCAGCCACCCTGGTTGAAGATGCCTGGATTGAGGTAGATGAGCCAGCCGCCGAAGATCAGCGTGGCGATCATCGCCGGGCCCATGATGCCCCGGTACAGCTTGCGCTCCATGATGCTGAAGCGTTCCTTGCTGATCGTGTCTTCACTTTGTGCGTGATAAACGAACAGTCGTGGCAGGTAGAACAGGCCGGCAAACCAGCAAACGACGCTGATGATGTGAAAAGCTTTTAGCCACAGATAGAGCATTTTTAGTTATTCCCCAATTCACGGTACTGGGAATAGTAGAGGCTTGAGCGTCCGCACGTCACCTTGACGGTTGTCGCAGGGGCGCGCGGCCCCTATTATCGACGGCTTTCCAGTGGGTTCGTTGAGGGCAGGTTTATGGTCAAGGTCGGTATCGTCGGCGGCACGGGTTACACCGGTGTCGAACTGCTGCGTCTGTTGGCGCAACATCCGCAAGCTGAGGTGGTTGTCATCACTTCCCGATCCGAGGCTGGCCTGGCCGTGGCCGACATGTACCCGAACCTGCGAGGCCATTACGACGGCCTGGCGTTCAGCGTTCCGGACATCAAGACCCTGGGTGCCTGCGATGTGGTGTTCTTCGCCACGCCGCACGGTGTTGCCCATGCCTTGGCGGGCGAACTGCTGGCGGCCGGGACCAAGGTCATCGACCTGTCGGCCGACTTCCGTCTGCAAGACGCGGATGAATGGGCCAAGTGGTACGGCCAGCCGCACGGTGCACCGGAGTTGCTGGACGAGGCGGTCTATGGCTTGCCGGAAGTCAATCGCGAACAGATCAAGAAAGCACGTCTGATTGCCGTGCCGGGCTGCTACCCAACTGCAACGCAATTGGGCTTCCTGCCATTGCTCGAAGCCGGCCTGGCCGATGCCGCGCATCTGATTGCTGACTGCAAGTCCGGCGTCAGCGGTGCCGGTCGTGGTGCTTCCGTAGGCTCGTTGTACTCCGAGACGTCGGAAAGCATGAAGGCTTATGCGGTCAAAGGTCACCGTCACCTGCCGGAGATTCGCCAGGGGCTGCGTCGCGCAGCAGGCAAGGACGTCGGCCTGACCTTCGTTCCGCACCTGACACCGATGATTCGTGGCATTCACTCCACGCTCTACGCAACCGTTGTTGATCGCTCGGTGGACCTGCAGGCATTGTTTGAAAAGCGTTACGCCAACGAACCGTTCGTCGATGTGATGCCGGCCGGCAGCCATCCGGAGACTCGTAGCGTACGGGGTGCCAACGTCTGCCGTATCGCTGTGCATCGCCCTCAGGATGGCGATCTGGTGGTTGTGCTGTCGGTGATCGACAACCTGGTCAAAGGCGCTTCGGGTCAGGCCGTGCAGAACATGAACATTCTGTTCGGGCTGGATGAGCGTCTGGGCCTGTCCCACGCCGGCATGCTGCCGTAAGCTTTATCACGTACAGCAAAAGGCCCGTCTGACGGGCCTTTTTGCATTGTGCGCCAGGCATGGCGCGTTGCGCGCAAGCGCAACCAGCTTGGCTGTGGTGGCCTCGCTGGTGACTTGGAGGTGAAAGTCCTCTACATACCCGGCAAGGGGAAGTGTTAGCCAGAGGCAAGGGTGTCGCGGGCGACTGCGAATCTGAAGGAAGCCCGAGGCAAAATGCTGGCCTGACGAACAGGAAGCGGATAGAGGCGGCGCAGCGGGGTGAGATGGCAATGCTCATCAAAGCCCAGTACTTGCACGGAACGCTGTGACGTAGATCCGACAGGCATAAGCAGGAAGGTCGCGCGAATTACCCTGGGAGATCTGCACGTTTGCCACTGTGCTACCGAGTGTCGTAAGGCTTCGGGACGAGCGTGCAGAAGTCAGCCGAGGCCGTAGTAAGTGGCGAATAACCCCGTCACCAAGGGCTGAACAGGTTGTGCCGCCAGTAGGCGTTAGAGTCTCGTTGAATGCTGAAACGCAGAATGTTCTCCAAGAGAAAACTGTTCCCCCGAGTCCCGGACGGTATCCGAGGATGACGGCTGACAGGGCGCAAGCATCGACGGCGTCTGTGACGTGGACGAACGCGGAGCCGGACACGCTGATGGCGCGGGTGCTTGCACCGGCCAACCTCAAGCGTGCGTATCAACGCGTGGTCAGCAACAAGGGCGCACAGGGTGCCGATGGCATGACGGTCGACCAGTTGGCGGACTACGTGAAGCAGTATTGGCCGATCCTCAAGGCTCGGTTGCTGGCCGGCGAGTACCACCCGCAAGGTGTACGCGCCGTCGAAATCCCCAAACTCAAAGGCGGAACGCGGCAACTGGGTATTCCCAATGTCGTGGATCGCCTGATCCAACAGGCTTTGCTGCAACAGCTCACGCTGATCTTCGATCCTTTGTTCTCGGATTACAGCTACGGCTTTCGTCCGGGCAGAAGCGCTCATCAAGCCATCGAAACCGCCCGCGCCCACGTAACAGCGGGACATCGCTGGTGCGTGGAACTTGATCTGGAGAAGTTCTTCGATCGAGTGAACCACGACGTGCTGATGGCTTACATGGCGCGTCAAATCGAAGACAAGCGAGTGCTCACACTGATCCGCCGTTACCTCGAAGCGGGAACGATGTCGGGCGGACTCGTCAGCCAACGACAGGAGGGTACGCCGCAAGGCGGCCCGCTTTCGCCGCTGCTGTCGAATATCTTGCTCAACGAACTTGACCGAGAGTTGGAACAGCGGGGCCATCGATTTGTACGCTATGCCGACGATGCGAACATCTATGTGCGTAGTCGTCGTGCCGGTGAGCGAGTGATGGCTAATGTTGAGCGCTTCTTGAATCAGCGTCTGAAACTGACGCTGAACCGGGAAAAGAGCCGAGTGGCACGGCCTTGGGCCTGCGACTATCTAGGTTACGGGATGAGCTGGCATCGACAGCCGAGGTTGAAAGTGGCGACGATGAGTCTGGGTCGCTTGCGCGACCGTCTCAGAGACCTGCTGCGCGGAGCACGGAGTTGCAAAATGGCAACGGTCATTGAACGCATAAACCCGGTGCTGCGTGGCTGGGCAGGTTACTTCAAGCTCAGTCAGAGCAAGCGTTCACTTGAGGATCTGGATGGTTGGGTGCGTCGTAAACTTCGCTGTGCCATCTGGCGCCAATGGAAGCAGCCCTTTACCAGGGCGCGCAATCTGATGCGTCTGGGGCTGAGCGAGGCGCGCGCCTGTAAGTCAGCGTCCAAAGGGCTGGGCCCATGGTGGAACTCTGGAGGATCACATATGAATCAGGCACTCCCGAAGAAGCTATGGGACAGCCTTGGGCTGATCTCAATATTGGATACGATAAACGGCTTAGTCGCATGACTTGAACCGCCGTATACGGAACCGTACGTACGGTGGTGTGAGAGGACGGCGGCTGTGAAGCCGCCTCCTACTCGATCCGGGCCGGCGACTGGATTGGTTGATATACCATAACAATAGTTGACCGCTTTTCTAGGAGAAGCGGATAATGCGCGTCATCACGCAATATGACGGCGTAACGCCGGGAGATAGTCAGCATGAGCGTCGAATCCTTCACCCCCACGGCTTTGCAATTCACCCACGGTGCCGCGCACAAGGTGAAGAGCCTGGTCGATGAAGAGGGGAATGATCGCTTGAAGCTGCGCGTATTCGTTACGGGCGGCGGTTGTTCAGGTTTTCAGTACGGCTTCACCTTCGATGAGGAAGTGGCCGATGACGACACCATCGTCGAGCGCGAAGGTGTGAGTCTGGTTGTCGATCCGATGAGCTTCCAGTACCTGGCAGGTGCCGAGGTGGACTACCAGGAAGGTCTGGAAGGTTCGCGTTTCGTCATCAAGAACCCGAATGCGACCACCACTTGTGGCTGCGGTTCTTCGTTCTCGATCTGATCAGCGCACCGGTTTCACAGAACGCCGCAATGCCTCAGGGCCTTGCGGCGTTTTGCTGTGTGGAGGATTTATGCGGGGTAGATGGCGCCCAGTACGCGCAAGCCACGGGCACCGGTAACGCTCGGACGGTTGGCTGCGATGCCTTCGAGGCAGCAATGAGCCAGCCACGCGAAGGCCATGGCTTCGACCCAGTCGGGGTCTACACCGTAGGTAGCGGTGCTGCTGACGCTGGCGTTTGGCAGCAGGCTGGCCAGGCGATTCATCAAGGCAGTGTTGTGGGCGCCGCCGCCGCAGACCAGCAGCTCCTGCGTGTCTGCCTGGGCGCTTTGCAGTGATTCGATGATGGTCAGCGCGGTCAGTTCAAGCAGCGTCGCCTGAACATCTTCGGCGGCGAAGGCTGGCAGTTGTGCCAGATGCCGTGTCAGCCATGGCAGGTTGAACACTTCCCGGCCGGTACTCTTCGGGCCTTTGGTCACAAAGAACGGATCACTGAGCAGTGCATTCAACAGCACCGGTTCTACGTTGCCGCTGGCAGCCCATTGGCCGTCACGGTCAAAGTGGTCGCCGCGTTGCTGGTAAATCCAGGCGTCCAGCAGCACATTACCCGGGCCACAGTCGAAACCGGCGACCGGTTTGCCGGGCTCGATAAGGCTGAGGTTGCTGAAGCCGCCAACGTTCAGCACTGCGCGATTACCAGCCCGCTCTTCAAACAGGGCTTCGTGAAAGGCGGGAACCAGCGGTGCGCCTTGTCCGCCGGCAGCGACATCGCGGCTGCGGAAATCGCTGACCACGGTGATGCCGGTCAGCTCCGTCAGCAGGGCCGGGTTGCCAATCTGCACTGTGAAACCGCGTGCCGGTTCGTGGCGGATGGTCTGGCCATGACTGCCAATCGCACGAATGCTCTCAGGCTTGAGCTGTTGTTGGGTCAGGAGGGTATTAATGCCCTGCGCTGCCAGTTTTACCCAGTTCTGCTGGGCGATGGCGGAGCGGGCAATCTCGTCCGGCCCACTGGCGCACAAGCCAAGCAGCTCGGCGCGCAGTGAATCGGGCATCGGGATGTAATGGGTGGCGATCAGCTTGATCGCCGGGGCTTGCTCGATCAGCGCGATATCCAGGCCATCAAGGCTGGTCCCGGACATCACGCCTATATAGAGCGCCATGGCTTAGCGCTTGGCCGAAGCTAGCTGGGTAGATTTTTCCTGATCCATGCGCGCCATCAGCGGTTGGCTTTGCGCGAGGAAGCGTGCGCGTTCACCTTTGGAGATCGGATCGGCCATCGCTACTTTCTGGCCCAGCGGATCGACGTGCACGCCATTGACCTGGAATTCGTAGTGCAAGTGCGGGCCGGTGGAGAGACCGGTGGTGCCGATATAGCCAATCACCTGGCCCTGTTTCACCGTGCCGCCAGTCTTCACGCCTTTGGCGAAGCCTTGCATGTGGCCGTAGAGCGTGGTGTAGGTATTGCCGTGCTGGAGGACCACGGTATTGCCGTAGCCACCACGGCGGCCGGCCAGCAAGACCTTGCCATCACCGGCTGCCTTGATCGGCGTGCCGCGCGGTGCTGCGTAGTCGACGCCTTTGTGGGCGCGGATCTTGTTCAGGATCGGGTGTTTGCGGCCCATGGAAAATTTCGAGCTGATGCGGGCGAAGTCCACCGGTGTGCGGATGAACGCCTTGCGCATGCTGTTGCCGTCAGCGGTGTAGTAGCTGCTGTTGCCTTGTTTGTTGGTGTAACGCACGGCAGTGTAAGTCTTGCCGCGGTTGGTGAAGCGTGCGGACAGGATCGGACCATTGCCGACAGCCTTGCCGTTCACCACTTTCTGCTCGTAGATCACGTCAAATTCGTCACCCTGGCGAATATCCTGGGCGAAATCGACGTCGTAGCCAAACACGCTTGCCATGTCCATGGTCAGGCTGTGGGACAGGCCGGCGCGAGCGGCGGACTGAGATAACGAACTGTTGATCACACCATGCACGTAGGCTGAGCGCACAGTCGGTTTAGCCGTAATGCGGTTGAATGTGTAACCCTTGTCGTTCTTGGACAGGGTGATGGTTTCCAAGTCGCTGACTTTGCTATGCAGGCTGGTCAGTTGGCCATCCGGACCCAGTTCGAACTCAAGTTTCTGCCCGCGCTTGAGCTGGGTGAACTGTTTGGCTTGTTTATCGCTGGCCAGAATGTCAGTCACTGAAGTGGCAGGTAGACCAACTTTCTCGAAGAGCGTAGAGAGCGTGTCGCCTTTGGCAACGGTCACTTCCCTGTGGCTATCCGGCTTCTTTTCTTCAGCGACCACTGCTACTGCGGGGGTGGGCGCAGGCGCGGCTTCAGCGGTTTCCTGTGGCTCTTCTGCGGTGTTTTCAATCTGCGCAAAGGGAGAAGGTGCTGCCTCATTTGTGGCTTCGACGGCTTCGGCGGCGTCTTGATCTTGTGTCAGTTGTTCAGCGGGGCTTTCCAGTTCAAGACTTAGGGTCGTCTTTTTGGCTTCAACATCACTGGAAGGGAATACCAGAAGCGCCAGGCTCAGAAGGGCGGCGATGCCACTCGCTGCGAGCAGGTGGGTCTTCGGGTAAAGCGGAGGCGCTTTAGACGATTCTTTGGTCATAAGTAGTGTTTTGACTTTGAAAAAGATGAATTGGAAAAGATGAATGACATGATGAAGATGAAATAACTGTA
>NZ_CM174509.1:0-715000 GCF_057840285.1 Pseudomonas sp. KH_017 | reverse complement strand
TGATCAAATGCGGAATAACGCTCATGGAAGCTCCTGAAAAGTTGTCCACAGGCGCCCGTTTCGGACCGCCTGCTATATAGATGCTTTTTGTAGGAGCGAGCTTGCTCGCGAAGATGGTGAGAGCGCCGTGTTCATCCAGGCAGCCCGCATCATCGTTAACGTCCATCGCGAGCAAGCTCGCTCCTACAGGTGTTTCGTCAAATCAGTCGATCTTGCTCAGCACTTCGCCGACCGCGTCGAACAGACGATCCAGGTCCTGCGGCTTGCTGTTGAAGGTTGGGCCGAACTGCAGGGTGTCGCCGCCGAAGCGTACGTAGAACCCGGCTTTCCACAGCGCCATACCGGCTTCGAACGGACGCACGATGGCGTCGCCGTCACGAGGGGCGATCTGGATCGCGCCGGCCAAGCCGAAGTTGCGGATGTCGATGATGTTCTTGGTGCCTTTGAGGCCGTGCAGCGCGTTTTCGAAATGCGGTGCAACTTCGGCCACGCTCTGTACCAGGTTTTCCTTTTGCAGCAGGTCGAGTGCGGCAAGACCCGCGGCGCAAGCCACCGGGTGCGCGGAATAGGTGTAGCCATGGGGGAATTCAACCGCGTATTCAGGCGTCGGCTGATTCATGAAGGTCTGGTAGATCTCGGAGCTGGCAATCACCGCGCCCATCGGGATCGCGCCGTTGGTGACTTGCTTGGCGATGCACATCAGGTCCGGAGTCACGCCGAAGGTGGTGGCGCCGAACATGGTACCGGTACGGCCGAAACCGGTGATCACTTCGTCGAACACCAGCAGGATGTTGTGCTGGTCGCAGATTTCACGCAGACGCTTGAGGTAACCCTGTGGTGGAACCAGCACACCAGCGGAACCGGCCAATGGCTCGACGAAGACCGCCGCGATGTTCGACGCATCGTGCAGTTCGATCAGCTTCAACAGTTCGTCAGCCAGGGCGATACCGCCCTGCTCCGGCATGCCACGGGAGTAAGCGTTGCTTGCCAGCAAAGTGTGCGGCAGGTGATCGACGTCCATCATCGCCTGACCGAACAGCTTGCGGTTGCCGTTCACGCCACCGAGGCTGGTACCGGCGATGTTCACACCGTGGTAACCACGGGCACGGCCGATCATTTTGGTCTTGGTCGACTGGCCTTTCAGGCGCCAGTAAGCACGGACCATCTTCACCGCGGTGTCAGCACACTCGGAACCCGAGTCGGTGAAGAACACGTGGTTCAGGTTGCCCGGGGTCAGGTCGGTGATTTTTTCAGCCAGTTGGAACGACAGTGGATGACCGTACTGGAAGGCTGGCGAGTAATCGAGGGTGCCCAGCTGCTTGGCGACCGCTTCCTGGATTTCCTTGCGAGTGTGCCCGGCGCCACAGGTCCACAGACCGGACAGCGAGTCATATACCTTGCGACCCTTGTCGTCGATCAGCCAGCTGCCTTCGGCGCCAACGATCAGGCGTGGGTCGCGCTGGAAGTTGCGGTTGGCGGTGTAAGGCATCCAGTGAGCATCGAGCTTGAGCTGGCTGGCCAGGGAAGTCGGGACGTTTTCAGGCTGGTTCATGGGCGAAACCTCGCAAGGCAATAAGCGGCGTAAGGATTGAAAACCGTTGTTGCAGCTAAATTGCCACGGGGATAAAGTCTGTGAAATCCAACTCTTCTAATGTTCAGTCAGCCAACCACTAAACTTTGAGTAACCCGCATGAGCACTCGCCGTCCCGATCCGCTGGCCCAGGTCAGCGACTTTGATATTCGCCTGCTGAGGATTTTCCGCAGCGTGGTTGAATGCGGCGGCTTCTCCGCGGCGGAAACCGTGCTGGGCATCGGTCGCTCGGCGATCAGCCAGCAGATGAGCGATCTGGAGCAACGCCTCGGTCTGCGCCTGTGCCAACGGGGACGTGCCGGATTTTCCCTGACCGAAGAAGGCCGCGAGGTCTATCAATCGGCGTTGCAGCTGTTAAGTGCGCTGGAAAGCTTCCGCACCGAGGTCAATGGCCTGCACCAGCACTTGCGCGGCGAATTGATCATTGGTTTGACGGACAACCTGGTCACCCTGCCCCACATGCGCATCACCCATGCCCTCGCGCAATTGAAAGAACGCGGCCCGGACGTGCAGATCCAGATCCGCATGATCGCGCCCAATGAAGTCGAACAAGGCGTGCTCGACGGGCGCCTGCACGTCGGCGTGGTGCCGCAGGCCAGCGCACTGTCGGGGCTGGAGTATCAACCGCTGTATAGCGAACGTTCGCTGTTGTACTGCGCGGTCGGCCATCCGCTGTTTTATGTCGACGACAAGCAACTGGACGACGAACGCCTGAACAGTCAGGACGCCATCGCACCCACCTTCCGTTTGCCAGCGGAGATCCAGGCTCACTACCAGGCGCTCAACTGCACCGCCAGCGCCTCGGACCGCGAAGGCATGGCGTTCCTGATCCTGACCGGGCGTTACATCGGTTATCTGCCGGATCACTACGCGAGTCTTTGGGTGCAGCAGGGGCGGTTGCGCGCGTTGAAAGCCAGAACGCGCTTCTATGACCTGAGCCTGGCGTCGGTCACCCGCAAGGGGCGTCGACCTCATCTGGTGCTGGAGAGTTTTCTCGAGAGTCTCGCGGCGACGCGTTGAAAACTGTGGGAGCGGGCTTGCTCCGGGCGGCGTTCCGACGAAGAGGGCGTGTCAGTCGATATCTGCATAGCTGACACACCGTCTTCGCGAGCAAGCCCGCTCCCACAGTAGATTGCGGTGCAGTGTTTTATTGTGTGAGGCCTTGTCTGAAGTCGATGGGTACGCTATCAACGCTCTGGCCGCACCCACTCATCTTCTCGGAAGTGCCTATGACCTTTGAAGTCCCTGCCCACGGCGGAAAACCCGTCAGCCGCATTCGTCAGAAAAACGAAGAGACCATCATCAAAGCCGCCGAAGACGAGTTCGCCCGTCACGGGTACAAAGGCACGAGCATGAACACCATCGCCCAGAATGCCGGGCTGCCCAAGGCGAACCTGCATTACTACTTCACCAACAAGCTCGGTTTGTACGTGGCGGTGCTGAGCAACATCATCGAGTTGTGGGACAGCACCTTCAACACCCTCACCGCCGAGGACGATCCGAGCGAAGCCTTGACCCGTTACATCCGCGCGAAAATGGAGTTCTCCCGACGCCAGCCGCAAGCCTCGCGGATTTTTGCCATGGAAGTCATCAGCGGCGGTGAATGCCTGACCGAGTACTTCAACCAGGATTATCGCGCCTGGTTCCAGGGCCGCGCGGGCGTGTTCCAGGCCTGGATCGACGCCGGTAAAATGGACCCGGTCGATCCGGTGCACCTGATCTTCCTGTTGTGGGGCAGCACCCAGCACTACGCCGACTTCGCCACGCAGATCTGCCGCGTCACCGGGCGCACCAGGTTGACCAAACAGGACATGGAAGACGCCGGGGACAACCTGATCCGCATCATTCTCAAAGGCTGCGGCCTGAAACCTGCCAGCTAAGCACTTATGCCATTTACCCTCAGCGGTTTTTGCGAATACCGCGAAGAGATTCGCAAGAGCCGCTTCATTACCTTCGCCGCGCCGATCTCCAGCCCGGCCGAGGCCCAGGCGTTCATTGAACAGCACAGCGACTTGAATGCCTCGCACAACTGCTGGGCCTGGAAACTCGGCGATCAGTATCGCAGCACCGATGATGGCGAGCCCGGCGGTACAGCCGGCCGGCCGATTCTGGCGGCGATCGAGGCGCAGGATTGCGATCAGGTCGCGGTGCTGGTGATTCGCTGGTATGGCGGCATCCAGCTGGGCACCGGGGGGCTCGCTCGGGCCTATGGCGGGGGTGCAAACAAATGCCTGCAAGCGGCGCCAAAGATCGAGTTGATCAGCCGGGTGCCGCTGCGTTGCGCTTGCGGATTTGCCGAGTTGGCCCTGGTCAAGCTGCGGGTGGCAGAGGCAGGTGGATTGGTTGTGGATGAAAGTTTCACCGCCAATGGTGTCGAGTTGCAGTTGGCCGTGGGTGATGCGCAGATCGACACCTTGCAGTCACAACTGGCCGATTTGAGTCGCGGACGTATTTTGTTGCAGCGCTAAAAAGCCTCAGCACAGGCTGCGATCTTTTGGGGCACACCGCTTTTTCACTTATTCCATATTTGCCCACATCTGCTGTGCACCCGCCTGTGGATAACCTGAGCACATACGGCTGTAACCCTTCTGTCATGCGGCTTTGCGGTCTTTGCTCAATTTTCGTCCAATCTGCCATCAAGCACATCAAATTCAAATAAAAACAAACAGTTACAACGGTTTATCGCCTTTAGAAGAAAGCCACTCAGTGCTTATGCCCGTGCTCTGAGCTTGCACACAAATACTGTGGAGCAATCTGTGGATAACCCGTTCATGGCCGTCTCGGCGCCCTGCACGGTATGGCTTGTGGTCGATTGCTCATTTTTTGAGCAAAAGCGCACGAGCAAAATCGGGGCTTGATTTGCACCATTGCCCCCATGTGGTGCCGGGCTCTGCGTGGCACATTTGAAAGCTGCGTACTCAACGCCTCTTCTCACAGGACTCCGACGTTTTCCTGACCTAGTGGCCAGAAAATTGCTTTATCCACAGGCACAAGTCCAACAGCACCGAGCCTGTCATGCCCAATCACGCTTCAATCCCCGACCCGGTTCCGCGCCTGCAACTGCGCAGAATCACAAAACGCTACCCCGGTTGCCTGGCCAACGATGCCATCGACCTGACCATTGCCCCTGGCGAGATCCATGCCCTGCTCGGCGAAAATGGCGCGGGCAAAAGCACGCTGATGAAGATCATCTACGGCGTTACCCATGCCGATTCCGGCGAGGTGATCTGGCAAGGTCAGCGGGTGAGCCTGCGCAACCCGGCCCAGGCCCGGGGTTTGGGAATCGGCATGGTGTTCCAGCATTTCTCGCTGTTCGAAACCCTGAGCGTGGCGCAGAACATCGCCCTGGCCATGGGTGCGGCGGCAGGCACACCCAAACAGCTTGAGCCGAAGATTCGCGAGGTGTCCCGGCGCTACGGCATGGCGCTGGAACCTGAGCGACTTGTCCACAGCCTGTCGATCGGTGAACGGCAACGGGTGGAAATCATTCGCTGCCTGATGCAGGACATCCGCCTGTTGATTCTCGATGAGCCAACTTCGGTGCTGACGCCGCAAGAGGCCGACGACTTGTTCGTCACCCTGCGCCGGCTCGCCGCCGAAGGCTGCAGCATTTTGTTCATCAGCCACAAGCTTGGGGAAGTGCGTGCGTTGTGCCATAGCGCGACGGTACTGCGCGGCGGACGGGTGGCCGGGCATTGCCTGCCGGCCGAGTGCTCGGATCAGCAACTGGCGCGCTTGATGGTCGGTGAAGCGGCAGAGTTGATCGCAGACTATCCGAAGGTTACTGGAGGTGATGCGTTCCTTGATGTCCGTGGCTTGTCCTGGCACAACCCGGACCCGTTCGGCTGCTCGCTTGCCAACATCGACCTTGAAGTGCGCCGTGGTGAAATTGTCGGCATCGCCGGTGTCGCCGGCAATGGCCAGGATGAGTTACTGGCCTTGCTCAGCGGCGAAGAACTGCTGCCCCGCAACGCCAGCGCGACAATCCGATTTGGCCAGGAGCCCGTCGCCCATTTGCGTCCCGATGCTCGCCGCCAACTCGGCCTGGCGTTCGTCCCTGCCGAACGTTTGGGTCATGGTGCGGTGCCGGAACTGAGCCTGGCGGACAACGCGCTGCTGACTGCTTTCCAGCAAGGATTGGTGAGTAACGGCCTGATCCAGCGCGGCAAAGTCGAAGCACTGGCCGAGGAAATCATCCGCCGTTTCGGGGTCAAGACACCCGATAGCCAGGCGCCGGCCCGCAGCCTGTCCGGCGGCAACTTGCAGAAATTCATCCTCGGCCGGGAAATTCTTCAGCACCCCAAATTGCTGGTCGCCGCACACCCGACCTGGGGCGTGGACGTCGGCGCGGCCGCCACCATACATCGCGCGTTGATTGCCTTGCGCGATGCCGGCGCGGCGATCCTGGTGATCTCCGAAGACCTCGACGAACTGTTCCAGATCAGCGACCGCCTCGGCGCCTTGTGCGGCGGTCGGCTGTCCGCGCTCCACGCCACCGTCGATACGCGCCTGAGCGATGTCGGCGGCTGGATGGCCGGCCAGTTCGGTGCCCCTCAATCACTCGCATCCGCCTCGCGTTAACGGAGTGTCACATGCTGCTTTCTCTTGAACCCCGCGGCCAGCAATCGCGCCTGATGCTGTGGTGCTCGCCATTGCTGGCGGCTGCACTGACCCTGGGCTGTGGATCTTTGTTGTTTATCGCGCTCGGGCACGACCCGCTGCTGACCTTGCATACCTTGCTGATCGCGCCGGTCAGCGACCTGTATGGCGTCTCCGAATTGTTGGTCAAAGCCCTGCCGATTCTGCTCTGCGCATTGGGCCTGGCCGTCGCCTATCAGGCGCGCATCTGGAACATCGGTGCCGAAGGTCAACTGCTGCTCGGCGCGTTGGCCGGCAGTGCGCTGGCGGTGAATATCATCGATATGCAAAGCCGCTGGGCGCTGGTGCTGATCCTGCTTACAGGTACCCTGGCGGGCGCCGCGTGGGCCGGGCTGACGGCGTGGTTGCGCACGCGTTTCAACGCCAATGAGATCCTCACCAGCATCATGCTCAATTACATCGCCCTGAACCTTTTGCTGTATTGCGTGCACGGTCCACTGAAAGATCCGGAAGGTTTCAATTTTCCGCAATCGGCGATGTTCGGTGACGCCAGCCGCTTGCCGCTGCTGATGGAAGATGGCCGGGTCCACGCCGGGGTTTACTTCGCCCTGCTCGCGCTGGTGAGCGTGTGGGTGTTGTTGCAAAAAAGCTTTGTCGGCTTCCAGATCAAAGTGCTCGGGCTGGACAAGCGTGCCGCCGGTTTCGTCGGCTTTCGCGAGAAGCGCCTGATCTGGCTCGCACTGTTGATCAGCGGCGGTCTGGCGGGGCTTGCCGGTGTGTGCGAAGTCAGCGGCCCCATCGGCCAGCTGGTGCCGCAGGTTTCGCCGGGCTACGGCTATGCGGCAATCACCGTGGCGTTTCTCGGTCGCCTGAATCCTGTCGGCATCCTGTTTTCCAGCCTGTTGATGGCGCTGCTGTACATCGGCGGCGAAAGCGCACAAATGAGCCTGAACCTGCCGCAAGCGATCACCCAATTGTTCCAGGGCATGATGCTGTTTTTCCTGCTGGCCAGTGATGTGCTGATTCTCTACCGACCGCGCTTGAACCTGCGCTGGACCCGCCGCGCACAAACCACCGCCGTACAAGCAGGAGCGCTGTGATGGATATCGATCTGCTGAGCAATATTTTCTACGCCATGGTCCGCTGCGGTACGCCGTTGCTGCTGGTGGCGCTGGGGGAACTGATCTGCGAGAAAAGCGGCGTCCTCAACCTCGGCCAGGAAGGCATGATGCTGTTTGGCGCGGTGATCGGTTTCATCGTCGCGTTCAACACCGGTCACCTGTGGCTCGGCGTGTTGCTGGCGATGCTCGCCGGAATGCTGTTGTCGTCGCTGTTTGCCCTGGTGGCGCTGGTGTTCAACGCCAATCAGGTGGCCACCGGTCTGGCCCTGACGATTTTCGGCGTGGGCCTGTCGACCTTTGTCGGGGCGGCGTGGGTCGGCAAGCCGCTGGCGGGGTTCGAGCCGATGGCGATTCCATATTTGAGTGAAATCCCGCTGATCGGGCGGATGCTGTTTGCCCAGGACCTGTTGGTGTATCTGTCGTTCGCGTTGTTCGCACTGGTGGCCTGGGTGATTCTGAAAAGCCGCGTCGGGCTGATCATTCAGGCGGTCGGGGAAAACCCGGATGCGGCCAGCGCCATGGGCTTGCCGGTGTTGGCTGTGCGCACGCTGGCGGTGTTGTTCGGCGGTGCGATGGCTGGGTTGGCCGGGGCTTATCTGTCCCTGGCCTACACACCGATGTGGGCGGAGAACATGAGCGCCGGGCGCGGCTGGATTGCCCTGGCGCTAGTGGTGTTCGCCAGTTGGCGGGTGTGGCGCCTGCTGCTCGGCGCGTACCTGTTCGGGCTCGCCAGCATCCTGCACCTGGTGGCGCAGGGGTTGGGGCTGGCGATTCCGTCGAGTCTGCTGGCGATGTTGCCGTATGTCGCGACCATTGTGGTACTGGTGCTGCTGTCACGGGATGCATTGCGAACACGGTTATATGCGCCGGTGACGTTGGGGCAGCCGTGGCAGGCCGGGCATTAGTGGTTGTCTGGGCGGGCCTCTTCGCGAGCAAGCCCGCTCCCACATTGGATGGGTGTGAACTTGGTCAAATGTGGGAGCGGGCTTGCTCCGGGCGGCGTTCCGACGAAGGCGTCCGAACAGGCAACACCTGAGCCACGCCCCACGCCAATTCAAACACCAGGAAAACCACTAGCAGCGAACTCGCGCCATGGATCAGGGCATAGGCCTGCCAGGCCGAGAACAGGAATCTGCCCACGGCGTCATAACGCCCATAAACCTGCTGCGGATCACGAATCCGCAACACCGACCATACGCAGACAATCGAGCCCAGCAGATTCGCCATCAACATGTGCGCCGGTTCGAACGGTGGCAGCTCACCGGGCAAACTCAACGCCTGACTCATCCCCGACAAAACCCCATGCAACGCTGCAAAACTCCACGGCGTGACAAACGCGAGCATCACAATCAGGTCATACCAGGCACTGCCTTGCACCAACCGGCGATATTGCGTTGTAGTCCACATCGACATTGCTCCATCAATTCAGGGAGCAACAAGGCTAAAGCCTGGAGTATGCTCCAGGGTCAAGCCCCCTCGAGACGTCATGATGCGCATCGGTGAATTAGCCCAGGCCAGCGCCGTCAGCCGCGACACGCTGCGCTTCTACGAGCAGCGCGGATTGATTGCGGCGCAACGCAGCGCCAACGGGTATCGCGACTATCCGCCCGACATGGTGCAACTGGTGCAGTACATCAAGACCGCTCAACGACTGGGCTTTACCCTCGGCGAGATCGGCAACAGCGTCGCTACAATCTGGCAGTCGCCCGATCCGGACAGCGCCGTCACGCAACTGCTGCAAGACAAACTCAAACTGATCGAAGCCCGCATGGCCGAACTCGGCGCACTGCGCGACGAGTTGCAACAACGGCTCGGGCAACAGTGTCCATTGAATCCACGACTCTGAATTTTCAAGGAAGCCACTCATGTCCAAGGCAAAAACCGCACTCATCATCGGCGCCTCCCGGGGGCTTGGCCTCGGGCTGGTGAAAACCCTGCTGGCCGATGGCTGGCAAGTCACCGCCACCGTGCGCGATCCGCAAAAAGCCGAAGCCTTGCAGGCCCTGGGCAATGTGCGGATCGAAAAGCTCGACATGGACGATCAGCCGGCGGTGTCCGCCCTGAGCCAACAACTCAAGGGTGATGTGTTTGACCTGTTGTTCGTCAATGCCGGGGTCAAGGGGCCGGATGTCCAGACGCCGAACGGCGGCGCGACAATGGCCGAAGTCGGTCAGCTGTTTTTCACCAACGCCGTGGCGCCGATCAACCTGGCCCAGCGTTTTGTCGAGCAACTGCGCCCGGACACCGGCGTGCTGGCGTTCATGAGTTCGGTGCTGGGCAGCGTGACCATGCCCGATGCGCCGGAACTGGCACTGTACAAGGCCAGCAAGGCGGCGCTGAATTCCATGACCAGCAGCTTCGTCACTCAGTTGGGCGAAACCAGTCTCACCGTGCTGTCGCTGCACCCGGGCTGGGTGAAAACCGACATGGGTGGCGAAGGCGCGGACATCGACGTGGAAACCAGCACCCGTGGCCTGGTCGATCAAGTGAATGCGTATGTCGGCAAGGGCGGGCATCACTTCATCAATTACCGGGGTGAAACCATTCCCTGGTAATACCCCATATCAAAATGTGGGAGCGGGCTTGCTCGCGAAAGCGGTGTATCAGTCAACGATGGTGTCGCCTGGAATATCGCCTTCGCGAGCAAGTCGGATCGCCGCACCGCCGCTCCCACAGGGTTAATCTTCGTCCTGTCGGGTCGGGCTTGCCCATAACGGCATTTTGATCGACACTTCGCACCTCGCCTCCCCGGCGAACCTGGATCAGCAGACAGGGCAACACTGAGCTGGCAACCCTGAACCCAACTTTCAGAGGAGCCGGCCAACATGCCTGCGACCCGTACCTGGTTAAAAAATCCCCTCGCCATTTTCACCTCCAACGGTCTCGATGCCCGTGGCGGCCTGGTGCTGCAAGACGGTTTGATCGTCGAAGTACTCGGCGCCGGTCAACAACCGTCCGCCCCGTGCAATGAAGTGTTCGATGCCCGCGAGCATGTGATCCTGCCAGGCCTGATCAATACCCATCACCATTTCTATCAAACCCTGACCCGCGCCTGGGCGCCGGTGGTCAACCAGCCGTTGTTCCCGTGGCTGAAAACCCTGTACCCGGTCTGGGCACGCCTGACCCCGGAAAAACTCGCCCTCGCCACCAAGGTCGCGCTGGCTGAACTGCTGCTTTCCGGTTGCACCACAGCGGCCGACCACCACTACCTGTTCCCGGAAGGTCTGGAAAACGCGATCGACGTGCAAGTCGAAAGCGTTCGCGAACTGGGCATGCGCGCCATGCTCACCCGCGGTTCCATGAGCCTCGGCGAAAAGGACGGTGGCTTGCCGCCGCAACAGACCGTACAGGAAGGCGAAGTGATCCTCGCCGACAGCCAGCGGCTGATCGCCGAGTACCACGAACGCGGGGACGGCGCGCAAATCCAGATCGCCCTGGCACCGTGCTCGCCGTTTTCGGTGACCCCGGAAATCATGTCGGCCAGTGCCGAGTTGGCGAACAAACTCGACGTGCGCCTGCACACCCACCTGGCAGAAACCCTCGACGAAGAAGATTTCTGCCTGCAACGCTTCGGCCTGCGCACCGTGGACTATCTGGACAGTGTTGGCTGGCTTGGTCCGCGTACCTGGCTGGCCCATGGCATCCATTTCAACCCGGATGAAATCGCCCGCCTCGGCGCCGCCGGCACCGGCATTTGCCATTGCCCGAGTTCGAACATGCGCCTGGCCTCGGGCATCTGCCCGAGCATCGAGTTGACCGATGCTGGCGCCTTGCTTGGTTTGGGCGTGGACGGTTCGGCGTCCAACGATGCCTCGAACATGATGCTCGAAGCGCGTCAGGCGTTGTACATCCAACGCCTGCGCTACGGCGCCGAGAAGATCACCCCGGAGCGCGTGTTGGGTTGGGCGACCAAGGGTTCGGCGAGCCTGCTGGGGCGTACCGATATCGGCGAGTTGGCGGTGGGCAAGCAGGCTGACCTGGCGATGTTCAAACTGGATGAGCTGCGCTTCTCCGGCAGTCATGATCCGGTCTCGGCGTTGCTGCTATGCGGTGCTGATCGCGCGGATCGAGTGATGGTCGGCGGCAAGTGGCGGGTGATCGACGGGCAGGTCGAAGGGCTGGATCTGAAGGGGTTGATTGCCGATCACAGCCAGGCGGCGCGGCAGTTGATTGCCGGGACCTGATACAACACCGATTAAAACTGTGGGAGCGGGCTTGCTCCGGGCGGCGTTCCGACGAAGGCGTTGTATCAGTCGATATTTATGTGACTGACACACCGCTTTCGCGAGCAAGCCCGCTCCCACATTGGTTTTGTGGAGGGTCAAGGCCATCTGGATTGGCGCACCAGTGGATGGCAGCTGTGCAAGGACATGCACTGTTATCGGACTTCAAGGACCTGTCGCGAGCCTGCTCGCGATAGCATCACCGCGGATTCATGTTTTGTTGTCTTGTTGGTCAGCAATTTGCATTGCCCTGTGCAAGCCAGAGAGCCCAGCCAACCTCACAACAAAATGGAGTTCCAATTCATGCACAACCGTCCGTTGAAGAAGCTGCTTTGCGCCGTTGCGGCAGCCATCGGTTTGAGCGCCAGCCTGACCGTCGCAGCCGTCGAGCCGCTGAAAGTCGGCTTCGTCTATATCGGCCCGATCGGCGACCACGGCTGGACGTATCAGCATGAACAGGGGCGTAAGGAACTCGCGGAAAAATTCGGCGCGCAGATCACCACCAACTACGTGGAAAACGTCGCCGAAGGCGCCGACGCCGAGCGGGTGATCCGCAACATGGCCAAGGACAAATACGACCTGATCTTCACCACCTCCTTCGGCTACATGAACCCGACCGTCAAGGTCGCCAAACAGTTTCCCAAGGTGACCTTCGAACATGCCACCGGCTACAAGCAGGACAAGAACCTTGGCACTTACCTGGCGCGCACTTATGAGGGCCGTTACGTCGGCGGCTTCCTCGCGGCGAAGATGACCAAGACCAAAAAAATCGGCTACGTCGCCTCGTTCCCGATCCCGGAAGTGATCCGCGACATCAACGCCATCCAGTTGGCCCTGAACAAGTACAACCCCGGTACCGAGATCAAGGTGGTGTGGGTCAACTCATGGTTCGATCCGGGCAAGGAAGCGGATGCCGCCAACGCGCTGATCGACCAGGGCGTGGACGTGGTGTTCCAGCACACCGACAGCCCCGCGCCGATCCAGGCGGCCGAACGTCGCGGCGTGTACGCCGTGGGCTACGCTTCGGACATGGCGCACTTCGGGCCGAAAGCGGTGCTGACCTCCATCGTCAACGACTGGGGCCCGCACTACGTTCAGGCAACCCAAAGCGTGATCGACCATGACTGGAAATCCCGGGACCACTGGGGCGGTTTGAAAGAAGGCACCGTTGAGCTGCCGATCAGCGACCTGGTGCCGGCGACGGTGAAGAGCGAAGCCCAGCAGCTCATCACCGACATCAAGAGCGGTGCGCTGCAACTGTTCACCGGGCCGATCAAGGATCAGGCCGGGGTCGAGAAAATCCCGGCGGGCGCGAGCGCGACCACGGCGGAACTGGCGTCGATGAATTACTACGTGGAAGGCATGAAGGCCGAGATTCCGAAGTAACTCTTCAGCCAGAACACAAAACCCCTGTGGGAGCGGGCTTGCTCGCGAAAGCGGTGTGTCAGCAACGAAGATGTCGACTGACACACCGCTTTCGCGAGCAAGCCCGCTCCCACATTGGATCTTCAGCGTTCTTAAGGATTGTGCATGAATAGCCTTCCAATCATCGACATCGCCCCGCTCTACAGCGACGACCAGCGCGCCTGGCAAACTGTCGCCAATCAAATCGACCTCGCCTGCCGCGAGTGGGGATTTTTCTACATCAAAGGTCATCCGATTTCAGCGGCGCGCATCGATGCCCTACTTGACCATGCCAAGCGCTTCTTCGCCCAACCCACCGCCGAAAAGCTCAAGATCGACATCACCCAGACCCGTCACCATCGCGGTTACGGCGCCATTGCCACCGAGCAATTGGACCCGGGCAAACCCAGCGACCTCAAAGAAACCTTCGACATGGGCCTGCACCTGCCGGCCGGGCACCCTGACGTACTGGCGGAAAAACCCTTGCGCGGCCCCAATCGTCATCCGTCCATGCCCGGCTGGGAAGTGTTGATGGAACAGCACTACATCGACATGCATGCCCTGGCGCAAACGCTATTGCGGGCCATGACCATCGCGCTGGGGATTGAGCGTGATTTCTTCGACACACGCTTCAATGACCCGGTCAGCGTGCTGCGGATGATTCATTACCCGCCGCGCCACACCGCCAGTTCCGAAGAGCAGCAAGGTGCCGGGGCGCACACTGATTACGGTTGCATCACCCTGCTCTATCAGGACACTGCCGGTGGCTTGCAGGTACGCAACGTCAAAGGCGAATGGATCGACGCGCCCCCCATCGAAGGTACATTCGTGGTCAACCTCGGCGACATGATGGCGCGCTGGAGCAACGACCGATACCTGTCGACACCGCACCGGGTGATCAGCCCCCTGGGCGTGGATCGTTATTCGATGCCGTTCTTCGCCGAGCCGCACCCGGATACCCGCATCGAATGCCTGCCCGGTTGTCAGGATGCAATGCACCCGGCGAAATACCCGGCCACCACCTGCGCCGAGTTCCTGCTCTCGCGCTTCGCCGATACCTACGCTTATCGACGGGAGCTGGAAGCGGTGTGATGAACCGCCTGGTCAGGTTTTACCAATTGTTGCGGCAACCCTCTGTAGAATGGCGACCATTGCACCTGATGAGAAAAGAATTATGTACGACTGGCTGAACGCCCTGCCCAAGGCCGAATTGCACCTGCACCTGGAAGGCTCGCTGGAACCCGAGCTGTTGTTCGCCCTGGCCGAGCGCAACAAGATTGCCTTGCCATGGAACGACGTCGAAACCTTGCGCAAGGCGTATGCCTTCAACAACCTGCAGGAGTTCCTCGACCTGTATTACCGGGGTGCCGATGTGCTGCGCACGTCCCAGGACTTCTATGACCTGACCTGGGCGTACCTGCTGCGCTGCAAAGAGCAGAACGTGATTCACACCGAACCGTTCTTCGACCCGCAGACCCATACCGACCGTGGCATCCCGTTCGAAGTGGTGCTCAACGGCATCGCCGCCGCACTCAAGGATGGCGAGCAGCAACTGGGCATCACCAGTGGTTTGATCCTGAGCTTCCTGCGCCATCTGAGCGAAGACCAAGCACAGAAAACCCTCGACCAGGCGCTGCCGTTCCGCGATGCGTTCGTCGCCGTGGGCCTGGACAGCTCCGAGATGGGCCACCCGCCAAGCAAGTTCCAGCGTGTGTTCGACCGTGCCCGTCACGAAGGCTTCCTGACCGTCGCCCACGCCGGTGAAGAAGGCCCGCCGGAGTACATCTGGGAAGCCATCGACCTGTTGAAAATCCAGCGCATCGACCATGGCGTGCGCGCCATCGAAGACGAGCGCCTGATGCAGCGAATCATCGACGAGCAGATCCCGCTGACTGTGTGCCCGTTGTCGAACACCAAGCTTTGCGTGTTCGATCACATGTCGCAGCACAACATTCTCGACATGCTGGAACGCGGCGTGAAAGTGACCGTGAACTCCGACGACCCGGCGTACTTCGGCGGTTATGTCACCGAGAACTTCCATGCGCTGCACACCCACCTGGGCATGACCCAGGATCAGGCCAAGCGCCTGGCGCAGAACAGCCTCGATGCGCGATTGGTGAAACCGTAAGGTTCAGCGCCCCAAGCCCCGCGGGAGCGATTGCGTTCGCTCCCGCACTGGTGCACTAAAGCGCCATCTCCAACTCGGTTTCCTGGGCAAAGCGATGAATTTCGCGTTGCCCCGAGGCCGTCACCTGCAAGGCTCGGGAATCGTTGGACAGGCTCAGCCACCCCGACTGCATGAACAACTGCAACAGTGCCGCGCCCAGCGAGCCGCCCAAGTGCGGGCGTCTTTCGCTCCAGTCAGGGCACGCGCAGGCAACCCTGCCGTTGTGATGAGCCAGCGCCTGGATGAACACGCCCCGTGCCGCCAACTCCGTCGCGCCCTTGAGCGTGACCGTGACCCGCTGATCAAAATGTTCGATCCAGCCTGCTTCCAGCAGTCGCTGATACAGATCGGCGGACAGGGTGCCCCCCAAGTGATCCTCGCACAGCCGGGCACTCAACAATGGCGAACGCACCGCCCGGGGTTTGACCAGAGGCGCATTACGCTTGAACACGTCCGGAATATCCTGGGGTGCGCTGGCGAAGGTCGCGCTGGCCAGTGCTTCGATTGCCGCCCCGACCTCGGGAGCGGCCAGGCGGAAGAAGCGTTTGCGGCCGCGGTTTTCAACCCTCAACAGACCTCCAGCGGACAAACGTCCCAGGTGTGCACTGGCCGAAGACGGTGACAGGCTGGCCAGCAATGCCAACTCTTCGGTTGTTCGCGCCGAACCATCCATCAAGGCCCACATCATTGCGCTGCGCTTTGGGTCAGCCAGCAATGTGGCGATCTGGCTGATGCAAGGTGCATGTTCCATGTATTCACTCCCTGTTGAATCGATTCGTCTACTGCCCAGAGAAATCTTGACCAGTAATGTGTCGTCGGCCAATCCGTGGAAACTGCCATAAGCCCGGCAACGTCTTGCTCACTCATTAGCGCTGCCTGGCCGATGCTGCGAAGGCCAGAAGGTTGACCGTGCAGCCGGGCCGACTCGTACGTGGTCCCGCCATTGGGGGATCGACGCTACGTACATGATGAGGGCGTTAGTATATTCGGGTTGGTCGGCGGATCCTTTCCTCCGCCCGGCGTAGGTGGTGATCGTTCCTGAGGGAAATTTCTCTTTTTTTGGGCGACTAATGATCGATTTCCGCAAAGCCCGGAAATTGACTGCTCAAAAGCGCGCATCGTCTGGCAAGCATTTCACGCAACAGGTTCACCGGCTTACTCAATTGTGCGCGATGGGCGCACAACAGATTCAACGGTGCGCGCTCACAGAGCAGCTCCGGCATCAGCACCGTCAAGCGGCCGGCCAGTACATCGGCGGCCACATCGAGCCAGGACTTGTAAGCGATCCCGGCACCTGCCACGGCCCAAAGGCGCACGACATCGGCATCGTCACTGAAACGATCGCCGCTGACGGTCAGGCTGACTTCGCGTTTGCCGTCGTGAAAACTCCAGTGATCGTGGACCCGGCTGCCGAGCATGTACAACAGGCAATTGTGCTGTGCCAGTTGCTCCAGATGCCGCGGCTCGCCATGCCGGGCCAGATAGCCGGGAGCGGCGCACAGCACCCGGCGGTTCTGCGGGGCGATGGGCAGCGCCACCAGGCTGGAGTCCTCAGGTTCTCCGTAGCGCAGTGCAATGTCTACCGGTTGACGAAACAGATCGGCGATGCGGTCCCCCAGCAGCAGGCGCACGGTGAGTTTCGGATGCTCGCGTTGAAACTCGTCGAGCCAGGGCAGCAGCAGATTGCGGCCAAAGTCCGATGGCGCCGACAGTTGCAGCACCCCGCTGACCTGGTCCTGACCACTGGCCAGCAATCGCCGGCCCTCGTCGAGATTGCTCAGGGCCGCACGGGCGTATTCGAGAAAGCCCTCGCCTTCGGCGGTCAGGCGCAGGCTGCGGGTCGAACGGGCCAACAATCGGGCGCCGAGCTGTTGTTCGATGCGCTTGAGCGCCGCGCTGGCCACCGCCGCCGACATGTCCATGCCCCGCGCGGCGGCGGACAGGCTGCCCAGGTCCGCCGCCCGGACAAACAACTGCAAGTCATCGAAACGCAGCATCAGAGCACCGATTATCAAAAAAATATTGAAAGAGACTGCTCTTTTAGCCGGTTTTATCTTCAGGAGAAATAGCCAATCATCTGCCCCATCGAATCTCTTCTTTATTAGTGTTCCGGAGCCGCCCATGAAAGCCATTGCCTACTACGCCTCGTTGCCGATCAGTGACGACAAGGCTCTGCAAGACATCGAATTGCCGGACCCGGTCGCCGGCCCCCGCGACTTGCTGGTAGAAGTCAAAGCCATCTCGGTCAACCCGGTCGACACCAAGGTGCGCCAGAACGTTCAGCCCGAAGGTGGCGCGGCCAAGGTGTTGGGTTGGGATGTGGCCGGTGTGGTCAAGGCGGTGGGCAGTGAGGTGACGCTGTTCCAGGCCGGCGACAAGGTGTATTACGCCGGCTCCATCGCGCGTGCGGGCGGCAACAGCGAGTTGCATGTGGTGGACGAGCGCATCGTCGGCCACATGCCAAAGACCCTGGGTTTCGCCGAGGCCGCTGCCCTGCCACTCACCGCGATCACGGCGTGGGAGCTGTTGTTCGAGCGCCTGCAAGTGCGCGAAGGCAAAACCGACGAAGGCCAGAGCCTGTTGATCGTCGGCGCGGCGGGTGGCGTGGGCTCGATGCTTACGCAACTCGCTCACCAACTGACGGCCCTGAAAGTCATCGGCAGCGCTTCGCGTGCGCAGACCCAAAGCTGGGTGAAGGAACTGGGCGCCGATCTGGTGATCGACCATAGCCAGCCACTGAGCGAAGCACTCAAACGTGCCGGCGTGGATCAGGTCACCCACGTTGCCAGCCTGACGCAAACCGACCAGCACCTGGACCAATTGGTCGAGGCATTGGCACCCCAAGGCAAACTGGCGCTGATCGATGATCCCAAGTCGCTGGACGTAACCAAGCTCAAGCGCAAGAGCCTGTCACTGCACTGGGAGTTCATGTACACCCGTTCGCTGTTTGAAACCGCGGACATGATCGAGCAGCACAACCTGCTCAATCGCGTCGCCTGGCTGATCGATGCCGGGACCCTGAAAACCACGGTGGGCGAACACTTCGGCACAATCAATGCAGCCAACTTACGCCGTGCCCATGCCCTGCTGGAGAGTGGCAAAACCAAGGGCAAAATTGTGCTGGAAGGGTTCTGAAACGCTGAAAAAAACCATCGCTGATTTCATGTTTTCCTTCGGCGACCGGGTAGTTCCGGCCGCCGACAACCTCTGCGGACGCCCTCGAAAACCCGTGTTTTTTTTAGTTACAAACCGTCAGTCAGACAGTTGATCCTTGTCACAATGGTGACCGTATACGGGACTACAATCGAATCTCCTGCGAGGCATTCTTTTGCGTAACGTCTTTTACGAGACATCTTTTACGAGACATCTTTTGCGAGAGGAGATCGGCTATGAAGATCCTGATAAAAGAACTGGCAAAGTCCCAGTGGCAAGTTCGCTTAGACCAACATGCTGTGACGTTCCGCAGCGAAGCAGAAGCTCGCGCTTTCACGCGTACTCTTGAAGCCCGCATCCAGGCCCCTCACCAGATTCCCGTCCTCCTCCCGCAGCGTGCAGCCGGCTGACTCCGGCCTCAAACCTGGGCTTGCGCCAGCGCCCGGGCATTTTGCAAACGCCGGGTGAGCACGGCCGCGCTCACCACCAGAAATCCACACAGGCTGATGACCATGGCCATCGGCACGGCGCTGCCGTCGTGCAGCACACCCACCAGCGCAGAGGCGCCGGCAGCCACGCTGAATTGCAGACAACCGAGCAGCGCCGACGCGCTGCCGGCCCGTGCGCCCTGCCCGTTCATCGCACAGGCCGAGGCGTTGGGCAGGATGCAGCCGAGGCTGGCAATGCAGACGAACAACGGGAGCAACACCGGCCACAGTTGAGCGGTGTGCAGGGAGCTGACCGCGAACAGCGTCAGTCCGGCCGCCAGGTAAACCCACACGGCGCGCGCCAGCAAAAACGCCGGGCCACGTTTGGCCAGCAAGCGGGCGTTGACCTGCGCCACCAAAATGAAACCTGCCGCATTGGCGCCGAACAGCCAGCCGAAATGTTCAGCCGGGACGCCATAGAGTTTGATGAACACGAAGGGTGAACCGGCGATGTAGGCAAACATCCCGGCGATGGCGATGCCCCCGGTCAAGGCATGGCCAAGAAATATCGGGTCGGCCAGCAACCGGCCGTACTGACGCAGCGCACCCGACAGCGGTTGACGCGGCATGTGGGCCGGCATGCTTTCCGGCAATCCCGCCGCCACCGCCAGCCCCGCCAGCGCACTGAAACCGGTCAAGGCCAGGAAGATCGACTGCCAGCCTGTGGTGTTGACCAACAACCCACCCAGCAATGGCGCGAGGATGGGGGCGAGTCCCATCACCAGCATCAACTGCGAAAAGACTTTCGCCGAACCCACCGCATCACATTTATCGCTGACCACCGCCCGGGAAATCACCATCCCCGCGCAACCGCCCAACGCCTGGATGAAACGCGCGCCGATCAGCCATTCCAGGTTCGGCGCATAAGCGCATGCTACGGATGCAGCGGTGAACAGGCCGACACCGACGAGCAACGGAATGCGTCGCCCGAAACGATCCGCCACCGGGCCATAGGCCAACTGACCGATGGACAAGCCGAGGAAATACGCCGCCAACGTCATCTGAACGTGATTTTCGTCCGTCCCGAAAGCCAGGGCCATGGCCGGGAAGGCCGGCAGGTAGAAATCGATCGCCAGCGGACCGAAAGCGCTCAAGGCGCCGAGAATCAGAATGGTACGAAAGTTCATCAGGCATCCAGTGGGGCAGAAGTCGGCAGCCCGACAGTCTAGCCGCGCATGGACGCCTTGAACATTCCGGTAGCTCGCTAACTATCAAATTCAGGCCAGTTTGACGCCGTAACCCTCTTCGCTGATCGCCTCGATCACTTGCTGGGCGGTCAGCGCACTTTCGACACCGACCTCCCTGGCCGCCAGATCGACCCGCACACTGGCCGCGGGGTCCTTGGCCTGGACCGCCTGAGTGATGGCCTTGACGCAGTGGCCACAAGACATGCCTTCAACGTTGAACACTTGCATGGGATGACTCCTTTTCCGAGGGTTGAACCCAGTTTCGAGCTTGCCACCATGGCAAGGTCAAGTTCTGAAGCTAGCTGCCGGGCTGGCAATCGGGGCGACGCTCGGCCAAGCTGCGTCCATCAATGACTCGAACTCAGGAGATTCAGCCATGCGCTGGTCAGTTTTCAGCCTGTTTGGCTTTCTCAGCCTTTTCGCCGCCGTGCCTTCGGTCAATGCCGCTCAGGATTATGGCGTGCTGATCATTTCCCGCGAGCGCCTGGAAGTCGCGACCAGTTGCGAAATCGGTGTGTACATCCAGGATCAACTGGCGGCGCGGCTGTTTCAGGAACAGAGCACCTCGTTCAACCTGCCGCCGGGCATTGTATCGCTACGCCTGAAACTGCTGCCGGGCCAGGTCCCGGGTTGCAATCCGGGCATGCTCGCGCCGGGTTCGCAGGATATCCAGCTCAAGGCCGGGGATGTGCTCAAGTACCGGATCGCGATGACGCAGGAAGGGATGTACCTCAAGCGCGCAGGACTCGGCTACTGATACAAATCCCTGTGGGAGCGGCGGTGCGGCGATCCGACTTGCTCGCGAAGGCGTCGTGTCAGTCGACATCAATTTTGCCTGACACACCGCTTTCGCGAGCAAGCCCGCTCCCACATTAGATCAGTGGCACGTTTAAGATTGGCACTTGACCTTGCCAGCATGGCAAGGTTGATCCTGTGGTCATCTACTACAGGGAGTGCGACCGATGTCCGAATCCACCACGTTCGACCTGCCGATTGCCGGCATGACCTGCGCCAGTTGCGCCGGGCGGGTCGAGCGCGCCTTGAGCAAAGTCATTGGCGCCAGTGCCGTCAGCGTCAACCTCGCCACTGAGCAGGCGCGGGTCCAGGCACCCAGCGACAGCCTGCCGGCCTTGATGGATGCCGTGGCCAAGGCCGGCTACAGCGTGCCGCAACAGAGCCTGGAATTGAGCATCGACGGCATGACTTGCGCATCCTGCGTCGGTCGCGTCGAACGTGCGCTGGGCAAGGTTGCCGGAGTGAAAAGTGTCAGCGTCAACCTGGCCAACGAACGCGCCCACCTAGAACTGCTTGGCCAGATCGAACCGCAGACCTTGATCGCCGCTGTGACAAAGGCTGGCTACAGCGCCAGCGTCTGGGAAGCCGAACACCCGCCTACCGACAATCAGCAACAGCGCCTGCATCGCGAACGCCTGGCCTTGATCATCGCCATTGCCCTCGCCTTGCCGCTGGTATTGCCGATGCTGCTGCAGCCATTCGGCGTGCATTGGATGCTCCCGGCCTGGGTGCAATTTGCCTTGGCCACGCCGGTGCAATTCATCTTCGGTGCACGGTTTTACGTCGCCGCCTGGAAAGCCGTGCGCGCCGGAGCCGGCAACATGGACCTGCTGGTCGCCCTGGGCACCAGCGCCGGGTATGGCTTGAGCCTGTACGAATGGGCCACCGCCGCCGGGCGCATGCCGCATCTGTACTTCGAAGCCTCGGCGGTGGTGATCGCCCTCGTGCTGCTGGGCAAGTACCTGGAAAGCCGCGCCAAGCGCCAGACCGCCAGCGCCATCCGTGCCCTCGAAGCTTTGCGTCCGGAACGGGCGATCCGGGTGATCGATGGCCACGAGCAAGACGTCGCCATCAGCGCCCTGCGCCTCAATGACCTGGTGATGGTCAAACCCGGCGAACGCTTCCCGGTGGACGGCGAAGTGGTTGAAGGCCAGAGCCACGCCGACGAAGCCCTGATCAGCGGCGAGAGCCTGCCGGTGCCCAAGCAGCCCGGCGACAAAGTCACCGGTGGCGCGATCAACGGTGAAGGCCGGTTGCTGGTGCGTACCCAGGCCCTCGGTGCGGAAACCGTGCTGGCGCGGATCATCCGTCTGGTGGAAGACGCCCAGGCCGCAAAAGCGCCGATCCAGAAACTGGTGGATAAAGTCAGCCAGGTGTTCGTACCCGCTGTACTGCTGATTGCCCTGGCCACCCTGATCGGCTGGTGGCTGTACGGCGCGCCGATGGAAACCGCGCTGATCAACGCCGTGGCGGTGCTGGTGATCGCCTGCCCGTGCGCCCTGGGCCTGGCCACGCCGACGGCGATCATGGCCGGCACCGGCGTGGCGGCACGCTACGGGATTCTGATCAAGGACGCCGAAGCACTGGAGCGTGCCCATGAAGTCAGCGCGGTGGTATTCGACAAGACCGGCACCCTGACCTCCGGCGCCCCGCGCATCGCTCATCTGAGTGCCATCGACGGGAATGAGGCGAGCCTGCTGCAATGGGCCGGCGCCCTGCAACGCGGCAGTGAGCATCCGTTGGCAAAGGCTGTTCTGGATGCCTGTGCCGAGCGTGGATTGAAGGTGGCCGATGTCAGCGACAGCCAATCCCTGACCGGCCGCGGCATCGCCGGCAACCTCGAAGGGCGTCGCCTGGCGCTGGGCAATCGTCGCCTGCTGGAGGACAGCGACTTGAATGCCGGGCCGTTGGCCGACTCGGCGACCGACTGGGAAAAAGAAGGCCGGACCTTGTCCTGGCTGATCGAGCAATCCCCCGAACCCCGCGTGCTGGGCCTGTTCGCCTTCGGTGACACCCTCAAGCCCGGCGCGCTGCAAGCGGTGCAACAACTCAGCGCACGGAACATCAGCAGCCACCTGCTGACCGGCGACAATCGCGGCAGCGCCAAGGTGGTGGCCGAGGCGCTGGGCATCCACGATGTGCATGCCGAAGTGCTGCCGGCAGACAAAGCCGCCACGGTCGCCGCACTGAAACAAACCGGCGTGGTGGCGATGGTTGGCGACGGCATCAACGACGCCCCGGCACTGGCCGCCGCCGATATAGGCATCGCCATGGGGGGCGGCACCGACGTCGCCATGCATGCGGCCGGCATCACCCTGATGCGCGGCGATCCGCGACTGGTGCCAGCCGCATTGGAGATCAGTCGCAAGACCTACGCCAAGATTCGCCAGAATCTGTTCTGGGCCTTCGTCTATAACCTGATCGGCATTCCGCTGGCGGCGTTCGGCTTCCTCAATCCAGTGCTGGCCGGTGCGGCCATGGCATTGTCGAGCGTCAGCGTAGTGAGCAATGCGCTACTGTTGAAAACCTGGAAACCCAAGGACCTGGAGGACAACCGATGAACATCGGCCAAGCGGCCCGCCACAGTGGCCTGAGTGCAAAGATGATCCGTTATTACGAATCCATCGGCCTGCTCAAGGCGGCCCATCGCACCGACAGCGGTTACCGGGTGTACGGCGATGACGACCTGCACACGCTGGCGTTCATCAAGCGCTCGCGGGACCTGGGGTTTTCTCTGGAAGAAGTCGGCAAGTTGCTGACCCTATGGCAAGACCGCCAGCGCGCCAGCGCCGATGTGAAAGCGTTGGCCCGCCAGCACATCGATGAGTTGAACCAGAAGATCCGCGAGTTGGGCCAGTTGCGCGACACCTTGCAGGACCTGGTTGAGCACTGTCAGGGCGATCATCGGCCGGATTGCCCGATTCTGAAGAATCTGGAGTCGGGGTGTTGCGCTGAACCGGTTCGCACCTGAAACATTGATGCTGGATGTACTGACGCCTTCGCGGGCAAGTCGGATCGCCGCACCGCCGCTCCCACAGGGATTTGTGGATGTATGAAGCATGTTTGGGCAGCCTCGATCCTTGTGGGAGCGGGCTTGCTCGCGAAGGCGTCGTATCAGTCGATATCAATGTTGCATGACACACCGCTTTCGCGAGCAAGCCCGCTCCCACATTAGTTCTCCAGTGTTTGCAAGTAGATACCCACAAAAAACCCGGCCGAAGCCGGGTTTTCCTTTAACCGATCACTGCATCCACGGTGGAGGCGGCTCTTCGGTCTTGCCCGGCGGAGCATCGTCCGCCGCGCGCACGGCTTGCTTGCGCTCTTCATCCAGGCGCGCGGCCTCGATCTCGCGCATGATTCCGCCCACGTCGGCCAGCTCTTCCGTGTCGGCGAACTCGCCGGTCAGGACACTGGCCGGGTGCAAGGTGCCGGCCTCGTACAAGGCCCACATTTCCTTGGCGTACTTGGTCTTCTTCAACTCCGGTGCAAACCGCCCGAAGTAGGACGCCATGTTGCCCACATCCCGCTCCAGCATGCTGAACGCGTGGTTGTTGCCCGCCGCGTCCACCGCCTGCGGCAGGTCGATGATGACCGGACCGGTCGGCGTCAGCAGCACGTTGAACTCGGACAAGTCGCCGTGCACCAGACCGGTACACAGCATCAGCACGATCTGGGAAATCAGATACGCGTGATACTCGCGGGCCTGGTCCGGCTCCAGCACCACATCGTTCAGGCGCGGCGCGGCATCACCGTACTCGTCGGCCACCAGCTCCATGAGCAGCACGCCTTCGAGGAAGTCGAACGGCTTGGGCACCCGCACACCGGCGTTGGCCAGACGGAACAGCGCCGCCACTTCGGCGTTCTGCCAGGCGTCCTCGGTTTCCTTGCGGCCAAACTTGGAGCCCTTGGCCATCGCACGGGCCTGCCGGCTGTTGCGTACCTTGCGGCCTTCCTGGTACTCGGCCGCCTGACGGAAACTGCGTTTATTCGCCTCCTTGTAGACCTTCGCGCAACGCAACTCGTTGCCGCAGCGCACCACATAAACAGCTGCTTCTTTACCACTCATGAGTGGGCGCAGCACCTCGTCGACCAGACCGTCCTCGATCAGGGGTTCAATGCGTTTTGGAGTCTTCATCAGCTTTTATTGTGGGTCCTTTATTACCAAACACGCGAAAGTCATTCGTTATACGGCAATCCACTCACCGGGGGGAGGGGTTGCCGACTTATGAACATTGCAGAAGCACACAATGTACCGATTTCATCAAGTAAAACCGACGACCGCCATGGTCGTTCCAGATCATAGCCGAGCCTGCGTCACTTGTTGTGCAAGGGCATTGAGGGCAATTGCGACAGAAGCTGACACCACCATTCATACCTTCCGTAGGATTTTTCCCAACGGGCCTCAATTTCCTCCGACAACAGCCGAAGTCCTTAGTGACAAAGTGATTTGTCCGACAATCGCTCCCCCAATAATAGCGATGCCGCACTCAAGGACCCGGGTTGACCAAGAACGTTTACGCCTGCCAATAAACCGCGAGTCATCTGCACTGCGTGGGCCTACAAGAAAATCTGGAGCGCGGATGAACATCAAACAGAAGTTGACCTGGGCGTTTGCAATCATCGCCTGCCTGCCCGTGGTGCTGGTCGCCACCCTCGTTGTGCTGAACCTGCGCAGTGATGCCAGGGACGAATTCGTCGACGGCAGTGCCCGCGAGATTCGTCAGGTCAGCAACGCCATGCAGTTGTTCTTTGACGGCATCAGCCAGAACGTCGATTACCTGGCCAGGCAGCCGCTGATCCGAAACTCCGACGACAGCCTCAAGACGTACATGGCCGCCAACGCCGAGAGCGTCCCCCAAGGCGAGGCGGACAAAAAAGTCTTCGCCCTGCTCCAGGACCTGGGCAACAGCCACCCGGCCTACGCCTATGCCATCCTCGGCACAGCGGCGGGCGGCTACGTGTCGTGGCCGGATGATCCGAAGCTTAATAACTACGACCCGCGCCAGCGCCCCTGGTACAAGGCCGCCCAGGCCAAACCGGGCAAGCCGTTCCGCACCGAGGCCTACTACTGGGCCCAGGATGATGCGACCTACGTCAGCACCGTGCGCACCATCGACAACAAGCTGGGTACCAACGGCGGTGTGGTCAGCATCGATGTGACGCTCAAGCAGCTCACCGAAATCGTCAAGCAGATCAAGCTCGGTGAAACCGGCTACCTGATGCTGCTGGAAAACACCGGCATGGTCCTGGTGGACCCGAAACAACCGGAACACAACTTCAAACCGCTGAACAGCCTTGGCGACGGCTACGCGCAACTGGCCAAGGCCGGCAAGGGCCTGGTGGAAGTGGAGCTGAACGGCGAGCACTACATGGCCAACGTCTGGCCATCGGAGCAATTGGGCTGGACCTTCATCGGCCTGATCAAACAGGACGACGTGATGAGCTCCGCGACCCAGTTGACCTGGTTGATCGCCATCATCGCCGCCGTCCTGGCTGTTGTCTTCGCCGTCGTCGGCGCCAGTTTTGCCAGCCTCATCGTGCGCCCGATCCGCAGCGTGGCCAGCGGCCTGGAAGGCATCGCCCAGGGCGAAGGCGACCTGACCCAGAACCTGCAAATCCGTGGCAACGATGAAACCGCGCAACTGGCCAACTGGTTCAACCAGTTCCTGACCGCGATTCGTAACCTGATCCAGAACATCGGCGGCGCGGCGGGCAAGATCCTCGCCACGTCCAAGAGTTCGACCCAGGTCTCCAGCGACATGGCCGAAGCCGCCGGACGCCAGCGTGAAGCGGTGGACATGGTCTCCACGGCGTTCCACGAAATGGTCGCCACCGCCAACGAAGTCGCGCGCTCTTGCAGCCAGGCGGCGGAGTCTGCCGACAGTGGCCAGCGCCAGGCGCGCGAAGGTCAGCAGCAGATCGATGCGGCGGTGAGCAGCGTGGATCGCCTGAGCCAGGAAATCGAACAGTCGGCCCAGTCGATGCAACAGCTCGAACGCGACAGCAACGACATCCAGTCGATCCTGGGGACCATCCGCTCGATCGCCGAACAGACCAACCTGCTGGCGCTGAACGCCGCGATCGAAGCGGCCCGGGCCGGTGAACAGGGACGCGGCTTTGCCGTGGTGGCCGACGAAGTGCGGGCCCTGGCCAAGCGCACGGCCGACTCCACGGCGGAAATCGACGGACTGCTGGGCAACCTGGCCAAACGCACCAGCCAGGTGACCCAACAGATGCACGCCAGCCTGGAAGTGTCCCAGCAATCGGTGACGCGCATCGGCGAGGCGCGCAACAGCTTCGGGCAGATCCGTGAGTCGGTGGACGTGATCCGCGACATGAACACCCAGATCGCCACGGCGGCGGAACAACAGCATCAAGTGGCCGAAGACATCAACCGGCACATCAGCCAGATCCATGGCGATGCGCAATTGGTGGCGGAGCTGGCCAACTCGGCGCGCCTCGACTCCCAGAGCCTGGCCGGGTTGTCGAATGAGCTGGACGGCTTGGTGCGCAGGTTTCGTACCTGATCAGCCGACACACCACCAATCCCTGTGGGAGCGGGCTTGCTCGCGAAAGCGGTATGGCAGTCAACATTGATGTTGAAGCTGATGGCCTCTTCGCGAGCAAGTCGGATCGCCGCACCGCCGCTCCCACAGTTGTTTTTACTCAGCGCTCGATGATTGCAGTCACGCCCTGCCCGCCCGCCGCACAGATAGAAATCAGCCCCCGCCCCTTGCCCGCCGCATCCAGCAACTTCGCCAGATTGGCGACGATGCGCCCGCCCGTGGCGGCAAACGGATGCCCTGCCGCCAATGAACTGCCCTTGACGTTGAGCTTGCTGCGGTCGATCGAGCCCAGCGCCGCATCGAGCCCGAGACGGGTTTTGCAGTACTCCGGATCTTCCCAGGCCTTCAAGGTGCACAGCACTTGCGCGGCGAAGGCTTCGTGGATTTCGTAGTAGTCGAAGTCCTGCAGGGTCAGGCCATTGCGCGCCAGCAACCGTGGCACGGCGTAGACCGGCGCCATCAACAGGCCTTCGGCGCCGTTGACGAAATCCACCGCCGCCGCCTCGCCGTCACGCCAGTAGGCCAGAATCGGTAACCCGCGTGCCTTGGCCCACTCCTCGCTGCCCAGCAGCACCAGTGACGCGCCATCGGTCAGCGGTGTGGAGTTGCCGGCGGTCAGGGTGCCCTTGGCGCTTTTTTCATAGGCCGGCTTAAGCGCGGCGAGCTTTTCCAGCGTCGAATCCGGGCGCAGGTTGTTGTCGCGGGTCAGGCCCAGGAAGGGTGTCATCAGGTCGTTGTGCCAGCCCTCGGCGTAGGACGCGGCCAGTTTCTGATGGCTCTCCAGCGCCAATTGATCCTGTGCTTCACGAGGGATGTTCCAGGTCTGGGCCATCAGCTCGCAATGCTGGCCCATGGACAACCCGGTACGCGGCTCACCGTTGCGCGGGAATTCGGGAATCAGATGTCTGGGACGCAATTGCAGGAAGGTTTTCAGTTTGTCGCCGGTGGTTTTCGCGCGGTTGGCTTGCAGGAGGATTTTGCGCAGGCCTTCGCTGACACTGATCGGCGCATCCGAGGTGGTGTCCACGCCACCGGCAATGCCGCAGTCGATCTGCCCCAGGGCAATCTTGTTCGCCACCAGCAGCGCCGCTTCCAGCCCGGTGCCGCACGCCTGCTGGATGTCATAGGCCGGGGTGGCAGGCGACAGTCGCGAACCCAGTACGCACTCGCGCGTGAGGTTCATGTCCCGCGACAACTTGAGCACGGCCCCGGCGACCACTTCGCCGATGCGCTGGCCGTGCAGGTTGTAGCGTTCGATCAGGCCTTCGAGGGCGGCGGTGAGCATCACCTGGTTACTGGCCGTGGCGTAGGGGCCGTTGGAGCGGGCGAAGGGAATCCGGTTACCGCCGATGATCGCGACGCGGCGCAGTTGGGTCATGAAAAGCTCCTGACAAATTATCTGAACTGAACACTGCCCCTTGTGGGAGCGGGCTTGCTCGCGAAAGGGCCAGCACATTCAACATCGCGGTTGGCTGACCCACCGCTTTCGCGAGCAAGCCCGCTCCCACAGTGGTTGTGGTGCTACTCAAATCCCGTGATCAAACTACTCTGCTGTAACCAAGCGTAGGCCTTATCTCGTGGATCGAACGACTGATCGCCATTCGTGGTCCACACTTTGATCCCCAGCTTTCGGAGCGCGTTCCATGTCTGACCGCTATATCGACTTCGCCAATTCGTCCATTGGCCATCGCCTGGTCGGCGCCCTGGGGTTGCCGGTGCCGAGCAGACTGGAGCGCTGGCAAGCAGGCCGGCTGCGGCCTGTCGAAGGCGCGCTGCTGATCGGCGGCGGGCCGTTGGCGGAACATGTCAGCGCCTTTGCCAACCGCCTGACCGACGCGATCTACAGCTACGGCACCGAGCCTTCGCTGGCCACGGCCTGGATTCCCGGCCACGGGCCGAAACTCAAGGCCGTGGTGTTCGACGCCAGTGACCTGCTGCACACCGATCAGCTCAAGCAACTGCGCGAGTTTTTCCAGCCGCTGATGAAAAACCTCGACCACTGTGCGCACCTGGTGATTCTCGGACGCGATCCGCAAACCCTGCGCGACCCGTTCGCCGCCAGTGCGCAGCGTGCCCTGGAAGGTTTCAGCCGTTCGCTGGCCAAGGAGTTGCGCAGCGGTGGCACCCTGCAATTGATCTACGTCGGCGAAGGGGCCGAGGCGCAACTGGAAGGCCCGCTGCGGTTTTTCCTCTCGCCGAAAAGCGCCTTCGTGTCCGGGCAGGTCATTCGTTTGAATCCGTGCTCGACGCCAGTCACCGACTGGACGCGCCCGCTCGCCGGGCGCAAGGCACTGGTCACCGGCGCAGCACGCGGTATCGGTGCCGCCATCGCCGAAACCCTGGCCCGCGATGGTGCCGACGTCATCCTGCTCGACGTGCCCCCGGCCAAAACCGATCTCGAAGCCCTCGCCGCGCGCCTCGGCGGACGCAGCATCACCCTCGACATCTGCGCCGAAGACGCCGCTGCGCAGTTGGTCGAACAACTGCCCGACGGCCTCGACATCGTGGTGCACAACGCCGGCATCACCCGGGATAAAACCCTGGCCAACATGACCCCGGAATTCTGGGACGCGGTGCTGGCGGTCAACCTCAACGCGCCGCAAGTACTGACCAAAGCCCTGCTCGACAGCGGCACCCTGCACGACAACGGCCGGGTGATCCTGCTGGCGTCCATCAGCGGCATCGCCGGCAACCGCGGGCAAACCAATTACGCGGCGAGCAAGGCCGGGTTGATCGGTTTGGCACAAGCCTGGGCGCCGCTGCTCCACGAGCGCGGCATCAGCATCAACGCCGTGGCGCCGGGTTTCATCGAAACACAGATGACCGCGCACATTCCCTTCGGCCTGCGCGAAGCCGGACGCCGCATGAGTTCCCTCGGCCAGGGCGGCCTGCCGCAGGACGTCGCCGAAGCCGTGGCCTGGCTCGCGCAACCTGGCACCGGCGCGTTCACCGGGCAAGCGTTGCGCGTGTGTGGGCAAAACGCTCTGGGGGCTTAGGCATGATCACCGACTGGCACACACTCAACCGTGAACCCGGCCTGACGGGGTTGTACGCACGAGCAGCGACACGGCGAAAAATCACTGGCAGCCGCCTGCCCGATTCGGGTTTGCGTTGTTGGGTCGAAGTCGATCCCAAGCGCTTGGCGGCCTATCGCAAGGTCTGTGGTTTCGCCGACAACGGCCTGCTGCCGCCGACCTATCCGCACATCCTCGGGTTTGCCTTGCAGATGCAGTTGCTTACGGCCAGGTACTTCCCATTCCCTCTGCTGGGCCTGATTCACCTGAGCAACTGCATTCGTGTACTGCGCCCCATGGGCGGGGTGAATCGGGTGCGCGTCAGCGTACGAGTGCAGAACTTGCAACCCCACGCCAAAGGCGCGACGTTCGATTTGCTGACCACACTCGACGATCAGTTGGGCCCGTTGTGGGAAGCAGAAAGCAGGATGCTCTGCCGCGGCGTCAAACTCGAGGGCGAACCGCTCGAAGAGAACCTGGAACCGAGCCTGACCCTGAGCGAAGTCGAGCACTGGAAAGCGCCCTCGGACATCGGCCGGCAATACGCCAAGGTGTCCGGCGACTACAACCCGATTCACCTCAGCGCGGCCAGCGCCCGGCTCTTCGGTTTCCCGACCGCCATCGCCCATGGCCTGTGGAACAAGGCGCGCACGCTGGCTGCGCTGGCCGGGCATCTACCTGCAGCGAATGTCGAGATCGCGGTGCAGTTCAAGAAGCCGGTACGGTTGCCCAGTGAAGTGACGTTGCTGGCCAGTGCGCCAGGACCGAGCGGGGATCTGCAGTTGGTGGGAGCCGGGGATCTGGAGCATATGGTCGGGCACTGGCAGCCGGTTGCCTGATCCTGATAAAGCCGATGTCTGTGGCGAGGGAGCTTGCTCCCTCGCCACAAAAGCTGCGTGGTCAGTCTTGCGGATCGAGATTGTCCAACGCCCGGTTCACCGCCAGCTCACCCAGCATGATCACCTGCGCAATCCCCAGCATCGTATTGCGCTGCGAGCCTTCCAGAAACCCCGCGAAATCACTCGCCATCACACTCGCCGACGCCAGTGATTCACAAGCGTGGGCCAGCAGGGTCTCGGTGTCGATGTCCGGGGCAATGACGAACATCGTGCTGGGCTTGTGGGTGACAGATTGCCTGGGTGGATTGAGATAGTGATCAAGGGCGCGGTCGTCGGTTTCGGGGGGGTTTGGGGTGGGTTTGAACATGGTGAAGCTCCAAGTATGAGATGGAGCTGCCACTGATCGCCGCGACAGCAATCAAGGGTGGCAGCTGTACGCGGGGTCGCGGACCGAGCTACTTGGAAACCCGGCATACCCGAAGGTATCCCGCGCACAGCCACCATTACATCAAACGACAAGCACCGAAGCGCTCCGGTTTGGGCCGGTGGATTATGCACCAAGTAGACTTAACAGGCCGCGACAGCCCGATCACTGAATTTGCAGTGACGGACAAAGGCTAGAGATCGCACTTCCGACGGACAACCTGAAAAGCATGTCGGAGGTTTCCTCGGGACTTGAGGAAAACTACACAGGATTGGTCGGCTGACAGGCCGCCATCGCGAGCAAGCTCGCTCCCACAGCTGGGCCGGGTACATCTGATAGATATTGGTCGGCTGTCAGGCCGCCTTCGCGGGCAAGCCCGCTCCCACAGTTGGGCCGGGTACATCTGAAAGATATTGGTCGGCTGTCAGGCCGTCTTCGCGAGCAAGCCCGCTCCCACAAAAAAGCAAAGGCAGATCGGCGCACACCCGCTGCTCCTCACCACTCATCAGGCCGAGCGTTAGCTCGCCTGCAGCTTTTGATCTTGATCCACCCGCCCCCTCGGGAGGCTGAGTGGAGGTGTTCATCCGGGGACTGGCGCGCAGCGCCGTTCGACGCAGTCGAACTCATTGCATGTAGGTCGTCGCGAAGCAGACCGGAGGGCAATGCCCCCGGATGAATACCGGAGCGAAGGAACCCCGAGCCTTAGCGAGGGGCCGTACGTAAGGGGCGAGACTTTTTGGTTCCTTTTGTGTCGTTTGACAAAAGGGACTCGCCGTAAGGGCGAAACCATAAGCCGCCGTTACCGCAGCAATGGATATGTACACCATCCAAAAAAACCCCTGTAGGAGCACAGGGGTTGAGAGGCCGGCCGATTCTAGGATGCATGCGGTGGATAGTTGCCCAATATCCGCGTGACCGTTTCCCAGATCGCATCGCGACGATCCGTCGGGTTCGGCGTGCGGCTGAGTATCTGCTCGTCACTGCCGCGCCACACCAGTTTACCGTCCTTGCCATCGAGCAGGTCGATCTGAATGGTCGCCACTTTGTAGCTGACATTGCGGGTTTCGTTGTACATCGGTGCGCCGTAGTAGCCATACCACGGGTTACCCCAGCCGCCGCCGTAATTGGTGGTCACCTGTTGCTGCCGCTCTTCGACAATCAGGTAGGTCTGCACATTCAAGTCACCCTTGGCACCTGCGGCGGCCGGACGCAGACCACGCTGATCCAGTTGATCGGCAACCGCCTGACGGATGCGCTGCTCGGTCAGGTCGCTCTTGATTCGAGGATCATCGGGACGGTATTGCAGGGCAGGTTCTTTCCAGGTCCAGCTGCGATAGGCAGCAAAGTCGCGGCTGGCGTCGAAGTCATGATTGACCTGGTTGGCGGCGCAGGCACTGAGCAGCGCGGCCACTGCCAGTAAAACTAAACGGCGGAACATGATGATTCTCCGGTTGAAGACATGATCCTGTGGAATGCTTCTTATTCTACAAGAAGCTAACTAGGAGGATACGCCGACATTGCCTTTTCCACAGCCTCCCGTATGGCATCGGCCCGCTCGCTTTCGCTGCCCCGGTTACCGGTTTCAGCGCTGGAACTCCACACCGGCTGACCGCTTTTGGCGTCAAACATGTCCACCTGAACCACTACGACCTGTTCCTGATAGGTACGGATGATCGGCACTGTGGCGTATCCGCCATATCCAGGGCCGTAGCCGTTGTAGCCGCCATAACCGCCGCCGTAATAGTCGTCCCGAACCTGACGCAAGCGGGTTTCCATCCGCAGGTCGGCGCTGACAAACAGGTCGGCCGGGCGATTGTCGTGCAGCGGGCGCAAGCCGCGTTGATCCAGCGCATTGCTGACCGCTTCGGCGACCTGCGCCGAGTCGGCCCAGGCGGTGCCCGGTGGCAGATGCCCATTGAGCCACGCCCAACTGCGGTAGCGTCCATAGTCACGGGGTGCCGCCGGGTAAGCGCTGCGGTCAAAGGTGTTGGCAGCCTGGGGCGGCGCCGGTGGCAAAGGATTCGAGGTGGCGACATAAGGGTTGCTGCCCTGACAGGCGGCCAGTCCCAGGCAGAACACCAGTACACCTGAATGACTTTTCATTGCGTGCTCCGATCAGACAGGCCGACAGATCCAGTGCAAGTAACGCCCAAGCCCGGCAAAGCTCGGATGACGGCGGTGGGCCAACTCCATTTCGAGCAGGTCTGCCAACTCGACGCGGGCCTGGAATTCCACCGGCATGTAATCGTGAAAAACCCGCACGCCACTCTGGGTTTCGACCTGCCACAGACCTTCAAGTTGCGCCGCCAGCTCGCGCGGATCAAGGGGCTGCTGCGGGGTCAGGCTCTGCTTTTCGCCGGCCATGTCGTTCTTGCGCATCTTGCGGAAATGGCCCTTGAGCAAGTTGCGATAAATCAGCGCGTCACGGTTGTAGAACGCCAGGGACAGCCAGCCGTCGGCCTTGGTCAGTTGATGCAGCACCGGCAGGATGGCGTGGGGTTCGGCCAACCATTCCAGCACGGCGTGGCACAGCACCAGGTCGTAGGGTTCGGTGAGCTGCCCGAGCAGTTCCTGCCAGGGTGCCTGAATGAATGTGGCGCTCTGTCCGGCTTCGGCAAAACGCTGGCGGGCGCCCTCGAGCATCGGTTCGGCCGGCTCGGCGAGGGTCACCTGATGGCCGCGCTGGGCCAGCCACAACGACATGTGGCCAAGGCCGGCGCCGATGTCCAGCACACGCAGCGGCCGGTCGGGCAGGATTTCGGCCAGATCGGCCTGCAACACCGCCAGACGGATCGCCCCTTTGGCACCGCCGTAGATTTTTTCGGCGAAACGGGTCGCCAGTTGATCGAAATGACGGTCGCTCATCAGCTGAACCTCCGCTCGCTGTCCGCCAGTTTGCTGCGCACCACGGCTTCCATGTCCAGACCCAGCTCGCTGCACAACAATAAAAGATAAAGCACGATGTCACCGACTTCCTGCCCGGCGTGGGCGAGTTTGTCCGCCGGCAACTGGCGTGACTGGTCTTCAGTCAGCCACTGGAAAATCTCCACCAGCTCGGACATTTCCACGCTCGCGGCCATGGCGAGGTTTTTCGGGCTGTGAAATTGCCGCCAGTCATTGCGGTCACGGATGGCGTGCAGGCGTTCGGTCAGTTCAACAAGGTTCATCGGGCTCTCCTGAAGGCGTATAGCTTCGGGGGGATCACAGGTGAAGGCAAGGGGCAGAAGATGCATGCTCGTCTGTGCAACCCTCTATGCTTGTGGGAACTCGGCAGCATGATCGACAGCCCAAGACTCAATTCTCTTTAATCAGGACGTTCACTCCATGCAGGTAGAAGGTTTTTCCGAATGGCTCGGCCAGGTACTCGGCTCGATCATCCGCTTCATCGTTGATGGCCTCAGCGGGCTGTTCAATCTGTTGAGCAACGCCAGCAGCAATTTTGTCGAAGGCTTGTCCCAGGCGCTGGGCATGGATACCTCGGTCGTGAGCATCGTGACCTTGATCCTCGGGCTGATACTGCTGTGGTCGGCGATCCGCGCCTTTCTCAATGCGTCGTTCATCATGGGTTTCATCTGGCTGGTGCTGGGGCTGTGGTTGCTCAGCTGGATCATCCACTGACACCACCCACCAAGGTGGGAGCGGCGGATTTCACATCTGCCGCTACAATGCCTGCTCCCAAGGAGCCTGCATGTCCAACCTGACCGCCGACTGGCGCGACCGCCCTACCCATCGCCGGGTCTGGGCACTCGCGGCGCCGATGATTCTTTCGAACATTTCCGTACCGCTGGTGGCACTGGTCGACAGCACCGTCATCGGTCACCTGCCCCACGCCCATCAACTCGGCGCCGTCGCGGTCGGGGCCAGCCTGTACACCTTTCTCGCCTGGGCCATGGGCTTTCTGCGCATGGGCTCCACCGGGTTCGCCGCCCAGGCGGCCGGACGCGGGGATGGTGCGGCCTTGCGGCAGATTCTATTGCAAGGCCTGTTGCTCGCCATCGGCCTGGCCGTGGTGTTGGGGGCGGTGGGTGTGCCGTTGAGCGGGGTCGCGTTGCACTTCATGCAACCGTCGGCGGAGCTCGATCAACTGACCCGCGAGTTCTTCCACACCCGCCTGTTCGGCCTGCCGGCGGCGCTCGCCAGTTATGCACTGGTCGGCTGGTTTCTCGGCACCCAGAATGCCCGGGCGCCCCTGGCGATTCTGCTGAGCACCAACCTGGTCAACATTGCCCTGAACCTGTGGTTCGTCCTCGGCCTGGAATGGGGCGTGGTCGGTGCGGCCCGGGCCTCGGTGATTGCCGAATGGACCGGTGCACTGATCGGCTTGCTGATGACCCGCAAAGCCCTGCGCGCCTACCCCGGGCATATCGCCTGGGCGGCATTGGCGCTGTGGCAGAGTTGGCGGCCATTGCTGGCGGTCAACCGCGACATCTTCATCCGCAGCCTGGCGCTGCAATCGGTGTTCTTCCTGATCACGGTGCAAGGCGCACGGCTGGGCGACGCCACGGTCGCGGCCAATGCCCTGCTGCTCAATGGCCTGCTGCTGACCGCCCACGCCCTCGATGGCCTGGCCCACGCCGTCGAGGCCCTGTGCGGACATGCGCTTGGCGCACGTGACCGCGATGCCCTGCGCCGTTCATTGGTGGTGGCCGGTGGCTGGTCGTTGCTGGCAAGCCTGGGCTTTGCCGCGTTGTTCCTGTTCGCCGGGCATCTGTTCATCGAGATGCAGACCGACATTCAGAGTGTGCGTGACACCGCGTTCATCTACCTGCCCTACCTCGCCGTACTGCCGCTGATTGCCGTCTGGAGTTACCTGCTCGACGGCCTGTTCATCGGCGCCACCCGCGCCCGGGAAATGCGCAACGGCATGCTGCTGACCGTGGCGCTGGTGCTTCCCTTCGGCTGGGCACTGCAAGGCGGGGGCAACCATGGCCTGTGGATAACCTTCCTGTTGTTCATGCTGCTGCGCAGTCTGACCCTCGGCATGATCGCCTGGCGCCTGCGCCGTAACGATGGCTGGTTCGCCGGCAGTACTCACTGAACGGGCGAGGCCCCGACAAACGCCGAGACCGCTTCATCAATTTCGACTTCATGGCCAGGGTCGGTCGTTCTGCCACAGGTGACGCAGGTTATCGAGGCGCTCCTGTTGAGTCCCGCCCGGCAACGGCTGCACGGGCACGGCGTCGGGATACTGCAAGCGTAGCCATATCCAGCCATCAAGCACCGGGCGCTCGCTGAAACCCAGCGCCACCCCCTCCTGCACATGGTCCCACAGGCGGGGGAAATCGGCACCGGTGGATCGGTTCCAACGCCAGGCATGCTGCTCGAGCAGGCAGGTTTGCAGTTTTCCCTGTTGCCCGGCGCTGAGGCTTTCCTCGACTGCCAACGGGCTGACCGCCAACCCCGGGTTGGACAAGCGCTGCCAACCCTCACATCCCATCGCGCGGTCGGCCCAACTACCGCCGAACCAGCGTAACTGGTGGATGGGCCCTAGCCAGCGACTCAGTTCAACGGCATCGCAGGCATCGAAAAAATAGCTGGCTGTGATTGGGTTGTAGTAACTCAAAAGGGCCCGGTGCAGGCCAAGCGTGACCGTGAGCATGCGCCGCAAATGCGCCAGCAACGACGCAGCGCCGGCGTCGCTGACCATCAGCAAACCGGGCCAGCGTTGTCCGTCGACGATGCATAAATCGGCCAGTGCCGGGCAGGTGCGCAGATCGACCAGGAGCGGTCCCTGCTCATGCAGCACATGCCACTCCGTACCCTCGAACAACCCGGACCACCGGGCTTGGGCAAATATCTGCCGAAGTGTGACACCCGCCTGCGGCGTGCCCGGCACATCCAGCAACAGCCACTGCGGGGGCGCCTCGGGCGTGTGTGTGGTGCTCATGCTCCAGAGCTCTGGCCAAGCTTCGTCACCAGACGACAGGTGCACATCGCCTGTGCGCAATGGTTGAAGCTGCCACCGCCGGGCAGCAGGCACAACACCAGTAATGGCTCTCCCGAGCGCAACCATTGCTCCAGCCCCTCATCATGGCCGCAGATGGGCTGTGGGGTGTCAGCGTCCGTCACCTCGATCGTTGCCGGTGCATGCAGCACCCCTGTTATCTGCGGTTGATCGGGGTCGCCCTCGATAAAACTCACCACCAGCTCGGTTCCTTCGCGCAATGACGAGAACGTCGCGGCCTGCAACTGCCTGCCCAGGGGCAGCCAGCAATGACTGGGCGTTGCCCCTTCGCCCTGATAAAGCCAGTCGAATTGCACTGGTACCGGCCTTGCCGGGTCGGGGCCTGGTTCATCGACCTCGACGACCCACGCCCGTTGCAGGCTATGCATCTGTGGTTTGACCGTCGCACAGGGCGGCTCGAAGGATGCCGGCCAGTGCAGGGCACGGACCTGATTGTGGTAAGGCGTCGGCGTATCCTGGCTGCCCCAATGCTCGACGCGGGTCAGCAGCCAGAGCCGATTGCAATCGGCAACCGGATGACCGGACAGCGGCATCAGCCGACCGCTGCGCAAGGTCGCCAGGTCCGTGCGGCATTCGGCACACTGCGCCGCTGTCCCACCACAGCGCTGACGTTCGAACTGCCGCACCGCCGGCCGACCGCCCTCGCTGCGAAACTCCGCAGGTTCGCCGGTTGGAAAATGCTGCTGGTCATCCCCAAACACCACACAGTGCCCGCGGGCCCGGTGTTCGAAGTGGTAGTGAAGCCGTTCCTGGGCGCACAGTCGCTGGAGAAATTGCAGGTCTGACTCTCGATATTGCGTGCAAAAGTCCCGGGGCGGGTATTCGCCGCTCAGCTCCAGGCGTCGATCCTTGCCGGTAATACCGTGCTCCTTGAGCACCTGGTCAAGGATTTGCGGCACGGAACGGGCGCTGAAGATTCGTTGGCTGAAGCGCTGGGCCAGGCAAGCCAGTCTTGGCCCCAGGCGCACCTGGCAGAGTCGGGGTCCCGAGACATGATCACGCTGGACGAGCTCATGCAGTTGTCCATGCACGAGGCATCCGGTTGGCCCGAAATGCAGGGAGGCCGGGCGGTACAGCAAACTGGCAAGGTCAAGCACCGGGTCATCGATCAGCAGTTCCAGGTCGAACACGAACGGCTCGCTGATGGCTTCACTGCCGGTAAAGGCCAAGACCTCGAAGGGGTCGGGAAGACCCGCTACATCCAGACGAAATGGAGGCTCGTTGACTGGATCGAACATCGGCGATTCTCTACAGGAGGGGCGGCCGGGGATTCTCGCTGAGAGACATGGCCGAGTAGAGTGCCGAAGTACAACTTAGGAAATGACCTACGCGAAAAGAAGACCACATCGCTTGGATAGCCCGGTCTGAGGGTCATTTCGCTTGAAAAAGAAGAAGCGCCGCACCAGGTCATCTGAGTTTTCCGCAGCGTACGGAGAATTTTCAGACAACCTGATGTGCGCGGCGCCTTACCTCAAGAAGACAGGTAAGACGAACGGGTCAGCCCCAGACGCAAGGCATCGAGGAACTGCGTGCGCTCGGTGGCGCTGATGCGGGCACTGGCGCACTTGTCGCGGTAGTGGGTCATCAGCTCTTCCGGGGACAAGTGCACGTAGCGCAGCATGTCTTCGATGGTGTCGTGGGTTTCGATACCGGCGTGGTACACGCTGCCGTCGGCGTTCTGGTAGATGTTCACCGAGTCGGTATCACCGAACAGGTTGTGCATGTCGCCAAGAATTTCCTGGTAGGCACCGACCAGGAACACACCCAGCAAGTAATCCTCACCTTCTTTCAACGCGTGCACCGGCAAGCTGGTCTCGATGCTCTGCTCGTCGACGTACTGGTTGATCTTGCCGTCGGAGTCACAGGTCAGGTCTTGCAGTACCGCACGACGCAGCGGCTCTTCGTCGAGACGGTGCAGCGGGATGATCGGCAGGACCTGGTCGATGGCCCAGGTGTCCGGCAGGCTCTGGAACACCGAGAAGTTGCAGATGTACTTGTCGGCCAGCTTGTCGTTGAGTTCGTCCAGCACCTGACGGTGGGAACGCTGGCGGGCCTTCAGCGAGTTGTGCAGGCGACGGCACACGGCGAAGTAGCACTGCTCGGCCAAAGCTTTCTCAGCCAGGGTCAACTTACCGTCGGCATACTGGGCGGCGATATCGCTCATGTAATGCGTGGCGCGCCAGTAGGTTTCGGTGACCATCTCGATGTCGGTCGGACCCAGCAGGTCCACCAGCCACTGCACGGTTTCCGGCAGCGCTTCCTTGTTCTCGATCTGCGGCACGTCGTCGTTGTGTTTCTCGACATCGGTCACCTGGATCACCAGCATGGCGTGGTGCGCGGTCAGGGAACGGCCGCTTTCGGAGAAGATGTTCGGGTGCGGCAGGCTCTGCGCATCGCAGAATTCCTTGAGCATCCCGACCACGACGCCGGCGTAGTCGTCCATGTCGTAGTTGATCGAACTGGCGTTACGCGAGTGCGTACCGTCGTAGTCCACGCCCAGGCCACCGCCGACGTCGATGTGGTCCACCGGCAGGCCGAGGTTGCGCAATTCGCCGTAGTAACGGATCGCCTCCTTGAAACCGTGCTGGTAGTCCGCGAGGTTGGCGATCTGCGAGCCCATGTGGAAGTGCAGCAGGCGGATGCCCTGGTCCAGGCCGGCCGCGCGGAAACGCTCGACCACCGACAGCAACTGCGCCGCCGACAGGCCGAACTTGGATTTCTCGCCGCCAGTGTCCGCCCACTTGCTCGAGGCCAGGGATGACAGGCGCACGCGCAGGCCGACCTGAGGCTTGACCTTGAGCGAGTTGGCTTCTTCGATCACCAGTCCGACTTCGGATTCTTTCTCGATCACGATGAACACGTTGTGGCCGAGCTTCTGGCCCATCAGCGCCAGGCGGATGAATTCGCGATCCTTGTAACCGTTGCAGACGATGGTGCCGCCCTTCGGCGCCAGTGCCAGCACCGCCAGCAGTTCAGGCTTGGAACCGGCTTCCAGGCCGATGGATACGTTCTGGGTGGCGATGATGTTCTCGATCACCGCTTCCTGCTGGTTGACCTTGATCGGGTACAGCGCGGTGTACTTGCTCTGGTATTCCAGACGCTCGATGTTCGAATCGAACGCGCCGGTCAGCTGACGCACGCGGTCTTGCAGGATGTCCGGGAAACGGACCAGCAACGGCAAGGACAGGCCGCTTTTGCGCAGCTGGTCGACTTGCTCGTACAGGTCGATAGGCGAGCTGCTCGGACCGTTCGGACGAACTTCGACGCGACCGGCGTCATTGATCGCGAAATACCCGGCCCCCCAATGGCGAATCCCGTAAACACTGCGGCTGTCCGCAACTGTCCATTGGCTGCCATCGTCTTTGCGTGTGCGTCGTACGGACATCGAAGTCCCCTATAAAGAAGTCATAGTGCGTCGCCTGGGTTCAGGCCGGCGCAGTCTAAAGAATGAAAATGACGGTTCGTCAACGAGGCAATAGACCCCGCCGACCGCAGTGAGTTTAGATACCGGTCATGAACAGGCTCTGTGAAAACCATGTAGACGATGCCGGACCTGAATGTCATCAGGACCGGATCAAGCCGAGGGTGGTTTTCACAGAGGCTGCTAGCCGCCGGACTTCTTCGCTTTGAAACCGAGCTTGATCAGTTCTGCCAAGAGTAGCTCGACATGATCACCCTGGATTTCGATGACACCGTCTTTCAGCGCCCCACCGGTACCGCAACGTTTCTTCAACGTCGTGGCCAGGTCCTTGAGCGCGTCTTCAGCCAACGGCACGCCGGTGATGGTGGTCACCGTCTTGCCGCCACGGCCCTTGCTTTCGCGACGCACGCGCGCGATGCCGTCGCCGGCCGGGATAACGGTCTGTTTGCAGATGCAGGCGTCCACCGGTTTACTGCATTCCGGGCAATGACGACCTGCGTCGGTGGAAAATACCAGGCCGCCCAGGGCGGCGAAGGATGCGGCTTTTTTGGCCACCGGCAATCCTCTTCGGAGGACAAAGACTGGTCGCAGCACTTGGGAAGGCTATCGACCGCGAAGCCCCACTCAGGCAGGGGCAGCGCTACTGAAACGGTACGACATTCACTTCACTGTAGGAGCGAGCTTGCTCGCGATGAACTCAAAGGCGACGCGTTCATTCTGGATGCCCGCGTTATCGTTGACGTCCATCGCGAGCAAGCTCGCTCCTACAAGTGAAGCAATACCGGTTCAGTTTAAAAAGGTCGCGCAGTGTAACGGCAAAAACGCCGATTGCTAAGAGCCAATCGGCGCCAATTTATAGCTGTTTTGCGACGTCGATCCGGCGTGAGCGCAAATAGCGCTTCAACGCGGCCAGAGAGTCCGGGCAATAAGGCTTTTGCTCGATTTCCAGCATGACCTGATCGATGGGGATAAAGCGCGCTTCGAGCACCTCTTCCGGTTGCAGGATCAACGGGCCGTCCCACACCGCCGAGAACGCCGAACACCACAGGCGATTGCCGGTGTCTTCGAAGAAAAAGTGGTCATGGGCGGTCAGTTCTACACCACTCACTCCCAGTTCTTCCTCCAGTTCCCTGGCCGCCGATTCGGCGTAGGTTTCGCTGGCGAGCACCATGCCCCCCGCCGCCACATCCCAGAAGCCGGGATAGAGCGCCTTGCTCAGGGTGCGTCGATGCACGCACAGTTCGCCAGCGGAGTTGAACAACATGATGTAGGTACCGCGCCCGATCAGCCCGCGCTCGCGCAAATCGGAACGGACCAGAGCGCCGAGCAGGTTGTCCTGCTCGTCGACCCAGGCAATCTGTTCGGCATCGGAAGCCGCACGGTGCGCGGCTTCCCTTGCGTTATCGACCATGACTCAGCCCTGATTGAGCAATTGACGCAAATCGATCACTGCGGCGTTGGCCCGGGAAATGTAGTTGGCCATGACCAGCGAGTGGTTGGCCAGTACGCCGAAGCCACTGCCGTTGAGGATCATCGGGCTCCACACCGGCTCCTGCGACGCTTCCAGCTCACGAATGATCTGGCGCACGCTGACCGTGGCGTTCTTCTTGGCCAGCACATCGGCGAAGTCGACTTCGATGGCGCGCAGCAAGTGCGACAAGGCCCAGGCCTGGCCGCGAGCTTCGTAGAACACGTTGTCGATCTGCAGCCATGGGGTTTCGACGACTTCTTCATCGACTTGCGGCGCCACGCCCGGTGCCACCACCTCGGTCTTCAACGCAGTGTTGAGCTTGACCCGGCCAACACTGGCCGACAGCCGTTGCGACAGCGAGCCCAGACGGGTGCCGACGTCACCCAGCCAGTTGTTCAGGTTGTCGGCGCGGGCATAGAACAACGCGCTTTTCTGGTTCGGATCGGACAGGCGCGCCTGATAGCGGCTCAGGGAATTGATGCCTTCCTGGTACTCGGACTCACTGGACGGCAGCACCCAACTCTTGTTGTCGAAGTTGAAACGCGGCTCGGCCTTGGCCAGGTCGGCGTCTTCGGCGGACTGCGACTGCGAACGGGCGAAGTCTTTACGCAGTGCCCGGCTCAGGTCGCGAACCTGCACCAGCACGCCATATTCCCAGCTCGGCATGTTGTCCATCCACAGGCCTGGCGGGAATCGGTCGTTGGAAATATAGCCGCCCGGCTTGGTCAGCAAGGTGCCGGCGACGGTCTTGAGGGTTTCCACCGTGGTGTAGCCGACGACCATCTGCTTGCCTTCTTTCTCGGCCGCCAGTTGCGCGGTTTGCTGGACCGGGAACAGTGCCGGCTCCTGGCTCCAGTACCAGCCCAGGACACTCGCCACCAACAGGTAGATGCCCAGCAGAGTGGCCAGCGCCCGGCTGAACAACAGACCGCCCAGATAACTGCGGGTCTCCGACTTCGGTTCAGCGGCACGTTCAGGCGCACTGCCTGTGCGGTTCTTCCAGTCCAGCATGGCGATATCCTTTCAAGCTCTTGAGGTCAACGGTTCGACCACAACCATACAACAACGTGCCTTGGCCCGGCACCCGCCATTGCACCGATGCGGAAAATTACCGGGCTGCGGATGAAAAGTGTTCCTGCCCACCCGACGACGCTGCGGTCCTCAAACCCCCTACTAATGGTTTGGATTGCCACACTAAGGGGATCCCCGATACTCTGAAATCCAAAAAACCGGGCCGATCGGCACTGGCAAAAAATCATGAATGGCCTAAATTCAGTCACTCGCCCACTCCCACCCCACGCCCGCCAAATGCCCTGATTCAAGCACTTCGCCCCCTGCACACCACGACTTCAACGACTCGAATCAGACCATCAGGTCACAAACTGAATGAAGTCGCCTTGCAGATTATTGACGTACAGCACTCATGCAATGGAAAAGTGGTGCTAGCATAGAGCCACCACTCGACCTCAGCGTGCACCCTAACTAGTAGTCAGGTTATGACCGAGCCAGAAGACCCCAGCCGCGAGCGCCTCAAGCACCACTTTGCCCAGCGGGTAATTCATCAGGCTCGTCAGATTCTTGAGATATGGCAGCGCCTGCAACGCAGTGAGTGGTCCACCGCCGACCTTTCGGAACTGAGCGAGGCCAATTTGCGCCTGCTGCGTTTCGCCGAGCGTTTCGAGCAACCGGAACACACGCAACTGGCACGCCATATCGGTCAGTCCCTGGAGGCGGTCGACGCCAATCGCGGACGCCTGAGCAGCGGCCTGATCACCGACCTCAATCGCTTGATGCAGCGCCTGTCACGCACCGGCCTGCGCCATGGCGACCAACTCGATCAAACCTTCCTGCCACCGCTGCGCAAGCCCATCTACGTGATGTTGCAAGATCACGACCGCGCCGAGCGCCTGGCCAAGCAACTGGAATTCTTCGGCCTAAGCGCCCAGTCCCTGGACAGCGTAGATGCGTTTCGCTCATCGATGGTCGAGCGCTTGCCAGCGGCGATTGTCATGGACGTGGATTTCTGTGGCACTGGTGTCGGCCTGAAACTGGCCGCCGAAGCCCAGGAAGGCCTCGATCATCGGCTGCCGCTGCTGTTCTTCAGCCTGCACGAGACCGACACCCCGACCCGCCTGGCCGCCGTGCGTGCCGGTGGCCAGGAGTTCCTCACCGGCACCCTCGATGCGTCGAGCCTGCTGGAGAAGATCGAAGTCCTGACCTGCGTTGCCCAGTACGAGCCTTATAAAGTGCTGATCATCGACGACTCCCGCGCCCAGGCCTTGCACACCGAGCGCCTGCTCAACAGCGCCGGGATCGTCACCCGCACGCTCATTGAGCCGATCCAGGCTATGGCCGAACTGGCGGATTTCCAGCCGGACCTGATCATCCTCGACATGTACATGCCGGCCTGCACCGGTACGGAACTGGCCAAGGTGATCCGCCACAATGATCGTTACGTCAGCGTGCCGATCATTTACCTGTCGGCCGAAGACGACCTGGACAAGCAGCTCGACGCCATGAGCGAGGGCGGCGATGACTTCCTGACCAAACCGATCAAGCCCCGGCACCTGATCACCACCGTGCGCAACCGCGCGGCGCGGGCACGCAACCTCAAGGCACGGATGGTCCGCGACAGCCTCACCGGGTTGTACAACCACACGCATATCCTGCAATTGCTCGAAGACTGCTCGTTCCGCGCCCGTCGCGAAAGCAAGCCGCTGAGCTTTGCCATGCTCGACATCGACCATTTCAAACGGGTCAATGACAGCCACGGCCACCCCATGGGCGACCGGGTGATCAAGAGCCTGGCGCTGTTCCTCAAGCAGCGGTTGCGCAAGACCGACTTCATCGGTCGATACGGCGGCGAAGAGTTCGCCATTGTCATGCCGGACACCGACCTCGAAGCGGCCTGGAACGTACTGGATGAAATTCGTCAGCGCTTTGCCGAAATTCACTACCCCGCCCAGCCGCAGGATCTGTGGTGCACCTTCAGCGCCGGGGTGGTCGAGCTGTGCGAAGACTCCGACAGTCTGTTGATGGCCAGTCAGGCAGACGAAGCGCTGTATCGTGCCAAAGGCGCCGGACGCAACCGCGTCCAGGCGGCACTGACGTTAAAGCAAAGTGCCACTTTTTCATCTCAATCCACCCATTCGGTCATAACCCTGTAACAGAAACGCAATAACTTCAGGCACTTACCATTTCTGCCGTTGGTAGTCCGTAATGCGCCTGAAGCTGCTGACCAATCTCAATACTCTCCTTCTGGTGGCCGTGTGCGTGGCCCTCGGCGCCACGCTGTGGTGGTCGCAGAAAGCCCTTGAGCGTCCGTATCTATTAATGGAGCGCTACCTGGGCCTGTCGCAGCAGTTTCAGAATGATGTCGCCCGCAGCGTCGAGGATTACCTGGGCAGCGGCGATGCGCTGCGCCTGAGCAGCGCCGCCCAAGGCATCGACAGCCTTAAAAAAGAACTCGGCGAATTGCCGCCAGCCCTGGCCGAGACGCTGCGTCCCAGCCTGTCGACCCTTGAAGAATTCAGCAAGACCGATCTGCTGGCCGCCGGCAAACTGGCAGGCGATCCGCAGGCCTTGCTGCTGCAGGCTGAGCGCGAACTGGGTGCCAGTCTCGATCAACTCAGCCAGTACGCCAGTGGCAATGCGGCCTACCTGACGCCGCTGCTCAGCGCATCGCAGCACTTGGGTAAATTGTCCCTGGCCCGGGACAAACTGGTCAGCAGCGGCCGCAGTGAACTGGCCGCCGATGTCGAACGCGAAGTGGCCAATATCCGTGCCCAGGCAGAGAAACTCGACGCCCTGCCATTGTTGGGCGTGACCACCAGCAGCGAGTCGAACACCGATGATTTCGCCTCGATGATGGGCCTTGAGAACAAGGAAAAAACCGTCGCCGAAGATGCCGGCGTCGGCCTCAAGCGCGAGCTCAACAGCCTGCTCACCCGCTACCCGTCCGAGCTTTCGCGCACCCGCGATCAAATCCGCAAACGCGCCGATCTCAGCGCGGCGACCCACCTGAAAATCGCTGACGTGCAACAGGCCATTGCCGAGCTGGAACCGGTAGTGCGCACCCAGCACGGGCAGATCCAGGGTGAGGTGCGGCTGATGCAAGGCGTGATGATCGGCTTGATTCTGTTGATCGCCCTGCTGATCGACACCCTGCAGCGCAAACTGGCCCGGACCCTGACCAACCTCGCACCGGCCCTCTCGACCTGGGCCGAAGGCGACTTCAGCCGCGACATTCAACTGGGTAACACCAACCGCGAATTGCATGACATTGAAGCCTCTCTCAACCGCTTGCGCGCTTATCTGGTGGACCTGGTGGGGACCATTCGTCGCAACGCCGAACAGGTGGCTGGCAGCAGCCGCACCCTGGCCGACCTGAGCAACGACCTGCATGACGGTGCCGAGCATCAGGCCGGCGACACGGCACTGATCCGCGACTCCCTCAGCGAACTGGAGGCGACCATTCAACAAGTCGCCGGCGATGCCAGCCAGGCCGCCGACGCCAGCCGCCACGCCGGCCTGGCCGTGGAGCATGGGCAGAAAGTCATCGGCCTGAGCCTCACCGGCCTGCATGCGCTGGTGGATGAAGTGCAAGGCAATGCGCAAATGATCGAACACCTGGCCGAAGAGTCGGCCACCATCGGCGGCGTGCTGACGGTGATCCGCTCGATTGCCGACCAGACCAACCTGCTGGCCTTGAACGCCGCCATCGAGGCGGCCCGGGCCGGGGAAATGGGCCGAGGCTTTGCGGTGGTGGCCGAAGAGGTGCGCTCACTGGCGCAACGTACCGCCGGGGCCACGGCAGAAATCCAGACGCTGATCGCAGGGCTGCAAACCGCCGCGCGGCAATCGGTGGAAGGCATGCGCGCCCAGGTCGAACACGCCGAAGCCACGGCCAGCCAGGCCCAGGCGGCTGACGGTGCGCTGGATAAAATCGTCGGGGCGATCCAGACAATATCCGACACGGCGGTACGCATCGCCGATGTCACTGCCCAGCAGAGCGGCGCTGTCAGCGAAATCCGTGACCACAGTGAGCGGATTCACCAGTTGGGTGGGGATAACTTGCTGCGCATTGGTGAAGGGCGTGCGCAAGGGGAGAACCTGCTGGTGCTGGGTGGGCGATTGCATACGGCCGTTCAGGCTTTCCGCGTCTGACAGACTACTTTCGCGAGCAAGCCCGCTCCCACATTTAACCGCATCCCCATGAAAGAACGCGGTCACCTGTGGGAGCGGGCTTGCTCGCGAAGGCGTCAGAAAGACCACCGCAAAACTCCCCCCAGCACACCGGCCCACCGTCCGCTATCATCCCCCCCAATTCCGATACGCGAGATCGTCATGCGCCGTTTGCTTTGCCTGCTGTTTTTAGTGTTCGCCCTGCCGGCCAGCGCCACTGGCTTGCTGGAGAACCGACCCAGCTCAAGCCTGGGTTCGATCAACAACAGCGCCGACTTCCTGCCGGTACGCGAAGCTTTCCGGCTGAGCCTGGTAGACAGCACGCCGCAATCGATCAAGCTGCGTTTCGTCGCCACCGAAGGTTATTACCTCTACCGCCACCGCTTTCAGTTTCGCGCCGATACGGCCGATGTTGTCCTCGGCGCGGCGAAACTGCCCGACGGTCAGAAAAAGCACGATGAATACTTCGGCGATGTCGAGGTCTACCACGGCATTCTCGACATTGAGTTGCCGCGCACCGATCAACGCACCTTCACCCTGGTCGTGACCTATCAGGGATGCGCCGACAAAGGCCTGTGCTATCCGCCGGAAACCGAGCGCCTGAACATCGACGGCAGCAGCGCTCCGGCGACGGTTTATCCATGGAGCTGGCGCGAACTGGCGCTGTTTTTCCTCGCGGGCCTGGGCCTGACGTTCACGCCATGTGTGCTGCCTATGCTGCCGATCCTGTCAGGCGTGGTGCTGCGCGGTCAGGTCGGTGGCTGGCGCGGTTTCAATCTGTCACTGGCCTATGTGCTGCCGATGGCCGCCTGCTTTGCCCTGCTCGGAGCCCTGATGGGCCTGTTCGGTGCCCAGCTCAATCTACAGGCGCGACTGCAGTCGGCCTGGGTGCTGGTGCCGTTCGCGATGTTTTTCGCCGTGTTTGCCCTGGCGATGTTCGGCGTCTTCGAGCTCAAGTTGCCGCACGCCATCAGCAGTCGCCTGGACCATATCGCCGGCCGCACCAAAGGCGGGTCATTGTTGGGTGCCGCGGTGTTGGGCGTGGTCTCCAGCTTGCTGGTTTCACCCTGCGTGTCGGCGCCATTGGCCGGGGCGCTGCTGTACATTAGCGCCAGTGGCGATGCGCTGGGCGGCGGTTTGAAACTGTTCATGCTCGGCCTCGGCATGGGCGCACCGCTGCTGCTGGTGGCCACCGGTGGCGCAGCCTGGCTGCCGAAAAGTGGTCCGTGGCTGGTCTACGTGAAAAACGCAATTGGCGTGTTGTTGCTCGGGTTGGCCATCGGCCTGCTTGGCCGCGTCTTGCCGGGTCAGGTCACCTTGCTACTGATCGGTTTGCTGGCTGGCGGCGTCGGCTTGTTCATGGGGGCGCTGGAGTTCGTCTATAAACCGCCGCGCAAACGCCTGGGCCAATTGCTCGGCATGTTTTTGCTGTTTTACGCACTGGCCTGCTGGTACGGCGCCTTCAGCGGCCAGACCGACCCGCTCAACCCGATTGGCCAGCCCCGTATCGTTGACAGCAACGGACAAGCGCAAAACGCCAGCACCTGGCAAACCCTCAGCACGCCGGCCGAACTGGATCGCGCACTCGCCGACGCACGTTCATCCGGCACACCGCTGCTGCTCGACTGGTACGCCGACTGGTGCATCAGCTGCAAAGTCATCGAGCGTGAGGTGCTGGACGACCCTATCGTCATCGAACGCCTCAAGGGTTACCGGCTGATCCGCTTCGACATCACCGCCAGCAACGCCGAACAACGCGCCCTGCTCGACCGTTACCAGTTGTTCGGCCCACCGGCACTGATGTTTTTCGGCAAGGACGGTGTCGAACGCGCCGATGTGCGGGTGATCGGCGAGATCAACGCCAAGGACTTCGCCGAACGCGTAACCAGGGCGAATGACCAAATTTAATCAAGCAGTCATATATTTCGCGCAAACATCGGTCATCGTGCTGGCTATTGCAGAGAACTGGACAGTCACAAAGGCTTTGCGGCATAGTCGCCGGGTTCTGACAATTGCTCACAGATAACATAGGAACCGCCGATGGCGACGCTACTCGTTCTGCACGGACCCAACCTGAACCTGCTCGGCACTCGTGAACCGGGCACCTACGGCGCCACGACGCTGGCGCAGATCAACCAGGACCTGGAACGCCGTGCCCGCGAAGCCGGTCACCATTTGCTGCACCTGCAAAGCAACGCCGAGTACGAATTGATCGACCGCATCCACGCTGCCCGCAGTGAAGGCGTGGACTTCATTTTGATCAACCCAGCAGCTTTTACACATACAAGTGTCGCATTACGTGACGCGCTGCTGGCGGTGAGCATCCCATTCATCGAAGTGCATTTGTCTAACGTGCACAAACGCGAACCTTTCCGCCATCACTCTTACTTCTCCGACGTAGCGGTGGGAGTGATCTGCGGCCTTGGCGCCAGCGGTTATCGACTGGCCCTGGAGGCCGCCCTGGAACAGCTTGAACAACAAGTTAACCGCCCCTGACCGACCCTTGGGAGTTGATGATTCATGGATATCCGTAAAGTTAAGAAACTGATCGAATTGCTGGAAGAGTCCGGCATCGACGAGCTCGAGATCAAGGAAGGCGAAGAGTCCGTACGCATCAGCCGTCATAGCAAGACCCCGGCTCAGCAGTACTACGCACCAGCTCCAATGCATGCTCCGGTTGCCGCGCCTGTCGCTGCCGCCGCTCCGGCTGCCGCTGCCGCACCTGCTGCTCCGGCCGCGCCAGCACTGAACGGCACCGTTGCCCGTTCGCCGATGGTCGGTACTTTCTATCGCAAGTCTTCGCCATCCTCGCCGTCCTTCGTGGAAGTCGGCCAGACCGTGAAGAAAGGCGACACCCTGTGCATCGTTGAAGCCATGAAGATGATGAACCACATCGAAGCTGAAACCAGCGGTGTGATCGAATCCATCCTCGTCGAAGACGGCCAGCCGGTTGAGTACGACCAACCGCTGTTCACCATCGTTTGAACCGCGGAGAGCCTTTGATGACTGCGAAGTTGGAAAAAGTTCTGATCGCCAACCGCGGTGAGATCGCCCTGCGGATCCTGCGCGCCTGCAAAGAAATGGGCATCAAGACCGTCGCCGTTTACTCCAAGGCTGACAAGGAACTGATGCACCTGGGCCTGGCAGACGAGTCCGTCTGCATCGGTCCGGCATCGGCCGCCCACTCCTACCTGCACATTCCGGCAATCATTGCCGCAGCCGAAGTGACTGGCGCCACCGCCATTCACCCGGGCTACGGTTTCCTTGCGGAAAACGCCGACTTCGCCGAACAGGTCGAGAAATCCGGCTTCGCGTTCATTGGCCCGAAAGCCGAAACCATTCGCCTGATGGGCGACAAGGTATCGGCCAAGCACGCCATGATCGCTGCCGGCGTACCCACCGTTCCAGGTTCTGACGGCCCGCTGCCGGAAGACGAAGAAACCGCTCTGCGCATTGGTCGCGAAGTCGGTTACCCGGTGATCATCAAGGCCGCTGGCGGCGGTGGTGGTCGCGGCATGCGCGTTGTGCATAAAGAAGAAGACCTGATCTCCTTCGCGAAACTGACCCGTACCGAAGCGGGCGCTGCCTTCGGCAACCCGATGGTCTACCTGGAAAAATTCCTGACCAACCCACGTCACGTGGAAGTCCAGGTACTTTCCGATGGCCAGGGCCACGCTATCCATCTGGGCGACCGCGACTGCTCGCTGCAACGCCGTCACCAGAAGGTTCTCGAAGAAGCGCCGGCACCGGGCATCGACGAGAACGCACGTGAGGAAGTCCTCGCCCGCTGCGTCAAGGCGTGCATCGACATCGGTTACCGTGGCGCAGGCACTTTCGAGTTCCTGTACGAAAACGGTCGCTTCTACTTCATCGAGATGAACACTCGTGTCCAGGTAGAGCACCCGGTTTCGGAAATGGTCACCGGCATCGACATCGTCAAGGAGATGCTCAGCATCGCCGCCGGCAACAAGCTGTCGTTCACCCAGGATGACGTGGTCATCCGCGGTCACGCGCTGGAATGCCGGATCAACGCCGAAGACCCGAAAACCTTCATGCCGAGCCCGGGCACGGTCAAGCATTTCCACGCTCCAGGCGGCAACGGCGTTCGCGTCGATTCGCACCTGTACAGTGGTTATGCGGTTCCGCCGAACTACGATTCGTTGATCGGCAAGCTGATCACCTACGGGGCAACCCGCGACGAAGCCATGGCGCGCATGCGCAATGCGCTGGACGAAATCGTGGTCGACGGGATCAAGACCAACATCCCGCTGCACCGCGACCTGACCCGCGATGAAGGCTTCTGCAAAGGGGGCGTGAACATTCACTACCTCGAGCACAAGCTGGCTGGCGAGAAGCACTAAGCTTCGACCCGATCAACAAAGCCGCCTTCGGGCGGCTTTGTTGTATCTGAAGGTTTCACACCCCCCCCTGTGGGAGCGGGCTTGCTCGCGAAAGCGGTGTATCAGTCAAACATTAATTAACTGACACCCCCTCTTCGCGAGCAAGCCCGCTCCCACAGAGCCCTGCTTCGCTCAACATCTGCGCAGCGAATGCAGCTCCCACAAAACCCGCACTCTCGCGTAAACTTGCGCCCTTCTCGCAGCCCGCTAGGCTGCAATCAATATTTTTCAAAGGTGCCCGCCATGCCTTGGCTGCAAGTACGTCTCGCCATCAGCCCAGAACAAGCCGAAACCTATGAAGACGCTTTCCTTGAAGTGGGCGCCGTGTCGGTGACCTTCATGGACGCCGAAGATCAGCCGATCTTCGAGCCGGAACTCAACACCACGCCGCTGTGGTCGCACACGCACCTGCTGGCCCTGTTCGAAGGTGGCACCGAGCCCGGCCCGGTACTGGCCCATCTGGAGCTGCTGACCGGCAGCCCGCTGCCTGAACACCACAGCGAAGTGATCGAAGACCAGGACTGGGAACGCAGCTGGATGGACAATTTCCAGCCAATGCGCTTCGGCCAGCGCCTGTGGATCGTGCCGAGCTGGCACGCCGCGCCGGAACCTGACGCAGTGAATCTGCTGCTGGACCCGGGTCTGGCGTTCGGCACCGGCACCCACCCGACCACCGCGCTGTGCCTGGAATGGCTCGACGGCCAGGACCTGAAGGACTGCAACGTGCTGGACTTTGGCTGCGGCTCGGGGATTCTGGCGATTGCCGCCCTGCTGCTGGGCGCGAAAGAGGCGGTCGGCACCGACATCGACGTGCAGGCACTGGAAGCCTCGCGCGACAATGCCGGGCGTAACAACATTGCCGAACACCTGTTCCCGCTGTACCTGCCGCAAGACCTGCCGCAGGTGCAGGCCGACGTACTGGTGGCCAACATTCTCGCCGGCCCGCTGGTTTCCCTGGCGCCGCAGTTGTCGGGCCTGGTCAAGTCGGGCGGGCGCCTGGCGCTGTCGGGCATCCTCGCCGAGCAAGGCGATGAAGTCGCTGCGGCCTACGCCAAAGACTTCGATCTGGACCCGATCGCCAATCGCGATGGCTGGGTGCGTATCACTGGCCGTCGGCGCTAGAATGGACGCCTGCATAATCCGGATCGCCGCATGACCGATAGCTTCGTCACTCAGTGCCCGCATTGCCATACCAGCTTCCGCGTCAGCCATGCCCAGTTGAGCGTGGCGCGCGGGGTGGTTCGTTGTGGCTCCTGCCTGCAGGTGTTCAATGCCGCCAGGCAGTTGCTTGAGCAGGCCGGCAAGGAATCACCGGTCGCGACGCCGCTCCCGCCTGTGCAGCCTGCGGAGCCCCTCGATCCAACGCCGCCGCGCGCCATCAGCCAAAAGCAATGGAGCGCGACCGAACTGGACCTGGACAGTCTCGACCTCGACGAAGAACTCGCCCGTCTCGAACAGCGGGAAATCCAGCCAACCACCGAGTTCGGCCGCCATCGCGACGACTCGCTGAGTGCCCGTCGCGATAGCACCGGGCAAGACGACGAGGGGCCGTGGTCCGACAGCCTGTTCAGTGAGTCGTCGGCCGATCGTGCGCCAGCCGACGAACCGCTCGACAGCCTTGAAACGCCAGAGCCGACACCTGAACCGGGCAAAACCTCGCGCACCGAACCTTCGCTGTCCCTGGAACCGGTTGATCTCGACGACGAGCAGCAACCACCCCAGCTGCGCCTGAACGACCCGCTCGATGCACCGCTGAGCCACAAACGCCTGTCGGCCGCCGACGAGAACGACATCGACGACGACCTGCCCTCGATCGAACCGCTGCGCAAGCGACGCGAACGCAGCGAGCCGGGCGTGCGCGCCGAGGTGCTGCAAGACCTGACCGACGATCCGCTTCAACTTGACTGGCAAAAACGCCGCTCGCCCTGGGGGCGACGGCTGTTGTGGTTGCTGCTGGTGCTGATTGCCGCTGGCGCCCTCGCCGGCCAGTACATCGCCTACCATTTCGACGAATTGGCGCGACAGGATCAATATCGCCCGTGGTTCCAGCAACTGTGCCCGCAAATCGGCTGCACCGTGCCCTCCAAGGTCGACATCGCGAAAATCAAGAGCAGCAACCTGGTGGTGCGCAGCCATCCCGAGTTCAATGGCGCCCTGGTGGTCGATGCGATCATCTATAACCGCGCGCCCTTCTCCCAGCCCTTCCCGCTGCTGGAACTGCGCTTCGCCGACCTCAATGGCCACCTGATCGCCAGTCGCCGCTTCAAACCCGGCGAGTACCTCAATGGCGATCTCGAAGGCATGGCGGAAATGCCTCCGCAAACGCCGATCCACATTGCCCTGGACATTCTCGACCCTGGTGCCAAGGCCGTGAACTACAGTTTGAGCTTTCACTCTCCGGAGTGAAACGCTTCATCGTTCCGGGATTAACGTCGGTTTTCTGACTCCCCCTGGCCAACCAAACCACGGGTAATAACAGAATAACTGTTCAGATTTTGTTCAATTCAGCCTTTATCCAGTCATCGAGAGCGGGTATCATGCCAACCCTTTTTCGAACTCTCATGATCCGGCCCCACAACAGGGAAGTCCTATGTCGGCGGTACGCATCGGCCCATACACATTACATAACAGCTTGATTCTCGCCCCCATGGCAGGAGTCACCGACCAGCCCTTTCGTCAGCTGTGCAAGCGCTTGGGCGCGGGACTGGTCGTCTCGGAAATGGTCACCAGCGACATGAGTTTGTGGAACACCCGCAAATCGCGCATGCGCATGATCCACGAAGGCGATCCCGAGCCACGCTCGGTCCAGATCGCCGGTGGTGATGCGCAGATGCTGGCGGACGCGGCCCGGGCCAACGTCGAGCTGGGTGCACAGATTATTGATATCAACATGGGTTGTCCGGCGAAGAAGGTCTGCAACAAGGCCGCCGGTTCCGCCCTGTTGAAGGATGAAGCATTGGTCACCGAGATCCTGCAGGCCGTCGTGGCTGCGGTCGATGTGCCGGTGACCCTGAAGATCCGGACCGGCTGGGACCGGGACAACAAGAACGGCCTGACGGTGGCGAAGATCGCCGAACAGGCAGGCATTACGGCGCTGGCGGTGCATGGCCGCACCCGAGCCGACCTGTACACCGGTGAAGCCGAGTACGACACCATTGCCGCGATCAAGCAGGCGGTGTCGATTCCGGTCTTCGCCAATGGCGATATCGATTCGCCGGAAAAGGCCCGGTACGTGCTCGACGCGACCGGTGCCGATGGCCTGTTGATTGGCCGGGCTGCCCAGGGGCGGCCGTGGATTTTTCGCGAGATCGACCATTTCCTGCGTACCGGCGAGAAACTCCCGGCGCTGGAACTGATCGAGGTGGAACGCATTCTGCTAGAGCATCTGGCTGCCCTGCACGCCTTCTATGGCGATGTCATGGGTGTGCGCATTGCTCGAAAGCATGTGGGCTGGTATCTCGCAACCCTGCCGGGCGCCAGGGAGTTTCGCGCCCACTTCAATCGTTTGGATGGTACGGATACACAATGCGCCAACGTTCGGGCGTTTTTCGCCGAGCGTTACAAGAGCCTGACAGGGGACGGAGAGTGGGTGGCCGCATGACGATGATGACCGAGACTTTAGTGAGTGGAACAACACCCGTGAGCGACAACGTAAATTTGAAACAGCACCTCAATACGCCAAGCGAAGAAGGCCAGACCCTTCGCGGGAGTGTCGAGAAGGCGCTGCACAATTATTTCGCCCACCTTGAGGGCGCTGCCGTCACGGATGTGTACAACCTGGTGCTCTCCGAAGTCGAGGCTCCCCTGCTCGAGTGCGTGATGAATTACGTCAAGGGCAACCAGACCAAGGCCAGCGAGCTGCTCGGACTTAACCGGGGCACGCTGCGCAAGAAACTCAAGCAGTACGATTTGCTGTAAGCATTCAATCAAACCAGAAAGGCGCCCGCGTAAAACCGGTCGCCTTTTTTGCTGACTTCCTTTGCTTTTGATGGAAATTGAGATGACCGACCAGACTACCCGCCTGCCGATCCGCCGCGCCTTGATCAGCGTTTCCGACAAGACCGGGATCCTCGAATTCGCCAAGGAGCTTGAAGCCCTGGGCGTCGAGATCCTCTCCACCGGCGGAACGTTCAAGCTGCTGCAGGACAACGGCGTTGCCGCAGTGGAAGTCGCTGATTACACCGGCTTTGCGGAAATGATGGACGGCCGGGTGAAAACCCTGCACCCGAAAATCCACGGCGGGATCCTCGGTCGTCGCGGTATCGACGACGCCATCATGAACGAGCACGGCATCAAGCCGATCGACCTGGTAGCGGTCAACCTGTACCCGTTCGAAGCCACCATCAGCAAGCCAGGCTGCGACCTGCCGACCGCCATCGAGAACATCGACATCGGCGGCCCGACCATGGTCCGTTCCGCGGCCAAGAACCACAAGGACGTGGCCATCGTGGTCAACGCCAGCGATTACGCCAGCGTCCTGGAAAACCTCAAGGCCGGCGGCCTGACCTACGCCCAGCGTTTCGACCTGATGCTCAAGGCCTTCGAACACACCGCTGCCTACGACGGCATGATCGCCAACTACATGGGCACCGTGAACCAGGCTGCCGAGACACTGAGCACCGAAGGTCGCAGCGAGTTCCCGCGCACCTTCAACAGCCAGTTCATCAAGGCCCAGGAAATGCGCTACGGCGAGAACCCGCACCAGAGCGCGGCGTTCTATGTTGAAGCCAAGCCTGCCGAAGTCGGCATCGCCACCGCGACCCAACTGCAAGGCAAGGAACTGTCGTACAACAACGTGGCCGATACTGACGCCGCGCTGGAATGCGTGAAGAGCTTCGTCAAGCCGGCTTGCGTAATCGTCAAGCACGCCAACCCGTGCGGCGTGGCTGTCAGCCCTGATGCCGAAGGCGGCATCCGTCAGGCCTACGAACTGGCCTACGCTACCGACACTGAATCGGCGTTCGGCGGCATCATCGCCTTCAACCGCGAACTCGATGCCGAGACCGCCAAGGCCATCGTCGAGCGTCAGTTCGTCGAAGTGATCATCGCGCCGTCGGTCAGCGAAGAAGCCCGCGCCATCGTCGCCGCCAAAGCCAACGTACGCCTGCTGGCCTGCGGCGAATGGTCGGCTGACCGCGCGGCGGCCTGGGACTACAAGCGCGTCAACGGTGGCCTGCTGGTACAGAGCCGCGACATCGGCATGATCGGCGCCGATGACCTGAAAGTGGTGACCAAGCGTGCACCGTCCGAACAGGAAATCCACGACCTGATCTTCGCCTGGAAAGTCGCCAAGTATGTGAAGTCCAACGCCATCGTCTACGCCAAGAACCGCCAGACCATCGGTGTCGGCGCTGGCCAGATGAGCCGCGTGAACTCCGCGCGTATTGCTGCAATCAAGGCAGAACATGCCGGCTTGCAGGTTCAGGGTGCGGTCATGGCATCCGACGCGTTCTTCCCGTTCCGCGACGGCATCGACAACGCGGCCAAGGCCGGTATCACTGCGGTGATCCAGCCAGGCGGCTCGATGCGTGACAACGAAGTGATTGCAGCAGCTGACGAAGCCGGTATCGCGATGGTGTTCACCGGCATGCGCCACTTCCGTCACTGATACACAGATTCAAATGTGGGAGCGGGCTTGCTCGCGAAGACGGCAGCACATTCAGTATTGATGTGACTGACACACCGCTTTCGCGAGCAAGCCCGCTCCCACAGGTAAAGCATCTTTGCGATGCTCAACAGAATTAGCGTCATCCGAGGTTTTTGAAATGAATGTTTTGATCATTGGCAGCGGTGGCCGTGAACACGCCCTGGCCTGGAAAGTGGCTCAGGATCCGCGTGTGCAGAAGGTATTCGTGGCTCCGGGCAACGCCGGTACCGCCATCGAAGCCAAGTGCGAGAACGTCGCCATCGACGTACTGGCGCTTGAGCAACTGGCAGACTTTGCCGAGAAAAACGTTTCCCTGACCATCGTTGGCCCTGAAGTGCCGCTGGTTGCCGGTGTTGTGGATCTGTTCCGCAGCCGCGGTCTGGATTGCTTCGGTCCGACCGCTGGCGCTGCACAGCTGGAAGGTTCGAAAGCCTTCACCAAGGACTTCCTGGCTCGCCACAAGATCCCGACTGCCGACTACCAGAACTTCACCGAAATCGAGCCGGCCCTCGCTTACCTGCGTGAAAAAGGCGCTCCGATCGTGATCAAGGCCGATGGCCTGGCCGCTGGTAAAGGCGTGATCGTCGCCATGACCCTGGCCGAAGCCGAAGACGCAGTGCGCGACATGCTGGCGGGCAATGCCTTCGGCGATGCGGGTTCGCGCGTAGTCATCGAAGAATTCCTCGACGGCGAAGAAGCCAGCTTCATCGTCATGGTCGACGGCAAGAACGTGCTGCCGATGGCCACCAGCCAGGACCACAAACGCGTCGGCGACGGCGACACCGGGCCAAACACCGGCGGCATGGGTGCTTACTCCCCGGCGCCAGTGGTCACCGCCGAGGTGCACAAGCGCGTCATGGACCTGGTGATCTGGCCGACCGTGCGCGGCATGGCCGAGGAAGGCAACGTCTACACTGGCTTCCTGTACGCAGGCCTGATGATCGACAAGGCTGGCAACCCAAAAGTCATCGAATTCAACTGCCGCTTCGGCGACCCTGAGACCCAACCGGTGATGCTGCGCTTGCAGTCGAGCCTGGTGCTGTTGGTCGAAGCGGCTCTGGCGCAGGCGCTGGACAAGGTCGAAGCGCAATGGGATCCACGTCCGAGCGTCGGCATCGTGCTGGCCGCAGGCGGCTATCCTGGTGACTACGCCAAAGGCGTGGCCATCAATGGCCTGGATGCAGCAGCTGCACTGGAAGGCAAAGTCTTCCACGCCGGTACTGCGCTCAAGGACGGTCAAGTCGTAACGGCCGGTGGTCGGGTGCTTTGCGCCACGGCCATGGGCGCCAGCGTCGACGCTGCGCAGCAGCAGGCTTACAAACTGGCGGCATCGATTGACTGGGAAGGCTGTTTCTATCGCAAGGACATTGGCTACCGTGCCATTGCCCGCGAGCGTGGCGAAAATCAGGAATAAGGTAAACACCGCGCCAGGCAATGAACACGGTTTATTGCCTGGCTGTTCCGGCGTCGCGCATCGTTATATTCTGGCATCAACCTAACGAAGGGATTTCGCCGTGCGCTGGCTCAGGATTGCCATAAGCTTGACCGTCACTTTGCTGACCTTGCTCTGCATGCTACCGGCCCAGGCCACGCAAGGCAGTGGCTGGGCGGTATTGCTCGACGAACAGGGCGACCTGCAACTGAGCGACATCCGTTCCGCACGTTACACCAATCAATTCAGCCCCATCGAACTCGACCGCATTACCGCGGCCGAACCCGATGGCGCGCTATGGTTGCGATTCAGGCTCGCACCGGGCAAACACGAACAGTTGCTGCGGGTGTTCGCGCCCGACCTGCGCCAGTTCAACATGTACGTACTGGACGGCGACAAGCTGATCGATCAATCCAGCACGGGCAACGAACAACCGCAATCCGAGCGACCATTGCCCAGCAGCGACTTCATGCTGGCTCTGCCGCAAAGCGACAACCCCCTCGACGTTTACCTGCGGCTGGCCTCCGATCACCAGTTACGGCCCTATATCACCCTGCAATCGGCGATCCTCGCGGCTGCCAACCAGATTCAGACGCTGATCTATGGCCTGCTGTTCGGTTGCATCGCCATGTTGATCCTGCACAATCTCATCCGCTATACCTACACCCGCTCGCACAGTGCCCTCTGGTTGGCGACGTGCGAAGGGCTGTTGATGCTCAGCCTGCTGTTGTTGCTGAACCTCGCCGGCCCCTGGCTACCGGACTGGCATGCACTGCAAACGCCGGGGGCTTACCTGGCATTGTTAATGACTGCGCCCTGCGGCCTGATGCTTGCCCATCGTTTCTTCTCCCCGCTCGGGCCGCATCCGCTGAATCGGTTGCTGCTCGGCGAGGTCCTGCTCATCACCGCCTGCGGCCTGATGCTGCTGTTCGTCAATACCTTGCCGCTGAACTTCATTACCTATGGCCTGGTGGCCCTGGCAGGCCTGACCATGCTGTTCATCAGCGCCTATCACTGGCAAAAAGGTTATCGCCCGGCTCGCCTCTTCGTGGCGGCCATGGTGGTGTTCAACCTCGGGACACTGGTCATCCTGCCGGCGCTGTTGGGGCTGACCCTGATCGAACCCCATGGCCTGCTCACCACCTTGCTGGTGGTCATCTGCATCAGCGGCCTGCTGATGAGCATTGCATTGAGCGAGCGCCAGCGCCGCATCACCGAAGACCGTTTCAGCATCAGTCGTGACCTGGCGGCCAGCAACGCCGAGATCAACGCCAAGGCAGAGTTCCTGGCGAAGATCAGCCATGAAATCCGCACCCCGATGAACGGCGTCCTCGGCATGACCGAGCTGCTGCTGGGCACGCCGCTTTCGGTCAAGCAACGCGACTATGTGCAGACGATCCACAGCGCGGGCAACGAGCTGCTGACACTGATCAACGAAATTCTCGACATCTCCAGACTCGAGTCCGGGCAGATCGAGCTGGACGATGTGCAGTTCGACCTCAACGCGCTGATCGAAGACTGCCTGAACATCTTCCGCGCCAAGGCCGAGCAGCAAAACGTCGAGCTGATCAGCTTCATCCAGCCGCAAGTGCCGCGGGTGATCAGCGGTGACCCTACACGCCTGCGCCAGACGCTGTTGAGCCTGCTTGAAAACGCCCTGAAAAAAACCGATGAGGGCGAAATCCTGATCGTCGTGGCGCTCGACGAGCGCAACACCAAGCCACGCCTGCGGATCGCCGTGCAGGACAGCGGCGAGCCCATGAACGCCGAAGAACGCGACGCCCTGATGCACGCCGAACTGCACAGCCGGCATTTCCTTTCGGCCACCCACCTGGGCGGCAACCTGGGGCTGGTGATTGCCCGCCAGCTGATCCGCTTGATGCAGGGGGAATTCGGGATCAAGAGTGGCAGCAACCAGGGCAGCACCCTGTGGCTGACCCTGCCGCTGGACCCGGATCGCCTCGAACACCCGACCTCCGACCTCGACGGCCCGCTGCAAGGTGCGCGGGTATTGGTGGTGGACGATAATGAAACCTGTCGCAAGGTGCTGGTGCAGCAATGCAGCGCCTGGGGCCTGAATGTCAGCGCCGCGCCTTCCGGCAAGGAGGCACTCGCACTGCTGCGCACCAAGGCTCATTTGCGCGATTACTTCGATGTGGTCCTGCTGGACCAGAACATGCCCGGCATGACCGGCATGCAACTGGCGGCCAAGATCAAGGAAGACCCGAGCCTGAACCATGACATCCTGCTGATCATGCTCACAGGCATCAGCAACGCACCGAGCAAGATCATCGCGCGCAACTCCGGGATCAAGCGCATCCTCGCCAAACCGGTGGCCGGCTACACCCTCAAGACCACACTGGCCGACGAACTGACCCAACGCAACAACGGTCTCGTCGCCACCCACCCAGTGCAAAGCGATCCGGCCCTGCCGGTCAAGGTCCCCTGCGACTTCCGCATTCTGGTGGCCGAAGACAACAGCATTTCGACCAAGGTGATCCGTGGCATGCTGAGCAAGCTCAACCTGCAACCGGATACCGCCTGCAACGGCGAAGAAGCCTTGCAGGCGATGAAGGCCCAACGCTACGACCTGGTGCTGATGGACTGCGAAATGCCCATCCTCGATGGCTTTTCGGCTACCCAGCAATTACGCGCCTGGGAAGTCGGCAACCAGCGGACTCGCACCCCTGTGGTGGCGTTGACCGCCCATATCCTTGCCGAACACAAAGAGCGTGCGCGCCAGGCCGGCATGGACGGACACATGGCCAAGCCGGTGGAACTGTCGCAGTTGCGCGAACTGATCGAGCACTGGGTCGCCCAGCGTGACCAGCAGAATCGCACCACAACCCAAACGTCCTGAGCCGACAGACTTCGCAACCCCTGATAGACTCCCTCCCGACATCCCTCGCCAGTGAGCCCGGCACCATGCTCCATGTGTTGTTCAGCGTTTACCTGAAGATGCTGGTGCTCTACAGCCCATTCTTCGTGTTGTCCTGCTTCATCAGCCTGACCCGTGGTTATTCGCGCAAGGAACAGCGTCGGCTGGCCTGGAAAGTAGCGGTCGCCACCCTGGTCTCCAGTGTTCTGTTGTACTTGTTCGGCCGAGTGATTTTCACTGTCTTCGGCATTACCGTGGATGCCTTTCGCATCGGCGCCGGCAGTGTCCTGTTCATCTCCGCACTAGGGATGGCGCAAGGCAAATCGGCGGTACAGACCGACAACGTGCAGCAGGATGTGACCATCGTCCCGCTGACCATTCCGCTGACGGTCGGCCCCGGCACCATCGGCGCCTTGCTGGTGATGGGCGTGAGCCAGCCGCACTGGGACGACAAGCTCACCGCCATTGTCAGCATTGCCCTGGCCAGTTTCACCGTGGGCGTGGTGCTGTTTTTGTCCGGCCGTATCGAGCGCATTCTTGGCGACCAGGGGTTACAGATCGTCAGCCGCTTGATGGGGTTGTTCGTGTGTGCACTGGCGGCGCAGATTATCTTCACTGGGGTGAAGGGTTATCTGGTGCCTTAAAGCACGTTTACCCCACTCCAAAAACAAGGCCTTGTGCGTCAATCACAGGGCCTTGTCTTTTATTGCGTGCAAAGCCTTTCAGTCAGGACTGGAGTTTGCGCACGAACACCTTGTTTGAATAAGCTTCGATTTTCTCGTGGACCCGTTTACGGTAGTTTTCAAACGCCCGTCGGTCGAACACAAACACCCCGCCATCGGGAATGATCGCCAGCTCTCGATCGAACTCGCTCCACAGGAAAAAGTCGCTTTCAATCACGGTCGCGCTGTAGCGCAAGCCAAGCAGACAGACAGCCACCTCACCCGAAGCCAGTCGCTCGCAAGGCGCGCACTTGAGGATACCCGAGCCGCCATTGGCAACATTGCCGCGAAAGAAGTCCCAGGCAAACTCATCCAGCCGCAATGCCTTATAGGTGTCCTCGAACAACCGGCCCAACCGCTCCACACCCAAATTGCCCATCACGGTATAACTGGCGCTTAACAATTGACGGACGCTCGCTACCCGGATCGGGTCGGATGGAACAATAGTTTTCAGTGCGAACCCCGCTTTGAGCAACCGCCCTTGAAAATAATCGAACCAGGTTTTCTTCGAGACCTTTCCCGGATACTTTTCGTTAGCGGCCAACTCTGCGTACATCAAGCAGTCCTGTATATCCTGTTGATCTTGCGGACTAACACTTTGCGCAAAAGACAACAGACAGCCACCCACTACGGCGGCATTGAGAGTTACAGACATATTCACCACTCATAGTCAGTACTTGAAACCGGCATTACCGACAAAAAGCCAGCCTCACTACCCTATTAATTGTTTGAACAGGCCATCGGCATACTCGTCGTTATACGCGTATATCGTATTTTTCACTCGTTCGAATGAACGTCGATTAAAATTACGCACACCGGCGCCCTGGAAAATCTGCACCCCCTGGGTCTTGTAAGTCACGAATAAAAAGTTGCCGTTGTACTCCTTGTCCACCAAGTCAAGACCGCCCATCAACATGGACATGCCACCGTCTGGCGTCATAATGCAGGGCACAGCCTTGAAGCTGACGACGTCGTTTTTCTTGCTGCCGACATCGACAATTTTCAACGCGTCCTTATCGCCCCTCAATTTGCTGAAACCCGATGCCACCAGGCTCAGGACGCTGCCTGCTCCACCGGAAATAACGGTCTCAAGCACCTGCAAAATCGCTTCATTCATCGTAATGGTGAGCTGTTTGCTGACGTACTTCTTGTAGGTGAAGCTTTCCGTCACCCAGCCCACCGCCAACAATGCCTCGTTGTACTTCCGGTAGCGTTCTTCGTTGCTGGTTCCCTTGGGCAGGCGCCGGACTACCGCTTCGGCAAACTGCTGGCAGTCCAGCGCATCCTGCCGGTCGTCCTCCGAAAGCGCCTGGTCGAAGACCACCAGCGAGGGCCCAACTACCGAAGCCTCCACACCTTGCGCCGACGAATCACTCGATGCCGTCCCCAGGGTCGAGGTGGAACGCTTGGTCCGCCCCCCTGGCGCGACGTTTTGCAGTTCTGCCGCAATGCCTTCGAAGTACTTATCCTGCGCCGCATCATCAAATGCCATTTGAGTAACTGGCGGAATATTTATATCGCTCATTTAAATCTCCATTTTAATTAACATGCCACTCCATGCGACAGCTTTAAAACTAAAACAAAAACACTGAGCCATTCAAAACAAAAACACTTAAAACTTATTTCAAATAGCAAATATCAAAAAGCCCACGACAACTTTCATTGACCGCGGGCTAATCGTTAGTTTGTATTTTTTGAAACAGCGGCCTGGAAAACCAGGCCGCTTCAACTCAGGATACTGGTTTACTGCCATACCAGCGTGGCGTGTAAACCCAGTCCCCGCCTCCAGCGCGTGGAAAAACGCAGGTCAGGGATGAACCGATCAACACCATGGTGCGCATGTCGACCTGATCCGGGGTCAACTGGCCAAGGGTGGTAGCCCGCAGCGTCTGCCCCGGACGCCCGATATCCCGCCCCAGCACCACGGGAGTCTCTGGTACGCGGTGCCGGGCAACGATGTCCAGCGCCTGGCCCAATTGCCATGGCCGCGAACGCGAGATCGGGTTGTAGAAGGCCAGGGCCAGGTCGGCTTGCGCAGCCAGGTCCAGGCGTTTCTCGATGATTGCCCAGGGCTTGAGGTTATCCGACAGCGACAGCACGCAGAAATCATGCCCCAACGGCGCGCCCGCCTGGGCGGCTGTCGCCAGCGAGGCGGAAACCCCCGGCAAAATCTCGAGATCGACGTTGTGCCAATGGACGTCGGTGGATTCGTGCAGCGCTTCCAACACCGCCGCAGCCATGGCGAAAACCCCCGGATCCCCTGAAGAAACCACCACCACCGAACGCCCTTGGGCCGCCAGTTCGAAAGCGTGACGGGCGCGCTGCATCTCTTCGCGGTTGTCGGTGCAATGCAGCACCTGGTCGGCACGAAACGGCCCGGCCATGCGCACGTAGGTTTCGTAACCCAGCACGTCGGTTGCCCGGGCCAGTTCAGCCTTCACTGCCGGCACCATCAGCTCGGCAGCGCCCGGCCCGAGGCCAATCACCGCCAACCGTCCACGCGGGCGGCCGATCTGCAACGGGTCCAGCGGCTGCTCTGCCACCGCAATGGCAACGGTGTCGCTACCAAGCATGGAAACGGGCTGGCCGATGGCAGTACGCAGACGTTCGCCAAGCGCCTTCCCGGCGTGGGCAAAGCGTAGCGGCACGCCCAATTCAAGCGCCGCCTCGCGCAACCCCAAACTGACCATTTCGGTGTCGGCGGCCAACAGGCAGGCCAGCGACTGCACGGCGATTTTCGCCTGATGCAAAGCTTCGCGCACCGCCCCCGCGACGTTCACCAGACCAGCATCCACAGCGACCACCACATTACGCGGGTAGATCAACAATTCGTTGGCCGCGGGTGCCCGCTCGGCATGACTGACATGCACGGCCAATCGGGCCTGTGCATCCTCAGGCAATTGCGCCTGTGCCAGCCACGGAGCCGCGCCTTCGATGCGCACCGATTCACCGGCCAGCAGATCGGAAACGAAACGCTTGCCCGACTCCAGATCGCCCAGGGCATAGCCGCTCGGCGGGTTGAGCAGGCAGGTGCCGAAACGCAACTCGCCGCTGGTGGTGATCGCGGCGGATACCTCAAGCGCAGCGCCGATTTCCCGGGCCATGATATTCACGCCGCCAAGACCGCCCAATAGGGGAACCACGGCGCTGCCGTCTTCAGCCACCGCCAATACCGGTGGTTCGGCGCCCTTTTCCAGCAACAGGGGCGCCAGTGTGCGGATCACGATCCCCGCCGCGCACAGGGCAATGATCGGTGTGCCCTGCTGATAGAGCTCGCGCAGGGTCGCGCCGAATTCGTGATAGATCCGATCCGCGCCTTCGACCCGCTCGGCCAGGCCGTGGATCAGGGCTTCGGGGTACACCTGCTGAATGCTGCGCGCGGTAGCGAGGCTGCCATTGCCGAGAATGACAATCGCCGGAACTGGACGAGTCATCAGCCTTGCCACCTTTCACCGGGAACGATGATCAACGAGAAGTACGGAGAAGACATCGGCTCGACCTGATCCAGCGGCACGATCTTCTGATTGGCCATGGTCGCGCGCTCGACGTACAACGCGCGTTCGGCCAGGCCGAGTTCTTCCAGCACCTGGCGAACCTTGGGAAAGTTGCGCCCCAGCTTCATGATCACCGCCGCATCGGCATCGGCAAGGCGACGCTTGAGTTCGTCATGCGGCAGCACACCGGACAACACCGACAGACTCTGATTGCGATACACCAGCGGCGCACCGAGCACCGAGGCGCCGCCGAGCATCGAGCACACGCCCGGCACGACTTCGGCCTGATAACGCTCGGCGAGCCGGTCGTGCAGGTACATGTAGGAGCCGTAGAAGAACGGATCGCCCTCGCAAATCACCGCTACGTCGCGACCGGCATCGAGATGCGTCGCCAGTTCGTCGGCGGCGTCATCGTAGAAGTCGCTGATCACTTGCTCGTAGGATAACGGCGCCGGCAACGCCTCGGTGGTCACTGGATATACCAGCGGCAACAGATTCTGCGCTTCCTGCAGATGCGCCTCGATGATGCCGAAGGCATTACCCTTTTTACCCTTGGCGACGAAGTACGCCACCACCGGCGATTCGCGCAGCAAGCGCAGGGCCTTGACGGTAATCAGTTCCGGATCACCAGGGCCGACGCCGAGGCCGATCAAACGTCCAGGTTGCTGCATCATTCGATCTCCGTGGCGAGGGCATTGACGGCAGCGGCGGCCATGGCGCTACCGCCCAGGCGACCCTGCATGATGACAAAAGGCACGCCACGGCTGTCGGCCGCCAGCGCTGCCTTGGATTCGGCGGCGCCGACGAAGCCCACTGGAAAACCGAGGATCAGCGCCGGTTTCGGTGCGCCGGCGTCGAGCATTTCCAGCAAGTAAAACAGTGCCGTCGGGGCGTTGCCGATGACCACCACGCTGCCTTCGAGGTGCGGGCGCCACAGTTCCAGCGCAGCGGCTGAGCGGGTGTTGCCCAATTCACGAGCCAGTTCCGGAACGCTCTCGTCACGCAGGGTGCAGATCACTGGATTGTTCGCCGGCAACCGCGCGCGGGTCACGCCTTCGGAGACCATCCGCGCATCGCACAGAATCGGCGCACCGGCCGCCAGCGCATCACGCCCGGCCTTGCCCGCCCCTGCGGAAAACTGCAGGCCGTCGATGGCCTCGACCATGCCGCAGGCGTGAATGACACGGACCGCGAGTTTCTCCAGATCGGCCGGGATTCGGTCGAGGTTGGCCTCGGCGCGAATGATCGCGAAGGAGTTGCGATAGATCTCCTGACCGTCGCGGATGTAATCAAGCATCAAGGGGGCTCCGTGAGCGGGCGTCGAACAGGGCCGCGACCGCTTCAATAGTAAGGTTGCGTGCGTGCAGCGCGCCGAAACCCGGCTGCGCTGCATCGCGAAAATAGAGATCGTAGTGACCGTGGGCGACGGCCAGTAATGTGACGGGCGCCGTATGTGCAGCGGCGCAGGAGCGCGGGCAACCGCTCAGGTGCATGTTCAGGGCCGGTCCATGGCGGTGCAGCAACGCGGCCAGTTGCAGGGCATCGCCCTTGGTCTCGGCCAATCCCTTGGCGCAACCGCTGGAACCGGTGCAGGCGATCAACCGGGATAATGGCTGACCGGCCTCACAGGACAAGCCCAGACGTTGCAAACGCCCCATGACTTCGGCGGCGTTTTCCATGCGGACATTGGGCAGCAGCAGGCTTTGCCAGGGTGCGAAGCGCAGACTGGCATCACCGAACTCCCGTGCCAGTTGTGCCACCCCCCGCAGCATCGACGGATCTAGCCGCCCCAGAGGCGGGACGGCCCCCACATAGACAACACCGGACTCGGCCTGGGGATGGGCACCCAGGTGCAAATCACTTGAGCCCGAAACCCGCTGCCAACCGACAACGGCTTGCAGCGGCACTCGCTCGGCCAGTCGAAGCACAATGCCCTCGATCGGGCACTCGGCCAGCAAATGGCGCATCCGTGTCTGCTCGGGGCGCGCCAGTTCAAGGAACAACTCAAGGACCGCGACCACCAGCGCGTGCCCGTCAGCCAGTGCAACCGATCCGGCGGGTCTGTCCGTCGGGCATCCCGCCAGACCGAACGCCAGCCGTTGCTCGCCGTCTTGTTCAAACGCCGAGAGCCACAGGTCATGGGGATGTTCGAGCATCGTCAGGTCTTCGCCGCCATCGAGTTGCACGGCGAACTTGGCACCGAGGTCGTGGAACGCTTCCTGGTTTTGCAGTGTGGCGAGGATTTGCCCGGCCAGCGGGCGAGTGTCGAACAACATGCGCCGATCGATCCCGGCGCCGGGGCTGAGCATCAGGTTGCGCACATCGTCGCCAGCCGCCGTGCGCGGCCCCAGATCGGCGGCCAGCAGGCTATCGATCAACGCCGCTTGCTCGTTGCCAATGCCGCGAATCTGCAGGTTGGCCCGGTTGGTCGCCTCGATCGCCCCGCTGGCGTAACGCTCGGCCGCAGACGCTACGGCCTCGGCCTGGTCGCTGCTGATCGAACCACCGTCCAACTTGATCCGGCAGATGCCGCCATCCAGCGCCGGGACAATACGCAGCAACCCCGGACAGGCCGAGGGGCGTAAGGCAGTGGACAGTGGACGTTCGTTCAAGGTGGACCCGTTCAGGTGGCGAGGCAGTTCACGGCGAAAGTGCGCGGTATTATGCCTGCTTTACTTCGCTGCATGAAAAGACTCCGGTCGGGAAGACAAGGCAGTCAGCTCAAGGAACCCGCGCTATCATGCCGCCCAACAACGTTGAACGCGTGATTGAGGAATGGCATGACACCCTGGCTGACGGTAGTAGGCATCGGCGAAGACGGTTTCAAGGGCCTGGGCAAAAACGCCCGGCATGCGCTGTTGCGCGCCGCGAAAATCTTCGGCGGCCAGCGGCATCTGGATTTGCTCCCGCCGTGCATACGCGGCGAGCGCCAGCCGTGGCCGAGCCCCTTCTGCCTTGAGTCGCTGCTGTCGCACCGTGGCGAACCCGTTTGCGTGTTGGCCAGTGGCGATCCGATGTTCTTCGGCGTCGGCGCCAGCCTCGCCCGGCAACTCCCCGCAGCCGAGATGTTGACGCTTCCCGCGCCGTCCTCCTGCTCACTGGCCGCGGCGCGAATGGGTTGGCCCATGCAGGAAGTGGTCATGCTGTCGGTGGTTGCCCGCCCCGTCGCCGCACTCAGCGCGCAATTGTCCAGTGGCGTGCGCTTGCTGGTGTTGTGCAACGACGGCAGCAGCCCCGCCGCCATCGCCGCACTGCTGCGTGAACGTGGTTTCGGTCCGAGCCGGATAACCGTGCTCGAACATTTGGGCGGTGAAGCCGAGCGACGTGTCGACGGTATCGCCAATGACTGGACCGATCCTGTGATCGCCGACCTGAACCTGATCGCCATCGAGTGCATCGCCGAGCCGAACACGCTGCGCCTGTCGCGACTGGCCGGGTTGCCGGACTCAGCGTTCCTGCACGACGGCCAACTGACCAAACGCGATGTACGCGCCATCACCCTCGCGCGCCTGGGCCCGGTCCCTGGCGAACTGTTGTGGGACGTCGGCGCCGGCAGTGGCTCGATCGGCATCGAATGGATGCGCGCCCACCCCGGTTGCCGCGCACTGGCCATCGAGGCGGATGCGGGCCGACAAGCGTTGATCGAACATAACCGCGATGCCCTCGGCGTTCCCGGCCTGCAACTGGTTCGCGGCAGCGCGCCACAGGCATTGGCCGGACTGGAGCGGCCGGATGCGATATTCATTGGCGGCGGTGTCACCCGCGACGGCGTGCTCGATACCTGTTGGGCCGGACTCAAACCCGGTGGCCGGCTGATTGCCAACGCAGTCACCCTGCAAAGTGAAATGACCCTGATGGCCTGGCGCGAGCAACACGGCGGGGAGTTGACCCGCATTCATATCGCCCAGGCACAACCGCTGGGCGACTTCGACACCTGGCGCCAGGCCTTGCCGATTACCTTGCTGGACGTGACGAAGCCCTTCGATGCGTGACGAAACCGCCGAACAACCCGCCCCCCTGCGCAGTGGCCTGACCACCGGCAGTTGCGCCACGGCCACCAGCCTCGCCGCCGCGCGTCTGCTGCTGGATGGCACAGCGACCGATGCGGTGGAAATCGTGTTGCCCAAGGGCAAACAAGTGCAGATGCGCCTGGAGTTCTGCCGCCTCACCGAGGACGGCGCCGAAGCGGGAACCCTCAAGGACGCCGGTGACGATCCGGACGTGACCCACGGTGCCCTGCTCTACTCCCAGGTGCGCCTGAGCAGCAAACCGGGGACTCGCTTCAAGGCCGGTCGCGGCGTCGGCACCGTGACCCGGCCCGGGCTGGTGCTGGGTGTCGGCGAGCCCGCGATCAACCCGGTGCCACGCAAAATGATCAGCGAACACTTGACCCGACTGGCCGACGAGCTCGGCTACAGCGGCGGTTTCGAGGTCACGGTCAATGTCGAGAACGGCGAAGCACTGGCACTGAAAACCATGAACCCGCGCCTGGGCATTCTTGGTGGCCTGTCGATCCTCGGCACCAGCGGCATCGTCCGGCCGTTTTCCTGCGCGGCCTACATCGCCTCGATCCACCAGGGCATCGACGTGGCGAAAACCAACGGTTACCTGCACATCGCCGCCTGCACTGGCAACGCCAGTGAAGACACCATGCGCCGGGTCTACAACCTGCCGGAAATCGCCCTGATCGAAATGGGCGACTTCGTTGGCGCCGTGCTCAAGCACCTGCGCAAAGTACCGGTGGATAAACTCAGCCTGTGCGGTGGTTTCGGCAAGATCAGCAAACTGGCGGCCGGGCACATGGATTTGCACAGTCGCCATTCGAGCATTGACCTGCCGCAATTGGCGCTATGGGCGGCGCAGGTCGGTGCCGATGCGGCGTTGCAGCAGAATATCCGCGAGGCCAACACCAGCCAGCAGGCACTGGCCATGGCCGCCGCAGCCGGGGTCGCCCTGGGTGATGCAGTCTGTCAGCACGCCCTGGATTTTGCCCGTAGCGTGGTGCCGGCGCAGGTTCAGGTGGAAGTCTTTGCCATCGATCGCCAGGGCGGGATTGTTGGCCATGCGGGAGCCTTTCAATGAAGCGCATCCTGTTGCTCGGCGGCGTGACCGAAGCCATGGCCATTGCCCGCACGCTGGGGCCGCAGCATATCTACAGCCTGGCCGGTGTCGGTCGGGTGCCAACCGATCTGCAATGCCAGGTTCGTGTCGGCGGCTACGGCGGTGCCGAGGGTCTGGCGCAGTTCATTGGCGATGAAGGCATCGATCTGCTGCTCGATGCCACTCACCCCTACGCTGCCCAAATCAGCCAGAACGCCGCCACCGCCGCGCGCTTGAGCGGCATTCCCTGCTGGGCGTTACGGCGTCCGGCCTGGCAAACCCAGGCGGGTGATGACTGGCGGGAAGTCAGCGATTGGGCCGAACTGATCAAAGCCCTGAAGCCCTTCCGTCGGCCGCTGTTCACCCTCGGTCGCGAGCCCCTGCAACACCTGGACGAAATTCCTGCGGAGCAGTTCTGGACCCTGCGCGCACTGGATGTGTATCCGGGCAACGATCGCTGCGAAGTGATCGGCGCACGGGGACCCTTCCTGATCGACGATGAACGTGAGTTGTTCGAACGGCGAAACATCGATGTGCTGATCAGCAAGAACAGTGGCAGCACGGCGACCGAACCGAAGCTGGAAGTGGCGCGTGAGCGTGGTGTGCCGGTGATTGTCTTGAAGCGGCCGGTGTTGCCGGGGGTTGATCGGGAGTTCCTGACGCCTGAGGAAACACTTGGTGCGTTGTCAGTCTTCGCTCATTAGGTCAGGATCATTGGCTTGCATGATAAGTAACCTATTTGTTACCATCAGGGCCGCCTGTGATCACACTCGAAGAATACGTACAGGACAACGAAACCAGCCCCCTTGATACCCGAGTGTCTATAAAAAAGACTGAACGACACCGGAGATAACGTCATGGCGCTCACCCGAAGCTACAAACACACCATTGCCGAGCGTGCCCAACGTGATCCCGAGTTCGCCCAGGCACTGTTGGATGAGGCTGCTACTCTGTTTCTTAACGGCGAACCCGAAATGGCGCGGATCATCCTGCGCGACCTCATCAACGCCACCGTTGGTTTTGAAGAACTGGCAAAGGAAACGGCAAAGCCCAGCAAAAGCCTCCATCGAATGTTGTCCGCCAAAGGCAACCCAAGCATGGACAACCTGGCTGCAATATTCGCCGTAATTCGCGCTACGCTTGGAGTAGAAATACAAGTACATGCGGTACGCGCGCACTGAGCTGACGTCTTTTTGCTGCGACACCAAACCGCACGCCGCCTTTTTACTTATCGGCCCTGATCAGGCTAAATAGCCCGCGCCTGATCGCCCACCCAAACGGATTTTGTCCCATGTCCCGACAACGGCTCGCAATTGCCTGGATAGCCTGCTTCGCAGTGCTGTTCAACATGCTCGCCATGCCGATGTCCGGAGCGATGGCGCAAACGGCAAATTCACCTGCCGAACAGTTGTTGTGGGGCAGTTTCTGCAGCTCCAGCGGCACCAGGATGGTGGCGATTTCCATCGGGGACCTTGAACAGAAAGCCCCGCAAAACGACGATCATTCCAACATGCAGCATTGCTGGTGCTGCTCGGGTTCTGCGCCATTGGTGGCGTTGCCGGGGCATTCGCCACAGCTGTATTTCGCGCACTTCGAATCCAACCGAAGCCTGCCCGCCACCTCGCTCGACAGCCCGTCACCGCGCCAGCAATGGCCGAGTCTCAATCCCCGCGCGTCCCCTCTGGTGTGATTTTTCTCGCAATTGACTGCGTTTTAAATCGTTCCGGAGAACTGCCATGTTGAACAAACTCATCGTTCTGGCTGCGTTGCTGCTGCCTGCCTGCTTTGCCAATGCCCACGAATACAAAGTCGGCGAACTGGAAATCGCGCATCCGTGGTCCCAGGAGTTGCCACCCAATGCGCCCACCGTTGCGGCGTATTTCGTGATCAACAATGAAGGCAAGACCGCCGACCGCCTGCTCAGCGTCGACACCCCCATTGCGGGCGAAGCGCAATTGCATGAGCACGTGATGCAAGGCGACATGATGAAAATGCAGCACGTACCGAGCGTGGAAGTGCCCGCCGGAGGCGAGGTCACCTTCGCGCCGATGGCCTATCACGTGATGTTGCTGGGCCTCAAGGACCGCAGCCTGCTTGTTGACGGCAAGCGTTTCCCCATGACGCTGCACTTCGAGAAGTCCGGTGACGTGACGGTCGAAGTCGCGGTGCAGAAGCAGGCGCCGGACACCATGCAAGCGCACGTGCACAAGCCGTAATCGCCTGAACTGAAAACGCCCATGCGCCCGCTTAGCGCCAGGTCATCCAGGTCACGCAATCAGGCATTGAGCCTGACACGCGGCAGCTGGATCAGCCTGTTCGCCATGTTGATGATCTTCATCGGCCCTCTGATCTCTCAGTCGATGCCGATGGATTCGCGCGCCATGTCAATGAGCATGCCTGCGGGTATGAGCATGGACATGTCGGCGATGGAACATGCCGACCATGCCACGCAAGCCGCCGCCGAGCACTGCCCGCCTGCCCTCGGGCACCATGTGCTGTGGGAAAAGTGTGGCTATTGCAGCCTGCTGCTCAATTGCCCGGCGCTGACCGGTGGCGTGTCTTTCGCCAACTTCGTCATCGCGCCCGTCAACACCTTCACCACACCCTCTGCGCGCCAGGGCCATGCCCGGCAAACCTTCTTCCCCGGCGCCCGCACCCGCGCCCCGCCCGTCGTCGCGTAAACACTCACTTCTGATTTCACACGGTCCGCAAGACAGCCAACGCAACCTGTGGGAGCGGGCTTGCTCGCGAAGAGGGAGTGTCAGTCAACGTTGATGTTGTCTGGCACACCGCTTTCGCGAGCAAGCCCGCTCCCACAGGGACAGCTTCAGGCTGCCGGCCGTGTCGTTTACGACTGTTCGATGGAAATTGTCATGTCCCGGTTTTCCGCTGTCCCGTGCTTGAGCCCTGCCCAAGCCTCTTATGCCCTAAACGAATCCGCCGTTCGTTTCAGGCACGCCACCGCGATCCTGTGCGGTGCCTTGCTGGCGCCCTCTGCGCTGGCCGATGAACATTCCGGTCACACTGAAGAACTGAGCCCGACGGTGATTACCGCCGTTGCGCCCAGTTCGCCATTGACCATCGTCACCAACCCCAAGGACCCGCGCCAGCCGGTACCGGCCAGCGACGGCGCCGATTACCTGAAAACCATCCCCGGCTTTGCCATGGTGCGCAATGGCGGCACCAATGGTGACCCGGTACTGCGCGGCATGTTCGGTTCGCGGCTGAACATCCTCACCAACGGCGGCATGATGCTCGGTGCCTGCCCGGGCCGGATGGACGCCCCGACTTCCTACATCTCGCCGGAAACCTACGACAAACTCACCGTAATCAAGGGCCCGCAAACCGTGCTGTGGGGACCGGGTTCCTCGGCTGGCACTATCCTGTTCGACCGCGAGCCGGAGCACTTCGGCGAACTCGGCACACGGGTCAACGCCAGCGTGCTGGCCGGCTCCTACGGTCGCTTCGACAAACTGGTGGACGCCGCAGCCGGCGGTCAGTCAGGTTACGTGCGGGTCATTGGCAACACCGCGCACTCCGACGACTACCAGGACGGCAACAACGACACCGTGGCGTCGAGCTACGACAAATGGAACGGCGACGTGGCTGTCGGCTGGACGCCGAATACCGACACCTTGCTGGAGCTGACCGCCGGCCGTGGCGACGGTGAAGCCCGCTACGCCGGGCGCGGCATGGACGGTTCGCAGTTCCTGCGCGAGAGCCTCGGCCTGCGCTTCGAGCAGTCCAATATCGGCGAGGTACTGGATAAGGTCGAGGCGCAGGTCTACTACAACTACGCCGACCACGTGATGGACAACTACACCCTGCGCACGCCGTCCGGTACCGGGATGATGGCCGGGCCCATGGCCTCCAACGTCGACCGCCGCACCCTCGGCGCCCGGGTCAAGGCCACCTGGCGCTGGGCCGATGTACAGCTGGTCAGCGGCATTGACGCGCAGACCAACGAGCATCGCCAGCGCGGCGCCATGGGCGTCGACACCTACAAGAACCTGCCCTACACCAAGGATGCCGACTTCCATAACTACGGTGTGTTCGGCGAACTGACCTGGTACGCCGCCGACCGTGACCGCCTGATCAGCGGCGCACGCCTGGACCGCGCCTCGGCCAAGGATTTTCGGCAGACCATCGGCTCGGGCATGATGACCCGCCCGAATCCGACCGCCGACGACACCCGCGCCGATACCCTGCCGAGCGGTTTCATCCGCTACGAGCATGACCTGGCCGACAGCCCGACCACCTTGTATGCCGGCCTCGGTCACACCCAGCGGTTCCCGGATTACTGGGAGCTGTTTTCACCCAAGTCCGGCCCCGCCGGTTCGGTGAATGCCTTCGATTCGATCAAGCCGGAAAAAACCACCCAGCTCGATTTCGGCCTGCAATACAAAACCGAATCCCTCGAAGCCTGGGCCTCGGCTTACATCGGGCAGGTGCGCGATTACATCCTGTTCAACTACACCCCGACGATGATGGGTACGACCTCGCAAGCCGAAAACATCGATGCGCGAATCATGGGCGGCGAACTGGGCGCCGCCTACAACTTCACCGAAAACTGGAACGCCGACGCGACCCTGGCCTACGCCTGGGGCAAGAACAGCAGCGATGGCAATGCATTGCCGCAGATGCCGCCACTGGATGCCCGTTTCGGCCTGACCTATAGCGAAGACAACTGGAGCGCCGGCGCACTGTGGAGAGTGGTTGCCGCGCAAAACCGCATCGATCAGAACAAGGGCAACGTGGTCGGCAAGGACTTCGACAAGACGCCGGGCTTCGGTGTGTTCTCCCTCAACGGTGCCTATCGGATCAACAACAACTGGAAGGTCAGCAGCGGCGTCGACAACCTGTTCGGCAAGGCTTACGCCGAGCACTTGAACCTGGCCGGCAACGCCGGTTTCGGCTACCCCGCCAATGACCCGCAAGCCATCAAGGAGCCGGGGCGAACGCTCTGGACCAAGGTGGACATGAGTTTCTAAAAGCTTCGCGAGCAAGCTCGCTCCTACAGGGGAGCGGGCTTGCCCGCGAACGGTTGCGCAGCAACCGCAAAACAAACAACTAAAAGATCCAGCCAAGCGGAGCACACGTGATGAAACAGCCCAAAGTGAATTTCTACAACCTGGCGTGGCGCTGGCATTTCTATGCCGGGTTGTTCGTTGCGCCATTCATGGTGATGCTGGCCCTGACTGGCACTATCTACCTGTTCAAACCGCAGCTCGACTCGCTGATGTACAGCAGCCTGCTCAACGTCCCGGCCGGTCATCACACCGTGCCGGCCGACGACCTGCTGACACGGGTGAAAACAGCTTATCCACAAGGCCAGGTCACCCAATACCTGCCACCGGTCAACGCCGAGCGCAGCGCGCAGTTTGTCGTGCTCAACGATGACAAGGAGCTGAACGTTTTCGTCGATCCGTACCACGGCGACATCCTCGGCGAGCAAGACGCCAAAAAGAACCTGCAAGCCATCGCCCGGTCGATTCACGGCGAGTTGATGATCGGCACCATTGGCGATCGGCTGATCGAACTGGCCGCTGGTTGGGGCGTGGTGCTGGTGGTGTCCGGCATCTTCCTGTGGTGGCCGCGCGGTCAGGCGGCAGGCATTTTGTGGCCACGCCTGAACAGTCGTGGTCGCGTATTGTGGCGCGACCTGCACGCGGTCACCGGGTTCTGGGGCGCGTCCCTGCTGCTGGTGATGCTGCTCAGCGGCATGACCTGGACCGGCTTCTGGGGCAAGCAATACGCCGAAGTGTGGAACGTGTTCCCGGCCGCCATGTGGGATGACGTGCCGAAGTCCGATATCGAGGCGCGCAGCCTCAACACCGCCACCCGCCAGACCGTGCCGTGGGCCATGGAAAACACGCCGATGCCGATGTCCGGCGACCATGCCGAGCACATGGCCCACGACGGTGCAGCGGCCGGCCCGGCCTCGCCGACCATCCGCCTGCAGGACGTACAAAACATCGCCAGAGAGCGCAAGGTCGAACCGGGTTACAGCATCACCCTGCCGACCACTGCAACCGGCGTGTTCACCATCGCCCTGTTCGCCGACGACCCGCGCAATGACGCCACGCTGCACATCGATCAATACACCGGCAAGGTCCTGGCCGATGTACGTTTCGAGCACTACGGCACCGTCGCCCGCGCCACGGAAATCGGCGTGATGCTGCACGAAGGCAAGATGTTCGGCGTGTTCAACCAGATCGTCGTGTTGCTGATCTGCCTGATGATTTTGCTCAGCGCGGTCAGCGGCGTGGTGATCTGGTGGAAGCGCCGCCCGCAAGGAAAACTCGGCGTGCCGCCGCTGCGCCACGACCTGCCGAAATGGAAAACCGCGATGGTGATCATGTTCGCCCTGGCGGTAGCCTTCCCGTTGGTGGGCGCTTCGCTGGTGGCGGTGTGGGTGCTGGATCGTGTGCTGCTGTCGCGCTTCACCCGGCAGACTGAGAGCGCCTCATCTTCATCATGAAACAGGTGAGATGCGTGGGGTGAAAGGCACTGTAAACTCCCCCGCGCGTCACCCTCTCGCATTCAGGGTGTCCTTTCGGGCTCCTTCGCGGGCAAGCCCGCTCCCACAGGATTTGCGCAATTCCTGTGGGAGCGAGCTTGCCCGCGAAGGGGCCATCAGCATCACCTCAAGAGCCACTGCATGACCTCGCTGAACCTCACAAACCTCACCTGGTCCCCACTGGGCCACGGCCATTGCCACCACCAATTCCATCTGCGCGATGCCTCTCTGCACGTGGCTGCCGGTGAATTCGTCGGTCTGATCGGCCCCAACGGCAGCGGCAAGACCAGCCTGTTACGCTGTGCCTGGCGCTTCAGCAAACCCGAAAGCGGCGAGGTCAGACTCGATCACCAGAACGTCTGGAAACAATCCTCGCGCTGGTGCGCGCAACGCATCGCCGTGGTGTTGCAGGAGTTCCCTGATGCCTTTGGCCTGACCGTCGAGGAAGTGGTCGCCATGGGCCGCACCCCGCATAAAGGCTTGTTCGATGGCGACACCTTTGAAGACCGCGACCTGATCAATCAGGCCCTGGAATCCGTCGGCCTCAAGGGCTTTGAAGACCACGGGTTCTCCACTCTCTCCGGTGGTGAAAAACAGCGAGTCATCCTCGCCCGCGCCCTGGCCCAGCAACCACAATTGCTGATCCTCGACGAGCCGACCAACCACCTCGACCCGCGTTACCAGCTTGAGCTTTTGCAGTTGGTCACGCGCTTGAACATCGGCACCCTGGCAAGCATCCACGACCTCAATCTGGCGGCGGCTTTTTGTGATCGGCTGTACGTGATCAACCATGGTCGTATCGTCGCCAGCGGCACACCGAATGAAGTCCTGACAGCTGCGCTGCTGCACAATGTGTTCGGCGTCCAAGCGCTGATCGATGAACATCCACTGCACGGCTACCCACGAATCACCTGGATAACCCAACCATGACCTTGCGTTCCCTGCTGCGCTGCTGCCTCCCTCTCGTGATGCTGCTGGGCAGCGCCCAGGCATTGGCCGAAGCCACCCGTTACCCGCTGACAATCAAAAGCTGCAACCGCGAAGTGACTTTCAAGCAGGCACCACAACACGCCCTCAGCCACGACATCAACATGACCCAGATGATGCTCGCCCTCGGCCTCAAACCGCAGATGGCCGGTTACAGCGGCATCAGTGGCTGGAAGGCCGTGACGCCCGAGATGCAGGGTATTCTCGAAGGCCTGCCGGAACTGGCGGCCAAGTACCCGTCGGTGGAAACCCTGCTCAATGCCAACGTCGATTTCTTCTTCGCCGGCTGGGACTATGGCATGCGTATCGGCGGCGATCTCACGCCACAAACCCTGCAACCGCTGGGCATCAATGTGTACGAGCTGAGCGAATCCTGCGCCTTCGTGATGAAACGCCCGCCGGCCAGCCTCGAAGACACCTACAACGACCTGCGCAACCTCGGCAGAATCTTCGACGTGCAGGACCGCGCCAATGCCCTGATCGCAGACATGCAGGCGCAAGTGGCGGACATCGGCAAAGACCTGCCCGCGGAAAAACCGCGGGTCTTCCTGTACGACAGCGGCGAAGACCGGGCCATGACCTCAGGAAGCCTGGGCATGCCGCAAGCGCTGATCGACGCCGCTGGCGGGCGCAATGTCCTGGAGGATGTCGACGCGAGCTGGACCCGGGTCAATTGGGAAACCGTGGTCGAGCGCAATCCGCAGGTGATCGTGATTGTCGACTACAGCGAAATCACTGCCGAACAGAAGATTCAATTCCTGCTGAGCAACAAGGCCCTGCAATCGGTGGACGCGATCAAGCACCAGCGCTTCATCGTCATCCCTTACGTGCAGGCCACGCCGGGGATCGATAACGTGCTGGCGGTCGCAACCCTGGCCAAGGGTTTCCACGGCGAATGATCAACCGTCGCTACGCCCTGTTGCTGATCGCCCTCGGCACCCTGTTGCTGGTGTCATGCGTGGTGTCCCTGGGTTTCGGCCCGGCACGGGTGCCGCTGGATGTGGTGTGGCGCATCCTGTTGCACAAACTGTTCGGTTTCGGTGTGCCGGACTGGAACCCCGGACAAGAGCATATCGTCTGGCTGATTCGTGTGCCGCGCATGCTGCTCGGCGCATTGGTGGGCGCCGGGCTGGCGTTGATCGGCGCGGTACTGCAAGCGGTCACGCGCAACCCGTTGGCTGACCCGCACCTGCTCGGCGTGACTTCCGGCGCCACACTTGGCGCGGTGATCGTGGTGCTGCATGTCGGTGAAATCGTTGGCCTGCTGACCTTGCCGATTGCGGCATTCATCGGTGCATTGCTGAGCATGCTGGCGGTGCTGATGATCGCCAGTCGCCAGGGTCGCCTCGACAGTGACCGCTTGCTGCTGTGCGGCGTGGCGGTGTCGTTCGTGATGATGGCGATTGCCAATTTGCTGCTGTTCATGGGCGACCATCGAGCCAGTTCGGCCGTGATGTTCTGGATGCTCGGCGGGCTCGGGTTGGCACGCTGGGAGCTGCTGGCGGTGCCGACAGCCTGTGTGTTGCTCGGGCTGATTTTGCTGCTGGGCATGGCGCGACCGCTGAATGCGCTGATGGCCGGCGAACAGACTGCGGTGACCCTGGGCCTGAATGCACGCAGCGTGCGCCTGCGAGTGTTTCTGATTGCGTCATTGATGACCGGGGTGCTGGTGTCGATCAGCGGCTCGATCGGTTTTGTCGGGCTGATGGTGCCGCACATTGCGCGGCGTCTGGTCGGCGCTGAACACCGAAGATTGTTGCCGGTGTGCGTGTTGCTCGGCAGCCTGTTTCTCGTCTGGGTCGACGTCGCCGCCCGGACACTGATCGCCCCCGAAGACTTGCCCATCGGCGTTGCCACCGCGGCGATTGGCGGGTTGTTTTTCATCGGGTTGATGCGACGTCGTTAACACCATCTTTAATTAAAAAAATTTCAAAATTGCATTTACGCTTGGAAAAACCTCGTATTGAGTTAACGCTTAACAAGTTAACCATCATGTTCATACTCCGCACTCGCGAGTTCAACTACAAAACGCTCGCTCACTTCAATGACGATTATTCCTACACCTTAATCGCCAAAACTCTTACAAGAGCGGAAAGAGGTAAACATGTTCAAGAAGTTCATCGCATCCATTGCACTTGCTTCAGCGCCCGCATGGGCAGTGCAGCCACCCTTTACTGGCGTTGACTACAGCGGCCGGTATCAATGCACCGGAATGGACAGCCATATCGGTGCGTTTGAAGGTGTTGTCGACATGAAGCTCAATGCCGAACAAAGTACCGGCGAACACGGTGCCTACGGTTTTACGCTGACGTTGCTCGACAACTCCCGGTATGACGGATTTGCTGCCGCCAACTTGAGTTCCCTGGCGATTTACTTTGCCCATACGGATCCGTCGCTCAAGGATTACGGCGTCGGGATTGCGAAAATTGCTAATACTCCTGACGGGAAAACTTCATTTACCAAGTACTACTACGGCCCGGAGTACGAAGGGGGCGGACATGGTTTTGAAACCTGCATTAAAAGCTGAGTTGATGCGCCGCTGACCTTGTGGGAGCGGGCTTGCTCGCGAATGCGGTGTTTCAGTTGCCATTCATGTTGTCTGACACACCCTCTTCGCGAGCAAGCCCGCTCCCACAATTGATCGATACTACCCGCCCCAATCTGGCGCAGCTCTTCGCACCAACGCGCCAGACGCGATCCTTCATGGTGCGCCATCAAACCGCTCAACCGCTCTAAAACGACATTTCCCTGCCTTTTGCCGACCGGGCACAGCCCTTGCAAAACACACCTTCAGTAGTCCGCATCTGCCAACCAAGAAAACTCATAAGTTCATGGAGATCGCACAATGAAGCGTCGCAGTTTGATCAAGGCTTTCACACTCTCGGCAAGCATCGCCGCGATGGGCATGACCTGGACTGTCCAGGCCGCCGAGACCATCAAGGTCGGTATTCTGCATTCGTTGTCCGGGACCATGGCGATCTCCGAAACGTCGTTGAAAGACATGGCGCTGATGACCATCGACGAGATCAACGCCAAGGGCGGCGTGAACGGCAAGATGCTGGAGCCGGTGGTGGTCGACCCTGCCTCGAACTGGCCGCTGTTCGCCGAGAAGGGTCGTCAGCTGCTGACCCAGGACAAGGTTGCCGTGGTGTTCGGTTGCTGGACTTCCGTGTCGCGCAAATCGGTACTGCCGGTGTTCGAAGAACTCAACGGCTTGCTGTTCTACCCAGTGCAATACGAAGGCGAAGAGATGTCGCCAAACGTCTTCTACACCGGCGCGGCGCCGAACCAGCAGGCGATCCCTGCCGTTGAATACCTGATGAGCGAAGAAGGCGGCAGCGCCAAGCGCTACTTCCTGCTCGGCACCGACTACGTCTACCCGCGCACCACCAACAAGATCCTGCGTTCGTTCCTGCACTCCAAAGGCGTGGCCGACAAGGACATCGAAGAGGTCTATACCCCGTTCGGTCACAGCGACTACCAGACCATCGTCGCCAACATCAAGAAGTTCTCGGCCGGTGGCAAGACGGCGGTTATCTCCACCGTCAACGGCGACTCCAACGTGCCCTTCTATAAAGAACTGGCGAACCAGGGCCTGAAAGCCACCGACGTTCCGGTCGTGGCGTTCTCGGTCGGCGAAGAAGAACTGCGCGGCATCGACACCAAGCCACTGGTGGGCAACCTGGCGGCGTGGAACTACTTCGAATCGGTCGAGAACCCGGTGAACAAGAAGTTCGTCGATGACTGGAAAGCCTACGCGAAGAAACACAACCTGCCGGGTGCAGACAAAGCCGTCACCAACGATCCGATGGAAGCCACTTATGTCGGCATCCACATGTGGGCGCAAGCGGCGGAAAAAGCCAAATCCACCGACGTCGACAAAGTCCGCGAAGCCCTGGCCGGCCAGACCTTTGCCGCGCCGTCCGGCTACACCCTGACCATGGACAAGACCAATCACCACCTGCACAAGCCGGTGATGATCGGCGAGATCCAGGCCGACGGTCAGTTCAACGTGGTGTGGCAGACCGAAGGCCCGATCCGCGCCCAGCCGTGGAGCCCGTTCATCCCGGGCAACGACAAGAAGCCGGAGTATGCGGTGAAGAGCAACTAAGCCATTGGGCCTGACGATTGTTCCGGCCCAACACAACTCCCTGTGGGAGCGGGCTTGCTCGCGAAGACGGCGGCACATCCAACATCTATGTGACTGACACACCGTCTTCGCGAGCAAGCCCGCTCCCACATTTAGTCCGAGCAAGGCGACTCTCTATGCCCACTGCCCTGTACCGATTTCTTCTGGCGATCGCACTCTTGCTGCCAATGGCCACTCACGCCGGTGACACCGAAGAGTTCGTCGCCGCCAATCCCGTGCAACAAGCCAGACTACTGGAGTCCTGGGCCGCGCAACCCGATCCGGCCCGTATCGAATTGATCAACGCCCTGCAACAAGGCGAGTTGAGCATCAACGGCCAGCCGAAAACGTTGCGTCTGAACAACCGCCTGCGGGGTCTCATCGACACGGCCCTGGCCAGTCATCAGTTGCTCGCCGCCGACACCAAAATCCGTCTGGCCGCCGCGCAGCAATTGCAGAAAAGTGCCAAGCCGGCGCAGTTGAAATTCCTCGACCAGCAGTTGGCGGGCGAACAGGACGAAGGCGTTCACGCCGCATTGAGCCTGGCTCTGGCCAATCTGCAACTGGTCGACAGCGACCCGGCCGTGCGCCTCGCCGCTGTACGCCTGCTCGGTGAAACTGGCGATCCGCTGGCCCGCACACGCCTGGAAAGCCTGCTGGAGCCGGGCGTTGAAACCGACGCGAATGTGCGTACCGCCGCCGAAACCAGCCTCGCTCAAGTCAAGCGCAAACTGCTGGTCGGCGAGATGCTCGGCCAGGCATTCAGCGGCATGTCACTGGGATCGATTCTACTGCTCGCCGCCCTGGGGCTTGCGATCACCTTCGGCCTGCTCGGCGTGATCAACATGGCCCACGGCGAGATGCTGATGCTCGGCGCCTACTCGACCTATGTTGTGCAGTTGATGTTCCAGCGCTTCGCGCCGCAGGCCATCGAGTTCTATCCGCTGATCGCGCTGCCCGTGGCGTTTTTCGTCACCGCAGCCATCGGCATGGCGCTGGAGCGCACGGTGATTCGCCACCTCTACGGCCGTCCGCTGGAAACCCTGCTCGCCACCTGGGGCATCAGCCTGATGCTGATTCAGCTGGTTCGCCTGGTGTTCGGCGCGCAGAACGTCGAAGTGGCCAACCCGGCGTGGCTGTCGGGCGGGATTCAGGTGTTGCCCAATCTGGTGCTGCCATACAACCGCATCGTGATCATTGCCTTCGCGCTGTTTGTGGTGGTGCTGACCTGGTTGCTGCTGAACAAGACTCGCCTTGGTCTGAATGTTCGCGCCGTCACCCAGAACCGCAACATGGCCGCCTGCTGCGGAGTACCGACCGGGCGCGTGGACATGCTCGCCTTCGGCCTCGGCTCGGGCATCGCCGGCCTCGGTGGCGTGGCCCTGAGCCAGATCGGCAACGTCGGCCCGGACCTCGGCCAGAGCTACATCATCGACTCGTTCCTGGTGGTGGTGCTCGGCGGTGTCGGTCAGTTGGCCGGTAGCGTGCTGGCGGCGTTTGGCCTGGGGATCGCCAACAAGATTCTCGAACCGCAGATCGGTGCCGTGCTCGGCAAGATCCTCATCCTCGCGCTGATCATTCTGTTCATCCAGAAGCGTCCGCAAGGCCTCTTCGCACTCAAAGGACGGGTGATCGACTGATGAACCAGCCCCTGCTCGTTACCGCGACCCAAAAAGCCGGCCCTAAAGTCTCGATTGCCATCGGTGCAGTGATCCTCGTTGTGCTGCTGGCGTTACCGCTGCTGTCGCTGTTATCGCCCGACAGCACGCTGCACGTTTCGGCCTACACACTGACGCTGGTGGGCAAGATTCTTTGCTACGCCATCGTCGCACTGGCGCTCGATCTGGTGTGGGGTTACGCCGGCCTGCTGTCCCTCGGCCACGGTCTGTTTTTCGCCCTCGGCGGCTATGCCATGGGCATGTACCTGATGCGCCAGGCCTCGGGCGATGGCTTGCCGGCGTTCATGACCTTCCTGTCGTGGACCGAAATGCCGTGGTTCTGGACCGGCACCAGCAGCTTCCTCTGGACCCTGTGCCTGGTGGTTTTGGCGCCGGGTTTGCTGGCCTTGGTGTTCGGCTTCTTCGCCTTCCGTTCGCGGATCAAGGGCGTGTATTTCTCGATCATGACCCAGGCCCTGACCTTCGCCGGGATGCTGCTGTTTTTCCGCAACGAAACCGGCTTCGGCGGCAACAACGGCTTCACCAACTTCCGCACCATTCTTGGCTTTGGCATCACCGAACCGGGCACCCGTGCGGTGCTGTTTTTCGCCACGGTACTGTTGCTGGTGGCGAGCCTGTTCATCGGCTGGCGCCTGGCGCAGAGCAAGTTCGGCCGGGTACTGACCGCGCTGCGCGATGCGGAAAATCGCCTGATGTTCTGCGGCTACGATCCACGCGGTTTCAAGTTGTTCGTGTGGGTGTTGAGCGCGGTGTTGTGCGGCCTGGCCGGTGCGTTGTACGTGCCGCAAGTGGGGATCATCAACCCGAGTGAAATGTCGCCGACCAACTCCATCGAAGCGGCAGTCTGGGTGGCACTGGGCGGGCGCGGGACCTTGATCGGTCCGCTGCTCGGCGCCGGCGTGGTCAACGGCATGAAGAGCTGGTTCACCGTGGCGTTCCCCGAGTACTGGCTGTTCTTCCTCGGCGCGCTGTTCATCATCGTGACCCTGTATTTGCCCAAAGGCGTGATCGGTCTGCTGAAGAAAAGAGGTGAGCAATGAGAGTCACTGCAACCGCTGAATTCATGCTCGAACCAGCGTTTTTTCCTGTGGAGCCCAACAAGGACGCCGGCAGCAGCCGCGATGCCATCGGCCTTGGCCAACGCGTCGGGCCAGGCCTGAATACGCGCCACGGCACCATCCTGACCCTGGAAGACATCAGTGTCAGCTTCGACGGCTTCCGCGCGCTGAACGAACTGAACCTGTACATCGGCGTCGGTGAGCTGCGCTGCATCATCGGCCCCAACGGCGCAGGCAAGACCACGCTGATGGACGTGATCACCGGCAAGACCCGCCCCAGCCACGGCAAGGCCTGGTTCGGCGAAACCCTGGACCTGACGCAAATGAGCGAAGTGCAGATCGCCCAGGCCGGCATCGGTCGCAAGTTCCAGAAACCGACGGTGTTCGAAGCCTTGAGCGTGTTCGAGAACCTTGAGCTGGCGCAGAAAACCGACAAGTCGGTGTGGGCCAGCCTGCGGGCGCGTTTGAGCGGCGAACAGAAAGACCGCATCGCCGAAGTGCTGGAGACCATTCGCCTGACCTCATCGGTCAATCGCCCCGCGGGGTTGCTGTCCCACGGTCAGAAGCAGTTCCTGGAGATCGGCATGTTGCTGATGCAGGACCCGCAATTGCTGCTGCTCGATGAACCGGTGGCGGGCATGACCGACGCCGAAACCGAATTCACCGCCGAGCTGTTCAAGAGCCTGGCTGGCAAGCATTCGCTGATGGTGGTGGAGCACGACATGGGCTTCGTCGGCTCGATTGCCGACCACGTCACGGTGTTGCATCAGGGCAGCGTGCTGGCAGAAGGGTCGCTGGAGCAGGTGCAGGACAACGAGCGGGTGATCGAGGTTTATCTCGGTCGATAGACATGTGAACACCGACCCATGTGGGAGCGGGCTTGCTCGCGAAAGCGGTGTGCCAGTCGATGCAAATGTTGAATGTCTGTCCGCATTCGCGAGCAAGCCCGCTCCCACAGGGGATTTGAGGAGTATTTGAGAATGTTGCAAGTCGAAAAACTGCACCAGTACTACGGCGGAAGCCACATCCTGCGCGGCCTTACGTTTGACGTGAAGGTCGGCGAAGTCACCTGCCTGCTCGGCCGAAACGGCGTGGGCAAGACCACCCTGCTCAAATGCCTGATGGGCTTGCTGCCAGCCAAGGAAGGCGCCGTGAACTGGGAAGGCAAGCCGATCACCACGTTCAAGCCGCACCAGCGCGTGCAGGCCGGCATCGCCTACGTGCCGCAGGGCCGGGAGATCTTCGGCCGCCTCACCGTGGAAGAAAACCTGCTGATGGGGCTGTCGCGGTTCCCCGGCAGCGAAGCGAAGGAAGTGCCGGCGTTCATCTACGAGCTGTTCCCGGTGCTGCTGCAAATGAAGCAACGCCGGGGCGGTGACCTGTCCGGCGGCCAGCAACAACAACTGGCCATCGGCCGTGCGTTGGCCAGCCGCCCTCGCCTGCTGATCCTCGACGAACCCACCGAAGGCATCCAACCGTCGGTGATCAAGGAGATCGGTGCCGTGATCAAAAAACTCGCAGCCCGGGGCGACATGGCCATTCTACTGGTCGAGCAGTTCTACGATTTCGCCGCCGAACTGGCGGACCAATACCTGGTGATGTCCCGGGGCGACATCGTGCAACAGGGGCGCGGCGAGAACATGGAAGCCGAAGGGGTGCGCGGACTGGTCACGATCTGAGTCGATCACTCTCCGTGAGGCCTTGAGGGGAGCGATTGGCAGGAAACCAATCAGCCGTGATCGGACCGAGAAGTCCGGTCGACCCGGTTCGTCATCGATGAGGCGCACCAATTTATTGCGCGATATTTCATGATTGGCCCTGCGTTGGTGCATCAGCACAATCAATAGACGCCTCCTTCCTGCGAATTCTTGCGGCACAGCCTTTGCAACCATCATGACGACCTCACGATAAGCACTGACTATGACTCTTCCCGCATCTGGCGCCTTGTTTACCCCCAGTTGGCACGCCGAACTGGAGCTTGGCTACGCCCGATTCGACAACAACACTCGCCCGGTCCAGCGTCGACACAAAGGTCCGTTGCGCGTGCAGAAACACCTGTATGCCGAAGGGCCAGAAGTCTGCCAGCACATCATCGTCCACCCACCAGGCGGAATTGCCGGCGGTGATCGGCTGGACATCTCGGCCAGCGTCGAGCGCGATGCCTGGGCACAAATCACCAGCCCCGGCGCGGCCAAGTGGTATCGCGCCGCCGACCCCGCCTATCAGCAGCTGAAGTTGAAGGTGGCGGCCGGTGCGACGCTGGAATGGCTGCCCCAGGAGACGATCATTTTCAGCGCTGCGCAGGCTGAGCTCAGCACTTGCATCGACCTTGAAGACGATGCGCGGCTGTTCTACTGGGACGTCGTGGCCCTGGGCCGTCCGGCCAGTGGCGAGCGCTTCGATCTTGGGCACTTCCAGGCGCAGCTGGATATCCGCCGCGACGGCCAATTGCTCTGGCATGAACGCCAGCGCATTGTCGGGGCAGACGGTTTGCTGGACTCGCCCATCGGACTGGATGGGCAGCCGGTGTTTGCTACATTGCTGGTGACCGGGGAAATCGATAGCGACTTGCTGGAAACCTGCCGCTCACTGCCTAACGACGTGCGCGGGGATCTGACCCAACTGCCGGGGTTGCTGGTTGCACGGTGCCTGGCCAGTGAAGCGTTGTTGGCGCGGGGATGGTTGATTGATTTGTGGCGCTTATTGCGTCCGACGCTACTGGGACGCGAAGCCATGCCACCACGAATTTGGAACACTTGAAATGCGATTCAATGTGGGAGCGGGCTTGCTCCGGGCGGCGTTCCGACGAAAGCGGCGTGTCAGAAGACATAAGTGTTGAATGAAAGTCCGCTTTCGCGAGCAAGCCCGCTCCCACAGGGATTGTGTTCTCAGATTGAATGACCTTTTAACTGCCGAATACGGATTGCAACAATGGACCTGACCCCACGCGAAAAAGACAAGCTGCTGATCTTCACCGCCGGCCTGGTGGCCGAGCGGCGTTTGGCTCGCGGCGTGAAACTCAATTACCCGGAGGCCATGGCCTACATCTCCGCCGCGCTGCTTGAAGGCGCCCGCGACGGCCAGACCGTGGCCGATCTGATGCACCTGGGCACTACCCTGCTGACCCGCGAACAAGTGATGCAAGGCATCCCGGAAATGATCCCGGAAATCCAGGTCGAGGCCACCTTCCCCGACGGCACCAAACTGGTCACCGTCCACCAACCCATCGCCTGAGGCCGCGCCATGACTTACCACATCCGCGATGCCGTGCATGCCGACCTGCCAGCCATCCGCGACATCTACAACGACGCGGTGCTCAACACCACGGCGATCTGGAACGAGCAGGCGGTCGACCTCGGCAACCGCCAGGCCTGGTTCAACGCCCGGCAAGCCCAGGCTTATCCAATCCTGGTGATTGTCGATGCCGATAATATGGTGCTCGGGTACGCCTCGTTCGGCGACTGGCGACCCTTCGACGGTTTCCGCCACACCGTCGAGCACTCGGTCTATGTGCGCAGCGACCAGCGCGGCAACGGCCTCGGCCCGCAACTGATGGAAGCGCTGATTGAATGCGCCAAAGGCTGCGGCAAGCACGTGATGGTCGCCGCCATCGAAAGCGGTAACGCCGCCTCCATTCGCTTGCATGAGCGCATCGGCTTTATCACCACCGGGCAAATGCCTCAGGTCGGCACCAAATTCGGCCGCTGGCTGGACCTGACTTTCATGCAATTGACCCTCAATCCTGGCGCGCAACCACCCGCCACCAACAAGGAGTGATCGCCCATGAACCCCGCCCAACTGCGACGCGTCAACGTTGAAAGCTTTGCGCATTATCGCCAGGGCCTGATCGACCTGCTGCTCGATGCCGTCGGCTATGGCGCCAGTGTCGGCTTCATGGCTAACCTCGATACCACCCAGGCCCACGCCTGGTTCGACGAGGTCCAGGACAACCTGATCAAGGGCAATGTGTTGCTGTGGGTGGTGGTCAAGGACGAGCAGGTGCAGGCCAGCGTACAGCTGGGTCTGTGCCAGAAAGCCAACGGCCTGAACCGTGCCGAAGTGCAGAAGTTGCTGGTGCGCGAACATGCGCGGCGTCGCGGGCTGGGCCAGCAACTGATGAGCGCGCTGGAGGCGGCCGCCCTGCAGCACAAGCGCGGCATGCTTTACCTCGACACCGAGGCCGGTTCGCCCGCCGAAGACTTCTACCAATCACTGGGTTATACCCGCGCCGGTGAAATCCCCGACTACGCCTGCGACCCGAGCGGCCGCTACAAGCCGACCGCCCTGTACTACAAGATTCTCCAAGGAGCCCATTGATGATTCCCGGTGAATACCAGATCCAGCCCGGCGAGATCGAACTCAACGCCGGCCGGCGCATGATCAGCCTGAAAGTGGCCAACAGTGGAGATCGGCCGATCCAGGTCGGCTCGCACTACCACTTTTTCGAAACCAACGACGCCCTGACGTTCGACCGCGCCGCCAGCCGCGGCATGCGCTTGAATATTCCTGCCGGCACCGCCGTGCGCTTCGAACCGGGGCAGAGTCGCGAGGTAGAGTTGGTGGATTTGGCGGGGCATCGTCGGGTGTTTGGATTTGCCGGGCGGATCATGGGTGACCTCTAAGTAATGCGATGTCCCCACTGACGCCTTCGCGAGCAAGCCCGCTCCCACAGGGGAACGCGATCGAATGTGGGAGCGGGCTTGCTCGCGAATCTGTGAGCGAAGCGAACAGTCTCAAATTCAATTGAATCTCAAGGCGAACGAATGAAGATTTCCCGTCAAGCCTACGCCGACATGTTCGGTCCCACTGTCGGTGACAAGGTGCGCCTGGCCGATACCGAGTTGTGGATCGAAGTGGAACAGGACTTCACCACCTACGGCGAAGAAGTGAAATTCGGGGGCGGCAAAGTCATCCGTGACGGCCAGGGTCAGAGCCAATTATTGGCTGCCGAGGTGGTCGACACCCTGATCACCAACGCGCTGATCATCGACCACTGGGGCATCGTCAAGGCCGACGTCGGTCTCAAGGACGGGCGCATCGCGGCGATCGGCAAGGCCGGCAATCCGGACATCCAGCCCAACGTCAACATCGCCATTGGCGCCAGCACCGAAGTCATCGCTGGCGAAGGCATGATCCTCACCGCCGGCGGCATCGACACCCACATCCACTTCATCTGCCCGCAGCAGATCGAAGAGGCATTGATGAGCGGCGTCACCACCATGATCGGTGGCGGCACCGGACCGGCCACCGGTACCAATGCGACCACATGCACCTCTGGGCCGTGGCACCTGGCGCGCATGCTCCAGGCCGCGGACGCGTTCCCGATGAACATCGGACTGACCGGCAAGGGTAACGCCAGCCTGCCGGAGCCATTGATCGAACAAGTCAAGGCCGGTGCCATCGGCCTCAAGTTGCATGAGGACTGGGGCACCACGCCGGCGAGTATCGACAACTGCCTGAACGTGGCCGACCGGTTCGATGTGCAGGTGGCGATCCACACCGACACCCTCAACGAATCCGGTTTCGTCGAGACCACCCTCGCCGCCTTCAAGGGCCGCACCATTCACACCTATCACACCGAAGGTGCCGGTGGCGGTCATGCGCCGGACATCATCAAGGCCTGCGGTTTTGCCAACGTGCTGCCCAGCTCCACCAACCCGACCCGGCCGTTCACCCGCAACACCATTGATGAGCACCTCGACATGCTGATGGTCTGCCACCACCTCGACCCGAGCATCGCCGAGGATGTGGCCTTCGCCGAAAGCCGCATCCGACGCGAGACGATTGCCGCCGAAGACATCCTCCACGACCTCGGTGCGTTCTCGATGATCAGCTCAGACAGTCAGGCCATGGGGCGGGTCGGCGAAGTCATCACCCGCACCTGGCAGACCGCCGACAAGATGAAAAAACAACGCGGGCCGCTGCCCGGCGATGGTCAAGGCAACGACAACTTCCGCGCCAAACGCTACATCGCCAAGTACACCATCAACCCGGCGATCACCCACGGCATCAGCCATGAAGTGGGTTCGGTCGAAGTGGGCAAATGGGCGGATCTGGTGCTCTGGCGCCCGGCGTTTTTTGGCGTGAAGCCGACGCTGATTCTCAAGGGCGGTGCCATTGCGGCCAGCCTGATGGGCGACGCCAATGCCTCGATCCCGACGCCACAACCGGTGCATTACCGCCCGATGTTCGCCAGCTTCGGCGGCTCGCTGCACGCCACCAGCATGACCTTCATCAGCCAGGCCGCACAGGATGCAGGCTTGCCCGAAGCCCTGGGCTTGAAGAAGAAAATCGCCGTGGTCAAAGGCTGCCGCGACGTGCAGAAAACCGACCTGATTCACAACGACTACCTGCCGGACATAGACGTAGATCCGCAGACCTACCAGGTCAAGGCCGACGGTGTGCTGCTGTGGTGTGAGCCGGCGCAAACCTTGCCGATGGCCCAGCGTTACTTCCTGTTCTGAACCGGCAACCACGAGCAAAGGCCTCGCACACCCGGTGTCGAGGCCTTCGTTTTTTCGTGGTTACTGTACGGATTCAATCCGCAGCCGATCCAGCTTGGCCCGAATCATCGCTTCCCGTGTCAGTTTTTTCAGCAACTGCGTAATCTGCAAATCGATGTCATCCAAGGCTTGAACATATTCCTCGTCAGTCATCAGCCTGCCATCGGCAAAATCAGTTTCACTTTTGCCTAACTCACTGCACAGCCCCTTGATTTCCGCCTCCACCGCAGTCTTTTCCTCGGTGGTGAGCCGCGTACCTTCGGCCCTGCGCTGCAACACATCCTGCAAATCAATGGTGGCGTCGATCCGGCGTTTCAAGCCATTCAATTCCTCGCGGTAAGTCGACTCCAGCCAGGTTTTCCAGAGCGGTTGCTCGAAGATCCGGTCGATCAGCAGATCCCCTTCCTCCAGCGCCTTGATCCGCTGGAACGCTGCCTCAATCATCTCTTTGCTGACCTCGGCGATGCTGCGAAACTGCATGCCCCGCGCCTGCCACGGCAGATCCAGGCGCTCGGCCAGATCAGTCATGTAGGCCAGGTGCACTTCCACTTCATCGATAGTGCCGGTCACTTCGCCATCGGCGTCGTAGCGGCGGAACCGCTCTCCCTTCGCCAACCGCGCAGACACCCGTTGACGGGCAATGGCGCCGAGTTCATCGAGCCGGGACTTGCCCAAGGCCAATTCCAGCAACTGTGTTTCGATCAAGTCGGCACGCTCCAGGGCGTAAGCTTCATGAACCATCACCTGCACGCCCATGGCATTGAACAGTTGCGTACCGCCATCCACGCATTCGGTGGGTGTTGCCGCCTCATTGAACAGCTTGATCCGCAGTTCACTGTCACGGGCCATGGCTTCGAGCATGCGCCAGACCTTGGCCGTCAGTTCTGTCTGATAGGTCTCGCCGGCCTTGAAGTCAGCGGATTGGGTGAGCCTGCGGATTTCATCGAAGAACGGCACTGAATCGAATTCATCCTCGACCACGTTCCAGACTTCCTGTTTTCTATGCCATTGCCGCTCGGTCATGCCCGACGCCCAGTCCGCGCTATCGATTACGCCACGGGGCGGATAAGGACGCTCCGGGTCCATGCCGACCGACTCGATGTAAGACTTGAGGATCTCGAGATTCTCCGGCGAGATCCAGCCCGACGACCGACTGATCACGGTGCGCGCCAATAGCTCTGCGCGAAATGAACCGGGCGCGACCTCGGGTATCCGGCTGATCGGGTTATCTCTCAGATCAAGATAGATACTGCGCGGCCGCGATTGCGAAAACAGCCCGACAGGCCAGCTTTCCAGTCCCGTTTCGTCCAGCAACAGCACCTGCAAATGCGGCATTCGGCTGATGTTCGGAATGAGCTTCAGCGGGTTGCCGCGCAAGTGCAGGAACATCATGCGCGTCAGATTCTTCAGGCGATCGACCGCCACTACATCCAGTTCAATGTTATTGCCGTCAAGAAACAGGTGAGTGAGATGACGCATGTCCTTCATTGCCTGCGGAAGCGCCGTCAGCAGATTGTCTTGCAGATTGAGGTAGCGCACCTGATGGAACGAGTCGAGGAACGACAGGTGCCCGGAACGCAACTGCCCACCGCGCAGGCTCAGGCTGGTGACGTGATCAAAATTGGCCTCCAGCTTCGGCAGGGTTTCCAGTAGTTGGCTCAGCTTGGGAATGTTGTCCAGATTCAACGCCTGTGGCCGCAATACGCCAGAGGCCTCGATGCCCTCAGGTCCTGTGCGCTGCCAGCATTGCCTGAGCGCTTTGTAGATATTGTTTCGCGCATGCCACTCCGCCACGCCCGCCGGGGTAAAACGATAGGACTGCGTCGGCGAGTTCATCCAGCGTTGCAGGGTGCGGTTCAACTGGTCGAACTCGACCTCGAGCAGGGCCAGTCGCTCATGCTCCGTACCTTCGCCCTGGCTGAACTGCGTCAGCAACGTCTCGATCTCCTCCGAGGTGAAATCCGGATACAGTGCCTGGGCCCGTCGTCGCAGTCCCATGCCATGCGGTGCTTGCCGGGCATAGCCACGCATGCCGCCGCGCAAGCGCATGCCGGTCGGATCGTAGGTCGGCTTGTAAGTCGGGTTGTCCCGCAGAATCGGCTCAAACTCCAGATGGTCCAGGGGACGTGCCTTTATCGCTTGCTCCAGCCGCGCAGCCTCATTGATGCCGAAGCCCAGGGCTGTTCGTTGCGAATCCGGCAACGCATGCAGCACCGCGGCATACATATTGTCCGCGCCGTGCAGGTGTTGATCGCGGTCGTCCCGAGCCTGGTATTTGCCATCCTCATCCAGGATCAGCACTTTGCGGATCGGCGCGTCGATGGGGCCCAGACTGTCGGTCAACGCTCCCCCGAATGAATACTCACGAACCTCCAGACGCAAATCCGCCGGCCAGCCCGGCAGGGCCGCCAGGGAGTGCAACTCCAGGCGTGCGGTGTCAGCACTGTGCAAGGCGTCGAGGTAAAGGCCTTCATAGGCCCGTGTCATCCGCAATTGCTCGGCGGCCTTGCGGGCGTGTTCCGCCAGGCGCAAAGGTACGCGTTTTTTTTCGGTCAGGTGTTGCACGTCCGAGGGGTGCGCTTCACCCAGCAGTTCTTGCGCCTGGCTGATCGAGATCTCTGAAAAATCCTCCCTGAGCAGATTCACCAAAGGATCGTCCGAACGGGTCCGACGACTGTACAGGAGGTCAAACAACTGCCGCTTGCGCCGGCCCACCTGTGCCGCCCATTGCTCGCGCAATGCTTCGGTACGCTTCTGCGCGTCACCGGATAACCATTCGTCGAGCAGTTCGCGAAGCGCCTGTTCGTCAAGGAACCCCACCACGCGCTCGGGCAGCGCCCCCACCAGCAGGTCAGACCTGGTCATCTGCAACGTATTGGCCGGTGACGCCTCTGCATAGCCGTTCTTGATCGACGCCCCCGTCAGTCCCGGCCCCTGGAAGACTTCAATGGCCTTGTCGCCAGGCCAGCCGCCCATTTCGGTCATGGATCGCACGGCGTAATCGGCCCATTCCTCGCCGATCCGGTTGGCCAGAATCTGCTCTGCGCAGGCTTGCGCATCGGCATGGGCCTTGAAGCGCTTGAGAGTATCGGCCAACAGAGCGGGAGGGGTCTGCTGTTCGACGTGAAGCCGGCGCAGCACATTTTCGTGCACGCCACTGGCGGTCAGAATCTGCTCCAGGGTTTCATCGGAAAGTCCGTCCACCGAAGCGCCCAGACGCCTGAGTATTTGCCCCTTGTCCCATTTTCCGTCTTCCAACTGCCGGCACCGTTGTGCTCCAGCAGCGGCTGATAGGCATCGGCGCGAGTCGGGTGTTGAAGCCGGTGTCGACCGGTGTCGACCGGTGTCCGGGTCTTGCCTGACTGCGTAGCATTTGTCATCGAGCCGCAGCAGGTCCTGATCCTGCTGACGGTACAGTCCTGTGTCACCGGCCTTCGCCCCATCGGTCAACGCGATCGATTGTTCATAGGGACCGAGGTCAGGATTCCACAAACGCTCCCTGCCGCCGACCTCCACGGGTTTGAGACCCTCGACAAACGGCGACACCTTGATTGGCGTGACACCGGTGCCGGGCAGTACATGTCCGGCGCCCATGAGCGCCAATTGCGCGAAGTTGATCAAGACCCCGTTGAAGTACGCAGAGGCTTGATCCTTGTCACCCTTGCTCCAGTCCTCGACGCCTTCGGCCACTTCGGCGAGCATCTGCGCGACCATGATGCCGAGCATGGCTTCACCCAGGCCGGGCACCAGCATTGCGGCGAAATTGAACAGGTTCCAGCCGATCGACAGGTAACTGGTCAGGCGCTTGAAGCGTGCGTTGGCATCCTCATCGTCGGTCGGCACTGCGATGAGCCTCGCATCGGCGATCGCCTTGTCGCGGCGCTGCAGAAACAGCGCCACCCACAGATCACCCGTCATCTGGTTGGTGATGGGCTCTGCATCGGGGTTTTCAATCGCGGTTTCACGCCACCACGGGCCCATGTCGAGCGGCTCGCGCTCATGCCAGGTGAAGGTCTTGAGACGTTCGTTGACCCTGGCGAAAAACTGTCCTTTGTCCTTCTGCGCCACAAAGCGGCTGAAAAATGCCTGGTAATCCGTATTTCTCAACTGACCCAGCAACTCCTTCATGAACGCGGTCAGCGACGGATACTCCTTGAGGGGATGCTCCGTATCATCCGGGACATAGGCGATCAACGGGCCGGTCACACGACTCTGTTGATAAATATCCTCGCGGCGCAACAGCTCATCGCTCAGACCCTGCGGTCCATTGGCAAAGAAGGCTTGCAGCAGTTTGAATCGATCATATTCCTGGCCCGGCAGTACAGGGATGCGGCGCGACCAGTCTATCCAGAATCTCAACAGGGCCGGCGTCAACGCTTCAACTTCGCGCTTTACTTGCGATGGCTCACTGAGTGCGCTGAACAACACGATGCCTGTCATTCGAAAGCCCATCAGCGACAACCGATGACAATGCAACGGCTGGTCGTACAGCGTGATGTTTGCCCGGCCCTCACGCACCTGGTTCAATTTTCCGAAAGCATGGTCACTGATATCACCCTTCAATCGGGCGATCAGTGCGGCCACATGAAAGGCCGCCTTTTCACTGGCTACCGAACCCTGTTGCAAGGTTCGCTGTGCCTGTGGGGTATCGGGCAACAGGACGGACTTGATGTGTCGTTGGTATTGCCCGCCGATGTCCAGGCTTCGGCACAAGGTTGCAAACGCCGGGAGGGTGATGGCCGGTTCAAGGCTGAGACTGCCCCGACTGTCCCTACGGTAAATACCGGAACTGTTGCGCAACGCACCTTCGGTGGCCTCGGACTCTTCGAAGTTGTGCAGTGCTGCTTCCAGCAATGTGGATTGGCGGACACGACTGGCGCCGGTGTCGATGCCGAAGATGATCGTGCCAGGCACCTCGAGCTGTACGCTGAGCTCGTTGAAGTCCTCGACCGTATTGAATTTTGACTGCAATGCCTTTTTGAGCAACGGTTCGGCGAAGGCATTGATGTCGTGCTTCAAGTCGCCCTGGGTCTTGTCCATTACGTCTTGCAAACGCCAGCGCTCATCCATCAACTGTTTGAGGTATTGACGGTCGATTTCCCGCGCACCGCTATACCACTCGGGCATTTGCGGCTTGAGCGCCAGCAGGGTCTTCAATCTCGCCAACGGCGCATTCTTGATGGCACCGGGGATCACGTCGTTTGCACGACGGTAATGTATCCCGTAACTATCGATGGACACTCCGTCCGGTATTTTCTGTGAGTTGCTTCCATGCAAATCAGACACTTTTGAATCACCTTGATGACAGGAAAAGAACCACCAGCTTATTCACCTGCACCTGAAACAAAAGTCCAAATAGCTGCTTGGCCACCCCCCTGAAATGGCTCCGTGGGATCGAAAATCAGGGAGCCGAAAACATATATCTACCGCCATCGGCATGTCCGCCTGTGCCTCGGCATGAGCGGTCGTGTTTTTTCCGGCAAAGGGACTACTATTCGACTCGCTGCCCCGGTTCATGCTCAGGTAACTGCCATGCGTCTTTCCGAGTTCATCGTGTTACACGCTGATCGCATCGTCGATGAGTGGGAACTGTTCGCCAAAACCATCACCCCAGCCGCCGAAAACATGGACCGCGTCGCCTTGCGCGACCATGCCCGGTCGATCCTGCTTGCCGCGGCCCGGGACATGTGCAAACCCCAGACTCCTGCCGAACAAGCGGCCAAGGCGCGTGGCGAAGGACCGGAGAAAACCCCCAGCCTCGACGAGGCTGGCGCCAGCCACGGCGAACTGCGTCATACATTGGGTTTTGATCTGGTGCAGATGACCAGTGAATTCCGTCACTTGCGCGCCTGTGTCATTCGCCTTTGGGTCAACAGCCTGCAATCGCCTGACCTGGCCTACTTCCAGGACATGATCCGTTTCAACGAAGCCATCGATGAAGCCCTTGCCGAGTCCACGGCCACTTATGCCGAGCAGGTCAATCGCTCCCGGGACATTTTCCTGGCGATCCTCGGCCATGACCTGCGCGCGCCCCTGCAGGCGGTGAGCATGTCCACCGAACTACTGCTACGCAAAGCCGCGCTCGAAGGAGATGCGCTCAAGTGCGCGGTCAATATCCTGCGCAGTACCGGGCACCTGGCGGTGATGGTCGGGGACTTGCTGGAACTGGTGCGCAGCCGCCTGGGCAAGCGCCTGCCGATCGAGCCGGCGCCCATGGACCTGGCCGAAGCGGCGCGTGAAGCGATTGCCCGGGCCTGTGCCAGTCAACCGGAATGCAATCCGACCCTGGATGTACAGGGTGACACCCGCGGCATCTGGGACCTGCGCCGGCTCGATCAGATGCTGCAAAACCTGATCGGCAATGCCTTGCAGCATGGCTCAAGCAAACACGAAGTGACGCTGTGCCTCGAGGGCGAGGCCGACAGCGTCCGCCTGACGGTGCACAACGACGGAGCCCCGATCCCCGACGATGCGATCCCGACGATTTTCGATCCGCTGGTGCGCAGTGCCAGCGAAGAACTCGGCGAGCCTACTACCAGCCTTGGGTTGGGGTTGTTTATCGTCAAGGAAGTGGTCGACGCCCATGAGGGGACGATCGAGGTTAGTTCCAATGAGACTGGCGGCACTCTGTTTACCGTGGTGTTGCCGAGGAAGGTGTAAGGCTTTGGGACCGAGTTATCGTTCATCGCGAGCAAGCTCGCTCCCACAGGGGTACTCGGTCAACTGTGGAAGCGAGCCTGCTCGCGATGGCACCCGAACAGACAACACACAGGCATCTGAACGCCTACTCCACCACCAACCGCCCCAATCGCTGCTTGAGCATCCGGTTCTCGGCCCGCAGTTGCTGGACTTCTTCGAGCAGGTCCAGCGCCAGGGCGACGCCTTCCCATTCCAGGTCAAGGTCGCGCCGCAGCTTGGCGGCGCGCTTGGCCAGGGTCAGCTCGTAGTCGTTGAAAACCCAGTCCTTGGGCTGAGCGCCCTGAGGTTCGAGGATGCCGTGCTCGACGATTTCGATCACGTAGACGTCCGACAACTCGGTCGCCTCACAGAACTCTGCCATGTCCAGTTGAACGTTCAGGGGACTGCTCATAGTCAGTGACTCCTTGGTTCTAAGGGATCAAAAATGCTCTCGCGGGTCGAACGCGGCTTTTTTCGCCAGCTCCTGCCACAGGGCCTTGATGTCATCGTCGGATTTCTTCGGCATCACGGCCTTCAACTGCACGAACAGGTAACCACGCTCACCGGCCTTGTTTATCAGGCCATGGCCCTTGGCACGCATGCGCTGGCCGTTCTGGCTGCCGGCCGGGACCTTGAGGTTGATCTTGCCGGTCAGGGTCGGCACGGCGACTTCGGCACCCAGCGCCAGCTCCCACGGTGCCAGTGGCAAGGTGATGATCAGGTTCTCGCCTTCGACGTCGAATTTCGGGTGCGGTGCAAAACGGATCGTCAGGTACAGGTCGCCATTGGCGCCGCCACCGACACCCGGAGCGCCCTGCCCCTTGAGGCGAATGCGCTCGCCATCGCTCACACCGGCCGGAATCTTCACGTTCAGGCTTTTGCTGGTGTTGCTCACATGCTGGCCAGCCGCGTTGTACTGCGGTACCTGAAAGGTGACCTTCTTCGATTCGGTCGACAGTGTTTCTTCGAGAAAAACCCCAAGCTCCATTTCCACGTCCTGCCCTCGACGTCCGGTACTGCGACGCGATTGTCCACCACCACTGAAACCAGGCCCACGGTTGCCGAAGATCGAACTGAAGAAGTCCGAAAAGTCGCCCGTATCCTGGCCACCGCCACCGAAACCGCCACGGCTTTGCCAGCCTGGTGGTCCCTGGAACGGTTGGCCGTGCTGGCCATAGCGGCGCAAGTCATCGTATTCGGCGCGCTTGTCGGCGCTTTTCAGCGCTTCATAAGCTTCCGAGGCGTCCTTGAACCGGGACTCTGCATCCTTTTCCTTGCTGACGTCGGGGTGGTATTTACGCGCAAGCTTGCGATAGGCGGCCTTGATCGCCTTGTCGTCTGCGGTCGGTTCCACACCGAGAATCTTGTAATAGTCTTTGAAGTCCATCGCGGGAATCACCATCCGTTATCAAATCGCGCCACGGGCCACAGCATGCGCTTGTTTGCAGCCATTGGTCTGACCGATCTCAAGTTTGTGACCGGGCGGCGCGGCAGAAGTTTATCGGCAGCCGGCGGGGCTTCTTGCGAGCACTCCCGCGGCTGTCCGGTTGATGCAGGGTAGTTTGGGGGTAAACGGTCGTCTTTCAAGGATCATCAGGCGAGATTTAGCAGATAACCGGCCTTCGAATCTGGCGCGCACTGGCATACACTGCGCGGCCGTTTTTTAACCGGAACCTGAAAGACATGAACAACGCATCTCCAGCCCGTGCCTTGGGTATCGACTTCGGCACGTCCAACTCCACTGTCGGCTGGCTGCGCCCCGGCGTGGAAACGCTGATCGCGCTGGAGGACGACAAGATCACCCTGCCGTCGGTGGTCTTCTTCAATATCGAAGAACGCCGCCCGGTGTACGGCCGGCTGGCGCTGCACGAGTACCTGGAAGGCTACGAAGGCCGTCTGATGCGCTCGCTCAAGAGCCTGCTGGGTTCCAGGCTGATCAAGCACGACACCAGCGTCCTGGGCACGGCGATGCCGTTCAAGGACCTGCTCGGGCTGTTCATCGGCCAGCTCAAGAGCCGCGCCGAAGCGGCCGCCGGTCGGGAATTCGAAGAAGTGGTGCTGGGTCGTCCGGTGTTTTTTGTCGACGATGACCCGATGGCCGACAAAGAAGCCGAAGACACCCTGGTCGACGTGGCACGCAAGATCGGCTTCAAGGAAGTCTCGTTCCAGTACGAGCCGATTGCCGCTGCGTTCGACTACGAGTCGACCATCGAGAAAGAAGAGCTGGTACTGATCGTCGACATCGGCGGTGGTACCTCCGACTTCTCGCTGGTGCGCCTGTCGCCGGAGCGTCGGGGTGTGGATAACCGTCACGAGGACATCCTCGCCACCGGCGGTGTGCACATCGGCGGAACCGACTTTGACAAACAGCTCAGCCTGCAAGGCCTGATGCCGCTGTTTGGCTACGGCAGCCGCATGAAGAGCGGCGCCTACATGCCGACCAGTCACCACATGAACCTGGCGACCTGGCACACCATCAACTCGGTGTACTCGCAGAAATCTCAACTGGCCCTGGGCAGCATGCGCTACGACATCGAAGACACCGGTGGTATCGACCGCCTGTTCAAGCTGATCGAACAGCGCGCCGGGCACTGGCTGGCCATGGAAGTGGAAGAAACCAAGATCCAGCTGACCCACGCCGAGAGTCGCCACGTGCCGCTGGACCGCATCGAAGCCGGTTTGAGTGTGGAGCTGAGCCGCGCTCTGTTCGAGTCGGCCATCGACAACCTGCTTGAGCGCGTGCGCAACAGCGTCACCCAACTGCTGGCAGATGCCGACGTGCGGGTCGATCAGGTCGATACGGTGTTCTTCACCGGTGGTTCGAGCGGGATTCCGGCGCTGCGCAACAGTGTTTCGGCGATGTTGCCGAATGCGCGGCATGTGGAAGGGAATATTTTTGGCAGTATCGGTAGCGGTCTGGCGATCGAGGCTGCAAAGCGCTACGGCTCGATGGACTGATCCAAAATCTTTGGTGCGCCCTTCGCGAGCAAGCCCGCTCCCACAAAGGACCTGGATTCGCAGGACTAATGTGGGAGCGGGCTTGCTCGCGAAGGGGCCAGCTCAGGCAACAAAGATCCAGCAGATCAAACCATCCCCACCTGCTTCAACTCGCTCTTCAGGTACGCATAGTAAATCGGCCCCGCCACCACCCCCGGCAGGCCGAACGCGGCCTCGAACACCAGCATCGCCAGCAGCAACTCCCACGACTTGGCACTGATCTGCCCGCCGACGATGCGCGCGTTGAGGAAGTATTCGAGCTTGTGGATAACAATCAGGTAACCCAGCGCCGCCACAGCGACCCAGATCGACAACGACAAACCGACAATGGTGATCAGGGTGTTCGACATCAGGTTGCCGATCACTGGCAACAGGCCGAGCAGGAACGTCAGCACGATCAGGGTTTTGGTCAACGGCAGCTTGATACCGAACATCGGCAGCACCACCGCCAGGAAAATCCCGGTGAAGACAGTGTTGAGCAGGGAAATCTTGATCTGGGCGAACACGATGTTGCGAAACGCCTGGACCAGCAGGCTCAGGCGTTCGAACAGCGCCGCAGCCAGCGGTTTGCGCTTGGTCAGGTCCGGCACACGCTGCAAGGCAATGATCGCCCCCAGCACCATGCCGATCAGCAAGGTCACGAACATGTGCGCCGCGTCCTTGCCCACCAGTTGCAAATCACTGAGGTGTTTGCTGACCCACTCGCCAATCGCCACGCGGAACTCCGCAGCACTGGCCGGCAGGTAGGCGTCGATGAACGGTGGCAATTGCCCGCGTGCGCGGTCGACCACCCCCATGAACTTGTCGAGGGAAGCACCGGGGTTTTCCGCCTCGTGCAGCAGGAAGCTGAAGGCACCGGCAAAGATCAGCGACAGTACGCTGACAATCAGAGTCCCCAGCAACGCCACCGCCAGCCAGCGCGCGCGCCGGCCTTCGATCAGCCGTTGCAGTTGCGGGGTGAGCATGTTGACCAGTTCGAACACCAGCAATCCGGCGAGCAGGCTGGGCAGCAATCGCAGCGGCAGGACCAGCAGCAGCCCGCCAAAAATGATGACCCAGCTGATGACCAGCAAGACTTGACGCTGAGAAAACGTTGGCATACAGCCTCAAAAACGAACGGCGTAGAAAGGATTGGCAGTCTGCCAGCGATCCGGTGCGAGCACTAGAGATTGTGTGGGGCGACCTTAGTGGGGTGGCAGCTTGAGTGCGGGCCCCATCGCGGGTCGTCGTACACATATCTGAAAATCGCCATCAATCAAATGTGGGAGCGGGCTTGCTCGCGAAGGCGTCGTGTCAGTCAACTTCAATGCTGTTTGAGGTACCGCTTTCGCGAGCAAGCCCGCTCCCACACTCGACTGAGTTGATCCCTGTGAATCATTTCTTCTTCAGGCAATCACTCATGAACGCCTTGCGCTCATCACCCTTGAGGGCTTTGGTGGCGGCGTCGGCGTTGCAGGTTTTCATTTTCTCTTGCTGTGGGGTCAAGGCCTTATCGGCATCGTTTGTCGCCGGAGTAGCCTTCAGGCAGGTGCTCATGAAGGCTTTGCGCTCGTCGCCCTTGAGACTTTTAGCCGTAGCGTCGGCATTGCAGGTAGTCATCTTTTCCTGTTGGGCTGTGGCAGCAAAGCCTTGGGAACAGAGCAGCAAACCGATCATCAACAAAGGGACACGCATCATCTTCATGGAGTTTTCTCCTGGTCGCCACACCAAGGGGCGCGGCCTTGTACTGGAGTGTAGACAACCCCTGTTACACCTTCCTGTTCTCCAGATGGCTGCGCCGATACTGCTCCGGCGTACACCCGGCCTGGCGCTGGAACATCGCGATAAACGCCGAGCCGGTGCTGTAGCCCATGTCGAAGGCAATCTCTTGAATGCTGCGCGGGCTATCCAGCGCTTCGATCGCCGCCAGAAAACGCAGGCGCTGGCGCCACTCACCGAAACTCATGCCCAGTTCCCGCACGAACTGCCGCGCCAGGGTGCGCTCACTGACATGGATGCGTGCAGCCCATTCCGACAGGGGCCGGTTATCCCCAGGCTCGGCCTGCAACGCTTCGAGAATCCCGAGCAATCCGGGGCTGCTGGCATAGGGCAGGTAGCACTCGTGCACCGGCGCCCGTTGCAACTGGTCCACCAATACATGGGCCAGACGCTGATCGGCGGCCTGTTCGGGGATTTTCACGTCCCGGGCGGCGAAGTCCTTGAGGATTGCCTTGAGAATGTCGCTGATGGCCAGGGTGCAGGCTCGCGGCGGCAGATCAGCGCAGACCTTGGGTGCCAGGCACACCGCGCGGTAGTTGACCGGTTGGTGGCTGTAGAAACTGTGCTCGATCTGCGGCGGCACCCACACCGCGTATTGCGGCGGCGACATGAAGCGGCTGCCCTCAACGTCCATGTGCAGCACGCCGTGGGCGGCGTATTCCAGCGTCCCCCAGGGATGTCGATGGGGCGCGGCATATTCGTGGGCGTCGAAATCGGCGTAGCGGAAGTACACCGCCGACGGCAGTTCGCTGAAATCCAGCAGGTCGATGTGTTTACTGCTCATGCTGTCCGTCATCAGGGGCCGGTTGTCTGGATCGAAGTATAGGCTTGCATCCAGACAAGCGGATAATTGCCCTTCATTAACGTTCTGGTTTTTCCCGATGCAATACGCTTATCCCCTGCTGGCCATTTTTATCTGGGCCGGCAATACCGTGATCACCAAAATGTCGGCCGGGGCGATTTACCCTGCCGAGATCGGTTTCTACCGCTGGCTGCTGGCCGGATTGCTGTTCACGCCCTTCATGCTCAAACCGGTGCTCGCCCATTGGCCGCTGATCCGCCCGAAACTGGGCAAGATCTTTGTCCTCGGTGTACTGGGCATGGCCGTTTATCAAAGCCTGGCGTACTTCGCCGCGAGCCTGACCTCGGCCACCAACATGGGCATCATCCTGTCGCTGATGCCTCTGATGTCGCTCGCCATGGCGATCATCAGCCTCGGCCAGCGCCTGACCATGGGTGCCTTGGCCGGTGCGGTGCTGTCATTCGCCGGTGTCCTGGTGGTGGTGTCGTCCGGCAGCCTTGGCGCATTGCTCGAACACGGGGTCAACCTGGGCGACGCGATGATGCTGATCGCCACCCTGGCCTACGCGGTCTACAGCACCCTGTTGAAAAAATGGCAACTGAAACTGCCGCCGCTGGTGCTCCTGTATCTGCAGGTGCTGGTGGCCGTGGTGGTGCTGTTTCCGTTGTTCCTCGCCTCACCGAAAGTCGGCCCGACCCTGCAGAACATTCCACTGGTGCTGTACGCCTGCCTGTTGGCTTCGATGGTCGCGCCGCTGGCGTGGATGCAGGCCGTGGTGCGTTTGGGGCCGAGCCGGACCACGCAGTTTTTCAATTTGCTGCCGTTGATTACCGCATTGATTGCGGCGGTGGTGCTGCATGAGCAACTGGCGCTGTATCACCTGGTGGGCGGGGTGCTGACGTTGGGTGGGGTGATTGTTTCCGAGCGCTGGACGACGGTGTTGGGTCGCAAGGTCAGTGTTGCCTGATCTGACGCCTTCGCGAGCAAGCCCGCTCCCACATTTGGAATGCATTCACCTGTGGGAGCGGGCTTGCTCGCGAAGAACGATAACGCGGTCTAGACGCCTGCCGCCGCCAACCGCGCCGCATGCTCGACAAACAACCGGATCGGCTCGGCCCCCTTGCCCACCAGCCCCAGCGACTGGTTGACGATATCGAAGTGATCCAGCGGATATTCGTCACCAATCACCGTGCCCAGGTGCGAGCTGTAGCGCCCGACCAAACCATCGCAATGCCCGGCTTCGCGGACGAAGGCTTTAGCGAACAGCCGACAGCTGCGGTTGGTACCGTCCAGCAGATTGCGCCCTCGATCCGTTTTGCCCGGTTGCAAGGTGCCGGACCAGGAGTAATAGCGCACGCCATTGACCTCCTCCGGCCCGTGACCACCCCAGGTTTCAGGCAAGCCCTGTGGATAACGCTGGTTGAACAGCGCCACACCAGCGCTGGTGAGGGAGTGATGGGACGCATGGATATCCACCGGCAACTTCGGCCCGCGGTATCCGGTATCCAGCCACCCCATCAGCACCCCGACCATCCGCAGCAAAAAGCTCAGCAGACGACCACGTACGCTGTCATGGGGATAATGCTCGTGCAGGTAATCGGCGAGTTCCGAGCCGTGGTTCGGCCCCGCCACCGAGGTCACCGATGCCACCAGGTCCGGGCGTTTGGCCGCTGCATAACGGGCGGTCAGCGAACCCTGGCTATGGCCGATCAGGTTGACCCTGGCGGCCCCGGTTTCCCGCAGGATTTCGTCGATACGCACCAGCAATTGCTCGCCGCGCACTTCGTTCGAATTGAGCGGCGAGACCTGCACGGCAAACACCACCGCACCACCCCGGCGCAACGCCTCGACGATCCCGTACCAGTACGGATAAAGCACCAAACGGATGAATCCGAGCATTCCCGGGACCAACACCAGCGGGTAGCGCGGGGCAGAACCTTGCGACATGGGCGGACATCCTTGTGGTCGGGCGGTGACGCAAGGCGGGATGCAAGACATCCGCCAAGCATCACCAGCGAAGATGACAACTCGACGACAAGTCTATGTCATCCGCCCTACTTCAACCCCGCCACACCTGCCACGATCAGCCCGACCGAGACCAGCTTGATCACGGTCAGGCTTTCACCCAGCAGCGCGAAACCGAGAAACACCGTGCCCAGCGAGCCGATGGCGGTCCAGATCGGGTACGCGATGCTCACCGGCAACTCGCGCATGGCCAGGGTCAGGAAGTAGATCCCGCCCACAGCGGCCACCACGGTGACCAGCGAAGGCCAGAGCCGGGTGAAGCCCTCGGCGTACTTCATGCCCATGGCGAAGGTGACTTCGAACCCGGCGGCGACCAGCAGAAACAGCCAGGCCACCTAGAACTCCCCGGCCAGCGCCAACAAGCGCTGCTCAGCCTCGGCGGCAGAGATATCAAAGCTGCGCTCGGCAGATTCTTCGCCCTCGGCAGCCACCACGGTGACGTCCGTGATACCGATGAATCCGAGCACCGTGCGCAGTAGCGTATCGGCATGGTTCATGGCTTCCAGCTCGCCTCCCGGGCCAAAACCGAAGCCGCCACGGCTGGTGATGATCAGGGCTTTTTTGCCCTGCACCAAGGGTTGGTACTGGGCCACGCCATTGTCCAGGGTGTGATCGAAGGTCAACCCTACTCGCACGATCTGATCGATCCAGGCCTTGAGGCCGCTGGGTACGCTGAAGTTGTGCATCGGCGTGGAAATCAGCAACACATCATGGCCAAGCAGTTCGCCGACCAGTTCGTCGCTGAGCGCCAGGTCGGCCTGCATCGACAGTGGCCGAGCGTCGGGCTCGGGGTAAAACGCGGCGGCCACGAATGCCTCGTTGACCGGCGGAATCAGCGCCCGACCGACTTCGCGCCGGGTCAACTGTGAGTGTGGATGACGGGCCTGCCAGGCCGACAGAAACACTTCGGCCAAGCGGCGCGAGTGCGAGCGATCACCACGGGGACTGGCATGAACAGCAAGAATTCTACTCATCTGAATCTCCTCAAGGACTAAACTAAAACCACTTGTGGCTTGCAGCTTGAAGCTCACAGCTGCTCTCATTCAAATGAGTAGAAATCAGTCTGGATGAATCTATTTCATCCATGGAGTGTTCAATGTTTGCCTCGTTGCCCTTGACCGCCCTGCGGGCCTTTGAATCCGCCTCACGCCTGTTGAGCTTCAAGGCTGCCGCCGAAGAACTGTCTGTCACCCCGACGGCGGTGTCCCACCAGATCCGCTCCCTGGAAAGTTGGCTTGGCGTGCCATTGTTCGAGCGCCTGCCACGCCGGGTGCGCCTGACCGAATGCGGCGAACGGCTGTTCCAGAGCCTGCACGGGGCTTTTCTGGACGTCGCGCAAAGCGTCGATACCCTGCGCCCGCAACGCAGCGGCGCCAACCTGACGGTCTCCACCACCGCTGCCTTCGCCGCGCTGTGGCTGGTGCCACGGCTGGGACGCTTCTACGCCCGCCACCCGAACATCAACGTGCGCCTCGATACCCACTGCGAAGTCATCGATCTGCATCAGGACGCCAGTGTCGATCTGGTGCTGCGCTACAGCCTCGACGATTACCCCAACCTGTACGGGTTGTGCCTGTTCGACGAATCCTTCGGCGTCTACGGTTCGCCCGAACAAGTGACCCTGGCGTCGAGTCGCACCCCCACCCTGATCAGCGTGCGTTGGCACAACTCCAAACTCTATGCCCACGGCTGGGAGGCCTGGTGCGCGCAATCCGGCGAAACCTGGCTGAGCGACCGGCCAGCGGTGCGCGAATACGACGAAGAGCATTACGCCCTGCAAGCGGCAATTGCCGGGCAAGGTCTGGTGTTGGCAAGCAATATCCTGGTGTCGGAAAGCGTGGCCAGTGGTCTGTTGTTGCCGTACCGGGGGGAAATCCAGGTCGATGGCGCCGGCTACAGCGCACTGTGCGTGCCGGGACGCGAACGTCATCCACCGGTTCGGGCGTTTTTTGCATGGCTGCGTGAAGAGGCGTTGGTGTCGGGACATGCTGTGGCATAAGCAACTAAATGTAGTGCCTGCAAAACCGCCATCGCGAGCAAGCTCGCTCCCACAATGATCTGTAAACGCAGGACCAATGTGGGAGCGAGCCTGCTCCGGGCGGCGCTCCGACGATGGGGCCCGTATAGACGCCCGATTACTTGGCTGACTTGACGGTGACAGGCGCCTTGCCCGCTTTCATCTGTTCCAGCAACGGCGCGCACTGGTTCGTCTCGCCGCCGCTTGGCGCCACCAGCGCCAGCAACCCTGCCGCCGGTGCGGCGATCACGCCCAGCGCCACCATCCCGGCTCCGCGCAACATCAACGGCACGGCCTTGACCCCGGCATCGGGCTTGATGAACTTGCCGCGCACATACAGCGGCGAGCGCAATGAAATCAGGCGCCAGCCCTTGGATTCCGGGGTGATGGTCAGGTCCAGTTGCTCGGTCGCCATGTTCGCCGTGCCATCGATGTAAACAATGGCGTTCTCGGTGTCGAACACAAACAGGCGGGTACTCGCCAGGCCGGACTGGATGCCGAAGTCGGCGGCGGCGCAGTTGATCTTCACTTCCTTGTCGCCAAAGATCTTGCCAACCACGTAGTTGCCGACGTTCAGGCCTGCCAGTTCCATCAATTCGCGACTGATGGCGCCATCGTTGATCAGCATTTTCAGATTGCCATTGGCGCTGCCCAGCAGTTTGGCCACCGAATTGCCGCGCCCGCTGATATCAGCATCGCCATTGAGTTCGCCGAAACTGGTTTTCATCGGTTCAAAGCCGGGGAACAACTGCTTGAGCTTGAAGCCTCGCGCAGTGAGTCTGGCATGGCCCTCCAGTGGATCGGTGTGGCCGTTCAGGCGAATCTGCGCATCCAGCTTGCCGCCGGCCACGCCGAAACGCAGCGGCTCGAGGCTGAGCACGCCATCGGTGAGCACCAGATGGGTATAGAGGTCGTTGAACGGCAGTTTTTCGCTGTGCACGATGCGCTTGCCGGTGAACTCGACATCGGCGTCCATATCGCGCCAGCGATCGGTCTTGAACTCTTCGACCGGCAGCACTTTGTCCGCCGGTTGTTTGCTGTCACCGCCCCGGGCCTTCTGTTCGGCGTTGGAGTCGGCACCAATCAGCGGTGCCAGGTCAGCGAACAGCAATTGATTGGACAACAGCGAGCCGCTGAGTTTTGGCCGTGGCTGGCTGGCCACGTAAGTCAGATTGCCGTGGATGTCGCTTTCGCCGATCTTGCCGTTGAACTCTTCATAGCGGAACACCGCGCCATCCGCCTCGTGCAACTTCGCGACCAGGTGGCCGTCGGTGGCATAGGGTGGCGTGTCCGGCAGGATCACGCCGGTCAGCGGGTAGAGATTGCCCAGGCTGGTGCCGGCCAATTTCAGGCGCAGGTCCAAGGCGCCGAGATTCAGCGGATCGGTCAGGGTGCCGGCCAGTTCAACGCTTGTATCGGCAATTTTCACCTGTGCCTGGAGCGGAAACGGCCGTGCCGCATCCTGCAGCGCCAACAGCCCGCCAATCTTGCCCTGGCCCGCGAGTTTCTGGCCTTGGTACTGGCCGTTGACCTTGAGCGCGAACGCATAATCCTGGGGGGAAGAGCCCTTTTCCTGCGCGGCTTTCGCCGCTTTGTCGCCGACGATATCGCTGAAAGGAACCGGTTTGCCCAATGGATCGATCAGCACGTCGAGTTGAGTCTTCAGGTTCTGGTCGTCGAGGGTGACGCGGCCCTTATCAAAGCCGATCGCGCCGATATCCACCACCCAGCTCGAAGGCTCGGCGTTCGGGTCCTTAGGATCGAATTTGAACTCCCAGTTGGCGCGCCCGTCAGCCAGGCGTTGCAGTTGGGCATTGGGCTCGGTGAGATCGATACGCGGGATCACCACCCGCTGCGCCAGCAATGCCAGGGGTGAAATACGCAGTTCCACCCGCTTGAGGGTGACCATCTGCGGTTGTTTCGACCAGTCGGGATTGCCCAGGCTCAAGTCTTCGGCCACCACGTGGGGCCACGGCAGCCAGGCGCGCCAGCCGCTTTCATCGGGCTCAGGCTGCCAGACCACCGACAGATTGCCGTTGATGGCGAAAGCGCGGTGCAGCTCTTCGGAAACTTTGGCGTTGAGCGGCGGTTTGATCCGGTTCCAGTCGAAGAACACGATGATCAGCACCAGCACCATCAACAAGGTAAGAAAAGTGGAAAGGGTCCAGACCAACGTTTTTTGAGTGCGCGTCATTGCACAGGGCTCCTGATACGACTGAGCGCCCCGACTGCGACGCACATGTGAAACGGTGAGCCGCAAGCGACCCGCCATGAAATCTACGACTGATAAAAAACCGGCAGGTTTAATCGATAGACCGATTTCGCCGAATCCGCCCAGTCCAATACTGACCAGCCAGTCTGCCGGCGTTACCGGACCTGCACTTTTGCACGTCAAAGGCGGGTCGAAAATACCCACTTCAGTGCAAGGTTGCTCGCCGGAAACGCCCGATCTAGAGCTTCCGCAGCAAACAATCAATTCCGTTGATTATTACCATTGCGTTTATGAACTTTCATATCGACTTATCGAGAGTAGCATTGCTCTCGTACCCACTTATTCGCACCCCCACGGAGCAAAACAATCATGAAACGCCAACTACTGCTTAGCCTTACACTCTCGATGCTGGCCAGTACTGCTTTTGCCCTGCCAGCGGCTGACCAGGCCACTCCACAAGTGAAACAGAACCACTCGGTGTTCAGCCAGACCATCGCCGCCGATGGCTCCGACCGTACCCCACAAGGCCAGACCCTTGCCGAAGGTGGTAATGATCGCCTGAAAGAAAAAGGCCTGATCACTCAGGATGGCTCGGACCGCACCCCACAAGGCCAGACCCTCGCCGCAGATGGTTCGGATCGTACTCCACAAGGCCAAACCCTGGCTGCTGATGGTTCCGACCGTACTCCACAAGGCCAGACCCTGGCTGCTGATGGTTCCGACCGTACTCCACAAGGCCAGACCCTTGCCGCCGACGGTTCGGATCGCACTCCACAAGGTCAAACCCTCGCTGAAGGCGGTGGTGACCGTGTAATCGAACGCAACAGCGACCTGAGCTAAGCCTCATGGCTGCCTTGAAAAAAAGCCCAATCACCGGATTGGGCTTTTGACTTTTCAGCGGTCCACTTGATAGATGCCGCACTTCCCCCGCTTGATCCCCCCACAGTCGTTCGACGCCGGCAAAGCCGATTTGCTAGAGTGCGCCGCGTCCCAGTCCAGAAAACGCCCTTGCGATGCTGCCCCGCGCCGAACAGAAACAACAAACCCGTAACGCCCTGATGGACGCTGCCCGGCGCCTGATGGATGGCGGCCGAGGATTCGGCAGCCTGAGCCTGCGCGAAGTCGCGAAAACCGCCGGGATCGTACCGACTGGTTTCTACCGCCATTTTGCCGACATGGATGAGTTGGGCCTGGTGCTGGTCAGCGAAGTCGGCCAGACATTCCGCGAAACCATTCGCCTGGTACGACACAACGAATTCGTGATGGGCGGCATCATCGATGCCTCGGTACGGATCTTTCTCGACGTGGTCAGCGCCAACCGTTCGCAGTTCCTGTTTCTCGCCCGCGAGCAATACGGCGGTTCGCTGCCGGTGCGCCAAGCCATCGGCCGTTTGCGTGAAGACATCAGCTCGGACCTGGCCGCGGATTTGTCACTGATGCCGAAACTGCAGCATCTGAACATCGCCAGCCTGAGCGTCATGGCGGACCTGATCGTCAAAAGCGTGTTCGCCACCCTGCCAGACATCATTGACCCACCAGCCGACGCCTTGCCTGAGCACCTGACGCCCCAGGCGAAAATCACCCAGCAACTGCGGTTTATCTTTATCGGCCTCAAGCATTGGCAAGGGCTTGGCAGCACCGAGTAACCTCCTGAGCAAGCCCATATCCCTGTGGGAGCGGCGGTGCGACGATTCGACTTGCTCGCGAAGGCGCCGGCACATTCAGCATTCATGTGACAGACACTCCGCTTTCGCGAGCAAGCCCGCTCCCACATTGAACCGCGCCGATTCAACTTGGTGCGCAAATCAAAAACAACGCACCAACTTCAACCAAAAAACTCACTCCATCGATACCAATCCCACGTCTCCTTCAGCCATTTCCTACGCATCATGTCGATTGGCAAGCCCCTTGCACTAGCCTGAGCATTGTCCATTGCTGGAAGCCTTCCGATGCTGGTGATTCATCGCAGAATCGACCCTCAACCCGTTTGGGCCGCCGAACTGCACCTGACGTTCGAAGCCCGCAGCAAAAGCCGTTTGCGCTGTTTCAGTGCCGAAGGCGAAGACGTCGGGTTGTTTTTGCAGCGCGGCCAGTCGCCGTTGCATGACGGCGAATGCCTGCAAGCCGAAGACGGGCGAATCGTCCGCGTTTGCGCCCGCCCCGAACAATTGCTGCACGTCACTTGCGCCAATGCTTTTGAACTGACCCGCGCGGCCTATCACCTGGGCAACCGCCATGTCGCCCTGCAAGTCGGCAACGGCTGGTTGCGCCTGCTCGACGATTACGTGCTCAAGGCCATGCTCGAACAACTCGGCGCCCATGCCGAGAACATCGAAGCACCGTTCCAGCCGGAACATGGCGCCTACGGCGGTGGCCATCACCACTCGCGCCACGGTGATGAAGACTTCAACTACGCGCCGAAACTGCACCAGTTCGGCGTACGCACATGAACCCGGCCTGGGCGCTGTTGCGCCTGGCCAGTCCGCAATTGCCGATTGGCGGCTACAGCTACTCCCAAGGGCTGGAAATGGCTGTGGATAACGGTCGGGTTCACGACCCCGACAGCGCCCGGCGCTGGATCAGCGATCAGTTGCTTTTGAATCTGGCACGCTTCGAAGCGCCGCTGTTGCTCGCCCATTGCGTGGCCGCCAGCGAGGAAAACTGGGACGAATTGCTGCAGAGCTGCGATGAGCATCGCGCCAGTCGCGAAACCCGCGAACTGCATCAGGAGAGCCGGCAGATGGGCTACTCGTTGCAGCAATTGCTCAATGGCTTGCCGGAACTCGATGCGCCGGCCCGTGCCTTCCTCGAACAACGCAGCGAGCCACATCTGGCCCTGGGTTGGGCCTTGGCCGCGCGCGCCTGGCACATCAGCCCGCAGGACGCCCTGGCCGCGTGGCTCTGGAGCTGGTTGGAAAACCAGTTGGCAGTGCTGATGAAGACCCTGCCCCTCGGTCAGCAAGCTGCCCAACGCCTGACCAGCGAACTGCTGCCGCTGCTTCAACAAGCTCAACAGAACGCCACCCGAATCGATCCCGATCATTACGGCAGCGCCGCTTTCGGCCTGTCCCTGGCGTGTATGGCCCACGAGCGCCAGTACAGCCGTCTGTTCCGTTCCTAGGGCCTTTTATTTTGGAGAATCACATGAACGCACAACCCCTGCGCGTCGGCATCGGCGGCCCGGTCGGCTCCGGCAAAACCGCCCTGACCCTGGCCCTGTGCCTGGCCCTGCGCGAGCGCTACAACCTGGCCGTGGTGACCAACGACATCTACACCCGCGAAGACGCCGACTTTCTGGTGCGCAACGAAGCCCTGGCGCCGGAACGCATCATTGGCGTGGAAACCGGCGGCTGCCCGCACACGGCCATCCGCGAAGACGCCTCGATCAACCTTGAAGCCGTGGATCAACTCAATCGCCGTTTTCCGGGGCTGGACCTGATTCTCGTGGAGTCCGGTGGCGACAACCTCTCGGCGACCTTCAGCCCGGAACTGTCCGACCTGACGATCTACGTGATCGACGTCTCGGCCGGCGACAAGCTGCCGCGCAAGGGTGGGCCGGGGATCTGTAAATCCGACCTGTTGGTGATCAACAAGATCGACCTCGCGCCGCTGGTCGGTGCCTCGCTGGAGATGATGAACAGCGACACCCAGCGCATGCGCAACGGCAAGCCGTTCGTGTTCAGCAATCAGAAAACCGGCCTGGGTCTGGAAGAGATCATCGCCTTCATCGAACGCCAGGGTTTGCTGACCGCGGCCTGATCACGACTTATCAACAAGGAAGCTTATCCATGACACTCAAACGCATTCTCGGCGCCCTGGCCCTGCTGCTGGCCCCGACCCTCGCCTTCGCCCATCCGGGGCATGGCGACAACGGCTTGATCGCCGGTATCAGCCATCCGCTTGGCGGCCTCGATCACTTGCTGGCGATGCTGGCGGTCGGTTTGTGGGCGGCACAGCAGCAAGGCGCTGCGCGTTGGGCGCTGCCGTGCGCCTTTGTCGGCACCATGTTGATTGGCGGGCTGTTGGGCTTTGAAGGATTGAACCTGCCTGCACTGGAGAGCGCGATTGCCGCTTCCGTGTTGGCCTTGGGGCTGGCGGTTGCCTTGGCAGTGCGTCCACCGTTGATGATGGCGGTGGGTGCGACGGCGTTGTTTGCGCTGTTCCATGGTGTCGCACATGGGCTGGAACTGCCGGACATGTCGAGTCCCTGGACCTACGCCACAGGCTTTGTCGCAGCGACGGCGGTGTTGCACGCGGCGGGTTATGCGCTGGTGCGGGTGTTGCCGCAAGCGGCAGCGCCGCTGGTGCGACTGGCGGGCGCGGCTTCGGCGGCGACCGGAGTGTGGTTACTGGCGGGTTGATTCTCTAGCGCCTGAATTGGCCTCTTCGCGGGCAAGCCCGCTCCCACAGGTTTTTGTAGTGTGGTTACGATCGCATGTACACCGCGGGTTCCTGTGGGAGCGGGCTTGCTCGCGAAGGCGACCTGACAGACACCGCATCGCTCAGGCCGACCTCTCTGCTAACATGTCGCGCAATCGCCCCTGCCGTGACGACGCCAGCCAATGCCGCCTGTTTCCCGCTCCGCCTCCCAGCCTGAACTGACCGCCCTGTTTGCCTCGGTGCAACAGCACTTCCTGAACGTCATCGTGCCGCTCTGGCAAGGGCCGGGCTGGAACGCCGACATGGCGTTGCCCTATGAGGCGCTGGATGCCGGACACCAACCGCTGCCACCGCAACGCTACCGGGCCATGGCCTGTGCGCGGCAGTTGTATCTGTTTGCCAGCCTGATCGGTCAGGTGCCGGGCGCCGAAGAGCGTGCCGCCGCGTTGTTCCGCTCCTTGCAGCGGCACTTCCACGATGCCGAGCACGGCGGCTGGTTCTACAGCGTCGATGCGCAAGGTGCGCCGCTGGATCAGCGCAAGGACCTCTACACCCACGCCTTCATCCTGTTCGCCTGCGCCCATTACTGGAACAAGGTCCGCGAGCCGCTGGTGGAGTCGGTGCTCAATGCCTCGCTGGAAGTGATTGCCCAGCGTTTCGCCACGGACGACGGTCTGTACGAAGCCACGCTCGAGCGCGACTGGGCATCGCTGGACAGCGGCCCTTTGCAAAATCCGCTGATGCACCTGGCCGAAGCATTCCTTGCCACCCTGTCGGTGCGTGAAGACCTCGACGTGCAACAGGCGCTCGTCGAGTTATGCACAGCCATGCACGCGCGCTTTATCGATCCGCAGCACGGCGTGTTGATGGAAAAGCCGCTGGGATCTGTGGATAACTGGTTTGAACCGGGGCACCAGTTCGAGTGGTATTTCCTGCTGGAATCCTCGGCGCTGTTGCGCGATTCGACGCTGCATGCCGATCTGGAGCGGGCCTTCGCCTTTACCGAGCAAGTGGGCGTCGATCAGCAGACTGGCGCCGTGCGGGCAATGCTCGACTTCGCAGCGGATCACGGCGTCCGGGACGCCACGCAGCGTATCTGGGCCCAGGCCGAGTACCTGCGCGCATTGACGCTGCGGCGGGACAGCGAGGCCGTCGTGCTGCGCCAATTGCAGGCGTTGCAGCAACGCTCGCTACACGAGGGAGGTTGGTTTGAGTGCCGTGACGAGCACGGTGAAGTCAGCCGGCGCGACATGCCGTCGACCACGCCTTATCACCTGGCAACCTGTTATCGCGGGTTGGCGCAATATCTCGCCACAAGGTGAACTCCAATCACTCAGTCCACTTGCGATCCCCGGTAAAGCTGATGGTCAGCCATCGCGCTGCATCCGGCTTACCGAGCTTCGCGGAAATCTCCTCGCGCAAACTGTCCAGTTGCCCCACACCGTCCAGCCAGTAATCCTTCGGCAATACGATGTGAATCTCGATAAAACAGGCCCTGCCGTGTTTCTGCACGTAGGAAACGTAATCGTCGAAACCATGCTCGACCTTCGCCACCTCCATCACCTGACGCACCTTGTCGTCCAATTGATCCGGAACGATCCCCAATACATCGCGCAGTGCCGGGCTGAGGATTTTGAACGCCGGGGGCAGCATGCCCAAGGCCAGCAGGATCAGGATCATCGGGTCGACATACACCGCCCACTTGTCGTAACCCTGAGTCTTGAGCAGCAGCGCGATCAGGAAACTCACCAGCAGCCCCGCCGACAGCATCGCGTCCACCAGCCAACTGATGTTGTCGAACTGGATCAGCGATGACTTGAGTGTGCGATTGCGATGGCGGACGTAGAAGAAGTAAATGAGCTCAACGACGGTGAACACCGCCGCGTAGAGGATCACCAGCCCGAGCTCGACCTCGCGGCCTCCATTGATGATGCCGAACACGCCGTTGAGAAACGCATAAACGGCCACCAGAAATATGAAACAGCCTTCGATCACCAGCACCATGGGCTCCAGGTGCCAGGAGCCGAACTGGAAGCGCTGGTTGCTTTCCTTGGCGATCAGCCTGGCGGTGATCAGCATCAGGACCTTGATGAAGGCCGCGATTAACGAAAAGAAGCCATCGAACAGGATGGATTGGGCGCCCGAAACAAAACCGGTGATGATCCCGGCGAATGTCACGGCGAGCATCAGGAAGGTCGATTGTTTGAGCAGCGACTGCTCGCCTCGATTACTCACTTGATCTCCTCTAAAACCTCTAGACCGCCGGGTGTGGCGGAGTTATTGGGTGAGGAGTCTAGCTGATGTCTTGCACTGCCAGTTCCGACCCCTTCGCGAGCAAGCCCGCTCCCACAGTGGGTCAAGGTGCACACAAGTTGTGTGGACGACACAAAATTCTGTGGGAGCGGGCTTGCCCGCGAATGGCCGTTACGCGGTCTTAAGACTTACGCTCGATAGCAAACCCGGCCCAGGTCTGGCTGACCGGCATCAGCTCCAGGCTGTTGATATTGATATGCGCCGGCGCATTGAGCACCCAGAAGATGGTCTCGGCGATGTCCTGCGGCTGAATCGGCTCGGCGCCGGCGTAAGTGGCGTTGTAGCGCTCCTGGTCACCGGCAAAACGCACCAGCGAGAACTCGCTCTCGCACAGGCCCGGCTCGATGTTGCTGACCCGTACGCCCGTGCCTTGCAGGTCGCAGCGCAGGTTCACGGAGAACTGTTTGACGAACGCCTTGGTCGCGCCATACACGTGGCTGCCCGGGTACGGGTAGTTGCCGGCGATGGACCCCAGGTTGACGATACCGGCACCACGACCGTGGGCGATCAGGCGCGGCAACAGCAGACGGGTGCTGTACATCAGGCCCTTGACGTTGGTATCGACCATGGTGTCCCAGTCGTCCAGGTCGCACTTGGGCGCCGGATCAACCCCCAGGGCCAGCCCGGCGTTGTTGATCAACCCGCGCAGTTTGGCAAAGGATGGCGGCAGATTGGCAATCGCCTCCTCCATGGCCTTGCGATCACGCACATCGAGCACCAGGCCATGGACTTCGGTCTGCTTCGACAGCTCGGCGCACAACGCATTGAGGCGCTCCTCACGACGGCCAGTCAGCACCAGTTTCCAGCCGGCCTCGGCGAAACGACGGGCGCAGGCTTCACCAAAACCGGAGGTCGCGCCGGTAATAAACAGGGTGTTGGACATCGTGTTCTCCTTGCTTCGGCTGATCGCCAGCCATTGGAATAGAAAATCAGCAGGCAGCATGCCCGGCCTTGTTCACAGCGGCAACCACCGTTCAAACTGTTCAAAAAACGCTCAATCCCGGCAAGCCCTTGACCAGCGTGGCCTACAGCCATGTGCGCGCACGTTATCCACAGGCCGGTCCACAGTCTCTGGGGGCAAGTGGAAAAGCTGCAAGCCGCTATCCACAAGGCTTTGCGCGGGGTTTTGAAACTTTTTTGCTTGACCCTCAACCGCCTGCCGTGTAGCCCTTGGCCATTTTCATGACTGACGGGTCAAACCGACGATGGCGCCAAGCCAGTAACCACGGCCTTCAGCCGAGTCTTTCCAGAGTTTAATCACAGACTTATCCACAGGCTTGTCCACGCCGATTTCACGCACTTGCGCCCCGAACAAAAAGGTTGACAAAGCGACCTGCAAGCTGCGCAAAAACACCTGATCAAAAAACAACCACACCTCTGCAAGCCACGGTTTAAAAGGCCTCCAGTCAGCTACTCCCACGTTATTCACAGCCGGTTCCACAGCAAACGGGGACAAGTCAAAACCGTGACAAAACAACTATTTGCAGCGGCTTTATGTCGCGCTTTGCGAGCTTGGGAATATTGTTTTCCACAATTTCTTTAAAGCGCATCGAGCCCCCCCTGTGGGAGCGGGCTTGCTCGCGAAAGCGGTGGATCTGTCCTGATGATGTTGAATTTGACGCCGCATTCGCGAGCAAGCCCGCTCCCACAGGGGATTTGCGGTGGATTGGAGATGTAAAAAAGCCCCGACGATTGCGCGCCGGGGCTTGTGCATAACAAAGCAGACTCAGTGCCCGCCGAGATAGGCGTTACGCACATCCTCGTTGACCAACAACTCCTTGCCGGTGCCGGTCATGCGGATTTCACCGTTGACCATCACATACGCCCGGTCCGACAACCGCAGGGCGTGGTTGGCGTTCTGCTCCACCAGGAAGATGGTCATGCCGGTCTTGGCCAGTTCACGCAGAGTGGCAAAGATCTGCTTCACCACGATCGGCGCCAGGCCCAGGCTCGGTTCATCGAGCAGCAACAACTTGGGCCGGCTCATCAGGGCCCGGGCGATGGCGAGCATTTGCTGCTCGCCGCCGGACATGGTCATCGCCCGTTGGGTACGCCGCTCTTCGAGCCGCGGGAACAGCTCGAACATGCGCTGCATGTCCTCCTTGGCGTACTTGTCACCGATAGGGATGGTGCCCATCAGCAGGTTCTCCTCGACGGTCATGTCGGGGAACACCCGCCGCCCTTCCGGCGATTGCGCGATGCCGTTGGAGGCGATGTAGTGGGACGACTTGTGGGTAATGTCCACGCCCTGATAAAGGATCTGCCCGTCCGCCGCCCTTGGCTGGCCGAAAATCGACATCAGCAGGGTCGACTTGCCGGCACCGTTGGAGCCGATCAGGCTGACGGTTTCCCCTTCGTTAATGTGCAGCGAGACGCCTTTAAGGGCCTGGATCGGGCCGTAAAACACGTCCAGATCCTTGAGTTCGAGGATGGGTTTACTCATACCACCTCCTCTTCTTCGGCGCCCAGATACGCGGCAATCACTTTCGGGTCGTTGCGGATGTCGTCGGGACCACCCTCGGCGATGACGATGCCGTGGTCCAGCACCACGATGTGGTCGGAGATACTCATAACCATGCCCATGTCGTGTTCGATCAGCACCACGGTCAGATCGTGCTCGTCGCGCAGCAGCCGGATCATCGCGCTCAGCGCTTCGGTTTCCTGAGGGTTGAGGCCGGCGGCCGGTTCGTCGAGGCAGATGATCTGCGGACGGGTGCACATGGCGCGGGCGATTTCCAGGCGGCGCTGCTGGCCGTAGGACAGTTCACCGGCCAGGCGGTTGGCGCAGTCCACCAGGTCCACCACTTCCAGCCAGTAGAACGCGTGGTCCAGTGCATCGCTCTCGGCCTTGCGATAGCCCTTGGTATTGAGGATGCCGGCAAGCATGCTGCGGTTGACCCACATGTGCTGGGCCACCAGCAGGTTTTCCAGCACCGACATTTCCTTGAACAGGCGAATGTTCTGGAAGGTCCGCGCCAGGCCTGCACGATTCACCAGGTGGGTGCCGCCGAACGCCTTGTAGAACAGCCGACTGGCGAAGGATTTCGGCGAAACGAAATCCGTTGGCTTGAACGACTCACCCAGCAACTTGATGACGTTGGTCTGTTGCCCACGGATGTTGAGTTCGATCTTGCCGCCGGAGGCTTTGTAGAACCCGGTCAGGCAGTTGAACACCGTGGTTTTGCCGGCGCCGTTAGGACCGATCAGGGCGAAGATCGAGTTGCGGTGCACTTTCAGGCTGACATCGCTCAACGCCTTGATGCCGCCGAAGTGCATCATCAGCTTTTCTACACTGAGTACGACTTCGCTCATGGCGCTACTCCTTTACGCGGGGTCACACCGGTACGGCTGATCCGAATCAGGCCGCGCGGGCGCCAGATCATCATCAACACCATCAGGATGCCGAACAGCAGCACGCGGTATTCGGCGAAGCCACGCAGCAGTTCCGGGGCGACGGTCAGCACGAAGGCTGCAATTACGACGCCTATGGTCGAACCCATGCCCCCCAGTACCACGATGGCGAGGATCAGCGCCGATTCGAAGAAGGTGAACGAGGTCGGGTTGACGAAGCCCTGGTAGGTGGCGAAAAACACCCCGGCCAGACCGGCCGTCGAGGCACCGATGGTGAACGCCGAGAGCTTGACCAGTACGTGGTTCAAGCCCATGGAGCGGCAGGCGATTTCGTCTTCGCGCAGGGCTTCCCAGGCGCGGCCGACCGGCATGCGGGTCAGGCGATGCTTGATGTGCAGCACGGCCAGGACCACCAGGAACAACACGACGTAGATGAAGTAGTACTTCACGTCAGGGTTGTAGGCGATGCCGAAGAATTCATGGAACGGCACTCCGCCCTCTTTCGCCCTTTTTCCGAACTCGATGCCGAAGAAGGTTGGCAACGGCGCTGCCATGCCGTTCGGGCCGCCAGTCAGCGACAACCAGTTGTTGAGGATCAGACGGATGATTTCACCGAAACCCAGGGTCACGATCGCCAGGTAGTCGCCATGCAGGCGCAACACCGGGAAGCCGAGGATGCAACCGGCAAGGCCGGCGGTAATCGCCGCCAGCGGCAACACCGTCCAGAAGCCCAGCCCAAGGTATTGATAACCGAGCGCCAGGCCGTAGGCACCGATGGCGTAGAACGCCACGTAACCGAGGTCGAGCAGGCCGGCCAGGCCGACCACGATGTTCAGCCCCAGCCCCAGCAGCACGTAGATCAGCCCGAGAATGACCACGCCCAGCAGGTAGGAGTTGGAGAAAAACGGCAGCACCACGGCGATGACGATCATCAGCGGGATGATCCAGCGCAGCCGCGACTTGTAGTCCGGTGCCAGTACATGCACCCCGGAGCCTGTCGTTTCAAAGCCTTCGAGGATTCTCAGGCCCTTGGATGTCTGCAGGAACATGCTCAGGGCAAAGCGTCCGGCCATGACGATCGCCACGATCCACGCCACCCGGGTGGTTTCCAGGTTGAAGCCATAGCCATCGAGAACGACGCCGACAATCGGCCCGAACACGATCAGGGCAATGAGGCCGGCAAGAATCGCGTCAACCAGACTTTTTTTGATATCAATGGTTTTTTTAGTGGTTGAAGACATCGCTTACACCTTCGACACAAGAGGACGGCCGAGCAGGCCTTGAGGCCGAAAGACCAGAACGAGGACCAGCAACGAGAAGCTGAAAACGTCTTTGTAGTCCGAGTTCACCAGACCGGAAAACAGCGACTCGGAAATCCCGAGAATGATTCCGCCGAGCATCGCGCCGGGCAGTGAGCCAATCCCGCCAAGTACCGCGGCGGTGAACGCCTTGATCCCGATGATGAAGCCGGCATAGAAGTCGAATGTGCCGTAGTTCATGGTGATCAGCACGCCGGCCAGGGCCGCCATCGCAGCACCGATGATGAATACGTAGGAAATCACCCGATCGGTGTTGATCCCCAGGATCGAAGCCATCTTGCGGTCTTGCTGGGTTGCACGGCACATGCGGCCGAGCTTGGTGTACTTGATGATGTAGGTCAGCGCAGCCATCCCGACGAACGCGGCGACCAGAATGAAGACCTTGGTGTAGGTCAACTGAACGAAACCGGTACCGATATCAACGCGCCAGGCACCCGAGAGCAAAGTCGGAACACCTTGTTGCTTCGCGCCCTGGGAGATCTGTGCGTAGTTTTGCAGGATCAGGGAGATGCCGATCGCACTGATCAACGGTGCGAGTCGGGTGGAGTTGCGCAGGGGCTTGTAGGCGACGCGCTCGATGACCCAGCCATACACCGCCGTGACGACGATGGTGAAGATCAGTGTGCCAAGCATCAGCAGCGGGAAGGATTCGATACCGAAGTAAGCCAGCAGAGCCAGACTGATTGCCGCGAGGTAAGCGGAAATCATGTAAACCTCGCCGTGGGCGAAGTTGATCATGCCGATGATGCCATAGACCATTGTGTAGCCGATGGCGATCAGGCCATAGACCGACCCGAGGGTCAGGCCGTTGACCAGTTGCTGCAGGAAAATACCATCCATAACGCAATCTCACGCAATGAGAACCTGCACATGTGGCTGCGCGGTTCTTCTAAGGAAAATACAGATATACGTCGGAGCAATGTCAGACACGATCAGGCAGGCCACCACGGCCCCTGTGGGAGCTGGCTTGCCTGCGATAGCGGTTGAACATTCAACAAAGTTGTCGCCTGCCAGTCCGTCATCGCGAGCAACCTCGCTCCCACAGGGGGCCCGTGGGGTTCACCCGATTGAGTCAGCCCTTACTTCTGTTTTTCCAGCTGGTGGTACTTGCCATCCTTGTCCCACTGGTAAACCACGTAGTCGGAGATTTTCAGGTCGCCCTTGCTGTCCCAGGTCTTCTCGCCCATGACGGTCTTGACCGGGTTCTTCTTCAGCCATGCAGCCGCTTCTTCGCCCTTGTTGGACTTGGCGCCGTTGAAGGCTGCTGCCAGGGTCTGGACCGAAGCGTAGGCGTACAGGGTGTAGCCTTCAGGCTCGGTACCGGCCTTGCGGAAGGCGTCTACCACGGTCTTGCTGTCTGGCAGCATGCGTGGGTCGGCACCGAAGGTCATCAGCACGCCGTCAACGAATTGCGGACCGCCAGCGGTGGTCACCAGTTCGTCGGTCACGATGCCGTCATCGGACATGAACTTGACGTCTTTCAGGCCTTGTTCACGCAGTTGACGCACCAGAGGACCGGCTTCCGGGTGCAGACCACCAAAGTAGACGACGTCAGCGCCGGCGCCGCGGATCTTGGTGACGATGGTGCTGAAGTCTTTCTCGCCACGGGTCAGGCCTTCATACAGCACAGGCGTTACGCCGCGCTTGACCAGTTGAGCCTTGGTGGCATCCGCCAGGCCCTGGCCGTAGGTGTCCTTGTCGTGCAGCACGACAACCTTCTTGCCCTTGAGCACGTCGACGATGTAGTCGCCGGCCACGATGCCTTGCTGGTCGTCACGCCCGCACATACGGAACATGGCGCTCAGGCCACGCTCGGTCACAGCCGGGTTGGTGGAGCCTGGAGTGATTGCAATGATGCCTGCTTCGTCGTAGATCTCGGAGGCCGGGATGGTCGACGAGGAGCAGAAGTGACCGACCACGCCGGCGACTTTCTGGTTGGTCAGGTCTTTGGCGACCGTCACAGCCTGTTTCGGTTCGCAGGCGTCATCGCCCTTGACCAGTACGATTTTCTCCCCGTTAACCCCGCCCGCCGCGTTGACCGCATCGGCCGCTGCCTGTGCACCCTTCATGTACTGCTCGCCAAATGCCGCGTTGGCGCCCGTCATTGGTCCCGCTACGCCGATCTTGATGTCAGCCTGAGCAAACGCAGAAACACCCAGCGCAGTTGCCACTGCGAGGGCCAGAAAGCCTTTCTTGTAAAACGTCTGGGACATGAGGTGGTGCTCCATGGTTTTTTTTAATTGGCACTGCGACTTCACTGAATGCTCTGAGCAAGGGCCGTGCCATCGGTTTTTTATTCTGAAAAAAGTCGCTGCTGTCTTGTTATTTCGACTGTTTCGGTCCCATTTTCATTGGGCGTGCAACCGTCTAAACCGCGGAAGGTGAAACCATTATTTTTTTGAGGCGCAACCCGCCTGCGCCATCATTGCAACCGCAGCTTTAAACGACGTGCAACCAGCCTGTAACAACGTGCGTCACCGAAGTGCACACTGCTGGTGCGGGACTGCTACAACCCGCACCACTACAGGCTAGCTGCAGATCGAAAAAGCGCCGCTTCCCACTGCAAAAATCAACCTTCAGATCACGATCCGCAGGCACTGGCCTGCGTGATACAGCGAGAATCCCGCCTCATACAGACAGCTGCGCAACCCCACCCCGGTCAGTGGCTGCATGGGAGCAAAGGGAATCGGTAGCGCTTGAGGATTTCCGTTACACAGGTAATCGGCAAAGGCCTTGCCGACCACCGTTCCCGTGGTCACGCCCCGGCCGTTGTAACCGGTGACTGCCACTAAACCGGCCGCCGGTTCGAATAGACGCATCAAATGATCGGGGGTAAAGGCGATGCAACCGGTCCAGGTGCACTCCCATTCCACCGGTTTCAGGTAAGGGAAGTAATGTTGCTGCACCCGGTCGGCCCAGGCTTTGAGAAACCAGGCCGGTTTCTGATTGCCATTACCCAGACTGCCAAGCAGCAGGCGACCGTCTTTATCCCGACGAATACTACTGAGCACCTGCCGGGTGTCCCAGGACCCTTGGCCACCGGGCAGAATTTGCCGGGCGGCTTCTTCGGTCAGCGGCACCGAAGCCACCTGATAGTAATAACCCGGGAAGAAATTGCGCCGCAGTTCCGTCCAGTCGCCTTCGGTGTAGGCATTGGAGGCAATCACCACCTTCTCGGCCATGACCGAGCCCTGGGCGGTTTGCACGGACCAGCGTTGGCCCTGACGCTCAAGTCGGGTGACCGGGGAGTGATCGAATAATTGACCACCCAGGCCGATGGCCGCTTTGGCCAACCCCGTGGTATAGGCCATCGGGTTGAGCGTGCCAGCGCGGCGATCGAGCAGCGCGGCGGCGATTTTTTTTGTGCCGGTGGCTTGTTCACAAGCTTGCCCGGTGAGCAGCTCTACCGGCGCACCGCGACGTTTCCATTGTTCTTCACGACTGCGCAGATCGGCTTCACCGCGGGCGTTGTGCGCCATGTGCAGCGTGCCTTCGCGGCGCAACTGGCAATCGATGTTGTACTTGTCCACAAGGCTGAACACCAGCGATGGCGCCGCCCCCAGCATGCGGTTGAGCTGGCTGCCGACCGCCTCGCCGAACCCGGCTTCGATCTCGTCCGGGGGAATCCACATCCCGGCATTGACCAGCCCGACGTTGCGCCCCGAACCACCATGGCCGGCGCGGTGAGCCTCCAGCACACAAACGGTCTTGCCTTGCTCCAGCAGATGCACCGCCGCCGACAAACCGGTAAACCCGGCGCCGATGACGCAGACATCCACCGAGACCTCACCCTTGAGGGCCGAATTGTCCGGCCTCTGCGGCGTCAGTTTTTCCCACAGACACTCTTCGCGTAACGGCATTGCCAGACTCCGAAAATGAAACCTAACCACCCACACAAATCAGTGTGGGAGCGGGCTTGCTCGCGAAAGCGGTATGTCAGTCACCATTAATGTCGGCTGACAGATTGCATTCGCGAGCAAGCCCGCTCCCACAGGGGATCTTGTTTGACTCAAGACTCAGTCAAACGTAATACCCTGCGCCAACGGCAACTCCAGCGAATAGTTCACGGTGTTGGTCTGGCGGCGCATGTAGCCGCGCCACGCATCGGAGCCGGACTCGCGACCGCCGCCGGTTTCTTTCTCGCCACCAAACGCGCCACCGATTTCCGCGCCGCTCGGGCCGATGTTGACGTTGGCAATGCCGCAGTCGCTGCCCACCGCCGACATGAACTGCTCGGCTTCACGCACGTCGGTGGTGAAGATGCACGAGGACAGGCCTTGCGGCACGGCGTTGTTCAGGCGCAGGGCTTCCTGGAAATCGCTGTAACCGACCACGTACAGGATCGGGGCGAAGGTTTCGTGGCAGACCACATCGCTCTGCTCCGGCATTTCGACGATGGCCGGCGACACGTAGTAGGCATTCGGGAACTTGTCTTGCAACTGACGCTCACCGCCAAACACCCGGCCGCCTTCGCTCAAGGCCTGTTCCAGCGAGTCCTGCATGTTGTCGAAGCTTTGCTTGTCGATCAGCGGGCCGATCAGGTTGCCTTCCAGCGGATGGCCGATACGCACTTTCGAGTACGCGGCTTTCAGGCGGGTGACGATTTCTTCTTTCACCGATTCATGGGCGATCAGGCGGCGCAAAGTGGTGCAACGCTGGCCGGCGGTGCCGACGGCGCTGAACAGAATGGCGCGAACGGCCATGTCCAGGTCGGCGCTTGGGCCGAGGATCATTGCGTTGTTGCCCCCCAGCTCCAGGATGCTGCGGGCGAAGCGGGCGGCGATTTTCGGCGCCACTTCACGGCCCATGCGGGTGCTGCCGGTAGCGCTGACCAGCGCGACACGCGGATCATCGACCAAGGCTTCGCCGGCATCGCGACCGCCAATAATCACCTGGCTCAGATGCGGTGGCGCATCGCTGAAGTTCTTCAGCACACGATCGAACAGCGCCTGGCAAGCCAGTGCGGTCAGCGGGGTCTTTTCCGACGGCTTCCAGATCACCGGGTTGCCGCAGACCAGCGCCAGGGTGGCGTTCCAGGCCCAGACCGCGACCGGGAAGTTGAACGCACTGATCACGCCGACGACGCCCAGCGGGTGCCAGGTTTCACGCATGTGATGGCCAGGACGCTCGGAGGCGATGGTCAAACCGTACAGCTGACGGGACAGGCCGACGGCGAAGTCGCAGATGTCGATCATTTCCTGAACTTCACCCAGGCCTTCCTGGGTGATCTTGCCGGCTTCCCAGGACACCAGCTCGCCGAGGTCAGCCTTGTATTCACGCAGGATATCGCCCAGTTGTCGCACCAGCTCGCCACGGCGCGGCGCCGGAACCTTGCGCCACAGTTCGAACGCATGATCTGCGCGACTGATGTGCTGCTCGACTTCAGCAGCGCCTTCCCAGTTCACGGCGGCGATCCTGCTGCCATCGATCGGCGAATGCACCGGCACTTTGCCGTTCTGGTACAGGGCCGGGTTCACACCTAGACGATCAAGCAATGCGGCAACCATGGGTCACTCCTCAAGCAAAAGACAGAACACGTGCAGCCGGAAATTCACGGCTGATCAGACCTGTAGTTTTAGCTGCCCGGAGGTTACTCAACAAACGACCATTAAGAGAGATATCATTCCGTTTATTCATGCTGTGCATTGCTGGCAATAAGAAACAAGAACCAAGGACCGCCCATGCTGAATAAACGCTACTTGCCATCGATCGCTGCGTTGCAGTGCTTCGAGGCCGTCACCCGGCACTTGAGCTTCACCCGGGCCGCCGAAGAGTTGAACCTGACCCAGAGCGCCGTGAGCAAACAGGTTGCGCAACTCGAAGAGCTGTTGCAACACCTGCTGTTTCGCCGGGTGCGCCGCCGGCTGCAGATGACGCCGGCCGGCGACCTGTACCTGGTTGAAGTGCGAAAAATCCTCACGCAGGTCGAGATGTCGACCCATTACCTGCGTTCCTACGGTGGCGAAACAGAAGTCCTGCGCGTCTCGACGCCTCCGACTTTCGGTGCGCGCTGGCTGGTGCCGCGCCTGAAAGGCTGGCGCCTGCGGCACCCGTCGATCCACTTGGACCTGTGCAGCGAACAGGAGGCCGACGATCTGCTGCAAGGTCGCAGCGACCTGGCGTTCTACTTCGGCCAGGGCTCGCGGCCCGGCTCCGAATGCCTGAAGCTGTTCGGCGAAGAGCTGGTGCCAGTGTGCGCCCCGGGCAGCCTGCCGGACACACCGTTTACCGATCCGACGCAACTGACTGACCTAGTCTTGCTGCAAAACGCTTCCCGCCCCCAGGCCTGGCATGACTGGTTCGACCATCAGGGCTACCACACCGAACACAGCTACCACGGCCCGCGCTTCGAAACCTTTTATATGTGCATCCGCGCCGCCCAGGTCGGTTGCGGCGTGGCGTTGCTGCCACGCTTTCTGGTGGAAGAGGAACTGACTGACGGCAAGCTGGTCATTCCCTGGCAGCATGCAATGCCCAGCACCGACGCCTATTACCTTGCTTACCCGGAACACTCGGCGGAAGTGCCCAAGGTGCGGGACTTTGTGAAGTGGATGCTGGAGCAGATCGATAGCCCGGAGGCGGTGCAACATTAAGCCCCTGCACAATCCCACAAGGTTCTGCTGCTGGCTAAAAAATTGCTGGCAATCCCCATCACCGTTATGCGCCACTAGCTCTATTCAATGTGGAGAACCCCCGTTATGAGCGAGAGTGTGTTTGCCGATCGCATCGTGCAGAACCTGCTCGACACCGACTTCTACAAACTGACGATGATGCAGGCGGTGCTGCACAACTACCCGAACGTCGAAGTCGAATGGGAGTTTCGTTGCCGTAACAGCGAGGACTTGCGCCCGTACCTGGCGGAAATCCGTTTCCAGATCGAGCGCCTGGCCGAACTGAGCCTGAGTGCCGACCAGTTGAGCTTTCTGGAACGCATCAGCTTCCTGAAGCCGGACTTCCTGCGTTTTCTCGGTTTGTTCCGCTTTAACCTGCGCTACATCCACACCGGCCTCGAAAACGGTGAACTGTTTATCCGCCTGCGGGGCCCCTGGCTGCATGTGATCCTGTTCGAAGTACCGCTTCTGGCCCTGGTCAGCGAGGTGCGCAATCGCTATCGCTACCGCGAAGTCGTTCTGGAGCAGGCCCGTGAGCAGCTCTACCGCAAGTTCGACTGGCTGAGCGCCAACGCCAGCAGTGATGAATTGTCCGAATTGCAGGTGGCCGATTTCGGCACGCGCCGTCGCTTCTCGTATCGGGTGCAGGAAGAAGTGGTGAATGTGCTCAAGCACGACTTCCCCGGACGCTTCGTCGGCACCAGCAACGTACACCTGTCCCGGGAACTGGACATGAAACCCCTGGGCACCATGGCCCACGAATGGATCATGGCGCACCAGCAACTCGGCCCGCGGCTGATCGACAGCCAGATCGCCGCACTCGATTGCTGGGTCCGCGAATACCGTGGCCTGCTGGGGATTGCCCTGACCGACTGCATCACCATGGATGCCTTCCTCGGCGATTTCGATCTGTTTTTCGCCAAGCTTTTCGACGGTTTGCGCCACGATTCAGGCGATCCGGTGCTGTGGGCGGAAAAAGCCATCGCCCACTATCACAAGCTCGGCATCGACCCGATGAGCAAGACACTGACCTTCTCCGACAGCCTGACATTGCCCAAGTGCCTGGAAATATTCCGGGCGCTGCGCGGTCGGATCAATGTCAGCTTCGGCATCGGCACCAACCTGACCTGTGATATTCCGGGTGTCGAACCGATGAGCATCGTGCTTAAAATGGCCGCCTGCAACGGCCAGCCGGTGGCGAAGATCTCCGACGAGCCAGGCAAGACGCACTGCAAAGACCCGAATTTCGTCGCTTACTTGCGACACGTTTTCCAGGTTCCTGCCACCCTTTCAAGTACATCAAGCAAGGAGTGAATTCATGCAAGCCGTACAGCGTGAGATTGCTGAACAGCTCAAGGTCCAGCCGCCATTCGCCGACGAAGCCGCCCTTGAGGCCGAAGTCGCCCGGCGGGCGACCTTCATTCAGGACTGCCTCGTCAACTCCGGGCTCAAGACCCTGGTACTGGGCATCAGTGGCGGTGTCGACTCCCTGACCGCCGGCCTGCTGGCCCAACGGGCCGTCCGTGAACTGCGCCAGCGCAGCGGTGATGCCGCCTACAAATTCATCGCCGTGCGCCTGCCCTACGAAACCCAGTTCGATGAGCACGACGCCCAGGCTTCGGTGGACTTCATCAAGCCGGACGAGCGCCACACCGTGAACATCGGCCCGGCGGTCAAAGCCCTGGCCAATGAAGTGGCGGCTTTCGAAGGCAAACATGCGGTGTCGGTGGATTTCGTGCTCGGCAACACCAAGGCGCGCATGCGCATGGTCGCCCAGTACACTATCGCCGGCGCGACCCATGGCCTGGTGATCGGCACCGATCACGCGGCGGAAGCGGTGATGGGTTTCTTCACCAAGTTCGGTGACGGCGCCTGCGACCTGGCGCCACTGAGTGGCCTGGTGAAAAACCAGGTCCGCGCCATCGCCCGCAGCTTCGGCGCGCCGGAGTCGCTGGTGGAGAAAGTCCCGACCGCCGACCTCGAAGACCTGTCGCCGGGCAAGCCGGACGAAGCGTCCCACGGCGTGACCTACGCCGAGATCGATGCCTTCCTGCACGGCGACCCGGTGCGTGAAGAGGCGTTCAAGATCATTGTTGATACCTACAACAAGACCCATCACAAGCGGGTAATGCCGTTTGCACCGTGATTGGTGATTGAATGAAAAAGCCCGCTGAAGTGTTGAGCTTCAGCGGGCTTTTTCTTTGGCCAAATATGCGTCGATACTTCTGGCCTCTTCGCGGGCAAGCCCGCTCCCACAGGGTTTCAGGTGTTCACAAAAATTGTGTCCGACATAGAACCTTGTGGGAGCGGGCTTGCTCGCGAAGAACGATGACGCGGTGCGCCTGATTACTTCAGGGTCACGGTGCCTTTCATCATCGAGATGTGGCCCGGGAACGAGCAGAAGAAACCGTACTTTTCACCGGCCGCGAGCTTGGACACATCGAAGGTCACCGAGTCGGTTTCCTTGGCGCCGATGATCTTGGTGTGGGCGATCACGCGGGCATCGCCTTCTTTCAGGTAGTTCTTGTCGATGCCGGCGCTCAGGCCGTCGGTAGCGATCGGCTGCATGTCGGCTTCTTTACTCAGCACCCAGTTATGGCCCATGACGTTCTTCGGCAAACTGCCGGAGTGCTTGAGTTCCACGGTAAACGTCTTGCAGCTCTTGTCGATTTCAATGGCCTTCGTGTCGAAAGACATCTGGTCGGTGGAGTCGACGGTGACTTTGCACTCTGCAGCCATCAATTGGCTGCTGGCCAGTGTCAACAGGGATACCGCAACAAGTTTGGCAAACATGGTGAATCTCCAAGGCAGGGTTAACGAAATCGCGAATGAACAGAAGACTGCCTGAAAACTTCGCAAGTTCATATGACTTGAATCAAAAATTGTATACAACTTTCGGGCTATGACGCCGATGCAAATTATCTACCGGCCAAGTGTCTGGCCCGGGCCTATCATCAGGCCGTCCCCCTTCAAATGGAACGTCTGTCATGTCGATCAACAGCCTGTTGTGCAGTTTGCTGGCCGCCTACGCTTGCGGCGCCAGCGGTACGTACGAAACCCCGGAACAACAAGTCTAGCCCTTGGAGTGCCGTGCGCCTGCCTTTACTCTGTGGTCCTGATCGACCATGGAGCAAGGCATGTCTTTAACATCCGTTTGTGTATTTTGTGGTGCCAGCACCGGCACCAACCCCGCTTACCGCGAAGCAGCCGTGGCCCTTGGCCGCGCGTTGGCCGAGCGCAAGCTGACCCTGGTGTATGGCGGTGGCGCCGTGGGCCTGATGGGCATCGTCGCCGATGCGGCCCTGGCGGCCGGCGGTGAAGTGATCGGTATCATCCCGCAAAGCCTCAAGGACAAGGAAATCGGCCACAGCGGCCTGACTCGCCTGGAAGTCGTCGATGGCATGCACGCGCGCAAGGCGCGGATGGCCGAACTCAGCGATGCCTTTATCGCGCTGCCCGGCGGCCTTGGCACCCTCGAAGAACTGTTCGAAGTCTGGACCTGGGGCCAGCTCGGCTACCACGGCAAACCGCTGGGTTTGCTGGAAGTGAACGGTTTCTACAGCAAATTGACGTCTTTTCTCGATCATATCGTCGGCGAAGGCTTCGTTCGCGGGCAGCACCGTGACATGCTGCAAGTGAGCGAATCGCCGCAAACCCTGCTCGATGCTCTGGATGCCTGGCAACCGTCCATAGCGCCAAAATGGGCCGAGCAAAAACCCAGCTAACGGCTTGGCACCGATACAGGGCAGAATATGCGCCGCTCAACCTCACCTTCGACCCCAGAGGATCGCCCATGGCCAAACCTAATTATTCCTTCGCCAAACGTCAGAGAGACTTGGCCAAGGAGCAGAAGAAAGAGGAAAAGCTTCAGCGCAAGAAAGCTACAGCTGAAGAAGCGGCACTGAACCCTGAGGGTGAAGTGGCGGCAGAAGACGATGTTGATGCACCGAAAGACTCGGCGCCCGACGCCTGAGAACCTCCGGGCCGGTTGATCTGATCAGGCCCACAGGATCTGTGTCCAGGGTTGGCAGCTTTGCTGCCGACCCTCACAGGCCAATCGAATGACTCCAAAACACCGTAATTCCCTGTGGGAGCGGGCTTGCTCGCGAAAGCGGTTTCACATCCAAAAATGATGTTCCTGACACTCCGTCTTCGCGAGCAAGCCCGCTCCCACATTTGATCTTCATTACTCCAGTGGCATCACCGTTACCCGAACTTCCGGGTCGTGATTGCCTCCGCCCAGAATCACCCCCCGCAACGGCGACACATCGGAAAAATCCCGGCCCCAGGCCAGGGTGATGTGCTCCAGTGCCGGTTGCACATTGTTGGTCGGATCGAAATCCACCCACCCCAGCACCGGGCAAAACACCGAGACCCAGGCGTGGGACGCATCAGCGCCGATCAGCCGTGGCTGACCCGGCGGTGGCTGGGTCAGCAGGTAGCCGCTGATGTACCGCGCCGCCAACCCTCTGGAACGTACGCAGGCGAGCATCAGGTGGGCAAAGTCCTGGCAGACTCCGCGTCGGCGCTCCAGCACCTCCACCAGCGGCGTCGCCACCTGGGTCGCTTCGGCATCGAAGGTGAACTCGCTGAAGATTTTCTCCATCAGCGCCTGCACGCCGAGCAACAACGCTCGACCGGGCGGAAAACAGCTTTGCGAGAACTCGACGAAGTTTTTCTTCAAATGCACATACGGCGATTCAAACCGGTATCGGCAGGCTTCGAGTAGCTCGGGCGACAGCGGTTGGCTGCTGTAGGTCAGCGCGCTACGGGTCTGTTCCCACGCTGGTGACAGATTGAATTCCAACGCAGGTCGGGGCAGCACTTCAATGGTCAGGCTGGCGTTGACCAGCAATTCATCGTGGGGACGCTCGAACGCCAGCCGGGTCAGCGGATTGCCGAATACATCCAGTTCATCGCGACGCGAGGTCGGCTCGGGGCTGATCTGCAATTGCCGGTCGGTGCAGCGCTGCCAGGCACAAGGCCGTGGCCACAAATGCGCCAGTTGCTGGGCCAGGGACACCGGGCTGTCGTAGTGATAATGGGTATCGTGGAAAATCTGGTAATGAGCACTCATCAGACGGACACCGTGCGCTGGCTGACATCGTCGACATGGGCGAAATGCCGTAGCGCCAGGCGATCGGAAACTTGCCCGCTGGCGTCGGCGATCTCTTGCAGCAGCGCGGCCAGCCCCTCGATGGCGGCGCGAACACTCGCGTCGCCGAACAGCGGGTTTTCCAGGCAGCCCAGATCGAATCGCGCCAGACGCTCGACCAATTGTGGCAGCGCTGCTTCGCGCGGCACGCCAAAGTCATCGTTGAGGCGTTTGAGGGTGCGGGTCACCAGTTTCAACTGGAACAACACTGCGTGAGGGTTCTGCTCGTCGAGCAATAGCAGGTCGAGCACCGGGATCAGCTGCGCCACCGCCAGGTATCGAGAACGGTAGGTGATGCTGCTGTTGCCCAGTTCCAGCAGCCATTCCAGCCCGGCCTGGTCGAAAGCCCCAGCGCCGCGCAGGAACGCCGCCAGGCTGCCGCTGAGAAATTGCAGGCGCTCGATCCGCCGGCCAATCATCAGGAAACGCCAGCCTTCGTCCCGGGTCATGTCGTCCAGGGCAAAGCCGGACAACGCCGCCAGGGACATCACCAGACGGTTGAGGAAATCCAGCAACTCGCCGAAATCCGGCTCTTCGGTTTCCAGCTCCATGGCTTCGCGCTGCAACTCCACCAGCGCCTGCCAGTTTTCCCGCGAGAGCTTGCCGCGCACCTGCGAAGCGGCCCACTGCAAGCGTTGCAGGTTGGAACGCAGACTGAACGGCCAGTCATCGCCGAGCAACGCCGCCAACAGGCGCTCCGGCAACTCGCCCTCCTCGGGCAGCAGCATCAGCCGTTCACCGAGGTCCACCGCGGCCTGCAGGGCTTGCGGGTCGTCGCCGTCGACATAGCGCGCCAGCATGATGCGCAGCAAACGGGCACTGTCATCGCAACGTTCGCAGTAACGACCGAACCAGAACAGGTTTTCCACCACCCGCGACGGCAGGTACGGATCGCGCCGCACCAGGTCATGCACACCTATGTTGCGCTGGGCCTTCCATTGTTCGCCGCTGGGCGCACGCTCGCCCAGCACCCAGGTGTCCTTGCTGGCGCCGCCGCGCTGCATCGACACCACTTCGGCATCGGCTTGGGCGGCGACCCGGGTCAAGCCGCCAGGCAAGACCCGGTAACCCTCACGACTGGCCACCGCATACACGCGCATGCCGATCGCACGGGGTTGCAGTTGACCATCTTCGGCTTGCCAGATCGGCGCCTGGGACAATTGCGCGAGTTCTTGCGCGACATAGGCGTATGGCCGTGCCTGCATGCGCTCGGCGAGTTCCTGGCGCTGTTTTTCACTCAAATCGCGGCCAAATACCGGTGCAAAGCTCTGGGACGGAAACGCCGGTTTGATCAGCAATTCCGGCAGTTTCTCCAGGGCCTGGGCCAAAACCGGCGCTTCGCCACACCACCAAGTCGCGATGGACGGCAGGATCAGCTCTTCGCCAAACAGGAATTGATTGATCCTCGGCAGAAAACCCAACAAGCCCGGCGATTCCAGCACACCGCTGCCGAGGGCGTTGGTCACCAGCACCCGCCCTTGCCGCACGGCTTCCAGCAGGCCCGGTACGCCGAGGGCTGAGTCAGTACGCAGCTCCAGCGGGTCGCAGAAATCATCGTCGAGCCGACGCATGATCGCGTGGACCCGACGCAGACCACTCAGGGTTTTCAAGTAAACCGTGGCGTCGCGCACTGTCAGGTCGCCGCCCTCCACCAGCGGATAACCGAGCTGGCGAGCGAGATACAGATGTTCAAAATAGCTTTCGTTGAAACGCCCCGGTGTCAACAGCACCACCAACGGCGCATCACCGTCACTCGGGGCCTGACGGGCCAGGGTTTCCTGCAAGGTGCGGAAGAACCCGGCCAGGTGCTGCACTTTCAGATCGCGGTACAACTCGGGAAAGGCCCGGGACACAATCGTGCGGTTTTCCAGCGCATACCCGGCACCCGACGGAGCCTGGGTGCGATCCGCCGTCACCCACCAGCGGCCATCGGGTGTGCGTGCCAGATCCACGGCATACAGATGCAGAAAGGCTCCGTCAGGCGGGCTGATGCCCTGACAGGGCCAAAGGAAGTTGTTGTGACCGAACACCAGTTCGGCGGGCAGCAGACCTTCGGCAATCAGCCGTTGCGGACCGTAAAGGTCAGCCAACACGGCATTGAGCAATCGCGCCCGCTGAGCGATGCCGGCCGACAATTGTTGCCACTCATCAGCCGCGATGACATGGGGCAGCAGGTCCAGCTCCCACGGCCGGTCCGCGCCCTTGGGATCGGCATAGACGTTATAGGTAACGCCGTTTTCCTGAATCTGCCGGGTCAGCAGGGCCTGACGCTGCACCAGTTGTGCCGGCGTGCTGCGTTGCAACTGTTCGAACAGCCGGCGCCAGTGCGGGCGCACGGCGCCACCGTCGTCGAGCAGTTCGTGATAGGTGCCCGCCGTCAGCGGGTAGCGGTCTAGCAGGTCAGGCATGGAAAACTCGGCAGACAGCAATGAAGGGTCAGACTAACGCAGGCTCGTGACGCCCGGATATACGAAAAATCCGAGCGTCGCGGACGGTTTAGAAACGTCGCAAATCGAGTGTCATCGGCAGCTCGTCGCTGATTTCCAGATTGGGTACAGGAAGTTTCCCTGGCGTGTGTCCGATGCGGAAGAAGCGCGCCATTCGCCGGCTCTCCGCTTCATTGGCGTTCACCGGCAAGCTGTCGTAGTTGCGCCCGCCCGGATGGGCGACGTGATACTGGCAACCGCCCAGCGAACGCTGCATCCAGGTGTCGAGCAGGTCGAACACCAGCGGCGCGTGGACCGGGATGGTCGGTTGCAGACAATTGGCCGGTTGCCAGGCACGAAATCTCACGCCCGCGACGAATTCACCTACACGCCCGGTGGGCTGCAATGGCACCGGAATGCCGTTGCAGGTCAGCAGATAACGCTGTGGTGGCAAGCCACTGAGCTTGACCTGCAAACGCTCCAGCGACGAATCCACGTAACGCACCGTACCGCCCATGGCGCCCTCTTCGCCCAGCACGTGCCAGGGCTCGAGCGCCTGGCGCAACTCCAGCGCAATGCCACTGACGGCGTAGTCGCCAACCTTGGGGAAACGGAACTCCAGATGCGCGGCGAACCATTCGGCCCGCACCGGATAACCGGCGGCGTTGAGGTCGACGATGACATCGGCGAAGTCTTGCTCGATAAAGTGCGGCAACAGGAAACGATCGTGCAGCTCCGTGCCCCAGCGCGCCAGTTTCGGCGGTGCATAGGGCTCGCGCCAGAACCGCGCGACCAGCGCCCGCAGCAACAGCTGTTGCGCCAGGCTCATGCGCGCATGGGGCGGCATCTCGAATGCACGCAGCTCCAGCAATCCGAGGCGCCCGGTGGCACCGTCCGGCGAATAGAGCTTGTCGATGCAGAACTCGGCGCGGTGGGTGTTGCCGGTCACATCGATCAGCAGATTGCGCAGCAGTCGATCCACCAGCCATGGCGGACATTCCTCACCCGGTTCAGGCATCTGCGCGAAAGCGATTTCCAGTTCGTACAAGGCATCGTTGCGTGCTTCATCGACACGGGGCGCTTGGGACGTCGGGCCGATGAACAATCCGGAAAACAGGTAGGACAGCGACGGATGGTTGTGCCAGTAGCTGATCAGGCTGCGCAGCAGATCCGGGCGACGCAGAAACGGCGAGTCCCCCGGTGTCGCGCCACCCAGCACGAAATGGTTACCGCCGCCCGTGCCGGTATGCCGGCCGTCGATCATGAATTTTTCGGTGGTCAGCCGGGTCTGGCGCGCTTCTTCGTAGAGGAATTCGGTGCGCTCGACCAATTCATCCCAGGTCGCGGACGGCTGTACGTTGACCTCAATCACCCCGGGATCCGGGGTGATACGGAAGTTGCTCAGGCGTGGATCGCTCGGCGGCTCATAGCCCTCCAGCAACACCGGGCACATCAACTCTTCAGCGGTGGCTTCGATGGCAGCGACCAGTTCGAGGTAATCCTCGGCCCGCTCCAGCGGCGGCATGAACAGGTACAACCGGCCTTCCCGGGCTTCGGCACAGAAGGCGGTACGGGTCAGCCAGTCGGCGGATTCGTCGATCTTCGGTGCGCGCTCTTGTACCTCGGCAGCCTCGCTTTGGCTTTGCAGTTGCGTGGTGTCGGGCAGCGGCGGGAAATCCTGATTCGGGTCTTGCGGATGAATGAACGGATATTCCGCCGCTTTCACCCAAGGCTGCGAACCCAGCGGCAAGCGATAACCCAGCGGCGAGTCTCCCGGCACCAGGCGGCAGTGCTCATCGCGCAGATACCAGCGCCCGCTCTGCCACTGATCACCCTTGGCGGTGCGCGCCAGCGGCAGGACCTGGCCGATGACCTTGTCCAGGCCTTGACTGAAGACCTTGCGCAGACGCTCACGCTCCAAAGGCTCTTCCAGACGCGAGTCTTCGGCGCTGACGTTTTGCGGCAGCATCCCTTCGCGCCAGAGGTAATAGAAATTGTCTTCGTAGGCCGCAAACACAAAGCGTGTCGGAATCTTCAGGCGTTCGGCGACACTCGCCAGAAAACGCCCGGCCAGCGCACCGTCGGCGTCATAGTCTTCCTGCTCGTCGGCGATCAGCGCGCTGTTGTGCCAGATCGGCACGCCGTCACGGCGCCAGTAGCAATTGAGCGACCAGCGCGGCAGTTGCTCGCCGGGGTACCACTTGCCCTGCCCGAAATGCACCAGCCCCTGGGGCGCGTAGTGCTTGCGCATGCGCTGGAACAGTTCGGCGGACAACCGTCGTTTATCCGGCCCCAGTGCCGCGGTATTCCACTCGGCGCCGTCCGGGTCATCGATGGACACAAAGGTCGGCTCGCCACCCATGGTCAAGCGCACATCGCCCTCCAGCAAGTCGGCATCGATCTGCCGGCCCAGGGCCTGGATCGCCAGCCACTGTTCGTCGGTGTAGGGCTTGGTGACCCGTGGCGCCTCCCAAATCCGCTCCACGGACATTTCGTGGCTGAACTCGCACTCGCAGGGTTCAACCAAGCCACTGATCGGCGCCGCAGAGGACGGATCGGGACTACAGGCCAACGGAATGTGTCCTTCACCGGCAAACAGTCCGGAGGTCGCATCCAGGCCGATCCAGCCTGCGCCGGGCAGGTACACCTCGCACCAGGCATGCAGGTCGGTGAAATCCACCTCGGTACCGGACGGACCGTCGAGACTTTTGACGTCGGCGGTCAGCTGGATCAGGTAGCCCGACACAAAACGCGCCGCCAGCCCCAGGTTGCGCAGCAGTTGCACCAGCAACCAAGCGGAGTCGCGGCACGAACCGGAGGCCTGGTCGAGGGTGTGCTCAGGTGTTTGTACGCCGGGCTCCATGCGGATCAGGTAGTCGATGTCTTCGCTCAAACGCTGGTTGAGCGCGACGAGAAAGTCCACGGCGGGCAACGGTGTGCGGTCGATAGCGTCCAGATAGGCCTTGAACTTCGGCGTCAGGGGCAGGGTTTCCAGGTACGGCGCCAGCTCCTTGCGCTCATCCGCGGCATAGGCGAAGGGGATTTTTTCCGCGTAGGGTTCGAGGAAGAAGTCGAACGGATTGAAGATCGCCATTTCTGCCAGCAGATCGACTTCGATTCGCAATTCCTCGGTTTTTTCCGGGAACACCAGCCGCGCCAGGTAATTGCCCTGAGGGTCCTGCTGCCAGTTGATGAAGTGCTGTTCGGGGGAGACTTTCAGCGCATAGGACAGAATCCGCGTACGGCTGTGGGCTGCGGGACGCAGGCGAACGATCTGCGGGCCGAGCTCGACAGCGCGGTCATAGCGGTAATGTGTGATGTGGTGCAATGCGACATGAATCGACACGGCGTGCCTCCTGCGAGCCTTAAGCGTATGGGAAAGCGCGCAAGACTTATGCCATCCAGCAGTGCTGGCGCTTTCTTTGATTGCCTGAGGCAGTACAGCACCAAAATCGGGCGATGCAGGAAAATGGTTTGGCGTAGGTGCACGTAAATGTGGCGACCAACCAAAAATTGGTTGGTAGTTCCGGCCTCTTCGCGGGCAAGCCCGCTCCCACAGAGATCTTTGGTGTTCACACAATTTGTGATTCACCTCAAAACACTGTGGGAGCGGGCTTGCCCGCGAAGAGGCCAGTAGCTCCAGCACAAATGGTTAAACCCTGAATCGAGTAGGAGGCGGCTTCACAGCCGCCGTCCTCTCACACCACCGTACGTACGGTTCCGTATACGGCGGTTCAAGTCATGCGACTAAGCCGTTTATCGTATCCAATATTGAGATCAGCCCAAGGCTGTCCCATAGCTTCTTCGGGAGTGCCTGATTCATATGTGATCCTCCAGAGTTCCACCATGGGCCCAGCCCTTTGGACGCTGACTTACAGGCGCGCGCCTCGCTCAGCCCCAGACGCATCAGATTGCGCGCCCTGGTAAAGGGCTGCTTCCATTGGCGCCAGATGGCACAGCGAAGTTTACGACGCACCCAACCATCCAGATCCTCAAGTGAACGCTTGCTCTGACTGAGCTTGAAGTAACCTGCCCAGCCACGCAGCACCGGGTTTATGCGTTCAATGACCGTTGCCATTTTGCAACTCCGTGCTCCGCGCAGCAGGTCTCTGAGACGGTCGCGCAAGCGACCCAGACTCATCGTCGCCACTTTCAACCTCGGCTGTCGATGCCAGCTCATCCCGTAACCTAGATAGTCGCAGGCCCAAGGCCGTGCCACTCGGCTCTTTTCCCGGTTCAGCGTCAGTTTCAGACGCTGATTCAAGAAGCGCTCAACATTAGCCATCACTCGCTCACCGGCACGACGACTACGCACATAGATGTTCGCATCGTCGGCATAGCGTACAAATCGATGGCCCCGCTGTTCCAACTCTCGGTCAAGTTCGTTGAGCAAGATATTCGACAGCAGCGGCGAAAGCGGGCCGCCTTGCGGCGTACCCTCCTGTCGTTGGCTGACGAGTCCGCCCGACATCGTTCCCGCTTCGAGGTAACGGCGGATCAGTGTGAGCACTCGCTTGTCTTCGATTTGACGCGCCATGTAAGCCATCAGCACGTCGTGGTTCACTCGATCGAAGAACTTCTCCAGATCAAGTTCCACGCACCAGCGATGTCCCGCTGTTACGTGGGCGCGGGCGGTTTCGATGGCTTGATGAGCGCTTCTGCCCGGACGAAAGCCGTAGCTGTAATCCGAGAACAAAGGATCGAAGATCAGCGTGAGCTGTTGCAGCAAAGCCTGTTGGATCAGGCGATCCACGACATTGGGAATACCCAGTTGCCGCGTTCCGCCTTTGAGTTTGGGGATTTCGACGGCGCGTACACCTTGCGGGTGGTACTCGCCGGCCAGCAACCGAGCCTTGAGGATCGGCCAATACTGCTTCACGTAGTCCGCCAACTGGTCGACCGTCATGCCATCGGCACCCTGTGCGCCCTTGTTGCTGACCACGCGTTGATACGCACGCTTGAGGTTGGCCGGTGCAAGCACCCGCTCCATCAGCGTATCCGGCTCCGCGTTCGTCCACGTCACAGACGCCGTCGATGCTTGCGCCCTGTCAGCCGTCATCCTCGGGTACCGTCCGGGACTCGGGGGAACAGTTTTCTCTTGGAGAACATTCTGCGTTTCAGCATTCAACGAGACTCTAACGCCTACTGGCGGCACAACCTGTTCAGCCCTCGGTGACGGGGTTATTCGCCACTTACTACGGCCTCGGCTGACTTCTGCACGCTCGTCCCGAAGCCTTACGACACTCGGTAGCACAGTGGCAAACGTGCAGATCTCCCAGGGTAATTCGCGCGACCTTCCTGCTTATGCCTGTCGGATCTACGTCACAGCGTTCCGTGCAAGTACTGGGCTTTGATGAGCATTGCCATCTCACCCCGCTGCGCCGCCTCTATCCGCTTCCTGTTCGTCAGGCCAGCATTTTGCCTCGGGCTTCCTTCAGATTCGCAGTCGCCCGCGACACCCTTGCCTCTGGCTAACACTTCCCCTTGCCGGGTGTGTAGAGGACTTTCACCTCCAAGTCACCAGCGAGGCCACCACAGCCAAGCTGGTTGCGCTTGCGCGCAACGCGCCATGCCTGGCGCACAATGCAAAACGCCAACCCGAAGGTTGGCGTTCTGTTCAGCTCAAGCGCGGCTTAGCGCGGCACGACCGGCTTGCGGGTCGGTTTGGGGCCCTTGCCCTTGGCCGCGTCCTTGCGCTCCTTGGCCGCCTGCTGGTTACGGGCAAACGCCGCAGCCTTGGCCTGTTCGCGCTTGTCCCACGGGTTGCCGCCATCGCTGGCACGTGGTGGCAGGCCGGTATGCTGGGTCAGGATCTTGGTGGTCTTTTCCCCCGCAACCTTGTGGCTGCCAGCCGGCGTCGAGTTCTTGCGACGGGCGCTCTGGTAGCTGTCAGTCGACGGCTGATGCAAAGGAATCAACTGGTTCTTGCCCGGCCCGATCAGGTCGGCGCGGCCCATGCGGGTCAACGCCTCACGCAGCATCGGCCAGCCTTTCGGGTCGTGATAACGCAAGAACGCCTTGTGCAGACGACGCTGCTCTTCGCTCTTGACGATGGTCACCGCGTCACTCTTGTAGGTGACCTTGCGCAGCGGGTTCTTGCCCGAGTGGTACATCGCGGTGGCGGTGGCCATCGGCGACGGGTAGAACGCCTGCACCTGATCGGCACGGAAGCCGTTGCCCTTGAGCCACAGGGCCAGGTTCATCATGTCTTCATCGGTGGTGCCCGGGTGGGCGGCGATGAAGTACGGAATCAGGTACTGCTCCTTGCCCGCTTCCTTGGAGTACTTCTCGAACATGCGCTTGAACTTGTCATAGCTGCCGATGCCCGGTTTCATCATCTGGTTGAGCGGACCTTCCTCGGTGTGTTCCGGGGCGATCTTCAGGTAGCCACCGACGTGGTGGGTCACCAGTTCCTTGACGTACTCCGGCGACTCGACCGCGAGGTCATAGCGCAGGCCGGAAGCGATCAGGATCTTCTTCACGCCCGGCAACTCACGGGCGCTGCGGTATAGCTGGATCAGCGCCGAGTGGTCGGTGTTCAGGTTCGGGCAGATGCCAGGGAACACGCACGATGGCTTGCGGCACGCGGATTCGATTTCCGGGCTCTTGCAGGCGATGCGGTACATGTTCGCAGTCGGGCCACCGAGGTCGGAGATCACGCCAGTAAAGCCCGGGACCTTGTCGCGAATTTCTTCGATTTCGCGAATGATCGACTCGTGGGAACGGTTCTGGATGATCCGGCCTTCGTGCTCGGTGATCGAGCAGAAGGTGCAGCCGCCGAAGCAGCCACGCATGATGTTCACCGAGAAACGGATCATGTCGTAGGCCGGGATCTTCTCCTTGCCGTACGCCGGGTGCGGAATGCGCGCATAAGGCATGCCGAACACGTAGTCCATTTCTTCGGTGGTCATCGGAATCGGTGGCGGGTTGAACCAGACGTCGACTTCGCCGTGCTTCTGCACCAGCGCACGGGCGTTGCCCGGGTTGGTTTCCAGGTGCAATACGCGGTTGGCGTGGGCATAAAGCACCGCATCGCCACGGACTTTTTCAACCGACGGCAAGCGGATCACGGTCTTGTCGCGGGTCATGCGCGGGCTGGCCAGGATCTGTACGACCTTGGCTTCCTGCGGATCCTCGACCGGCCCCTTTTCCTGCTCGATGGCGCAGGCTTGGGTGTCCTGGGTATTCACGTACGGGTTGATGATCTTGTCGATCTTGCCCGGACGGTCGATGCGCGTGGAGTCGACTTCATACCAGTCTTTCGGCGTGTCACGACGAATGAACGCGGTGCCGCGCACGTCGGTGATGTCTTCGATCTTGTGACCGAACGACAGACGCTGGGCGACTTCAACGATTGCTCGCTCGGCGTTGCCATAAAGCAGGATGTCGGCGCAGGCGTCGATCAGGATCGAGTTGCGGACACGGTCTTGCCAGTAATCGTAATGCGCGATGCGGCGCAGGGATGCTTCGATACCGCCGAGTACGATCGGCACGTGCTTGTAGGCTTCCTTGCAGCGCTGGCTGTAGACCAGGCTGGCGCGGTCCGGCCGCTTGCCGGCCAAGCCACCCGGCGTATAGGCATCGTCGGAACGGATTTTCTTGTCCGCGGTATAGCGGTTGATCATCGAGTCCATGTTGCCGGCCGCGACACCGAAGAACAGGTTCGGCTCACCGAGCTTCATGAAATCGTCTTTGGACTGCCAGTTCGGCTGGGCAATGATCCCGACGCGGAAGCCCTGGGACTCCAGCAGCCGGCCGATGATCGCCATGCCGAACGACGGGTGATCGACGTACGCATCACCGGTGACGATGATGATGTCGCAGGAATCCCAGCCGAGCTGATCCATCTCCTCCCTGCTCATGGGCAGGAACGGCGCTGGCCCGAAACATTCGGCCCAGTACTTGGGATAGTCAAATAACGGCTTGGCTGCTTGCATGTCGATAACCGGTGTTGGCTTTCATTGAATTTCGCGGGCGCGGAATATAGCACAAATTTTGACCAATTCCGACGGTTATGGTCGGAAATTGGTGGAGCACATGTGGGAGCGAGCTTGCTCGCGAAGGCGGTGCATCAGTCAACATTGATGTTATCTGACATACCGCCTTCGCGAGCAAGCCCGCTCCCACAGGTTACTCGTCGTCGTCGAAGTTATAGCTACCCGGCGCCAGGTTCTCGAAGCGGGTGTACTTGCCGATGAACGCCAGGCGGATAAAGCCGATCGGGCCGTTCCGCTGCTTGCCGATGATGATTTCAGCAATGCCCTTGTGCTCGGTCTCCGGGTGATACACCTCGTCGCGATAAACGAACATGATCACGTCGGCGTCCTGCTCGATCGCTCCGGATTCCCGCAAGTCGGAGTTCACCGGGCGTTTGTTCGGCCGCTGCTCCAGGGAACGGTTGAGCTGGGACAACGCCACCACCGGGCATTGGAATTCTTTCGCCAGGGCTTTCAGGGACCGGGAGATTTCGGAAATCTCGTTGGTCCGGTTATCGCCACTGGAACCCGGGATCTGCATCAGTTGCAGGTAGTCGATCATGATCAAGCCGACTTCGCCATGTTCACGCACCAGACGGCGGGTTCGGGCGCGCATTTCCGACGGGCTGATGCCGGCGGTATCGTCGATGAACAACTTACGGTCGTTGAGCAGGTTGACCGCCGAGGTCAGGCGTGGCCAGTCGTCGTCTTCAAGCTGACCGGAACGGACCTTGGTCTGGTCGATACGCCCCAGGGAAGACAGCATACGCATGATCAGCGATTCGCCTGGCATCTCGAGGGAGTAAACCAGGACGGCCTTCTCGCTGCGCAACACGGCGTTTTCCACCAGGTTCATCGCAAAGGTGGTTTTACCCATCGATGGACGGCCAGCGACGATGATCAGGTCGGACGGTTGCAGGCCGCTGGTTTTCTCGTCGAGGTCGGTGTAACCCGTGGACAGCCCGGTAATGGCGTTGTCGGTGTTGAACAAGGTGTCGATGCGGTCGATGGCCTTGGTCAGCAGGTCATTGACGCCCACCGGGCCACCGGTTTTCGGTCGAGCCTCGGCGATCTGGAAGATCTGCCGTTCAGCCTCGTCGAGAATCTCGGCAGCAGTGCGACCCTCAGGGTTGAACGCGCTGTCGGCAATCTCGGTACTGATACCGATCAGTTGGCGCAACGTTGCCCGCTCGCGAACGATCTGCGCATAGGCCTTGATGTTGGCGACAGACGGGGTGTTTTTCGCCAGCTCGCCAAGGTAACCGAGGCCGCCGACTTGCGAGGTCTGACCTTCCTTGTCCAGTTGCTCGGACAGGGTCACGACGTCGATCGGCATGTTCTGATCGGCCAGTTTGGCGATCGCACGGAAAATCAGGCGGTGGTCATGTCGATAGAAATCGCCGTCGGAGACTTGATCGAGCACGCGTTCCCAGGCGTTGTTGTCCAGCATCAGACCACCGAGTACAGCCTGTTCGGCTTCGATGGAATGCGGCGGCACCTTCAGCGCGGCGGTTTGCAGATCGTATTGCTCAGGAGCGGAGATATCGTTCATGGCCTCTTGATTCTTGGTGATAAAAAGCAGGGGTTTCAGAAAGACAAAGGGCACGACCTGTAAACAGGATCGTGCCCGATGTTACCGGCAAGCACCCGAGGGTGCCAGCCGACAAGTGCTGCTTAAGCTGCTACCACGACAACGCGTACGGTGGCTTCAACTTCGGCGTGCAGGTGCACGGCTACGTCGAATTCGCCTACGTTGCGGATGGTGCCGTTCGGCAGACGAACTTCGCTCTTCTGCACTTCAACGCCGGAGGCGGTCAGTGCGTCAGCGATGTCGTGAGTACCGATCGAACCGAACAGCTTGCCTTCGTCGCCAGCGGTGGCAGTGATGGTCACTTCCAGCTCGGCCAGTTGGGCAGCGCGGCTTTCAGCCGACGATTTACGATCTGCTGCTGCTTTTTCCAGCTCGGCACGACGCTCTTCGAACGCAGCCAGGTTGGCTGGGGTCGCAGCGGTAGCTTTGCCGTAAGGCAGCAGGTAGTTACGACCGTAACCAGCCTTAACGTTCACTTTGTCACCCAGGTTGCCCAGGTTGGTGACTTTTTCCAGAAGGATCAGTTGCATGTGAAAATCCTCTTAACTTTTAACCTTCACCGTTCGCGTTATCGGCATCTTTCGGTGCCGAACGACCGCGAAAATCAATCAGGCTGTCGACGATGGCCAGGACCACCAGCAACGGATAGATCAGTTGCATGAACAGCAACAGCGTCACGTACAACCCCACCAGCCAGAACCTGGCCAGTCGCTTCTGCGCCACCAGCCCGTGAATCAGGGCCAGCCCGGCGAACACCAGCGGTACGCTGCACAACGGCGTCAACATGGCCATCTGTGGGCCGATGTTCGGCCCCAGAAGCATGCACGCCAGCAGCAACATCGCCGGCAACAGCGGGATGCGGATGGCGCGAAACTCGCGACCAAAACCGCCCGGGTTGTACAACAACGCCTGCCAATAGCGCCCGACAAGCAGGCTCAGCAAGCTGACGATTTGCAACAACGCCGCAATCAGGCCGGTCAGGACCGGTGCAATCAGGGACGCGAAACGCGCTTGTTCGTCTACCGACAACTTCTGGTAGACATCACCGAGTAGCGACGGCATGACTTTGATCAAAGCCTGCGCCAGCATCTCGATCTGGGGAGCAAAAGCTGTCCCCAACACCACTGAAAACACCACTCCCATCGCTATGCTGACCAGCAGCACGCGGTTCCAGGACTCGCTTGCGCGCAAAACCAACGCAAGGCTCGCAGACCCCAGCAGCACCAGAAGTGCCCGTGGGTCGTCGGAGTAAAGCCACCAGGCCAATGCCGGCAGCAGTCCCAGAGCAAGAACGCCCAGGGCGTCCCTCAATCCGCGCCGCAAGAGCACAAGGCATCCGGCGGCAGCACCCAACCAATACAACAACGGCATCGCCGCGCATCCAGCCACTACCAGAGTGGCCTGCATACGGCCGCGCATGATGAACTCAGCTATGGCCCGCATGCATTCAATCCTTTGCTACGTGTCGACTGCCCGGTCTCAGCGGCCGTGGCTGTCGGTGTAGGCCAGCAGGGCCAGGAAGCGGGCGCGCTTGATAGCGGTGGCCAGCTGACGCTGATAACGAGCTTTGGTACCGGTGATGCGGCTTGGAACGATTTTGCCGGTCTCGGATACGTAGGCTTTCAGAGTGTTGAGATCTTTGTAATCGATCTCTTTCACGTCTTCAGCGGTGAAGCGGCAGAATTTACGACGACGGAAGAAACGTGCCATGTAATTGGCTCCTTAAAAGGTCCGTGGATTACTCGTCAGCGTTATCGCTGTTGTCGCTGTCATCACTATCAGCGCTTTCAGCGCCTTCGTGCTCAGGACGGTCGCGACGCTCACGGCGCTCACTGCGGTTTTCTTCAGCCTTGAGCATCTCGGACTGGCCGGTAACGGCTTCGTCGCGACGGATGACCAGGTTACGGATCACTGCATCGTTGTAGCGGAAGTTGTCTTCCAGTTCGGCCAGGGCCTTGCCAGTGCACTCAACGTTCAGCATCACGTAGTGAGCCTTGTGAACATTGTTGATTGCGTAGGCCAGTTGACGACGGCCCCAATCTTCCAGACGGTGGATTTTGCCGCCGTCTTCTTCGATCAGCTTGGTGTAACGCTCAACCATGCCGCCGACTTGCTCGCTTTGATCCGGGTGGACCAAAAAGATGATTTCGTAATGACGCATGAATGCTCCTTACGGGTTGTAGCCTGCCGCTCAAAAGCGGTCAGACAAGGAGTGAATGACACTTATGGACTTGCGGACGCTAGACACGTTGGTGCCTGCCATCACAGCAAGGGGCGCAATTGTAGAGAAGGGGCGAGGGAGGCGCAAGGTAATTGGTGAATATTTGAACAGCCACCAACTCATGCCACACCACAAAACACTGTGGGAGCGGGCTTGCTCGCGAATGCGGTACTACATCCAACATATTTGCTGAATGTTACTCCGCTTTCGCGAGCAAGCCCGCTCCCACATTTTGATTGCGTCGAGCTTAGGACTTCTTGGCAGCAGCCTTGGCTTTGACACTGCGCTGACGCTGCGCTTCGAACAGGCATACACCCGTCGCTACGGAAACGTTGAGACTGCTGACGCTACCGGCCATCGGCAGGTTCACCAGGTAGTCGCAATGCTCGCGGGTCAGGCGACGCATGCCCTTGCCTTCAGCGCCCATGATCAGGATGGTCGGGCCGGTCAGGTCCTGGTCATACAGGCTGACCTCAGCTTCACCGGCCGTACCGACAACCCACAAGCCGCGCTGCTGGAGCTTTTCCAGGGTGCGCGCCAGGTTGGTCACGGCAACCAGCGGAATCACTTCCGCCGCACCGCAGGCGATTTTTCGTACAACCGGAGTCAGGGTCGCCGACTTGTCCTTCGGCACGATCACTGCCAGCGCACCCGCCGCATCGGCGGAACGCAGGCAGGCGCCGAGGTTGTGCGGATCGGTCACGCCATCGAGCACCAGCAACAACGGCGCGCCGTCGGTGCGATCGAGCAGCTCGTCGAGCATCGCCTCGCCCCAGACCTGGCTCGGACTCACGTCCGCGACCACGCCCTGGTGCACGCCTTCAACCCAGGCGTCCATTTCGCGGCGCTCGGCCTGGCCGACCTGGACCCGGTTTTCGTTGGCCAACTCGATCAGCGTCTGGACCCGAGGGTCATTGCGACCTTCGGCCAACCAGATCTGCTTGACGCGTTTCGGGTGGTGACGCAACAACGCTTCTACAGCATGTACGCCGTAGATCTTTTCCAACTGACTCATGGCTTGGCCTTAGGTTTACGCGCCCCGCCACTTTTGGCGGCTGGGGCGGAACCCGCTTTTGGCGGGCCTTTACGATGTTTGCTCGGTTTGGCTGGCTTGCCGCCGACGGCCTTGTCAGGCGTCGACCGACTGGTCTTTCCCCCAGACGCCGCTTTACCGCCGCTTTTCGCACCGGCGAGCAACGCCTGTTTCATTTCACGGCTTTTTCGAACTTCGGCGTTTTTCGCCGCTGCATCGCTCGGGCGATAGGCCTCGACAGCCTTTTCCTTGGCAGGACGACGACCGGTTTTCGCCGGGGTCGGTTCTGCTTCGGCTTTAGCCGCAGGCGCTGCCGCTTCGGTGCCACGCTTTTTGCGGCCGATCGGCGCGCTGATGGTCTTTTCAGCCATCTCGAAGTCGATCTTGCGCTCGTCGAGGTCGACGCGCATGACCCGCACTTCCACGGTGTCGCCCAGGCGGAAGCTGCGACCGGTACGCTCACCGGCCAGGCGGTGGTGCACTGGATCGAAGTGGTAGTAATCGCCCGGCAGCGCGGTGACGTGCACCAGGCCTTCGACGTAGATATCGGTCAGCTCGACGAACAGACCAAAACCGGTCACGGCGGTGATCACACCCGGGAACGATTCGCCCACGCGATCCTTCATGAACTCGCACTTGAGCCAGTTCACTACGTCGCGGGTCGCTTCGTCGGCACGGCGCTCGCTCATCGAGCACTGCTCGCCGAGTTGCTCCAGGGCCGCTTCGTCGTACGGATAGATGCGTGCTTTCGGAATGGTCATCGCACCTGCACGGCGAACGTGCGGGGTATTCTGCTTCGAATGGATCACGCTGCGAATCGCCCGGTGCGTGAGCAAGTCCGGGTAGCGACGGATCGGTGAAGTGAAGTGGGTGTACGCCTCGTAATTCAGGCCGAAGTGGCCCTGGTTGTCGGCGCTGTACACCGCCTGGCTCAACGAACGCAGCATGACGGTCTGGATCAGGTGGAAATCCGGACGATCCTTGATGCCGGCCAGCAGTGCCTGGTAATCCTTCGGCGACGGGCCGTCCTTACCTTTGTGCAGGGACAGGCCGAGCTCGCCGAGGAAGGCGCGCAGCTTTTCCAGGCGCTCCGGTGGCGGGCCATCGTGAACGCGGTACAGCGCAGGAATTTCGTGCTTCTTCAGGAACTCGGCGGTGGCCACGTTGGCCGCCAGCATGCATTCCTCGATCAGCTTGTGCGCATCGTTGCGCACGGTCGGACGAATTTCGGCGATCTTGCGCTCGGAACCGAAGATGATCCGGGTTTCCTGGGTTTCGAAATCGATCGCGCCACGTACGTGACGTGCCGCCAGCAACACCTTGTACAGCGAGTACAACTGCTTGAGGTGCGGCACAACGTCGGTGTATTCACCGCGCAGCTTGCGCCCTTCGGTGGCTTTCGGCGTTTCCAGCATGGCGCTGACCTTGTTGTAGGTCAGGCGGGCATGGGAGTGGATCACTGCTTCGTAGAAGCAGTAGTCAGTCATTTCGCCGGATTTGGAGATGGTCATCTCGCAAACCATGGCCAGACGATCGACTTGCGGGTTCAGCGAGCACAAACCGTTGGACAGCTGCTCAGGCAGCATCGGGATCACGCGCTCAGGGAAGTACACCGAGTTGCCGCGAACCTGCGCTTCGGCATCCAGCGCCGAACCGAGCTTCACGTAGCTGGATACGTCGGCAATCGCCACGTACAGCTTCCAGCCGCCCGAGAACAGGCGCAGCTTGCCCGGACGAGCTTCACAGTAGACCGCATCGTCGAAGTCGCGGGCATCTTCACCGTCGATGGTAACGAACGGCAGATGACGCAAGTCGATGCGCTTCTCTTTGTCTTTCTCTTCGACTTCCGGCTTGAGCTTGCCGGCTTCCTTGAGCACGGCGTCAGGCCAGACGTGAGGAATGTCGTAGGTACGCAGGGCAACGTCGATCTCCATGCCCGGCGCCATGTAGTTGCCCACGACTTCAACCACATCCCCTTGCGGCTGGAAGCGTGGCGTCGGCCAGTGAGTGATCTTCACTTCGACGAACTGACCGATCTGCGCGTTGGCGTTACGACCCGGCGTCACCAGCACTTCCTGCTGGATCTTCGGGTTGTCGGCAACCACGAAACCGATGCCGCCCTCTTCGAAGTAGCGGCCGACGATGCTCTCGTGAGCCCGGGAAACCACTTCTACGATCATGCCTTCGCGACGACCACGACGATCCAGGCCGGATACCCGGGCCAGCGCACGGTCACCATCGAACACCAGACGCATCTGCGCCGGGCTCATGAACAGGTCATCGCTGCCGTCGTCCGGCACCAGGAAGCCGAAGCCATCACGGTGACCGCTGATGCGACCCAGGATCAGATCAAGCTTGTCCACCGGCGCATAAGTGCCGCGACGGGTATAGATGAGTTGAGCATCGCGCTCCATGGCGCGCAGGCGGCGGCGCAGGGCTTCGATCTGGTCTTCTGTGGTCAGACCAAACTCTTCGACCAGCTGCTCGCGGTTAGCAGGCGAACCTCGATCAGCAAGGTGCTGAAGGATCAGTTCGCGGCTAGGAATAGGGTTTTCATATTTTTCCGCTTCACGAGCGGCCTCGGGATCGAGGGACTGCCAATCGGCCATTAGAGAGTTTTCACCTTGTCTATATGCGGGTTAGTTTGGCATAGGCGTAATGAAACGGGAAATTTCAGGCTAAGACGACCCATCTAAAGCCCTGTATCGACACCGCAAAGCTGTTTTGAAGACCGCTGGCGAAATTTTCCAGGTTTTTTTGATGTCGGGGGTTTACAGTTAAAAAGACGCTCCGTATAGTGCGCGCCATCGACGACGGACAACGTTGCCGATACTGCCCAGATGGTGAAATTGGTAGACACGCCAGCTTCAGGTGCTGGTGACCGCAAGGTCGTGGAAGTTCGAGTCTTCTTCTGGGCACCAATTTCGAGCTTGAGATTAGTTCAATTTCAAGGCTCACACAAAAACCCGCGAAAGCGGGTTTTTGCTTTTTTGACCACTGGTTTATTATTTTTAGAATCAGGGGTTTACAGATCAAAATGCTCTCCGTATAGTGCGCCACATCAACAGCGGCAACGCTTGCGATGAATGCCCAGATGGTGAAATTGGTAGACACGCCAGCTTCAGGTGCTGGTGACCGCAAGGTCGTGGAAGTTCGAGTCTTCTTCTGGGCACCAATTCAAATTCAAGGTTACGACCTTGGATTTCACAGAAACCCGCGAAAGCGGGTTTTTGCGTTTCTGGCCCCTCAAAAACAACCTGCCCTCTTCTGTAGGAGCGAGCTTGCTCCGGGCGGCGTTCCGACGATGCACTCAAATTTAACGGTTGCTAACAGATAGAACGCGCCATCGTTCACGCCCATCGCGAGCAAGCTCGCTCCTACAGGAATCAGCGTCCGCATTTGAGAAACAATATCGTTTATCATTGTTACAAGTTTTTGCAATGTGACAGTGAGGAACCCTGCGAATGATGTTTCGAAATACCCTGCGCCGCGGCCTGATCACCACCCTCCTCGGCCTGGCACTCGCCACTCCCCTCACCCAAGCCGCCGATCCGGTTGCCCTGACCCTCTACAACGGCCAGCACAAAGAAGTCGGCGACGCGGTCGCCAAAGCCTTCGAAGCCAAGACAGGCATCCACGTCAATGTGCGTAAAGGCAGCAGCAACCAGCTCGCCAGCCAGATCGTCGAAGAAGGCGATCGCTCTCCCGCCGACGTGATCTACACCGAAGAATCACCACCCCTGAACAAACTCGGCGAGCAAGGCCTGCTGGCCAAGACGGATGACACCACGCTGGCCGTTCTGCCCAAGGAATACGTCGCCGGCAACGGCACCTGGATTGGCGTGACCGCCCGGGTGCGCGTCGTTGCGTTCAACCCCAAGCTGATCGATGAAAAAGACCTGCCGACCTCGGTGATGGAATTCTCCGATCCGAAATGGCAAGGCAAAGTCGGTTTCGTTCCTACCAGCGGCGCTTTCCAGGAACAAGCGGTAGCGATCATCAAGGTGCACGGCATGGACGCCGCCGAAGAATGGCTGACCGGGCTGCGCGCATTCGGCAAGACCTACAGCAACAACATGGTTGCCTTGAAAGCGGTGGAAAATGGCGAAGTCGCCACCGTGCTGGTGAACAATTACTACTGGTTCGCCCTGCAGCGTGAAAAAGGCCAGCTCGACTCGAAACTGCATTACTTCACCGGCGGCGACGTCGGCGGACTCATCACGGTTTCCAGTGCAGCGGTACTCAAATCCAGCAAACACCCCAAGGAAGCACAACAATTGCTCGCCTACATGGCCAGCGAGGAAGGCCAGCGCGTGATCACCCAGACCACCGCCGAATACCCGCTGCACAAAGGCATGGAATCTGATCGCGGGCTCAAGCCATTCAGCGAACTGGAAGCACCAAAAGTCACGCCTGCCGACCTCGGCAACGCCGAAGAAGCGCTGGACCTGGAACGTGACGTTGGCCTGAATTGATGGGTGCCTCACTGTCCGCGCATCACGCGTACGCACCACGGCGCAAGCGGCCGTCTATCTGGCTGATACTGCCCGTGTTGCTGCTGGTGGCGCTCAGCCTCCTGCCGCTGCTGTATGTCGGCCTGAAAGCCTGGCAGGCGGGTTGGGCAGAATCACTGCATTTGCTATGGCGACCTTATGTGTTCGGCTTGCTGCGCAACACACTCGCATTGATGATTGGCGTCACCGTGGTTTGCGGGATAATCGGCTTGTCGCTGGCCTGGTTGCTGGAGCGCAGCAATCTGCCGGCCCGACGATTTTGGGGCGTGATCCTCTGCTTGCCGTTCGCCGTTCCAGCCTTTGTCAGCAGCTTCACCTGGGTTTCCCTCAGCGCTCATTTCGAGGGACTTGGCGGGGCTATCCTGGTGATGAGTCTGTCAAAATACCCGCTGATTTTCCTGCCCGTAGCGGCAACGCTGCGCAACCTTGACCCGTCCCTCGAAGAGTCCGCGCGCACGCTGGGGCAGAATCGTTGGGGCGTATTTTTCAAGGTCACCCTGCCCCTGCTCTGGCCTTCGCTGCTCGCGGGTTCGTTGCTGATTGCCCTGCACATGCTGGTGGAGTTCGGCGCCTTGTCGATCATCGGCCTGCAAACCTTCACCACGGCGATCTATCAACAGTTCGAACTGGAGTTCAGCAATGCCAACGCGGCGATGCTCTCCGCCGTACTGCTGATGTTGTGCCTGGCGCTGCTGTGGCTGGAGTTGCGCGTGCGCGGCAAGGGTCGACACGTGCGCACCGGCCAGGGTGCAGCGCGACGCGCGGAACAGGTTCAACTGGGATACTGGACCGTGGCAGGACAACTTTATTGCTTGCTGCTGGCAATCATTGGCAGCGGGATTCCGCTCGGCATGCTGGCCTACTGGCTGGCGGTGGGATCATCGGCCGCCTTTCCCGTGACGGCAATTGGCGAAGCATTGCTGTCCTCCCTCGCCCTGTCGCTGGGTGGCGCGGCACTGTGCCTGGTGCTGGCGGTGCCGGTCGGTCTGCTGGTCGTGCGCTACAAAGGCCAACTGGCGATCTGGGCCGAGCGCCTGCCGTACCTGCTGCACGCCCTGCCGGGGCTGGTCATTGCCCTGACCCTGGTGTATTTCGCCCTGCACTACGTGCCGATGCTTTACCAGACTTCGGCATTGCTGCTGATCGCCTACGCCCTGCTGTTTCTGCCGCTGGCCCAGGCGCCGATCCGCACCGCCCTGAACAAGGCGGCGCCGCAGCTTGAGGAGGCGGCCCGCACTCTGGGCGCCTCGTCATTCAGTGCCTTTTGCCGAGTGACACTGCCGATTATTTTCCCGGCGCTGGGCGCGGCTTTTGCCCTGGTGTTCCTGGATGCGATGAAGGAACTGACGGCGACCTTGCTGTTGAGTCCAACCGGGCTGAATACACTGGCGACGGAAGTCTGGGCGCATACGGCGAATGTGGAGTTTGCGGCGGCTGCGCCTTATGCGGCGTTGTTGATATTGGTGTCGGGGTTGCCGGTCTATTTGCTGACGACCCGGATGTATCTGAGTCGTTGAAACCGCTTTCGCGAGCAAGCCCGCTCCCACAGTGGTCCTCTGTCGAACACAAATATGATGTTCAAAAAGAGCCAATGTGGGAGCGGGCTTGCTCGCGAAGGGGCTGGCACAGACAATAGATCAAGCCCTGAACTGCCCCAGGCTCGCCTTCAACTGCGCCGCCAGACCATCGAGCACCTTGCCGCTCGCTGTGGTCTCCACGACAGCCTGCGCCGCCTTCTCGGCCTGGGCATGAATGGTCTGGACCCGCCCTCGCACTGCCTGCGCGCCCTGTGCCTGATGCGCCGCCGCCTGGGTGGCCAGACCGATCGCCGCATGGACCTGCTCGACGGACGCCTGCACCGACTGCTGCAACCGCGCACTGTCACGCAACACCAGCAAACCCTCACTGGCCTGGCGCCCGGCCTGACCGATTGCCGCCACCGCCTCACGCGCGCCCTGCTGCAACGCCACGATATGCGCCTGAATATCGCCAGTGGAGCTTTGCGTCTTGCTCGCCAGCGCCCGCACCTCATCGGCCACCACGGCAAACCCGCGCCCGGTCTCGCCGGCACGCGCCGCCTCAATCGCCGCGTTCAGCGCCAGCAGATTGGTCTGTTCGGCGATGCCGTGAATCACCGTCAGCACCACCTCAATCTGCTCACTTTGCTGCGCCAGGCGCTCGATGACTTGCGCCCCGGTATTAACCTGACCCGCCAGCTCCTCGATCAGGCTGCCTACTTTCGCTGACGTCCGAGTGTTTTCATCGGTGGCCTGGCGAATGTCCACCACCTGCTTCAGCGCCGCCTGCATCGCGTGGCTTTCCGACTGGGCCTCATCAGCCATTTGCGACAGCGCACGCAAACTCTCCGCCACCTCGTCTCGCTGCATGCCAGCCGCTGCATCCGCACCGGCATTGCGCAAGGTCATCGCTCCGATCTCCACTCCGGTACGCTGGGCCACATCGCCCGCCTCGCGCACGATCGGCTGCAACTTATCCACAAAGCGATTGACCGCCGAGGCCATGTCGCCGATTTCATCCTTGCTGTTGATCTGCACACGCTTGGTCAGATCGCCCTCGCCCGCCGCCAGGTCATCCATGGCTTCGATCAGCATTTTCAGGCGATTGACCACTCGGCGACCGAGCACCACCGCTAACAACAGCAGGACACCGAAACCCACCACCGCCAGACACACGCCGATGCGCCAGCGCAATGTCGCAGCAGCTTCCTGCACGGTGCTGGTGGTATTGGCCTTCATTTCAGCCGCCGTGGACTGCGCCGACTGCAGGCGCGAGCGCATGGCCGTGGCGCTGTCGGCGGCCGCGCCCTTGAGGCTGTCGCCCACCAGTTGATCGCTGCTGGCGATCAAGGCCGAGAAGCGCTTGTCGAGGGCCGCCAGATCAGTCTCCACCGAAGCCGTCGAGACCCCCATCAGGACCTTGCCGATTTCTACGCCGTTAGGATTGATCGGGGCCTCGATGTAGAACACCGAAGGATCGTTCTTCGCCGCATCCAGCACCTTGTCCAGCGCACGCTCGCCCTGGCCCTTTTCCAGCAGCGCCTTGTTGATCGGGTTTTCCCGGTTGAGGTAGCGCGTCAGGTGCTGGCCGGTGGCGTCGTCATAGACCACGAACAGCACATTGGGATTGCGCTGGGCCCGGCGGGCGAACTCGGAAAGTGTCGGAACGTCGTTGTCCCACATGGCGCGGGGCGCGACGGAAGCCAGAAGCTGCGCCATGTCGCTGGCGGAGTCCTTCAGGTCCTTCTCCAGGGTCGAACGCAATTGCGCCTGCTCTTGCTCAAGACGCGAGGACAAACCGGCTGTCAGGCGCTGACGCGTACTGGTGGAGAGGCTGTCGAGGCTCGACGTGACTTCGCGCCCAGCCTGTTCAAGCTCAGCGGATAGCTTTTGACTGTCAGCACCCAGGCGCTGGCCCAAGTCGGCTTCCAGTGCGGTCACCGTGCTCCGGGTCAGAGCAACAGCCACCAGCACCTGCACCAAAAGGGCGATACCAAGAGTAACGAACACAGGCCGCAACAAACGGCTTTGTAACAACGAGAGAACGGCCGACATCTGAAATCCCTCTGCTTTGGCGCCATTAAATTGATAGCACGCCGGAAGCAATGCTTTTTTAATGTTCACAGCAAAGGTCATGCCGTCCGACAGGCATAAACGACAAAGGCCCCAATTAAGGGGCCTTTGTGTTTTACATCAACGACTTATCAAGCAAACGGATGGCGCAGAACGATGGTTTCGTTGCGGTCCGGGCCCGTCGAAATAATGTCGATCGGCGCGCCGATCAGCTCTTCAACGCGCTTGATGTAAGCACGGGCGTTAGCCGGCAGCTCTTCCAGGGTTTTGGCACCCACGGTCGACTCGGTCCAGCCCGGCACTTCTTCGTACACAGGCTGCAGGCCCACATAGCTGTCAGCATCAGTCGGGGCAACGGCCTTACCTTCCGCATCCTTGTAGCCGACGCAGATGTTGATGGTTTCCAGACCGTCGAGTACGTCCAGCTTGGTCAGGCAGATGCCCGAGATGCTGTTCACATCGATAGCGCGACGCAGGATAACAGCGTCGAACCAGCCACAACGACGAGCACGGCCGGTAGTCGCGCCGAACTCGTGGCCTTGTTTAGCCAGGTGCGCACCGACTTCGTCGAAAAGCTCCGTCGGGAATGGACCCGAACCTACACGCGTGGTGTAAGCCTTGGTGATACCCAGGATGTAGTCCAGGAACATAGGGCCAACACCCGAACCGGTAGCAACGCCGCCAGCAGTGGTGTTAGAGCTGGTCACGTACGGGTAGGTGCCGTGGTCGATGTCCAGCAACGAACCCTGGGCGCCTTCGAACATGATGTCTTTGCCAGCGCGACGCAGGTCGTGCAGCTCGGCAGTCACGTCCAGCATCAGCGGCTTGAGCAGCTCAGCGTATTCCTTGCACTCGGCCAGGGTCTTGTCGAATTCGATGGCTGGCTCTTTGTAGTAACCCACCAGCATGAAGTTGTGGTAATCCACCAGCTCACGCAGCTTGTCTTCAAAGCGCGGCATGTTGAGCAGGTCGCCCACACGCAGGCCACGACGTGCAACCTTGTCTTCGTAGGCCGGGCCGATACCGCGACCGGTGGTACCGATCTTCAGCTCGCCACGGGCCTTTTCACGGGCCTGGTCCAGCGCAACGTGGAAGGATAGGATCAGCGGGCAGGACGGGCTGATACGCAGGCGCTCGCGCACCGGTACGCCTTTTTCTTCCAGCTTGGTGATCTCGCGCAGCAGGGCGTCTGGTGCAACCACCACGCCGTTGCCGATCAGGCACTGCACGCCTTCGCGCAGCACGCCCGACGGGATCAGGTGCAAGACAGTCTTCTCACCGTCGATCACCAGGGTGTGGCCAGCGTTGTGGCCACCTTGGTAACGCACTACGGCGGCAGCATGTTCGGTCAGCAGATCAACGATCTTGCCTTTGCCCTCATCACCCCATTGGGTGCCCAGGACTACGACATTCTTACCCATAACACTTGTCCTCATTCGCGCAAACTTGGTGCCGGCGGCAGCCGGCGGGAAAACTCAAGAAGCCAGTGGCGATACTTGCCAAAGCCCGTTCTGCTGAATCAATTGCCGGTCGCAGTCCGCTTCACGGGCGGCGGCCAAAGGCTGTCCAGGCAAGGCCTGAACGACACGCTGACCCTCACTGCGCAACTGGCAAACCTGCTGCCAGAGTGCCGCATCCGTACTGTCAGGCATCCAGATACCGCCAGACGGTAGCTCGATCTCAGCACGCCCCAGGGTCACCAGGGTTTTCAAATCGGTGGAAAAGCCGGTCGCCGGACGGGCGCGACCGAAGTCGGCGCCGATGTCGTCGTAACGACCGCCCTGGGCAATGGACTGGCCAACACCCGGTACGAACACAGCGAACACCACACCGGTGTGGTAGTGGTAACCGCGCAACTCGCCCAGGTCGAAATACAGCGGCAGCTCAGGGAAACGCACGGACAGCCGCTCGGCAATCGCCAGCAAGTCGTCCAGCGCTGCCAGAACAGGGGCCGGCGCCTTGGCCAGACGCTCGCGGGCCGCGCTCAATACTTCACGACCGCCACACAGATCGACCAACGCCCGCAGCATGCCCGACAGATCGGCAGGCAAGCCTTCGGTCAAGGTAATGACCTCGTCGATGGCCTTACGTTGCAAGGCATCGAACAACTGCTGCTCGACTTCACCGGACAAACCGGCGGCGCGGGCCAGGCCACGGTAGATACCGACATGACCGAGGTCCATGTGCACATCCGGCACATCGGCCAGTTGCAGCATGGCCAGCATCAGGCTGATGACTTCGACGTCGCTGCTCGGACTGGCGTCGCCGTACAACTCGGCACCCAGCTGAATCGGACTGCGCGAGGACGACAAGGCGCGAGGCTGAGCATGCAGCACGCTACCGGCATAGCACAGACGGCTTGGGCCTTCACGACGCAGGGTGTGCGCATCGATGCGCGCCACTTGCGGCGTGATGTCGGCACGGAAACCCATCTGCCGGCCCGATTGCGGGTCGATGACCTTGAAGGTGCGCAGATCCAGGTCCTGGCCCGCGCCGGTCAGCAGGGATTCCAGGTACTCGATATGGGGAGTCACGACAAACTCGTAACCCCAGCTCTGGAACAGATCCAACACCTGACGACGCGCGACTTCAATACGCGCAGCTTCCGGTGGCAGTACTTCTTCGATGCCATCTGGCAGAAGCCAGCGGTCTACCGTTGCCATTACGCCTTCCCCTATCTCCTGGCGACCAGCCTGTCGGCGAGCCTTGAGTGAAGCAGAAAATGATCGGCTTGCGCACAAACCACGCGCATGAGCGACGGAGCGAAAAGCCCTTCTACCGGCTTCGCCAACCACTTTCCTCGAAAAACTGTCGAGCCAATCGGCCCGGCATCTGCTTGAAAACAGCAATCAAACATGCAGACGCAAAAAAGCCGGGAATTTCCCGGCTGCCGCATCATACACACGTTTTCCCAAAGGATCACCCCGCCAGAGGTTTTAGCCGCCCGGCGGGGGATAAATCAGGTCAACGTCGTATCAAGGCTTGGCTTTTTCCAGGTAGTGGAAGAAGTCGCTGCTTGGGTCGAGGACCAGGACGTCGGATTTGTTCGCGAAGCTTTCACGGTAGGCGCGCAGGCTACGGTAGAACGCGTAGAACTCCTGATCCTGACCGTAGGCCTTGGAGTAGATCGCAGCAGCCTGGGCATCACCGTCACCGCGAACCTCTTCGGATTCACGATAGGCTTCAGCCAGCAGCACGCGGCGTTGACGATCGGCGTCGGCACGGATGCCTTCAGCCAGCTCGTTACCCTTGGCGCGGTGCTCGCGAGCTTCACGCTCACGCTCGGTGCTCATACGTTCGAACACACTGCGGTTCACTTCTTTCGGCAGGTCGATGGTCTTGACCCGAACATCGACCACTTCGATGCCCAGTTCTTTCTCGGCCATCTTGTTCAGCGAAGCCGTGATATCCGCCATCAGCGCATCACGCTCACCCGACACCACTTCGTGCAGGGTGCGCTTACCGAACTGGTCACGCAGGCCCGATTCCAGACGACGGGACAGACGTTCGTCGGCGATCTGCTTGAGGCCGGAAGTCGCGGTGTAGTAACGCTCTGCGTCCTTCACGCGCCACTTGGCGTAGGCATCGACCATCACGGCTTTCTTTTCCAGCGTCAGGAAGCGTTGTGTCGGTGCATCCAGCGTCATCAGGCGTGCGTCGAATTTACGCACCTGGTTAACGTAAGGCACTTTCACATGCAGGCCTGGCTGGACATCGGTCTGGACCACGCGACCGAACTGCAGCAACACCGCACGCTCGGTCTGAGCCACGATGTAGAAGCAGTTCCAGGCAGCGATCGCCACGACGACGCCAACAATAAGGGCGATCAGCGATTTATTGCTCATCAGCGACTCTCCCTGGTACGTGCTTGCTGTTGCTGCAGATCTGCTGCCGCACGCGCATTCGCTTCATTGCTGGTGGCTGCCGCGCCGGTCACCGGAGTGCTGGTGCTGCGACCACTTTCGACCATCTTGTCCAGCGGCAGGTACAGCAGGTTGTTCTGGCCGTTCTTGTTGCCGGTCACGAGAACCTTGCTGGTGTTGGTGAAGACTTCCTGCATGGTGTCCAGGTACAGACGCTGGCGGGTGACTTCAGGAGCCTTGCGGTACTCGGCGACCAGTTTGGTGAAGCGATCGGCCTCACCCTTGGCGCGCGAGACGGTCTCGTCACGGTAGCCATTGGCATCTTCGAGAATGCGCTGGGCCTGACCACGGGCTTCCGGCACGACGCCGTTGGCATAGGTCTCAGCCTGGTTACGCGAACGCTGTTCGTCTTCACGGGCGCGGATCACGTCATCGAAGGCTTCCTGGACTTCACGCGGTGCCGCTGCGCTCTGAACGTTGACCTGGGTGACGGTGATACCGGTGCGATAGGTGTCCATGAAGCGTTGCAGACGCTCCTTGATCTCGCTGGCCATCAACTCACGACCTTCGGTCAGTACCTGGTCCATCGCGGTGGAACCCACCACATGGCGCAAGGCGCTGTCGGTCGCGTGCTGCAGGCTGATTTCCGGCTGATCGACGCTCAGCACGAAATCCTGCAGGTTGCTGATCTTGTACTGCACGGTCAGCGGCACTTCGACGATGTTCTCGTCTTCAGTCAGCATCTGGCCCTGCTTGGTGTAGGCACGCTCGCGCGTGACGTTCTCCATGTACTTCTTGTCGATCGGCGGGAAGTAGATGTTCAGGCCCGGACCCACGGTTTCGTAGTACTTGCCGAAGCGCAGCACTACAGCTTGCTCCTGCTCGTCGACAACATAAACCGCGCTGTACAGCCAAACGGCGGCCAGCACGACCAGACCGATGCCGAGCAGGCCGCCAAAGCCGCCACTCTTGCCCGGACCACCGCCGTCGTCGCCACCACGTTTCTTACCGCCACCGAACAAACCGTTCAGGCTTTCCTGCAGCTTTCGGAAGGCCTCGTCGAGATCCGGTGGTCCCTTGCGGTCGCCGTTGTTACGACGCTTGCCACCCCAAGGATCCTGATTATTCGAGTTGCCACCCGGCTCATTCCAAGCCATAGCGCTCTCCATCTGATAAAGCAAAGACGCACCCACGGCGCGCCGACCAATGCTACAGAATGCCTGTCACCGCGGCACAACCGCTTTCTCAGGCTTTTATTGCAAAGTGTGTTGCTCGATGAATTCCATCGGTTGCAAACCTTCGCGGCTCACCAGCCGATTCAATTCGGCTCGTGGCAAACGAACGGCCAGTAAACTGATGCCTTCGTCGTCGTGTTCTTCTTTCTGTACCGCTCCGAGTTCGAAAAACTGCGCACGCAGTCGAGCAAATCGGTTCGGCAAGCGCAAGGTGCCAACAAACAACTCATCGCCAAGCAACTCGGCCACGGCCTGCTTGAGCAGGTCAAGACCGGTGCCATCTTTCGCCGAAAGCCAGACCCGCTGCGGCTTGCCATCGGCATCGCGCTGGATCTGCGGCTCCACGCCCTCGAGCAAATCGAGTTTGTTATAGACCTCCAGGATCGGCAAGTCTTGAGCGCCGATCTCTCCGAGCACCACCATGACCTGTTCAATCTGGGCCATGCGCTCGGGTTCATGGGAGTCGATCACGTGCAGCAACAGGTCAGAGTTGCTCGACTCTTCGAGCGTAGCCCGAAATGCCTCGACCAGCTTGTGCGGCAAGTGGCGAATGAAGCCCACAGTGTCCGCCAGCACGATCGGACCCAGGTCATCGAGCTCGAGTCGGCGCAAGGTCGGGTCGAGGGTGGCGAACAACTGGTCAGCCGCGAAGACGTCGGAATCGGTCACCGAGTTGAACAGCGTCGATTTGCCGGCGTTGGTATAACCCACCAGTGAAACCGTCGGAATGTCAGCCCGTTTGCGGCCACGGCGCGATTGCTCACGCTGGCTGCGGACCTTTTCCAGGCGTCCCTTGATCTGCCTCAGGCGAACCCGCAACAGACGCCGGTCGGTTTCCAGCTGGGTTTCACCCGGACCGCGCAGGCCGATACCGCCTTTCTGCCGTTCAAGGTGAGTCCAGCCGCGAACCAGCCGCGTACTCATGTGCTCAAGCTGGGCCAGTTCGACCTGGAGCTTGCCTTCATGGGTGCGGGCGCGTTGGGCGAAGATATCGAGAATCAAACCCGTGCGGTCGATCACGCGACACTCGAAAATACGTTCGAGGTTACGTTCCTGACTGGGCGTGAGGATGTGATTGAAAATCACCAGATCGACCTGTTCGGCCTGGACCAGGTCGCGCAATTCTTCGACCTTGCCGCTGCTGATCAGGGTTTTGGCGGTTGGCCGATGACGCGGCACGTTAAAAAACGCGACGGTCTCGGCGCCAGCCGAAATAGCCAACTCCTGAAACTCCTGCGGATCTTCGCGCGCCTCAGGGTCCTGTCCATCCAAGTGAACGAGAATGGCTCGCTCACCACCACCGTGGCGCTCAAAGAACAAAGGAGACTCCTATCAGGCGTTACCTGGCTCAGCGTCACCTGCTTCGGATTCGGTTGCGCTAGGCAGACGAATTGGACGAACCGGCACCACTGTAGAGATCGCGTGTTTGTAAACCATCTGGCTGACGGTGTTTTTCAGCAGGATAACGAACTGGTCGAAAGACTCGATCGTGCCTTGCAGTTTGATACCGTTGACCAGGTAGATGGACACCCCAACTTTCTCTTTGCGTAAAGTATTCAAGTAAGGGTCTTGTAGCGAATGCCCTTTTGACATGTGCCGCACTCCTTTAAGGATTCAATATAAAAAATAGGTAAACAGATGGCTTTGGCCGCCACACCCCCAAAGGATAGACGGCAATTGCAAGGACTCAGCTCAATATGGAGATGGTCCCAAGGTATTTCAAGGCGCGCGGCAGATTGTCGCAATCCAGACTGTCCAGCCAATGCAGATCAGTCCAACTGCGCAGCCAGGTGAACTGGCGTTTCGCCAATTGGCGCGTGGCAATGATTCCACGCTCCTGCATCTCGGCTGACGTCAGCTTGCCATCCAGGTAGTCCCAGACTTGGCGGTAGCCTACTGCACGTATAGACGGTAACCCGGCATGCAGGTCACCTCTATTACGCAGGGCTACGACCTCGTCAATGAATCCCTGTTCCAACATTAAAGTGAATCTTTGTTTAATTCGCTCATGCAGTACCTGGCGATTTGCCGGAGCAATGGCCAAGTTCGCGACAGTATAGGGCAATTGTTGCAGTCCCGAAGCGGCTGCTTCGGTACTTTGCACAGATTGTTGCAATCGCAGGGCGGTCATGCTTTGACCGCTGACACGATAAACCTCCAGGGCTCGACTCAATCGCTGGGGATCGTTCGGATGTATTCGCGCCGCGGACTCCGGATCGACCACCGCCAATTGTTCGTGCAAGGCTTGCCAGCCAAGGCGCGCAGCCTCTTCTTCGATTTGCGCACGGACCTCGGGATCGGCGGCCGGCATATCCGCCAGACCTTCAACCAAAGCCTTGTAATAGAGCATGGTGCCGCCCACCAGCAGCGGAATTTTTCCGCGCGCGGTGATATCGGCCATGGCTTCCAGGGCATCACGGCGGAAATCCGCGGCCGAATAGCTCTCGGCCGGGTCGAGAATATCGATCAGACGATGCGGATACTGCGCCAGTAGCTCTTTGGAAGGCTTGGCGGTGCCGATGTCCATGCCACGATAGACCAGCGCCGAATCGACGCTGATCAACTCGCAAGGCAGGACTTTGGTGAGTTCGATGGCCAGGTCGGTCTTGCCGGCGGCGGTCGGGCCCATCAGGAAAATCGCAGGTGGGAACTGGCTCATCAACGACCGCGCAAGAACAGTTTGTCCAGATCGTCCAGGCCCAGTTGGGTCCAGGTCGGTCGGCCATGGTTGCATTGACCGCTGCGCTCGGTGTTTTCCATGTCACGCAGCAGACCGTTCATTTCCGGCAAGGCCAGGCGCCGATTCGCACGAACCGCACCGTGGCAGGCCATGGTCCCGAGCAATTCGTTCAGGTGCGCCTGAATGCGGTCGCTGGTGCCGAACTCCATCAGATCAGCCAGGACGTCGGCGACCAGCCGGTTGGCTTCGGCCTGTTTGAGCAGCGCCGGGATCTGCCGGATCGCCAGGGTTTCCGGGCCCAGGCGCTGCAATTCAAAGCCCAGGCGCTGGAACCAGGCGACATGTTCCTCGGCGCAATCGGCTTCACGCTGACTGACGGCCAGGGTCTCCGGCACCAGCAACGGCTGGCCGCTCAGGCCCTCGCTGGCCATCGCCACCTTCAAACGCTCATACATGATCCGCTCGTGGGCGGCATGCATATCCACCAGAACCAGGCCCTGAGCGTTTTCCGAAAGAATGTAGATACCCTTGAGTTGTGCCAGCGCATAACCCAGCGGCGGGATGTCGTCCTGCCCTGCCGGGAGCGCGACGGCATTGGCCTCGGGCAGTGGCGCAAAAAACTCGCGATAGGCGGCCTGCGCTTCGGCGACAGGAACTCCGGACTGCGGACGCGGCGTGTACTGATATTGATAACCCGCGCCAGCCCCCGAACCCGCCGGCGCATTGAACGACGGCTGAGCCTGGGGCTGTTCCAGCAGCGCATTGGCGGCCAGGCGCATTTCGCCCTGGGGCCCGAATTCACCGGCCTCGAGGCCGGAAGGCCGGACGATGGCCGTGGCAACCGGCGCCGCCAGTTGATCGTCGGGGCGCACATCGCCCAGGGCGCGGTGCAAGGTGCCGTAGAGAAAATCGTGGACCATGCGGCCTTCACGGAAGCGCACTTCGTGCTTGGTCGGGTGCACGTTGACATCGACACCGGTCGGATCGACTTCGAAAAACAGCACGAAGGTCGGGTGCCGACCGTTGAACAGCACGTCGCGATAAGCCTGGCGTACGGCGTGGGCCACCAGTTTGTCGCGCACGGCACGGCCATTGACGAAGAAATACTGCAAATCGGCCTGGCTGCGGTTGAAGGTCGGCAGGCCGACCCAGCCCCATAGATGCAGGCCATTGCGCTCGATTTCGATCGGCAGCGCTTGCTCGAGGAAACCCGGACCGCAGATCGCCGCCACGCGCCGGGCACGGGCCGCATCATCATGGGCCTCGTGCAGGCTGAGGATGGTCTTGCCGTTGTGGCGCAGATGGAACGCCACATCGAAGCGCGCCAAAGCCAGGCGTCTGATCACTTCTTGCAGGTGATCGAATTCGGTTTTTTCGGTCTTGAGAAACTTGCGCCGCGCCGGCGTATTGAAGAACAGGTCGCGCACTTCAACCGAAGTGCCCACCGGGTGGGCCGCAGGCTGCACGCGGGGCGCCATGTCACGGCCTTCGGTCTCGACCTGCCAGGCCTGATCGGCGTCGCGGGTGCGGGAGGTCAGGGTCAGGCGCGCGACGGAGCTGATCGATGCCAGGGCCTCGCCGCGAAACCCCAGACTCATGACCTGTTCGAGGTCTTCCAGGTTGCGGATCTTGCTGGTGGCGTGACGGGCCAGGGCCAGCGGCAGGTCATCGGCGGAAATGCCGCTGCCATCGTCGCGCACCCGCAGCAGCTTGACGCCGCCCTGCTCCACATCGACGTCGATGCGTTTGGCGCCGGAGTCGAGGCTGTTTTCCAGCAGCTCCTTGATCACCGAAGCCGGACGTTCGACCACCTCACCCGCAGCAATCTGGTTCGCCAGTCGCGGGCTGAGCAACTCGATTCGAGCGCTACTGTTCACGACCTGATTCATTCTTTGGCCGCCAGTTCAGTGCCCGGAATCGTCAGGTGCTGACCGATCTTGAGCTCATCGCTCGGCAGGTTGTTGGCGCTGCGCAGGGTCGCGGGCGATACCTGATAGCGCACGGCGATCATCGCCAGGGTCTCGCCCGGGTTGACGCGGTGATCACGCGGCCCCTGCACAATCTTGCCGGAGTCACGCAGCCAGGCAATGTAAGTGCCCGGCGGCGGGTTCTGCTGGAAGAACTGGCGCACGCCGCTGCTGATCGAACGCGCCAGCGCCTGCTGGTGGCTCGACGCGGCAAGCTTCGAGGCTTCATTTGCGTTGGAGATAAACCCGGTTTCCACCAGGATCGATGGAATATCCGGTGACTTCAGCACCATGAACCCGGCCTGCTCGACCCGTTGCTTGTGCAGCGGTGTCACCCGACCGATGTTGCTCAGCACCTTCTGGCCAACGTTCAGGCTGGATGTCAGGGATGCCGTCATCGACAGGTCAAGCAGTACGCCGGCGAGCATGCGGTCCTTGTCATCGAGGCTGACGTTACCGGCACCACCGATCAGGTCGGAACGGTTTTCACTGTCGGCCAGCCAACGGGCGGTCTCAGAAGTCGCGCCGCGATCGGACAGGGCAAATACCGATGCACCGAAAGCAGCAGCCGAAGGCGCGGCGTCGGCGTGGATCGAGACGAACAGGTCGGCGCCTTTCTTGCGGGCAATTTCGGTACGGCCGCGCAACGGAATGAAGTAGTCGCCGGTACGGGTCAGTTCGGCGCGGAAGCCTTTCATGCCGTTGACCTGCCGTTGCAGTTCACGCGCGATGGCCAGTACCACGTCTTTTTCCCGTTGACCACGGGAGCCCGAGGCACCCGGATCTTCGCCACCGTGTCCGGCGTCGATCACCACAATGATGTCGCGTTTGCCGGCCGGGGCTGGCGGCAATTTGATTGCAGGTTCCGTCGGCGTGACCGGTACGGCGGGCACCGTGGCGACCGACGGCGTCGGCGCTGGAGGAGGCGCGGCGTCTGCGGCGTTATCGAACAGATCGACCACCAACCGGTTGCCGTACTGGGCGTTCGGCGCCAGGGAAAAGCTTTTCGGCGTCACGGCCTTTTTCAGGTCGATGACCACCCGCAGGTCGGTCGGCGTGCGCTGGGCCGAGCGCATGGCGGTAATCGGGGTGTTCGAGGTGTTGACGTTGAGCGGCGCACCGAGGGTCGCGCCATTGATGTCGATGACCAGGCGATCCGGAGCCGTCAGGGTAAAGACGCTGTGTTGCACCGGGCCGGTCAGGTCAAACACCAGTCGCGTGTTGTCCGGTGCCCGCCACAGACGAACACTGTTGACCTTCGAATCGGCCACAGCGTCGACGGTCACCGCCAAAAACAACACCCCTACGGCAGCCACCAACGCGCGAAAGCGCATACCTAACCCCATCATCTATTTGGATTCCAATGCCAAAGCGGCACACCAGGCCTCGCCACGCGAGCCCTGGGATAAAATTTTCAGCGAACGCCCGCTGTCTTGCGGGCTAATGGTAATGGTCAGGTCAGGCTTTGGCAAAAAGCCTGCACCTTTATCGGGCCATTCGATCAGACACAGGGCATCGTCTTCGAAGTAGTCGCGGATACCGAGGAACTCTAGCTCTTCCGGATCGACCAGACGGTACAAATCGAAATGGAAGGCGCGAATGTCGCCGATCTCGTAGGGTTCAACCAGGGTGAAGGTCGGGCTTTTGACTGCCCCGACATGCCCAAAGCCGCGGATGATGCCTCGGGACAACGTGGTTTTGCCCATCCCCAGGTTGCCCTCGAGGAAGATCAGGCCATGGCCCAGGGTGATTCGGGCAATGCGTGCGCCAAAGTCGCTCATGGCCTGCTCATCGGCCAGGTACAGGGTTACTTCAGACACGGTGCTTGCTCCTCCAACAACTGACGAATGGCTGGGATCAGATCACTGGCCGCCAGCCCACGGCCCGATTTTCCTTGTTGCTCGCCGGCATTGGCGTGCAGCCAGACCGCCAGGCAGGCTGCGTCGAATGGCTCCATGCCCTGGGCCAGCAATGCGCCGAGCAAACCGGCCAGCACGTCGCCCAAACCGGCGGTGGCCATCGCCGGATGGCCCTGATGACACAGCGCCAGGCGCCCATCAGGATGGGCGATCAGGCTGCCGGCACCTTTCAGGACGACGACAGCTGTATATTTTTTACTCAAGGCATGGGCTGCGGCGGGACGGTCAGACTGAACGTCGGCAGTGCTCACTCCAAGTAAACGTGCCGCTTCGCCCGGATGCGGAGTGATCACGCAATTGCCGGGCAAACTCACGCGCTCCTCGGCCAACATGTTCAGCGCATCGGCGTCCCAGACTTGCGGCAGCGGTGCATTGGCAGCAGCCGATAACAAGCTGCGCCCCCAGCCAGCCTGCCCCAGCCCCGGACCGACAACCAACACGGAAACTTTTTGCAGCAAAACCATCAGCTGATTGGCCGACGAAGTGCCCAGCACCATCGCCTCGGGGATCCGCGCCAGCGCGGCGGACACGTGTTCGCTGCGGGTCGCCACCGACACCATGCCCGCCCCGCTACGCAGCGCACTTTGCGCGCTCAGCAGGATCGCGCCGCCCAACCCACGATCACCACCGATCAGCAACACATGGCCGAATCGGCCTTTATGGGAGGTCGGGGGCCGGGGCGCTGGACGCGGAAGGTTAGCGGCCGTCAGACGACGAGCGGTGAACACCGCGCCACCAATCAACTGCGAATCGGCGTGCAAGTCATTGAACACCAGTTCGCCGACCACATCCGCCGCCTCGCCGGTGAACACCCCCACCTTCAAGCCAATGAACGTGACCGTCAGGTCGGCATGCACGGCACGACCAAGGATGCGCCCCGTATCAGCGCACAACCCTGACGGAATATCCACCGCAGCAACCCGCAGTCCGCTGGCATTGATCGCGGCGATGGCGCTGGCATACGGCTCACGGACATCGCCGCTCAGACCAGTGCCAAGCAAAGCATCCAGCACAATGCCGCGCAATCCGGATTGTGCCGTCCAGGGCTCGATGAGCACGTTTTCAGACACCGCCTCGGCATGGGCCAACACCGCATCACCCTGCAAGCGCTGCGGATCCCCTACCGCCAGCACCCGCACCGACCAACCGGCACGCTGGGCCAATACGGCTACCAGATACCCGTCTCCGGCATTGTTGCCATGACCGGCCAGTACGCTCAGTTCGTTCGCTGTCGGCCATTGCCGCACCAGCGCCCGCCACGTCGCCCGCGCCGCGCGCTGCATCAATTCGAAGCCCGCTGTGCCGGCGGCGATCAGGCTCGCGTCGAGTGCTCGCACCTGGGCGGTGCTGTACAGCACGTCGGGTAATTCATCTTTAGTGTGCGGCATGCGTCTTCGGGCTCCGATGTCTGGCAGAATTATACGCACCTCAGCTCCGGTTTCTCTCGCCTCATGCCCGCTATTACCACAGACCTGCCTGCCCTCGCCCAATCCATCAAGGACTGGGGTCGCGAGCTGGGCTTCCAGCAAGTCGGCATCAGCGGCCTCGACCTGGCCGAGCATGAGCAGCACCTGGAACGCTGGCTCGAAGCCGGCTACCACGGCGAAATGGACTACATGGGGGCCCACGGCAGCAAGCGCTCGCACCCCGAAGAGCTGGTGCCGGGCACTTTGCGCGTGGTGTCCCTGCGCATGGATTACCTGTCCGGCGACACGCAGATGGCAAAAATGCTCGCCCAACCGGAAAAAGCCTACGTCTCGCGTTATGCCCTGGGTCGCGATTACCACAAGCTGATCCGCAAACGCGTGCAACAACTGGCGGAAAAAATTCAGGCCGAGATCGGACCGTTCGGCTTCCGCGCTTTTGTCGACAGTGCCCCGGTGCTGGAAAAAGCCATCGCCGAACAGGCGGGTCTTGGATGGATCGGCAAAAATACCCTGGTCTTGAATCGCAAGGCAGGCAGTTATTTCTTCCTCGCCGAACTGTTCGTCGACCTGCCGCTGCCGGTCGACCCGCCCCACGCCACCGAACACTGCGGACGGTGCAGCGCCTGTCTCGACATTTGCCCGACCAACGCCTTCGTCGGCCCCTATGTGCTGGATGCCCGACGCTGCATTTCCTACCTGACCATCGAACTCAAAGGCCCGATCCCTGAAGACCTGCGGCCACTGATCGGCAATCGGGTGTTCGGTTGCGATGACTGCCAGATCGTCTGCCCGTGGAACCGCTTCGCCCGCCCGTCCGGTGAAAGCGACTTCAAGCCGCGGCACAACCTGGACAACGCCGGGCTGGCAGAACTGTTCATGTGGGATGAAGAGAAATTCCTGAGCAGCACCGAAGGTTCGCCGCTGCGCCGGACCGGTTACGAAAACTGGTTGCGCAACCTGGCGGTGGGGTTGGGCAATGCGCCTTCAACGATTCCGGTGCTGGAAGCGCTGAAGGCGCGACGACAGCATCCTTCGCAACTGGTGCGTGAGCATGTCGAATGGGCGTTGCGGCAACACGCCGAACGTCAGGCTTCGTCGTTGTAGACGAACTTGGGCATTTCCCAATGAAAACGGATCGCCAGCAAGCGCAGCAGAAAACCGCCGAACAAGGTGATCAGAATCGATTGTTCATCGGGTAATTGCAGATAGATGCAGAGCATGTAGCACCACGCTGCCGCAAACGAGACGCTGGCATAGAGCTCACGCCGGAAGATCAGCGGAATATCGTTGCAGAAGATGTCCCGCAGGATGCCGCCGAAGACGCCGGTGATCACGCCACTGACCGATGCCACCAACATGCCATGGCCCATTTCCAGGGCGGTGATGCAGCCGATCAGGGTAAATGCCACGAGCCCCATGGCATCAAGCACCAGGAACAGTGAGCGCAGATGGCGCATCCAGCGCGCAGTGAACACCGTGATCATGGCGGCAGCCGTGGTCAGCACCAGGTATTCCGGGTGTTTGACCCAGGTCAGCGGGTAGTGCCCGAGCAGCACATCGCGCACCGAACCGCCACCCAGCGCCGTGACACAAGCGATCAACACCACACCGAACCAGTCCATGCCACGACGACCGGCAGACAGGGCGCCGGTCATGGCTTCGGTGGTGATGGCGATCAGGTAGAGCATCAGCAGCATAGTGGCGGTCCTTGCAGAAAGGCGCGCAGTCTACTCAGTTCACTCAGGCACCAAAAGAGGGCGTCTGAGATTCGCCTCAACATCCAAAGTGACTGAACTGACGTCATCGTCGGAACGCCGCCCGGAGCAAGCTCGCTCCCACAGGGTCGACGCTCTACCTGTGGGAGCGAGCTTGCTCGCGATGGGGCCGGTACGGACAACCGTGAATCAGAACTTGATGAAATGCGTGCGGTAGTGCTGCAACTCAGCGATCGATTCACGGATATCGTCGAGCGCCAGGTGGGTGCTGCCCTTCTTGAAGCTGTCACGCACATCCGGTGCCCAGCGCGCAGCCAGCTCTTTGAGCGTGGACACGTCGAGGTTGCGGTAGTGGAAATAGCTTTCCAGAGATTTCATGTGGGTATAAAGGAAGCGACGGTCCTGGCAGATGCTGTTGCCGCAGATCGGCGACTTGCCCTTCGGCACCCACTTCTCCAGGAAGGCGATGGTTTCGGCTTCGGCTTCGGCCATGCTGATGCGGCTGTCGCGAACCCGCTGGGTCAGCCCGGAACCGCCGTGCTGACGGGTGTTCCACTCGTCCATGCCGGCGAGGATTTCGTCGCTGTGGTGAATGGCGATCACCGGGCCTTCGGCCAGGGTGTTCAAGTCACTGTCGGTGACGATGGTGGCCATTTCGATGATGACGTCGGTGTCCGGGTTCAGACCGGTCATTTCCAGGTCGATCCAGATCAGGTTCTGTGGGTTTTGCATGTGTCGGCTCCTAGGCAATGCTGCGCAGTTTAGCCTAGGCCGGTAGCCGGGCGTGCTAAACTCGCGGCCGTTTTACCTAATCGCTGCATTCTTTATACGGAACACCCATGGCCAAACGCCAACTCAATCGTCGTCAAAACTGGCGCATCGAAAAGATTCAGGGCGAACGCGCTGCCCGCGCCGCCAAACGCGAGTCCTCGGCTGTCGAGGCGCTTGAGGGCGGCGATCTGGGCCCGGAACAGCACGGCCTGGTGATCGCGCACTTCGGCGTGCAGGTCGAGGTCGAGGCCCGCGACGGCGAACTGGCCGGCCAGGTATTCCGTTGCCACCTGCGCGCCAACCTGCCGGCGCTGGTGACCGGCGATCAGGTGGTCTGGCGTGCCGGCAACCAGGGTATCGGCGTGATCGTGGCGCAACTGCCGCGCAACACCGAGCTGTGTCGCCCGGACAGCCGTGGCCAGCTCAAGCCGGTTGCGGCCAACGTCGACATGATCGTCATCGTGTTTGCACCGCTGCCCGAGCCCCACGCCAACCTGATCGACCGCTATCTGGTCGCAGCCGAGCATGCGGGCATCAAGCCGCTGTTGCTGCTGAACAAATTCGACCTGATCGACGACAACAACGCACCAGCGCTGAATGCCTTGCTCGCGGTGTACCGCACCCTCGGCTACCCGGTGCTGGAAGTGTCGGCGCACCACGGCAACGGTATGGAGCAGTTGCAGAAGCAACTCGACGGACGTATCAGCGTGTTCGTCGGCCAGTCTGGTGTCGGCAAATCGTCGCTGGTCAACAGCCTGCTGCCGGAAGTCGAAACCCGTGTCGGCCCATTGTCCGAGCTATCCGGCCAGGGCACTCACACCACCACCACCGCGCGGTTGTTCCACTTCCCCGGTGGCGGTGAGTTGATCGACTCCCCGGGTATCCGTGAATTCGGCCTGGGCCACGTCAGCCGTGCCGACGTCGAAGCCGGCTTCATCGAGTTCAACGATCTGCTCGGCACCTGCCGCTTCCGTGACTGCAAGCATGATCGCGAACCCGGCTGCGCCCTGCTCAAGGCCCTTGAAGACGGCCGCGTGCAGCAGCAACGGATGAACAGCTACCGCTCGATCATCGCCAGCCTGCCGGAAAACGGCTACTAAACAGACATGCCGACCGCCCTGCCTTCAGCGGGGCGGCCGGCGGCTGGATCTTCCCCTGCTTAAACACCAGACCTTTCTGTAAGACACCCGCACCGGCGCTTGTAGGGCATTTCTCTTTAAGTCACATCCCCTTGTAGCCGCCAGCCAATAGCCTAGTTTCAGACCCTCTTCGCACTCCAGCGACACCGAGGGACACCCATGCAAACCTACCACCTGTTCATCAGCCACTCGTGGAACTACCCCGACGCCCACGACAATCTCGTGCGCCTGCTTAACGCCAAGCCCGGTTTCACCTACAAGAACTTTTCGGTGCCACCGGACAACCCGATTGTCGGCGCGAAAACCGACAAACAACTTGAGGAGGCCATCGAAAACAAGATCCGCCCGTGTTCGGCGGTATTGATCATGGCCGGGATGTACTCCACCTACAGCAAGTGGATCAACAAGGAAATCGAGATCGCCAAGCGCATGGGCAAGGTGATCATTGCGATCAAGCCGTTCGGTGCCGAGCGCATTTCCACGGTGGTACGTGACGCGGCACATGCCGAATGTGCGTGGAACACCAACAGCATCATCGATGCGATTCGCCAGCACACGGCGGTGTAACCATGCGCAAGGGACTGTTTATCGGCATCAACGACTACACCCATGTGTCGCGCCTGAGCGGCTGCAGCAATGACGCCATGGCCATGGCGTCCGTTTTGAAGACCGACGCCAATGGCGATCCGAACTTCAAGAACATCGTACTGACCTCCGCCGAGGACTACCTGGGCCGGGAAAAACTCGAAGACCAGATCCGCGAGCTGTTTGCCGGGGACTGCAATGTCGCGCTGCTGTATTTCGCCGGCCACGGCAGCTTCGACACCGACACCGACGAAGGCATGTTGATCCCGCAGGATTACAAGAGCGCCAAGGACGGGATTCGCCTCAGCGACATTCTCAACTGGGCGAGCAAGGCCACCAAGATCAAAAACAAAGTGATCATTCTCGACTGTTGCCAGAGCGGCTCGGCCGGCGAACTGCGCGCCTTGCGCAGTGAAGGCAGCGTGGTCGGCGAAGGCATGACCATTCTGACCGCCTGCAAAAAGGAAGAGCCGGCGATGGAGGGAGGGCAGCACGGTGTGTTCACCGGATTGCTGCTCCAGGCCCTGCACGGTGGAGCCGCGAACATCCTGGGCAAGATCACCCCCGGCAGCCTTTATTCGTTTGTCGACAATGCCCTCGACGCCTGGGAACAGCGTCCGGTGTTCAAGACCAACGTCTCGCAGTTCATTTCCCTGCGCGAAGTGTCGCCGCTGATCCCCAAGGAAATCCTGCGCAAACTCCCCGAATGGTTTGCCGAAGCGGAGTCGGTATACCCCCTCGCCCCCAGCTTTGAGCCCACCGAACCCGAGTTCAACCCGGAACAGGGCGAAGTCTTCGCCCAACTGCAAAAGTGCAACCGCCACAGCCTGGTCGAACCGGTGGACGCCGAACACATGTACTACGCCGCCATCCACTCCACCGGCTGCCGCCTCACCGCCCTCGGCGCCTATTACCGCGAACTCGCGATCAAGGGACATTTCTGATGCCAGTTTTTATCAGCTACCGCCACATGGATCGCGCCCACGCGGTCAAAATCAACGGGCGCCTGATCCAGGCCAATATCAAGACCTACCTCGACGTACTGGATATCGAATCCCAGACCACCGATGACATCACCGGGGTGATCACCCGCAACATCAGCGAATGCACGCACCTGCTGGCGGTGGTGTCGGAGAAAACCGCGCTGTCCTGGTGGGTGCCGTTCGAAATCGGCGAGGCGACCATCACCAACCGACGTATCTGCTCGTTCAAAACCGGCCCGACGGAGCTGCCGCTGTACCTGGACAAGTGGCCGAAGCTGACCAGCGAGCGGGACATCGAGTTTTTCATTGATGCCTATCGCAATGAATCGACACTCAAGCGCTCGATGTCGCTGGAATCGGTGACGGGTAGCGAGTCGGTGCGCAGCGTCAACAAATCCAATGCGGATCGCTTTCACGCCGACCTCAAGTCGCGAATCATCCGCGGCCTTTAATACAGAAAGCGCCGACAAAAAAGCCGACATCGCTGTCGGCTTTTTTGTCGATCACTGCTTGGGCGGTTCAGCCGGTTTCGGCGTCGGGTCATCGAACAGGTTCAGACGCTCACGAAGCTCGTGAGCCGGCAGAGGCTCCTTGTCCGCCGGCAACGCGTTCGGGTCGACCGGTGCGGCCGGTGCGGCTCCCGGAGCAGCCGAACCTTGCGGCGCATCAGGAGCAGGCTCCGCACCTTGCGAACCTTCGATCGCACGCTGGGCTTTCTTGGTCAGCACCACGATGTCGATACGGCGGTTCACCGGGTTGAACGGATGCTCGCGATCGAACAAAGCCGACGAGGCATAACCGACCACGCGCGCCACCTGTGCATCCGGATAGCTGCCCGCCACCAGCGCACGCCGTGCGGCGTTGGCACGGTTGGCCGAAAGCTCCCAGTTACCGAAATCACCAGTGCCGGTGTATGGCTTGGCATCGGTGTGGCCGCTGATGCTGATCTTGTTCGGCACCGCCTTGATGGTGTCGGCCATTGCCAGCAGGATGTCTTCGAAATACGGCTTCAAGCGAGCTGAGCCCGAGTCGAACATCGGGCGGTTTTCCGCGTCCATGATCTGGATACGCAGGCCGTCCGGCGTGATTTCGAACAGGATCTGATCCTTGAACTTCTGCAGCTGCGGGTTTTCTTCGACCTTGTTCTGCAGCTCTTGCAACAACAGCTCGAGGCGCTCTTTTTCGACCTGCTCGGCCATGCCTTCGACCTGGTCGGTATCGATGGTGACCTTGTCCGGCTGCGGCTGGGACTTCACCTCGGGGTTGAGGGTATTTTCCGGCGCCAGGGTCGGCGTGCCGCCCAGATCGATGATGTAGGGCGTGCCGCTTTCGGAAAAGCCGATCGGGTCCTTGAAGTAACCGGCGATGGCGATCTTCTGTTCCGGCGTGGCGGTGGACAGCAGCCACAACACCAGGAAGAACGCCATCATCGCCGTGGCGAAGTCGGCGAAGGCGATTTTCCAGGCGCCCCCGTGATGCCCGCCGGCGATGCGCTTGACGCGCTTGATGATTATCGGCTGGTTATTTTCCATGACCTAAGTGCTCTGTCTCACAAATACTGTTCCTTTTTGGCAGTGCCTGTTGTCGCCATACCGCGTTGCCGCTCCTCGCCATAGCGGGCTATGACTCGTCGCGGCGCCTTGTCTGGCAACAACAGTCACTTGCCAAAAAAGGAACGTATTTGCGAAACAAAGCACTAACGACCGCGAACCGCTTGTTCCAGCTCGGCGAAGCTTGGACGGTGTGCCGGGTACAGGACCTTGCGCCCGAACTCCACGGCCAGCGATGGCGGCATGCCGGAAGCCGAAGCCACCAGCGAGGCCTTGATGGCTTCGTAGACGTTCAGCTCTTCCTTGGCATCGTGGGCCAGGGAATGGGCCAGCGGGCCGAAGAAGCCGTAGGCGGCGAGAATACCGAAGAAGGTACCAACCAGTGCCGCACCCACGTGCAGGCCGATGGACTTCTGATCGCCCTCACCCAGCGAAGCCATGGTCACCACGATCCCCAGTACCGCCGCGACAATACCGAAACCGGGCATGGCGTCGGCGATGCCGTTCACGGCGTGGGATGGGTGTTCCAGGTCTTCCTTGAGGCTGAACAGTTCCATGTCGAACAAGCCTTCCAGCTCGTGCGGAGCCATGTTGCCGGAGGACATGATGCGCAGGTAATCGCAGATGAACGCGGTCATGCGTTCGTCCTTGAGAACGGTCGGGTACTTGGCGAAGATCGGGCTCGCGGCAGCATCCTCGATGTCGCCTTCGATGGCCATCATGCCTTCGCGGCGGCTCTTGTTGAGGATCTCGTAGATCAGGCCCAGCACTTCCAGATAGAAGCCGTGGTTGAAACGCGAACCGAACATGCTCAGGGACTTCTTGAGCACGTGCATCGTCATGTAGCCGGGGTTGGCCTGCAAAAATGCGCCGAGGGCGGCACCGCCGATGATCATGACCTCGAAAGGCTGGATCAGGGCGGCAATCTTGCCGTGGGAAAGCACGTATCCGCCGAGCACGCTCGCGAATACGACGATGATGCCGATAATTTTAGCCATAGGTTAGGAGAGCACTTACTGAGTCGGGTTCAAGGTCATATTCGGAAGTTAAAAAATCTCTTCTTCTCCTTATCGGCAAAACTGCGCCAGACTATAGCCAGTTCAGGCGAAAAACTGATTTGACCCCATCCGGGCACAGGTAATGTTGACGATGATCGCCTCCCACCATGGTTAACGAAACGAACGTTCCAACCCCGAAACCGACCACTCTCGAAGGCTGGGTCAAGCTTCTCGATGGCGTACGCCTGCCGGTTCCGCAAGCCAGCCACGACCGTGTCTGCAAGGCCATCCGCGACAATCGCAGCTCGCTGCGCGACATCGCTGACTTGATGCAAGGCAGTCCGGCCCTGGCCTTGAGCGTGATTCGCGAAGCCAACCGGCATACCCATGGCAGCATGACCGAGCCTGCGGAAAACCTTGAGATTGCGATCAGTCGCCTCGGTTTGAAGCGCACCGAAGAGCTGCTCGCGCGTCTGCCCGCCGAACCCCAGTCCGAGATTCCCAAAGCCCTGCGTCAGTTGCAGATGATCAGCCAGCACGCCACGCAACAGGCCAACGGCTTTTTTGCCAGTCGTCTGGCGCGCCTGTGGCAGGACATTCACTGGGGCAGCCTGCTGTTTCTTTCGCCCTTGTGGCCATTGGCGCTGACCCATCCAAAACTGCTCGAAGACTGGGAACTGCGGGTCATCCATAAAGGTGAGTCGGCACGCAAAGTCGAACAGCAACTGTTTGGCGCACGCCTGCTGGACATTGGCCAGGCGCTGGTGGAGATCTGGCGCTTGCCGATCTGGGTGCAACAGGGCTATCGCCTGTTGCTCACTGAACAGCGCGAACTGGTGAAAGTCCTGCGCATCGCCCGTGACAGCGAGCATCCACTGCGCCAGCAGAACCGCCTCGATGACGATCCGACCCTGCGTCGCTGGCTCAATCAACCGGCCAATACGGTGCTGCTGGCCAACGGGCTGGCGCTGTCGGCGCAACACGCCTGGGACAGCCCGCACAGTGAGCGCTGGCAGTACCTGACCAGCCTTTACCTGCAAATGCCGATGGACGAGCTGCAGCAACAACTACACCAGCAGGCCGCCAACAGCGCACGCCAACACGCCATGCCCGACCTCTGGCACCCCGCCGAGTCGCTGATCTGGCCGTGGGGCATGAACCGTGTCCACGCAGGCTTGCTGCCGGCAGCGGCACCCACCGCCGAAGACCTGGCGAAGTGGCGCAAGCAATGCGCCGAATTGCTGGTCGAGCCGAGTCGTTTCACCAACGCCATGCACTTGACCATCGCCGCCCGGGACGCCCTCGTGGCCTGCGGCATGCGCCGGGTGATGATCCTGATGGCCGACCGCACCCACGCCAACCTGCGCGTGCACCAGACGGCCGGCCTGCCGAAGGAGGCGGCCGGGCTGAACTTCGTGGTCAGCCAGAGCAACGTGTTGCAGCGCCTGCTCGCGCAACAGGCCCAGGTGCGCCTGACGCCAGCCAACAACACGCAATTCTCGGCCCTGCTGCCCAACGGCCTGCGCTCACAGTTCAGCGGCGAACACTTGCTGCTGCGTTCGCTGGTCAACAATGGCCGGGTGATCATGATCGTCGTGGCGGATCAAGGCGGCGGGCCGTTTTCGGAAATTTCCGTACAGGCCTTCGGCAAAACCGCACAGTGCATCGAAAAAGCCCTGCACAGCTTTAGCCACCGTGGCCAATAAGCTGCGTTACAATCCTCCCTTTTGTGCTCTGGAGACCTCACATGTCTGACTTCTCTGGCTTGCCGCTGGTGATCGAGCCGAGCGACTTGCTCCCTCGCCTCGACGCCCGCGAACTGATTCTGGTGGACTTGACCAGTCCCGCCCGCTACGCCGAAGGGCACATTCCCGGCGCGCGCTTTGTCGATCCGAAGCGCACGCAGCTCGGCCAGGCCCCTGCCCCGGGGCTGATGCCCCCGCAGGCAGCACTCGAAACGCTGTTTGGTGAGTTGGGACACAACCCCGACGCGGTCTACGTGGTGTATGACGACGAAGGCGGCGGTTGGGCCGGACGCTTCATCTGGCTGCTGGATGTCATCGGCCACAGCAAGTACCACTATGTCGACGGCGGCCTGACGGCCTGGCTGGCAGAAGGCTTGCCCATGTCGATCCAGATCCCGCCACCCGTGGGCGGCCCGGTTCAACTGACTTTGCACGACGAACCCACCGCCACCCGCGAATACCTGCAAAGCCGTCTCGGCGCCGCCGACCTGGCAATCTGGGATGCACGCGGGCCGCTGGAGTACTCCGGCGAGAAAGTCCTGGCAGCCAAGGGCGGGCACATTCCCGGCGCGGTCAATTTCGAATGGACCGCCGGCATGGATCGGGCACGCCAACTGCGCATCCGCACCGACATGCCGCAGATCCTCGAACAACTCGGGATCAGCAAAGACAAAGAAGTGATTACCCACTGCCAGACCCACCATCGTTCTGGCTTCACCTATCTGGTGGCCAAGGCTCTCGGTTATCCGCGGGTCAAAGGCTACGCCGGCTCCTGGGGCGAATGGGGCAACCATCCCGATACCCCGGTAGAAATTTAAGATTTTTAAGGACCGTTAATGAACAAGCGTCTGTTTCTCCTCGGCCAGTACCTGCTGCCCCACAACTTGCTCTCGCGACTGGCCGGCTGCATCGCCGAATGCCGCGTGCGCTGGTTCAAGAATGCCTTTACCGCCTGGTTCGCCAAGCGTTATCAGGTGGACATGTCCCTGGCGCTGGTCGAAGACCTGACCGCCTACGAGCACTTCAACGCGTTCTTCACCCGTGCGCTGAAAGACGGTGCCCGTCCGCTGGACGAAACCCCGGGCGCGATCCTCAGCCCGGCCGACGGCGCGATCAGCCAGCTCGGCCCGATCGAGCACGGCCGCGTGTTCCAGGCCAAGGGCCACAGCTTCAGCGTGCTGGAACTGTTGGGTGGCGATGCGGCAAACGCGGCGCCGTTCATGGGTGGTGACTTCGCGACCATCTACCTGTCGCCGAAGGACTACCACCGCGTGCACATGCCACTGGCCGGCACCCTGCGCGAGATGGTCTACATCCCGGGTCGTCTGTTCTCGGTCAACCAGACCACCGCTGAAAACGTTCCGGAACTGTTCGCTCGCAACGAGCGTGTGGCGTGCATTTTCGACACCGAGCGCGGGCCGATGGCCGTGGTGCTGGTGGGCGCGATGATCGTGGCGTCGATTGAAACCGTCTGGGCCGGTCTGGTCACACCGCCGAAACGCGAGCTGAAAACCTTCCGCTACGACGAAGCCGCGCGCGCGCCGATCCATCTGGAAAAAGGTGCGGAACTGGGTCGCTTCAAGCTGGGTTCGACCGCTGTCGTGCTGTTCGGGCCGGATCAGGTGAAGTGGGCTGAAGAAATGACCGCCGGTACTGCGGTGCAGATGGGTCAGGGCATGGGCTCGCCAAAAGCCTGACCTGTAGAGATCTAATGTGGGAGCGAGCTTGCTCGCGATTGCATAGTGTCAGTCGACTTCTTCGTTGACTGATACACCGCTATCGCGAGCAAGCTCGCTCCCACATTTATTTGTGGTGCCTAGAGCTGCCCGTCGCGATCGCGGAAGCCCAGCAGATACAGCACGCCATCCAGCCCCAGCGTCGATATCGCCTGCTTGGCCGACTGTTTCACCAGCGGCTTGGCACGGAACGCCACACCCAACCCGGCAATCGCCAGCATCGGCAAGTCATTGGCACCGTCACCGACCGCAATGGTCTGCTCCAGGCGCAATCCTTCCTTGTGTGCCAGTTCCTTCAGCAAATCCGCCTTGCGCTGCGCATCGACAATCGGCTCGACCGCCACGCCGGTGACTTTGCCGTCGACCACTTCCAGTTCGTTGGCAAACACGTAGTCGATACCCAGCTTTGCCTGCAATTGCTTGGCGAAGTAGGTGAAGCCGCCCGACAGAATCGCGGTCTTGTAGCCCAGGCGCTTGAGTTCGGCGAACAGGGTTTCGGCGCCTTCGGTCAGGCGCAGCGAGGCGCCGATGGAATCCAGCACATTGACGTCCAGACCTTTGAGCAAGGCCAGGCGTTCCTTGAAGCTGGCGCGAAAATCCAGTTCACCGGCCATCGCTCGCTCGGTGATTTCCGAGACCTTGTCACCGACGCCAGCCGCCTTGGCCAGTTCGTCGATCACTTCGGCTTCGATCAGCGTTGAATCCATGTCGAACACCGCCAGGCGACGGTTGCGACGGAACAGCGAATCTTCCTGGAAGGCGATGTCGACGTTCAGTTCCTGGGCGACGCTGAGGAATTCGGCACGCAGCGCCTGCGGATCAGCCGCTTCGCCGCGCACGGAAAACTCGATGCAGCCCTTGCCCTTGTCGGCCGGGGTGTCCAGCGGCATGCGCCCGGACAGACGATCGATGTGGTCGATGTTCAGGCCATATTTGGCGGTGATCGAGCTCACGGCCTGCAACTGCCCGGCTGTCACCTTGCGGGTCAACAGGGTCACGATGTGGCGTTTTTTGCCCTGGTTACCGACCCACTGCTGGTAATCCACTTCGGACACCGGTGTGAAACGCACCTGTTGATCGAGCTCGTAACCCTTGAACAGGATGTCCTTGAGCACGGACTTGCCTTGCTCGGTGTCGGGAATTTCAACCAGGATGCCGAACGACAAGGTGTCGTGGATCACCGCCTGACCGATGTCGAGAATGTTCACACCACCCTGGGCCAGAACGCCGGTAATGGCCGCAGTCAGACCCGGACGGTCGACTCCCGTGATGTTTATCAGGACGATTTCGCGCAAGGCGCACCCCCGCAGGTGGAAAAAAACCGCATTCTACCCACTTTCAGTGACCATCGGGCACCGTGAGCGCTTTGACGGCCTAGGGCCTGTCGCTATACTGCGCGTCAACTCCACGGACAAAAGAGCCGAGCTCAAGTGAACCGGCCCACGCCAGTAAAAACCGACAACTTCTTCCTGCTGATCTTCCGGGCACTGCGCCACCGCCGTGTACCGATTGCATTGCGCATCGCCAGCCATAACGTGATCCTGGTCGCCCTGGCCCTGGTCATCTATGCCGGTGTGATGGGCCTGCAGTTCAAGCAGGCCATGCACGAGCAGGCGGATGCGCTGGGCGAAAGCCTGACCACGCAGACGGCCACCTCGGCCACCGAGCTGTTGGTGTCCAACGACATCCTCAGCCTCAACGTGCTGCTCAATAACCTGACCAAGAACAAGCTGGTGGCCCACGCCGCCATCTACAGTCCGGACAACCGCATCCTTGCCGAATCCGGCCAGCGTCCCAAGCATGGCCTGCTGGGCGAAGCCGAGGGCATGTACCAGAGCAAGATCACCTTCCAGGACGTGACCGCCGGGCAATTGCGTATCAGCCTGGACATGGACCAGTTCCAGCAGCCGATGACCATCAGCCTGCAAAGCATGGGCATTCTGAGCGCAATCCTGCTGGCCCTGTCCCTGGCCCTGAGCCTGCGCATGGGGCGTTATCTCTCAACGCCCCTGCTGCAATTGCGGGTGTGGCTGCGCAATATCGATGAATACACCCCGGCCACCGACCGCCAGGACGAAATCGGCGACCTGGCGCGTCAGCTCCACGCCAACTTCGCCCCGGAGCCCGCCCCTGTGCCGGAACCGGAACCGGAATTCGACGACATGGATGACGAGGCCGACCCGGCCTTCGAAGTCCGTAACCTGCGCGACCCGAGTTTCGACGAGAGCCGCCCGGTAGCGGCACTCAAGCCAGCGCCACGGCAGATCGTCAGCACCGTCGAAGACGACGATGATGAAGACCCGTTCGCCGATCTGCGCGACGAGTCGCTGGACAGCACCCCACAACCGGTGGTTCGCAAGGCCACGCCGAGCGTGCCGCAACACAGCGCGGTGCTGGCAGTGCAACTGGGCTCCCAGGAGCAACTGCGACGCCTGCCGCGGGCGCGTCTTGAAGAACTGCTCGAACGCTATCGCGATTGCCTCGATCAGGCCGCATCGCTGTATCAAGGCGAAGTGGAGACCTTGAACGATGGCAGCACGCTGATGCTGTTCCACACGGAAGACTGCGGTGACGACTACCTGACCAACGCCATTTGCTGTGGCGAGCTGCTGCGGGCCCTCGGCCACCAGTTGCAGATCGAAGTCGCGGACAGCGGCATCACCCTGCAACTGCAGCTGGGCCTGACCCTTGGCGACGAACTGTTCGGCCTGAGCCAGATCGACCTGCTGCTGACCGACCCCGCCCAGGACGCCCTGGCCCTGTCGCAACACAGCCGCAACCTGCTGCTGGTAGAGCGCAAGATCAGTGACGACGCGTTGATTCGCCAGCGCGCACGGATCCGCCCGATTGCCAGCCCTGAAGGTGCGTGCTGCGTGGAGCGGTTGATGGAGCCGTATCCATCGATGCTGGAACGGCAATTGGCGCGGATGCACGAGCGTCGCGCCTAAGCCTTAGGCCCGGCCAAGTGAAGCCCGCAGATGAGCGATCGTCTGCGGGCTTTTTTGTTGCCTGTCATGACGCCTTCGCGGGCAAGCCCGCTCCCACAGGGGACGTGGTCGTACACAAGATCTGTGTTCACAGAGATCATTGTGGGAGCGGGCTTGCTCGCGAAGAGGCCGGAACTGACGCCAGATATCTCCAACCTGCAGAAACAACAAAGCCCGCATCAATGCGGGCTTTGTTTCAAATCCATCCAGGCTTAGAAGCGGAACACTTCCATATCCGTACGAATAGGCGCGGCCATCGGGATCTTCGGCTGCTTTTCCTGTTCTACCGCAGGTGCTGCCGCCTTGGCTGCCGGCTTGCGCGGGACGTCGGCGATCGGCGGCTGATTGGCCAGCGGCTTGAGCGCCACCGACAGTTGTTCGGCCAGGCGTTGCAGCAATACGCCCTGCGCCTGGACCTGAGCCGCCGTGGTACCGGCATGCTGTTCCTGCAAATGGATGATGCGGTTGTCGCGGACCTGCCCGCGACGGTCGATCAGGCGCCATTGCGCGTCGAGGATCGCCGGTTGTTTTTCACCCGAGTCCAGGCGCGTGATGGTCAGCAGTACCTGAACGTCCGGGGTGAAGCCCACTGTTGCCGGGGCCAGCACTACGCGCTGGCTGTCCAGGCGACCTGCGACCTGACGCAGCAGCAACTGATCGATATCCGACGAAAGGCTGCCAGCCCAACGACCGTCGGTCGAGGCTTGCAGGCTGCCATCCGGCTGACGCTGCAACAGGGTTTCGCGTTGCAGGTAATCAGCCACGGTGACCGGCCCCAACAATACCGCCATGCCCGCGTTCTGTGCGGGCTGAACCGGACTACCAGCGTCCAGCTGATACAACGACACCGGTTGGTGAACGCTGCAACCCGCCAGGCCAAGAACGCCGGCGAGCAAAAGAATAAAAGGAAGGCGCAGAGCAGTCATCGTCCCATCCAGGTGATCGCTAAAAGGCTGACCACAGTGAAAATACTCAATAAATATGAAGAACGCGCGGCAGTGCCGGCGCTTGAAAGGCCATATCATCCGTGAATATGCGTTCCGACTCCAGCGCAAAGCGCCGAACTACGGGTTAAATCGTAGTTCGGCGCTTCTAAGTCGCCTAATTGAGGTTTTCGACGAGTAGCGCATCTACCCGCTGGAAACCACGCGGCAATTTGTTGCCACGACGGCCACGTTCACCCTTGTAGTGTTCGAGGTCGTCCGCTTTCAGTGACAAGGTACGTTTCCCGGCCTGCAACACCAACGTTGCACCGTCCGGCAATACGGCGATGTCCGTCACATACTCTTCACGACTGGCCACTCGCTCACCGGGAATCCCGATGATCTTGTTGCCTTTGCCTTTTCCTAATTGTGGCAGGTCGCTGATCTTGAAGATCAGTAGGCGACCTTCGGTCGTCACCGACGCCAGCCAGTTTTGCTCTCGATCGGCCACTGGGCGCGGCAGCATGACCTTGGCGTTGTTCGGCAGGCTCAACAGGGCCTTGCCCGCCTTGTTCTTGGCCTGCAAGTCTTCACCCTTGACCACAAAACCGTAGCCGGCGTCGGAGGCGATCACGTACAGCGCATCGTCTTCGGGCATCAGCACGCATTCGAAACTCGCCCCTGGCGGCGGCGTCAGGCGACCGGTCAGCGGCTCGCCCTGGCCACGGGCCGACGGCAAGGTGTGGGCGGCCACCGAATAACTGCGGCCGGTGGAGTCGATAAACACGGCAAACTGGTTGGAGCGCCCGGCTGCCAACGCCTTGAAACCATCTCCGGCCTTGTAGGAAAGCCCGGTGGCGTCGATTTCGTGGCCTTTGGCGGAGCGAATCCAGCCTTTTTCCGACAGCACGACCGTCACTTTCTCGTTCGGCAGCAGATCGTGCTCGGTCAGGGCCTTGGCTTCGGCGCGCTCGACGATAGGCGACCGACGGTCATCCCCGTAGGTTTCAGCGTCCTTGATCAGTTCGCTGCGCACCAGTTTTTTCAACTTGGCTTCGCTGCTCAGCAGGGCTTGCAGCTTGGCCTGTTCCTTGAGCAGTTCATCCTGCTCGGCGCGCAGCTTCATTTCTTCCAGTCGCGCCAACTGACGCAGACGGGTGTCGAGAATGTAGTCGGCCTGGATTTCGCTCAGGGCGAAACGCTCGATCAGCGCGGCTTTCGGATGCTCCTCGGTACGGATGATGTGGATCACTTCATCCAGGTTGAGGTAGGCAATCAACAAACCGTCCAACAGGTGCAGGCGACGCTCGACCTTGTCGAGGCGGAATTGCAGGCGACGACGCACGGTCTGCACCCGGAACTCCAGCCATTCGACCAGCAGCGCCCGCAGGTTCTTCAGCTGCGGCTTGCCGTCCAGGCCGATGATGTTGATGTTGACCCGGTAGCTCGACTCCAGCTCGGTGCTGGCGAACAGGTGCTGCATCAGCGCATCGTGGTCGAAGTTTTTCCGCGCGCCCGGAATGATCACGATCCGGCACGGGTTTTCGTGGTCGGATTCGTCACGCAGGTCGGCGATTTGCGGGGCCTTGGACGGCTTGGCCTGCATCATCGCGGCGATCTGTTCCAGCACCTTGGCGCCCGAGACCTGGTGCGGCAGTGCGGTGACGATGATGTCGCCGTCTTCGATGTGATACACGGCGCGCATGCGCACCGAACCACGACCGGTTTCGTAGATTTTCAGCAGGTCGGCGCGCGGGGTGATGATTTCCGCTTCGGTTGGGTAGTCCGGGCCCTGGATGTGTTCACAAAGCTGTTCGACCGTGGCCTTGGGCTCATCGAGCAAACGCACGCACGCCGTAGCGACTTCCCGCAGGTTGTGCGGCGGAACGTCGGTGGCCATGCCCACGGCGATACCGGTGGTGCCGTTGAGCAGAATGTTCGGCAAGCGCGCTGGCAAGACCAGCGGCTCGTCCAGCGTGCCGTCGAAGTTCGGGCCCCAGTCCGCCGTGCCCTGGCCCAGCTCGCTGAGCAGCACTTCGGAATAACGCGACAGCCGCGCTTCGGTGTAACGCATGGCGGCGAAGGACTTGGGATCGTCCGGCGCACCCCAGTTGCCCTGGCCGTCGACCAGTGTGTAGCGATAGCTGAACGGCTGGGCCATCAGCACCATGGCTTCGTAGCAGGCCGAGTCGCCGTGAGGGTGGAACTTGCCGAGCACGTCACCGACGGTACGCGCCGATTTCTTGTGTTTGGAATCGGCGTCCAGCCCCAACTCGCTCATCGCATAAATGATGCGGCGCTGTACCGGTTTCAGGCCGTCGCCGATATGCGGCAGGGCACGGTCCATGATCACGTACATGGAGTAGTTGAGGTAGGCATTTTCGGTGAAGTCAGCCAGCGAGCGGCGTTCTACACCGTCCAGGCTGAGATCAAGGGAGTCGCTCATGCGGGCCTCATCGGTTCGTTGTCTGGCGCAGCAGCATGGTGCCACCGCGCTGGGTAAATTCAAGTTTGTTCAGTGCGCTCATGCCGAGCAACACCTGATCGCCATGCAGCCCCGGGGCCACCAGTGCGCGTACATCCCGCAACACGATGTCGCCCAGTTGCAGGCGTTCGATACGGGTGCGATAGCCCTGGCTCAGGCCATTGGCCGTGCTCAGGGTCACGCCGAATCCTTCTTCGAGCTTCAAGCGCTTGGCCAGGCCCGCCGGAATCGACACATCGGTCGCCCCGGTATCGAGCATGAAGTCCACCGGCTGGCCGTTGATCTGGCCGCTGGCGACGAAATGCCCCTGAGCGTTGCTCACCAGTTTCACCTCGATGAAACCTTCGCCCTGCTCCGAGCTGACCACCACATTCGGATTTTGCTGACGCGCTTCCCACTGAGCGAAAAATCGCGTGGCCAGAAACAGCGCGGCACACCAGGCCAGCACCATGAACACCCGGCCGATACGCTGCCCCGGGCGTTGTTGTCTCATGGCCTGGCACTCCAGCCACCTTCCGGTGCAGCGAAACGCCAGACCACAGGACGGACTTCGCCATCGGCTCGCGCACCAAAATTGTTGTCGACACCGATCCAGGCGCCATCGGCATCCACGATCAACGCTTCTTCCAGCCCGTAGTTCTGTGGATAACGACGGTTTTCCTGCAACAACTCGGCGGCGTACGACCAGCAGCGCTCGACCTTGGCCGTCTGCGCATCACGGCGGCAGATCTGGTAGGCATTGCGTTCAAGGGTGAACAGCTTGCCGTTGAACAGCGACAGATCAGAGAAGTCCCGCGGCGCGGGCTTGGCATGGGGAAACTGCTCGGGCTGCATTTCCATGCCCGCCTCGCTCAGCAGCACGCAACCACCGTCGCAATCCCACAACGTCTGCTTGCGCTTGATCATCAGCAGTCCCCGGCCTTGACGCTCGGCGGCGAACCACATCTGATCGCCTGCCAAATTGACCGCCAGCCCTTCGAACAACGCATTGAACTGCAACAGCAGGCCTCGGGCCCGGGCCTCGCGAACCAGCATCGGCGAGATTTTCAGCCAGATGGCGGGCCCCGCGGGTGGCACTTGCAAGACAGCGGCATGGCCTTCGCTGACGATGTAGCGATTGCCTGCGCCGTCGCAGGTGATGCCTTCGAAGTCCAGATCACCGCCACGCACGAACGAAGCCCCCCAGACGCGAGATTTCAGCCCCCAGGGCAAACCGCTGTCAGGCACCGGCGGTACGTCGATGCGCACCGTTTGTGCCTGCCACACGGATTCGCGGGTATCGAGGCGGTAGATCTGATCATCGTCGCGGTCGGAAACTGCCCACAGGTCATTGCCGCACTGCGCCAGCCCGGACAGGTTGCCACCGCGCATGCCGTCGACGACATGCCCGGACAACACGCGCAGCTGTGGCGCCGGCTCGGCAGATACCGTAATCGACGTCAGCAGCAACCCACAGGCCAGGGCAAAGCCCAGACGCATCAGCCCAGCACCTCGGCCAGGTTGCCCTTGGACTCCAGCCAGGTCTTGCGGTCGCCAGCGCGTTTCTTCGCCAGCAGCATGTCCATCATTTCCGAGGTGGCCTCGAAATCTTCCAGGGTCAACTGCACCAGACGCCGGGTGTTCGGGTCCATGGTGGTCTCGCGCAGCTGCGGCGGGTTCATTTCGCCCAGCCCCTTGAATCGGGTGACTTGCGGCTTGCCGCGCTTCTTCTCGGCCACCAGGCGATCGAGGATGCCATCGCGTTCGGCTTCATCGAGGGCGTAGTAGATCTCTTTGCCCAGGTCGATACGGTACAACGGCGGCATCGCGACGTAGACGTGACCGGCATCCACCAACGGGCGAAAATGCTGGACGAACAAGGCGCAGAGCAAGGTTGCGATGTGCAGACCGTCGGAGTCGGCGTCGGCGAGGATGCAGATCTTGCCGTAGCGCAGCTGGCTCATGTCCGCCGCACCCGGATCGACGCCGATGGCCACGGCGATGTTGTGCACTTCCTGGCTGGCCAGCACTTCGCTGCCGTCGACTTCCCAGGTGTTGAGGATCTTGCCGCGCAACGGCAGGATCGCCTGGAATTCCTTGTCCCGCGCTTGCTTGGCCGAGCCGCCGGCGGAATCACCTTCCACCAGGAACAGCTCGGAACGCATCGGGTCCTGCCCGGCACAGTCGGCCAGTTTGCCTGGCAGCGCCGGGCCTTGGGTAATGCGTTTGCGCTCGACCTTCTTGCTGGCCTTGAGGCGACGGCCGGCGTTGTTGATCGCCAGTTCCGCCAGCAGCATGCCGGTTTCCGGGTTGGCGTTGAGCCACAGGCTGAACGCATCCTTGACCACACCGGAGACGAACGCCGCCGCTTCACGGGAAGACAGGCGCTCCTTGGTCTGGCCGGAGAATTGCGGTTCCTGCATCTTCATCGACAGCACGAAGGCGATGCGTTCCCAGACGTCTTCCGGCGCCAGCTTAACGCCGCGCGGCAACAGGCTGCGGAACTCGCAGAACTCGCGCATCGCATCGAGCAGACCTTGGCGCAAGCCGTTGACGTGGGTACCGCCCTGGGCGGTCGGGATCAGGTTGACGTAGCTTTCCTGGACCGCGTCGCCACCTTCGGGCAGCCACAGCAGCGCCCAATCCACGGCTTCCTTGTTACCGGCAAAAGCGCCGCAGAACGGTTCGTTCGGCAGGCGCTCGAATTCGCTGACCGCATCCACCAGGTAGGAACGCAGGCCGTCTTCGTAATGCCATTCGACTTTCTCGCCGGTGGCCTTGTCTTCAAAACTGACCAGCAGCCCCGGGCACAACACGGCCTTGGCCTTGAGCACGTGCTTGAGGCGGCTGATGGAGAATTTCGGGGAGTCGAAGTATTTCGGATCCGGCGCGAAGAACACGCTGGTGCCGGTGTTGCGCTTGCCGACCGTACCGACGACTTCCAGCTCGGTGGCCTTGTAGCCATCCTTGAAGGTCATCTGGTATTCGTTGCCGTCACGCTTTACACGCACCCGCACTTCGGTGGACAAGGCGTTGACCACGGAAATACCCACCCCGTGCAGACCGCCGGAGAACTGGTAGTTCTTGTTGGAAAACTTGCCACCGGCATGCAGCTTGGTGAGGATCAACTCAACGCCCGAAACACCTTCCTCGGGGTGAATGTCCACCGGCATGCCACGGCCGTCGTCGCTGACTTCCACGGAATGGTCGGCATGCAGGATCACCTGTACCGATGTGGCATGCCCGGCCAAGGCTTCGTCGACACTGTTGTCGATGACTTCCTGGGCAAGGTGGTTCGGCCGACTGGTGTCGGTGTACATGCCGGGGCGTTTGCGCACCGGGTCGAGGCCCGAGAGGACTTCGATGGCGTCTGCGTTATAAGAGCTAGCGCTGGGAGTGGCCATGGGGTCTCGTCGTCAGTGTTCGGTGAAAAAAGAATTCATGGGCTATCGCTCACAATGCAGTGAAATCGATTGCCTGATACAAATCGGCGCCAATGCCGGCAAAACTCAACATGGCCGGCAGTTGCGTGGCAAAACCCTGGAAACTGTGGTCGCCGCCAGCCTGGATACGCAAGGCGCATGCCCGGTAATACTGCTGGGCGAGGCGATAGTCCAGCGTTTCGTCAGCTGTCTGCAACCATACCTGATAACGCTGCGGATCCTGGGGCGCCGGCACTTCCAGTTCGGCCAGGGCCACCACGTGGTCGTGGGTCATTTCCCAGGTCTGTTCGGTGTACAGGTTTTTCTGCGTTCCCAGAAAGCCGTCGAACATCCGGTGCGGGCTGACGGCAGGGTTGATCAACAGGGCATTCAAGCCAAGGCGCTCGGCCAAGTGAGTGGCATAGTAGCCGCCGAGCGAGCTGCCGACCAGCAGTGGCCGCCCCAGCTCGGCAATCGCCTGCTCCAGCTGCTCGATAGCCTGGCGCGGGTGATGATGCAATGCCGGAACGCGCAAGTGTTCGCTCAGACCCAGACGGTCCATCACCTCGATCAACTGACAGGCCTTCTTCGATAACGGCGAGCTGTTGAAGCCGTGGATATAAAGGATCGAACCGGACATTTGAGCTCCCTGTGCGTCGGCTAAAGAGGCGGAGTTTACAGGGACTCGGGGGAATCGGGGATATCCGCAGAATTCACGGCGTCTGTGTAGACGCCTTCGCGAGCAAGCCCGCTCCCACACTGGACCTGCGTCGGTCACAAGCACCCCTGTGGGAGCGGGCTTGCTCGCGAAGGGCGCGACTAGGTTTTCCAGAAAAAATGAAAACTCAGTAGCCGTTGGAACCGTAATCCACAGTGAAATCGAACCCGATAACCCGCTCCACCCCGGTTTCCAGCCGCCCATCGGGCAGCAACCGCAGCCAGCGATACCCGGGCGCCTGTTCCCCGACCTTGAAATCCTCGCTGCCGGGCTCGAACTGGATGCAGGTCGAGGGCGAGGCAATCAACCGCACGCCATTGCGCATCTGGTCGATTTCCTGGTGCACATGCCCCCACAACACCGCGCGCACCTGTTCGAAACGGTCCAGCACGGCGAACAGCGCCTCGGGATTACGCAAGCCAATCGGTTCCATCCATGCACAACCGATGGACACCGGGTGATGGTGGAAGCACACCAGATGATGACGTTCCGGTGCTTCGCTCAATGAGCGGGCAAGCAACTGCAGCTGCTCATCCTGCAAATACCCCGGCACCGAGCCTGGCACCGCCGAATCGAGCAACGTGACCCGCCAGTTGCCGATATCCACCACCGGTTCGAGCAAAGCGCTCTGCACCGCCGCTTCAGCCATGATCCACGGCTCATCGTGATTGCCGGGAATCCAGCGCGCCGGCGCATCAAGCTGGCGTGTCATGTCGCGAAACTGCTGGTAGGACTCCAGCGTCCCGTCCTGGGACAGATCACCCGTGGCCAGGATCAAGTCAATCCGCGGCTGTTGCGCGCGCACCAGCTCGATGACCTTTTGCAGGCTGTCGCGGGTGTTCATGCCCAGCAGCGCGCCGTCCGCTTCGGCAAACAGGTGGCTGTCGGAGAGTTGCACCAGCAACGCCGGATCGGCGGTGGTCAATGTGGATACGCTCGGCAAGGCGTTCTCCCAGGGCGTGATCACGGGGATGGGTAAGTGCCGCAATTATGCTGGGGGACGATCGAAAGAGGAAATCCGTGAACCTGACGCAGTTCACAACTGCGCTTCACAACTAACGTACTACTTCGTACTCATGCCCCAGCGCCAGGCAATGGCTCAGCCATTCGCCCAGAAACATGTTCAGCTGGGCCTTTTCGTCCGGCTGGTGCATCGAGGCGTTCGGGTAAGGATAGATGCCGCGAAAGCGTCGTGCATGTTCGGCGCTGACCACTTCGGCCATGCGCGCGTCGTGATAGACCTGCACTTCCAGTTGCGGCACCGGCAGCCAGGGCAGGCTGTGTTCCTGACGCACTTGCAGGGTCGTGGTGTAAGGACAAGTCAGCAGCACTTCCAGCGCCAGCACGCCGAGCATCTGGTCGCCATGGGTCACGGCGATGCGCCGCGCGGCGGGCTCGCTGCGCATGTCCGGCAGCAGTCGCATCAGGCGCGCGTAGTTCGCCTCGCAGGATGCTTGCAGCCCCACCAGGTCCACCCGATAGCGATCGCGCAGCTTGTTTACGACCATAACCCCCTCACTTCAACGCGGTTCAAAGCCAGCCATTGCAAGGCAATGATGCTCGCCGCGTTGGCAATACGCCCGTCGCGCACGGCTTGCAGGGCATCTTCGAAAGCCCAGACCGTGACGCGGATGTCTTCTGCCTCTTCCTCCAGCCCATGCAGGCCGCCAACCCCGGTAGTGTCGCAACGCCCCAGGTACAGATGCACGAATTCGTTGCTGCCGCCCGGCGATGGAAAGTATTTGGTCATCGGCCAGAGCGCCCCGATTTCAAGCCCAGCTTCCTCCTGCGCCTCGCGGTGAGCAACTGCTTCCGGCACTTCATCCTTGTCGATCAGACCAGCGACAAGTTCGATCAGCCACGGATTGTCGGTCTTGTCCATGGCACCGACGCGAAACTGCTCGATCAGCACCACTTCATCGCGTTGTGGATCGTAAGGCAGCATGCACACCGCGTCATGGCGAACGAACACTTCACGATTGATCTCGCGGCTCATGCCCCCGGCGAACAATTCGTGGCGCAAGTGCACGCGCTCGAGTTTGTAGAAGCCCTCGTAGCACTTTTCGCGCCGCACGATATCAACGGCGGTCGGAATGGCGTTGGCAAAATCCGTCATGACTATCCTCTTTTACTGCAAATCCTGTTCGAGGCTGCTTTTTTCCTGGGCCTCGACTTCGCGCCATCCTAACGCGCCCGTGATGTTTGATGCAGCCCCTTTCCCGTCAGCGGGATGGACGGTGAGGGCGAAACCCACTCTAATTAGCTTAGTGGCGAACTGACTGCCCCGTTGATAGTCGAAGCGGGTAACTTTTTGCCTTCCCTTGTTTCAGAAAGGACGCTCATGTCGCTTTTCAAAATTGCTTCCGTGGCCGCTATCGCCCTGACCCTGGGCGCTTGCGCGAGCCTGTTCCAGCCCAATTACCGGGCGCCGCTGGAAACCACCCGCGACGCCTCCGAGCAACTCAAGCCCGGTTGCAGCAACCCGGATTGCCCTCTGGTCAACATCGACACCCTGCACTTCCCGGACGAGCCGGCACTGGACGGCATCATCGAAAAGCGCCTGCTGCAGATGACCCGCACCTCGCCCGACGCACCGGTTGCCCCGACCCTGGCGGCCTATCGCGAAGAGTTTTTGCGCACCGCCGGCCCGCGCTTCAGCAGCTATCTGCAGGCAAAGGTACGTGAGCAGCATGACGGCTTGGTGATCGTCGAATTGTCCAGCTATCTGGACACCGGCGGTGCCCATGGCACGCCGGGCCGGGGCTTCATCAACTATTCACGCCAGCAGCATAAAGTGCTGACGCTGTCGGACATGCTGGTGCCAGGGCAGGAAGACGCGTTCTGGAAAGCCGCGCAGGTGGCACACAACAGCTGGCTGATCAGCACCAAGCTCGATCAGGAACCGGAGTTCGTGAAGAGCTGGCCGTTCCAGAAAACCCAGAACGTGGCGCTGACCTACGGCGGTGTGATCCTCAAGTACGAAACCAGCACCATCGCGCCTTACGCGCTGGGCCATGTCGAACTGAAGATCCCCTACCCTCGCCTGAACGGCATCATCAAGCCCGAGCTGTTTCCCGGCCGTAACTGAAGGCCCGGCCCAGCACTAGCTGGAGCAACCCTGCCACTACCAGTGCTGGCAGGGTTGCGCCGATATCCGGATACAGGTTGGCCAACAAGTGATAGGTGCTGACCCCGCCCAGCCAGGCGAGCAGCGCCGGCCAGCGCAATGCGGCCGAGGCCACCTGGGCGCTACGCTTGCGCAGGATGAAGTGGTCCACCAGCACCACGCCGAACAACGGCGCAAACACCGAACCGATCAGCAGCAGGAAGTTCTGGTACTGGGCCAACGGCGCCAGCAAGGCAATCAGCGTGCAGATGACGCCGATGGCCAGGGCCAGGTGCTCGACCTTGGCGCGTAACAGAATTCCGCTGGACACCGCCGCCGAGTGAATATCGGCAAAGGCGTTTTCCGATTCATCCAGAAGAATCAGCAACAGCGGAATCCCCAGCCCGGCGCCGGCCAGCGCCAGCAGCAAGGCATTGACTTCACCGCTCGGCGCGAACGCCAGGGTGTAGGCCACGCCCAGGCTCATCAACCAGAAATTACCGATAAAGAAACCGATGGCGGTGCCACCGAAGACGTTTTTCGCCCGCTTGCCGAAGCGCGAGTAGTCGGCGATCAGCGGCAACCACGAGAGCGGCATGGCAATGGCGATGTCGAAACCCACGGCGAACGGCATCGAACCGTCACCGGCCTGGGCCCACAACGCGGCCAGGTCAGCCTTGGCGAACAGGTTCCAGGTCAGCCAGATGCACGCGGCCAGCAGCAGCCAGATACCCCATTTGCGCAGGATCTGCCGCACGAAAGTCAATGGACCGCTAACGGCCAACAAGGTCGCCAGTGCGCCGAAGAACAGCGTCCACATTATCGGATTGGACAGCCAGCTACCGTCGCTGAAAGCCTTGGCGCCCAACAGGCTGGCGGCATCGCGCATGACGATGATTTCGAACGAACCCCAGCCGATCAGTTGCAGCAGGTTCAGCACCGCCGGCAGGCTCGCGCCTTTGGCACCGAGGCTGAGCTTGAGTGCAGCCATCGACGACAGGCCAGTGTCACTGCCAATCACGCCAACCGCAGCCAGCAGCAAAACGCCAACCAGCGTGCCGAGAAAAATCGCCAGCAACGAACCGGACAGGCCCAGGCCTGGCGCGAGCAATGCACCGGTCTGCAACACCATCAGGCCGATGCCAAGGGAAAACCACAGGGAAAACAGATCGCGGCCGCCGAAGACACGTTTGTCGGTCGGCACCGCGATATCGGGGGAATAAGTGCTGGGTTGAATGCTCAAGGGTGTTATCTCAGAGGGACACATTTTGTTATTGGGAGTTTCGGTGTCTGAACTGGCGCTTTCGCGAGCAAGCCCGCTCCCACAGTTGACCGAGTTGTCCGGGCGGACGCGGTCTAATGTGGGAGCGGGCTTGCTCGCGAAGACGGCACCAAAGGCACCGTCAATCCCGGGTCAGATCAAACTTTCTGGTAAAGCTGACTGCCTTCCTGCTTGAAGCGCTCAGCCTGTTCGGCCATGCCCTGGGCGACGTCCACGTCGACCGCCTCGATCCGCTGGTTGGCCGCATACTCGCGGACTTCCTGAGTGATCTTCATCGAGCAGAATTTCGGCCCGCACATCGAGCAGAAGTGCGCGACCTTGGCCGAATCCTTCGGCAGGGTTTCATCGTGATACGAACGCGCGGTGTCCGGATCGAGGCCCAGGTTGAACTGGTCTTCCCAACGGAATTCGAAACGCGCCTTGCTCAAGGCATTGTCGCGGATCTGTGCGCCCGGGTGCCCCTTCGCCAGATCGGCGGCATGCGCGGCGATCTTGTAGGTGATGATCCCGGTCTTCACGTCATCCTTGTTCGGCAGGCCCAAATGTTCTTTCGGCGTGACGTAGCAGAGCATGGCGCAACCGAACCAGCCGATCATCGCCGCACCGATGCCGGAGGTGATGTGGTCGTAGCCCGGCGCGATGTCGGTGGTCAGCGGGCCGAGGGTGTAGAACGGCGCCTCGTCGCAGCACTCCAGCTGCTTGTCCATGTTCTCTTTGATCAACTGCATCGGCACGTGGCCCGGGCCTTCGATCATGCACTGTACGTCGTGCTTCCAGGCAATCTTGGTCAGCTCGCCGAGGGTCTCCAGTTCGCCGAACTGCGCTTCGTCGTTGGCGTCGGCAATCGAGCCCGGACGCAGGCCATCGCCCAGCGAGAAGCTGACGTCGTAGGCCTTCATGATTTCGCAGATGTCTTCGAAATGGGTGTAGAGGAAGTTCTCTTTGTGGTGCGCCAGGCACCACTTGGCCATGATCGAACCGCCGCGGGAGACGATGCCGGTCACGCGCTTGGCGGTCATCGGCACGTAGCGCAACAGCACACCGGCGTGGATGGTGAAGTAGTCGACGCCCTGCTCGGCCTGCTCGATCAGCGTGTCGCGGAACAGCTCCCAGGTCAGGTCTTCAGCCGCGCCGCCGACTTTTTCCAGGGCCTGGTAGATCGGCACCGTACCGATCGGCACCGGCGAGTTACGGATGATCCACTCGCGGGTTTCGTGGATGTGCTTGCCGGTGGACAGGTCCATGACCGTGTCCGAACCCCAGCGAATGCCCCAGGTCAGTTTCGCCACTTCTTCTTCGATGGACGAACCCAGGGCGCTGTTGCCGATGTTGCCGTTGATCTTCACCAGGAAGTTACGGCCGATGATCATCGGTTCCAGTTCGGTGTGGTTGATGTTGGCCGGAATGATCGCGCGGCCACGGGCGATTTCGTCACGGACGAATTCGGGGGTGATGATTTTCGGCACGCTGGCGCCGAAGCTGTGGCCGGCGTGTTGTTGGTCCAGCAGGCCGGCGGCGCGGGCCACTTCCAGCTTCATGTTTTCGCGGATGGCGACGTATTCCATCTCGGCGGTGATGATGCCTTGGCGCGCGTAGTGCATCTGGCTGACGTTGGCACCCGGCTTGGCGCGGCGCGGGCTGTTGACGTGGGCAAAGCGCAGCTTGGTCAACTCCGGATCGGCAAGGCGCTCCTGGCCGAAATTCGAGCTCAGGCCGCTCAGGCGCTCGGTGTCGCCACGGGATTCGATCCACGGCGAACGCACGTCGGCCAGGCCTTTGCGCACATCGATGATGACATTGGGGTCGGTGTAAGGGCCTGAGGTGTCATACACCACTACCGGTGCGTTGACCTCGCCGCCGAAGTCGGTCGGCGTTACGTCCAGGCTGATTTCGCGCATCGGCACGAGGATGTCCGGGCGAGTGCCCTGAACATAGATTTTTTGCGAGCGGGTAAACGGCTGCACCGATTGCTGATCGACCTTGGCCGAGTCACTCAGGTTGGTGGCGATTTTTGCTTTTGTAGTCATCACGGGCTCTCCAGACACACATCCAGGCAGTGGATTTTTGTCGGAGCGAACCTGTAAACGAATGGACGCACGGGCGCTGGGAAAACCAGCTGTGCTGTGCTCAGTGCTCGAGGGGTGTTCGATTGTCGAACAACATCCCGGACGAAGCACAAGAGGACTCGCCGGGTGACGAGAAATCTTGTTCCCTACGCAGGCGCTAACCTGATCAGGTTCAACGGGATCCGAAATTATTCGATCTCAGCCTCATAGCAAGGCACCCCGACAAGAACCCGGCCAGTCTAGACACAACTGGCAAAGAACGCCAACCCCACGGCAAAGACCATGATGAATGGCGTAATTACACGCAGTATCAGGATTGTTGCAGCCCCAATGCACAACTACACTCGCTACGCTGAGCCGGCATTGACGCTGTCAAAGCGGGGCCTTAGCCTTGGCGCTCAAATTACCTCTGCAATATCAATTCTAGGGATCGTCTATGCTGCGCAAACTCTCACTGGCCCTTGCCGTGTCTTGTGCGTCCAACGGAATGGCCTGGGCAGCAGATGTGCCCTTATCGGCCAAGACGGACCTGGTCAGCGTTTATCAGGAAGCCGTCAACAACAACGCCGACCTGGCGGCTGCCATCGCCCAATACGGCGCGCAGAAAGAAGTCGTGCCCCAGGCCCGTGCCGGGCTGCTGCCGAACCTCTCGGGCGGCGCCAATGTTTCCGAGGTGCGTACGTCGCTCGATCAACCTTCGGGCACGACCAACCGCGATGCTCATTCGTACCAGGCCACCCTGGCGCAACCCTTGTTCCGCGCCGATCGCTGGTTCCAGTTCCAGGCCGCCAAGGAAGTCAACGAACAGGCCGCTCTGCAACTCTCGGCGACCGAGCAAAACCTGATCCTGCAAACCGCTGACAGCTATTTCAACGTGCTGCGCAGCCAGGACAACCTGGCCTCGACCAAGGCCGAAGAGGCGGCGTTCAAACGCCAGCTCGATCAATCCAACGAGCGCTTCGATGTCGGCCTCTCGGACAAGACCGACGTATTGAACTCACAGGCCAGCTACGACACCGCACGCGCCAACCGCATCGTTGCGCAGCGCCAGGTGGACGACGCCTTTGAAGCATTGATCACCCTGACCAACCGCCAGTACAACTCGATCTGGGGCATCAGCCATAACCTGCCGATCCTGCCGCCAGTACCGAACGACGCCAAGGCCTGGGTCGAAACCGCGGGCAGGCAGAACCTCAATCTGTTGGCCAGCAACTATGCTGTCAGCGCCGCCGAGCAAACCCTCAAGCAGCGCAGGTCCGGGCACTTGCCAACGGTTGACGCGGTCGCCAAGTACGAGAAAGGCGACAACGACGCACTGGGCTTCAGCAACCCGAATAACCTGCCGCAGGCGTACGGTGGCAACGTCGACCAAACGACCGTGGGCCTGCAACTGAACATCCCGATCTACAGTGGTGGTTTGATCAACTCCCAGGTGCGTCAGTCCTATGCACAACTGGACCAGACCGAGCAGCAACGCGAATCCCTGCGCCGCAGCATCGTGGAAAACACCCGCGACCTGTACCGCGCGGTGAACACCGATGTCGAGCAGGTACAGGCGCGCAAGCAATCGATCATCTCCAACCAGAGCGCGGTGGAAGCGACTGAAATCGGCTATCAGGTGGGTACGCGAAACATCGTCGACGTGCTGGATGCGCAGCGTCAGCTCTACACCTCGGTGCGCGACTACAACAACACCCGCTACGACTACATCCTCGACAACCTGCGCTTGAAGCAACAGGCCGGCACGTTGAATCCGGGGGATCTGCAAGTCCTGGCACGCTGGCTCAATCCGAACTACAACCCGGACAAGGACTTCCTGCCACCGGATCTGGCCAAGGCGGCAGAGGAGCAGTTGAAAGCGCGGCCTGATCAGTAAAAGCAAAAGCTTCGCGAGCAAGTCGGATCGCCGCACCGCCGCTCCCACATTGAGCTGCTGTCGTACACAAAACCTGTGTTCACAGAAGATCCAATGTGGGAGCGGCGGTGCGGCGATCCGACTTGCTCGTGAATGAAGGCAGCGTGGTCTATTGGTCGATCAACCGTCCCAACCCGTCCAACAAGCGCTGCAATGCCCCCTGATTGGCGCGCATCACGTTCAACCCGGCCTCTGCCATGCGCTGCGCATCTCGCGGCAGTTCGAACAGCCGCTGCACCGCCACCGCCAGCCCTTCGGCATCCTCCACCTCCTGCAACGCTCCGGCATTGCGCAACTGCGCGGCGATTTCGAGGAAGTTGAAAAGATGCGGACCGCTCAACACCGGCTTGGCGAGAGCCGCCGGCTCCAGCAGGTTATGCCCGCCATTCGGCACCAGGCTGCCGCCGACGAATGCACTGTCAGCCAGGGCGTAGAGAAACAGCAACTCGCCCATGGTGTCGCCCAGCAGCACTGAAATATTCGCGCTGACCGCATCGCCACTGGAACGCCGGACCGTGGCAAACCCTTGTTGCTGGCACAACCCGTACACCGAATTGAAGCGTTCCGGATGACGCGGCACCAGAATCAGCAAGGCATCGGGATGACTGACCAGCAACTGACGATGGGCTGCCAGCACCACTTCATCCTCACCTTCGTGAGTACTGGCCGCGATCCACACCGGCCGCTCCAGCGCCTGCCATTGCCCGCGCAGCTCAACGGCGCGCTCCAGCAGTTGCGGGGCGATGGTCAGGTCAAACTTGATCGAACCGGTCACTTCGACGGTTTCCGTCCGCGCGCCCAGGTTGCGCAAGCGTTGCGCCTCGGCTTCGGTCTGCACCGCGAACAGGCTCATCTCGGCCAGCATCGGCTGGGTCAGCCTGGGGAACCGGCCGTATCCCCTGGCCGAACGCTCGGATAGCCGCGCATTGGCCAGCGCCACGGGGATCCCGCGTTTGGCGCATTGATGAATATGGTTGGGCCACAGCTCGGTTTCCATGATCACCGCCAGCTTCGGCTGGACCCGATCGAGGAAACGCCGGGCAGCGCAAGGCAGGTCGTAAGGCAGATAACAGTGCTGGATGCGCGGCTCATTGGCGAACAGTGCGTGGATGCGTTCCGAACCGGTCGGGGTCATGCAGGTCACGGTGATCGGCAGATCCGGATAACGCGCCAGCAAGGCGCGGATCATCGGCGCGGCCGCAATGCTTTCGCCCACCGACACGGCGTGCACCCAGATGCCTCCCGGTTTCATCGCCGGCATCCCACAGGAAAAGCGCTCGCCGATGCGCCTGGCATATGCCGGCGCCTTGCGCGCGCGCAGCCAAAGCCGAATCGCTACCAATGGCAGCCCCAGATAAAACAGCGCGGTGTAGAGAGTTCTATTCATGGCGGCGGAGTTTATCGGCTTTTTTCGCCAATCGTCTGCAAGTGCACGGCAAAACGTTCGGCAAGCCAGCGCGCAGCCGGACCGAGCGGTTCATCCCGGCGCCATACCAGCTCCACCACCAGGGCCGGCGGGGTCCATTCGCTGACCAGTTCGACCATCTGGTTCTGATAAGTCGGGTACTGCACCACGTGGCGTGGCAACCAGGCCCAGCCGAGGCCGCGCACCAGCCATTCGGCCATCACATAGAAGCTGTCGGCGCGCCACACCTGCGGGCTGGCGGGATCACTGCCGGGATAAATGCTCGACTCCGTGGACATCAGCAACTGCCGATGTTGCGCCAGTTGTTGGCCGTCCACTGCGCCTTTGCGCGCCAACGGATGATCCTTGCCGCACACCGTGACCATTTCCACGCTGCCCAGCACCCGCCGCTCTAGTGCTTCGGGAATCTGATCGTGAAAGAACAGCAGCCCCAGATCGGCGCGCCGCTCCACCAGCTTGCGTGCGACATCGCCTTGGGCGGCACTGGTCAGTTGCACTTCAAGGCTGGGAAATTTTTCCGCCAGGGCCTCGAAGCTTTCAATGATCGGCTGATAAGGCATCGCCTCATCCTGCGCCACACGCAGTCGCGCTTCCTGCCCGCGCATCATCGCCAATGCCCGGCCGTTGAGCCGTTCGCACTGGCGCAACACCTCCCGCGCTTCGTCCAGCAAAGCCGTGCCGGCTTCAGTGAGTTTCGGCTGCCGGCCGCTGCTGCGGTCGAACAGGCTGACGCCCAGGTCTTCTTCCAACAACGCTATCGAACTGCTGACCGCCGACTGCGCCTTGCGCTGATCCCGTGCCACGGCAGAAAACGAACGCTGCTCCGCCACGCTGACAAACAACCGCAGCTGCTCCAGATTCCATTGCATGTTCATTGCTCCACCCATCTTCAAAGCAGATAGGTAATAACTTTACCGCATCTGGCGAATCTCTAGAATGCCGACCTCAGAGAGCAACACTTCACACGAGGATTGACCCATGACCGCCTACTACTACCTGGCCATTGCCATCTGCGCCGAAGTGATTGCCACTGTTTCGATGAAAGCGGTCAAAGGCTTCAGCACCCCGCTGCCACTGGTGCTGGTCATCGTCGGTTACGGCATTGCCTTCTGGATGCTGACCCTGGTGGTGCGCAGCGTTCCGGTGGGCGTGGCGTACGCCGTGTGGGCCGGCATGGGGATCGTGATGGTCAGCGTCGCTGCGCTGTTTATCTATGGGCAGAAGCTGGACGTGCCGGCGATGCTGGGAATGGCGTTGATTGTGCTGGGTGTTGTGGTCATCCAGCTGTTCTCCAAGACTGCCGGCCATTAAGCCCGAAGTGAGGTCCATTAATGTGGGAGCGGGCTTGCTCGCGAAGTCGTCAGTTCAGTCAATATCAATGCTGAATGACACACCGTCTTCGCGAGCAAGTCGGAATGCCGCACCACCGCTCCCACAGGTTCTGCGTTCACCTCTCCCCGGCACATTGAGTCTGTATACTGCGCCCTCGTCTTGAACACAGAGGTCGCTGCATGCCATCCGTTATTTCCACCGACGTTCTGATTGTCGGCGCTGGTGTCGCCGGCCTCTGGCTGAATGCGCGCCTGCGGCGCCAGGGTTTTTCGACCGTGCTGGTGGAAAGCGCCAGCCTCGGCGGCGGGCAGAGTGTGAAGTCCCAGGGCATCATCCACGGCGGCGCCAAATACGCGCTGCACGGCGCCCTGACCGGCGCCTCGGAAGCCATCGCCGACATGCCGCGCCGCTGGCGTGAAGCCCTGGCCGGTAACGGCGAGCTGGACCTGTCCGGCGTGCGCCTGCTGTCCGAAGCCCATTACCTCTGGTCCCCCGGCACCCTCGCCGGCAACCTCACCAGTTTCTTTGCCAGCAAAGCCGTGCGTGGTCGCGTCGATCAGGTCAAGGGCGAGCAATTGCCGCCGGCCCTGCAAGACAAGCGCTTCAAGGGCAAGGTCTATCGCCTGGCGGAACTGGTGGTCGACGTGCCGAGCCTGATCCAGCGCCTGGCCGACCTGGCCGGAGATGGCTTGCTCGCCGGGCAGAAGATCGAGCCTCTGCTCGAAGGCGGCGTGCTGGTCGGCCTGAAGGTGGACGAGCGCGAGATCCGTGCCCAGCGCATCGTCCTGAGCGCCGGCGCCGGAACCGCAGCATTGCTTGAAACGCTGGGGCTGAGCCAACCCGCCATGCAGCGCCGCCCGTTGCACATGATCATCGCCAAGGGGCCGAGCCTCAAACCGCTGTACGCCCACTGCCTGGGTGGTGGCACCAAACCGCGTATCACTGTGACCACGCACCCGGCGGCAGATGGTCAATGGGTCTGGTACCTGGGCGGCGATATCGCCGAATCCGAAGGCGTGACCCGTGAGCCCGCCGAGCAAATCGCCACCGCACAGAAAGAACTCGGCCAATTGCTGCCATGGATCGACCTGAGCACGGTGCAATGGGCGACCTTGCGCGTGGATCGCGCCGAACCGCTGCAATCAGGCCTGACCCGTCCCGACAACGCCTTTGTGGCCGAGGAAGGCCGACTGCTGGTGGGCTGGCCGACCAAGCTCGCCCTGGCGCCGGACTTCGCCGACCGTGTGATCGCCAGCCTGACCCGCGACGGTATCCAGCCAAGCCCCCCGGCAGCACTGCCTGAGCTGCCGAAGCCACCGATGGGCGTACCTGCCTGGGAGCAACTGCTGCCATGAGCCAACCGACCCTGCACGACTTGCATCGCCCGCTGGGCAGCACCGGCCTGCTGGTTTCACCCCTGGGCCTGGGCACGGTGAAACTGGGCCGCGACCAAGGGGTGAAGTACCCCAACGGCTTCCAGATCCCCGATGACGATGAAGCACGCATGCTGCTCAAACTCGCCCGCGACCTGGGTATCAACCTGATCGACACCGCCCCGGCCTATGGTCGCAGCGAAGAACGCCTCGGCCCGTTGCTGCGCGGTCAGCGTCAGGATTGGGTGATTGTCAGCAAGGTCGGCGAAGAGTTTGCCGACGGCCAGTCCCGTCACGATTTCAGCGCCGCACACACACGCATGTCGGTGGAACGCAGCCTGCAACGCCTGGAAACGGACTTCATCGACCTGGTGCTGGTGCACTCCGATGGCAATGACCTGGCAATCCTCAATGACTGCGAAGTCTACGAGACTCTCGCCGAGCTCAAGGCCGAAGGCAAGATTCGCGGTTTCGGCTTTTCCGGAAAAACCGTCGACGGTGGCTTGAAGGCGCTGGAGCAAGGCGACTGCGCGATGATCACCTACAATCTGAACGAACAAAACGAGAAGGCCGTCATTGACTATGCTGCTGCACACGGCAAAGCCATTCTGGTCAAAAAAGCCCTCGCCAGTGGTCATGTCTGCCTGAGTCCGGGCGTGGATCCGGTGCGCGCCAGTTTCGAGTTGTTGTTTGAACATCCGGGTGTTGCCAGTGCTATTGTCGGGACCATCAATCCGCTGCACCTCGCCCACAATGTCGCGACCGTTGCCCAGGTCCTACGTAGCCACTGACGCCGCCCGCGCGGCCTTAAGCAGGAGCCGACATGTCGCGTACGCTCATCAGAAAGAACCCGAGCAACTTCAAGACCCTGCCGTTATTCGTCGAAGCGACCCCCGAAGGCCTGGCTTATCAGAGCGTCGGCAGGCCGCTGAATTTCTCCCAGACCCTGCAACGTCGTCGGCCGGTGACGGTCGGCAACAGCGAACGGTTTGCCCTGGAACTGGCCAATCTCGGGGTTTCGGTGCGCCTGACCCTGCATTGGCAGAATCGCGACTATTGGGTGCTGGTGCGCCAACGCCGGCAGGACCGTGGCGATGTGGTGCTCAAGCTGATCTCCGGGTACGTGCCGGCCCATGAACTGAACCTGCCCTTGCACACGGCGATCCAGGAGATAGCCGAAGAATGCCTGCTGGAAACCCCGGAGGGCTGGCTCGGTGGGCGGTTCAACGACACCTGGCTGCCAGCGCCCTACTCGGCCGCCCTGCATTACCGTGAAGCCCTGCCGTTTCGCTTGTCGCCACTATCCGGCTCGGCGCGGCCGGTACGTTGCGCCAACCTGATGCTGATAGAGCGCCCGCGGGCTTACGTGCATTTGCCAACGGCCTCGCTGCAACTGATCTACGACTTGCGCCTGGACGTTCCCAAGGAAGCCAAATCCCTGAGCCTGTTCCATGTCGATGAAAGGCTGGAAGGCGATCAACTCGTCGCCCGCCTCGACCGCAAGCGACCCGACCTGTACTTGATGCCCTTGCAGGACGGCCACCCGATGGCTGAGCTGTACACCTTGAAAAAGGATCAGCTATACCCGGCCAGCACGCGCGGACTGTATCTGGCCGAGAGTTTTGCCCGACAGGAAGGCTGGCTGGTGCGCGATGAGCGAATTCGCTGGAAGGACTGGGTGAGGCAGCAGGGTCTGACCCCGCCGGTGAAGGATTCAGGGTTGGCGCGGTTGCGCGGGAAGGCCAAATTGCTGCTGAAGAAAATCGTGCCGCGCAAGGCGGCACGATAGCAAGATCAAGTGGGTTTGTTGTGACCAGGGGCTTGCCCCCTGGCCACAACAAACCCGCGCCACATTCAGGACTTGCGGATCTTCTCGACAATCGCGGTAGTGGAGCTGTTCTCCACCAGCCCCAGCACTTTCACGGTACCGCCATAGGCCGTCACGATGTCCGCGCCGACCACCTGGTCGATTCCGTAGTCGCCGCCCTTGACCAGCACGTCCGGCTTGACCGCGCTCAGCAGGCTTTCCGGAGTGCCTTCCGAGAAACTGATGACCCAGTCCACCGCACCCAGGCCGGCCAGTACGGCCATGCGCCGGTCGACACTGTTGATCGGACGGCCCGGCCCTTTCAGGCGACTGACCGAAGCATCGTCGTTGATCGCGACGATCAGGCGATCGCCCTGGGCCCGCGCCTGCTCCAGATAGGTCACGTGACCAGCGTGCAGGATGTCGAAACAACCGTTGGTGAACACGATCCGCTCGTTGTGCGCGCGGGCATCATCGACCGCCAGCAACAGCTGCTCAAGGCCCAGTACACCGCGTTCGGAACCCTCCTCGCGCTGAATCGCACGACGCAGTTCCGGCGCACTGATGGCCGCCGTACCGAGTTTGCCGACCACGATGCCCGCCGCCAGGTTGGCCAGCGCCACCGCGTGGGGCAGTTCTTCGCCAGCGGCAATCGCGGCCGCCAGGGTGGAAATCACCGTATCGCCGGCACCGGTCACGTCGAACACTTCACGGGCCCGGGCCGGCAAGTGCAGCGCCGGATGATCCGGGCGCAGCAAGGTCATGCCGTGCTCGCCACGGGTCACCAGCAAGGCACCGAGGTCCAGGTCGTGCATCAGCTGCGCACCCTTGCTCACCAATTCGTGCTCATCGGCGCAACCACCGACGATGGTTTCGAACTCGTTGAGGTTTGGCGTGATCAGGCTCGCACCGCGGTAGATCGAGAAATCCTTGCCCTTGGGATCGGCCAGCACCGGAATGCCTCGGGCACGGGCGGCCTGGATCAGCGCCTGATGGTTTTTCAGCGCGCCTTTGCCATAGTCGGACAGCACCAGCACCTTGATGCCTTCGAGCAACTCGTCGACCTGCGCGGCCAGCGCCAGCGCGTCGGTGGCGAAGGGTTCTTCGAAGTCGATACGCAGCAGTTGCTGGTGACGGCTCATGACCCGCAGCTTGACGATGGTCGGCTGGTGCACAATGCGCTGGAAAATGGCCCGCACGCCGGCGCCCTTGAGGCTGTTGACCAGGCTGTTGGCGGCTTCATCGTCGCCGGTTACACCGACCAGCGAGGCCGGAGCCCCCAGGGCGGCAATGTTCAAGGCAACGTTGGCAGCACCGCCCGGGCGGTCTTCGATGTGATCGACCTTGACCACCGGCACCGGCGCCTCAGGAGAAATCCGTGAGGTACCACCATGCCAGTAACGGTCGAGCATGACATCGCCGACTACCAAGACAGGGGCTTGATCGAATCGCGGCATGGACAACTTCATGGTGCAACCCACATACAGAATGAACAGGGGCGCGATATTAGCACAGGGTTGGCGCCGGCTTGTGCGGTGGCTGCAAGCGGATGATTCGCCGGGGTTTTTTGCTCATTTTTTGAGCAGCAGATCCGCCAGACGACAACACGCATCGCTCATCCCCATCGCTTGCGCATCGATTTCGCACTCGGCATGCAGCGGCGCCTCGTAGGGGCTGTCTATAGCGGTGAAATCCTTGATCGGGCAAGAAACATAAAGGTCTGAATACAAATCACCGGGCGCGTTGCACGCCGGGTGTGCGAAAGGGCGAGCCAGGCTCGCCCTTTCGGGGTCAGGCGATGTCTTCGGCCGGGGCGTCGAGGCCCATCGCGTTGAGGCGCGAGTAGTAGCCGTTTTGCGCCAGCAGTTGTTCATGGGTGCCGCGCTCGACGATTTTCCCCTGATCCATGACCAGGATCAGGTCGGCCTTCTCGATGGTCGACAGGCGGTGAGCGATCACCAGCGTGGTACGACCTTTCATGACCTGATCCAGGGCTGCCTGAATATGCCGCTCGGACTCGGTATCGAGTGCCGAAGTCGCCTCATCGAAAATCAGCAGCGGAGCATTTTTCAACAGTGCCCGGGCAATCGCCAGGCGCTGGCGCTGGCCACCGGACAGCAGCACGCCGTTTTCCCCGACCTGGGTGTCCAGGCCTTCGGGCAATTGGGCAATGAAGTCCATCGCGTAGGCATCTTTGGCCGCTTTTTCAATGTCTTCGCGGGGTGCGCCGGCCAGGTCGCCATAGGCGATGTTGTTGGCCACGGTGTCGCTGAACAGGGTCACGTGCTGAGTCACCTGGGCGATATGCCGACGCAGGTTCAACAGCTTGTACTGCTCCACTTCGACGCCATCGATGAGGATTTCGCCCTTGTCGTGGTGATAGAAACGCGGAATCAGGTTGGCCAGGGTCGACTTGCCGCTGCCCGAACGTCCCACCAACGCCACCATTTGCCCGGGCTCGACCGAGAAACTGATGTCATTGAGCACCTGACGCTCGGTGTCAGGGTAGGTAAAGCTGAGGTTGCGCACGTCCAGGCGACCGCTGACGACATCACGCTCGACGGTGCCGGTATCGACTTCAGGCTGGACATCCAGTTGTTCGAAGATACTTTCAGCACCGGCCACACCTTTCTGGATGGTCGAGCTGACTTCGGACAGCTGGCGAATCGGCTTGGGCAGCAAGCCAGCCAGGGTGATGTAGGCCACCATGTCGCCGGCGGACGCATCACCCCGCAGGAACAGCACCAGGAACATCAGCACAGCCATGGCGGTGTAGATCACCAACTGCAGCAGCGGCGTGTAGATGGCGCCGGTGCGGGTCATGCGCAATTGCTTGTCGGTGTTGCCCTGGCTGGCGTCGAAGAAGCGTTTCTCTTCGTACTTTTCACCGCCGAAGCTGCGCACCACGCGATAACCCTGGATCGTTTCGGACGCTACATGCGTCACGTCCCCCATGGCCAGCTGGATTTTCTTGCTCTGCTTGCGGAATTTCTTGCTCGCCGTGCGCACCATGAGGGCGATCAGCGGCAGGATGGCGACCATGACCAGCGTCAGGCGCCAGTTCATGTACAACAGCGAGGCAAACAGGAAGATCACCGTCATGCCTTCACGGATTACGACCTTGATCGCATCTGTTGCCGCCCCCGTGACCATGGTCACGTTGAAGGTGATACGTGAAATCAGGTGCCCCGAGTTATGCTTGTCGAAATACCGGTTTGGCAGCACCAGCAGGTTGTTGAACAACTGGACCCGCAAGTCATGGACCAGGCCCAGGGAAACCTTGGCCAGGAAGTAGTTGCCCAGGTACGACCCCAACCCCTGCCACGCGGCGATGAGGATGATCAACAATGGCACCGCTTGCAGCAGTTGCAGATCCCGCAGGTAGGGCACGGTTGGAAACAGCACCGCTTCAGGGTTGGATAGACCGTCGACGAAGTACTTGAGGATGTAGCCCAGCATTGGCTGCGTCGAAGCGAAAATCAGAAAACCGACGATGCTGATCAGGAACAGGCTGATGTACGGCCGGACATAGCCGAGCAGGCGGAAGTAGATTTTCAAGCTCGATGGGCTTGCGCAGAGACTGGAGTCGGTCATATCACGCGAATGTCGATGAAAAGGACGCTGACTTTACCACAGCTTCCCCAGGGTTCTGGCAATCGCATACAGTCTGTGTATTGTGGCGCGTCAAATAGCCACCAGATGTCCCTGCCTTGGTATGGTCGCTCAATTCAGGAATAAGTTACTCAGCATGCAATTAAACGCTTTGAACAGCACGTCCAATAGAATCTTCGATTTCATTTGTCTGTGGATCCTTCCGCTCGGTTATTTATTGCTGCTTTGTGCACTGTTTTTCCTGCCGGGGCGCAGTGTGCTTCACAAGCTTTACTATGGTCTGTTCAGCATACCGGCACTGATTGCACTGTGCCTGCGACCGCGGTTCGGCAAAGAACTGCTGCACGAACCGATCGTCATCGCAGCTCTGTTGTTTGTGGCGTGGGCACTGCTCAGCCTGTACTGGGGGCCGGGCGACGACATCGAGCCTGGTCACTTCAAACCGTCATTGCATACCCTGATGCTGTTCGTTGGCTGCTACCTGCTGGTGCGCTATCGCAGCGAAATCATCCAGCCCCTGCTGTTCTGCGCCGCGACGGTGGCGCTGGTCGTCTCTACCTACAACCTGTACAGGTTCGACCAGTTCTACCAACCGGAAATGCGTCTGATCGGTGTAGGCGCTTTCGACAATCCACTGCTCAGTTCCCACCTATTCGGCTTCTTCTGTACCTACTGGCTGAGCCTGAGCATGACCTGCAGGCGACGCCAGATACTTTGGTTGAGCATACCGGCGATGGCGATCATGTTCGCCACAGTGCTGGCCACCGGTTCCAGGACCCCACTGGTTGCACTGACGCTGGCTGCGCTATGGCTGTGTTTCATCTGCTGGAATCGACGCTCGGTCTTCATGCTTGGCGCCATGTTCATCGCCGGTACGGCGACTTTCGCGTTGTTTGCGGACAAGATCATCGAAAGAGGCAGTTCCTTCCGCATCGAGCTCTGGCAATTGACCCTGGGCAGGATCGCTGAGCACCCATGGATCGGGCACGGCTACAACGCCAGACTGACCCTGGACCCCGGCGTCGGCTACAGCCTTCAGGAACCCCATAGCTTTGCCTTGGGCGTGCTCTACTACGTTGGCATTATCGGTCTGCTGCCATGGCTGTTCTTCCTCGCGTGGAGCTTCATCAGTAGCTGGCGCCATCGCGTGCAACCGCTGTTTGTCATTGCCTCCGCCTGGCTGGCCTTCGGTATCGGTGCAGGCCTGACTGAAGGTGGCGGGATCATCTCTCGCCCCAAGGAGCACTGGTTCCTTCTGTGGATCCCCTTGGCGCTGATTGCCGCATTGAGCATCAATCAACGGGCCCGGCGCCTGCTGCACACGCCGATCAAGACCGCGACACCAAGCGCCCTGCAACAGCTGACTGCCGATGCCCGGGTTATCGAAGAGGATGGTCTGGGCCCCAAAGTCCTGCGCCTGAGCGATGGCAGCTTTCTCAAGCTGTTCCGCCGCCGCCGCTGGTATACCTCGGGCAGTTTCACGCCCTACTCCGATCGTTTTGCGGTCAATAGCATGCAACTGCGCAGCATGGGCATCCCGACACCGCACATCCTCGACCTCTACCGGTTCGAAGACGGCAGCACCGCTGTGCACTACTCTCCGTTGCCGGGCAACACGCTACGCCAGATCCTGCAAGGCATCACCGCCCCGGCGGTGCGCCAGGCACTGGTGGAGCGCTTCGGCAAATTCATGGCTCAACTGCATCAGCAAGGGGTCTACTTCCGCTCCCTGCACCTGGGCAATGTGCTGGTGCTGGAGGACGGCGAGTTTGGCCTGATCGATCTGGCCGACCTGCGAATTTACCCTTCATCATTGAGCCCTTCCCTGCGTCGGCGTAATCTGCGCCACATGCAGCGCTACGCAGAAGATCGGCGCTGGCTGTTCGAGGATCACTTCGAAGCGCTGCTGCAGGGATACGCCGCAGCGGCTTCGAAAGCCGACGTGGATAATTTGCACAGGCACGTGCTGGCCGGGAGTCCTCCGGCACAGGCTCACTGATGATAGAAACCAACCCGCTTATCGCGATGACGGCCTACCTGCTCGCCATTGCGACCGCTGCGCTACTGTTGCGCAGCGTGCCGAGATTCACCCGACAGCTGGAGCATTGCGGTGAAAGCCGCTTTGCCGGCATCGACGGCTTACGCGGGTATCTGGCCTTCGGCGTGTTCGTGCACCACTCGATCATTACCTGGATCTTTCTGCAAACCGGCGTGATCGATTTTCCGCCGAGCAACTTCTACTCGCAGCTGGGCCAGGGTAGCGTCGCCCTCTTTTTCATGATCACCAGCTTTCTGTTCTGGGACCGCTTGCTCACCCACGGACGGCAACACGACTGGCTGGCATTTGCGGTATCCCGGCTGTTTCGCCTCTACCCGCTCTACCTGCCGCTGATGTTGACCGTGTTTGTCTGTGTGTTCTATTTGCAGGACTGGGAACTCAAGGACTCCGGCACCCAGCTCATTGGCCAGACCCTGGCCTGGCTGATCTTCGACCGGCCAGACGTCAACCAGTACCACCAGACCGGCATGCTGATCTCCAACGTCACCTGGACGCTGGGGTACGAGTTGTTTTTCTACCTGGCCCTGCCACTGGCCGCCAGGGTGTTCATTTATCGCGGCGGCCGGATGCAGACGGTGCTGTGCCTGATCGGCATCTACGCCTTGTACGAGGTGGTCGGCTGGGAACACTCGCTGAAGAAGCACTTCCTGGCCAGTTTCCTCGGCGGCATCGCTGCGGCGTACTGGGTTCGCCGTCCACAATGGGTCGCCTGGAGCCTGTCTCCGCCGGCGGGCATCATCGCTCTGCTTGCCTTGGCGATCGCCTTTACGGCGTTCAACCGGGCATTCAACCTGGGAGCGCTGCTGCTGCTTTCACTGTTCTTTGTGATCGTGGCGTCCGGCAACACCTTATTCGGCGCCCTGAGGCCACGCAGCATCCGCTGGCTGGGGGAAATCAGCTACAGCACGTATTTGCTGCACGGTTTCGTGCTCTGGGTACTGGTGCAGCGACTGCCGCCGGTATTGCATCTTGACGCCCGGCAAGCCTGGGTCTTCCTGCCGTTGATGGCCGTGTGCAGTTGCCTGCTGATCATCATCAGCAGCCTGACTTACCTGTACCTCGAAAAGCCCGGTATCAATGCAGGCAAGAAAACCCTGCACTGGTTACGCCAGAAGAGGAAGCCGAGGAAAGAACTTTTGGAGGAGACGGCTCAACAACGTTGAGCCATTGCCGGGGCATATCATCGAGGACAATGCCCCGCCTTCCGCCCCCCTTGAATCCAGCCTTTGGCTCAGTTTTTCTCCAGCCGTGAGAAATACATCCGACCCAACCCACGCCAGGTTTTCTTGTTCCAGGCCTTGAACGGAATCTGCGCCAGCAACTCCCGCGCCAGCTTGCGATCACGGTTGGCGGTCTTGAGGAACATGGAATTGAGAAACTTGTAGCGCACCTCGTCATACAGCGGGTGATCGCTGAAGAGCGCGTAGGTGCGCAGGATGCTGTCGATCATGAAGCGGTGGTTCTTGTAGGAGTTGGTGGCGTGCTTGCGATAGCGCGCCATCAACACGTTCAGACCGTCGATGAAGTAACCGGCATGGGTCACCTTCAGCTCGATCAGCAAGTCTTCCAGGCGAATGGTCGGGTCGAATCCGCCCACCTTCTCCAGTGCTTCGCGACGGATCATCAGGGTGGGAGCCGGAGGATAGGGCTTGCGCTCCAGGAACATGTCATCGAAGTCCAGGCGACGGAACGGCACATCCCGGCGCTGGCGCTTCTCCGGGTAGAGGTTGCCGTCGGCATCGATCAGCTCGATGTTACCGGCGCAAATGCCGACCTCGGGCTTGCCGTCCATATGCGCGACCTGGGTGGCGATTCGCTCCGGCAGCATGATGTCATCCGAACCGAACGGCACGATCAGGCTGCCCTTGGCCCGGGCAATCGCACCGTTGAGGGTATTGGTCAGCCCCTGGTTTTCCTGGACCCGGAAGTCGAAACCATGGATGGCCTGCAACGCCTTGATCCGCTCGACGCTGTCATCTTTCGAGCCATCGTCGACCACCAGCAACTCAATATTCTGGTAGGTCTGGTTGAGGACGCTGAGAATGCTTTCCTCGATGTAAGCGGCGTGGTTGTACGACGCGATAATGACCGTGACGATGGGTTGCGCGTCGTTCATGGCTGTTCCTTGCGGGCCTGTTCCAGGCCGGAGTCGATCAGATTGAGGTATTCGCGACGGAACTCCTCGATGTCATGGTGTTGCTGCAAATAACGGAAGGCCTGCTCGCCCTTGGCCTTGAGCTCGTCATCCGACAGCCCGAGGTAAGTGTCCAGCGCCGCCTGCAGCGTCGGCACATCCTTCGGCGTAATCGCCAGGCCACCAGCCCCTTCGATGAGCGGCAACATGGCCGGCACGTTCGAGGCGATCACCGGCAAATGCCCGCTCATGCCTTCGAGCAGCGCCAGCCCGAGACCTTCGGCCAAAGAAGGCATGGTCCAGATATCGAAAGCGCGAATGTACTGCAGGGCAATTTCCTTGAACCCCAGCAAATGGGCGCGACCGCTGAGGCCGAGGCGGTCGATTTCCGCCGCCAGACGCGACTCCTCGCGGCCGGCACCGATGATCGCCAGCTGGGTATTGGGGTATTTGTCCTTGAGCGCGGCAAAGGCCTGTAGCAAATAGATATGGCCTTTGACCGGCACCAGTCGCCCCAACGCACCGATCAGCCGCACCGACGGATCGATGCCCAACAGTTCACGGGCCTTTTCACGACTGTGTTGCAGACCTTCGGCCTGCTCGATGTCGATGGCATTGGTGATGGCGTAGGTGTTCTGGTCGGTGAAGCCGCAGTCACAGTCCAGCAGATACTGTTTCACCGCTGGCGACACGCCGACGAAGCGCCAGTGACGATCGATCAGGCGCTGGGTCTGGCGGCGCCGGTAAAAACGGTCGTACTCGCCAAAGCCGTGGGAAATGCCGATGCACAACGGCACTTTCAACCAGCGGTTGAGCGCCAGCATCATGTTCACCGGCTTGAAGCGGTTGCAGATCACCACATCGAATTTTTCCCGACGGCAGAACTTGTACAGCTGCCACATGGCCCGCAGGCGCATGCCCTTGAGGGACTTGTCGGAAAATTCGAAGTACACCGAACGGTCGGCTCGGCTCACCGCTTCGCCCGGCCCGGGTTTGCCGCGCAAAAACGCAGCGGTCACTTCATAGCGATCACTGGGCAGGGCCTTGACGATTTGCTCCGCGAGGTCGGCGAAATCATGGGCTTTGACGTTGTAGTCAGGCTGCAGTTGCAGGACCTTTGACCGCTGACTCATAACTCTCCCCGCTGAGAAACGTTGCCTGGTGTGTGCTTGATGGACCACAAAAGCTCGTGGCGCCGGACTGCCTTGCGAAAGAACTCGTTCTCGCCATAGGTGGGCGGCAACCGGCCGGCCAACACGCATTGTATCAACCGACGCAAGCGACGCTTGAACGGCATCGCCGGCTGCAGGTCGTGCATCATGCCCAACGCCATGGCCTTGTCTCGCTGTTGCTCCAGCGGCAAGGGCAGGCAATAAGGCTGCATCGGCTGGGCCGGATCGAAGGCGGGCGGCAAGGCGATGCCATCACCGGTATCGCCCATCGGCCAACGGTCGTTGTCGTGCAGGTGGTTGGCATAGCCCAATAGCGTGGTCGGCTGCCAGTCCAGGCCTTGCAAGGCTTCGAGGACTGCTGCCTGGGCGCAGATATGATCGGGATGCGGATCCAGGGTCGGATGCGGCAGGACGATAACTTCGGGCCGGGCCCGCAGCAGCAACTCACGCAGATCCGCCAGCAGGTTGTTCCAGGTCGGCGCGCCATCGGCATCACCGGGCAGCGCAAAAGGATTCAACTGACGGAACAGCCGGGTGTCGCTCAGGTCAGCTTCCCGCGATCCCGCCGCCACCGCAGGCGCGGCCTGCATGCTCGCCAGTTGCAGACAGAAGTAACCCAGTTGTACGCAGTGGGCCTCGGGTACACCGGCCCAACGTGGCACGGCGATGCTGTCCCAGGTGCGCAGACGGCCTTTCAAGCGGGCCGCATCGACCTTGTACAGGCCCATCTGCTGATAGTGTTCAGCTTCGATTTCACCCGCTGTCAGCGTGACGATCCAGGTTTCGTCGGCCTGGCTGTACAAACCGTAGGCCGCCAGCTCGGCGTCATCGGCGTGGGGCGCGATGACCATGACCCGCTGACGCCGGTAATCCGGATGTTCCAGCGCCCACAGCACAGGCTCACCGAACACCCGACAGAAACGCCCGCGCAAGCGCAGCTCACCACGGGACAGCGCCTGAGCCTGACCACTGAGATTGAGGTAACGCAGGCCGTTTACGCCCCGTTCGAAGGTTTGTCGGTCCGGGTTTTCGCCCCCCGCCAACTCGACCACCGGATCGAAAAAACGACCCAGCCAGGTGCTTTTTACCCGCAGGGCCAGCACCAGCGTCGCGTCGTCGACCAGCATCACGCCCTCGTCCAGCCGCAAATGTTCACCGTTCAGGTGCACCTTGGGCTGGGGCGTGTAGGGGGGAAAGCTGTACTGGTAATCGTCTTTCGGTGAGTAGAACAGATGGTCGGCAAACCAGGCTTCATGGGCAATCCAGCCCAGAACCGCCAGCACCAGCGGCAACCACCAGGCCACCAGCACACCGATGACGATCAACAGCACCAACGCAATCAGCAGGCCGATACGTTTATTGCGCCGATGGCGCTTGAGCAGTTGCTGTTTGCGGCTCATGGCTTGGTTCATACGGTGAAGACCGGCACGGGGTTGCACCAGCGATCCTTGTATTCACGGTCGGCGCGACCGAAGGAAAAGCGCAACGGCTTGTCCTGCGCCCGGGCATGCTCCCAGGCACTTTGCGTATTGAGGAAACTCAGCACGCTGCCGGGGCTGAACTCACGGGTTTGCGGATCGACCCCGCCGTTGATGTACTCGACACTGATCCACTGCGGGGTTTCGACTCGGTACACCAGCTGAATAGCAATCGGCGCATCGTTGAGGAAAATCACCGAACCGATCAGCAACTCGCGCAGCAACTCGATGACCTCGGCCATGCGTTCGGCTCCCGTCGCCGGGAAGCCCCAGCGGCGCTGGAACAGGTCGCAGTAAATCGCCGCCAGCTCAGTGCTGGAAAATTCGGACACCGGCCGCACCACGCCACCGGCCTCTTCCAGCAAGCGCAATTCGCGGCGTTGGTTATAGCGAAATTTTTTCGACAATTCTTCGGGCGTGCGGGCCATGGCCAGTTGTTCGGTTTGCAACTTGATGCCAGTGAAACGGCCTTCGTTCAGCGCCGACAGATACCGCGCACGATGGCGCAAAGGCGCCTGGGTATCGGCAGCGGCCGGCAGGATGATCTCGGCGTTGCCCAGGTCGAAAAGACCTTTCTTGCCGCGACGCTTGAGCACGTCCTTGGACAAGGCCAGGTCGCGGCCCCAGGTCGGGATCGCCGCCTTGACCTCATCACCCTGCACCCAGGCCAGGTAACGCACCGGAATGTCGGCCAGTTGCGCCAGCCGCTCGACCACCACGGGATGAGTCGCGACGCTGCCGCCATAACGCTGCCAGGTTTCGGCGTAAGTCGAGGCGTCGACTACCGCCCAGCCACGCTCGCGCCAGCCTTGAAATCGGTTGAGCATCAGCCCCTCGGTGCCAGTTCGGTAACGTGCGGCAAGTGCCAGAAAGCATCGCGCACTGCGCGATCGGAGAAGCGTTCGCGCAAGCGCTCGAGCATCAACTCGGCACACTGCCGGCGTTGCTGATCATCCATGCCGAGCAGATGTTGCAGCCCCTGGGCCAGACGCTCGGCATCGCCCAACGGGAACAGGATGCCCACGCCTTCAACCACCTCTTTCGCTCCGCCGCACGCCGTGGCCAGCAAAGGAACGCCAGCGGCCATGGCCTCCAGCAGCACCATGCCGAACGGTTCGTGATCGGAACTCAGGGCGAATACATCAAAAGCCCGGAAGTAGTTACGCGCATCCGGCACCTGACCGAGGAACAGAACCCGGTCACCGATACCCAGTTCCCGGGCTTGGGCCTTGAGGTTTTCCTCCAGGCGCCCCTTGCCGAGAATCACCAGCTGGCTGTTGTCCGGCAACCCTGGCAACGCCTCGGCAAAACCGTGCAACAGCGTGGCCTGGTCCTTGTCCGGATGCAGCCGCCCGACGTTGCCGACGATCCAGGCATCCGCCGCCAGCCCGAGGGTTTCCCGGGCCTCGCGAGCCGACACCTGGGTCGCCTGCAAGGCGTCCACATCGATACGGTTGTACAAGGTCTGAATCCGCGAGGCCGGCCACTTCGGCAGGCATTGGCGCATGTCGTCGCGCACGGCGTCGGACACACCGAGCAAACTCAAACGCTTGCGGAAAATATGCGCGAACAGTTTACGGCTGCCACGTTTGTAATCGTCAAAAGCGTGATGCACGCCAATCACCGGCAACGACGTGCCGAGCAAGGCGATATAGATCGGCTTGAAGCGGTGGGCGATGCAGAAACTGAAGTTGCGCGACGCGGCGATCTTGCGCAGATCGCCGATGGCACCCAGCTTCAGGCCGCGAATGGCCTTGGAGCTGTACTCCATGAACAACACTTCATCGGAAGCACAGCCCGCGGCGACTTCGGCATCGGCAACCCCGGTGAGAAACACCGTGGTCACTCGATAACCGGTCCCCGCGAACAGGCTGGCGTACTGCCGTGCGCAGTCCAGGAACGGCCCGTCATAGCCGTGGCAGAACTGCAGCACATGACGTTCAGCCGAACGTGTCATAGGCGTTTGCGCCCTCTTTGACCACCAGGATGTCTTCCATGATCAGATACTGTAGATCCGAACCGAAGAACATGTTCAGGGCGTCAGTCGGCGAGCAGATCATCGGTTCGCCGCGACGGTTGAGCGAGGTGTTGAGCGACACGCCGTTGCCGGTGAGCACTTCCAGCGCTTTCATCATGTCGTAGTAGCGCGGGTTGTATTCGCGCTTGAGCACCTGGGCGCGGGAGGTGCCATCTTCATGGACAACTTCCGGCACGCGGGTCTTCCATTCTTCCGCCACTTCGAAGGTGAAGGTCATGAACGGAGCCGGGTGATCGATCTTGATCATCTGCGGCGCCACGGTGTCGAGCATCGACGGGCAGAAAGGCCTCCAGCGCTCGCGGAACTTGATCTGGTGGTTGATGCGGTCAGCCACGCCAGCAATGCTCGGGCAACCGATGATCGAGCGACCACCCAGTGCACGCGGACCGAACTCCATGCGGCCCTGGAACCAGGCCACCGGGTTGCCGTCGACCATGATCTTGGCGATCTGCTCCGGCATGTTGTCGAGCTTGCGCCAGGTCGGCTTGTTCTCGTGACGGGCGCAGGCGGCAATCACGTCTTCGTTGCTGTACGACGGGCCGAGGTAGACGTGTTCCATCTTCTCGACCGGTACGCCACGGGCGTGGGACACATAGGCTGCCGCGCCGACTGCTGTGCCGGCATCTCCGGATGCAGGCTGTACGAACAGCTCTTTGACGTCGTCGCGGGCAATGATTTTCTGGTTCAGCTTGACGTTCAACGCACAGCCACCGGCGTAGGCCAGTTTGCCGGTTTCCTTGAGCACGTCGCCCAGGTAGTGGTCGATCATCTGCAGCGAAATTTTTTCGAACAGCGCTTGAATGCTGGCGGCGTAGTGGATGTAAGGCTCGTCGGCGATGTCGCCTTCGCGCTTGGGACCCAGCCACTCGATCAGCTTCGGCGAGAAGTAGTAACCCTTGCCCTTTTCTTTGTAGCGACGCAGGCCGATGACGTTGGCGTAGTCGGTGTTGATTACCAACTCGCCGTTTTCGAACGAAGCCAGGCGCGAGAAATCGTATTTGCTGGCGTCACCGTACGGCGCCATGCCCATGACCTTGAACTCACCGTCGAGCATATCGAAACCGAGGAACTCGGTGATCGCGCCATACAGGCCGCCGAGGGAGTCCGGATCGAAGAATTCCTTGATCTTGTGGATCTTGCCGTTTTCGCCGTAACCGAAGAAGGTCGTGGCGTACTCGCCCTTGCCGTCGATGCCCAGGATCGCGGTTTTCTCTTTGAAACCGGAGCAGTGATAGGCGCTGGAGGCGTGGGCCAGGTGGTGTTCGACCGGCTCGATCTTGATCTTCTTCGGATCAAAACCCAGTTGCTCCAGGCACCAGACAATCTTGTTGCGATAGCGCTTGTAGCGACGGTTGCCCATCAGGATCGCGTCGAGTGCACGGTCCGGGGCGTACCAGTAACGCTTGGCGTACTGCCAGCGGGCCTTGCCGAACAGGCTGATCGGAGCGAACGGGATCGCGACCACGTCGACATCGGACGGCTTGATACCGGCCTGTTCCAGGCAGAATTTCGCCGATTCGTAGGGCATGCGGTTCTTTGCATGTTTATCGCGTACGAAGCGCTCCTCTTCAGCCGCCGCGACCAGCTTGCCGTCGATATACAGGGCTGCGGAAGGATCATGGCTAAGGGCGCCGGACAGGCCAAGAATCGTCAATGCCACAGGGGTCTAGCCTCTTTAGTCTGCATGCAGGCGCAAGCGCCTCAAAAATTAATGTGCCCTCGCAATGGGCGAGAGACAGCTAAAGGGCGGGATTATAGCGTAAAAGCGGCGGCAAGCCTCTAGCCGCAAGCGGCAAGCAACTGCGGCGGGGACCTCGCGGTATTTTTATCCGCGCGCAGGTCGCCAATAGATAGAGATACTGCCGTCCACGCTTTGCCGGTAAATCGTGTACGGCAAGACCACGGTGTCCAGCGCGCCAGACAGGGCCAAGTCCACTAAAACGAGCGGCACAAGGAAACCCGCAGGGTCTGGTGGCGCATTTAATACACAGAAGTCGTAAGCCAGTCCGCTGTAGACCCGGGGAATGGACTGGCAATAGGTCTTTTGCCTGCGCAGCCCCTGCGCTGCGTCGGCTTCATCCTGCAGGACGGTGGCGGCGGTTCCGCAGCCCATTAGCGACACCGATAAAACACCCGCTGAAACTGCCATTTTGATCGTCACAGCCTGACCTCCGAGAACGTCAGGCAAACTAGCATCGGGGCGATTTGGGCCACAGTTCATGACTTCCCAAGATCGCGTAGGACGGATCACAAGAACCTGTCTGCTTTCTTGGTTGGCAGTTCCGGCCCCTTCGCGAGCAAGCCCGCTCCCACAGGGATATCTGAACGACCGGAACTACTGTGGGAGCGGGCTTGCTCGCGAAAGGACCGAAGGTCCGATTCAGGTCGCGCTGGAGATGTCCTTGGGCAGACGCTGATCGATGACCTGGTAAAGGGCGCTGCCTTCAGGCCAATTGCGCATGAACCGCGCGCGATCCCTGGCATACGCCGGGGCGAAACTGCCGAGAGAACCGTGCTGGCACATCGAGTCGAGGTCGATCAACGCCCAGCGATCCTGTTCCCAGAACAGGTTATGCCCCTTGAAGTCGCCATGGCTGATGCGTTCGCGAATCAACTCGGCAAACAGATGATCCAGTGCCACCAGCTCGGCTTCCGGTGCATCGCCACGCTCAACATACGGCGCAAAACGCTCGATGATGTCCGGCCCCGGCAGGTACTCGGTGATCAGGTAAGCCCGGCTGCGCAGCCACAGAAAACGCGTTTCCAGCAACGCCAGCGGCTTGGGCGTGGCAATCCCGAGGAACGCCAGGCGGTTGCCTTCGCGCCATGAATGCCAGGCCCGGCTCGGGCGCCAGAAGCGCTTGAGCCAGTGGGCAAAACCCTTGATGTTGTAGCGCTTGATCACCAGTGTGCGGCCATCCACCTCGACCTTGCCGACACTCGCCGCACCGCCGGTCTTGTACAGATGCCCCTGATCGAGCAAGGCGTCGGCCTGCTCCAGCACCGGCACCATCGACGACTCTTCCTCGCGGCGAATCGCCCGCAATCCGAAGGCCCCGCGCTGGACGCTGAACAGCGTGCACTCGCGGCCAACCTTGATCAGGAAGTCCTTGAGACGCCAACTGCGGACCTTGTCGATCTGCTTCTGCAGCGCTTCCATGGGCAAGGCGTGCTCGCCGTTGCTGAGCAGGTAATACACCAGCAACTCTTCAATGAAGGGTTCGATCGACTTCGGCAACTGGGCAAAGAACACCCCGAGGTTTTCCAGAACCTTCTGCCGGGACAGCGGCTGGCCAGGCGTCTCGCAGCAGATGCCCGCGCCATCGATCAGGTACAGGCGACCGCCCTGGCGCAGCAAGTTGTCCAGATGCAGGTCTTCCTGCCACAGGCCCTTGCGATGCATCTGACCGATCGCACCCAACGCCTCGGCCAGCACCGCGCCTTGCCCATCGGACAGTACGGGCTGCTGCTCAACCTGCTTCCAGGTGTCGCCCAGGCTTTCGGCATGCTCAAGGAAATCAAACAGCAGCCAGCCACCCTCGCCTTCCTTCAGGCCATCGGCCAACAGTTGCGGCGTGGTCAGCCCCTGGGCGGACAGCAGGCGCACGCCATCCAGTTCACGCTGAAAATGCCGTGCGGCCTTGCTGCCGACCAACAATTTGGCCAACACCGGCCGACCACGCCAGACGCCGGCACCGACATAACGCTGCCCCGGCAACACCCGCAACAGGCTCAGCAGTTGCAGCTCGGCGGGGCCAGCGGCGTCGGCCAGCGAAACGCTCAGCGGCAAAACCGGATTGCGGCCGGCGGACTTCAACTCGGATAAACGCATCAGCGCGGCCCCTTCTGGCTGCGCCGCGCGGTCAAACGCTGCAGCCAGTTGTCGATCAGCGAGCTGTCCTGCGGTTGATCCAGATAGGCGGCCAGCAATTGCCGCAGTTGCGACTCACCCCACTCGGGCGCGCGACGCGTCAGCGGTTCCAGGTCCTTGATTCGGTCACGCTGCCCGTACAGCAGCGGCCGGGTCTTTTCCAGATCGATCAATTGAGCCTGATAGCCATTGCCGGTGGCGCGCATGAAAATGTGCTTGGGATAGAAGCAACCATGCACCTGGCGTGCGGCGTGCAGTTGCCGGGCCAGTTCGCCACTGGCCTTGAGGATTTCCGAGTGCTGCTCAGGGCTCAATTGAGCCCAGCGCTGCAACAGCGAGTCGAGGTCGTCCCAACCGTCCAGGGCGCGGGTCAGCAGGATCGCGCGGACCTCGCCATTGACCTTGCGCTCCCCGTAGAACACCGCTTCCAGCGCCGGAATGCCCATCTTCCGGTAACGGGAGATGTTGCGAAACTCGCGAGCGAAACTCGGCTCGCCGAACGGCGCGCGCAAGGTGCGGGTCAGGTAGTTGCTTTGGCGCTTGAGGTAGAAACCATGACCTTCCAGATCCAGCCGAAACACGCTGCTCCAGCCGCCGCGACCGGTGTTGGGTTCGTCCACCGCATCGAGCTGTTTGGCCCAGAGCGCCTCGAACGTGCCGAGGCCATGGCGCTCAAGCAGCGCACGGTCTTCAGCGGCCAGAAAATCAGTCATTCGCGTCCCTCGAAAAATCTCACCACGTGCCGGATGCGTTTCTTGTCCGCAGCATTGAGCCGGGTCCGGTTGCGGTATTGCAGGTAAAAGCGCAGGCGCTGGGTAGCCGACAGTTGATACTTGGCGACCTTGTCCAGGCACGCCAGATCTTTGGTAATACGGTACTTGAGCCAGAAACCGCGCCAGAAATCGCCGTTGGGGCAATCGATCAAAAACACTCGAGCCTCATCGTCGATCAGCAGGTTGCGCCACTTCAAATCATTATGGGTGAAGCGGTGGTCGTGCATGGTCCGGGTGTATTGGGCCAGCTGACGACTGACGGTATCGACCCAGGCGCGATCCGACAATTTCGGATCGCGCCGCTCGGCCAATGCCGACAAGTCTTCGGTACGCGGCAGCTCCCGGGTAATCATCGCGCCGCGAGCGTAGGCCGCACCGCGTCGTTCCAGCCCCCAGGCCACCACTTCGGCAGTGGGGATGCCCCACTTGGCGAAGCGCTTGAGGTTCTGCCATTCCATCTTCACCCGAGGCTTGCCCAGGTAACGCCGCAAGCCTTTGCCAGCGCCCACATACCGTTTGACGTAATAGTTGACGCCATTGCGCTCGACACGGATGACCTCCGAGAGCACGTCACTGGTCAAACGCTCGCCTTGCAGCGCAAACACAGCCTCGAGGCTGCCAAAGTCATCGGCCAGCTCGCTGTAGGCCGGATCCAGTTTCCAACCCGACATCAGAGCGCATCCCCGTATCGCTGTTTACGCTCGTAGAGCTTGTTGGCCTTGCCGTCGAGCCAGCTCAGCAGCCCAGCTTCTTCGCTCAGGATCTGACGCAGCGGCTGCTGGAAATAGCCCTTGAGGAAACGCAGCTTGTCGCGGCGGGTCAGGCCAATGTCCAGGGCCGAAAAGTACAGGGCCGCCAGATCCTTGTTACGCCAGCGCGAGGTGATCGTCGGGCGGGTCTGGGCTCGGTGCAGGTCGATTACCGAAAGCTTGAAGTCATCAAAGGTCACCGGCTTGTCGGTGTGCAGCAGGAAATGGCAGATGTAGCAGTCGCGGTGGTTGACCCCGGCGCGGTGCATCATGCCGGTCATGCGTGCGACTTCGGCGATCAGCGCGCGCTTGAGTATTGGCTCCGGTGGCTGCTTGATCCAGTTGATACTGAAGTCTTCGAGGCTAACCGTCGGCGCCAGCTCTTCAGTGACGATGAACGAGTGCTGGTCGGCCGGGTTACTGCCCTTCTCGCCATACGCGACGGCGGTCATGGTCGGCACGCCGGCTTCCTGCAGGCGCTGAATGGCCTTCCACTCCTGACCGGCACCCAGCACAGGAAGCTTGGCAGTGAGCAGGTTCTTGAAGATTTCGCCCCAGCCGATGCCACGGTGGATTTTCACGAAAAACCCGTTGCCGTCGACTTCCGTGCGTAATGTCCGGCGCGCTTCCAGCTCGCGGTACACCTCGCCCTTGAGCCCCTCGACTTCGGCGAACGGGTCGCGTCCGGCCCAGAGGCTCTTGAACGGTTCAGCCAGCATCAACTTCATTTAAGCGTGCTCCGCCAGAATCACATCGGCCGCGTGCTGCGGCATGCTGTAGAGGTCGGCCGTTTCGGCGAAGGCCAGACCGTTGCGGCTCCAGGCCGCCCTTGCTTGAGCGTCGTTCAACATGCCGGTCAGGTACTGCGTCAGTTGTGCCTGATCGAACGGTTCGTCCAGCACCAGGCCCGCATCGGCCTCGGCAATGTAATGAGCGTAACCGCACACCGCGCTCACCAGCACCGGCAGGCCGGCCACCAGGGCTTCGAGCAGCACGGTGCCGGTATTTTCGTTGTACGCCGGATGGATCAACAGGTCGGCACCCAACAGGAAGCGCGGAATATCGCTGCGCCCCTTGAGGAAGGTGACGTTGTCGCCCAGCCCCAATGTCGCGCTCTGCATCTGGAATAATTTGGGGTCATCCTGGCCAATTACAAACAGCCGGGTGCGCCTCCTCAGTTCGGCAGGCAATGCCGCCAATGCCTTGAGGCTGCGGTCCACACCTTTGGTCTTGAACCCGGAGCCGATCTGCACCAGCAGCAGTTCGTCGTCCTTGAGATCGAACTCAGCGCGGAACCCTGCGCGAATTTCACCGGCATCGGCCGGTCGGCGACGGTCCTGGGCGATACCCGGTGGCAGCAGGTGGAAGCGTTCCAGCGGCGTGTCGTAATGCTTGATGAACAGCGGCTGCTGGACTTCGGAAATCATCAACACTTCGGTCTTTGCCTCTTTGGCGAACACCGCCCGCTCGTATTCGGCGAAGTGGCGATAACGGCCCCAACGGCGATACAGCGAATTGCGCAAGTTCTGCGCCTTGTCTTCGAAGCAGCCGTCGGCGGCGTAGTAGACGTCCAGGCCCGGCATCTTGTTGAAGCCGATCAGGCGGTCCACCGGGCGCTTGGCCAGGTCCGCCTCCATCCACTCGCTGAGCTTCTCGTTGCGGCGATGGTTGAAGAACGCCTTGACCGGCGCCACCAGCACTTCGAAACCCGGCGGTACGTCGCCTTCCCAGATCAGCGTGTAGACGCGAATCTGATGGCCGCGCTTCTGGCACTCCAGGGCAATGCGCATGAAATCGCGCTGCAGGCCACCAAAGGGAAAGTATTTGTACAGGACAAATGCCAATTGCATCAGCGCAGCTCCTCAGCCATTAACAACGTGCTCAGTCGGCTGGCGACACGCTCGGGATTCAGACGCGTGAAGCACAGGGGCCACTCGCGTTTCAGGTCAAACTGACGACCATCTTCGGCCGTCGGTTGGTAAGTGCATTTCTTTTGCAGGCACGGCGCGCAAGGGAAGTCGCTGGCCATGTGAATCTGCACTTTGCCATAGGCGCCGGTCAGGCCCGGATTGGTCGGGCCGAACAGCGACAGCGTCGGCACATCCAGTGCGGCGGCCAGATGGCCCAGGCCGGTGTCCACCGCCACGCAGGCCTGTGCGCCCGCCAGCACCTTGCCGACACCGGCCAGGTTCAGTTTGGGCAACACTTCGGCGTGTTTGAAACCGGCAGCGATGCGCTCGGCCCGGGCTTTCTCCAGGGCATTGCCCCACGGCAACTTCACCCCGACACCCAGGTAGCCGACCCGTTCGGTCAGCTCACGCCAGTAGGCTTCGGGCCAGTGCTTGGTGTCCCAGGTGGTGCCATGCAGAAACACCACGTACGGATTCTTGCGCGGCAATTCCACCAGACGCTCGATATTCAGTCCGTAATCGCCCAGGCCTTTGGGCAAGTCATAGCCCAGCGCGATGGCGAACAACTGACGCACTCGCTCCACCGCGTGCTGCCCACGGGCAACGGCCAGGCGTCGATCGTAAAAGCGCGCAGCGATGGGCTCGCGCGCCGAGTTTTTATCGAGGCCGGCCACTGGAGCCTTGACGTAACGGGTCAGCCAGGCGCTTTTCAGCAAGCCCTGGGCGTCGATCACCAAGTCATATTGGGTGGCGCGAACGCTTTGCTTGAAGCGCCTCCACTCACCGTTCTTGATGGTCTGCCAGATGTTTTTGCGCCAGCGACGGATCGCCACCGGAATCACCTTGCCCACCGCCGGATGCCAGGTCGGGATCTCGGCAAAGCCTTCTTCCACCACCCAGTCGAATTTGATGCCGGGAATCGCCCGCGCCGCGTCAGTCAACGCCGGCAACGCGTGAATGACGTCGCCCAGCGAAGAAGTCTTGATCAACAGAACCCGCAAGCTATTTGACCTCGACCACAGTGCCTTGCAACCGCTGCAAGGCTTCGTTCACGGCCTGCGGCATGAGCTGACGCAGGCAGTTGTAATGGCCGAAACGACAGGTGCGATCGAAGCACGGGCTGCACTCGATGCCCAGGCGTACGATTTCGACATGCTCGGCCAACGGTGGCGTGAAACCCGGCGACGTCGACCCGTAGACAGCGACCAGCGGACGGTTCAGCGCGGCGGCGACGTGCATCAGGCCGGAGTCGTTGGACACCACCGCATCGGCACAGGACATCAGGTCGATGGCTTCGGCCAGCGAGGTGCCGCCACTGAGGTTCACTGACTCTTCACGCAGACCGGGAATCAGCCGCGCGCGGATGTCTTCGCCCACGGCGTGATCGTTTTTCGAACCGAACAGCCAGACTTGCCAGCCTTCGCGGATCTTCGCTTCGGCAACCTTGGCGTAATGCTCGGACGGCCAGCGCTTGGACTCGCCAAACTCGGCGCCGGGGCACAGGGCCAACACCGGGCGGTCGAGGGTCAGGCCGAATTTGGCCAGCGCCGCTTCGCGGGTAACCGGGTCGATCTGCAGTGTCGGACGCGGATAGGGTTTTGGCAGTTCAACGCCCGGCTCGTAAGCCAGGGCCATGAAGCGCTCGATCATCAGCGGATAACGATCCTTGTCCAGCGTGCGCACGTCATTGAGCAGGCCATAGCGAAATTCGCCACGCCAGCCGGTGCGTTTCGGGATGCCGGCAAAGAACGGCACCAGCGCCGACTTAAGGGAGTTGGGCAACAGGATCGCCTGGTCGTACTGGCCAGCCAGGGATTTGCCGATGCGCCGACGTGTCGCCAGCTCCAGGACACCGTGACCGAGCGGAAAGCTCAAGGCCTGGCGAACTTCGGGCATGCGCTCAAGAATCGGCCGGCTCCACTCGGGGGCCAGCACGTCGATTTCGCATTGCGGGTGGCGTTGTTTCAGGCACTGGAAAAGTGTCTGCGCCATCACCATGTCACCGACCCAACTGGGCCCAACGATCAGAATTTTCATGTGGTTTCCATAAACGAACCGGGGAGGCCTACGCCTCCCCGCCTCGAGAATTCTACAGAACAACGCAAATCTGCTGTAGGAGCGAGCTTGCTCCGGGCGGCGATCCGACGATGAACCTGAGCCCCCTCAGGGTGTCAGGCTCGCCGCGTTATCGTTAACGACCATCGCGAGCAAGCTCGCTCCTACAGGGAATATTGGCGTATCAAATATCCCGTTTCAGCTTAGCCCCAGCTCGCGCCAGATCCGCATGACCTGCCGCCGTTCGTCCGCGAACTGATCGCCCGGAATCACCCCGGGGTCCTTCTGCAAGGCCTGCCGGTGGGCGGCGGAACGGTACGCTTTATACGCTTCACGCAACAGGCTGGCATCTTCGACGGGCATCAGCCCTTCATGCTCCAGCTCTTCCAGAATGCGGATGTTGTCCGTCCAGCGCAGCAATGGCGGGTGTGTTTCGGACCACGCCAGGGCCGCGTATTGCACCATAAATTCAATATCGACGATACCTCCGGCGTCCTGCTTGATATCGAACGGCGCCGTGGCTTCGAAGGCATTTGCCCCGGTGCCGGCCGCCGTGCTCTTGCTGCCGAGGTTATCGCGCATCTTGGCGCGCATCTCGCTGACCTCCTGGCGCAGGGTCGGCAGATCACGCGTCTTGCCCAATATCGCAGCGCGGACTTTCTCGAAGGCCTGGCCGACATCCTGACTGCCCACCAGCACTCGCGCCCGCACCAGCGCCTGGTGTTCCCAGGTCCAGGCTTCGTTTTCCTGATAACGGGCAAACGCCCCCAGGGAGCTCACCAGCAAGCCCGACGCACCGGACGGCCGCAGACGCATGTCCACTTCATACAGCTGCCCGGAGTTGGTCTGCGCCGTCAACAAGTGAATGATCCGCTGCCCCAGCCGGGTGAAAAATTGCGCGCCATCGATGGGTTTGACGCCATCGGTTTCAGCCTGCGGATCGCCGTCGTGGATGAACACCAGGTCCAGATCCGAACCATGCCCGAGTTCCAGGCCGCCGACTTTCCCATAACCGACAATGATGAAGCCGGGATCGCACAAGGTGCCGTCGGTGCGCAGCGGCGTGCCGTACTTGGCCACGGTCTGGCGCCAGGCCAGTGCCAGCACTTGCTCCAGGATCGCTTCGGCGAGCCAGGTCAGGTAATCGCTGACTTTCATCAGCGGCAGGCTGCCGGCGATTTCCGAAGCGGCCACCCGCAAGCGGTGCGCCAGTTTGAAGTGGCGCAGGGCTTCCATTTGCTGTTCGAGGTCGTCCTCGGGAATCCGTGTCAGGCGCTCGCGCAACTCTGCCGCCAGTTCTGGCGCCAGTGGCGGTTTGAACAGCCGGCCTTCGTTGAGCAATTCGTCGAGCAGCAACGGGAAGCGGGTGATTTGCTCGGCGATCCACGGGCTCGCCGCGCACAGCGTCAGCAAACGCCGCAACGCACTGGGGTTCTCGGTCAACAGCACCAGGTACGCGGAACGACGGGCCACGGCTTCGACCAGCGGCAGCACCCGTTCCAGTACCAGGTCCGGATTGTCATGCTCCACGGCTTGTGCCAGCAAACGCGGAATAAAAGCATCGAGACGTTCGCGACCCAGACGCTGCATTGCCCTCAATTGCGGGCTACCGCGCAAGCCGGCCAGGGCTCTCAAGGCTTTGGGAGCATCCTTGAAACCGCCCTCCTCCAGTTGGCGGCAAGCGGCCTCATCGTCCTGGGCCTCTTCCCACAGCGGCAACCACTCACCGCCGACCACCACTTCGCTTTCGGCGCCCTGCTCTTCGTCGGGATCGGCGATCACCTGCCCGAAGTGCCAGGCCACGCGGCCGCGCCAATACATCAGTTGCTCGTGGAACGCCGTCCAGTTGGCGAAACCCAGCATAAAGGCAATGCGCGCCTGATCCTGCTCGCCAACGGGCAACATTTGCGTCTGGCGATCGGCAATCGCCTGAATCGCGTGTTCGGTGTAACGCAGGAATTCGTAACCTTCACGCAGCTCGCTGATCACGGCCGGCGGCAGGTAACCCTGACCTTCCAGCGTGCTCAGCACCTTTAATAGTGGGCGCTGCTGCAAGCTCAGATCGCGGCCGCCGTGGATCAACTGAAAGGCCTGGGCAATGAACTCGACTTCACGAATTCCGCCGGAACCGAGCTTGATGTTGTCGGCCATGCCCTTGCGCCGCACTTCCTGCTGGATCAGCTGCTTCATGGTGCGCAGCGCTTCGATGGCCGAAAAGTCCAGGTAACGCCGGTAAACGAATGGCCGCAGCATGTCTTGCAGTTGCGCCCCGGCTACTTGATCCCCGGCCACCACCCGCGACTTGATCATCGCGTAACGTTCCCAGTCGCGCCCCTGATCCTGGTAATACTGCTCCAGCGCGTTGAAGCTCAGCACCAGTGCGCCCGCCGAACCGTAGGGACGCAAGCGCATGTCGACGCGGAATACAAAGCCGTCGACAGTCATCGGGTCCAGGGCCTTGATCAGCCGCTGGCCCAGACGGATGAAAAACTCCTGGTTATCCAGCGGGCGTTTGACGCCGACGGTTTCGCCACCCTCGGGATAGGCGAAAATCAGGTCAATGTCCGACGACAAGTTCAACTCCACGGCACCGAGCTTGCCCATGCCGAGAATGACCATCTGCTGCGGCTCGCCGCTGCGCCGCCCGGTCGGCACGCCGAACTGCTGGCAATGCCGCGTGTACAACCATTGATAGGCCTGATCGATGCTGGCATCGGCCATGTCCGAAAGGTCGCGACAGGTCTGGATCAAATCGGCCTGGCGGGTCAGGTCGCGCCAGATGATCCGCACCTGATGGCGCGCACGCTGGCGGCGCAAGGCGCGGCCAAGCAGATCGTCGGTCTCGGCCACGCTCACGGCGGCCGCGATCTGCCCGCACAACTCGCCGGGAGCGAAGCCGCGGTCCAGTTCGCCGGACTGCACCAGTTCCAGCAACATCAAAGGGTCACGAACACACTGTTCAATCACGAAATCGCTGGCGGCGGTGACGCGGGCAAATTGCGCCCAGCGTTCCGGCGTCCAGGCAGACAGCCCGTGGTCATCGTCCAGAGCGGCGACGGCAGCCCGGAACGACTGCTCGGCGCGGGTGACAAACGGCAGGAGAATGGCGGGCAGTTCGGCAAGCGAAGGGAGGCTCATGGTCTATCCTTGATCGGCGTACAACGGACTGCATGTAGTGGTTTGCGAAAATCCACTACCTGAGGGACTGTCGAACAAAAGTTAGAAATAGCTGAAATTTCTTTAATTTTGGCAGCCAGCATCAAGCTTTTACCTTCTGTAGTTGGAAAAAGACCAACCTTAACGATTATTCTCACAACGCAGCCGGGGGCCACAAGCCGCTCTTCTGTAGTTTTACTACTCGTATATACATTAGCCGGGCTGAAATGCCGGAAGATTTGTAGTAAAACTACACGCCGCCGGAACAACCTATCGGCAATCCAAGAATTTATATCGTCTGCCCACAAGGCCAGTCGCAAACTCAGGCAACCGATTCTGGAAGCCTTTCCGCCCTGGAGCAAGCCATGCAAGACCTCGATCCCGTCGAAACCCAGGAATGGCTGGACGCCCTGGAATCGGTTCTCGACAAAGAAGGCGAAGACCGTGCTCACTATCTGATGACCCGTATGGGTGAACTGGCGACCCGCAGCGGTTCGCAGTTGCCTTACGCCATCACCACGCCTTACCGCAACACCATCCCGGTAACCCACGAAGCACGCATGCCTGGCGACCTGTTCATGGAACGCCGCATTCGCTCGCTGGTACGCTGGAACGCGATGGCCATGGTAATGCGTACAAACCTGAAAGATTCTGACCTCGGCGGTCACATCTCCAGCTTCGCCTCCAGTGCGACCCTGTATGACATCGGCTTCAACTACTTCTTCCAGGCCCCGAGCGACGAACACGGCGGCGACCTGATCTACTTCCAGGGCCACACCTCGCCAGGCGTTTACGCCCGTGCATTCATGGAAGGCCGCATCACCGAAGACCAGATGAACAACTTCCGCCAGGAAGTCGACGGTCAGGGCCTGTCGTCCTACCCGCACCCTTGGCTGATGCCTGACTTCTGGCAGTTCCCGACCGTATCCATGGGTCTGGGCCCGATCCAGGCGATCTACCAGGCACGCTTCATGAAGTACCTGGAACATCGCGGCTTCATCCAGCCAGGCAAACAGAAAGTCTGGTGCTTCCTGGGCGACGGCGAGTGCGACGAGCCGGAATCCCTGGGCGCGATCTCCCTGGCCGGCCGCGAGAAGCTGGACAACCTGATCTTCGTCATCAACTGCAACCTGCAGCGCCTCGACGGCCCGGTTCGTGGCAACGGCAAGATCATCCAGGAACTCGAAGGCGTGTTCCGCGGTGCTCAGTGGAACGTGACCAAAGTCATCTGGGGCCGTTTCTGGGACCCACTGCTGGCCAAGGACGTCGACGGTATCCTGCAACGCCGTATGGACGAAGTCATCGACGGCGAGTACCAGAACTACAAAGCCAAAGACGGCGCGTTCGTGCGTGAACACTTCTTCAACACGCCTGAACTCAAGGCGATGGTCGAAGACCTGTCCGACGACGAGATCTGGAAACTCAACCGTGGCGGCCACGACCCGTACAAGGTCTACGCGGCGTACCACGAAGCGGTCAACCACAAAGAACAACCGACCGTGATCCTGGCCAAGACCATCAAGGGTTATGGCACCGGTGCCGGCGAAGCGAAAAACACTGCGCACAACACCAAGAAGGTCGATGTCGAAAGCCTGAAGTTGTTCCGCGACCGCTTCGACATCCCGGTCAAGGACGATGAACTGGAAAACCTGCCATTCTTCAAACCGGAAGAAGGCAGCGCCGAAGCCCGTTACCTGAGCGAGCGCCGTACCGCACTGGGCGGCTTCGTACCTCAGCGTCGCGCCAAGAGCTTCAACATCCCGACTCCGCCACTGGACACCCTCAAGGCGATCCTGGACGGCTCGGGCGACCGCGAAATCTCCACCACCATGGCCTTCGTGCGGATCCTCGCGCAACTGGTCAAGGACAAGGAAATCGGCCCGCGCATCGTGCCGATCATCCCGGACGAAGCCCGTACCTTCGGTATGGAAGGCATGTTCCGTCAGTTGGGCATCTACTCCTCCGTCGGCCAGCTCTACGAGCCAGTCGATAAAGACCAGGTGATGTTCTACAAGGAAGACCAGAAGGGCCAGATCCTCGAAGAAGGCATCAACGAAGCGGGCGCCATGAGCTCCTTCATCGCTGCCGGTACTTCGTACTCCAGCCACAACCAGCCGATGCTGCCGTTCTACATCTTCTACTCGATGTTCGGCTTCCAGCGTATCGGCGACCTGGCCTGGGCCGCTGGCGACAGCCGCACCCGTGGCTTCCTGATCGGCGGCACCGCCGGCCGTACCACCCTGAACGGTGAAGGCCTGCAACACGAAGACGGTCACAGCCACCTGCTGGCCTCGACCATCCCGAACTGCCGCACCTACGATCCAACCTACGGCTACGAGCTGGCGGTGATCATTCAGGACGGCATGAAGAAGATGACCGAAGAGCAACAGGACGTCTTCTACTACATCACCGTGATGAACGAGTCGTACCAGCAGCCAGCCATGCCGGCCGGTGCCGAAGAAGGCATCAAGAAAGGCATGTACCTGCTCGAAGAAGACAACCGCGAAGCGGCGCACCACGTTCAGCTGATGGGCTCCGGCACCATCCTGCGTGAAGTCCGTGAAGCGGCGAAGATCCTGCGCGAAGAGTTCAACGTCGGCGCCGACGTGTGGAGCGTTACCAGCTTCAACGAACTGCGTCGCGACGGCCTGGCCGTTGAGCGCACCAACCGTCTGCACCCGGGCCAAAAGCCTAAGCTGAGCTACGTCGAAGAGTGCCTGAACGGCCGTAAAGGTCCGGTCATCGCCTCTACCGACTACATGAAACTGTTCGCCGAGCAGATCCGTCAGTGGGTACCGTCCAAGGAATTCAAAGTCCTGGGCACCGACGGTTTCGGCCGCAGCGACAGCCGCAAGAAACTGCGTCATTTCTTCGAAGTCGACCGTCATTTCGTGGTGTTGGCAGCCCTGGAAGCACTGGCTGACCGTGGCGACATCGAACCTAAGGTTGTGGCTGAAGCCATTGCCAAGTTCGGTATCAACCCGGAAAAACGCAACCCACTGGACTGCTGAGGAGAGATTCTGTGAGCGAACTCATTCGCGTACCTGACATCGGCAGCGGTGAAGGTGAAGTAATTGAACTGTTTGTGAAGGTCGGCGACCGTATCGAAGCCGACCAGAGCATCCTGACACTTGAGTCGGACAAGGCGAGCATGGAAGTGCCTGCGCCGAAGGCCGGTATCATCAAGAGCCTGAAAGTGAAGCTGGGCGATCGCCTGAAAGAAGGCGACGAACTGCTGGAGCTGGAAGTCGAAGGTGCCGCTGCTGCGGCCCCTGCGGCAGCCGCACCGGCGGCCAAGGCTGAAGCCAAACCGGCTGCTGCACCTGCCGCCGCCCCTGCTCCTGCTGCGCCGGCTGCCGCCAGCGTTCAGCAAGTGCACGTGCCGGACATCGGTTCGTCGGGCAAGGCCCAGATCATCGAGATCCAGGTCAAGGTCGGCGACACCGTCGCGGCTGATCAATCGCTGATCACCCTGGAATCCGACAAGGCGAGCATGGAAATCCCGTCGCCTGCCGCTGGCGTGGTCAAGGCCATCAGCGTCAAGCTCAACGACGAAGTCGGCACCGGCGACCTGATCCTGGATCTGGAAGTGGCAGGTGCTGCTGCACCGGCTGCTGCTCCGGCCCAGGCTGCCGCTCCAGCTGCCGCCGCTGCGCCTGCTCCTGCAGCAGCTCCGGCTGCACCGGTTGCCGACAGCGTTCAGGACATCCACGTTCCGGACATCGGTTCGGCGGGCAAGGCCAAGATCATCGAAGTCCTGGTCAAGGCCGGCGACACCGTTGTGGCCGACCAGTCGCTGATCACCCTGGAATCCGACAAGGCGAGCATGGAAATCCCGTCGCCTGCCGCTGGCGTGGTGGAAAGCGTTTCCATCAAGCTCGATGACGAAGTCGGTACCGGCGACCTGATCCTCAAGCTGAAAGTCAAAGGCGCTGCGCCGGCCGCACCTGTTGCTGCGACCGCATCTGCCGCTGCTGCTCCGAGCGCTCCTGCTTCGGCTCCAGCCGCTGCTGCACCTGCCGCGGCCGCACCTGTTGCTGCCCCGGTTGCTGCTCTAGCCAAGCCTGGCGCGAAAGTTCACGCCGGCCCTGCCGTGCGTCAACTGGCCCGTGAATTCGGCGTCGAGCTGAACGCAGTGGGTGCCAGCGGTCCGCACGGTCGCATCCTGAAAGAAGACGTGCAGGTTTACGTCAAGGCCATGATGCAGAAGGCCAAGGAAGCACCGGCCGCTGCTGCTGGCGCAACCGGTGGCGCGGGCATCCCGCCGATTCCGGTCGTGGACTTCAGCCGCTTCGGTGAAATCGAAGAAGTGCCGATGACCCGCCTGATGCAGGTCGGCGCCGCCAACCTGCACCGCAGCTGGCTGAACGTGCCGCACGTGACGCAATTCGACTCGGCGGATATCACCGAACTCGAAGCGTTCCGTGTTGCCCAGAAAGCCGTTGCAGAGAAGGCCGGCGTCAAGCTGACCATCCTGCCGTTGCTGCTCAAGACCTGCGCGCACCTGCTCAAGGAACTGCCGGACTTCAACAGCTCGCTGGCGCCAAGCGGCAAAGCGATCATCCGCAAGAAATACGTGAACATCGGCTTCGCCGTCGACACCCCGGATGGCCTGCTGGTACCGGTCATCAAGAACGTCGACCAGAAGAGCCTGCTGCAACTGGCTGCCGAGGCTGCTTCCCTGGCTGAAAAAGCCCGGACCAAGAAGCTCTCGTCGGACGAGATGCAAGGCGCGTGCTTCACCATTTCCAGCCTCGGCCACATTGGCGGCACCGGCTTCACGCCGATCGTCAACGCGCCGGAAGTGGCGATCCTCGGTGTTTCCAAGGCAACCATCCAGCCAGTCTGGGACGGCAAAGCCTTCCAGCCGAAACTGATGCTGCCGCTGTCGCTGTCCTACGATCACCGCGTGATCAACGGCGCCGCTGCTGCACGCTTCACCAAGCGTCTGAGCGACCTGCTGGGCGACATCCGCACCATGCTCCTGTAACACCGACCGGCCCTCCTTCACCGGAGGGCCTGTTGCGTTCCACGTTTCCGAGCGCCACGCTCGTACCTCAACCCCGCCAATTTGGCGGGGCTTTTTTTGCCTGCACGAAACGCAGGCAATGTCCTACATGCCTGGTTTGATTGCCCCACACCCCCCATCCCTTTTTGCCCGATATTTTCCCGCCAGCAAACACTTAGCCTTAACGCCCAAAACTACGATGGCAACTTTTAAAGCCACTGGTTGATTAGTTCATTATTCGAATGGATTCGAACATGCTAAAACTCTCTGTCGGCCCAATAGTTGGGCACACTACAACTGATCACGCGCGTATTTTTGTGCGCGGCAAAGCGCAAAAAGATGCACCCGTGTTTGCCGGTATCCGTTATCGGCAGTCCGGGCAAGAACAATGGCTTAAAACTACCTTTGCAAGGCTGACAAGCCTGCAAGACATGTCCGATGTCATTACTCTCAATAACCTGGCGGCCGATACCGAATACGAATACCAGGCCGGCTGGTTCAGCACCACGAGTGCCGGGCACTCTGCGGATTCACTGCAAGAACTGCCGCTGCAATGGCCGCAAGAACTCTATCGTTTGCGCACCCGATCCGGCACGCTCGGCACGCCACGAGCCTATTTCGTTGGCTCATGTCGTTACTTGCGGATGACCGCCGGCATCCCGTCGGCGCCACATCTGGGCGACCGGATATTTGCCTCGATGACACAACTGGCACAGCAAGCCGACCCGCCGGTCAGCGCGATGTTGATGACTGGCGATCAGATCTATGTCGATGATTTGAATTTTTTCGCGCCTGACCGCGAATATCAGCAAATTCTCGCAAAATACCGTGCAGCTTTCTCCCAGCCGCATATTTCCAGGTTAATGGCCAACCTATCGACTTACATGATCCTCGACGATCACGAAATTGAAGATAACTGGCCGACCAAGAAAAGATCAGGCGATGATGCTCTATATAAAAACGCCATCACTGCTTATGAGTTATATCAAGCCAGCCACAGCCCGGCATTTGAATTACTTGACGATGGGCGGATCCGCCGGCATCCGAAGCACTATTGGTATCAGTTCACCGATGGCGATATCGAATGGTTCGTCACCGATAGCCGCACCCAGCGTAATCTGTCCGCCGATGATCGACGCATCCTTGATGTTGAACAGGAATATGCCTTGTGCCAATGGCTGATCCACAGCCCCGCCCGGGTCAAGTTGGTGGTCACCAGCGTGATGTTCTATCCCGACGCCAAACACAACGGGGATGACGCCTGGGCCGGTTTTCCCGGGCAACGGCTGCGGTTGCTGGAGACCATTCGTTCGCACCGGTTGAAGAATGTCATTTTCGTTTCCGGTGACGTCCACGGCTCCTTGACCAGTCGACTGACCCACAGCGAAGACCCGGACTTTGAGGTGCACACCATCGTGTCGTCGCCATTGTGCAACATCAAACTGATGCCCTATGCCAGTCAATCCAGCTTTATCCTCGACCGGCCGTTGGCACGCAACGCCGCAGGCGAATATCGACAAGAATTGACCGGCAAAGTCATCAGTCAGGATAACTTCGCGCACCTGGTCATCGATGCGGAACGCATTCAGGTGAATTACCACGATCGGGATGGCAAGTTGCTGCAATCGACAGGCATCAGTTTGCGCTGATGGCAAAAAATCACAGCCTTCGGGACGCCCCCCAAGGCTGCGATCTGATCAATAACAATACTTTCTGCCGAGAACTGCAGAAATCTTCACGCCTGCCGACATATTCTTATAGCACTTGGCCTTCATCTCTCTTGTCAGTCGGTGTCGCAATGATGCAACCTTGCCGCAGGCAACAGTCAAGAGGGCGAGAGCCCAGCGCGTTCAGCATATTCGAAGCGAGTTTCCCTCCATGAAAAGCCAACCCGATGCCGCCAGCCGTATGGTGGCCGAGGTAGTGACGCAGTTGCCTGTGCCCTCGCGGCTCGGCATGCTGCGTTTCGAACGGCTTAATGAACCCAGCTGGGCACTGCTGTTTCTCGATCCCAATTGCGAACGCCAGTTCGGCCTGCCCGCCGTTGAACTGTGTGCGCTGGTGGGTTCGCCCTATGCCAGCCTGATGGAGCCGCAAGCGCGCTATGAACTGCACGACGCGATCCAGCAGCAACTGAGCGAAAGCACGCACTACCTGATCCGCTACACCCTGCACACCGCCTCTGGCTCCCTGAGTCTGCTGGAGCTGGGCGAAGCCTACAAACAACACAATCGCCACCTGTTACGCGGCTACCTGCTGGTCATCGACGGCCTGTTCGAGGATGACCCGCTGCAACCGGCCCTGGATCTGGAAACCCAGAACTCGCGCCTGCAAATCGCCCTGGAACTCAATCAGCGTGCCCAGCAGGAACAACTGCTGCATCTGGACCGGGTGCGTGCCCAACAGGACCTGATCCTGCTGCTCACCCGTCAACGCTACAGCAGCAACAACTCCTTGCGCGAAGCCGCCGAGTTGATCACCCGCAGCGCCTGCGACATCTACGAAATCGACTGCGCCAGCCTGTGGCACCTCGAAGGCTCGATGCTGGTGCCGATCTCGGCCTATCACCGCACGACTCAGGAATACCTGCTGCCGCAGCCGATCGATGTCAGCGTGTTCCCCGATTACCTCGACGCCTTGCACACCGGCCGCGCCATCGACGCCCATAACGCCATGCGTGACCCGCGCACCCGGGAGATGGCCGAAAGCCTGCGCCCGCGCGACGTCAATGCAATGCTCGACGCCAGCATCCGCGTCGATGGCCAGGTGGTCGGCGTTTTGTGCCTGGAACAAACCGGCGCGACCCGCGCCTGGCAGTCGGATGAAATCGCCTTCGCCGGAGAACTGGCGGACCAGTTTGCCCAGGTCATCAGCAACCACAACCGGCGAACCGCCACCAGCGCCCTGCACCTGTTCCAGCGCGCGGTCGAACAAAGTGCCAACGCCTTTCTGCTGGTCAACTGCGACGGCGTGGTGGAATACGTCAACCCGAGCTTCACCGCGATCACCCAATATTCCACCGAAGAAGTGCACGGTCAGCGCCTGTCAGAACTGCCGGCCCTGGAGAACCTCAGCGAACTGCTGTTCGATGCGCCTTCGGCACTGGCCAAGAGCAACAGTTGGCAAGGCGAATTCAAGAGCCGCCGGAAAAACCTCGAACCCTATTGGGGCCAGTTGTCGATCTCCAAGGTTTACGGCGACAACCGCGAGCTGACCCACTACATCGGCATCTACGAAGACATCACCCAGACCAAGCTCGCTCAGCAACGCATCGAGCGCCTGGCCTACACCGACAACCTGACCAATCTCGGCAACCGCCCGGCGTTCATTCGCAACCTCGATGAACGCTTCGCCCGGGACAGCGACGCGCCGATCAGCCTGTTGCTGGTGGACATCGACAACTTCAAGCGGATCAACGACAGCCTCGGCCACCAGACCGGCGACAAACTGCTGATCAGCCTGGCCCGGCGCCTGCGCAACAGCCTGATCCCGAGCGGCAGCCTGGCGCGATTCGCCAGTAACGAATTCGCCGTGCTGCTGGACAACACTGACCTGTCGACGGGCCAGCAAGTGGCCAACCAATTGCTGGCAACACTCGACAAGCCGATGTTCGTCGACAACCAGTTGATCAGCGTCACCGGCTCCGTCGGCCTGGCCTGCGCGCCGTTGCACGGGCGCGATCCGCAAACCTTGATGCGCAACGCCGGGTTGGCGCTGCACAAGGCCAAGGCCAACGGCAAACACCAGGTGCAAGTGTTCACCGAAGCGCTGAACGCCGAGGCCAGCTACAAGCTGTTCGTCGAAAACAACCTGCGCCGCGCCCTGACCCAGAACGAACTCGACGTGTTCTACCAGCCAAAACTGTGCCTGCGCAGCGGGCGCTTGCTGGGGATGGAAGCGTTGCTGCGCTGGGATCATCCGGAAAAGGGCATGATCCGCCCGGATCAGTTCATCAGCGTCGCCGAAGAAACCGGGCTGATCATTCCGATCGGCAAATGGATCGCCCGCCAGGCCTGCCGCATGAGCAAAGCGCTGACCGCTGCCGGCCTGGGCAACCTGCAAGTGGCGATCAACCTGTCGCCCAAGCAGTTCTCCGATCCGGACCTGGTGGCCTCCATTGCCAACATCCTCAAGGAAGAAGCCCTGCCAGCTCATTTGCTGGAGCTGGAGCTGACCGAAGGCCTGCTGCTGGAAGCCACCGAAGACACCCACTTGCAGCTCGACCAGCTCAAGCGCCTGGGCCTGACCCTGGCCATGGACGACTTCGGCACCGGTTACTCGTCGCTCAGTTACTTGAAAAAATTCCCCATCGACATCATCAAGATCGATCGAAGCTTCATCCACGAAATCCCGGACAACCAGGACGACATGGAAATCACCTCCGCGGTGATCGCCATGGCGCACAACCTGAAAATCAAGGTCGTGGCTGAAGGCATCGAAACTGCCGAGCAGTTGTCGTTCCTGCGCCGTCACCGCTGCGACGTCGGCCAGGGCTACCTGTTCGACCGCCCGATCCCGGGCAATGAGCTGATCGACAAGCTCAAACGCTACCCGCGTGGCCCAATCGCCTGACAGACACAGAACCTGTGGATGACACAAAACCTGTGGGAGCGGGCTTGCTCGCGAATACGGTGTGTCAGAGCCGTGGTTACTGACTGACTCAACGCCTTCGCGAGCAAGCCCGCTCCCACAAGGTAGTGCGTATCAAGCAGGTATTGGGCACACTGACAGTCTGTTTATTTACAACCCAACCTGACTGAGAGGACTGATCATGGTTCTGCGCTCGGAAATTCTGGTGAACAAAAACGTGCTCCCTACTAAAGAACAAGCTCTGCCTGGCCGCGAAACCGCGATGACCCTGCCTGAAAAGCACTTTGTGTTTAAAGACACCCCCTTGCTCGGCCCGTTCTTCGAAGATGTCGACTTCGCGATCTTCGGCCTCGGCTGCTTCTGGGGTGCGGAACGCCGCTTCTGGCAGCGTGAAGGCGTGGTCAGCACCGTGGTCGGCTACGCCGGCGGTTTCACGCCGAACCCGACCTACGAAGAAGTCTGCTCGGGCCTGACCGGCCACTCCGAAGTGGTGCTGGTGGTGTATGACAAGGCCAAGGTCAGCTACGAAGAGCTGCTGGCGATGTTCTGGGAACTGCACAACCCGACGCAGGGCATGCGCCAGGGCAATGACATCGGCACCCAGTACCGTTCGGTGATCTACGCCACTAGCCAGGAACAACTGGACGCGGCGCTCAAGAGCAAGGAAACCTACCAGGTCGAGCTGTCCAAGGCCGGTCTCGGTGAAATCAGCACCGAAATCGACCAGGCCCCGACCGTCTACTTTGCCGAGACGTATCACCAGCAGTACCTGGCGAAAAATCCGGAAGGCTATTGCGGGATCGGTGGTACTGGCGTGACCTGCCCTATCTGATTTGCAGGCCTGAAAAGCATCGCGGGCAAGCCCGCTCCTACAGGTTTTGTGATCGACACAAATCCCTGTGGGAGCGGGCTTGCCCGCGAAGGCGTCAGATCAGACGCCACTGAAACAACTGATCAACTCTCAGCAATCAACCAATCCATCTGCCACCCACCCTGGGTCTGCCCCAGCTTCTGGGACAACCACGGCAGCAGCTCACGCAACTCTTCCTCCAGTCCCCACGGCGGATTGGCAATCGCCAGCCCGGAACCGTTCAGGCTGTTGGGCGTATCCAGCGGATGCACCAGCAACTCCACCCGCAACAACTTCGGCGCACCGGTACCGGCCAGGTCCTGATAGAAGCGGCGCAGCGCGCGCTGATCCTTTACCGGGTACCAGATAGCCGCAACGGTCTGGCGCATCCGGCCAATCGCTTCCTTCAACGACGCGGCACAGCGCTGCATCTCGTCGAGCTTCTCGAATGGCGGATCGATCAGCATCACCGCACGCTTCTCCGGCACCGGCAGCAAGGCTCGCGGCACATGCCAGCCTTCGCCCAGGTGCACCTTGACCCGGCGATCACCAGCCATGTTGTCCTTGAGCAGCACACCGTCTTCCGGATGCTTCTCGTTGAGCAACACACGGTCCTGCGGACGGGTCAGGCGCCGCGCCAACTCCGGCGACCCCGGGTAATAGCGCAACTGGCCATCCGGGTTCATCTCGTGCAGCACTTGCATGTAATCAGCGGTCAGGATCGGCAGATCCGGCTGATCCCACAAACGCGCAATGCCTTCCAGGTACTCACCGGTACGGTTGGCCTGATCACCCTGAAGGTCATACAGACCGATGCCGGCGTGAGTGTCGAGATAGGCAAACGGCTGCTCCTTACGCGACATCAGGGCGATGAGGCGGGTCAAGGTCAGGTGTTTGAACACATCGGCGTGATTGCCGGCATGGAAGGCGTGACGATAATTCATGGCTGCTCCTGCGAAGGCCGGGAAGTTTACCTTTTACCGGCCGGCAAGTCAGGGGGTCGCAGCCGAGCGGCCAGTTGAGGCACTGCACACCCCCTCACCACAAAAGCCTTCTGCGCTAAGCCGACGTCTGCGCCCGCAACCGCCGCCCAACCACATCCAGCACATCACAGCCATCGCGCAACGCAATGGCGCAGAGCAAGGCGAAATCGCTGAGGATGAAGGACTCGCACTCGATCGAACCGCGCATGGACAGGTTCTCAAGCACTTGGGTGACTGCACGAATTCGGTAGTTGGCAGCGTCGGTGAGGATGTCGAGTGGCGCGTGGGTATCGACGAACAGGGTGGGCATATCGGTGCAGTTGCTGGTCAATGCCATGAAGCGGTTGTCGGGATGGGGGATTGGTTTTTCGTAGGGTGGATCGGGATGTATTGATTTCATTTTTAACGCTCTAAGGAAGAAATGGACCTGCCATTAGCCTTCCTACGGGCTAGGGTGGCAGCTATGCACGGGGTAGGAATATCGAGACCCTTAGAGCAAAACTCGACCACGCCAAAGCGTGCCCGCGCATAGCCGCCGCAACTGATCTTACGGCCGCATGCAAACGGCCGCAAACCAGGCTGTGACGCCAAAGTAGCTCTAACGGTCTTGAGAGGTTCCTACACCCCACCACTGAATTGTCAGTGACCGCCAAAGACTATCGACGGAACTCGCATCGCACCACTTCATGAAAACCACTACGTTTTGAAGGAAACGTCCGAGGACCCTGCCCGGAAAATTCGCACCACGGATATCGGAGAAGCAAAAAAAACGGCCCGCACTGTTAAAGCTGCGAGCCGTTCTTTTATCAGGGATGGGTAGAGTTCAACCCATCACTCATCACTTGTTCAGGCGGTAATCATTCTCTGCAGCAGCAAAACGCTGGAACATGCCGGCAGTCGGCGTGCCCATTTTGCTGACGAAGTAGATCGCCAGGCTGGCGAAGATGAAACCAGGGATGATTTCGTACAGGCCCAGCAGTTCGAAGTGTTTCCAGACGATCACGGTGATCGCGCCGACCAGGATACCGGCCAGTGCGCCGTTGCGGGTCATGTCTTTCCAGATCACGGAGATCAGCACGACCGGACCGAATGCGGCACCGAAACCGGCCCAGGCGTAGCTCACCAGGCCCAGTACACGGTTTTCCGGGTTGGACGCCAGGGCGATCGCAACCAGGGCAACAAGCAGCACCATGGCACGGCCGACCCAGACCAGTTCCAGCTGCGAAGCGGATTTACGCAGGAAGGTCTTGTAGAAGTCTTCGGTCAGGGCGCTCGAGCACACCAGCAACTGGCAGCTCAGGGTACTCATCACCGCAGCCAGGATGGCCGACAGCAGGATACCCGCGATCCATGGGTTGAACAGGATCTTGGCCAGTTCGATGAACACACGCTCGTGGTTCTCGGAGACTGCGCCCGCCATGTCCGGGTGCGCCGAGAAGTAGGCGATACCGAAGAAGCCGACTGCCACGGTGCCGCCCAGGCACAGGATCATCCAGGTCATGGAGATGCGGCGGGCCTTGGCGATCGATTTAACCGAATCGGCAGCCATGAAACGCGCCAGGATGTGCGGTTGGCCGAAGTAGCCCAGACCCCAGCCCATCAGCGAGATGATGCCGATGAAAGTGGTGCCCTTGAGCATGTCGAAGTTGCTTGGATCTTGCGCTTCGATGGCCAGGAAAGTGGTGTCGACGCCGCCAGTGGCCAGCAGCACGATAACCGGCGTCAGGATCAACGCGAAGATCATCAGGGTGGCTTGTACGGTATCGGTCCAGCTCACGGCCAGGAATCCGCCGATAAAGGTGTAGGCAATCGTCGCCGCAGCACCGGCCCACAGCGCTGTCTCGTAGGACATGCCGAAGGTGCTTTCGAACAGACGGGCACCGGCCACGATGCCGGAAGCGCAGTAGATGGTGAAGAACACCAGGATCACGACCGCAGAGATGATCCGCAGCAGGCCGCTTTTGTCTTCGAAACGGCTGGCGAAGTAGTCCGGCAGGGTCAGTGCATCACCGTTGTGCTCGGTCTGTACACGCAGACGGCCGGCGACGAACAGCCAGTTCAGGTAGGCGCCGACGATCAGGCCGATGGCGATCCAGCTTTCGGAAAGGCCGGACATGTAGATCGCGCCGGGCAAGCCCATCAACAACCAGCCGCTCATGTCGGAGGCACCGGCGGACAGTGCGGTCACGACGCTGCCCAGGCTACGGCCGCCCAGAATGTAGTCGGAAAGGTTGTTGGTGGAGCGATAGGCCATCAAGCCGATCAGCACCATTGCTGCGATGTAGATCACGAACGTGATCAGGGTTGGATTGCTTACGCTCATTAAGTTACGCCCTGGCTTTGTTTTTATGTAGCGGCGGCTGGTGAACCGCTCGCAAACGCATACGTTTGACAGACGATCCGGATTCCCGCGCATTTATGACTGATGTTTCCCCAGGAAAGCCATCAGCCGGAGCACCCGGATTTTTCCGGGTTGCACCTTGGGCGCGAATGCTATTCAACAAAGTAAATAAGGTGCAACCAGTTTCTTGAGAATAAGTTGCACCTAGTCGGAAATAAACGTTAAAAATCGTTTTTTGCTCCTTTTCGGAGCAAAAACGAGTGTTAACTCTCTGAAAAAGCACCAAGCAAATGCAGCACAGCCGTACCAGAATTTATTTCCTGACGAGCTGCGTAATATTCCGACAAAAAAAGGGTTGCACCCGGTTGCACCTCAACAGTCGCACGGCTAATCTTGCCGCCAGCTGATGCCACGCAGTCGTGGCAAACATGAGGATAAAAACATGGCTACCACCACCCTTGGGGTCAAACTTGACGACCCGACCCGCGAACGCCTCAAGGCCGCCGCGACCTCGATTGATCGCACGCCGCACTGGCTGATCAAGCAGGCAATCTTCAATTACCTGGAAAAACTCGAGGGTGGTGCAACCCTGACCGAGCTGAGCGGTTTGACCAAGGATTCCGACGACAGCGTCGACGCGCCTCTGGATCACGCCCACCAGTGCTTCCTCGAATTCGCCGAAAGCATCCTGCCGCAATCGGTACTGCGCGCATCGATCACCGCCGCTTACCGTCGCCCTGAGCCGGAAGTCGTGCCGATGCTGATCGAGCAGGCACGCCTGCCAGCACCGATGGCCGAAGCCACCAACAAACTCGCCGCCTCGATTGCTGAAAAACTGCGCAACCAGAAGAGCGCTGGCGGCCGTGCCGGCATCGTTCAGGGCCTGCTGCAGGAATTCTCCCTGTCGTCCCAGGAAGGCGTGGCACTGATGTGCCTGGCCGAAGCGCTGCTGCGCATCCCGGACAAAGGCACCCGCGATGCGCTGATCCGCGACAAGATCAGCACCGGCAACTGGCAGCCGCACTTGGGCAACAGCCCGTCGTTGTTCGTCAACGCCGCCACCTGGGGCTTGCTGCTGACCGGCAAACTGGTGTCGACCCACAACGAAGCCGGCCTGACGTCGTCCCTGAGCCGCATCATCGGCAAGAGCGGCGAGCCGATGATCCGCAAGGGCGTCGACATGGCCATGCGCCTGATGGGCGAGCAGTTCGTGACCGGCGAAACCATCGCCGAAGCCCTGGCCAACGCCAGCAAGTTCGAAACCAAGGGTTTCCGCTATTCCTACGACATGCTGGGTGAAGCCGCACTCACCGAGCACGACGCGCAGAAGTACCTGGCCTCGTACGAACAAGCCATCCACTCGATCGGCAAAGCCTCCCACGGTCGCGGGATTTATGAAGGCCCGGGCATTTCGATCAAGCTGTCCGCCCTGCACCCGCGTTACAGCCGCGCCCAATACGAGCGCGTGATGGACGAGCTGTACCCACGCCTGCTGTCGCTGACCCTGCTGGCCAAGCAATACGACATCGGCCTGAACATCGACGCCGAAGAAGCCGACCGCCTCGAGCTGTCGCTGGATCTGCTCGAGCGCCTGTGCTTCGAGCCGCAGCTGACTGGCTGGAACGGCATCGGTTTCGTCATCCAGGCTTACCAGAAGCGTTGCCCGTACGTGATCGACTACGTGATCGACCTGGCTCGCCGCAGCCGTCATCGCCTGATGATCCGTCTGGTGAAAGGCGCGTACTGGGACAGCGAGATCAAGCGCGCCCAGGTCGAAGGCCTGGAAGGCTACCCGGTGTACACCCGCAAGGTGTACACCGACGTGTCCTACATCGCTTGCGCCCGCAAGCTGCTGTCGGTGCCGGAAGTCATCTACCCGCAGTTCGCCACGCACAACGCCCATACCCTGTCGGCCATTTATCACATCGCCGGTCAGAACTATTACCCGGGCCAGTACGAATTCCAGTGCCTGCACGGCATGGGTGAACCGCTGTACGAACAGGTTGTAGGCAAAGTTTCCGAAGGCAAGTTGAACCGTCCGTGCCGCGTGTACGCTCCGGTCGGCACCCACGAAACCCTGCTGGCCTACCTGGTGCGTCGCCTGCTGGAAAACGGCGCGAACACCTCGTTCGTCAACCGCATCGCCGACCAGTCGATTTCGATCCAGGAACTGGTGGCCGACCCGGTGGCGAGCATCGAACAGATGGCAACCGTGGAAGGTGGTTTCGGCCTGCCGCACCCGCGTATTCCGTTGCCGCGTGACCTGTACGGTTCAGAACGCGCCAACTCCAGCGGCATCGACATGGCCAACGAACATCGTTTGGCATCCCTGTCCTGTGCCCTGCTCGCTACCGCACACAACCACTGGAAAGCCGCGCCGATGCTCGGTTGCGCCTCCAGCACCGAAGCTCCGGCACCAGTCCTGAACCCATCCGATCTGCGTGATGTGGTCGGCCATGTGCAGGAAGCGACCGTCGAAGACGTCGACAACGCCATCCAGTGCGCCCTGAACGCTGCGCCGATCTGGCAGGCCACCCCGCCAGCCGAACGCGCCGCGATCCTGGAACGTGCTGCTGATTTGATGGAAGCCGAGATCCAGCCGCTGATGGGCCTGTTGGCTCGCGAAGCCGGCAAGACCTTCGCCAACGCCATCGCCGAAGTGCGTGAAGCCGTGGACTTCCTGCGTTATTACGCGGTGCAGGCACGTAACGACTTCACCAATGACGCTCACCGTCCATTGGGTCCGGTTGTATGCATCAGCCCGTGGAACTTCCCGCTGGCGATCTTCAGTGGTCAAGTGGCTGCTGCCCTCGCCGCCGGTAACCCGGTATTGGCCAAGCCTGCGGAACAGACTCCACTGGTTGCGGCTCAAGCCGTGCGCCTGCTGCTCGAAGCCGGCATCCCGGAAGGCGTGCTGCAATTGCTGCCGGGCCGCGGTGAAACCGTCGGTGCCGGTCTGGTGGGTGATGAGCGCGTCAAAGGCGTGATGTTCACTGGCTCCACCGAAGTCGCGCGCTTGCTGCAACGCAACATCGCCGGCCGCCTGGACAGCCAGGGCCGTCCGATCCCGCTGATCGCCGAAACCGGTGGTCAGAACGCAATGATCGTCGACTCTTCGGCACTGACCGAACAAGTCGTGATCGACGTGGTTTCGTCGGCGTTCGACAGCGCCGGCCAGCGTTGCTCAGCCCTGCGTGTCTTGTGCTTGCAGGAAGATTCCGCTGATCGCGTCATCGAAATGCTCAAGGGCGCGATGGCCGAAAGCCGTCTCGGCAACCCTGAGCGTCTGTCCGTGGACATCGGCCCGGTGATCGACGCCGAAGCCAAGGCTGGCATCGAGAAGCACATCCAGGCCATGCGCGACAAAGGTCGCAGCGTGTACCAGGTGGCCATCGCCGATGCTGAAGAAGTCAAACGCGGCACCTTCGTGATGCCGACACTGATCGAACTGGAAAGCTTCGACGAACTGCAGCGGGAGATCTTCGGCCCGGTGCTGCACGTGGTTCGCTACAAGCGCAAAGACATCGATCAACTGATCGGCCAGATCAACGCTTCCGGCTACGGCCTGACCCTGGGCGTGCACACCCGCATCGACGAGACCATCGCCAAGGTGATCGACAACGTCAACGCCGGTAACGTCTACGTCAACCGCAACATCGTTGGTGCAGTAGTAGGCGTGCAGCCATTCGGCGGCGAAGGCCTGTCGGGTACCGGCCCGAAAGCCGGTGGCCCGCTGTACCTGTACCGCCTGTTGTCGACCCGCCCTGCGGATGCGATCGAACAATCCTTCGCTCGTGGCGATGCTGCCGCAGCACCGGACGTTCGTCTGCGCGACGCCATGAGCAAGCCGCTGACCGCCCTGAAAGCCTGGGCCGACAGCCACAAGTTCGCCGACCTGAGCACCCTGTGCGTGCAGTTCGCCGCGCAATCGCAAAGCGGCATCACCCGCCTCCTGGCCGGCCCGACCGGCGAGCGCAACAGCTACGCGATCCTGCCACGGGAACACGTGCTGTGCCTGGCGGAAGTCGAAGGCGATCTGCTGACTCAACTGGCAGCGGTATTGGCAGTCGGCGGTTCGGCGGTATGGCCGGAAGCTGACATGACCAAGGCCTTGTTCGCACGCCTGCCGAAGGACATTCAGGCGCGCATCAAGCTGGTTTCCGACTGGAACAAGGACGAAGTGGTGTTTGATGCGGTTGTGCATCACGGCCATTCCGACCAGTTGCGTGCGGTGTGCCAGCAGGTTGCCAAGCGTGCCGGCGCCATCGTTGGCGTGCAGGGCCTGTCGCAAGGCGAATCCAACATTGCGCTGGAACGCCTGGTGATCGAGCGGGCGTTGAGCGTCAACACCGCTGCGGCGGGTGGTAATGCCAGCCTGATGACGATCGGCTAAACCGCAACAAATCAGGCGCCCGTAATGGGCGCCTGAAATGCAAAACCCCTGTGGGAGCGGGCTTGCTCGCGAAGGCGGTGTGTCATTCAACATAGATGTTGAATGTGCCGGCCTCTTCGCGAGCAAGCCCGCTCCCACATTTGTTTTGTGGTGCCTGCCAAGTCGCTGCTCTGCCCCACCATCACGCTCATCAATCATCCTGTTCAGTCTTTATTCCCACGCCTAGACTCGGCCCATTCCAACAAAAGGTAGGCCGCCATGTCCGAGACGTTGCTCAGTTCCCGCAATCTGGCTTTCGAGCTGTATGAAGTCCTCGATGCCGAGGGCCTGACCCAGCGTGGGCGTTTCGCCGAGCACAACCGCGAAACCTTCGATGCCGCCATCGGTACCGCCCGCAGCATCGCCGAGAAGTTCTTCGCCCCGCACAACCGCAAGGGCGACGAGAACGAGCCGCGCTATGAGAACGGTCAGGCGATTCTGATTCCGGAAGTGAAACCGGCGGTGGACGCCTTCCTCGAAGCCGGCTTCCTCAACGCCGCGCGCAGTTTCGACGCTGGCGGCATGCAGCTTCCTACACTGCTGTCCCAGGCCTGCTTCGCGCACTTTCAATCGGCCAACGCCGCATCGACCTCCTATCCGTTCCTGACCATGGGCGCGGCGAACCTGATCGAAAGTTTTGGCACCGATGAGCAGAAGCGCCGCTTCCTGCAACCGATGATCGATGGCCGCTTCTTTGGCACCATGGCCCTGACCGAACCCCACGCCGGCTCGTCGCTGTCGGATATTCGTACCCGCGCGGAACCTGCGTCCGACGGCACTTATCGCCTCAAGGGCAACAAGATCTTCATTTCCGGTGGCGATCACCCGCTGTCGGAAAACATCGTGCACATGGTGCTGGCCAAGCTGCCGGACGCGCCGGCCGGGGTGAAGGGCATTTCGCTGTTCATCGTGCCCAAGTTCCTGGTCAACGATGATGGCAGCCTCGGCAAGCGCAACGATGTGTTGCTGGCCGGACTGTTCCACAAGATGGGCTGGCGTGGCACCACGTCCACGGCGCTGAACTTCGGCGATAACGGTGAGTGTGTCGGCTATCTGGTGGGCAAGCCGCACCAGGGCTTGAGCTACATGTTCCAGATGATGAACGAAGCACGGATCGGCGTCGGCATGGGTGCGGTGATGCTTGGTTACGCGGGCTATCTGTATTCGCTGGAATACGCCCGCGAGCGTCCGCAGGGCCGCGTGCCGGACAGCAAGGACCCGAATACAGCGCCAGTAGCGATCATTCAGCACGCTGACGTGAAACGCATGCTGTTGACGCAAAAGGCTTACGTCGAAGGTTCGTTCGACCTCGGCCTGTATGCGGCGCGGTTGTTCGATGACACCACCACGCTTGCGACTGAGGCCGAACGCAAGCAGGCCCATGAGCTGCTGGACCTGCTGACGCCGATCGTCAAATCCTGGCCGTCGGAGTTCTGCCTGAAGGCCAACGAACTGGCGATCCAGATCCTCGGCGGCCACGGCTACACCCGCGAATACCCGGTGGAGCAGTACTACCGCGACAACCGCCTGAACCCGATCCACGAAGGCACCCACGGCATTCAGTCGCTGGACCTGCTGGGGCGCAAACTGGCACAGAACGGCGGTGCGGGGCTCAAGCAACTGATCCGCCTGATCGCTGATACTGGCGAGCGAGCACAGGCGTTTGAGTCGCTAACGCCACTGCGCGAGCCCCTGGAGAAACTGATTGCCCACTTGCAAACCGTGACCATCGGCCTGCTGACTGATCTGGCCCAAGGCAAGGTCAACAGCAGTCTGGCGAACTCGGCGCTGTACCTGAAAGTGTTCGGGCACACAGTGATTGGCTGGCGCTGGCTGGAACAGGCGATCCGTGCAGAGGAAGGTCTGGCGAAGGGGAATGCCGCGGATGTGGCCTTCTATAAAGGCAAGCTGCAGGCGGCGCGCTACTTCCTGACCTGGGAAGTGCCGGGTTGCCACCATGAACTGGCGATTCTTGAGGCTCGGGATGATGTGTGCCTGGGGATGCAGGATGAGTGGTTCTAACCCCAAGTATTTGTAGTGCTGCTTAGATCCATTCGCGAGCAAGCCCGCTCCCACACTGGTTCAGGGTTGAACACATAATAGGTGAGCACCCTGAATCAAATGTGGGAGCGGGCTTGCTCGCGAAGGCGTCAGAATAAACAACACATCACTTCAGCTTGAACCCCCCCATCTGCCGCGCCAGATCATCCGCCAACCGCTGCAACGTCTGGCAATCATCCCGACAGGCCCTGACCTCCCCCGCCGTCGCCCGCGCCAGATCGGAAATCCCCTGCACATTACGGTTGATCTCTTCTGTCACCGCCGATTGCTCTTCCGTCGCCGTCGCCACCTGATGGTTCATGTCACTGATGCGCTCCACTTGCCCAGTAATCGCGGTCAACGAGGCGCCGGTACGCTGGCTCGACTCGACACCCGTACCCGTCGCCGCTTGCCCGGAATGCATCGACGACACGGCGTTTTCCGCACCCTGCTTGAGGCTACCGATCATCTGCTGGATTTCATCGGTGGACGATTGCGTACGTCGCGCCAGGGTGCGCACTTCATCGGCGACCACGGCAAACCCGCGACCCATGTCCCCGGCCCGCGCCGCTTCGATGGCGGCATTGAGCGCCAACAGATTGGTCTGCTCGGAAATCCCGCGGATCACCGCCAGCACCTGATCGATCGACGCCACCTGATGCGCCAATTCACCCACAGCGCTGGCGGCGACGCCGATTTCGTCGGACATGCTTTCAATATGCCGGATCGAGCCACCCACCACTTCCCGTGCCTGCATCGCCTCATCCCGAGCCGTTTGCGACGCGACCGCCGCATTACCGGCGTTTTGGGCGATTTCCTGAACAGTCAGGCCCATTTCATGGACAGCAGTGGCGACCATGTCGGTCATTTCCTGCTGGCGGCCCGAGCGTTCAGCGGTGTTGTCCACAACTCGGGCCACTTGCCCCACAGCCGTGCGCAAACGTTCGCTGGTGGCCAGCACTTCGCCGATCATGTCGCGCTGGCTATCCAGGAACCGATTGAAACCGCGAGCCAGATCGCCCAGCTCATCGGCGCGACTGGAATCTAACCGTCGGGTCAAATCTCCACCACCGCTACCGATGGCCACCAATGCCGCTGTTACCTGACGAATCGGTCGTACCAACCCACGGGCCAGCAATACCACCAGCAGCAGACACACAATCGCCACCGCCAGGCCGATGCCGCTGCTCATCCACATGGCGCGGCGGGCTTCGGCGTAGATCTGTGATTGCGGCACTTCGGCCACCAGGGTCCAGCCGAGATCGCGCAATGGCAGGCTTAACGCGAGGAAGTCTTCACCGTCACGCTGGAAGCCGCGGCTGGTGGCAGCTTTTTGACTCATCACCGATTGTGCCGCCGCAGCGCCTATTTGCTCCGTAAGGTTGCGTTTGCCACTGAATTGCGCCTCGGGATGCACCTGGATCAAACCGTCGGAACGCACGAGATAGACCTTGCCAAGCTCCCCAAAGTTGAAGTTGTGAATCAGCTCCGACAGCTCTTTCATGCTCAGGCCAAGCCCGGCAACACCCACGACTTTACCGGCCTGCTCGACTTTGAAGTCGATGAAAAGCGCCAATTCTCCGGTCGCCGTGTCATTGTCGATATTGAGGGTGCGCGGCTGGTTGCTATCGAGAAAGGAATAGAACCAGGCGTCTTTGGGATTGGAACGACTGAGGGTCCGGTCCAGGCCTTTTTCGGTGAAGTAATGGTTGGACGCGGTGCCGACAATAATCGCGGTAAAGGCCTTGTGCTCGGCGCGAACACCTTCGAGATAGGTAGTAAACGCGCCGGCCTGGGCACTGTCTTCACCCCCGGCCAACCAGTCGCGCACCATGCTGTTGCTGGCGATGTCCTTGGCGGCGGTGAGAGGTTGAACGAGGATCCGTTCGATGTCGTTGCGCATCGCTTCGATGCTCGACGGCAAGGCTTGCTCGACCAGATAGCTCTGGGCGAGGCGGTTGAGCACCAGGGTATAAATGCCAACCACGATCAGGATACTGACGAGCAGGGCGGTGCCCATACTCAGGATCAACTGCCATTGAATACTGCGTCGCCAGAACTGCATGGAGCACCCCCAAAGAATAAGAGGCTGAAACACTGCAACAGCCGTGCCGATTGTATACAAACCAACCGACAATCTATTCTTTGGTTGTGCGCAAAGCCGATCAGGCCTGATTGATCGTCTTGGAGATCACTTCAACCGTGGCGCTGACTTGCTCTTGGTAACGGTCGAGTTCGAGCTTGTGCTGTTTCTGCATTTCGATCTGCTGGGAGCACAGATTCATCGCCGCCAGCACCAGCAGTCGGTCACCGATCAGCGTCGGGTACTTCCTCTTGGTTTCGGCCAGGGCTGCCTTCAACATCATCGCGGCGTCCAGCAGGGTTTGTTCTTCCCCGACCGGTGCCTTGATCGAATAGTCCTCCCCCAGGATCGAGACGACCTTTACCCCTGCGGCGTTGTAACTCATGCGCTGACAGGGCCTGCGCTGACGCGCTCAACCAGGGCCTGGATGCGAGCCGCCGTGGCGCCTTGCTTCTCTTCGTGTTCCATCAGGCTCAGTTGCAGGCTTTCGTTTTCATCTTTGGCCTGGGCCAGTTCCGCGGTCAGGTTCTGGTTCTGTTGCACCAGGTCGCTGACCAGTTGTTCCAATTGGCTTAGGGATGCTTCCAACATTTTGATTTTCCGGGCTTTTTCAAAGGGCGCGTACGATAAAGAAAAGTCACTCTGGATGCCAGGGTTATACAGGCGCAAAGCCTTGATATTGCTGACGGGCGACCTTCCTCGCGAGTTTTAAAGACTGTGATTGGCCAATCTGGTTCCTGCACTTCGTCGCCACAAGGTGCAACCGGTGGAAACGAACCGCGCTCAAGACCTCAGTCCGGCGCTCTGTGATGACACAAAACCTTTTTGACAGCATCACATTTCAACAGGTTAGAATCGCTGGCACGCAGACTGCATGGTCAGTTTGCGCCCGCCTTTCAGCTTTCTGGAGTACTGCCTTTGAATGCGACGACCATCAACAGCCTGTTCTTGATCGGCGCGTTGCTGGTAGGTGCGAGCATTCTGGTGAGCTCACTTTCGTCCCGTCTCGGTATCCCGATTCTGGTGATCATCCTGGCCGTCGGCATGGCGGCCGGTGTCGATGGCGCCGGCATTATTTTCGATAATTACCCCACGGCTTATCTGGTCGGCAACCTCGCGCTGGCGGTGATCCTGCTCGACGGCGGCTTGCGCACCCGGGTGTCGAGTTTCCGCGTGGCGTTATGGCCGGCGTTGTCCCTGGCCACGGTCGGGGTACTGATTACCACCGGGCTGACCGGCATGGCGGCCGCGTGGCTGTTCGACCTGAACCTGATTCAAGGCCTGCTGATCGGCGCCATCGTCGGCTCCACCGACGCCGCGGCGGTGTTCTCCCTATTGGGTGGCAAAGGCCTGAACGAACGGGTAACCGCCAGCCTTGAAATCGAATCCGGCAGCAACGACCCGATGGCGGTGTTCCTCACCGTCACCCTGATCGACATGCTCGCCAGCGGCCAGACCGGCCTGCACTGGAGCCTGCTGACACATCTGATCCGCGAGTTCGGTATCGGTGGCGTCATCGGCCTGGGCGGTGGCTGGCTGATGCTGCAACTGGTCAATCGCATCAATCTGGCCACCGGTTTGTATCCGATTCTGGTCATCGCTGGCGGGTTGGTCGTCTTTGCCCTGACCAACGCCCTGCACGGCAGCGGCTTCCTGGCGGTGTACATCTGCGGCCTGGTGATCGGCAACCGTCCGGTGCGCAGCCGCCACGGCATTTTGCACATGCTCGACGGCATGGCCTGGCTGGCGCAGATTGGCATGTTCCTGGTGCTGGGGCTGCTGGTGACGCCTCACGACCTGCTGCCTATCGCCTTGCCGGCACTGGCCCTGGCGCTGTGGATGATTCTGTTTGCCCGGCCACTGTCGGTGATGGTTGGCCTGCTGCCGTTCAAGGCGTTCCATGGTCGTGAGAAAGCGTTCATCTCCTGGGTCGGCTTGCGCGGCGCGGTCCCGATCATTCTGGCGGTGTTCCCGCTGATGGCCGGCCTGCCCAACGCCCAGCTGTACTTCAACCTCGCGTTCTTTATCGTGCTGGTGTCGCTGTTGGTTCAGGGCACGAGCCTGCCGTGGGTCGCCAAGCTGTTGAAGGTGACGGTGCCCCCGGAGCCTGCGCCCATCTCCCGCTCGGCCCTGGAAGTGCACGTCACCAGCGAGTGGGAGCTGTTCGTTTATCGCCTCGGCGCGGAAAAATGGTGCATCGGTTCGCCCCTTCGCGAGCTGAAAATGCCTGAAGGCACCCGTATCGCCGCCCTGTTTCGCGGCAAACAATTGCTCCATCCGTCGGGTAGTACGGTGCTGGAAGTCGATGATTTGCTGTGTGTTATCGGCCATGAACACAACCTGCCGGCCCTCGGAAAACTCTTCAGCCAGGCGCCACAACGGGGCCTCGACCTGCGCTTCTTCGGCGACTTCGTACTCGAAGGAGACGCCCAGCTGGCCGCGGTTGCGGCCCTGTATGGCCTGAAGGTCGAAGGCATCGATCCGGATATGTCCCTGGGCCACTTCATTGCCCAGAAGGTTGGCGGCGCGCCGGTGGTGGGTGACCAGGTGGAATGGAACAACACCATTTGGACCGTGGCCGTCATGGACGGGAACAAGATCGGTAAAGTGGGCGTCAGATTCCCCGAAGGAAGTCGCCCGGGTCCCGGACTCTTCCTCTAAACTGCTTCCACTATCACTTGCTTGACCGGTCTTTATGCCTAACCTGCGCTCCATTTTCGCCATCGCCCTTTTGGGCTTGAGTCTCTCTGTCGGCACCCTTGGTTTATCGCAAGCGGCGCAAGCGGCCGAACCGCCTTCCAGCGAAGCCGTGCAGGCGAGCCTGGACAAGATCGCCGACCGCAAACTGCCGGAAGCCGATCAGAAGGCCCTGCAATCCGTCCTGCAAGGCACGCTGAGCCAGCTCAACAACAAGCGTGACTACGAGCAGAAGCTGGTCGCGCTCAAGCAGCAATTGAGCAGTGCGCCCAAACAGACCATCGAGAACCAGCGTGAACTGACCCGCCTCAAGGCCAGTTCCGTGGTGCCGGTGGCGCAGCGTTTCGCCAAGGAACCGATCCAGCAGCTGGAACAATTGCTCACCGAGCGTTCCACCCAGCAAAGCGACCTGCAAAAGGCCCTGGCCGATGCCAACAGCCTGATCATCACCGCCCAGACCCGCCCCGAGCGCGCCCAGGCGGAGATATCCAGCAGCCAGACGCGCATTCAGCAGATCAACACCATCCTCAAGAACGGCAAGGACGCCGGCAAGACCCTGAGCGCCGAGCAGCGCGACCAGCTCAATGCCGAGCTGGCGGCGCTGAACGCGCTGATCCCGCTGCGGCGCCAGGAACTGGCCGGCAATACCCAATTGCAAGACCTCGGCAGCAGCCAGCATGACCTGTTGTCGGAGCGATCCGATCGCCTGGATAAGGAAATCCAGGAACTGCAAACCCTGATCAACCAGAAGCGTCTGGCGCTGTCCCAGGAAACGGTCACCCAGCAATCCATCGAAGCGCAGAAAGCCGGCGGCAGCAGCCTTCTGGCCACCGAAAGCGCGGCCAACCTGAAGCTCTCGGACTACCTGCTCAAAAGCACTGACCGCCTGAACGAAGTCACCCAGCAGAACCTGCAGACCAAGCAGCAACTGGACAGCCTGACCCAGAGCGATGCGGCCCTGGACGAGCAAATCAACGTGCTCAAAGGCAGCCTGCTGCTCTCGAAGATTCTCTACAAACAGAAACAGGCGTTACCGCGCCTGCGGCTCGACCGCAACCTGGCGGATCAGATTGCCGACATTCGCCTGTATCAGTTCGAAGTCAGCCAGCAACGGGAATTGCTGAGCAATCCGACCACCTACGTCGAAAACCTGCTGTCGACCCAACCCCCCGAGCAAGTCACGCCGCAGCTGCGCAAAAGCCTGGTGGAACTGGCCACCACCCGCGCCGACCTGCTGGAGCGACTGAACCGCGAACTGAGCGCGGTGCTCAATGAATCCATCACCCTGCAACTGAACCAGAAGCAATTGCTCAGCACCGCGCAAAGCCTGCGGGCGACCCTCGATGAGCAGATGTTCTGGATTCCCAGCAACAAGCCGCTGGACCTGGAGTGGATTCACAGTGTGCCGGATCGCCTCGAGCGGCAACTCGATTCGCTGCCAGTACTTTCAAGCCTGAGCGAACTGACCGATGGCCTGACCCAACGCCCGCTGCTGTTCCTGCCACTGGCACTGCTGATCGGTGCGCTGCTGTGGCGGCGCAAGAATCTGTACGCGCGACTGATCAAGGTTCACCAGGACATCGGTCACTTCAAGCGCGATAGCCAGTGGCACACGCCGCAGGCGATTCTGATCAACATTCTGCTGGCGATGCCGGTTTCCCTGGGCCTCGCCTTGTGCGGGCTGGCCCTGCAAATCGACGCCCGCGGGCAGAACGCCAATATGGGCGCGGCGCTGCTGCAAATGGCCGGAGCCTGGCTGGTGTTCTACACCGCCTACCGGATCCTCGCGCCAGGTGGCGTGGCGGAACTGCATTTCCGCTGGGAAAAGCCCCAGGTGGAGTTCCTGCGCAGATGGATCCGCCGCCTCGGCATCGTGGTCATGGCACTGGTGACCGTCGTCGCCGTAGCCGAACTGCAACCGGCGGCACTGGCCGATGACGTGCTCGGCATGCCAGTGGTACTGATCTGCTACGCCTTGATGACCTTGCTGCTCAGCCGCCTGCTCATCAGCAGCCCGACCCACGAAAACGCTTCGCTGTTCCGCAAACTGGTGGGGATCCTGTTCACTGCCCTGCCCGTCGCGCTGTTCGTGGCGGTGTGCTTCGGCTACTACTACACCGCGCTGAAACTCAGCGACCGCTTGATCAACACCCTGTACCTGCTGATGTTCTGGCTGGTGATCGAAGCCACCTTCGTGCGCGGCCTCAGTGTGGCGGCCCGGCGCCTGGCCTACCAGCGCGCCCTGGCCAAGCGGCTGGCCGCCAAAGAGGCCGGCGATGGCGAAGCGGTGATCGAAGAACCGACCATGGACATCGAGAAGGTCAACGAGCAGTCCCTGCGCCTGATCCGTCTGGCGCTGCTCGGCGGCTTCATGGCGGCACTGTATTGGGTCTGGGCCGACCTGATCACGGTGTTCTCGTACCTGGACAACGTCACCCTCTACGAATACACCAGCGGTACCGGCGCCAACATGAGCATGGTACCGATCAGCATCGGCGACATGCTTGGCGCGCTGATCATCATCGGCATCACCTTCGCCCTGGCGCGCAACCTGCCGGGCTTGCTCGAAGTGTTCGTGCTGTCCAAGCTCAACCTGGCCCAGGGCAGCGCCTACGCGACTACCACATTGCTGTCGTACGTGATCGCCGGCGTCGGTTTCGTCTCGACGCTGTCGACCCTCGGCGTAAGCTGGGACAAGCTGCAATGGCTGGTGGCGGCGCTGTCGGTCGGCCTCGGTTTCGGCATGCAGGAGATCTTCGCCAACTTCATTTCCGGCATCATGATCCTGTTCGAACGCCCGGTGCGGATCGGTGACACCATCACCATCGGCAACCTGTCGGGCACCGTGAGCAAGATCCGTATCCGTGCCACGACCATCACCGACTTCGACCGCAAGGACATCATCGTCCCGAACAAGACGTTCATTACCGGGCAACTGATCAACTGGTCGCTGACCGACACCATCACCCGGGTGACCCTCAAGCTCGGCGTCGACTACGGCTCGGACCTGGACCTGGTGAAAGAGCTGTTGCTCAAGGCCGCGCGCGATAACCCGCGCGTGCTGAAAGACCCGGAACCGCACGTGTACTTCCTGAATTTCGGCGAAAGCACCCTCGACCACGAGTTGCGCATGCACGTGCGCGACCTCGGCGACCGTAACCCGGTGCTCGACGAGGTCAACCGCTTCATCAACCGCGAGTTCAAGAAGCAGCACATCAACATCTCGTTCCGGCAGATGGAGGTCTACCTCAAGAACCTGCACGGCCAGGAATACAAGATGGTGCCGATCGAGCCGGAAGCGAAAACCATCGTGCCGATCGTCGACGGCAAGTCGTCGCAACAACCGCCGGCCGCCAAACTCGACTAACCGGCCTTTCCCCAGCAGAATGCTCGGACATTCTGCTGGAGCCGGCCCTTGAAAGCCCTCGACGAACTCACCTTCGATAACCGCTTCGACCGCCTGGGCGATGCGTTTTCCGCCCATGTGCTGCCTGAGCCCATCGATAATCCGCGCCTGGTCGTGGCCAGCCCCGCTGCCATGGCGCTGCTGGACCTCGACCCGGCCGAGGCCGAAACCCCGGAGTTCGCCGAACTGTTCAGCGGCCACAAGCTCTGGGCCGACGCGATTCCAAGGGCGATGGTCTATTCCGGGCATCAGTTCGGCTCCTACAACCCGCAACTGGGCGACGGTCGCGGCCTGTTGCTCGGCGAGGTGTACAACCAGGCCGGCGAACACTGGGACCTGCACCTCAAGGGCGCCGGCCAGACGCCGTTTTCACGCATGGGCGATGGCCGGGCGGTATTGCGCTCGTCGATCCGCGAATTCCTCGCTTCCGAAGCCTTGAACGCCCTGAATATCCCGACCACCCGCGCCCTGTGCGTGATCGGCTCCGATACCCCGGTGTGGCGCGAAAAGCAGGAGCGTGCGGCCATGGTCCTGCGCCTGGCGCCGAGCCATGTGCGCTTCGGGCACTTCGAATACTTCTACTACACCAAGCGCCCCGAGCAGCAGAAAGAGCTGGGTGATCACGTGCTGGCCATGCACTTCCCGCAGTGCCTGGAACAACCGGAGCCGTACCTGGCGATGTTCCGCGAAGTGGTGGAGCGCAATGCCGAACTGATCGCCAAGTGGCAGGCCTATGGCTTCTGCCACGGGGTGATGAACACTGACAACATGTCGATCCTGGGCATCACCTTCGATTTCGGCCCGTTCGCCTTCCTCGACGATTTCGACGCCAACTTCATCTGCAACCACTCCGACGACCAGGGCCGTTACTCCTTCAGCAACCAGGTGCCGATCGGCCAGTGGAACCTCAGCGCCCTGGCCCAGGCCCTGACGCCGTTCATCAGCGTCGAAGCCCTGCGCGAAACCCTCGGTCTGTACCTGCCGCTGTTCCAGGCCCATTACCTGGACCTGATGCGCCGCCGCCTCGGCCTGACCACGGCGGAGGATGACGACCAGAAATTGCTGGAGAACCTGCTGCAACTGATGCAAAACAGCGGCGTCGACTACAGCCTGTTTTTCCGCCGTTTAGGTGATGAAGCACCGGAACAGGCCATCACCCGCCTGCGTGACGACTTCGTCGACCTCAAGGGCTTTGACGCCTGGGGCGAACTCTACGTCGCCCGAGTGGCCCGTGACGGCACGCTTGATCAAGAGCAACGTCGCCAGCGGATGCACGCGGTCAACCCGCTGTACATCCTGCGCAACTACCTGGCGCAAAAGGCCATCGAGGCAGCGCAGAACGGCGACTACTCGGAAGTCCGTCGGCTGCACGCTGTGCTGAGCAACCCGTTCGAGGAACAACCGGGGATGGAAAGCTATGCCGAGCGACCACCGGAATGGGGCAAGCATCTGGAGATCAGTTGTTCGTCGTGAGGCGGGTCAGATAAAGACCTCTGCCGACACACCAAAGCGCTCGGCCAGCCAGCGGATCTGTCGCAAGTTGAGCTGGCGCTTGCCGCTCAGGATCTCGGAAACCACAGACTGAGGGCCGATGCCAGGCAGGTCACTCTGACTCAGGCCGTGTTCACGCATCAAGTAGCCAAGAACCTCGACCCCGCCAGGCTTCGGCATCGGGTGATGCTTATGGTCCCACTCCTCAATCCAGTCACCGATGATATCCACCAGACTCATCAGCGGGTGGGACTCATCATCGCCGGTCATCTCGAGCAACTCGTCCAGCGCATGCGCCAGCAGGTCATAGTCATCTTCGCTTTTCGGCTTTCGAAGCAGCGGTGAGACGAATTCCCAGTGCTCGGCAACTCTTTTGATCAGGACACTCATGCTCTTTCCTCCTTCCATTTGCCGCGGTCGTATTCGCGGTGATCCAGCACATGCTTGATATAAAGCTTTTGCGATCGATATCTGACAAAAGCTATCAGCCGCAACTTGTTGCCACCGATATCGAAAACATGAAACTCACCTACCTTGTCGACAGCAGGGAATGTGGCTCTCATCGCCGCAAAATCCGGCGGTTTGCTTCCTTTGGCTAATTGATACCAATGATCCAGCGCGTTGGCTGCCATTGGCCATTTGGCCTTGGCTTCACGTACTCTTTTTTCGGTGAGAACATGCATGCAACATCCTTATCGCATTTTGCTATGGTGAGTTAATCACAGATCAAAAATATCGCAAGTTGCGATAATCCTTGGCAGACCAGCGGTGTGGCTCGGCACGACCCAGCCTAGTTTCATTGCCGGACACTGCTCGATTGAAAACATGAGCAAACGTCTCCAACTAAGTGTTATCAGCTTCCCATTGGATCTTGCTCATGACCGACCCACTCCTCATCCCCTGCCCCCACTGCAACGGCCTCAACCGCATTCCCGCCGAGCGCCTCAACGACCACCCGAAATGCGGGCGCTGCAAGGCCGAAGTCCTGCTGAACAAGCCGTTTGAATTGAAGCAAGGCGACTACGCCAGCCAGATCAAGGGCGATCTGCCGCTGCTGGTGGATGTGTGGGCCGACTGGTGCGGGCCGTGCAAGTCGTTTGCGCCGGTGTTCGAGCAGGCAGCCGGGCAACTGGCGGGCAAGTGCCGACTGGCCAAGCTGGACAGCGAGGCGAACCAGCAGTTGTCGGCGCAGTTGGGGATTCGCTCGATTCCGAGCCTGATCCTGTTCAAGAACGGCCGGGAGGTCGCCCGGCAGAGCGGGGCCTTCCCGTTACCGCAACTGATGAGCTGGTTGCGTAGCCAGGGGATCTAAGGACTAGCCGAATCCCACTGTGGGAGCGGGCTTGCTCGCGAAGGCGTCGTGTCAGTCAACTTAGATGTTGAATGTAATGGCCTCTTCGCGAGCAAGCCCGCTCCCACAAGGGGTTCTGTGTTGACAGCTAGAGTCAGGCGTTTTCCAGCAGGTTGTGCAGCTCGACAAATTGCTGGGTCAGCTTGTGCCGCGGGTCGAGATGAATCAGCGGCGTATTGGCCTGGTGGGATTCGCGCATGCGTACCGAGCTGGCCAGGTACACCGGCAACACCGGCAGGCCTTCGGCGATCAGCTCATCGAGCATTTGCTGGGGCAGGCTGGCGCGGGCCTGGAACTGATTGACGACGATGCCTTCGACTTCCAGGCCTTCGTTATGGTCTTCCTTCAACTCTTCGATTTCCGCCATCAGGCCGTACAGTGCCTGGCGTGAAAAGCTGTCGCAATCGAAGGGAATCAACACACGATCGGCGGCAATCAACGCTGAAACCGCATAGAAGTTCAGCGCTGGCGGGGTATCGAGGTAAATCCGGTCGTAGTCTTCGCTCAGCTCTTCCAGCAACTTACGCAGCTTGTTGATCTTGTGCTTGGCTTCAAGCTTTGGCTGCAAGTCCGCCAGCTCGGCGGTGGCAGTAACAACGTGGAGGTTATCGAAGGGGGTTTCGTAGATGTCGACCTGATTCTTTTTGGAGAACGGCCCGGAAGACAGCGTCTGCTTGAAGAAGTCGGCGATGCCCATCGGGATGTCGTTACCGGTGAGCCCCGTCAGGTATTGAGTGGAGTTTGCCTGGGCATCGAGATCCACCAACAAGGTGCGAAAACCCTCGCTGGCACTGACCGCCGCCAGATTGCAGGCAATGCTGGATTTGCCAACGCCACCTTTCTGATTGAACACCACGCGCCGCATGTCAAAACCTCCGTGTATCAAAGAATGACCGAGTGTAGTGGTCCACCGCATTGCTTCGCTACCTTGTCGGCAAAGGGACTACACAGTCAGTTGCCTTCTCTTGCTTGAAAAGCCCTGAACGGCTCGGTAATTCAACGCCAGAACCGACAGACGGAGTAAAAATTTGTGAATAATTACCAATCGTTCAATTTTTACGAGCCAGCCGCTTCAGCTTGCTGAGCAAAATGTAACCAGCATTTGCTACACGTTCCCGGCACCGGGATAATGCGCGCCACTCGGCGCCAAACGCCACGCAGGGTAAGTCCCGGCTCTCGGCCACTCCCCCGCGTCAAGTAAGCCCGTGAGGGTGGGATGAATGTCTGTGATCAACTTCAACATCGCCCAATGGCGCGCCTGGGCCCCGGGGCTTGAAAGCGTGAACGATTGGCAGGCATGGTGCCGACAACCGGTCGTGCTGCCGGACAGCGATGCCGCTCCCGACGTTTCCTTTCTGCCGGCCATGCAGCGCCGGCGACTCAGCCGCCTGGCGCGGATGGCCTTCAGTGTCGGCTGGCCATTGGCCGAAGGTCGGCAGGATTTGCCATTGGTCTTTGTTTCCCGTCATGGCGAAACACCCCGCACGGTCGAGATTCTTAGTGATCTGGCCGCCGACCAGCCGCTGTCGCCGACCCAGTTCAGCTTGTCTGTGCATAACGCGATCATTGGTTTGTGGTCGATCATGCGTGGTGAAACCAGCGAAATGACCGCCCTGGCCGCCGCAGGCGATGGCCTGGAACATGGCATGCTCGAAGCTGCCGCGCTGCTGGCTGAAGGCGCTCCCGCAGTACTGCTGGTGATCACCGAAGAGCGGCCGCCCGAGGCTTACTCGACCTGGATCGACGACGTGCCGTTCCCTTATGCCGTCGGCCTGCTGATCACACCCGGCACCGACTGGCAGTTGTCCCTGAACAGCTCCTCGGATGCGTTGTCCAAATCCCGCTGGCCCCACGCGCTGAATCTGTTGTGTGCGCTGCTTGGCCAGCAAACCACCTGCCAACATGCCTGGAAAAATCGTGTATGGACCTGGCAACGCAACCCGTGACCGAGAAAAACCGCGACGCCTACTACTGGCGCTTGCTGGCCACCGCCGCGAGCTTTGCCCTGTTCGGGCTGGGCGGGCTGTGCCTGCGCCTGGTGATTTTCCCTGTGCTGAACTGCCTGCCCGGCGACGCCCAGACCCATCGGCTGCGGGCCCGGCAAACGGTCAGCCGCTGTTTCTGGATTTTTGTGCGTTTCATGGCCCGTACCGGGGTGTTGACCTACAACATTGAAGGCGCGGAAAAGCTCGGTCGTCCCGGGCAAATGATCATTGCCAATCACCCATCGCTGATCGACGTGGTCTTTCTGATCGGTCTGGTGCGTCACGCCAACTGCGTGGTCAAGCAAAGCCTCTGGGAAAATCCTTTCACCCGCGGACCACTGCGCTGCACCGAATACATCAGCAACGACGGCAGCATGGACATGCTCGACGCGGCTGCCGACGCGCTGAAAGACGGCCAGACCCTGATCATTTTCCCGGAAGGTACGCGCACCCAACCCGGCCAGGCACCGGCCTTTCATCGGGGAGGCGCGGCAATCGCCCTGCGTGGTGCGAAAATCCTCACCCCGGTCATTATCAAGGTCAGCCCGACCACATTGACCAAGGCCGAACCCTGGTATCGCATCCCCAAGCGGCGCGTGCACTTCAGTTTCCGGGTCGGGGCCGATATAGACCCACAGACCTTCGCCACGCAGGGGCCGGCTCCGCAGGCCTCGCGCAAGCTCAACGAATATCTACATTCTTACTTTATTAAGGAGCTCGCCGAAGATGAGCGATCTGCACCGTGATATCAAAATGCTTATCATCGACGCCCTTGGCCTCGAAGACATCAGTGCCGACGACATCGGCAATGACCAGACCCTGTTCGGCGAAGGCCTGGGCCTGGACTCGGTGGACGCCCTGGAACTGGGCCTGGCCATTCAGAAAAAGTACGGCATCAAAATCGACGCCGATGCCAAGGACACACGTAATCACTTCAGTAACGTGGCGAGCCTTGCGGCGTTCGTCAGCGCAAAACAGGCAGCTTGAGACCGGACCATGCAAACTCGTGACGACATTTTCAACACCCTGCGCGATGCCTTGGTCGAGCTTTTCGAACTGGACCCGGAGCGTGTGAGCCTGGAATCCAACCTGTATCAGGACCTGGAAATCGACAGCATCGACGCGGTCGACCTGATTGATCACATCAAACGTCAGACCGGCAAGAAAATCGCCGCCGAAGAATTCAAATCGGTGCGTACCGTCAGTGACGTGGTCGAGGCGGTCTACCGTCTGGTTCAACCGGCCGCATGAATCGACTGATTGGCCTCGGCCTGCTGCTGGCGGGTCTTTTGTATCCCTTCGCAGTGTATTTCGGCATGGAGCATTTCGCCCCGTGGCAGTTCGGGCTGCTGCTGGGCGGACTGTGGCTGGCCCGGGCGCTGACTGGCAAACGACGGCCTGGCAGCCTGTGGATGGCCACGGTGGCCATTGTGTTCTGTCTGTTGCTGGCACTGTTCGACAGCCCGGTGCTGTTGCGCTGGTATCCGGTGTTGATCAGCAGCTTCATGTTGGTGCTGTTCGGATCGAGCCTGACATTCGGCCCACCGATCGTTGAACACCTGGCCCGGGTACGCGAGCCACAATTGCCCGCCGAGGGCATTCGCTATACCCGTCAGGTGACCATCGCCTGGAGCGTTTTTTTTCTATGCAACGGTTTGTGTGCCGCCGTCCTGACCCTCTGGGCACCGCTGAGCTGGTGGACGCTGTACACCGGCCTGATTTCCTACGGATTGATAGGCCTGATGTTTGCCATTGAATGGCTCATACGACAACGGGTACGAGGCCGCCCATGAATTGGATAAAACTTGAGCACCTGCTGCTCAAGGCTCAGCCGGAGCGCGCCGTAACGACCGCTCCGGCACTGGATCACGCCCGACTGTGCGAACAGGCGCTGCGCCTGGCCGCCGGCCTGCAAGCCCGGGGTGTACGGCAGATGGCCGTGCACCTTGAGGATGCCGCCGACCTGGCGATTGCCCTGCTCGGCGCCTGGCGTGCCGGGGTCAGCGTGCTGCTGCCGTCCGACCTGCAACCGCAGACCCGCCAACGCTGGTCAGGCGAAGTTGATCTGTGGCTGAGCGATCAGCCCGACGATGCGCACCTGAGCGAGTTTCGTCATCCGCCACTGAGTGCCGCCGCCCTGGACCTGGATGACTGCCGACTCAGCCTGTGCACATCCGGCTCCAGTGGCGAACCCAAGCGCATCGAAAAGAACCTGCGCCAACTGGCCAATGAAGTCGAAGCCCTGGAACAGCTGTGGGGCGCGGACCTGGGCCCGGCGTGCATCATCGGCAGCGTCGCCACCCAGCACATCTACGGTCTGCTGTTCCGGGTGCTGTGGCCGCTGTGCGCTGGCCGCCCGTTCGTACGTCGACAGTTGGCCTTTCCAGAGGACCTGCAACGCGCCAGCCGCGAGTACCCGGCCTTCGCCTGGGTGGCCAGCCCGGCGCTACTCAAGCGCATGGGCGACAACCTCGACTGGCCGGCCTTGAGCTCCGTACGCCGGGTGTTTTCCTCCGGCGGTGCATTGCCGGTCGAGGCCGCACAGAGCCTGCATGAGCGTCTGGGGCAGTGGCCAACGGAAATCTTCGGCAGTTCGGAAACCGGCGGCATCGCCTGGCGTCAGGGCGCGGAACTCTGGCAGCCCTTTGTCGATGTCACGCTGACCCAGGACAGTGAGGGTGCGCTGCTGATCGCTTCGCCGTATTTGCCCAATGGCCATGTCGAACACACTGCCGATTCAGCGCGCATCGCCATCGATGGTCGCTTCGAGTTGCTTGGGCGACTGGACCGGATCGTCAAACTGGAAGAAAAACGCATCTCGCTGCCGATGCTGGAACAGGCGCTGACGGCCCATGAATGGGTCGTCGAAGCGCGGCTCGGCGTCGTTCAGGAAAACCGCGCCTCCCTGGGGGCGTTGCTGGTGCTGAGCGAGGCCGGTTTGCATGTGCTGCGCAATCAGGGTCGACGCAGCCTCACCGAGCAATTGCGCCAACACCTGAGCCAACACTGCGAAGCCCTGGCCCTGCCAAGACGCTGGCGTCTGCTGCGACAACTGCCGCTGAACACTCAAGGCAAACTGCCCCAGGCCGACGTCGACGCCCTGCTGTTGGCGCCGCGCCCCAAAGCGCCTGAGGTGCTGGAGCAAGTCGAAAGCAATGGCGAGTGGAGCCTGCAACTGGCCGTGCCACCGGACCTGGCCTACTTCAGCGGTCATTTCCCCAAGGCGCCGGTGTTGCCTGGCGTGGTGCAGGTGGACTGGGCGCTGAGCCTGGGCCAGCAACTGATGAACCTGCCGAAAAAATTCGCCGGCATGGAAGTCTTGAAGTTCCAGCAACTGGTGCGCCCGGGAGATGAGATCCAACTGCACCTGCGCTTCGACCCGGCGCGGGGCAAATTGTATTTCGCCTATCGCAACGAAACCGCCACCTGCTCCAGCGGGCGGATCTTGCTGGAGGCGGCAAATGCATAAGCTGGGTGAGTGCTGCGCACTCCTTCGCGAGCAAGCCCGCTCCCACAAGGGGGCTGTGTCGTTCACAAATCCAGTGTGGGAGCGGGCTTGCTCGCGAAGCAGACACCTCGGTCTTTCAGGTGTACACCAACATGCATAGCCCCTGCGCCATCGTCCCGGTGTACAACCACGAAACAGCCATCACCACGGTGGTCGATGCGCTGATCGCCAGCCATCTGCCGTGCATTCTGGTGGACGATGCCAGCAGCCCGCGCTGCGCCAAGGTGCTGGATCGCCTGGCCCAACGTGACATGGTTTACCTGATCCGCCTCGCCGAAAACCAGGGCAAGGGTGGCGCGGTCATGACCGGTTTGCGCGAAGCTTCGCGCCTGGGTTTCAGCCATGCCTTGCAGGTGGATGCCGATGGCCAGCACGATTTGCAGGACGTCCAACGCTTCATCGAACAGTCACGCTGCCACCCACAGGCGGTGATTTGCGGTTATCCGCAATATGACGCCAGCGTACCGAAAGGCCGCTTGTATGCGCGCTACCTGACTCACGTCATGGTCTGGATCAACACCCTGTCGCTGCAGATTCGCGACTCCATGTGCGGTTTTCGGGTTTACCCATTGCCACCGGTCCTGGCGCTGATCGAGTCAGCGAAAATCGGCAAGCGCATGGACTTCGACTCGGACATCCTGGTGCGACTGGCCTGGCGCAATCAGCCGATGCAATGGCTGCAAACCAAAGTCCATTACCCGCTCGATGGCGTTTCGCATTTTCGGATGTTCCACGACAACGTCCTGATTTCCAGCATGCACACGCGGCTGTTCTTCGGCATGTTGCTGCGTGCGCCAGTGATCCTCTGGCGACGGTGGCGGGCATGAGTTCAGACAAGCAACACTGGGCCGACCGCGAAGAACGGGGCAGTTTCTGGCTGATGAAGCTCACCGCGTTCGGCGCCAAAGTGCTGGGCCGTCGGGTACTGAGCCCAGTGTTGTATGGCATCGTGTTGTACTTTTTCCTGTTCGGCCGCAGCGCCCGACACAGTGCCTGGCAATACCAGCAACGCCTGACCGACTGGAGCGGGCGCAGCGAACTGCGCCCGAGCCATTGGCGGGTGTTCGGCCAGTTCATGGCTTTCGCCGATTCCATGCTCGACAAACTCGACGTATGGAACGGCAAGCTGAGCATCGAACAGATCGAGATCATCGACCCGGCGCTGCTGCGTGACCAGTTGCGCGGTGCCCGCGGGCAGATGCTGGTGGGCGCACACCTGGGCAATCTGGAAGTCTGCCGCGCATTGGCGGAGATCGGCGAAAAGGTCACGATGAACGTGCTGGTGCACACCAAACACGCCGAACAATTCAACCGCTTGCTGGGCGAAGCCGGGGCGACCAATTTGCGCCTGATACAGGTCAGCGAACTAGACCCCGGGATCATGCTGCAACTGAGCGAGCGCCTGGAGCGTGGCGAGTGGTTGGCGATTGCCGGCGACCGCGTGCCGTTGCATGGCGGACGCTGCGCGACCGTGGACTTCCTCGGTCATCCGGCCAGGTTCCCCCAGGGCCCGTGGCTGCTGGCCGGCCTGCTGAAATGCCCGGTCAACCTGTTGCTGTGCCTGAAAAAGCCCGACGGCGACTATCGACTGAGCATTGAACCCTTCGCTGAGGCAATCACCTGGAAGCGCAGCGACCGCGAACAGGTCATTCATCAGTGGGCCTCCCGCTACGCCGAACGCTTGGGTCACTATTGCCTCGAAGCGCCCCAACAATGGTTCAACTTTTACCCTTTCTGGAAGACCGATGACGACGCCAACGCTTGAGCCGGTAACCTTCGGCGAACGCCCTTTGCGCATTGAAGACGTGTTGGCACTGGCCAACCGCAAGGTGCCGACGCAGTTGCAAAGCGATCCCGCCTACCGCGAGCGCATCGCCAAGGGTGCGCGTTTTCTCGACTCTCTGCTGGACAAGGAAGGCGTGATCTACGGCGTGACCACCGGTTACGGCGACTCTTGCGTGGTCGCGGTACCGCTGCATCACGTCGAGGCGCTGCCCCGTCATCTGTACACTTTCCACGGCTGTGGCCTGGGCAAACTGCTCGACGCCCAAGCCACCCGCGCGGTACTGGCCGCGCGTTTGCAGTCGTTGTGCCACGGTGTTTCGGGGGTGCGCGTGGAGTTGCTGGAGCGCCTGCAGGCGTTCCTTGAACACGACATCCTGCCGCTGATTCCGGAAGAAGGTTCGGTGGGCGCCAGTGGTGATCTGACGCCGCTTTCGTACGTTGCCGCCACGCTGTCCGGCGAACGCGAGGTGATGTTCCGTGGCGAGCGCCGGCAGGCTGCCGATGTGCACCGCGAACTCGGCTGGCAGCCGCTGGTGTTGCGTCCGAAAGAAGCCCTGGCGCTGATGAACGGCACCGCGGTGATGACCGGTCTGGCCTGTCTGGCCTACGCCCGCGCCGATTACCTGCTGCATCTGGCCACACGCATCACCGCGCTGAACGTGGTCGCCCTGCAAGGCAACCCGGAGCACTTCGACGAGCGCCTGTTCGCCGCCAAGCCACACCCGGGGCAGATGCAGGTCGCCGCGTGGTTGCGCCAGGACCTGGCCATCGACGCGCCGACCGCGCCCTTGCATCGCTTGCAAGATCGCTATTCCCTGCGCTGCGCACCCCATGTGCTGGGCGTGCTGGCCGACAGCCTGAACTGGCTGCGCTCGTTCATCGAAATCGAGCTCAACAGCGCCAACGACAACCCGATCATCGACGCCGAGGCTGAGCGTGTGCTGCACGGTGGGCACTTCTACGGCGGCCATATCGCCTTCGCCATGGACAGCCTGAAAAACCTCGTGGCCAACGTCGCCGACCTGCTGGATCGGCAACTCGCGCTGCTGGTGGACGAGCGCTACAACCATGGCTTGCCGAGCAACCTGTCCGGCGCCACGGCCGACCGTGCCATGCTCAACCACGGCTTCAAGGCAGTGCAGATCGGTACCAGTGCCTGGACCGCCGAAGCGTTGAAGAACACCATGCCGGCCAGCGTCTTCTCGCGTTCCACCGAATGCCACAACCAGGACAAGGTCAGCATGGGCACCATTGCCGCCCGGGATGCGATCCGCGTGCTGGAACTCACCGAACAGGTGGCAGCCGCCACGCTGCTGGCGGCCAATCAGGGCGTCTGGCTGCGCGGCCAGGCCGAAGATGCACGGCCACTGCCACCCGCTTTGGCTGCCATGCATCAAGCTCTGGCCAAGGACTTCCCCCCGGTCATCGAAGACCGCGCGCTGGAAGGCGAATTGCGCCTGTGCCTGCAACGCATCGCCGAACAACACTGGAGGCTGCATGCGTAGCAAGGGATTTCTCTACACCGACACGGAAATCGTCGTACCGTTCTTTGACGTCGACAGCATGCACGTGGTCTGGCACGGCCATTACGTCAAATACCTGGAAGTCGCCCGCTGTGCGCTGCTGGACAAGATCGGCCACAACTACACGGCGATGAACGAATCAGGTTATGCCTGGCCGGTGATCGACCTGCAATTGCGCTACGTGCGCGGTGCGGTGTTCGGCCAGACACTCAACGTGCGCGCCAACCTGGTGGAGTGGGAGAACCGCCTGAAGATCAACTACCTGATCAGCGACCTGCAAACCGGTGAGCGCCTGACCCGGGCCCTGTCGGTACAGGTGGCCGTCGATCTCGCCAGCCGCGAGATGCAACTGGTCTCGCCGACAGTGTTCACCGACGCGGTTGAGAGAGCTCTGCGATGATTTTCTGCCCCTCCCGCTCCCCTGTAGGAGCGAGCTTGCTCGCGATGGTCGTTAACGATGACACTGGGCACCTGACAGTCCGCGGCGCCCTCAGGTTTTTCGCGAGCAAGCTCGCTCCTACAGTGTTCTGCGTGCTACTGGGCATTCCTGGACTGGCCCATGCCTTCGACCTGCAACAACTCAGCGATCAACTGGCCAGGCCCGAGGTGATCCACGGCAGTTTCATCCAGGAAAAACACCTGCGCGCCCTGCCCCAGCCGCTGACCAGCAAGGGCACGTTCGTGCTGGCAAAAAACCACGGCTTGTTGTGGCTGCTGAAAACACCCTTGCAACAGGACTATCGCATCACCGCCAAAGGCATCGCCCGGCGTGACGGCAGTGTTTGGCAAATGCTGCCGGGCAAAAGCGCCGGTGCCGAGCAGAACCGTTTGTTCCTCGCCGTGTTGCAAGGCGACAGCAGTGGCCTGCAACGGGATTTCGAGCTGTCCCTGAGCGGCGACGCGCAGAACTGGAAACTCACGCTACTGCCGCGCTCGATGCTGCTCAAGCAGGTGTTCAACCAGATCAACATTACCGGCGCAGAACTGGTGCACAGCATCGAACTGCTCGAGACCCAGGGCGACAGTACGTTGTTGCGCATGCGGGACAGCACCAGCACCCAACCGTTGAGCGACGCGGAGCAACATGACTTTGCCGAGTGAACGGTGGTTGCCACGACTGTTTCTGCTCCTGCTGCTGGCAGTACTGGCGCTCGCCGGTTGGCAATGGCGTGACGCCGCACCGCTGTCGGCCAACCTGATGGATCTGGTGCCCGGCACGGCACCCGATGCCCTGGAACTGCGCGCCGAACAACGCATGCAAGAACCGCTGAACCGCGAAATGCTGGTGCTGGTCGGCCACAGCGATCGCCAGCAGGCCGTCGCCATGGCGCAGACACTCGGCGAGCAATGGCAAGTCAGCGGCTTGTTCGAAAAGGTCCAGTGGACCTTGCAAGCCGACTTGCCGGCACTGCGCACGCAGTTGCTGCAAGGTCGCCTGGCGATGCTCCAGGCGGCGGACCGACAACTGCTGATCGAACACCCCGACACCTTTATCCAGCAACGGGTGCAGGCGTTGTTCGACCCGTTCAACGGTTACAGCCTGGTGCCCAGCCAGGACGACTGGCTGGGCCTGACCGGGCGCATCCAGAACAGCCAGCCGCAACGCGGTTCGGTGCAACTGGACATCGGCAGCGGCGCCCTGGTCGCCGATGCCGACGGCAAGAGCTGGGTGCTGCTGCGCGCGCGCACCACTGGCAACGCCTTCGACATGAACCTGCCGCTGCAAGTGGCCGACCTGCTCGAGCACAGCCGCGAGGAAGCCGCCCGGCACGACGTGCAACTGCTCGCCGCCAGCGGTCTGTTGTACGCAGCCAGCGGGCAACAGCAGGCCGCCCGGGAGATGACCTGGGTCGGTGGCGGTGCCACCGTGGGGATTTTGTTACTGCTGCTGTTGGCCTTCCGGCGCTGGCGCGTCTTGCTGGCGTTCGTGCCGGTGCTGGTGGGCATGCTCTTCGGTGCGGTGGCCTGCGTGGCGTTGTTCGGCCATATGCACGTGATGACGCTGGTGCTGGGTTCGAGCCTGATCGGTGTTGCCGTCGATTACCCGCTGCACTACCTGTCCAAGAGTTGGAGCCTGAAACCCTGGCACAGTTGGCCTGCACTGCGCCTGACCTTGCCCGGCTTGACCCTGAGCCTGATCACCAGCGGCATCGGTTATCTGGCCCTGGCCTGGACACCCTTCCCGGCGCTGACCCAGATTGCCGCGTTCTCTGCCGCCGGTTTGCTCGGTGCCTATCTGTCCGCCGTGTGCCTGTTGCCGGCATTGCTCAAGGGCGTAGACCTGCGCCCGGCGCAGTGGCCATTGCGCATGTGCGAGCTTTTGCTGGACTGTCGTGAAGCGCTGCTCAAACAGCTGAAAACGCCAGTCTTGCTGACGCTGCTGATCGCCTTTTGCGTGGGCGGCCTGTTGCAACTGGGCAGCAAAAACGACATCCGTCAGTGGATCAGCGCACCGCAAAAATTGACCGACGAAGCCCAAGCCATTGCCCGGATCACTGGCTATCAGCCCACCAGCCAGTTCTTCCTGATACGCGCCGCCAATCAGCAGCAACTGCTCGAACGCCAGACCGCCCTGAGAGAGCGACTGGATCAATTGATTGGCCTGGAAAAGCTCCAGGGTTATCTGTCGCTCAATCAACTGGTCAGCCCGCCGAACGAACAGCAACAGGTGCGCGACGCGCTGAGCAAACTGCCTTCGTTCTGGCAACCCTTGCTCGACATCGGCGTACCGGCCGAGGCGCTGCAAGCGGAGCTTGCGAAGCTACAGGCATTGCCGACCGTGGACATCGACGCAGCGCTCGGCGGCCCGTTGGCAGAACCCTACCGGCCCCTGTGGCTGGGGCCGACCGATGACGGCGTGGCGGCGATGGTCAGCCTGCAAGGCATCAACAACCCGGCCCTGCTGCGGCTCCAGGGTGAGGACTTACCCGGCGTGACACTGGTGGATCGACTGGGTGAATTGAACAACGTCTTCGCGGCCACCCAAATCAGTGCTGCGGAACTGAAACTCGCCTCCTGTGTGTTGATCGTGCTGGTGCTGATCCTGCCATTCGGCCTCGGCGGCGCGTTGCGTATCGTGTCCCTGCCCCTGCTGGCGGCGTTGTGCAGCCTGGCCAGCCTCGGCTGGCTGGGGCAGCCGTTGACCCTGTTCAGCCTGTTCGGCCTGCTGCTGGTAACGGCGATCAGTGTCGATTACGCGATCCTGATGCGCGAACAGGTCGGTGGCGCGGCCGTGAGCCTGCTGGGCACCCTGCTGGCGGCGTTGACCACCTGGCTGTCGTTCGGCCTGCTGGCGGTGTCGAGCACCCCGGCGGTGAGCAATTTCGGACTGTCGGTGAGCCTGGGCCTGATCTTCAGCTTCCTGCTCGCGCCGTGGGCCGGTCGCCAGGTGCATGAGCCCACGGCCGTGGAGCGGGCAACGTGATGGTCGTTCTGTTCTGGGCGATGGCGCTGGTGTTGTTCGCCGTGGCGACTCGCGTCGGCCGGCATTTCGGCCTGATTCCCATCGTCAGCCAGTTGTTGCTGGCGACCCTCGGCTTGCCGCTGTTGATGTATTTCTGGATCGAGCCCCAATGGCAATTGAGCGGTGCGCTGCTGGTGTCGCCGGGCTGGCTGAAGAACCTCTACAGCCTGAGCTTTGCCCTGTTGCTGGGCTACATCCTCAGCGATGTGATCGACCTGCAACTGGATCGCCAAAGCCTGAAAATTGCCCTGCCCAGCTTTTGCATTCCGTTTGCCTGCGGCCTGGCCACGGCGGTCTGGTTGTTGCCGGCGCAACCGTGGATCAGCTCGCTGGCCGTCGGCCTGTTGTTCGCCATCACCGCGATCCCGGTGTTGTACCTGTACCTGCGGCACATCGATTACCCACCCGCCGCCACCCGGCGACTGGTGCAAACCGCGATCCTCATCGACCTCGCCTGCTGGACGCTGTTCGGCATCGCCCAGGGCAGCCTGCACCTGAGCAGCCTGTTGCTACCCCTGGCCGGCGCGTGCCTGCCGGTGCTGCTGCGGTTGCTCGGTTTGCGCCAGACATGGCTCTACAGCCTGAGCTTTTTCGCTCTGCTGGTCGTCGCTGAACACTTCAAGCTCAATGCGCTGATTTTCGGCATTGGCTATGTGTTGATCATGGCCGCGCTGAAAGCCCCACTGGTCCTGCCGCTGCCGGCCGTGTGGATGGGCCGCTTGCAGACATACATCGCCATCCCGTTGATCCTCACGTTCGGCATCGTGCAGATCAACGTACACAGCGCGATGGACAGCCTCGGCTGGGTACAACTGGTCGCCCTGCTGCTGTTGCCGATGCTGAGCAAACTGCTGGGTAACTGGCTCGGCCTCGGCTGGGCCGGAGCCTCGTTCCAGGGCGCCAGCCGCTGGCGGGAAAGTGTGCTGCTGAACATCCGTGGCTTGAGCGAAATCGTTTTTCTCAACCTGCTGCTGCAACAGCAACTCATCAGCCCGCCGCTGTACTTTGCCCTGATGCTGATGGGCCTGATCGCCACACTGCTGCCGGCCCTGACCGGCATGCACCGAATCCCCCTGAAAGCCGCTGTCCCGGCAAGGAGCCCCCATGCCAACCGTTGAAATGGAATGTCGTCAGGTCGTGGTCATCGGCGCCGGTCCATCCGGGGCCATCGCCGCCGCGCTGCTCAAGCGCAAGGGACACGATGTGCTGGTGATCGAGCGCCAGCATTTCCCGAGGTTTTCCATCGGTGAAAGCCTGTTGGCCCACTGCCTGGATTTCGTCGAAGAAGCGGGCATGCTCGACGCCGTCAACGCGGCCGGCTTCCAGCTGAAAACCGGTGCCGCGTTTGCCTGGGGCGAGCGCTACAGCGCGTTCGATTTCGGCGAAACGTTCAGCCACGGCAAATCGACGACGTTTCAGGTCCAGCGCGCCGATTTCGATAAGCTGCTGGCCGATCAGGCCACGCTGCAAGGCGTGGAGATCCGCTATGGCGAAACCATCGTCAGCGTTGACATCGACCCGGGGAAACCGCAGCTCGGCGTGCGCCGCGAAGACGGTAGCGAGTACCGCGTCGAGGCCGGTTTCCTGCTCGATGCCAGTGGTTACGGCCGCGTGCTGCCGCGCTTGCTCGACCTCGAGGCGCCGTCGAATTTTCCGGTGCGTCAGGCCGTGTTCACTCACGTCGAAGACCGTATCGACCTCCCGACCTTCGACCGCAGCAAGATCCTCGTGACCACTCATCCGACCCAGCGCGACGTATGGTTCTGGACCATCCCGTTCAGCAACGGGCGCTGCTCGGTCGGCGTGGTCGCGGCAGAGGAGCGTTTCGCCGGCCGCAGCGACAATCTGGATGAGTGCCTGCGCAGCTTTATCGCCGAGACGCCAAGCCTGGCCAGCGTGTTGCAAAATGCGCAGTGGGACACCGAGGCGCGAACCATCGGCGGTTACTCGGCCAACGTCAAAACCCTGCACGGCCCGGGCTTCGCGCTGCTGGGCAATGCCGCGGAATTCCTCGACCCGGTATTCTCCTCCGGCGTGACCATCGCCATGCGTTCGGCGAGCATGGCCGCCGGGGTCTTGCACCGTCAGTTGCAAGGCGAAGCCGTCGACTGGCAAACCGAGTTCGCCGAACCGCTCAAGCGCGGCGTCGATACGTTCCGTTGCTACGTCGAAGGCTGGTACGCCGGGACCTTCCAGGACGTGATTTTCCATGAGGGCAGTTCACCGGAAATCCGCGGGATGATCAGCTCCATTCTTGCCGGCTATGCCTGGGACCCAAGCAACCCGTTCGTCAGCGAAGCCAGGCGCCGGTTGAAGGTGATATCGGAGTTCTGTGCAAGGGATGCGTCATGAACTACTTGAGCGACAAGTACGTCGAAGAAACCCGTTTCGGCTTGTGGTTCCTGCGCAGTCAGATCTGGCAACACTATGTGCTGCGGTTGGCGATCGACGATTTGCGCAGCCTGTTCAGCGAAGCGCTACCGGTTAGCCCGGTGCTGCTGGATGCCGGTTGTGGTCAGGGCAAGTCATTCCCGCTGCTGCGCCAGGCCTTTGCGCCCGGTCGCCTGATTGGCGTCGATGCTGATCCCCAGAGCCTGGACCAGAGCCGCGCAGAAGCAGCCCGCCAGGGCATGGAAGTGGAGTTGATCGGCGGCGACTGTGCCAGCCTGAACCTGCCGGACGCCAGTATCGACCTGCTGTTCTGTCACCAGACCTTCCATCATCTGGTGGAACAGGAACAGGCATTGGCCGAGTTCTACCGCGTGCTCAAACCCGGCGGTTATCTGCTGTTCGCCGAATCCACCGAGGCTTACATTGATACCTGGGTGATCCGCTGGTTGTTCCGCCACCCGATGCACGTGCAGAAAAGCGCTGCGCAGTACCTGCAAATGATTCACCAGCAGGGCTTCGAATTTACCGCGCAAAACGTGTCTTATCCGTACCTGTGGTGGAGTCGCGCCAAGGATTTCGGCCTGCTCGAACACTTGGGTGTGTGCAAGCCAAAACCCTTTGGCCAACGGGAAGAAACCCTGGTCAATGTGGTGGCGCGCAAACCTTTTGAAGGAACTGTGTGATGTTCATTGCCAACCGCTTGAAACACCAAACCTGTGGGAGCGGGCTTGCTCGCGAAAGCGGTGGGTCAGCCAGCGGATATGCCGGATTTGCCGCCGCCATCGCGAGCAAGCTCGCTCCCACAGGGGTAATCGGTGCATTTCGATTGCTGTTAGTCGCCGCCACCCTGCTGCTGAGCGCCTGCGCCGGTCGGGCGCCGCTGCCCGAGCACAATCCGGACCTGCCGTTGCCGCTGCAATTGCACATCCAGCGCGGGCAGGCCGACGAACGCGAGGACTGGGTGCTGGTGATCCAGCGTGAAGAGGCGGGTATCCGCTGGTCGATGATGGACCTGTTGGGCATTCCCCAGGCCCGCCAGAAATTGATCGATAAAACCTGGGAGTCCGATGGTTTCCTGCCGCCCAATCCGCAAGCCCGGGAGCTGTTCGCGGCGCTGCTGTTTGCGCTGACGCCGCAAGACGAACTGGCGGCCAACTATCCCGGCGCCTGGCAGCACGGCAGGCAACGGTACCTGCCCGAGCGCTGGGACATCCGCTACGCACAACCGCAGAATTTTGAATTGAAGCTACCGCGTGGTCCGAGCTATCAAGTCACCCCCCTGAGCGGTGAAACGCCATGACGGCCTACCTCAACGCCCTCGGATTGGTCTGCGCGCTGGGCCGCGACAGGCAGGAAGTTGCCCGCAACCTGTTTGCCGGCGACTGCGGCGGCATGCGCGAACAAGCCGGATGGGTGCCGCAACGCACGCTGCCGGTCGGTGCGGTCCGGGGCAAACTGGCAAGCATTCCAGCCGATCTGTCGCGCCATCACAGTCGCAACAATCAGTTGTTGCTCGAAGCCACGCTGCAAATCCGCCCGGACATCGACAGCGCGATCCAGACCTACGGCCGCGACCGCATCGGTGTCGTGCTGGGCACCAGCACCTCGGGTATCGACGAGGCCAGCCAGGGCCTGGCGCATTACCTGCGCGAAAAGCAGTTCCCTGCCGAGTACGACTACCAGCAACAGGAACTCGGGGCACCGGCGAACTTCCTCGCCGAGTGGCTGCAATTGAGCGGGCCGGCCTATGTCATTTCCACGGCTTGCACCTCCAGCGCCCGGGCCTTGATGAGCGCCCAGCGCCTGTTGGACCTGGGCATTTGCGACGCGGTGCTGTGTGGCGGTGTCGACACTTTGTGCAAGCTGACCCTCAACGGTTTCTCGGCGCTCGAAGCGGTCTCGGAACAGCGCTGCAATCCGTTTTCGGTGAACCGCAATGGCATCAACATTGGCGAAGCGGCGGTGCTGTTCCTGATGACCAAGCGTGCAGGCGACAGCCAAGCGATTGCCCTGCTCGGCAGCGGCGCCAGTTCCGATGCGCATCACATCTCCGCCCCGGAGCCGACCGGTCGTGGCGCCCTGCAAGCGATGCGCAAAGCCTTGGGCCGCGCCAACCTGCAACCGGAGCAGATCGCTTATCTGAACCTGCACGGCACCGCCACCCAGCACAACGACGCCATGGAAAGCCAGGCCGTGGCGACGTTGTTCCCGGCCGGCGTGCCCTGCTCGTCGAGCAAACCCATGACCGGCCACACCCTCGGTGCCGCCGGGGCGCTGGAAGCGGCATTCTGCTGGTTGAGCCTGAGCCCGGACAATCGCGAGCATGCCCTGCCGCCGCACGTCTGGGACGGACAGCCCGACCCCGAACTGCCACCGCTGCAATGGGTGACCCCGGCCACGCGCCTGACGTCCATTGCACCCCGCTACCTGATGAGCAATTCCTTTGCCTTCGGTGGCAACAACGTCAGCCTGATTATCGGAGACGCCCCATGATTGACTGGCCGCTCGCCGAATTGCTGCCCCACGCTGGCGATATGATCCTTATCGACCGGATCCTGGCGTTCGATGAAGAGCAGATTCACACGCGCCTGACCGTCAAGCCCGATGGCCTGTTCAACCTCCCCGACGGCAGCCTGCCGGCCTGGGTCGGCATCGAACTGATGGCCCAGAGTGTGGCCGCCTTCGCCGGTTGCCATGCGCGCCAGCGCGGTGATGCGGTGGAATTGGGCTTCCTGCTCGGCAGCCGAAAGTTCGAATGCAACGTTGAAAGTTTTCCGGCCGGTACCGAGTTGACCATCCACGGGATTCGCTCCCTGGAAGACGATAACGGCATGGGCGTGTTCGAATGCCACATCAACGCCCCCGGCATACACGTCACCGCCCGTCTGAATGTGTTCCGCCCACCCCAGGCCGCTCAATATCTCCATGAACCCGAAGGAGCCCAGTGATGACTGAATCCGTACTGGTCACCGGTTCCAGCCGAGGCATCGGCCGCGCCATCGCCTTGCGCCTGGCCGAGGCCGGGCACGACATCGTGTTGCATTGCCGCAGCGGCCTGGCCGACGCCGAAGCGGTCAAGGCCGAAGTCGAGGCCTTGGGCCGTCGTGCGCGCATCCTGCAATTCGACGTGTCCGACCGCGCCCGCTGCAAGGAAATTCTCGAGGCCGACGTGGAAACCCACGGCGCCTATTACGGCGTGGTGCTCAATGCCGGCCTGACCCGCGACGGTGCCTTTCCGGCCCTGAGCGAGGAGGATTGGGATGTGGTGATGCGCACCAACCTCGACGGTTTCTACAATGTGCTGCACCCGGTGATGATGCCGATGATCCGTCGTCGCGCCGCCGGGCGGATTGTCTGCATCACTTCGGTGTCGGGGCTGATCGGCAACCGTGGCCAGGTCAACTACAGTGCCTCCAAGGCCGGGTTGATCGGCGCGGCCAAGGCATTGGCGATCGAGCTGGGCAAGCGCAAAATCACCGTTAACTGTGTCGCACCCGGCCTGATCGACACAGCCATGCTCGACGAAAACGTGCCGGTGGAAGAACTGATGAAAATGATCCCAGCACAACGCATGGGCACCCCTGAAGAGGTGGCCGGCGCGGTGAATTTCCTGATGTCGGCGGAAGCCTCGTACATCACCCGGCAGGTTCTGGCCGTCAACGGAGGCCTGTGCTGATGAAGCGCGTCGTCGTCACCGGCATGGCCGGCATCACCTCACTGGGCAGCGACTGGGAGACCATCGCCGGCAACTTCGCGGCCAACCGCAGCGGCATCCGCCGGATGGACGAGTGGGATCGTTTTACCGAGCTCAACACGCGCCTGGCTGGCCCCATCGATGACTTCAAGGTGCCGAGCCACTGGACCCGCAAGCAACTGCGCAGCATGGGCCGGGTTTCGCGGCTTGCTGTGGGTGCGGCGGAGATGGCACTGGCCGACGCCGGTCTGTTGGGTGACGAGTCGATCAAGGACGGGCGCATGGGCGTTGCCTGCGGTTCTTCCACCGGCAGCACCGACGAGATCAAGGCGTTCGGCAACATGCTGCTCAACTCGGTGGCCGAAGGCCTGAACGCCAACTCCTACGTGCGCATGATGCCGCACACCACGGCAGCCAATATCAGCATCTTCTTCGGCCTCACCGGCCGCCTGATCCCGACATCCAGCGCCTGCACCAGCGGCAGTCAGGGCATCGGCTATGCCTACGAGGCGATCAAGTTCGGGCGCCTGCCCCTGATGCTCGCCGGCGGCGCCGAGGAACTGTGCCCGACCGAAGCCATGGTCTTCGACGCGCTCTACGCCACCAGCCTGAAAAACGACACCCCACAACGCAGCCCGCGCCCTTACGACAGCGCACGCGACGGCCTGGTGATCGGCGAAGGCGGCGGCATGCTGGTGCTCGAAGAACTGGAACACGCCCTGGCCCGCGGCGCCCACATCCATGCCGAGATCGTCGGTTTCGGCAGCAACGCCGACGGCCAGCACACCACCCGTCCCGAACAAGTCACCATGCGCCGAGCCATGGAACTGGCCCTGGAAGACGCCGGGCTGAAACCGTCGGATATCGGCTACGTCAACGGCCATGGCACCGCCACCGAACAGGGCGACATCGCCGAAACCCTGGCCACCAGCAGCCTGTTCGGCGAACACATGCCGATCAGTTCGCAGAAAAGCTTCCTCGGCCACACCCTCGGCGCCTGTGGTGCGCTGGAGTCCTGGTTCAGCATTGAAATGATGAACCGCGACCTGTACGCCCACACCTTCAACCTCGACGAAGTCGACCCGCATTGCGGCAAGCTCGACTACCTGCGCGGCGAGTTTCGGCAGATGAAAAATCAGTATGTGATGAACAATAATTTTGCGTTTGGCGGGGTGAATACTTCGCTGATTTTCAAGCGCTGGTCGTAACCTTTGTAGGAGCGAGCTTGCTCGCGATGGACGTCAACGATAACGCGTGCTGCCTGAATGAACGCGCTGCCCGGACGTTTTTCGCGAGCGAGCTCGCTCCTACAGAGGTTTACGGTGGATCGAGGTTATCCAACACCCGATTCACCGCCATTTCCCCCAGCATGATCGACTGCTGAATACCCAGCAGGGTGTTGCTCTGCGACCCGTTCAAACTCCTCGCGAAATCACTCGCCATGACATTCGCTGAGGCCAGCGACACACAGGCGTATTCAAGCAGTGTGTGGTTGTCGATATCCGGGGCGATCAAGAAGATATTGCTGGGTTGGCGTGGAGTGTCCGGCGGATTTTTTGCTTTATTGGTCATGATTCAGTGCCCAGAAAAGAGGAGCCAACACCGAGTCGCTACGAATCAAAAGGGTGGCAGCTGTACGCAGGTTAGTAGACCGGGTTTTCGCCAAACCGGCGCGCCCGAAGGCGCCCTGCGCACAGCTACCGTCAAGGGCAGGTATGGACATACCTGCCTATCAGGAGCGCAAATGCACTTAGCGAGAACACGGGCTACTAAACCCGATCACTGACCATCAGTGACATGAGTCAAGTTAGCGATGGCCCTCAAAGCGCACAAGCCGGCGGATTCTGGAGTAGTTGCAGGCAACGTCGCAAGGCGCTGTAGCCTGCCGGTGGTAGTTCAGAAATGTCCCACGGGCAGCGGCGAAAACTCTGATCTGTAGGAGCGAGCTTGCTCGCGATGGTCGCTAACGATGGCGCGTGTTTCCTGGGTGAACGTGGCGTTCTTTAGTCCATCGCGAGCAAGCTCGCTCCTACAGGGAACATTGTTCTCACACCGCTGAAACCAGTGGGAGCGAGCCTGCTCGCGAATGGACGGCGCAGCCGTCACGGCTTCAGTGGTTCAACCTTGCGCGTCAGCAGTTCAACAAACGCTTTGGCCATCGCCGACTTCTGATCCTTGCGCTGAACCAGCCACACCGCCGACACCGCTGCTGGATCCAGCAACGGTCGATAGACCACACCGTCGATGCGCATCCGCTGATAAGACGCCGGCATCACCGAGACGCCAAGACCCGCGGCCACCAACCCGATGATAGTCATCGCCTCGCCAGCCTCTTGTGCAAAATGCGGAGTGAAGCCGGAGTCCCGGGCCAGACTGAGCAACTGCGCATACAGGCCACTGCCATAGCTGCGCGGAAAAAACACAAAGGGCTCAAGCGCCAGTGCTGACAAGAACAAGCCCTCCTCGCTGCCTTCTACCAACGGGTGCTTTGAGCTGAGCACCGCGACCAGCGGCTCGCGCATCAACTCGACCACGCTGAGGCAGTCCGGCAGCCCGAGCGGACGCATGATGCCGACTTCAATCGACTCGTCCACCAGCGCATCGGCCACCTGGGTGCTGCTCATTTCCCGCAGGTTCAGGTGCACCGCCGGGAAGCGCTGACGAAAAGAAAAAATTGCCTGGGGAATGGTCGAGTTGAAGGGTGCCGACGAGGTGAAGCCGATTTTCAGCTCACCCAACTCGCCCAGTTGCGCCCGTCGCGCGACATCCGCCGCTTTGTCGACCTGCGCCAGCACCAGTCGCGCCTCTTGCAGAAACAACCGACCGGCCTCGCTCAGCTCGACCCGACGATTGGTACGCTCGAACAGCCGGGCGCCGACTTCCTGTTCCAGCGCCTGAATTTGCTGGCTCAGCGGTGGCTGGGAGATGCCCAGCACCTGTGCGGCGCGGCCGAAGTGCAGTTCTTCGGCAACGGCGATGAAGTAGCGCAGATGACGCAATTCCATGGAAACCCCATTAGGTCGTTAAAGCTATCAAACAGGTCGAACAATATATTGGATTGAATCATTAGCCAGCTATATGCTTTTTTCATTGCCTGACCGGCTGCGTCCTCCGAGGTCCAACGTGAAAACTGCTGTTGCCCCACTCGCCCATGAAGTTTCACCTTCAGTGCCGGACGCTATCGCCGCTGAGCTGGCAGAGATCTACATCGAAAAAGGCACCCCGGCGTTCATGCGAACGGTGCTGGCGTTGTTCTGCGGCGGCTTCGCGACTTTCGCCCTGCTCTACTGCGTGCAGCCGATGATGCCGCTGCTGTCCGATGAGTATTCCATCAACGCAGCACAAAGCAGCCTGATCCTGTCTATCGCCACCGGCATGCTTGCCATCGGCCTGCTGATCACTGGCCCGATTTCCGATCGGGTCGGGCGCAAACCGGTGATGGTGGCCGCACTGTTCGCCGCTGCGCTGTGCACCATGGCCAGTGCGATGATGCCGAGCTGGCACGGTGTGCTGCTGATGCGTGCGCTGATTGGATTGTCGTTGAGCGGTCTGGCCGCGGTTGCGATGACTTACCTGAGCGAAGAGATCCACCCACAGCACATCGGCCTCGCCATGGGTTTGTACATCGGTGGCAACGCGATTGGCGGGATGAGCGGACGCTTGATCACCGGGGTATTGATCGACTTCGTCAGCTGGCACACGGCGATGCTGGTGATCGGTGGCCTGGCGTTGATTGCCGCGGCAGTGTTCTGGAAAATCCTCCCCGAATCACGCAACTTCCGCGCCCGCTCACTGCACCCGCGCAGCCTGCTCGACGGTTTCACCATGCACTTTCGCGACGCCGGCCTGCCGTTGCTGTTCCTCGAAGCCTTTGTGCTGATGGGCGCGTTCGTCACGCTGTTCAACTACATCGGCTATCGCCTGCTGGCCGCGCCGTACAACATGGAACAGGCCTTCGTCGGCTTGCTCTCGGTGGTGTACCTGTCGGGCATCTACAGCTCAGCGAAAATCGGCTCGCTGGCCGACAGACTCGGTCGCCGCAAAGTGCTCTGGAGCACCATCGCGCTGATGATCGGCGGCCTGGCCCTGACGATGTTTACGCCCTTGCCGCTGGTGATCATCGGCATGCTGATCTTTACCTTCGGCTTCTTTGGCGCCCACTCGGTGGCCAGCAGCTGGATCGGCCGCCGCGCCACCAGGGCCAAGGGGCAAGCATCGTCCTTGTACCTGTTCAGCTACTACGCCGGGGGAAGCATCGCCGGTACGGCGGGTGGCGTGTTCTGGCACCTGGGCGGCTGGAACGGCATCGGGTTGTTCATCGGCACGCTGCTGGTGATTGCGCTGCTGGTCGCGTTGAAGCTGGCGAAGTTGCCGTTGTTGCCGGGTACAGCGAAGGTTTAGCCACAACTGCACCCTAGCGGTAATCGCGAGCCAAGGTACACTGACGGCATTCGTCAGTCTTGGTAAAGGGAAGCCAGAATGCGCCTGGACCGTCTCCACATTCAGAATTTTCGTTGTTACGAAGATGTCACTTTCGACTTTCAACCGGGTTTCAATCTGGTGGTGGGGGTTAATGGGAGCGGGAAGACTTCATTGCTGCAGGCTGCGGCCGCTTCGTTCATTGAATATGCGAATTCGATAAAACTACAGCCCATCGGCTTAGACCTGAACGACGTGCGCTTTGTCATCAACAAATTTGAAAGCCGTAGCCGCTTCGAAAGAAAGTTCCCGCTTCTGCTTGCAGCTCAGGGAGATATTTTAGGAGTCAATAAATGGGAAACCACTCAAGCGGGTGAGCATCTCCCACCTTTGGTAGATCTTGAGTTAATGCTTGCAACAGATAAACAGCTCGCAAAGTTCGATCTCGGAGAAAGTGTCGAGCTACCCGTTCTCGCTTTCTATCGATCTAATCGTCAATGGAAAGGCGCAAATATTTCGGCCGAGTTTGCGGCACAGCAAAAAATCTCCCGCCTGGACGGATATACGAATTGGTTTGATGCAGTTACCGACTTAAAAGACTTCGAAAGCTGGCTGATCGGCAAGACGCTCGAACGCATGCAAAGTTTGCTGGATTCAAAAACGGCAATACCGACATTCGATGACGAACTGACGTTGGTCAATCAAGCAATCGGGATAGCTCTGCCGAATGCTAAAAACCTTCGTTACGACCTCAGGCTTCAAAGCCTATTGATAGATGTTGAAGGAGGCATAACCATTCCCTTCAACAACCTTAGTGACGGCCAGCGAGGCATGGTCGCCCTCTTCGCAGACATCGCCCGCCGCATGTGCATCCTCAACCCTCACATGGGCAAGGACGTCCTGAAAAACACTTCAGGCGTAGTCATCATCGACGAACTGGACATCCATCTTCACCCAGCCTGGCAACGCAACATCGTGCCTGCGCTGAAACAAGCTTTCCCGAAAGTCCAATTCATCGCCGCCAGCCACTCCCCTCAAATCATCGGCAGCCTCCAACCCGAAGAAGTCATCATTCTGCACAACGGCGATCCGTCCCACCCACGGGTCACCTACGGTCTGGACTCCAGCAGCGTGCTGGAGGAAGTGATGGGGGTTACCCAACGCGAACCCGAAATTGAAAAAATGCTCTCGGAACTGTTTTCAACACTGGAAGACAACGACCTGAAGAAAGCCAAGGCGCAACTCAAGGCACTGAAGTTGAGAGCCCCTGATCTTCCGGAATTCGCTGGAGCAGAGGCGCTGATCAGACGCAAGGAGATCCTCGGCAAATGAAACGAGTGCTCAAAGGAATTGAACCCGCTTCATTTACAAGATGGAAAAGCTCGGCAAACGAAGAGTGGAGTCCTACTTATCCAACACTGCAAAATCCGCAAAAGCGTGATTTGCACAACAGTTTGCTGCAAGAACAAGGCTTCTTCTGTTGCTACTGCGGTAGAGAGATAGATGCTGCCAGCAGTCATATCGAACACTTCAGGCCTCAAGAACACTATGAGGAGTTGGCATTGGAGTACCATAACCTCCACGCCTCCTGCCTGCGAGAGACAACACCTGGCAATCCATTGCACTGCGGTCATCGCAAAGGCAACTGGTTTGACGAAGCGCAACATATCTCACCGATGGATGAGCATTGCGAGCACCGTTTCCGTTATTTGCAGACCGGCGAAATTCAAGCAACCGAGCGGGACGATCTGCCGGCAACGAAAATGATTGAAGTACTGGCACTCAATATTGCCTACCTCAACAATCGCCGACAGAGCACAATCCGTGGCTTATTCGATGACGAGTTCATCACACAGGCCAGTGAGGAAGACCTGGTCCGCCTCGTTGCTGCTATTCGTTCTAACAGTATCCTTGAGCAAAAAGCTTTCGATCACGTGATCGCCCGCTACGCCGAACAGCTCATTGGACACTGAAAATCTGCACATTGAAAAACGCCCAGCATAAGCCGGGTGTTTTTCATTGAGCGGTAGTGCAACTACTTGAGCACCACCCGCGCCTCCAGGGCATCGTCACGCTTCTCCAGCGTCAGGGTTTGCAGCGCGACTCCATCGCGCTCCATGCCATCGAGCCACAGCATCAAGGGCTGCGCATTGCCATTGAGGGTCAGACGCAGCAGATCGCTGTCGCTCTCCATCTGACGGATTTCCAGCCCCGCCGTCGTGGCGCTTTCGCTGATGCGCAGCGATAGCGGTTTTTCGCTGTCGACGGGGACATGGCTGCGCGGTAATGCCCGCTGCAGTTGCGCGGCCAGCCCTGTCTGCTGTTGGTATTGTCGTTCGACAGTTTCCAGCCGCTGCCGGGTTGGTTGCCAGATCAGGCTGAAAGCCACAACTGCCAACAAAAAAGCCCCCAACACCTGCAACAGCCGTTGTTCGCGCGCGGAAATGCGCCGCCATGCCTGCTTCATGCTTCGTCCTCCACAGTAAGGGTGGCGTGCACCCGGTCAGCGGCTTTATTAGCGCTGTCGAGCCGGACGGGCATGCCTTGTTGTCGCCCGCGTTCCCGCAACTGCTCCAGCTCGGTAAAGCCGCTGGCGGTCAGCTGGATTTTCCAGCCTTCGCCTGCTCGAAACTCGATGCGCTGGACCTCGACCGGGCTGGCGCCAATCACCTGCTCAATCAACTGGAGCAGTCCGGCAATGCGGGCGTTTTGCGAATCCACAGGCTGGTTTTGCAGGGCCTTGAGTTGCGCTGCCATATCGACGATGCGGCTTTGCTCCGGGTAAAGCGCCTTGAATCGCTGTTCATTTTGGGCGGCCAGGCGACGGGCTTCGCTGTCGAGGAAGCGGATCCGCGTCTCGCTGGCACCCCAGGTCAACAGCGCCAGCATCAACAGCACCCACCCGCCGGCACGCCATGGCAGACGCTTGCCCTGTGGGGCGAATGCGCCTTGCAGCAGGTTGATGGCCCGGGTTGGGCGGTGGGTCAGGCATTGGTCGATGACAGCGGGGTCCTCACGGTCGTCCAGCCATTGCATGTCCTTGGGCAATAACGGGGTGAGGAGTGCTAGGTGGTCTTGCGACATCGCCAGGCGCGCCGACAGGCCTGCCCCCAACAACCAGCGACCGAACCACCATGCGCCGCACGGCTGATCGCCGGACAATAGATCGGCATCGACGAACACCCCGCGCACCTCAATACCCGCCTCGTGCAGCAAGTCGAGCACGGCGGCCAAGCGTTCGTGGCCAATGACCATGACCGGGTAGCAGCCGTCACGATCACGAGCACCAACGCTCAGATGCACCCTCTCCAGCGTTTCACTCAGTTGATCTTCCACGGCGAAGGCTATGGCTTGGGCCTCAGGTTTACGCCGCGCCAGCCATGGCTCGCTGCGAACCCAACTGCACAGTTCCATGGGCAGCAGCACATCGACCGCCTGCCCCTTCAATGCCGAGGCCACCTGATTCAAGGGCATCGGCTGGCGTTGACCGGTTTGTGACCACAGGACGCAAGGCCAAAGGCTCGATGGCGCGTCCTGGCCTTCGGCGGTCAGGTAAAGCCAAGTGTTCATCGCGACCTCTCGTGGCTATTCATGGGAAGAAATCGTCGTTGCAGCACCGACAGCTGTTGAGTCTTGGGGTCGTGCCCGACATCCGTGGCCAGGTGCAGTTCGCGACCGCCCCGGGTCACCTGCACCCTTATCCGATACCAGCGGCTTTGGATACCAAGTCCGTGATTGCTCAGGCCCTGCCCGGAGAGCAACGGGTCCTGGGTAAACGCCTGGACGCTCGCCCAGGGTGTCGTTGCAGCCTGACGCGCCAGCGCATCGGCGGTCGCGGCGTCCACCTCGCCGAGCGTTCTCAACAGCAGCGACGGTGCGGTGTTGATGTTCAAGGCGGCGTCGGTGGGCAACAGCGCCACCCAGGGTTCCAGCCGCTGCAGCAGGCGAGCGTCAATGTCAGGCAGCAAGCGCAGCTGGCTCAGTTCCTCCAGCGGCCCGACCTGGCTCAGTTGCAGAGGAGGCAGTTCGAGCAGCTCGAGCAGGTGCGCCCAACGGTTGAGGGTGACTTGATCCACCTGCCCCTGGCGTAACAAAGCATTGAGATTGAAGCGCCCGGCAAGGTCATCGATATCGATTCGGATCTGTGCATCTTCAACGTCGAAACCCGGTGCCATGGCCGTCCAGCCTTGAATCCGCTCGACGGGTTTTTTCGCGTCCTGCAACGCATCGCGCAACAGCAACAACGCCCAGGTTTCCCCGCCCAATGCGAGTTGCCGCAGCTGTATCTGCTGCAACTGTTGCCCACTGCTTTGCAGCGCAAGGTGATGGCTGCGCAACACGCCACCAATGATCAGCAGTGCCAGGCTCATGACCAGCAATACACTGATCAACGCAATGCCGCGTTGGCGACCGTTCACGGCAATGCACCCGGCATCGGCAACACCCGACGAATCGATTCGAAGCGCCCGACCGACACTTGCACTTCCAGCGCCATGGGCGCCTTCGCGTCCTGCCCGGCCGGCCAATGAGCGGCCCAGCCGGACTGGCTGTCGAACAGACGCCAGCGCAACTCACGAACATCTTCGAGCAGTTTTCGCCGCTGCACGAACTCCGTACCTTCACCCTGGCTTTCGCGCCACAGCACGCCGCCATCGAGTCGATAGGTCAGCGCCTGACGCTCACTGCGCGGTTGGTCCAGAGGATTGCGCCAGTGACTGCGCCGGAACTGCAAAAGCGCCGGTGCGAGCACCATCGGCTGTGCGGTGACGTGCAGCAGATCCCGCTCGATCACCGCCATCGCTCGTTGCAGGCTCCTGAGTGCTCGCTCGTGGGCTGTCGTGCCCTGTTGCACTCGCAGCACGCTATCGAACAAGCCCCAACTGGCCAGCCCCAGCACGGCGAAGATGGCCATGGCGATGACCAGCTCCAGCAAGGTGAACCCGCGCTGCTTATTCATGAACCGCGAGTATCCAGCCGCTGGCACGATGCAAGGCGTGCGCACTGTTCGCCGGGCTGACCTGGATGTCGACCTGGAGCAAACGCGGATCGCCGGTGGCGCTGATGCGCTGTTGCAGCACCCAGTCACGCTGATCCATGGACACGACCTGTTGTTGCTGACCGGCCGCCAGGCCGGATTGCAGGCGTAGCTCGCTCAACCGGTTGTCCGCCAGCCACGCCGCAAACAGTCGCTCCTCAACTGCGCCGCGCTGCTTCACCGCGTATTGACTGGCCGACAGCACGGCTGCCGCCAGTGTCGCGAAGACCGCCAGGGCCACCATGATTTCCAGCAGCGTGAAGCCAGCCATGGACGACAAGGATGGCCGGCTAGTCATCGATCGCCACCTCGCCGATGCCATCGCCGGTCACGCTCAGCCAGGTCCTGTTGCCGGACTCGAATGTCAGCGTGAAGGCACTGGTTTCATCGTTGCTGAGCAACAGCAACTGCGGCGCGCCTTCTTCAGCGTCCAGCTCTACCCCATAGCCGTCCTGCTGCAAACGTACTCGCACGCTCAAAGGCCAGGCAGTCAGCTCCTCCACCGGCTCCCACCCGCCATCACCCCGGCGCATCACCCGGTGGCCATCGGTACCCAGCCGCAAGCCATACTCCTGCCCCTCGAACACCGCACGCTCACGCAATTGATGAATCACCTGCACCATCGCCTCGGCTTCCTGCCTGACCTCGCGCGCGGGACTGCCCCCACCGACAAAGCTCACCATGCCCAGCAAGACGCCAACCACGACAATCACGATCATCAGCTCCAATAACGTAAACCCCCGACAGCGGTAGCCCACGGATCAATTGCCCCAATTGCCGATTTCGGCTGCAAACCCTTCGCCGCCCGCAATGCCATCAGCGCCCAGGGAAAAAAGGTCGTAAGTGCCATCTGCCGATCGCACACCCGGATTGAGGTACTGGTAAGGCGTACTCCACGGATCGACCGGCATGCTCTTGAGGTAACCCTGAGGGTTCCAGCCCCGTGCCGCGGGCAGTCCGGAGGGACGTTTGACCAACGCTTCCAGGCCTTGCTGGGTCGAAGGGTAATGAGCGTTGTCGAGGCGATACATTTCCAGGGCGGTGGCGATGGCCTGGATATCGATTCTGGCGGCAGTGACCTTGGCTTGATCAGGGCGGCTCATGAACTGTGGCACCACGATAGCCCCCAGCACGCCGATGATGACCACCACCACCATGATTTCGATCAGGGTAAAACCGCGTTGGACGCGGGAAAGGTTTTTACGGACAGGTTGCATGGATCAATTCACCAATTGGTTGAGGCTGAGAATCGGCAGCAGGATGGCCATGACGATCAGCAGCACGACGCCGCCCATCAGCACCAGCATCGCCGGCTCGAAGAGGCTCACCACCAGCGCAATGCGCGCGGCGAGGGTGTTTTCCTGTTGTTCGGCGGCCCGGGTGAGCATGCGGTCGAGTTCGCCGGCACGTTCGCCGCTGGCGATCATGTGCAGCATCATCGGCGGGATGTCCCCGCTCAGTTCAAGGCCACGGGTCAGTGTTCCGCCTTCGCGGACCGAGCGGGCGACATCGACCATCCGCGCGCGGATGGTCAGGTTGCCAATGACCGCGGCAGCAATTTCCAGTGCGTCCACCAACGGCACGGCACTTTTGCCGAGGATTGCCAGGGTGCTGGCAAACCGCGCGGCTTCCATGGCACGCAGCACTTCACCGATGACTGGTGCATTCAGCACCCAACGATGCCAGCGCAGACGCCACTGCGGCTGCTGCCAGCTCCAGCGCCACAGGCCGAACAACGTCGCCAGCACGCTCATCAACAACAGGAAATGGTTGCGCAGGCCGTTGCTCACGCCGATCAGCGCCTGGGTCAGCCAGGGCAACGGCTGGCCGCTGTTGACGAAGATCTTCACCACATCCGGTACCACATAACCGAGCAGAAAACCGACGATTGCCAGGCTGGCCAACATCAGGATCAACGGGTACACCAGGGCCATCTGGATCTTTTGCCGCGAGGCCTGGCGGGCCTGAGTGTAGGCCGCCAGTTGCTCCAGCACATGGCCAAGATGCCCCGAGCGTTCTCCAGCGGCAACGGTGGCGCGGAACAACTCGGGGAAGGCCCTGGGAAACTGCCCCAACGCCGAGGCCAGGGCGTGGCCTTCCATCACCCGGCTCCTGACCGCCGAGAGCAAGCCCGCCACCTTGCGCTTTGAGCTCTGCTTCGCCACCGCATCAAGCGCTTCTTCCAGGGGCAGTCCGGCCTGAACCAGCGTTGACAATTGCAACGTCAACAGCGCCAGATCAGCTGCGCTCAGGCTTCCTCCGCGAGGTTGCCTGCCTGTGCCACTGCCGATCCGGACTTCGGTCAACACACGTGGCCACAAGCCGCGCTCACGCAACAACTGTCGCGCATGGCGGGGTCCATCGGCCTCCAGTCGTCCCCTGCAGGATCGTCCCTGGGCGTCGTGGGCGCGGTAGTCGAAGGTCGGCACCGGTCAGTTCTCCTGCGTCACACGCAGCAACTCATCGAGGCTGGTCAATCCTTCCAGCACCCGCTGGCGCCCGTCCTGAAACAGGCTGCGCGAGACCTTGCGCGTTTCGTCGACGAGGATTTGCTCGCGGGCGCCCTGATGGATCAGCGCCGAGACGGTGGGTGTCACGCTGATCAGTTCGTAAATGCCGATACGTCCGCGATACCCGTGCTGGCACTGTTCACAGCCCGAGGCCTTGAACAGGGTGTGCGGCGTGCTCGTGTCGAGCCCCAGGCGCTGGCAGGCCGCCGCGTCGGCGAGGTACGAAACCTTGCAATGGGGGCACAAAGTGCGTAGCAGGCGCTGGGCCAGAATGCCCACCAGCGAGGACGCCAGCAGATAGGCATCGACGCCCATGTCTACCAGCCGCGTGACCGCGCCGGCCGCGCTGTTGGTGTGCAGGGTCGAGAGCACCAGATGCCCGGTCAAGGACGCCTGGACAGCGATCTCGGCGGTTTCGCGGTCACGAATTTCGCCAACCATCACCACGTCCGGATCCTGGCGCAAAATCGCCCGCAGGCCCCGGGCGAAGGTCATGTCGACCTTCGGATTGACCGGCATCTGGCCGACACCCGGCAGGTGATATTCGATCGGGTCTTCGACTGTGAGAATATTGCGGGTCTGGTCATTCAGGCTGCTCAGCGCGGCGTACAGGCTGGTGGTCTTGCCGGAGCCGGTCGGCCCGGTCACCAGCAAAATGCCGTGGGGTTTGCCCAACAACTGGCGCAGGACCGCGAGGGTATCGTCCGGCATGCCCAGCCGATGCAGGTCCAGGCGCCCGGCCTGCTTGTCGAGCAGGCGCAGCACCACCCGTTCGCCATGGGCCGAAGGCAGCGTCGAGACCCGCACATCGACTTCATGCCCGGCCAGGCGCAAGGCCATTCGCCCATCCTGGGGCACGCGCTTTTCCGCAATGTCCAGGCGCGCCATGACCTTGATCCGCGACACCAGCAGCGTCGCCAGTTCGCGCTTGGGCCTGAGCATCTCACGCAGTTGGCCATCCACCCGCATGCGCACCGACAGGTACTGCTCGAAGGTTTCCAGGTGCACATCCGAGGCATGCTCACGCACCGCTTCACCGAGCAGCGCGTTGATCAGGCGAATGATCGGCGCGTCGCCCTGTTGCTCCAGCAGGTCGGCGGTTTGCGGGACCTGATCGACCAGGCTGAGCAAGTCCAGTTCTTCGTCCAGCCCCTGGGCAACCTGCTCCACCGCACTGTGCCCCTCGCGATAGGCCGCCGCCAGGCGCGAGGCGTACTCATCGGCCTCGACAATTTGAAACGGCAATGCGCGTCCGCAGACCCGCCGCGCTTCCGCCAATGCGGTGAGCGGCGCATCACTGCGCAGGGCAAGGCGCAGGTCGTCGCCGTCATGCTCCAGCAACACGCCAAAAAGCCGGGCGAAGCCGAAGGGCAATTGCTCGCATAGTTCGCTCATGGATTCACTGCGCCTTGCCGCGCAAATCGAACACTGGCGCGTCGCTGGCCGGTTCGAACAACCCGCGCGCCTCGGACGGCAGCAACAACGAGTTGTTTTCCCCCGCCCCTGATTTGCTCAAGTCACGCAGCGCGTTGTAACGCTGCTGGCTGACCTGGGACAGGTCTTCCTTGCTGCGCACGATGGTCGGGCGCAAGAACACCATCAGGTTGCTTTTGGTCTGGGTGTCGCGACTCCAGCGGAACAACGCGCCGAGGTAGGGAATGTCACGCAGCAGCGGCACGCCGCTTTTCTGGGTGCGCACGCTGTCCCTGATCAGGCCGCCGATCACGATGATTTCGCCATCGTCGGCAAGGATGGTGCTCTTGAGCGCTCGCTTGTTGGTGATCAGGTCCGAGGAATCAATGCCCGACACCGACGGCGCGATGTCCGACACTTCCTGCTCGACCTCCAGGCGCAACGTCGACCCTTCGTTGATGTAAGGCTTGATCTTCAGGCTGATGCCGACGTCCTTGCGCTCGACGGTGGTGAACGGATTCTCCGCGCCGTTGCTGTTGGTGGCGTAGGAGCCGGTCTTGAACGGCACGTTCTGGCCGACGATGATTTCGGCTTCCTGATTGTCCAGGGTCAACAGGCTTGGCGTGGACAGCAGGTTGCTGTGGGTGTTGCTGGCCAGGGCCGAAACCAGCGCACCGAAGCGGTCGCCGCCCAGTTGCAGGATCGCCCCTTCCGGCGCCGATCTTTTCTCGTCGAACTTCAGCCCGCCGACGATCGGAATGTCGGTGCCGGGAAAGTTGATGAAGCCCTTGGCGTCGCCTGTATTGAGGTTCCACTGCACGCCGACGGCCTCGGCGATGTCGCCGGAAATCTCGACGATGGCGGCATGGATCAACACCTGGGCCCGTGGCTGGTCCAGTTGACGCACGATGTTTTCGATGGTCCGCACCTGCGCCGGTTCGGCAATCAGCACCAGCGCGTTCTGGCTTTCGTCGGCCTTGATCATGAAGGTTGCAGCGCCAGACGTGTCCTTGGCGCTGCCGACGGCGGAAGTCTGCTTTCTGCCCTGCCCCATCGACTCCAGGATCTCGGCCAACTGCTTGGCATCGCTGTGACGCAGGCGAATCACCCGGGCATTGTCGAGCGTCGTGGTAGCCGGCGTATCGAGACCTCGGGCCAGTTCGATCAAGCGCTGGCGAACGACCGGCGGGCCGATGAAAATCAGGCGATTGGCCCTGGTGTCAGCCAGTACCTGTATGGCTGACTCGGCATTGCGCTTGCCCATGGACGCCTCGATCACCGGCGCGACATCGCCCGCCTGGGCATGCTTGAGCTGAACCACCGCGTGCAGGTTGTTCTGCCCGGAGTCCAGCTCGCGGATCACCCGGGCAATGCGCTTCACATTGGCAGCCGTATCGGTCAGCACCAAGGCGTTGGCCGACACCGAAGGGCCGACATAACCATTGGCAGACACCAACGGTCGCACCAGCCCGGCGATATCGGAGGCACTGCTGGTGTTCAAGCCGATGACCTCGGTCACGAACTGCGACGCCGTAGTGGTTTTCACCGTGCCCTGGCCGGCCCGGGTCTTGGCCTCGGCAACCGGGGTGATGAGAATCCGGTCGCCCTCATCGATCACCGTGAAGTTGTGGGCGTCGAGCACTGAATAGAACAACCGACGCACCCCCTCACGATCGAGGGCCTGCCGGGACATGACGGTGATACGACCGGAGACTTTGGGGTCCAGCACCACGGTGGTTCCCAGAATGCCGGAGATCTCTTCGACGATGTCGCGCAGCTCAGCGTTGTTCATCGCCAGCTGCCATTTTTCTTCCTCGGCCTGAAGCGCGCCGTGGGAAAGCGTTACCACCATGGCGACGAAAAAAATCACCGGTCGCAGTGCTTGCGCACCGAGAAAGCTATTCATGAACTTGATCACTCTGTCGACCCGGCAAACGGGCTAAAAAAACGCGGAGAACCGCTGGGCACTTGGGGCTTGCCGTGAGGGTCGAACCGTTGCAGAAAACCCGTGACGGGAGGCTGGAGCGTCAACAGTTCTTCCCGGCCCTTGCTCCACAACACCGCATGATCGGCCTCGATGCGACGCAAGACGCTGCCACCCGGCAAGCGCTCGCCGACCTGGTAGATGCGCGCGCCTTGCGAGTCCGCCAGCAGCACCCGGGACAAGCCGTGAGTGACGACGAAGCTCGCCTGCAAGGTCAGCGGTTCCGCGCTTGGCAGCAATTCGGCACCAGTCGTCAGACCGAGCACCGTTGCAACCGCCGTTGCGTCGAGCGCTTGACGGGGTGCAGGAGCGGTTCGCGAGGTTGCGACCGGTGCCGGCAGCACCAACTGTTCGCGATAGCGCCACTCCTGCCAGCCCAGGAACGCCCCATAGGCCAGCGGCACGACCAGCAGGCTCGCCCTGCTCAGAAGCAAGGCCAGTCCGGTCAAACGTTCGCGCGAAAACCTCACCATGGCCTCACTCAAGTCGCCCGGACCCAGGCTTGCCACACAGGCGCAATCCGTCGCTGCCTGGAATAACCCGAAACCGTCATTTTCAACTCGATCAACATCAAGGGAATAAAGCTTCAGGCGATCGGCTACCGATCGCCTGAAGTGCTACGAGGGGGACTTACAACTTGTTCCAGGCCATGTGCCAGTGAGCACCGACACTCGGTTCGAAGCCGTTGGCGGAGGGGCTGTACTGCTTGCAGTAACCCGACTCGGGGAATGGCTTGCACTCAAAGACTTCGTTGGTCTTCGGATGCAGCACCTTGGTGCCGGCGGTGTAGTCGCTGAGACCTTCAGGGAACACGAAGTCGTATTCGATGCCCGCGCCTTCACCGGTGAGTTGGGTGGTCTGGGTGTCCTGACGGGTCGTGCGGCCATCCAGGGTGGTGCCGACCAGGGTCAGAGTGTGTGCGCCCGGATTGCTGCGCACATCCATGGACAGCGAGGTGGAGCCACTGGCCACTTGTGCCGAGGTGGTGCCTACCGGTTTGTTGTTCTGGTCGAGCAAGGTGGCTTCGACGTTCATCGCACGGTTCGCGATCATGCTGAACTCGACCTTCGCCCGGCCTTTATCCAGAACGTATTCGGCTTGCTGCGAGGCCACCGCCATGCGCGCAGCGGTGTCTTCCTTCATGTCCAGTTGCACTTCGTAGCGGACCACTCCGCTTTCTTTTTGTGCGTAGAGGCTGTTGGTGCCTTTGATCGGCTCGACATTGCCGCTCTCGTCGCGGATACCGGCGCGAACAAGGGTGTGGGTCTGGTTGATTTTTTCGGCCAGCTTGAACGACCAGTTTTGCGGCGTGCCGTCTTCAGCGTTATCGATGCTGATTTCGACGCTGTAGTCCGGGCTCTCGCCATTGGCGGTGAACGCGCGGGCCTTGACCTTGTCGCCCACCAGCAGCGCAGTAGAAGGCGCAATGCTGCCTACGGAGGACCAGCCGCCAGGCAGCTCAGGCTCCGCCAGGATGTTCAGATCCGTGGCGTTGTAGAACGCGGCATCGGTATCGCCCACGGTCCAGATGGCCAGGACGACGTGATGGCCAGACTTGTCTGCCGGAATGTTGCAGTTGTGCTTGTCGCTGGACTCCGGACGCTTGTTACCGCCGTCGATAGTGCAGAAAGGCGTGCTTTCGAAAGTGGCGCGCTTGAGTGATTCGTTCGGATTCCAGCCGTTGCGGGTGATGAAATACTCGTGCTTGGTGGCCGGGTGAACCGCTGTGTAATGCCACTTGAAATCGATGTTGCGGTCCTTGATTTCCGTCAGGTGCCAACGGGTGGCGGACTGTGCGTCCATGGCAGAGAACAGCGAGTGACCACCGCTGGCGATCTTGCCATCGACCGGCCCCTGCAAGGGAGCACCACCGACGCCCGCCGGAAAGCCTTTGAAGGTTTCACCGACACTCTGCGGCTCGTACTGGGCGCCACCGCAGTTAGTGTTCAAACCTTTCTGGCAAGCCAACGCGCGCGAAGGCGGCACTTCCAGATAGCCATGGGCGGAAACGGTTTGAGAGGCCAGCATTGCCGATAACAGGATCATCGATGAAGTGCAGGCCGTTAAAGTACTTCTTTTATCAAATGTAATTTTCATGATGTATTCCAGACTGCTTATCGAAAACAGGGCGCCTTGTGGGCGCCCCTGTTCGCTTCGTGATTGTTCGGCAATACGCCGGACAAGGGCCTGGAACCTTACGGGGATGGAGGAAAATTCTATGTAGGAGTAATCACCGCGCGAGGCAGGAACAGTCTCTCCATTCCTCGGCCCGACAAAGAAAGAAAACATTCTTACAGCTAGTGATGCTTTATCGATTGAGCTTTTAAACGGCACAAAAAAACCTGTCCGGCACGAGGCGGGACAGGTTTTTGCGAAAACGGGGTCAAGCGTTATTCGTGATACTGCGCCGACAACTCATGTACCGCGCGCAGGAACGCGCCAGCATGTTCCGGATCGACTTCCGGCGTGATGCCATGGCCGAGGTTGAACACGTGGCCGCTGCCTTTGCCGTAGCTGGCCAGGATGCGCCCGACTTCGGTACGGATGGCTTCCGGTTTTGCGTAGAGCACGGTCGGGTCCATGTTGCCTTGCAACGCGACTTTATCGCCCACGCGGGCGCGGGCACTGCCGATGTCGCAGGTCCAGTCCAGGCCCAATGCGTCGGCGCCAGCATCGGCGATGCTTTCCAGCCACAGGCCGCCATTCTTGGTGAACAGGATCACCGGCACCTTGCGGCCTTCGTGCTCACGGATCAGGCCGCTAACGATTTTCTTCATGTAGGCCAGGGAGAATTCCTGATACGCCGCAGCAGAGAGGCTGCCGCCCCAGCTGTCGAAGATCTGCACCGCTTGCGCGCCGGCCATGATCTGGCCGTTGAGGTAGCTGGTGACCGTCTGCGCGAGCTTGTCCAGCAGCAGGTGCAAGGCTTGCGGGTTGTCGTAGAGCATGGTTTTGGTCTTGCGGTAATCTTTCGACGAGCCGCCTTCGACCATGTAAGTTGCCAGGGTCCATGGGCTGCCGGCAAAGCCGATCAGCGGTACACGGCCGTTCAGTTCGCGGCGGATGGTGCTGACCGCATCCATCACATAGCCCAGGTCTTTCTGTGGATCAGGAATCGGCAGGGCTTCGATGTCGGCCAGGGTGCTGACGACTTTCTTGAAGCGCGGACCTTCGCCGGTTTCGAAATACAGGCCTTGGCCCATGGCATCGGGGATGGTCAGGATGTCGGAGAAGAGGATCGCCGCGTCCAGTTGTGGATAACGGTCGAGCGGCTGCATCGTGACTTCGCAAGCGAACGCCGGGTTCATGCACAGGCTCATGAAATCGCCGGCCTTGGCACGGCTGGCGCGGTATTCAGGCAAGTAGCGACCGGCCTGACGCATCATCCACACGGGGGTGACGTCTACAGGTTGCTTGAGCAGGGCGCGCAGGAAACGGTCGTTCTTCAGGGCAGTCATGTCGGCATCCGGAAAAAAAGTGAGGGCATTTTCTCAGAGCCGGGCGCAAAAGGCACGGTTGCAGGTCAGCCTTTTGTCTATCCGGTCAATTTGTCGCGGTTAAATGCGGTTTGCGCAACACCGCAAAACCAATGTGGGAGCGGGCTTGCTCGCGAAGAGGTCGTCACATTCAACAGAGATGTTGACTGACAAACCGCCTTCGCGAGCAAGCCCGCTCCCACATTTGATTGCATTCCAATTCAGGAAAGTAATCAGACCCCCAGGTAATCCAGGATCCCTTCGGCGGCATTACGGCCTTCGAAGATCGCCGTCACCACCAGGTCGGAACCGCGCACCATGTCGCCACCGGCGAAGATTTTCGGGTTGCTGGTCTGGTGCTTGTACTGACCTTGTTCCGGCGCCACCACGCGGCCCTGGCTGTCGGTCTGGATCTCGAACTGCTCGAACCACGGCGCCGGGCTTGGGCGGAAGCCGAAAGCGATGACCACGGCGTCGGCCGGGATGATCTCTTCGGAACCCGGGATTGGCTCGGGGCTGCGACGGCCACGGGCGTCCGGCTCGCCGAGACGGGTCTCGACCACTTTCACGCCTTCGACCTTGTCTTCACCGACAATGGCGATCGGCTGGCGGTTGTAGAGGAACTTCACGCCCTCTTCCTTGGCGTTCTTCACCTCTTTGCGCGAGCCCGGCATGTTCGCTTCGTCACGACGATAGGCGCAGGTCACCGACTTGGCGCCCTGACGGATCGAGGTGCGGTTGCAGTCCATCGCCGTGTCGCCGCCGCCGAGTACCACGACCTTCTTGCCTTTCATGTCGACGAAATCTTCCGGCGACTTTTCAAAGCCCAGGTTGCGGTTGACGTTGGCGATCAGGAAGTCCAGCGCGTCGTACACGCCCGGCAGGTCTTCACCGGCAAAGCCGCCTTTCATGTAGGTGTAGGTGCCCATGCCCATGAATACCGCATCGTATTCTTCGAGCAATTGCTCCATGGTCACGTCCGTGCCCACCTCGGTGTTGAGGCGGAACTCGATGCCCATGCCGCTGAAGACTTCGCGACGATTGCTCAGCACGGTCTTTTCCAGCTTGAACTCGGGGATGCCGAAGGTCAGCAGACCGCCGATTTCCGGGTTCTTGTCGAACACCACCGGAGTCACACCGCCACGCACCAGCACGTCGGCACAGCCCAGGCCCGCAGGCCCGGCACCGATGATCGCGACACGTTTGCCGGTCGGCTTGACCTTGGACATGTCCGGGCGCCAGCCCATGGCAAACGCGGTGTCGGTGATGTACTTCTCCACCGAGCCGATGGTCACCGCGCCGAAGCCGTCGTTGAGGGTGCAGGCACCCTCGCACAGACGGTCCTGCGGGCACACCCGGCCGCAGACTTCCGGCAGGGTGTTGGTCTGGTGCGACAGCTCGGCGGCCTGGAGGATATTGCCCTCGGCCACCAGTTTCAGCCAGTTGGGAATGAAGTTGTGCACCGGGCACTTCCATTCGCAATACGGGTTACCGCAACCCAGGCAGCGGTGGGCCTGGTCGGCCGACTGCTGGGGTTTGAAGGGTTCGTAGATTTCCACGAACTCTTTCTTGCGTTGACGCAACAGTTTCTTCTTCGGATCCTTGCGCCCGACCTCGATGAACTGGAAGTCATTATTCAGACGTTCAGCCATTTTAAAACCTCATCAAACTCTTCAGGCGCATATCACTGCGGGTTGGCACGGGTGCTGGAAAGCAACGACTTCAGGTTGGCAGCCTTGGGCTTGACCAGCCAGAAACGGCGCACGTAATCATCGAGGTTCTCGGCGAGTTCACGACCCCACTCGCTGTCGGTCTCCTCGACGTACTCGTTCAGCACGCGTTGCAGGTGGCTACGGTAGGCTTCCATTGCCTCGCCGCTGATCCGCTGGATTTCCACCAGTTCGTGGTTGACCCGGTCAACGAAACTGTTGTCCTGGTCGAGCACGTAGGCGAAACCACCGGTCATGCCAGAGCCGAAGTTGTAACCGGTCTTGCCCAATACGCAGACGAAACCACCGGTCATGTACTCGCAGCAGTGATCGCCAGTGCCTTCCACGACGGTGTGGGCACCGGAGTTACGCACGGCGAAACGCTCGCCCGCGGTACCAGCGGCGAACAGCTTGCCGCCGGTGGCGCCGTACAGGCAGGTGTTGCCGATAATGGCACTGTCCTGGGTGCGGTAGACACTGCCCTTCGGCGGAACGATGACCAGCTTGCCGCCGGTCATGCCCTTGCCGACGTAGTCGTTGGCGTCGCCTTCCAGGTACATGTGCAGGCCACCGGCGTTCCACACGCCGAAGCTCTGCCCGGCCGTGCCTTTGAAGCGGAACGTGACCGGCGCGTTGGCCATGCCCTGGTTGCCGTGCTTGCGCGCGATTTCGCCGGAGATCCGTGCACCGATGGAACGGTCGCAGTTGCAGATTTCCAGGTCGAACTCGGCGCCGCTCAGGTCATTGATCGCCGAGGTGGCCATGGTGACCATTTTCTCGGCCAGCAGGCCTTTGTCGAACGGCGGGTTGCGTTCCACACCGCAGAACTGCGGTTTGTCCGCCGGCACGTGGTCGCTGCCCAGCAACGGGGTCAGGTCCAGGTGATGCTGCTTGGCGGTCTGGCCTTCGAGGACTTCCAGCAGATCGGTACGACCGATCAGCTCTTCGAGGGAGCGCACGCCCAGCTTGGCCAGCCACTCACGGGTTTCTTCGGCGACGTAGGTGAAGAAATTCACCACCATGTCGACGGTACCGATGTAGTGATCCTTGCGCAGCTTCTCGTTCTGGGTCGCGACGCCGGTGGCGCAGTTGTTCAGGTGGCAGATGCGCAGGTATTTGCAGCCCAGGGCGATCATTGGCGCGGTGCCGAAGCCGAAGCTTTCAGCGCCGAGGATTGCCGCCTTGATCACGTCGAGGCCGGTTTTCAGGCCGCCGTCGGTCTGCACCCGGACTTTGCCGCGCAGGTCGTTGCCGCGCAGGGTCTGGTGGGTTTCGGCCAGGCCGAGTTCCCACGGAGCGCCCGCGTATTTGATCGAGGTCAGCGGCGATGCACCGGTGCCGCCGTCGTAGCCGGAGATGGTGATCAGGTCCGCGTAGGCCTTGGCCACACCGGCGGCGATGGTGCCGACGCCCGCTTCTGCAACCAGCTTCACCGAGACCAGTGCCTTCGGGTTGACTTGTTTCAGGTCGAAAATCAGCTGCGACAAGTCTTCGATCGAATAGATGTCGTGGTGCGGCGGTGGCGAGATCAGGGTCACGCCCGGCACTGCGTAACGCAGCTTGGCGATCAGACCGTTGACCTTGCCGCCCGGCAGTTGACCACCTTCGCCGGGCTTGGCGCCCTGGGCGACCTTGATCTGCAGCACTTCAGCGTTGACCAGGTATTCCGGGGTTACACCGAAACGACCGGTGGCAACCTGCTTGATTTTCGAGCTCTTGATTGTGCCGTAGCGCGCCGGGTCTTCGCCGCCTTCACCGGAGTTGGAACGCGCACCGAGGCGGTTCATGGCTTCGGCCAGGGCTTCGTGAGCTTCTGGCGACAGGGCGCCCAACGAAATACCGGCGGAGTCGAAGCGCTTGAGCACCGATTCCAGCGGTTCGATCTCGCTGATATCCAATGGAGTGTCGAGGGTTTTGACTTTCAGCAGGTCACGGATCATCGACACCGGGCGGTTGTCCACCAGCGACGTGTATTCCTTGAACTTGCTGTAGTCGCCCTGCTGCACGGCGGCCTGCAGGGTGTTGACCACGTCCGGGTTGTACGCGTGATATTCGCCACCATGGACGAACTTCAGCAAACCACCCTGCTGGATCGGCTTGCGCGGGCTCCAGGCTTCGGTGGCGAGGGCTTTCTGCTCGGCTTCGATGTCGACGAAACGCGCGCCCTTGATACGGCTTGGCACGCCACGGAAGCTCAGGTTGCAGACTTCCTCGGACAGGCCGATGGCTTCGAACAACTGCGCACCACGGTACGAAGTGATGGTCGAGATGCCCATCTTCGACAGGATCTTGAGCAAGCCCTTGGTGATGCCTTTACGGTAGTTCTTGAACACCTCGTAGAGGTCGCCCAGTACTTCACCGGTACGGATCAGGTCGCCCAGCACTTCGTAGGCCAGGAACGGATAGACGGCAGAGGCTCCGAAACCGATCAACACGGCGAAGTGATGCGGATCGCGAGCGGTCGCGGTTTCCACCAGGATGTTGGAGTCGCAACGCAGGCCTTTCTCGGTCAGGCGGTGGTGCACCGCGCCGGTGGCCAGGGACGCGTGGATCGGCAGCTTGCCCGGGGCAATGTGACGGTCACTCAGCACGACCTGGGTACGACCAGAACGCACGGCTTCTTCAGCCTGATCGGCCACGTTGCGGATCGCCGCTTCGAGACCGACGCTTTCGTCGTAGTTGAGGTCGATGATCGCGCGCTCGAAGCCCGGACGATCGAGGTTCATCAGCGAGCGCCACTTGGCCGGGGAAATGACCGGCGAGCTGAGGATCACGCGCGAGGCGTGTTCCGGCGACTCCTGGAAGATGTTGCGCTCGGCACCGAGGCAGATCTCCAGCGACATGACGATGGCTTCACGCAGCGGGTCGATCGGCGGGTTGGTGACCTGGGCGAACTGCTGGCGGAAATAGTCGTACGGCGTGCGCACGCGCTGGGACAGCACGGCCATCGGCGTATCGTCGCCCATCGAGCCCACGGCTTCGTAGCCTTGCTCGCCGAGCGGACGCAGCACCTGGTCGCGCTCTTCGAACGTGACCTGGTACATCTTCATGTATTGCTTGAGCTGATCGACGTCATAGAACGCCGAACCGTGGTCGTTGTCTTCCATGGTCGCCTGGATGCGCAGGGCATTCTTGCGCAGCCATTGCTTGTACGGATGACGGGACTTCAGACGGTTGTCGATGGCGTCGGTGTCGAGGATCTGACCGGTTTCGGTGTCCACGGCAAAGATCTGGCCCGGCCCCACACGGCCCTTGGCGATCACGTCTTCAGGCTGGTAGTTCCAGACACCGATTTCCGAGGCCAGGGTGATGAAGCCGTTCTTGGTGGTGACCCAACGCGCCGGACGCAGACCGTTACGGTCGAGCAGGCACACCGCGTAACGACCGTCGGTCATTACCACGCCGGCCGGACCGTCCCACGGCTCCATGTGCATCGAGTTGTATTCGTAGAACGCACGCAGATCCGGGTCCATGGTCTCGACGTTCTGCCACGCAGGCGGAATGATCATCCGCACGCCACGGAACAGGTCGATGCCACCGGTGACCATCAACTCGAGCATGTTGTCCATGCTCGAGGAGTCGGAACCCACGCGGTTGACCAGCGGGCCGAGCTCTTCCAGGTCCATCAGATCGTTGGTGAACTTGGTGCGACGGGCCACGGCCCAGTTGCGGTTGCCGGTGATGGTGTTGATCTCGCCGTTGTGCGCCAGGAAGCGGAACGGTTGAGCCAGCGGCCATTTCGGCAGGGTGTTGGTGGAGAAGCGCTGGTGGAACACGCAAATCGAAGTTTGCAGGCGCTCATCGCTCAGGTCCGGATAGAAGGCGGTCAAGTCCGCCGGCATCATCAGGCCTTTGTAAATGATGGTCTTGTGCGAAAAGCTGCACACGTAGTGGTCGGTGTCAGCGGCGTTGGCCACCGACGAGCGACGACGGGAGGTGAACAGCTTGACGGCCATGTCCTGATCGCTCAGGCCTTCACCGCCGATGAACACTTGCTCGATCTGCGGCAGGCGCTCAAGGGCCAGGCGGCCGAGGACGCTGGTGTCGATCGGCACTTTGCGCCAGCCGACCAGTTGCAGGCCGGCGGCCAGGATCTCGCGGTTCATGTTCTCGCGAGCGGCTTCGGCTTTGACCGGGTCCTGGTTGAAGAAGACCATGCCCACTGCATATTGCTTGGGCATTTCGACGCCGAAGGTTTCCTGGGCGATGGCTCGCAGGAACACGTCCGGCTTTTGAATCAGCAGACCGCAACCGTCACCGGTCTTGCCGTCGGCATTAATCCCACCGCGGTGGGTCATGCAGGTCAGGGCCTCGATGGCCGTTTGCAAAAGGGTATGACTGGGCTCGCCCTGCATATGAGCAATCAGGCCGAAACCGCAGTTATCCTTGAATTCATCTGGTTGGTACAGACCTGCTTTCATAGACACTTTCTCACCAGGCTGCCTCTTTTCGAGGCAAATTTCTTTTCAATTCAACCACTTGCAATCCACGCCGAACGTACGCCAGCTTTGCGGGAGCAAAAGGGAGGTCATTGTACACACCGACACTTAGCCCCACAAATTTGACGACGAAATGTCGCAAATCTATGTCGCATTTGTGAAAGGTTTAAAGCGATCTGCTGTGCTAGTCAAAACTTTTTTTAATTTTGACCGCTACGACTCAAAAGCTACTATGACGCAGACACCACAAGGCACGCAGCCCGGAAGGCGGCGCGCACTTGTAGAAATTTTGAGGTGCTTGGAGAGGCGGCCTGGGTAAGGCCGCCGAATCTTCAGCGAGTTGTTGCCAGTTCCTGTTGGACGCTGGCGACAGTGCGAGGCCAAGGTTTACCAGCCTGAACCTTCGCTGGCAAGGCCTTGATGGCGGTTACGGCTGCATCGCGGCTGGCGAAGTTACCGTAGGTGATGACGTAAAGCGGCTTGCCATTGAGGACTTTCTTGAAGTAACGGTACTCGCCGCCCTGCTCCTTGACGAAGTTTTGTGCGGACGCTTCGGAGCTGGTGCCGAGGATTTGCACCACGTAGTTGCCCGGTGCCTGACCGGCGTACCAGGTACCGCCTGCAGCCTTGGCCGCCGGAGCCGGAGCCGGTTTCTCGGCAGGCTTGGCCGCCGCAGCAACGGCTGGCTTGGCTGGGGCTGGCTTGGCCACTGGAGCAGGCGCTGGCTTGGCGGTGGCGACCTGAGTTGGCGCAGGCACCGGCTTGGCCGCTGGCGTCGGCGCAGGGCCGGCAGGAACGCCCACAGGAGGCGCAGTGGTGGTCACCGTCGGCGGTGTGGCGCTGGAGCCTTCAACCGGCACGCCATCGTCGCCCTCGGTAATGCCACCCGCCGCTTCAGCCAGCGGACCGCGCATGACCGGTTGCGAGTTACCGACCAACGGCAATGGCATCGGCTGCGTGTTGCCGGCGAATTCGACGGCCGGAGCACCGCCATTTGCTGGTGGCTGCCCCTGACCAAGCGGCAATTGCGCCTGTTCGTTGGCCGGTGCACCTGTGGTCGGTGCCTTGTTGCGACCCGGCATCAACCAAGCGGCAGCTACCGCGACCACGACGACGGCGGAAATCGCCAATACGTGTTTCTTCGGCATATTGAACCCCATTTTTGGACGCTTCACCGCTGAACGGCTGGCAATCATGGCTTCGATCATTGCATCGCGGGCAACCTGGTTGACGTTGCCAGGCCAACCGTCGGAGCTTTCGTGAATATCAGAGATCTGATCCGCGGTGAAAAGTTCGATACCCCGACCCGCCCCCTCAAGCCGTTGATCCAGATATTCGCGGGTCTCTTCTTCGGTGTAGGGCTGCAACTCGATGACGTGAAAACGCTCTTCCTCAAGGTGCAAAGCATCAAGCTGAGCGATCAGCGACGACTCGCCGAACAGGAACACATGGGGTCGCCCTTCCGGTGCACCAGCAGCCAGGGCCATCAAGGCTTCGAGCGCAGATTCGTCGAGCTGCTCGGCATCATCCACCAGCAAATAGACTTCCTGACCGGTAAGCGCAAGCTGCACCACTTGACCCAGGATCGTGTCGATCTCGGCGTGGGCCACGTTCAACGTTTGGGCGACCTGACGCAGGATGCCCGCCGCATCACCGGCACCACGGGCGGAAACCACCACACTCTGTACCGATTGCTTATTGGTGCTGGCCACCAGGGCCTGGCGCAGCAGAGTCTTGCCGCTGCCCTGAGGGCCAGTGACCACCAGCAACAACTGGCTATAACGCGCCAGGTGATGCAGTTGCCCCAGCACGGGTTTGCGCTGGGCCGGGAAAAATTTGAAGCCAGGCACCCGTGGAGCAAAAGGGTCATGACTCAACTGGTAATGGCCGAGGAAAGCCTCGTCGGCATGCAAACTAGTCATCGTGTTCTTATTAACCTTTAAGCTGGGCCAGGGCGCGGTAGTCTGCCCCCAGCGTGGCCTGTAGAACCTCTTTCGGATAATCGTCGGTCACCACCGCTTCACCCATGTGGCGCAGCAGCACCAGGCGCAAACGACCGTCGATCACTTTTTTATCAATGGACATATGTTCGAGGAAATCGGCTTCTGTCATCTCTTCCGGCGGAATGACCGGCAGCCCCGCACGCTGGAACAGACGAATGCCGCGATCACGTTCCTGCTCGCTGATCCAGCCCAGTCGCGCGGACATTTCCAGCGCCATTACAGTGCCAGCAGCCACCGCCTCACCATGAAGCCATACACCATAGCCCATGTGGGTTTCGATGGCGTGGCCAAACGTGTGGCCCAGGTTCAATGTGGCACGAACGCCCGTCTCTTTCTCATCGGCACCGACCACCGCCGCCTTGGCCGCGCAGGAGCGCTCGATGGCATAGGTCAGGGCTTGCTGGTCCAGACTGCGCAGGCGATCGACGTTGTCTTCGAGCCAGGTCAGGAACGGCTCATCACAGATCAGCCCGTACTTGATGACTTCGGCCAGCCCGGCGGACAGTTCGCGCGCCGGCAGGGTATTGAGGCTGGCGGTATCGATCAGCACCACGTTCGGCTGATAGAAGGCGCCGACCATGTTCTTGCCCAGCGGATGGTTGATCCCGGTCTTGCCACCCACCGAGGAGTCGACCTGCGACAGCAGCGTGGTCGGAACCTGGATAAAATCGACGCCGCGCTGGTAGCAGGCGGCGGCAAAGCCGGCCATGTCACCGATCACACCGCCACCGAGGGCGATCACCGTGGTACGGCGGTCATGCCGGGCGGTCAGCAGACCATCGAAAATCAGTTGCAGGGTTTCCCAGGTCTTGAAGGCTTCACCGTCGGGCAGTACCACGGAAATCACCGAGAACTGCGCCAGGCTGCGGGTCAGACGCTCGAGATAGAGCGGCGCAACAGTCTCGTTGGAGATGATCGCTACTTGCCGTCCGCGGATGTGCGGGGCCAGCAGTTCGGGCTGATCCAACAAACCTTCGCCAATATGAATCGGGTAGCTGCGCTCGCCTAGATCGACCTTGAGTGTCTGCATGTGTCCCCACAGTGAAGATGGAATCAGGCGTTCTGCCTTGAGTTAACGAATATCCACGGCCTCTGCTGGTGTGACGCCGTTCGGTAGCCATCCGCCACAACCTTGAGCGGTCATGGCGGGACGCCGAGGATAGCGCATTTCGCGCGGCGCTTTAACGGGGTGGCAACTGCTGCAAGCGCTCTAGAATGTCGAGTACGACCATTCGTGGCGGCCGCTCATCGGTTTCGACCACCAGGTCGGCAATTTCCCGATAAAGCGGATCGCGGATCGCCAACAGATCCCGAAGGGTCTTGGCCGGATCGGCGGTACGCAACAGTGGTCGATTGCGGTCGCGGGACGTGCGGCCGACCTGCTGCTCGACCGACGCATGCAGATAAACCACCCGCCCACCGGCATGCAGTGCCCGACGATTGGCTTCGCGCATGACCGCGCCCCCGCCTGTCGCCAGCACCACACCGTCGCAATCGCACAGCTCGGCAATCATTGCCTGCTCGCGATCACGAAAGCCCGGTTCGCCTTCTTTATCGAAGATCCAAGGGATATTGGCGCCCGTGCGCAATTCAATTTCCTTATCGGAATCTTTGAATGGCAGGCGCAGCTCTTTGGCCAGCAACCGGCCGATGGTGCTTTTTCCAGCACCCATCGGTCCAACAAGAATCAAATTTCGCACAGAATCAATGACTCACAGCAATCGCCTGATTATTCATGATACGCGGAGTGAGGAATACCAACAGCTCGGATTTTTTCTCCGAAACCACGTCACGCCGGAAAAGGCGGCCAAGATACGGCACATCGCCAAGAAATGGCACCTTATCTACAACCTTGCTCTGAGTATTTGAGAAAACCCCGCCAATGACGATGGTCTCGCCATCGTTGACCAGGACCTTGGCGTTGACTTCGTTTTTCTTGATGGGCGGTACATCCTGGACCTTGTTCAGGAAGTCCGGTTCGTCCTTGGTGACCTTGACCTCCATGATGATCCGATTGTCGGGCGTGATCTGCGGCGTCACCTCCAGCGACAGCGAAGCCTCCTTGAACGACACCGAAGTCGCGCCGCTGGAACTGGCTTCCTGATAGGGAATCTCGGTGCCCTTGAGGATTTTCGCGGTTTCCTTGTCGGACGTGACCACCTTGGGCTGCGAGACGATTTCCCCGTTACCGGTTTTCTCCATCGCCGTCAGCTCCAGGTCCAGCAAGACGTTATCGGTGATGAACGCGATGCCGATTCCCGAGGTGTTGTTGGCTACGCCCATGTCGACGAACGGTGAGTTGGTGCTGGTACTGCCGGGCGTGCCGATGGTCGATGACCCATTCAGTCCGTTGCTGACGCCGGAGGTGTTCCAGTTGCCCTTGTTCTGTATCGAACCGCCCCAGCGCACCCCGAGGCTTTTGTCATAGTCGACGTTGGCTTCGACAATGCGCGCCTCGATCATCACCTGGCGCACCGGGATATCCAGTTGCGTGACGATCCTGCGCAGCTCATCAAGCCGGTCTTGAGTCTGGTAGGCGATGATGTTGTTGGTGCGCTCATCGACGGTGATCGACCCTCGTTCGTCGGGTTTCGCTTCGGCACTGGTCACCGACTGAAAGAGCTTGGCGATGTCCGCCGCCTTGGCGTAGTTGACCTGCAACAGCTCCCGACGCAACGGCGCCAGATCGGCAATCTGCTTCTGTGATTCGAGCTCCTGACGCTCACGGGCAGCAATTTCATCGGCCGGCGCAACAAGCAGGACATTACCGACCTTGCGCTTGTCCAGCCCCTTGGTTTTCAGCACCAGATCCAGCGCCTGATCCCACGGCACGTTCTGCAAGCGCAGGGTAATTCCCCCCTGTACCGTGTCGCTGGCCACCAGATTGAGGTTGGTGAAATCGGCGATCAGTTGCAGCACCGAGCGCACATCGATGTCCTGGAAATTCAGCGAAAGCTTCTCGCCGCTGTAGGCCTGTTGCCCGGCATTGCGCTTTTGCAGCTCGTCGACCGTCGCCGGGCGAACGCTGACCGTGAGCTTATTGTCAGTTTGATAGGTCGAGTAATCGAACGTGCCTCCGGGTTCAATGCTGATGGTGGCTCGATCGCCGCTCGCGCTGGCATTGACGAACTGCACTGGCGTGGCGAAATCCTTCACGTCCAGACGCACGCGCAATGCCTCAGGCAATCGGGTTTTGGCAAACCCGACGATGATCCGGCCCTCGCGCTCTTGTATGTCGGGCGCAATCGATGGATCCGACAAGTCGATCACCACGTTGCCTTCGCCCTGGGTTCCCCGCTGGAAATCCACACCCCGAATGGCCTTGCCTGCCGTCGCGGCGGCTCGTGCCGGAACCGGCATTGCTGCGGCCGCCGGCCTGGATGTCGACGGTTTGACTCCCTGCCCGACAACTACCAGCAAATTGTTGCCTTCAATTCGCGAGTCGTATGGGGCCGGCTGGGTCAGGTTGATGATCAATCGCGTACGGTCCCTGGCTTCCACCACCGTAGCACTGCGGGCATTTCCACTGCCGAGATCGCGAGTCTTGCTGGCCAGCCGACTGGCGACACCCGGCAAATCCAGGGCAATCCGGGCCGGTGAATCCGTTGTGTAGCCGTGGGGCACCGGGGGCGGCGCATCGAACGACAACTTCAACTCGACACGGTCACCCGGCAGCGCCGCGACATCCAGCGCCTTGAGATTGGCCGCTTGTACCATCGGCGACAACAACGCTATCCATAGCGAAAGGCCGACGGTGGAAAGAATCCTGTTCATTATTGGAGTTCCACTATGAGTGCTCTTTCAAAGAAATGGTCCGGGGACGCTCCAGCCAAGCACCCTGACCATCAGGGACAATTTCAACCACATCGACTTGCGAGCCGCTGATCGCAACGATCCGTCCGTCGTTACGCCCCAGGTAATCGCCGACTTTCAGCCGGTGCACCCCACCCGCCCCGCGCAGCAAGGCATAGGAGCCCGTTGCATTGGAAAGGGTACCGACCATTTCAAATTGCTCGATGTTGAAGCCTTCGAGGTATTGCCTGACCCGACCAGGGTCGGGTTTGACGTTATGCGAACCCCGCCGCCGGGCCGCCAGATCAGTGCTGATCTGCGGTGAAAACGGGCTGCGCAGATTCGTCACGTTGTAAGTGAATGCCGGGTAAGACCGGAATACCGGCGTTGGTTCAATCTTCCCCGGCCCATGCAGGCGCATTTCGTTCATGTACGCGTCCAGATCGGTGTAGTCATCGCCCGCGCCACAACCGGACAGGGCAGACAGCAACACCACCACAAAAAAACAACGTGCCGGGCTCATTGATGCTGTCCCTTGTCGTTGTAGCGGTAGGTCTTGGCGAGGATGGTCAAGCGCAGCTTCGGACCACCCTCGGGGCTGACGGGCGCAAGATCGAAATCGTGCAAGGTGACGATTCGCGGCAACCCGGCCACACCACTGACGAAGGTGGCCAGGTCGTGGTAATCCCCGGTGACCGTGATCTGGATCGGCAGTTCGATATAGAACGGCTGGGCGACCTCCGGCAGCAGCTTGATCTCTTCGAACTCCAGGCCACTGCCCAGGCCCGTACGCGTGATGTCTTCCAGCAAGCCGGGCACTTCGGTGTCGCCGGGCAGTTGCCGCAACAGCACGCCGAAGGCGTTCTCCATCTCCTTCAACTGCCGGGTATAGAGATCCAGATTCGCCGCCATGCGGGCTTTGTCGGCGAACTGCTCCTTGAGTGTCGACTCTTCCTCGCGCTTGAGATCGAGCTGACTCATAAGGTCGCGACTGGAAAAGTTGTAGCCCAGGGCCAGCACCAGAAGCACGAGCAAACCAGCCACCAGAAACTTGATCGCCGGCGGCCAGGAACCCATGTTGCTGGTATCCAGATCATTGATGTCGATCTTGCGCAGCTCTTCGAACCATTCGGACGGACTCATTTACCCCCCTCCGGTGTTGCGGGCTGAACCTGGCGAACGGTCAACTGGAAGACATTAGCCTGCACCACCTGGCCGGCAGCTGTGGCCTTGACCTCGGTCAGGCTCGGCGCGTCGAACCAGTCTGATGCTTCGAGGTTGCGCATCAAGTCTGAAACACGGTTGTTGGATTGCGCAGCGCCGGTGATGGACAAGGTCTTTGCGGTCATTTTCACTTCGGTGAAATACACGCCGTCGGGCAGGGCTCGCGCCAGCTGGTCAAATATTCGCCCGCTGATTTGGCGATTGCCTTGCAGGTCCTGGATGATGCGCATGCGCTCGACCAGTTGCTGACGGCGCGCCTTGAGATCATTGATCTGTTTGATCCGCTCATCGACTACGGCGACTTGCTTGCCGAGGTAATCGTTACGGGCGACTTGCCGGTCGACGGCACCGCTGATGGCCTGGTTCGCGACCAGCACCGCGCCCATCGTGCCCACCATCACGGCCACCAGGACCAGCAGGAAGCGCTTGCGACGGACTTCACGCCGCTCCTCACGCCAAGGTAAAAGGTTGATCCGTGCCATCAGTCGAAGCTCCTGAGGGCCAGACCACAGGCGATCATCAACGCCGGGGCATCACTCGCCAGGGCAGCACCATTGACCTTGCTGCCCAGAGTCATTTCGCAAAAAGGATTCGCGACCTGGGTCGGCGTACCCAATTGCTGCTCGATCAAACGGTCCAGCCCCGGGATCGACGCGGTACCGCCGGCCAGCAGGACATGGTCGACGGCGCTGTACTGGCCTGAGGCAAAGAAGAACTGCAACGAGCGCGACACCTGCTGCACAAGTGCCTCTCGAAATGGCTGCAAGACCTCAGTGGCATAGTCATCCGGCAGACCGCCCTTCTTTTGCGCCAGCCCCGCCTGCTCCAGCGTCAGGCCATAGCGACGCTGGATTTCCTCGGTCAACTGCCGACCGCCGAACAGTTGTTCGCGGGTGTAGATAATCCGCCCGTTGTGCAGGACGCTCAGGGTGGTCATGGTGGCGCCGATGTCCACCATTGCGACCGTCAAACGCTCCTCGGTAACCGCGAGCCGACTGGCCAGCAATTCGAATGAACGCTCCAGCGCGTAGGCCTCGACATCGACCACGCGGGCGGTCAGCCCCGCCAGGGCCAGGGCTGCCTCGCGGACTTCGACGTTTTCCTTGCGGCAAGCGGCTAGCAGCACCTTGACGCGATCCGGATTGCGCACGGAGGTGCCCTGGACTTCAAAGTCGATCGCGACTTCGTCCAGGGGATAAGGAATGTACTGATCAGCCTCGATCTTCAGCTGGCTTTCCATCTCGTCCTCGGACAGACCGGCATCCATCTCGATGGTCTTGGTGATCACCGCTGAGCCCGCCACGGCCACGGCCGCGTTCTTGAGGCCGGTTCTGGCCTTGGCCAGCGCGCGCGCGAGGGCCAGCCCCACGCCTTCAAGCTCAGCGATATTCTTTTCGATCACCGCGCCGACCGGCAACGGCTCGACCGCATAGGCCTCGACTCGAAAACGCTCACCCTGACGGCTCAACTCAAGAAGTTTCACCGAGGTGGAGCTGATGTCGATTCCCAGGAGCGTATTGGATTTTTTGTTGAAGAGTCCTAGCACTACCAATTCCCTATGACTTTCCGTGAGTTACGGACTCTGCAATATCCATTGCGTTCAATCCACCCGTCTTGACAGCAGCGCCAATGACGCTCCCGATCAGAAAAATGCTTATAATGCCCAACGTTTTTTTTCCGCATTTGCTCAAGCGCAGGTCGTTCTCATTTAGCCCGAACCCTGTTGCCCAATTCATTTTTGCCCTGGATATCCAAAAGCCTTGATTCGTCTGCTGAAGTTTTTCGGTTGGTCCATCGTCGCGGTTTTCTGCGGACTCCTTCTGGGTCTGAGCGGGGCGTACCTTTACCTTAGTCCCGGACTACCGTCCGTGGAGGCGCTGAGAAGCATCCAGTTGCAGATCCCTTTGCGGGTCTACAGCAGCGATAACAAGTTGATCGCAGAATTCGGCGAAATGCGCCGCACACCGATCCGTTTCGCCGAAATTCCCCCCAACTTCATCAATGCGTTACTAAGTGCTGAAGACGACAATTTCGCCAACCACTATGGCGTCGATCCGAGCAGCCTGATGCGTGCCGCGACCCAGCTGATCAAAAGCGGACACATCCAGTCCGGCGGCAGCACGATCACCATGCAGGTGGCAAAGAACTTCTTCCTGACCAGCGAACGCAGCTTTTCGCGCAAAACCACCGAGATCCTGTTGGCCCTGCAGATCGAACGGCAGCTGACCAAGGACGAGATCCTCGAGCTGTACGTCAACAAGATCTATCTGGGTAACCGTGCCTACGGCATCGAGGCGGCGGCACAGGTCTATTACGGCAAATCGATCCGCGATGTCAGCCTGGCGCAGATGGCGATGATCGCCGGTCTGCCCAAGGCGCCGTCGCGTTTCAACCCGCTGGCCAATCCGGCGCGCAGCAAGGAGCGTCGTGACTGGATCCTGGGACGCATGTACAAGCTCGGAAAAATCAGCGAGGCCGACTACACCACTGCGATCAACGAGCCGCTGAACGCCAGCTATCACGTGCCGACCCCGGAAGTGAACGCCCCGTACATCGCCGAAATGGCCCGTGCCGAAATGGTCGGGCGTTATGGCAGCGAGGCGTATACCGAAGGCTTCCGCGTCACCACCACGGTGCCGAGCGACCTCCAGGAACTGGCCAACACTGCGGTCCATGAAGGCCTGATGACCTACGATCAGCGCCACGGCTATCGCGGGCCAGAGTCGCGGCTGCCGGGCAAGACTCGCGAAGCCTGGGCCACCGAACTGACCAAACAACGCACCATCAGTGGCCTGGAACCGGCCATCGTGACCCAGGTCGACAAGAACGGCCTGCAAGTGTTGACCCGCACCGGCCAGGAACACGTGAACTGGGACACCATGAAGTGGGCCCGGCCGTTCCTGAATACCAACAGCATGGGCGCCAACCCGAAACAACCCTCGGACGTGGCCCAGGTCGGCGATCTGATTCGCGTGCAGCGTCAGCCGGACAAATCGCTGAAGTTCAGCCAGATCCCGCAGGCCCAGGGCGCGCTGGTATCCCTGGACCCACAGAACGGTGCCATTCGTTCGCTGGTCGGCGGTTTCGCCTTCGAGCAGAGCAACTACAACCGCGCATTGCAGGCCAAGCGCCAGCCGGGTTCGAGCTTCAAACCCTTCGTCTACGCCGCCGCACTGGATAGCGGCTACACCGCCTCCAGCCTGGTGAACGACGCACCGATCGTGTTCGTCGACGAGTACCTGGACAAGGTCTGGCGTCCGAAGAACGACACCAACACCTTCCTCGGCCCGATCCGCCTGCGTGAAGCGCTGTACAAGTCGCGCAACCTGGTATCGATCCGCCTGCTGCAAGCGATGGGCGTTGGCAAGACCATCGACTACATCACGCGCTTCGGCTTCAACAAACAGGACCTGCCACCCAACCTGTCCCTGGCGCTGGGCACCGCGACCCTGACGCCAATGGAAATCGCCACTGGCTGGAGCACCTTCGCCAACGGCGGCTACAAGATCACCCCGTACATCATCGACAAGATCGAAAGCCGCAACGGCGACACACTGTTCGTCGCCAACCCGCGGAGCGTGCCTCAGGGCGGTGCGGCCAGCGATGGCATTGCCGTGCCCGCCCCTCAAGCCTTCACGGTCAACGCAACGCCAGGCGAAGCCCCGGGCGCTACGCAGGCGCCACAAGCTCCCGCCGTGGCCGAACGCATCGTTGACGGGCGCACCACGTACATCCTCAACAGCATGCTTGAGGACGTGATCAAGCTCGGTACCGGCCGCCGCGCGCTGGCCCTGGGCCGCCCTGACATTGCCGGCAAGACCGGTACGACCAACGAATCCAAGGACGCCTGGTTCTCCGGCTACAACGCCGATTACGTGACCACCGTGTGGACCGGTTTCGATCAGCCGGAAAGCCTGGGTCGCAAGGAGTTCGGTGGCACCGTCGCGCTGCCGATCTGGATGAACTACATGGGCGCCGCGCTCAAAGGCAAACCGCCGCATACGCAACAGGAGCCGGAAGGCATCCTCAGCCTGCGAGTCGACCCGATCAGCGGCCGCGCAGCCAGCCCGGGCACGCCGGGGGCCTACTTCGAACTGTTCAAGGTCGAAGATACACCACCGTCGGGGAACGAACTGGGCAACGGCCTGGCACCTGGCAGCCCGCTGCCGGCGGATGAAGCGGCGCCGATCGATTTGTTCTGATTGCCGCAGCACTGAAAAGCCCCGTCTTCGAAAGAAGTGCGGGGCTTTTTTTGCCTGCCGGTTTTGATGCTGTCTGGCCCGGCCTCTTCGCGAGCAAGCCCGCTCCCACATTGGGCGATGGTGAGCACAGGTTTTATGTACGCTTCTAACCCTGTGGGAGCGGGCTTGCTCGCGAAGAGGCCCTCACAGGCGGCACAAAACTGTCAGGTACAAAAAAGCCCCGACTCTCACAAGCCGGGGCTTTTCATCGAAGCGCTACAACGGCTTAGCCGTTGAACACGTCATCCACGCTTTTGAGCGGGTAGTTCTTCGGATACGGCAGGGTCGCCACACCGGTCTCGATGGCGGCTTTAGCCACGGCATCGGAGATCAGGGTGATCAGACGGGCATCCATTGGCTTCGGAATGATGTACTCACGACCGAATTCCAGCTTGATGCCGCCGTAGGCGTCGCACACTTCCTGAGGTACTGGCAGCTTGGCCAGTTCACGCAGGGCGTTGGCCGCAGCCACTTTCATTTCTTCGTTGATGCGCTTGGCGCGAACGTCCAGGGCACCACGGAAGATGAACGGGAAGCCCAGTACGTTGTTGACCTGGTTCGGGTAGTCGGAACGACCGGTGGCCATGATCACGTCGTTACGGGTGGCGTGCGCCAGTTCCGGGGAGATTTCCGGATCCGGGTTGGAGCAGGCGAACACGATCGGGTTAGGCGCCATCGACAGCAGGCCTTCAGCGCTCAGCAGGTTCGGGCCGGACAGGCCAACGAACACGTCAGCGCCTTGCAGGGCGTCAGCCAGGGTGCGCTTGTCGGTCGCGTGAGCGAACACTGCCTTGTACTGGTTCAGGTCGTCACGGCCGGAGTGGATCACGCCGGTACGGTCGACCATGTAGATGTTTTCGATGTTGGCGCCCATGCTCACCAGCAATTTCATGCAGGAGATGGCGGCCGCACCGGCGCCCAGGCAGACGATCTTGGCATCAGCGAGGGTTTTGCCAGCGATTTCCAGGGCGTTGATCATGCCGGCCGCCGTCACGATAGCGGTGCCGTGCTGGTCATCGTGGAACACCGGAATATCGCACTGCTCGATCAGAGCGCGTTCGATTTCAAAGCACTCTGGCGCCTTGATGTCTTCCAGGTTGATGCCACCGAAGGTGATGGAGATGCGCTTGACGGTGTCGATGAAGGCTTGCGGGCTTTCGGAGTCGACTTCGATGTCGAAAACGTCGATGCCGGCGAAGCGCTTGAACAGCACGCCTTTACCTTCCATCACTGGCTTGGAAGCCAATGGGCCGAGGTTACCCAGGCCGAGAATCGCGGTGCCATCGGAAATGACTGCAACCAGGTTGCCTTTGCCGGTGTACTTGTAGGCCAGTTCAGGATCGCGGGCGATCTCGCGTACTGGTTCGGCTACGCCCGGGCTGTACGCCAGCGACAGGTCGCGAGCGGTAGCAGTGGCCTTGGTGAGCTCGACACTCAGCTTCCCTGGACGAGGATTGGCGTGATATTCGAGAGCGGCAGTTTTCAGATCAGACATTTTGGCATTCCGCTTTTACTGTTGGACAGACTGGTCAGCGAGGATACGCGCCTCGCAAAGTCCCCACAAGACTGACCGGTCACCCCTGTCAAGCGCCGACCCCTACGACTTTGGGCCAAGAGCCACGGAACACAAGGGATAGACTGTTCACAATCGACAGAAAAAATGTCTACAATTTTTTGTTACTGTACCGCTTGAAGCATCGCCGGGTCGGTCAAGGGCAACATCCAGCGCGGCTGGCCTTCCTTGAGTCCGCCGCGGCGCGAACGGTCCAGCACCCAGCCGCGCGCCTCGACCTGCTTGCCTTCCAAGCGTTCCAGCGAGGCGATATCGAATCGCGCCAGTTGATTGGGTGCAACACGCAATACAACCGAATCCTGCAACTCGATCCAAACCCCGCCGCGATTGCGCTGAACCTTGCTCACACGACCACTGAGCACGGCAAACCCGGACGCACTGATCTGATCCGCCTTCAGTACAGGTGACTGGCGCCACACACCGAGCCCGGCCTGACGGGCGCTACGCTCCGCCGCCTGCTGACACGCGACCAGATCGACATTCGGCGCTACCGCCACCAGGAAACCGAGGCCCTCGGCGAGCATTTGCGCCTCAAGGTTAGCGCCATCTGCACCATAGACGTGGGCCAGGGTGCGGCCGTAGCGATCCTTGCTTTCTTTACCGGGCAACAAACCGACCTGCCCGTCGCTGGCCGCGACCAGCGCTTCGAGACGCTTGCGCGCCGCCACTGCGAACGGTTCGTCGGAACGGCCCTTCTTGCCCAGCTCCGGCGTATTAAGGCCGATCATGCGCACGTTGCGGCCATCGTCCAGGCGCAGAGTGTCGCCATCGACCACCCGCTCCACGGCGACAGAGGCCAGCCCCTCGGGTGCCGGGCAGAAAGCCTGGGCGCCGGAGAGCCAAATCGCGGACACAAAAAAGGCGCCCGCAAGGGACGCCTTTTTTAACAGCAAGGAAAAGCCCATAAGGCTTTTTAACCTTACTCTGCAGCAGCTGGAGCTTTCTTGCCGAAAGCACCGAAACGGTCGGCGAAGCGCTGAACGCGGCCGCCAGTGTCCAGAGTCTTCTGCTTACCGGTGTAGAACGGGTGGCATTCGTTGCAAACGTCGATCGCCAGGGCTTTGCCGAAGGTCGAACGGGTTTCGAACTTGTTGCCGCAGCTGCAGGTAACAGCAACTGCTGGGTATTCTGGATGGATATCAGCTTTCATGGTGTCTTCCTCGGGCTAGCGTGCCGCCACCCAACACTATTGTTGAATACCGCACGTAATTAGGCCGCGGATTCTACCAGACAATCCCATTCACGCAAGCTGTCGCTGAGACCGACCGTCTGCTAGGCTCCCGGCCTCAAGCGCATTCCCCTGTGGGAGCGGGCTTGCTCGCGAAAGCGGTGTGTCAGGCGATAAATGCGTTGACTGACACTCCTTCTTCGCGAGCAAGCCCGCTCCCACAATTGATCCGCGTCCACCCCTTCTTTTGTTGCCTGCTAATCGAGATCCCCCCGCGTGCCCGACGCCATTCTGCGCCTCGCCCTGCCTTCGCCGCTGCGCCGCCTGTTCGACTACCGCGCTCCGGCCGGCGTCCTGCGCACCCAGCTGCACCCCGGCATGCGCCTGCGGGTACCGTTCGGCCGGCGCGAGATGATCGGTATTCTGGTGGAAGTCACCAACACCAGCGAAGTCCCGGCCGAGAAGCTCAAGCCGGCCCTGGCCCTGCTCGACGCTACGCCACCGCTGCCGCCAGCGCTGTTCAAGCTGTGCTTGTGGACCTCCCAGTATTACCAGCACAGCCTCGGCGACACCTTGAGCTGGGCGCTGCCGGTGCTGCTGCGCCAGGGCGAGCTGGCCGAAGCGCGCCAGGAGCGTTTCTGGTCCGCCGCGCCGGGGGCCCGCCTCGATGATCCGCGTATCGCCCGCGCCCCGCGCCAGCGCGAAGCCCTGGCCACGCTGGCCCAGCATCCCCATGGCGTCGCCCATCAATTGCTGAGCAAACTGATGCTGAGCAAGGACAGCCTGGATTTGCTGCTGGCCAAGGATCTGGTGCAGGTCGAGATCCGCCGGCACGCCCCGGGCGCGCGCCACGAACACTGGCTGGCGCAACCGGAACTCCCGCTGAACCCGGAGCAGCGCGCCGCCTATGAGGCGATTCGCGCCGGCTTCGACAGTTATCACGCGTTCCTGCTGGCCGGCGTCACCGGCAGCGGCAAGACCGAAGTCTATCTACAGTTGATCCGCGAAACCCTCGAGGCCGGCAAGCAAGCGCTGGTGCTGATCCCGGAAATCAACCTCGGCCCGCAGACCCTGGCGCGCTTCGAACAGCGTTTCAATGCCCGTATCGCGCTGATCCATTCGGCGGTCAATGACCGCGAACGCCTCGAGGCCTGGCTGGCCGCCCGGGACGGTGAGGCCGATATCATTATCGGCACCCGCTCGGCCCTGTTCACACCGATGAAGAACCCCGGCCTGATCATCATCGACGAAGAACACGACGGTTCCTATAAACAGCAGGAAGGTTTGCGCTACCACGCCCGTGATCTGGCATTGGTGCGGGCGCGACAGGAAAACATCCCGATTGTCCTCGGCTCCGCCACCCCTTCGCTGGAAAGCCTGCACAACGCCTACACCGGGCGGTACGGGCTGCTGCGTTTGAACGAGCGCGCCGGCGGCGCCAAACAGCCGCGCTTCCTGCGTCTGGATGTCAAAAGCCGCCCGCTGGACAGCGGCATTTCCGGGCCGATGCAACAAGCCATCGGCCAGACCCTGGCCGCCGGACAACAAGTCCTGGTGTTCCTCAACCGCCGCGGCTTCGCCCCGACCCTGCTGTGCCATGACTGTGGCTGGATGTCCGAGTGCCAGCGCTGTGACGCGCGGATGACCGTGCATCAGCGTTACGGCGAGCTGCGCTGCCACCATTGCGGCTACGTCGAACGCGTGCCGCGCCAGTGCCCGAAGTGCAACAAGGTCGATCTGCGCCCCGTGGGCGCCGGCACCGAACGGGCCGAGGAACGCCTGGCGATTCTGTTTCCGGACTATCCGGTGCTGCGGGTCGACCGCGACAGCACATCGCGCAAGGATGCGATGAACCAGTTGTTCGCAACCATTCAAAAAGGCCAGCCGTGCATCCTGATCGGCACGCAGATGCTTGCCAAAGGTCACCACTTTCCACGGGTGACGCTGGTGTCGATCCTCGACGCCGACGGCGGCCTGTTCTCCGGCGACTTCCGCGCCAGTGAGCGCATGGCTCAGCTGATCGTGCAGGTCGCCGGCCGCGCAGGTCGCGCCGAAGAGCCGGGCAAGGTGATTATCCAGACGCACCTGGCCGACCATCCGCTGCTGGTGCAATTGACCGAGCAAGGCTATTTCGCCTTTGCCGAACAGGCCTTGAGTGAACGCCGTGCGGCCGGGTTGCCGCCGTTTGCGCACCTGGCGCTGCTGCGGGCCGAGGCGCATAAACCGGGTCAGGCCGAAGGATTCCTGGATGAGGCGTGCAGCGAGGCCGAACGTTTGCTGGCCGAGCAGAATCTGACCGGCATTGAATTGCTGGGACCGGTCCCGGCGCCGATGGAGCGCCGGGCCGGGCGTTATCGTGCGCAACTGTTGGTACAGGCTACGGCGCGGGCACCCTTGCATCGATTGCTGGCCAGTTGGTTGCTGGTACTGGAGCAGATGCCGAGCGGACGGGCGGTGCGCTGGTCTTTGGATGTCGATCCCGTAGATCTATATTGATTTTGAGATCGCTTTCGCGAGCAAGCCCGCTCCCACAGGGGGAATTGTGCTGAATGCAGAACCTATGCACACCCAGGATCTACTGTGGGAGCGGGCTTGCTCGCGAAGAGGCCCTAATTGTCACCACACATCCATATCCTGCCTGCTATGGTTGGCAAGCCCGTCTTCGCAACGGATAATGCCCAGTTTTTCCACCAGCGCATGATGCGCCGCCGCACCTGCGGTCGAAAGAGAAGACCATGAAAGACACCATTCGCCAGCTGATCCAACAAGCCATCACCCAACTCGTCAACGAAGGTGTGTTGCCTGAAGGCCTGTCGCCGGCGATCCAGGTGGAAAACTCCCGCGACAAGAAGAACGGCGATTTCGCCAGCAACATCGCCATGATGCTGGCCAAGCCGGCCGGCATGAAGCCGCGCGATCTGGCGGAAAAAATCATCGCCGCGCTGCCGGCTGACGAAAATGTCGCCAAGACCGAAATCGCCGGCCCGGGCTTCCTGAACTTCTTCCAGAACACCGACGCCCTGGCGACCCGCCTGGACGCCGCCCTGGCCGACGCCCACATCGGCGTGCGCAAGGCCGGCCCGGTGCAGCGCACCGTGGTCGACCTGTCGGCGCCGAACCTGGCCAAAGAGATGCACGTCGGCCACCTGCGCTCGACCATCATCGGCGACGGCGTGGCCCGTGTGCTGGAATTCCTCGGCGACACCGTGATCCGTCAGAACCACGTCGGCGACTGGGGCACCCAGTTCGGCATGCTGATGGCTTACCTGCAGGAAAACCCGATCACCAGCGACGAGCTGTCGGACCTGGAGAACTTCTACCGCGCCGCCAAGCAACGCTTCGACGAATCCGCAGAGTTCGCCGACCGCGCCCGTGGCCTGGTGGTCAAGTTACAGGCCGGCGACGCCGATTGCCTGGCGCTGTGGAGCAAGTTCAAGGACATCTCGCTGTCCCACTGCCAGAAGATCTACGAACTGCTCAACGTCAAACTGACCATGGCCGACGTGATGGGCGAAAGCGCCTACAACGACGACCTGATCAACGTGGTCAACGACTTGAAGGCCGCAGGCATGCTGGTCGAGAGCAACGGCGCCCAGTGCGTGTTCCTCGACGAGTTCAAGAACGCCGACGGCGACCCGTTGCCGGTGATCATCGTCAAGGCCGACGGCGGCTACCTCTACGCCACCACCGACCTGGCCGCCGTGCGCTACCGCAGCGGCAAACTCAAGGCCGATCGCGCGCTGTACTTCGTCGACCAGCGTCAGGCCCTGCACTTCCAGCAAGTGTTCGCCGTGGCGCGCAAGGCCGGTTTCGTGACCCATCCGATGGAAATGGAACACATGGGCTTCGGCACCATGAACGGCGCGGACGGTCGTCCGTTCAAGACCCGTGATGGCGGCACCGTGAAGCTGATCGACCTGCTGACCGAAGCCCAGGAACGCGCCTACACCCTGGTCAAGGACAAGAACCCTACACTTGCCGAAGCCGAGTTGCGCAACATCGCCAAGGTGGTGGGCATCGGCGCGGTGAAATACGCGGACCTGTCCAAGCACCGCACCAGTGACTACAGCTTCAACTTCGACCTGATGCTCAACTTCGAAGGCAACACCGCACCGTACCTGCTGTACGCCTACACCCGCGTGGCCGGCGTATTCCGCAAGCTCGGCAAGGACTTCAGCGAAGTCGACGGCCAGATCGTCCTCGAAGCAGCGCACGAGCACGAACTGGCAGCGAAGCTCGCGCAGTTTGGCGAGATCCTGAACAACGTGTCCGAAAAAGGCACCCCGCACATCCTCTGCACCTACCTGTACGACGTCGCCGGCCTGTTCTCCAGCTTCTACGAGAACTGCCCGATCCTCGCCGCCGATACCCCGGCACAAATGCAGAGCCGTCTGCGCCTCGCCGCGCTGACCGGACGCACTCTCAAGCAAGGCCTGGAACTCTTGGGCCTGGAAACTCTGGAGCGTATGTAAGTTGGCTGCCAAGAAAAAACCTGCACCCAAGCGTGGCGCCAGCCGTTACCAAGCTCCTGCAAAGCAACCGATTCCGGGTTGGTTGTGGATGGTCATCGGCCTCACGGTCGGCGCGTTCCTTGTGTTTTTGATGAAACTGGAGCCGGGCAAGGGCAGCGACACGGTCAAGCGTGAGAAAGTCGAGCAACAGCAGAAAGCCAGCAAGATCGCCGAGGCCAACAAGACCCCGCCAAGCCCGACGCAACCGGTGAAGCCGAAGTACGACTTCTACACCTTGCTGCCGGAATCGGAAGTCATCGTGCCGCCGGATGCCGTGCCGGAAAAAACCCTGCCGACGCCGCAAGTACCGGCCATCCCGACAACGCCGGTCACCCCGGCCGAAGCGGCGAAGATCGACACGGCTCGCGCCCAGGCAGCCCTGGCCGGGCTTACTCCGCCTCCTGCGCCACCGGTCAAGGCTGCACCTGTGACGAAGTTTTTCCTGCAGGCTGGCTCGTTCCGCAAAGAGACTGATGCGGACAAGGTGCGGGCGCAGATCATTCTGCTGGGCCAGGCCGTGGCGGTTGAGTCCGGCACGGTGAAAGACGAAACCTGGTATCGAGTATTGGTCGGACCGTTCAGCAACCGCGAACAACTGACCACCGCGCAGAAACAATTGGCCGGTGCCGGCTTCAGCAATCTGTTGTTACAACAACGCCAGAGCCGCTGACTCCTTCAGGATCACCGCGTTATCGTTCTTCGCGAGCAAGCCCGCTCCCACATTCGACCGCATTCCAATGTGGGAGCGGGCTTGCTCGCGAAGGGGCCCTGACAAACACCACAGCCCCATCTGACTCACACCACTCGTCCCCTCTCCCTTCCTACAGTTGAAATCCACTCCACCACCCCCATATGAATGGGCATAAGGCATTTTCGCCCCGCTGCGTGGAGACTCTTCCCTTGACCACCATCGTTTCAGTTCGCCGCCACGGCAAAGTCGTCATGGGCGGCGACGGCCAGGTTTCCCTTGGTAATACCGTGATGAAAGGCAACGCGAAAAAAGTTCGCCGCCTGTACCACGGTCAGGTCATTGCCGGGTTTGCCGGCGCTACCGCTGACGCCTTTACCCTCTTCGAACGTTTCGAAGGCCAGCTTGAAAAACACCAGGGTCACCTGGTGCGCGCCGCCGTCGAACTCGCCAAAGAATGGCGCACCGACCGCTCCCTGAGCCGCCTCGAAGCCATGCTCGCCGTCGCCAACAAAGACGCCTCCCTGATCATCACCGGCAACGGCGATGTGGTTGAACCCGAAGAAGGCCTGATCGCCATGGGTTCCGGCGGCGGTTACGCCCAGGCCGCTGCCAGCGCGCTGCTGAAGAAAACCGATCTGTCGGCCCGGGAAATCGTCGAAACCGCCCTCGGCATCGCCGCCGACATCTGCGTATTCACCAATCACACCCAGACCATTGAGGAGCAGGACTGCGCCGAGTAAGCCCGTGCAGCCATCGCGCCACGGCTCATTCTTGCTTGAGGTCCACTGAATATTATGTCCATGACTCCCCGTGAAATCGTCCACGAACTCAATCGCCATATCATCGGCCAGGACGATGCCAAGCGCGCCGTCGCCATTGCCCTGCGCAACCGCTGGCGCCGCATGCAGCTGCCTGAAGAGCTGCGTGTTGAAGTAACACCAAAGAACATCCTGATGATCGGCCCGACCGGCGTCGGTAAAACCGAGATCGCCCGTCGCCTGGCAAAACTGGCCAATGCGCCGTTCATCAAGGTCGAAGCGACCAAGTTCACCGAAGTCGGCTATGTCGGCCGCGACGTCGAATCGATCATTCGTGACCTGGCCGATGCCGCGATCAAGCTGTTGCGCGAGCAGGAAATCGTCAAGGTTCGCCACCGCGCCGAAGACGCCGCCGAAGAGCGCATCCTCGACGCCCTGCTGCCACCGGCACGCATGGGCTTCAGCAACGACGACGCCCCGACTGCCGACTCCAACACCCGCCAGCTGTTCCGCAAGCGCCTGCGCGAAGGTCAGCTGGATGACAAGGAGATCGAAATCGAAGTCGCCGAAATGGCCGGCGTCGATATCTCCGCGCCACCGGGCATGGAAGAAATGACCAACCAGCTGCAAAGCCTGTTTGCCAACATGGGCAAGGGCAAGAAGAAAGCCCGCAAGCTCAAGGTCAAGGAAGCGCTCAAGCTGGTGCGCGACGAAGAAGCCAGCCGCCTGGTCAACGATGAAGAGTTGAAGGCCAAGGCCCTGGAAGCGGTCGAGCAGCATGGCATCGTGTTCATCGACGAAATCGACAAGGTGGCCAAGCGCGGTAATTCGGGTGGCATCGATGTGTCCCGTGAAGGCGTGCAGCGCGACCTGCTGCCGCTGATCGAAGGCTGCACCGTCAACACCAAGCTGGGCATGGTCAAGACCGACCACATCCTGTTCATTGCTTCGGGTGCGTTCCACCTGAGCAAGCCGAGCGACCTGGTGCCCGAGCTGCAAGGCCGCCTGCCGATTCGTGTCGAACTCAAGGCCCTGAGCCCGGAAGACTTCGAACGCATCCTCAGCGAGCCTCACGCTTCGCTCACCGAGCAATACTGCGCACTGCTGAAAACCGAAGGCCTGGGCATCGAGTTCCAGCCGAGCGGCATCAAGCGCATCGCGGAGATCGCCTGGCAGGTCAACGAGAAAACCGAAAACATCGGTGCCCGCCGTTTGCACACGTTGCTTGAGCGCTTGCTCGAAGAGGTGTCGTTCAGCGCCGGCGACCTGGCCAGCGTTCATGACGGCAAGGTGATCCAGATCGACGCCGACTACGTCAACAGCCACCTGGGCGAATTGGCGCAGAACGAAGACCTGTCCCGTTATATCCTGTAAGCCATACTTACAACGATGACGGACCCTGTGGGAGCGGGCTTGCTCGCGAAAGCGGTCTGACAATCAACATCACTGTTGAATGTTAAGGCCCCTTCGCGAGCAAGCCCGCTCCCACATTTGAATCGGGGTCCCACACACAATCGGACATCCGCTCATGACTCAACTCCCCACCGACATCAAGCTGCACAAAGCCTCGAAAACCCTGTCGCTGAAATACGCGTCCGGCGAGGAATACACCCTGCCCGCCGAGTTCCTGCGCGTGCACTCGCCTTCCGCCGAGGTCCAGGGCCACGGCAAACCCATCCTGCAATTCGGCAAGATCAATGTCGGCATCACCAAGGTAGAACCGGCCGGTCAGTACGCACTGAAACTGACCTTCGACGACGGCCACGACAGCGGCTTGTTCACCTGGGAATATCTGTACGAGCTGGGGCGACGTTATGACGCACTCTGGGAAGATTATCTGGCCGAGCTCAAAGCCGCCGGAAAAACCCGCGATCCGAACGAATCCGTCGTCAAGCTGATGCTCTAATCCGAGCCTCTTGCTCTTTAGAGGGCATTTTCTAATTTCATCTGTTTGAATGCTCCGCTTCAGGGCCGCCGATTGGCCTGCTTGCGAAAAAAATTAAACTCGGGTAACCAATGGAACTGGCAAGTTCCCTGCAGTGCTCTCTGCATTAAAAAAGCAGCGATGCAGTATTAACGGTCACCCCGAGCAGTAGTACCTGGCATTGGCTGTGTGACTACACAGCAGGACCCGGTACTCGTCTCAGGACAATGGAGCGTCGTAGATGAGTAACAAGAATAACGATGACTTGAAGAGTCAAGCCTCGGAAAACACCTTGGGGCTGAATCCTGTCGTTGGACTGCGTGGAAAGGATCTACTGGCTTCTGCTCGAATGGTGCTCAGGCAGGCCATCAAACAACCGATTCACAGCGCCAAACATGTCGCTCATTTCGGCCTTGAACTCAAGAACGTGCTGTTCGGCAAATCCGAGCTGCAACCGGGCAGCGATGACCGTCGCTTTGCGGATCCGGCCTGGAGCCAGAACCCGCTCTACAAACGTTATCTGCAAACCTACCTGGCGTGGCGCAAGGAACTCCACGACTGGATCGACGACAGCAACCTGCCGGCCAAGGACGTCAGCCGCGGGCACTTCGTGATCAACCTGATGACCGAAGCCTTCGCCCCGACCAACACGGCGGCCAACCCGGCGGCGGTCAAGCGCTTCTTCGAAACCGGTGGCAAGAGCCTGCTCGATGGCCTCTCGCATCTGGCCAAGGACCTGGTGCATAACGGCGGCATGCCGAGCCAGGTCAACATGGGCGCATTCGAGGTCGGCAAGACGCTTGGCGTGACCGAGGGTGCGGTGGTCTTTCGCAACGACGTGCTGGAGTTGATCCAGTACAAGCCGATCACCGAACAGGTGCATGAACGCCCACTGCTGGTGGTACCGCCGCAGATCAACAAGTTCTACGTTTTCGACCTGAGCCCGGAAAAGAGCCTGGCGCGGTTCTGCCTGCGCAACAACGTGCAGACCTTCATCGTCAGCTGGCGCAACCCGACCAAGGAGCAGCGCGAGTGGGGCCTGTCGACCTACATCGAAGCGCTCAAGGAAGCGGTTGATGTGGTCACCTCGATCACCGGCAGCAAAGACGTGAACATGCTCGGTGCCTGCTCCGGCGGCATCACCTGCACCGCGCTGCTGGGCCACTACGCGGCAATCGGTGAGAACAAGGTCAACGCCCTGACCCTGCTGGTCAGCGTGCTCGACACCACCCTGGACAGCGACGTGGCCCTGTTCGTCGACGAGCAAACCCTCGAAGCCGCCAAGCGTCACTCCTACCAGGCCGGTGTCCTCGAAGGCCGCGACATGGCGAAAGTCTTCGCCTGGATGCGCCCCAACGACCTGATCTGGAACTACTGGGTCAACAACTACCTGTTGGGCAACGAACCGCCGGTATTCGACATTCTGTTCTGGAACAACGACACCACCCGGTTGCCCGCTGCGTTCCATGGCGACCTGATCGAGATGTTCAAAAGTAACCCGCTGACCCGTGCCGATGCACTGGAAGTGTGCGGCACGCCAATCGATCTGAAGAAGGTCACCGCCGACATCTTCTCGCTGGCCGGCACCAACGACCACATCACCCCGTGGCGTTCCTGCTACAAATCGGCGCAACTGTTCGGCGGCAACGTTGAATTCGTGCTGTCCAGCAGCGGGCACATCCAGAGCATCCTGAACCCGCCGGGCAATCCGAAATCGCGTTACATGACCAGCACCGAAATGACCGCCAATGCCGATGACTGGCAAGAGGAGTCGACCAAGCACGCCGACTCCTGGTGGCTGCACTGGCAGGCGTGGCAGGCACAGCGTGCGGGCAACCTGAAAAAAGCACCACTGAAGTTGGGCAACAAGGCCTATCCAGCGGGTGAAGCCGCGCCAGGCACCTATGTGCATGAGCGGTAACTGACACACCTCATCCTCCTGTGGGAGCGGGCTTGCTCGCGAAAGCAATTGATCATTCAACATTGATGTCGATTGACCTGACGCATTCGCGAGCAAGCCCGCTCCCACAAGGGGATCGAGGAAGAATTTGAGATAGCGACCCACAGGGCCAGAAGCATGCCGCAACCCTTCATATTCCGTACCGTCGATCTGGATGGCCAGACGCTTCGCACGGCGGTACGCCCCGGCAAGCCTCACTTGACGCCCCTGCTGATTTTCAACGGCATCGGCGCCAACCTGGAGCTGGTGTTTCCGTTCATCGCGGCGCTGGACCCGGACCTGGAAGTCATCGCCTTCGACGTACCCGGCGTCGGCGGTTCGTCGACACCGAACCGGCCGTATCGTTTTCCGAGCCTGGCGAAACTTACGGCGCGGATGCTCGACTATCTCGACTACGGGCAGGTCAACGTCATCGGCGTGTCCTGGGGTGGCGCCCTGGCCCAGCAGTTCGCCTTCGACTATCCGGAGCGCTGCAAGAAACTCGTGCTGGCCGCAACGGCGGCAGGTGCGGTGATGGTGCCGGGCAAACCGAAAGTGCTGTGGATGATGGCCAGCCCGCGACGTTACATCCAGCCGTCCCACGTGATCCGCATTGCGCCGATGATCTACGGTGGTGCGTTCCGTCGCGACCCGACGCTGGCCGCCAGCCATGCGGCCAAGGTGCGTTCAGCGGGCAAGCTCGGTTACTACTGGCAGCTGTTCGCCGGCCTCGGCTGGACCAGCATTCACTGGTTGCACAAGATCCGCCAGCCGACCCTGGTACTGGCCGGCGACGATGACCCACTGATCCCGTTGGTCAACATGCGCTTGCTGGCCTGGCGAATTCCCAACGCCCAGCTGCACATCATCGATGACGGGCATCTGTTCCTGATTACCCGGGCCGAAGCGGTGGCCCCGATCATCATGAAATTCCTGGAAGAGGAGCGCCAGCGCGCGGTGATGCATCCGCGTCCGGCACCATTGGGCAGCTAAACCGCTGCCTCAGCGGTCGGCAGGACGTCACGCCGCGCAACAACCCGTTACAGCGTCTATGGTGTTCTGGTTCGGTGTATTTGTTTTTGGCCTGAAGACGAAGGAGTGTTGACTCATGCGCGAGAAACCAGCGAGGGATTCCCTACCGACTCCCGCCGCGTTCATCAATGCACAGAGTGCGATTACCGGCCTGCGCGGTCGGGATCTGTTGTCGACCCTGCGCAGTGTGGCCGCTCATGGCTTGCGCAATCCGGTACACAGTGCCCGACATGCCCTCAAACTCGGCGGTCAGCTTGGCCGTGTGCTGCTGGGCGAAACCCTGCACCCGACCAACCCGCAGGACGCTCGCTTCACCGACCCGGCGTGGAGCCTCAACCCGTTTTATCGCCGTAGCCTGCAGGCCTATCTGAGCTGGCAGAAACAGGTCAAGAGCTGGATCGACGAGAGCGACATGAGCCCGGACGACCGCGCCCGCGCCCACTTCGCTTTCGCCCTGCTCAACGATGCCGTATCGCCCTCCAACACCCTGCTCAATCCACTGGCGGTCAAGGAACTGTTCAATTCCGGCGGTAACAGCCTGGTGCGTGGCATCAGCCATTTGGTGGACGATCTGCTGCACAACGACGGCCTGCCACGGCAAGTCACCAAGCAAGCGTTCGAGGTCGGCAAGACGGTCGCCACCACCACCGGTGCCGTGGTGTTTCGCAACGAGCTGCTGGAGTTGATCCAGTACAAGCCGATGAGCGAAAAGCAGTATTCCAAGCCCCTGCTGGTGGTGCCGCCGCAAATCAACAAGTACTACATTTTCGATCTGAGCCCCCATAACAGCTTTGTCCAGTACGCCCTGAAAAACGGCCTGCAAACCTTCATGATCAGTTGGCGCAACCCGGATGTGCGTCACCGCGAATGGGGGCTCTCGAGCTACGTGGAAGCCGTGGAAGAGGCCATGAATGTCTGCCGGGCGATCACCGGCGCACGCGAGGTCAACCTGATGGGCGCCTGCGCCGGCGGGCTGACCATTGCCGCGTTGCAGGGTCACTTGCAGGCCAAGCGGCAGCTGCGCAGGGTGTCCAGCGCGACTTACCTGGTGAGCTTGCTCGACAGTCAGATGGACAGCCCCGCTACGCTGTTCGCCGACGAACAGACTCTGGAAGCCGCCAAGCGCCGTTCCTATCAGAAAGGTGTGCTGGACGGCCGCGACATGGCCAAGGTCTTCGCGTGGATGCGCCCCAACGATTTGATCTGGAGCTACTTCGTCAACAACTACCTGTTGGGCAAGGAGCCACCGGCGTTCGACATTCTCTACTGGAACAACGACAACACGCGCCTGCCGGCCGCCCTGCATGGCGACCTGCTGGACTTCTTCAAGCACAACCCGCTGACCCACCCGGGCGGGCTGGAAGTGTGTGGCACGCCGATCGATTTGCAAAAGGTCACCGTCGACAGCTTCAGCGTCGCCGGCATCAACGATCACATCACACCGTGGGACGCGGTGTATCGCTCGACGCTGTTGCTCGGTGGCGAGCGGCGCTTCGTGCTGTCCAACAGCGGTCATGTGCAGAGCATCCTCAACCCGCCGAGCAACCCGAAAGCCAACTACGTCGAGAACGGCAAACTGAGCAGCGACCCCCGTGCCTGGTACTACGACGCCAAGCATGTCGACGGCAGTTGGTGGACCCAATGGCTGAGCTGGATTCAGGAACGTTCCGGCGCGCAGAAAGAAACCCACATGGCGCTCGGCAACCAGAACTATCCACCGATGGAGGCAGCACCCGGTACTTACGTGCGCGTGCGCTGACGTTCAACGAGCCACGGCCTCTGCCGGCCGTGGCAAGACCCGATCATTAAGAAGACTGGATGAAAACCCGCGACCGGATCCTCGAATGTGCCCTGCAGTTGTTCAATCAAAAGGGCGAACCGAATGTCTCCACCATGGAAGTTGCCAATGAGATGGGCATCAGCCCGGGCAACCTCTACTACCACTTCCACGGCAAGGAACCGCTGATTCTCGGGCTGTTCGAGCGTTTTCAGGGCGAACTGGCGCCCTTGCTCGATCCACCGGCCGATGCTGAACTGGCACCCGAAGAATACTGGCTGTTCCTGCACCTGATCGTCGAACGCCTGTCCCATTACCGGTTCCTGTTCCAGGACCTGTCGAACCTCGCCGGGCGCCTGCCGAAATTGGCCAAGGGCATTCGCAACTTGCTCAATGCACTCAAGCGCACACTGGCATCGCTGCTGGCACGATTGCAGGCGCAAGGGCTGCTGGTCAGCGATACCCAGGCATTGGGGCAACTGGTGGAACAGATCACCATGACCCTGCTGTTCTCGCTGGATTACCAGCGGATTCTTGATCGTCAGGGCGAGGTGCGATTGGTGGTTTACCAGATCATGATGCTGGTGGCGCCGCACCTGCTGCCGTCGATGAAGGCTGCAACCGAACAGATGGCAATGGAGTATCTGGAAGACCACGAATAACCCTGACCACAACTATTCCCTGTGGGAGCGGGCTTGCTCGCTACCACAGTGGATCTTTGTCGTGTTCCCGAATGCACTCACAAACAAAAACGCCCGGCCTTCACAGGCCGGGCGTTTTCTTGAGCCCTGAGAATCAGGACTGACTGGTTGGCGTCGATGGAGCCGGCGCGGCAGTCGGGGTGACAGCAGGGGTCGGTGCGGTAGCGGAGTTCGATGCGCTGACCGGAGCTGCCGGCGTTGCCGGTTTGGCAGCTGCCACTGCTGGTTTTGGCGCGGCGGCTTTTGGAGCGGCCGGCTTTTTCACCGCTGGTTTTTTCGCCGCAGCGGGTTTGGCCGCTGCAGTTTTTGCTGCAGGCTTGGCGGCCGGTTTAGCCGCTGGTTTGGCGGCGGCTTTTGCGGCGGCCGGTTTGGCGGCTGCAGTTTTAGCCGCAGGCTTGGCAGCAGGTTTGGCCGCTGCTTTTGCCAGTGGCTTGGCTGCGGTTTTGGCGGCCGGCTTGGCAGCAGGCTTGGCTGCCGCGGTTTTCGCCGCAACAGGCGCAACCTTGGCACCGGTCAGTTTTTCGATTTGCTTGGTCAGGGTATCGACCTTGCTGTGCAGTGCCTTGACTTCGTTGCGGCTCGGTACGCCCAGACGCGAAATGGCGCTGTTCAGACGCTTGTCGAAAGCACCTTCCAGCTCATCCCACTTGCCCAGTGCGCGATCTTTCACGCCGCTGATACGCGACTTGGCCGAAGAAGCGGAGTCCTTGGCGGCGTCGACAGTCTTGCCAACAGCGCTCTTGGTGAGCTTCTCGGCTTTCTCGCCGTCCTTAACCAATGCATCGAAGAGTTTGCTGCCGTCAGTGTCGATCTTCGAGTACACGCCTAAACCAGCCAGCCAGATTTTTCGGGAGTAATCTTCAACCTTCCCGATCCACGAGCTGCCTTCTTTTTCGGTGTTCTTTTTAACAGCCATCCCGTTCTCCTTAAGATTTACGCGCGACACGTTCGAGCAATGCCGTCAGCTCATCGAGCTTAGCAGAGAGTGCCTCAACGTCATGTTTAGACGGAATACCGATACGATTCAAGGCACTTGCGACACGCGTGTCAAACGCCTTCTCGACCTTGTCGAGTTGAACTTCGACGCGGCCTTTGAAAGTACTGACTTCACTCTTGGCTTCATCGATCTCGGCATTGGCCGCTTCAAGTTTCTCAGCAACTACCTTTTTGCCTTTTTTTTCAACAACCTGACCCGCTTTGATCAGCTCTTGAAAGTACTCGCTACCCTCTTGGCCGACCTTGGTGTAGGCACCCAGGCCTGCCAGCCAGATCTTGCGGGCATAGGATTTGACGTCGCTCAGCGTGCCGGTCGACGGGTCGATTTTTTTCTTCAAAATAACTTTGGCCATGGTGCACCTCACGCGCAGAAGGTTTGAGGAACTGCCCGGGTAAGTGTCGGGCTCTGGCACAAAGTAGGGAGAAAAATTAGAAACGGCACCCTAACAAATGACATAAAGCCTTGGTCACACCACAAACCAAAATGTGGGAGCGGGCTTGCTCGCGAAAGCGGTGTATCAGTTGATAGAAATTTCACTGACACACCGCTTTCGCGAGCAAGCCCGCTCCCACAGGGGATCTCATTTCAAGGGGAAATCAGACCAGGACCTTATCCAGCGCCTTTTCGATTTCCGCTTTGATCATGCCGCTCATGGCCGACATCATCAGGCCCAGCTCCACGTCGACCTTGATCGAGTCTTCACTGATATGCACTGCGCCCTTAACACCCGAGCGCTTGAGGTTCAGGGTGTCGCCGGACCACTGCGGCTCCAGGCCATATTGATCGGAAAGTTTCTGCGCCAGCTTGTCGGCCTTTTCGCGAGCGGCTTCCTTACCCAGGCCATGGGCACGTTCAACACTAATACGGGCCATCGAATGACTCCTGCTTTATGGATGCTTTCCCGAGGCATCTTGACCTCTGCTGCGTCAAAACGTCCCGATGGTTGCCCATCTTACCTTCAGCCTTGCCAAGACAAAGCATGCCTTGGGGATTAGAATGTCGCGCATTCTCTTTTGGTGACAGCGATATGACTGATCAGCGCAAAGGCAGCGATGCCGAACCCACCACTCACTTCGGCTTCAAAAACGTTCCGGAAAGCCAGAAAGCGGAAAAAGTCGCTGAGGTTTTCCACTCGGTAGCCGCCAAGTACGACCTGATGAACGACCTTCTGTCGGGCGGCATGCACCGTCTGTGGAAGCGCTTTGCGATCGAACTGTCGGGCGTTCGCGCCGGTAACCGCGTGCTGGACATCGCCGGCGGCACTGGCGACCTGACCAGAAAGTTCTCGCATCTGGTAGGCCCGACCGGCCAGGTCGTATTGGCCGACATCAACGAATCCATGCTCAAGGTCGGTCGTGACCGCCTGCTGGACCTCGGTGTGGCCGGCAACGTCGAATTCGTCCAGGCCGACGCGGAAAAGCTGCCGTTCCCGGACAACCATTTCGACTGCGTGACCATCGCCTTCGGCCTGCGCAACGTGACCCACAAGGAAGATGCCCTGCGCTCGATGCTGCGCGTGCTCAAACCTGGTGGCCGCCTGTTGGTGCTGGAATTCTCCAAGCCGACCAACGCGCTGATGTCCAAGGCCTACGACGCCTACTCGTTCGCCTTCATGCCGCTGATGGGCAAGCTGATCACCAATGACTCGGAAAGCTATCGCTACCTGGCCGAATCGATCCGCATGCACCCGAACCAGGAAACCCTGAAGTCGATGATGGTCGAGGCCGGTTTCGACCGCGTGACCTATCACAACATGACCGCAGGCATCGTTGCCCTGCACCGCGGCATCAAACCCTGATGCTGCTCGCCGGCCTGCTCGCCAGCGTTGAACTCGGCCTGAACCGGGTGCTGCGCCTCGACAGCACGGCGCTGCCGCGGCTGGCGCATTTGAGCGGCAGAGTGATTGCCGTCGACTGTCGCAGCCCGGCGCTGCAACTGTTCATCCTGCCCAGCGACGAAGGCCTGATGCTCGCCTCCCAGTGGGAAACCGGCGCCGACTGCACCTTGCGTGCACCCGCCTCGAGCCTGCTGAAGCTGGCCATGAGCAAGGACAAGACCTCGATCCTGCACAGCCCTGAAGTCGAACTCGACGGCGACAGCGGCGTGCTGCTGGAACTGGCGGCGATCCTCCAGGACCTTGAGCTGGACTGGGAGTACGAACTCGCACGCGTGCTGGGCCCGGTGGCCACGCAACTGGTCGGCGGTCACCTGCGCAGCCGCGCCCGCTGGTATCAGCAAGGCTTTGCCAGCCTGGGCCAGAACCTGGGCGAATACTTGGCCGAAGAATCGCGCACCCTCGTCGGCCAGCGCGAAGCCGAAGCCCGATTCAGTGAACTGGACCAGATCAAGCTCGATCTGGAACGTCTCGAGGCGCGTTTCGAGCGCCTTTCCCGATCCCTCGACCCAAGCGATAACGCATGAAGCTGCTTGCCGTCCGCCGTTTGTTGCGCATCCAGCGCGTCGTGATCCGCTACCGCCTCGATGACCTGCTGTTCGCCCTGCCGCTGCCCTGGTTCTTGCGGGCGCTGCGTTATGCCTTGCCGTGGCGCTGGTTCCCGCGCAAGACCCTGGACCTGAGCCGTGGCGCGCGCTTGCGCCTGGCGTTTCAGGACCTGGGGCCGATCTTCATCAAGTTCGGGCAGATCCTGTCCACCCGTCGCGACCTGTTGCCCGAAGACATCGCCGACGAACTGATGAAGCTGCAGGACCGCGTGCCGCCGTTCGACTCGCAAGTGTCGGTCAAACTGATCGAAGAACAGCTGGGCAAGAAAATCAGCGACGTGTTCAGCCGTTTCGACGTCGAGCCGCTGGCCTCGGCCTCGGTGGCGCAGGTGCATGCCGCGCAACTGAAAACCGGTGAAGAAGTGGTGGTCAAGGTGATCCGCCCGGGCCTCAAACCGGTGATCGCCCAGGACCTGGCGTGGCTGTTCATCCTCGCCCGCGCCGCCGAAACACTCTCCGCCGATGCGCGCCTGCTGCACCCGGTGGACGTGGTCAGCGATTACGAAAAAACCATCTACGACGAACTCGACCTGTTGCGCGAGGCGGCCAACGCCAGCCAGTTGAAGCGCAACTTCGACGGCTCGCCGTTGCTGTACGTGCCGCAAGTCTATTGGGACTGGTGCCGGCCGAAAGTGCTGGTAATGGAACGCATCTACGGCATTCAGGTGACCGATCTGGCGACCCTGGCCGACCAGCGCACCGACATGAAAATGCTCGCCGAACGTGGCGTGGAGATTTTCTTCACCCAGGTGTTCCGCGACAGCTTCTTCCACGCCGACATGCACCCCGGCAACATTTTCGTCAGCACAGTGAACCCGTGGAGCCCGCAATACATTGCGATCGACTGCGGCATCGTCGGCAGCCTGACCCCGGAAGACCAGGATTATCTGGCGCGCAACCTGTTCGCCTTCTTCAAGCGCGATTACCGTCGCGTGGCGCAGTTGCACATCGATTCGGGCTGGGTGCCGGCGGAAACCAAACTCAACGAATTCGAAGCAGCGATCCGTACCGTGTGCGAGCCGATCTTCGAAAAACCGTTAAAAGATATTTCCTTCGGTCAGGTGCTGATGCGCCTGTTCCAGACCGCGCGCCGCTTCAACATGGAAGTGCAGCCGCAACTGGTCCTGCTGCAAAAAACCCTGCTGAACATCGAAGGCCTGGGCCGCCAGCTGTACCCGGACCTCGATCTGTGGAACACCGCGCAGCCGTTCCTCGAACGCTGGATGCGCGAGCGGGTCAGCCCCAAAGCCCTGCTCGGCAACGTGCACAGCCAGTTCGAACAGATCCCGCACCTGGCCAACATGGCCCGCGACCTGCTCGAACGCATGTCCCAACCCCACGCCTACGTCCCGCCGCCAGCGTGGCATCGACGCCGAGACGACTGGTTCCTGCGCCTGCTCGGCACGGCCCATCTGGCCGGAGGCGCCATCCTTGCCGCTGGCGGACCGCTGAATCAGTTGGACTATTGGCCAGCTGGCATCATGATGGCGGTCGGTTTGTATCTGGTCGTGCGCCGATAGCCAGTCGCGCAACACGCTGGCACACTGTTTGGACGCTGCATTGAACGTAGGCCCCCCGATTATTGAAGTGCGGGCCCGTATCGGAGTCGTAGATGAAAAACTGGCTGGACGAGATCAAGTGGGACGCTGACGGCCTGGTGCCGGCCATCGCCCAGGATCACAAGACCGGGCGCGTCCTGATGATGGCCTGGATGAACCGCGAAGCACTGGAACTGACCGCTGCCGAGAACCGCGCCATTTACTGGTCACGTTCCCGTGGCAAGCTGTGGCGCAAGGGCGAAGAGTCTGGCCATGTGCAAACCCTGCACGAGATGCGCCTGGACTGCGACGCCGACGTCATCATCCTGATGGTCGAGCAGATCGGCGACATCGCCTGTCATACCGGCCGCCAGAGCTGCTTCTACCGCGTCTATGAGAACGGCGACTGGACAACCGTCGACCCGGTCCTGAAAGATCCGCACGCCATCTATTCCGCAGGGCATAAACATGAGTGACACTCTCACCCGCCTCGCCGAGGTACTGGAGGAGCGCAAAGGCGCCGCCGCCGACAGCTCGTACGTCGCCAGCCTGTACCACAAGGGCTTGAACAAGATTCTGGAAAAAGTCGGCGAAGAGTCGGTCGAAACCATCATTGCCGCCAAGGACGCCGCCATCAGCGGCGACTGCAGCGATGTGATCTACGAAACCGCCGATCTGTGGTTCCACAGCATGGTCATGCTCGCCCAATTGGGGCAGCATCCACAGGCTGTACTCGATGAACTGGACCGTCGTTTCGGTCTCTCCGGACACGCCGAGAAAGCCTCGCGCCCGTCCGCCTGAATAACTATTAGAGAGGAGCAGCAGCATGGGCATTTTTGACTGGAAACACTGGATCGTCATCCTGGTTGTCGTGGTCCTGGTATTCGGCACCAAGAAGCTGAAAAACCTCGGCACCGACGTCGGCGAGTCGATCAAGGGCTTCAAGAAAGCCATGAACGACGACGAAAAACCGGCCGATCCGAATGCGACCCCGGCCCAACCGGTTCCTCCGGTTCAGCCACAGGCATCCGTGAACCAGCCGCACACCATCGACGTGCAGGCACAGAAAGTCGAAGAGCCGATCCGCAAAGACGTGTGAGCACTGACTAATGTTTGGTATCAGCTTCTCTGAACTGCTGCTCGTCGGCCTCGTCGCCCTGCTGGTGCTGGGTCCCGAGCGCTTGCCGGGCGCTGCGCGCACCGCTGGCCTGTGGGTCGGGCGTCTGAAGCGCAGCTTCAACGCAATCAAACAGGAAGTTGAACGTGAAATCGGTGCCGACGAGATTCGTCGGCAACTGCACAACGAGCACATCCTGTCGCTTGAGCAGGAGGCGCGGAAGATCTTCACGCCGACCCAGCAGGAGCCGACACCGGTGGAGCACGTGGGCGCGCAGACGATTCATGCGCCTGCCGCTGCCGTCGACCCGACACCTGCTCCCGTTGTAGCGCCTGTTGAACCTGCGCCCGTTGTTGCAGCCACTCCGGTTGAACCCGTTACACCTGCGGCTGCGCCCGTTGCGCCGGCCCCTCATGACCCAACACTGCCGCCGCGAGCCCCATGAGCGATCTTCCTGAAAACGACCAGCACATGCCGCTGGTTTCGCACCTCACCGAGTTGCGTACCCGTCTGCTGCGCTGCGTAGCGGCGATCTTCATCATCTTTGCCGGGCTGTTCGCCTTCACCCAGCAGATCTACACCTTCGTCTCCACACCGCTGCGCGCGTACCTGCCCGCCGGCGCGACGATGATTGCCACCGACGTGTCGTCGCCGTTCCTGACGCCACTGAAGCTGACGATGATGGTTTCGCTGTTCCTGGCGATCCCGGTGATCCTGCACCAGATCTGGGGTTTCATCGCCCCGGGCCTGTACAAGCATGAAAAACGCATCGCCGTGCCCTTGCTGGTCTCCAGCATCTTTCTGTTCTACGCCGGCATGGCGTTCGCCTATTTCCTGGTGTTCCCGCTGATCTTCAAGTTCTTCGCCGCCGCCACCCCGGCCGGCGTGGAAATGATGACCGACATCACCAGCTACCTCGATTTCGTCATGACGCTGTTCTTCGCCTTTGGCGTGGCGTTCGAAATCCCGGTGGCCGTGGTGCTGCTGGTGTGGATCGGCGTGGTCGACGTCAAATACCTGAAGAAAATCCGCCCGTACGTGATCATCGGCTGCTTCGTGGTCGGCATGATCCTGACACCGCCGGACATCTTCTCGCAGACCCTGCTGGCCGTGCCGATGTGGCTGCTGTTCGAGATCGGCATCCTGTTTGGCAGCCTGATCAGCAAACGTGGCGAGCACCCGGATGATCAGCCGGCTGACGACCATAACGACCAGCCGCCAGCGACCCAAGCGTGAACCTGCTGCTTCTTGAAGAGGCCGATTTCATTGCGGCCGACCGGGTGGTCCTGCGTGATCGCCGGTTGACCCACATGCAGGAAGTCCACCGCTGCGAAGTCGGTGACAGCATGCGCGTCGGGCGGATCGGCGGGCTGATGGGTTCAGCCGAAGTGCTGCGCCTGGACGCCGATGAAGCGGAATTGCGCGTCACCCTCGACCAGCCGCCACCAGCCAAGCTGCCATTGACCCTGGTATTGGCCCTGCCACGGCCCAAGATGCTGCGCAGGGTGTTCCAGACCGTGGCGGCCATGGGTGTGCCACGGATCGTGCTGGTCAACAGCTATCGCGTCGAGAAGAGCTTCTGGCAGACTCCATTCCTGGAACCAGAGGCGATTCGCGAGCAGTTGATCCTCGGCCTCGAACAGGCGCGGGACAGCGTGCTGCCGGAAGTCGTGATCGAGAAGCGCTTCAAGCCGTTCGTCGAAGACCGTCTGCCCGCGATCACCGAAGGCACCCTCGGCCTGGTGGGGCATCCGGGCAATTACCCGCCCTGCCCTCGCGCACTCAGCGAACCGGTGACCCTGGCCATCGGCCCGGAAGGTGGCTGGATTCCCTACGAAATCGACCTGCTGGGCAAGTCCGGGCTGCAACCGGTGCAGCTGGGCGAGCGCATCCTGCGCGTCGAAACCGCCGTGACCGCACTGCTGGCACGACTTTTCTAAATCCCCTACACAATTCCCCCTGTGGGAGCGGGCTTGCTCGCGAAGGCGGTGTATCAGTCGGCATTGAAGTGACTGACACTCCGCTTTCGCGAGCAAGCCCGCTCCCACAGGTCCAACTTCTACTCAAGATAATCACCCGCCCGTATATCGGGCAGCGCCTACAGAACCCCGCGCCCCTGCCGATATATCCCCCATAAAACCAAATTGCGGTCCGGGGAGTTTCAGCATGTATCAATGGCTAGCCGAGAATCTGGGAAACGTCAGCGTCAAACGCAAGCTGGGCATCGGCTTCGGTCTGGTGCTGCTGCTGACCCTGCTGATCACCTTCACCGGCTGGAGCGGCCTGAGCGGCGTGACCAGCCGTGGCGATAAACTGGGGTTCATCGCCAGTCTCAACGACCTGACCAAGGACCTGCGCATTGCACGCCTGGATTACGAGATGCGTCGCGCTGAACAAGGTCCCGGCGCCGTCAACGATCTGTTGGGCAAACTCGAAAGCGGCCTGCAGACCGCCCGCGGCCTGATCGAGCAACCGGCTGATACGGCCATGGTCGATCAACAACTGGCCGCGGTCGCTGAATTCCGTCGCGCCTTCAGCGACATGGGCCAGGCCGGCGCCCAGCGTGAAGACGCCCGCAGCAAACTCGGCGCCACCGCCGACAATGCCGTGGCCCGCGTCGCCGAAGTGGAGAAATCCATACTCCAAGGCGACAGCGTGGCGGCGTTCAACAGCGTGATCGACCTGAGCAAACTGATCCAGCAGGCGCGTTTCCAGGTTCGCGGCTACACCTACAGCGGCAAGAGCGAAGCCGAACAGCCAGCCCTCGACGCGATCGACAACGCCCTGAAGAACCTCGAGAGCCTGCCGGCCAAACTGCCTGAAGAACACATCGCCAACCTGCAGCAGGCGACTGATTCACTGAAGGCCTACCGTGCCGCCGTCAGCCAGTTCCGCGACTCCCAGGTGGCCAGCGCCAAGGCCCTGGTACGCATGTCTGCCCAAGGCGACATCCTGGTGGACATGAGCCAGAAACTCACCGTCTCGCAAACCGTCGTGCGCGACACCGACGCCGCCCATGCCAAGAACATGCTGACCCTCGCCACCGCTCTGGCCATCGCCTTCGGCTTGCTGGCCGCCTGGGCGATCACCCGGCAGATCATCATTCCATTGAACCAGACCCTGGTCGTGGCACAGCGCGTCGCCAGTGGCGACCTGACCCACAACCTGACGTCGCAGCGCCGCGACGAACTCGGCCAGTTGCAGCGTGCCATGCAGAGCATGACCCAGGGCTTGCGCGAACTGATCGGCGGCATCAGCGATGGCGTCACGCAGATCGCCAGCGCCGCCGAAGAGTTGTCCGCGGTCACCGAGCAGACCAGCGCCGGGGTCAACAGCCAGAAGGTCGAGACCGATCAGGTCGCCACTGCCATGAACGAAATGGCCGCCACCGTGCAGGAAGTTGCGCGCAACGCCGAAGAAGCCTCTGAAGCCGCCGTCGCCGCCGACCAGCAGGCCCGTGAGGGCGATAAAGTGGTCGGCGAAGCCATCGCCCAGATCGAACGTCTGGCCAAGGAAGTCGGCCACTCCACCGAAGCCATGGGCGAACTCCAGCGCGAAAGCGACAAGATCGGCAGCGTGCTCGACGTCATCAAGTCCGTGGCCCAGCAAACCAACCTGCTGGCGCTCAACGCGGCCATCGAGGCTGCCCGTGCCGGTGAAGCCGGGCGTGGTTTTGCCGTGGTGGCAGACGAAGTCCGCAGCCTGGCCCAGCGCACCCAGAAGTCCACCGAAGAGATCGAAGAGCTGATCGTCGGCCTGCAAAACGGCACGCAGCAAGTCGCGACCATCATGGACAACAGCCGCACCCTGACCGACAGCAGCGTCGAACTGACCCGCCGCGCCGGTGGCTCACTGGAAAGCATCACCCGCACGGTGTCGGCGATCCAGGCGATGAACCAGCAGATCGCGGCGGCCGCCGAGCAGCAGAGCGCGGTGGCTGAGGAGATCAACCGTAGTGTGTTGAATGTGCGGGATGTGTCGGATCAGACTTCTGCGGCGAGTGAAGAGACAGCGGCGTCGAGCGTTGAGCTGGCAAGGTTGGGAACGCATTTGCAGATGTTGGTGGGAAAGTTCAGGGTTTGAGGTGATCTGCATACCTCGGTTTACTCAGGACCGAGGTGATGCCTTCGCGGGCAAGCCCGCTCCCACAGGGAATTGCGTTGTACACACAACCTTGTGGGAGCGGGCTTGCCCGCGAAAGCGTCCGACCAGACGCTGCCGGTACAGCATCTGGTGCAAGTTCAAGAACAAACTTCAAGCCATAAAAAAACCCGCTTTCGCGGGTTTTTTTATTATGCCAACTGAGGCTGTTCGCTCATCGGTTTGAGCGGCAGCAGCGGCGCGTGCGGATCGGCCTTGACCGATTTGCGCCATGCGCCCAGCCACTCTGGGTGACCTTCGCTCCAGACCTGCTCATGCAGGCGCGCCAATGCCACCGGGTCGCTCAACAGTTGCACACGCTCGTTGTTGGTCAACCCTTCCGGGCCAACCTTCATCGCGTGGCGAACCCGCTCGATCCGCAGCCATTCAATCGGCTCGGCCTGATTGTGCCGGGAAGTCGCCAACGAGCACGCCAGGGCGTTCTGCTGTGGATCGACTACCGAACGGACAAAGCCGTCGTTCAGCGCGTGCCAGCGGTTTTCGTGAGTGTACTGGTCGGTGGCCAGCAAGGCCTGTGGCGGATTGTATTCCTCAGGGATCAGGAACAGGCTCTCGTCACGGGACTTCAGACCCAGGCCGACACGGCTGGAGATCACCGAAACCGGGATCGACAGCATCAACGAACCGACGATCGGCACCAGCCACCACAGGAAGCTCGGGTTCAGCCAGATCACCAGCATGGCCCAGAAGAAGCCCAGCAGGGTTTGCGGGCCGTGGCGCTTGACCGCTTCGCTCCATGGTGTGGAGTCGTCGTCACGTTGCGGCGAGTTCCAGGTCGCGGCCCAGCCGAGGAACGCGGCGAGGACGAAACGGGTGTGGAAAATCATCCGCACCGGCGCCAGCAGCATGGAGAACAGCATCTCCAGCAGCATCGACAGGGTCACCTTGAACTTGCCGCCGAACTCTTTCGCGCCCTTGGCCCAGATCAGGATGATGCTCAGCAGTTTCGGCAGGAACAGCAGCACGATGGTGGTCGAGAACAGCGCAATCGCCTTGTCCGGGTGCCATTGCGGCCACAGCGGATAGAGCTGGCGCGGTTCGAGGAAGTACTGCGGCTCCATCAGCGTGTTGACCGCCAGCAGCGCGGTCGACAGCACCAGGAAGAAGAACCACAACGGCGCCGACAGGTAGGACATCACGCCGGTCAGGAACACCGCGCGGTGCACCGGGTGCATGCCCTTGACCAGGAACAGGCGGAAGTTCATCAGGTTACCGTGGCACCAGCGACGGTCACGCTTGAGTTCGTCCAGCAGGTTTGGCGGCAGTTCTTCGTAGCTGCCCGGCAAGTCGTAGGCAATCCACACACCCCAGCCGGCACGGCGCATCAACGCGGCTTCAACGAAGTCGTGGGACAGGATCGAGCCGGAGAACGCGCCTTTACCCGGCAACGGCGCCAGGGCGCAGTGGTCGATGAACGGCTTCATGCGGATGATCGCGTTGTGGCCCCAGTAGTGCGACTCGCCCAGTTGCCAGAAGTGCAGGCCGGCGGTGAACAGCGGGCCATACACGCGAGTGGCGAACTGCTGCATGCGCGCATACAGGGTGTCCATGCCCGACGCCCGTGGCGCGGTCTGGATGATCCCGGCGTCCGGCGTGGCTTCCATCAGGCGCACCAGACTGGTCAGGCACTCACCGCTCATCACGGAGTCGGCGTCGAGTACGACCATGTACTTGTAGTCACCGCCCCAGCGACGGCAGAAGTCGTCGAGGTTGCCGCTTTTACGCTTAACGCGACGGCGACGACGGCGATAGAAGATCTTGCCGAAGCCCCCGGCTTCACGGCAGACGTCCAGCCAGGCCTGTTGCTCGGCGACACAGATATCAGCGTCGTTACTGTCGCTGAGAACGAAGAAGTCGAAACGGTCCAGGTCGCCAGTGGCCGCCACCGACTCAAAGGTCGCCCGCAGGCCGGCGAATACCCGTGGCACGTCTTCGTTGCAGATCGGCATCACCAGTGCGGTGCGCGCATCCTTTGGAATCGGCTCGTTGCCGGCACTTTTACCGGAGATACGGTATTTATCGTGGCCGGTCAGCAATTCCAGGAAGCCCATCAGCGCGGTCCAGAAACCGGCCGACACCCAGCAGAACAGAATCCCGAACAGGATCAGGATGCTGGTCTGCAACGCATACGGCAGCACTTGCGTGGCCGTTTGCAGCAGTGGCTGGTGCAGCACTTCGTTGAGGTCGACGAACGACCAGCCCTGGTACGGCATGATGCCTTTCATGTACCAGCCGGCGACGATGGTCTGGCCGAGCATCAGCAGCAACAGGATGTAGCGACGGATCGAACCTACGGTACGCCAGCGCGCGGCCGGCAGGACACGTTCGTCCTTCGGCGGCTTCGGCGGGTTGGTACGACCGGTCATCCGGCGCCAGCCACGTACCAGAATGTTGGTGCGCCACGGCTCCGGCACGACCTTGGTCCGCCGGATCGGCGGGGTCGCCTTGAGGCAGACCCGGCCGTTGGCGTCGAGCACCAGCATTTCCGCGTCCTGCAGCTCTTCGGCAGTGCTCAGGGTCAGGCGTTTGCCCACCGAAGCCTGGGCGGCTTCGGTCGGGGCGTCGAACGTCGACGATGACAGGCGTTCATGCAATTCGCTGAAAGACTGGCAGCCTGCGAGTTCCGCGCGCTGCTGGTCGGTCATCGGCAGATGCGCCAGATACTCGGAAAGAGTTTCTGGCCGTACTTGTGAGTTACTCATCGGCAGGCAACTGATAGCTCCAGGTCTCGGTCAGGACTTCTTCAGTCGGGGCCGATTCCGGTGTGGCTGGGGCCGCGTCGGCAGCGGCAGGCTGCTTGGCGTCTTGATTGGCCTTGTCCTTGGCATCTGCAACAGGCTTCGCTTCGGCCTGCTTGGCCTCCGCTTGCCTGGCTTCCTTGTCCGCTTTCTCTTGTTGCTTGGCGGCAACCTTGTCGGCCTTGGCAACCGACGAGTTCGACGACGGAATCGAAGTCTTGGCCAGGTCCGCCGGCACGATGTTCTGCACCAGCGCGGCACGCATCTCGGTGGACTTGCTCGGATCCTTGATCTTCATCCGCAGGGTCAGGCGCCAGCCCTTGGTTTCAGGGTTATAGCGCACGCTGTTTTCCACCAGCTCGGCGTTGTCACCGACGCTGACCTGGCTGCGAACTTCCGCATCAGCCGGCAATGCCGCCAGGGACGGGCCTTCGAAGTCCACCAGGTAGGCAACGCTGCCGTCCGGCTGACGAATCAGGTTGGACTGTTTGACGTCACCGGTGGAACGCAGGGTCTGTTTGACCCAGGCGCTGTCCGGCGCGTGAATCGAGGCTTCATCCATGGTCCAGTGCATACGATAAGCGACATCGAGCGGCTGGCCAGGTTCCGGCAGTTTTTCCGGGTTCCAGAAGGCAACGATGTTGTCGTTGGTTTCGTCGGCGGTCGGAATCTCGACCAGGTCGACTGTGCCCTTGCCCCAGTCACCCTTCGGCTCGATCCAGGCGCTTGGGCGCTTGTCGTACCGGTCGTCGAGGTCTTCGTAGTGGCTGAAGTCGCGGCCACGTTGCAGCAGACCGAAGCCGCGCGGGTTTTCCACGCTGAAGTTGCTCACGGCCAGGTGTTTCGGGTTGTTCAGCGGACGCCAGATCCACTCGCCGTTGCCGGCATGGATCGCCAGACCGCTGGAGTCGTGCAGCTCGCGACGGTAGTTCAGTACTTTCGACGGCTGGTTGGCGCCGAACAGGAACATGCTGGTCAACGGAGCGATGCCCAGTTTGCCGACCTTGTCACGCAGGAACATCTGCGCCTTGACGTCGACGATGGTGTCGCTGCCCGGACGCAGGGTCAGGCGATAGGCGCCGGTGGCACGAGGCGAGTCCAGCAGGGCGAAAATCACCAGGTGCTTGTCGCCTGGCTTGGGCTGCTGAATCCAGAATTCGCGGAAACGCGGGAATTCTTCGCCAGACGGCAATGCGGTATCAAGCGCCATGCCGCGAGCGGACAAACCATAGACGTGACCCTTGCCGACGACGCGGAAGTAGCTCGCGCCGAGCATGGTCATGATTTCGTCTTGCTTGTCGGCCTTGTTGATCGGGTACAGCACACGGAAACCGGCATAACCCAGTTGTTCAGTGGCCTTGGGATCGAACTGCATGTCGCCGAAGTCGAAACGACTCGGATCGTATTTGATCTCTTCGACGGTGTTCGCGGTGATTTCGTTGATTTTCACCGGCGTATCGAAATGCATGCCCTGGTGATAGAAGGACAGCTTGAACGGCGTCTTCTGATCAGCCCACTCGGCTTTTTCCGTCAGAAAACGAATTTTCTGATAGTCCGCGAATTTCATGTCGCGGAACTCGTTCGGCAGGTTACTGCGCGGCGCTTCGTATTTCTGCGCGGCCAGCTCTTTTGCCTTGGCCGATACATCATCCAGACTGAATGCCCAAAGCTGACCGGCGCTGAGCAGGCAGAGCAGTGCAGAGCCCGCTACCAGGGCGCTGCGTAACCGTTTGGCAGACAATTTTGGTGCGTTACAGGGACTAACAATCACGAGCAACCCTCGCCGAAAACAGATCAAAAAACCAACGGCCAGTTAAAGGGCCTGCACGGTGTACGGTATGAAAAAACCGCCCTTGCAAACCACTCTTGCCAAGTTGGCGAGCATTGTTCCGACTCCGCTGGGGCGAAATGATTCCCCAATCGGATTCGGACAAGTCTCTACCTAAGTCAAAATGGACCAACGAACGCTGATCCCCGTAGCGCGGGATTATCTAGTAGGCCGCGTTACAACGCATCAGGGGTAACAAAGTATTTATCGCGAAAAAGCCCTGTTTTCAGTCGAAATGAACGTAAAAACTTGTTTCAAACGCTTTCAGGTCTGTAACAGGAAGGTTACCGGGCCATCATTGACCAGGTGCACCTGCATATCCGCGCCGAATCTACCTGATGCCACAGTGCCATGCACCTGTTTCGCTTTGTTCAATAGATAGTCGAACAGTTCCTCGCCCAGCGCCGGAGGGGCCGCGGTCGAGAAACCCGGACGCAGCCCGCTTTTGGTATCGGCAGCCAGGGTGAACTGAGAGACCAGCAGCAGTCCGCCGCCCACATCCGCCAGGGACAGATTCATCTTGCCCTCAGCGTCACTGAACACCCGATAGTTAAGCAGTTTATTAAGAAGTTTGTCGGCGCTGGCCCGCGTATCGTCGGGCTCGACGGCTACCAGCACCAGCAATCCCTGATCGACGGCACCCACGATCTCGCCCGCGACCTCGACCCGTGCGCCGCGCACCCGTTGCAGCAAGCCCTTCATGCTTCTTCAGGCGGCAGATCGAGCAGACGCCGGGCCATCTGATTGGCGGCGCGTACCAGCGCGTCGGTGATGCCCGGCTCGGAAGCGGCATGACCGGCATCGCGGATGACCTGCAGTTCGCTGTTCGGCCAGGCCTGATGCAATTCCCAGGCGTTATCCAGCGGACAGATCACGTCATAACGACCATGGATGATCACGCCGGGCAAATGGGCGATCTTGCCCATGTCGCGGATCAGCTGGTTCTGCTCCAGGAAGGCGTGGTTGCTGAAGTAGTGGCATTCGATGCGGGCAATCGACAACGCACGTTGTGGCTCGGAGAAACGGTCGACTACCAGCGGGTTGGGACGCAGGGTCGCGGTGCGGCCCTCCCAGGTGGACCAGGCCTTGGCCGCGTGCATCTGGGCGATCTGGTCGTTGCCGACCAGGCGCTTGTGGAACGCGGTGAGCAAGTCGTCGCGCTCGTCCAGCGGGATCGGCGCGATATAGTCCTGCCAGTAATCGGGGAACAGGCGGCTGGCGCCGGCCTGGTAGAACCATTCGATTTCCTGCGGACGGCAGAGAAAGATCCCGCGCAGGATCAGGCCGTGCACACGCTCAGGATGGGTTTGCGCGTAAGCCAGTGCCAGGGTCGAACCCCAGGAGCCGCCAAACAGCACCCATTTGTCGATGCCCAAGTGCTGTCGAATCCGCTCCAGGTCGGCGACCAGATCCCAGGTGGTGTTGTTTTCCAGGCTGGCATGGGGCGTGGAGCGACCGCAGCCGCGCTGATCGAAAGTGACAATGCGATAGAGATTGGGATCGAAGAAGCAACGACTCTGGGCATCACATCCGGCACCGGGGCCGCCGTGGATGAACACCACCGGCAAACCTTCCGGTGAACCGCTTTCGTCGACATACAGCGTGTGGGTTTCGTCGACGGCCAGATCGTGCCGGGCGTGGGGTTTGATCTGCGGGTACAAAGTCTGCATTGCGCACTCCGTAAGGGGTCGAGGTCATCCCTGGGGGGACTTCTATTATTCTGCCGTCCGGCATCATAAACCCGAATTACGTCAATGAGCATGCCCGTGCAGAGTCAGAGTTTTGCCGACAGATATCCGAACAAGGTTTCGTACAGCGCATCGACCTCGGCCGCCTGCCCTCGGGCCCGCAAACAGCCATGGACCAAACCCTCGCCGACATACAGTGTGGCAGCAACGCCCGCGGCATTCAGTCGCTCGGCATACAGCACGCCGTCATCACGCAACGGGTCGAATTGCGCCACGGCGATCAATGCCGGTGGCAGTCCGCTGAAATCCGTGGCGAGCAGTGGCATGGCACAGGCGTTCGGATGACGGGTGCCTTGCAGGTAAAGCGCGTGATAGCAATCGACGTCACTGCTGCTGAGTAACGGCGCGTCGATGCACTCGCTGCGCGACGGCAGCCGGTGATCGCCACCCAACCCCGGATAGATCAGCACCTGCGCGCACGGCAGCGGCTCGCCGGCATCGCGCAGCGCCAGGCACAACGCCGCCGCGAGGTTGCCACCGGCACTGTCGCCGGCCACCAGCGTGCGCGAAGGATCGAGTTGAAACGGCCCGGCGCGCAGTGCTCGCCAGACCTTCAGGCAATCATCGAACGCGGCGGGAAACGGATGCTCCGGTGCCCGGCGGTAATCGACGGCGATCACCCGTACACCGAGTGTCGATGCCCATTCGGCGCAGATGAAATCGTGGGAGTCCAGGTCCCCCAGCACCCAGCCGCCGCCATGCAGATAAACGATGCACGACGCACCGCTGACCAGTGGCTGATAGGAACGAACAGCAACACCGGCCAACTCGAAATCGACCACATGCAACCCGGCGGGGCGTGCCGGGGTAAACGCCCGGCACATCTCGCTGTAGGCCTGGCGCAATCCGGTGATACTGCTGTCGGTGCTGTTGAAACTCAGGGTTTTGTCGACGAAAGCTGTCATTTGCTTGGAAAGCGGGTATTGAGCCATGAGCCGGGTGCCCGTTCAGGGAAATGTGTGGGACCCACCCTGTGGGAGCGAGCTTGCTCGCGATGGCGGCGTGTCAGTCGACATCAATTCTGAATGTCCTACCGCTATCGCGAGCAAGCTCGCTCCCACAGGTCTTGCACAGAGCAGACGGGGGTCAGTTCTTCAGGCTGGCCTGAACCGTGGCTACGCCATCCTTGCCATCGAAACTGCTGACACCCGCCAGCCAGCGCTGCAAGTCTTCGGGATGGTCACGCAGCCATTTTTTCGCGACATCCTGAGCCGTTTGGCGCTCCATGATCGGCACCATCAACTGGCTTTCCTGGGCGGCGGTGAAGGTCAGGTTTTCCAGCAGCCGATTGACGTTCGGGCAGCGCTGGGCGTAATCCGGTGCGATTACAGTGGAAACGGTCGCGGCGCCTTCATTCGGCCCGTACACGTCTTCGCTGCCGGTCAGGTAGTCGATCTTCATGTTGATGTTCATCGGGTGCGGGGTCCAGCCGACGAACACCACGAACTCCTTGCGATTCACGGCGCGCTGCACGGCCGCGAGCATGCCGGCTTCACCGGACTCGATCAGCTTGAAGTCCTTGAGGCCAAAGTGATTGGTTTCGATCATGGTCTTGATCGTGGTGTTGGCGCCACTGCCCGGCTCGATGCCATAGATCTTGCCGCCGAGCTGTTCCTTGAAATTGGCGATGTCGGAGAAGGTTTTCAGACCAGCCGCTGCCACATAGTCAGGAACCGCGAGGGTGGCCTGGGCATCGGCCAGGCTCGGTTTGTCCATGACCTTGACCTGATTGGCAGCCACGAAGGGGGCGATGTTTTTATCCATCGCCGGTTTCCAGTAACCGAGGAAGATGTCCAGGCGCTTGTCGCGGATGCCGGCGAAGATGATTTGCTGCACGGCGCTGGTTTGCTTGCTTTCATAACCCAGACCGTTGAGCAGCACATCGGCCATGCCACTGGTGGCGATCACGTCGGTCCAGTTGACCACGCCCATGCGTACGGCTTTGCAGGAGGCGTCGTCCGCGGCCATGGCGCCGGCGCTCAACAGAGCGGTACCGCAGAAGATTGAGAGACAGCGGGTGAACAGACCTTTGGGGCTTGTCATGGAGAGCATTCTCGTGCGGCAGCGGATTATTGTCGGGGCGGTGTCTTTGTGCACCGTGGCCAGAACATTACGCAGCAGACGAGCGGTGGAAGCGACCTGTGGCGACCGTGTTTTGCACGGTGGCGACTGTCATGAGCAGATATTGAGGCATATGAAAACCTGTGGGAGCGAGCTTGCTCGCGATGAGGCCATGACATTCAACATTGATGTTGCCTGCCAGTCCGCTATCGCGAGCAAGCTCGCTCCCACAGGGTTTTGCGCCAGGCTTTAGCGCTGGTAGTGTTTTTCGCCCCAGGCCAACAGCCCTTGCAGCAACTCCTTCAACACCACCCGCGTCGGCTCCGCCAGGTCCTGGCGGTAACGGAACGGCTCGAACTCTTCCATGTAGGTGCACTGCCCCAGCTCCAGTTGCACCGCGTGGATGTTCTCGGCCGGGTTGCCGTAATGGCGGGTGATGTGCCCGCCCTTGAAGCGCCCGTTGAGTACGTGGGTGTAATTGTCGTGAAGCGCGCAGATCGCTTCCAGTCGGGTCGCAAGTTGTGGATCGCAACTGGCGCCGTTGAAGGTGCCGAGGTTGAAGTCCGGCAACTTGCCGTCGAACAGGTGCGGGATGATCGAGCGGATCGAGTGCGCATCGAACAACAGCGCGTAGCCGAACTCGGCTTTCAATCGCGCCAGTTCCTGCTGCAGGGTGCTGTGGTACGGCGTCCAGATCTGCTCAAGATAGGTCGCGCGCTCATCGGCAGAAGGCTCCAGGCCTTCGCGGAACAACGGTATGCCGTCAAACAACGTGGCCGGATACAGACCGGTGGTCGCGCCGACGTACAACGGCTTGTCGTCGGATGGCCGGTTCAGGTCGATGACAAATCGCGAGTACTCGGCGGCCAAGGTGCTGGCACCCAGTTCAGCGGCGAAATCGTACAACTGCGGAATGTGCCAGTCGGTGTCCGGCAGGCTTTTCGCGTCAGGGATCAACCCGGCTTCGACCGCAGGCGTCAGGCGTACACCAGCGTGAGGCATGCTGATCAGCAGCGGCACGCGGCCTTGTTTGAAGTTCAGAACCTTATCCACAACAGATCTCCTACAGACTTGATTCGACGCCGTGGCGCACGACGCGTTTTTCCAGGTCGCCGCCCAGCCAATAACACAGGTCGGCCGGACGATCGATTTGCCAGGCGACGAAATCCGCGACCTTGCCGACTTCCAGCGAACCATGGGTGTCGGCCATGCCCAGCGCGGTGGCGGCGTGAATCGTCGCGCCGGCCAGGGCTTCTTCCGGGGTCATGCGGAAACAAGTGCAAGCCATGTTCAGCATCAGGCGCAACGACAGTGCCGGCGAGGTGCCCGGGTTGAGGTCGCTGGCGATGGCGATTTTCACGCCGTGCTTGCGCAGGGCTTCCATCGGCGGCAATTGGGTTTCGCGCAGGAAGTAAAAGGCGCCGGGCAACAGCACCGCGACCGTGCCGGACTTGGCCATGGCGATGGCGTCGTCCTCGGTCATGAACTCCAGGTGATCGGCGGACAACGCGTGATAACGCGCCGCCAGGCTCGAACCATGCAGCGACGACAATTGCTCGGCGTGCAACTTCACTGGCAGGCCCAGCTTCTGGGCGGTGAGGAATACACGCTCAACCTGCGCAGGCGAGAACGCCAGGTATTCGCAGAATGCATCCACCGCGTCCACCAGACCTTCGGCGGCCAAGACCGGGAGCATGTCGGCGCAGATGTGATCGATATAGTCGTCAGCGCGGTCCTTGTACTCCGGCGGCAGGGCATGAGCCGCCAGGCAGGTGCTGCGCACGCTGACCGGCAGTTCGGCGCCGAGGCGACGGGCAACACGCAGCATCTTGCGCTCGTTGGCCAGGTCCAGGCCGTAGCCGGACTTGATTTCGATGCTGGTGACGCCATCACGCATCAGGCTTTTCAGGCGTTTGGTGGCACTGGCGAACAACTCGTCTTCGCTGGCCGCGCGGGTGGCGCGCACGGTGCTGGCGATGCCGCCACCGCTGGCGGCGATTTGCGCGTAGCTGACGCCTTGCAGGCGCTGTTCGAATTCGCCGCTGCGGTTACCGCCGAACACCGTGTGAGTGTGGCAGTCGATCAGGCCCGGTGTGACCCAGGCCCCGTTCAAATCATTGACGGCCGGGTACTCGCCCGCCGGCAACTCACCGCGCGGGCCGATCCACTCAATGTGCGCTCCTGACGTCACGATGGCCGCGTCCTCGATGATCGAGTAGACGCCTTGTGCCATGGTTGCGACGTGACAGTGTTGCCAGAGAGTTTTCATCCTTGGCCTCCATTAGGTTATCGATGAGAAAAAGTAGGATCCTGCGTCACCAGGGCTGCCTGGCCCGCCGCCGGTTTCACCCACGTCAGGTAAGCCAGCACCAGCAACACGATCCAGACCACGCCGACGATCAGCGCTGCCTGGGTGTCAGGGAAATAGCCCAGCACGCCGAAGATGAACAGCATGAAGGCAATCGCCGCCGCCGGCGCATAGGGCCAGAGCGGTACCGGGAATTTCAGTTGTGCAACCTGCTCGGCGCTCATGGACCGGCGCATGGCCACTTGGGTCACCAGAATCATCAGCCAGACCCATACCGTGGCAAAGGTCGCGATGGAAGCGATCAGCAGGAACACGTTTTCCGGGATCAGGTAATTCAGCAACACGCCCAGCAACAGCGCGGCACTCATCACCACCACCGTCATCCATGGCACGCCATTGCGCGACAGGCGGGCGAAGCCCTTGGGTGCATGCCCTTGCTGGGCCAGACCGAACATCATGCGGCCAGCGCCGAAGATGTCACTGTTGATCGCCGAAATCGCCGCCGTGATCACCACGATATTGAGGATGGTGGCTGCCGAGCTGATCCCCAGCTTGTCGAAGATCTGCACGAACGGGCTGCCCTGGCTACCGATCTGCTGCCATGGAAAGATCGACATCAGCACCAGCATCGTCAGTACGTAGAACAGCAGGATCCGCAACGGTACAGCATTGATCGCCCGGGGCAGCACGTGCTGCGGGTCCTTGGCTTCACCTGCCGTTACGCCGATGATTTCAATACCGCCAAACGCAAACATCACCACCGCGAACGAAGCAATCAGACCGCCCATGCCATTGGGCATGAAGCCGCCGTGGCTCCAGAGGTTGCTGATGTCGGTCGCTTGGCCGGGTGCCGAGCTGATGCCGAACCACATGATGCCGAAACCACCCAGGATCATCGCGACGATGGCCGCGACCTTGAGCAGCGACAACCAGAACTCCATTTCACCGAAGACTTTGACGTTGCACAGGTTCAGGCCGCCAACGATGGAAACGACACCCAGCACCCAGATCCAGCGGGAAACCTCCGGGAACCAGAAGCCCATGTAAATCCCGAACGCGGTAACGTCGGCCATGCCGACGATGACCATTTCGAATGCGTAGGTCCAGCCGAGGACGAAGCCCGCCATTGGCCCCAGGTAGGTGCTGGCGTACTGGCCGAAAGAGCCGGTCACCGGGTTGTGCACCGCCATCTCACCGAGGGCGCGCATGACCATGAACACCGCCGCGCCACCGATCAGGTAAGCGAGCAGTACTGCAGGCCCGGCCATTTGAATGGCCGAGGCAGATCCATAAAACAGCCCGGTGCCGATCGCCGACCCCAGCGCCATGAAGCGAATATGTCGGGCAGAGAGCCCGCGTTTCAAACCTTTTTCTGGCTGTTGCATTTCTCGTCCCTAATTATTGTTATTCGACGCAAAATCGAATCGCTGGCAAGCCAGCTCCTACAGGTTCAGCGCGATCCATGTGGGAGCAGGCCTGCCCGCGAAGGGGCCATTACAGGCTAGGCAGCAACTTCGCCGTCACCAGCTCGTTCAGGCAACGCGAGGCCAACAATTCAGTCGCCGCATTGATGTCCGGCGCGAAGAAGCGGTCTTTCTCATAGAAAGGCACTTCGTTACGCAGAATGGCACGAGCCTTTTCCAGTTTTGGCGAGGTTTTCAGGCCGTCGCGCAGATCCAGGCCCTGAGCCGCCGCCAGCCATTCCACGGCGAGAATCCCGCGGGTGTTCTCGGCCATTTCCCACAGGCGCTTGCCAGCCGCCGGAGCCATCGATACGTGGTCTTCCTGGTTGGCGGAAGTCGGCAGGCTGTCCACCGAATGCGGATGGGACAGCGCCTTGTTCTCGCTGGCCAGTGCCGCCGCAGTCACCTGGGCAATCATGAAACCGGAGTTCACGCCACCGTTGGCCACCAGGAACGGCGGCAGTTGCGACATGTGCTTGTCCATCATCAGCGAGATACGGCGTTCGCTCAGGGAACCGATTTCAGCGATGGCCAGCGCCATGTTGTCAGCCGCCATGGCCACCGGTTCGGCGTGGAAGTTGCCACCGGAGATCACGTCACCTTCAGCGGCGAACACCAACGGGTTGTCGGAAACGGCGTTGGCTTCGATCGCCAGCACTTCGGCCGCTTGACGGAACTGGGTCAGGCAGGCGCCCATGACTTGTGGCTGGCAGCGCAGGGAGTACGGGTCTTGTACCTTCTCGCAGTTTTCATGGGAGTCGGAGACTTCGCTGCGCTCGCCCAGCAAGTCGCGGTAAGCGGCGGCGGCGTCGATCTGGCCTTTCTGGCCACGGGCAGCGTGGATGCGGGCATCGAACGGCGAACGCGAACCCAGGACCGCTTCAACGGTCAGGCCGCCCAGTGCCAAGGCACCGGCGAACAGGTCTTCGCCTTCGAACAGGCCACGCAGGGCAAAAGCGGTGGACACCTGAGTGCCGTTGAGCAGCGCCAGGCCTTCTTTCGCGGCCAGGGTCAGCGGGGTCAGACCGGCAACTTTCAGCGCTTCGGTGGCTTCCATCCACTCGCCTTTGTAGCGCGCCTTGCCTTCGCCCAGCAGTACCAGCGACATGTGGGCCAGCGGCGCCAGGTCACCGGAAGCACCGACCGAACCTTTCAATGGAATGTGCGGGTAAACCTCGGCGTTGATCAGGGCGATCAGCGCGTCGATCACCACACGGCGGATACCCGAGAAACCACGGCTCAGGCTGTTGACCTTGAGCACCATGATCAGACGCACCAGCTCATCGCTGATCGGCTGGCCGACACCGGCGGCGTGGGACAGCACCAGCGAGCGCTGCAGGTTTTCCAGGTCTTCGCTGGCGATGCGGGTCGAGGCCAGCAGGCCGAAACCGGTGTTGATACCGTAGGCGGTGCGGTTCTCGGCGAGGATCTGTTCCACGCAGGCAACGCTGGCTTCGATCTGGGCCGAGGCGCTGTGGTCGAGGGTCAGTTTCACCGGCTGCTGATAGACGTCACGCAGTTGGGCGAGGGTCAGTTGGCCGGGAATCAGGTTTAGCGCAGTCATTTTGTGCTCCTTTTGAGAGTTGTTATTAACTCACCAGACGCTCCGGAGATGTCCGTTGTCCGTCGCGTCTGCCTTTTGGGGAGACGCGCCTTGGCACGCTGGTGTTATTGAAATCAGTTCAGTTCTGGAAAAGCGTTGTGCAGCAAAATCGGGTCTTTCAATACCGCGGCAGCGGCGGCGATGTCCGGTGCCAACCAGCGATCCTGGTCGTAGGGGGCAACGTGCTCGCGCAGCAGACGCCAGGCAGCATCGGTGCCCGCGCCGAAGCGTTGTTCTTTGAGGAACTCGAACGCCTGGGCCGCCAGCAAATACTCGATGGCGAGGATCTGCGTGCAGTTTTCCAGCGCGCGGTGCAGCTTCAGCGCGGCGTTGGTGCCCAGGCTCAGGTGATCTTCCTGCAGGCCCGACGTCACGAAGTTATCCAGCACCGCCGGTTGTGCCAGTTGACGGTTCTCCGCGCACAGCGAAGCGGCGACGTATTGCACGATCATCATCCCGGAGTTCACCCCCGGGTTGGCCACCAGGAACGCCGGCAGACCGCTGACGTGCGGGTTGATCAAGCGGTCCAGGCGACGCTCGGCGATGGAGCCGATTTCCGCCATGGCAATCGCCAGCAGGTCCGCCGCCATTGCCACGGACTGGCCGTGGGGGTTGGCCTGGGACACCACGCGGTAATTGTCCGCGGTGCCCAGCACCATCGGGTTATCGGTGGTGCCATTGAGTTCGGTTTCGATTTGCCTGGTCGCGTGTACCAATTGGTCGCGAGCGGCGCCGTGTACCTGCGGGATCGAGCGAATGCTCAGGGCATCCTGGGTACGTATGCCTTTGCTCTGGGCAATCACTTCGCTGCCGTCGAGCAGGGCCCGCAGGTTGATCCCGACCTGTTGCATGCCCGGATGCGGCTTGAGCGCGATGATCTCGGCATCGAACGCGTCGATCTGCCCACGCTGGGCTTCGAAGCTCATGGCACCAATCACGTCAGCCCATTCCAGCAGGCGCGTGGCATCGGCAATCGCCAGGCAGCTCAGGCCGGTCATGCATGGCGTACCGTTGACCAGGCACAAACCGTCCTTGGCACCAAGCTTGACCGGTTGCAGGCCTTCTTCGGCCAGCGCTTGCTGCGCGGAAACGACCTGGCCGCGATAGCTGACATTGCCGACACCCAGCAGCGCGATGCCAATGTGCGCCATGTGGGTCAGGTAGCCCACGGAACCCTGGGACGGTACTTGCGGGGTGATGCCACGGTTGAGCAGCGCCAGCAGTGCTTCGACGACCTGACGGTGCAAGCCGGAATTACCATGGCTGTAGTTGACGACGGCGGCGCACATGATCGAGCGGGTCTGCTCGTTGGTCAGTGGCGCGCCAACGCCACAGGCGTGGCTGAGCAAGGTGTTGCGCGACAACTGGCTGAGTTGTTCGTCCTGCAGCGAGACGTTGCACAGCGCGCCCAGGCCGGTGTTGATGCCGTAGGCACGTTCGCCGCTGGTGACGATGCGCTGGACGATGGCCTGCGCGTTTTCGATGCGCGCCCAGATCGGCGCCGACAGCTCAAGCTGTGCGCCATGACGAGCAACGGCGACCACGTCCTGCCAACTGACCTGCGCCTCGGTGATAACGATTTTTTCAGCCTGGGACATCTTCAACCTCTGCGTACAAACTTGAATTTTGATGCAGCTTTTCCGGCCTCATCGCGAGCAAGCTCGCTCCCACAATGGATCTCCGGTGTTCACAAAATCCCTGTGGGAGCGAGCTTGCTCCGGGCGGCGTTCCGACGATGGGGCCAGCACAGCCGGCACAAACCTTTTAAACCACCGCCGCCCGACGCTGCACAAAGCGGTCGACATACTCATCCGCCGGCGAATGCAGGATCTCTCTCGGCGTGCCGACCTGGATCAGGCGGCCATCCTTGAGGATCGCGATGCGGTTGCCGATGCGCACGGCCTCGTCGAGGTCGTGGGTGATGAAGACGATGGTCTTGTGCAGGGTCTTTTGCAGTTCCAGCAACTGGTCCTGCATCTCGGCGCGGATCAGCGGGTCGAGGGCGCTGAACGCTTCGTCCATCAGGATGATGTCGGTGTCCGCCGCCAAGGCGCGGGCCAAGCCCACACGCTGACGCATGCCGCCGGAGAGCTGGTGCGGGTATTTGTTTTCGTAGCCCTTGAGGCCCACGGTGTTGATCCAGTGCAGCGCACGCTCGGCGCACATGGCTTTGCTTTCGCCACGGATTTTCAGGCCGTAGGCGACGTTGTCCAGCACGCTCTTGTGCGGCAACAGGCCGAAGCTCTGGAACACCATGCTGATCTTGCGCCGACGAAATTCGCGCAGGGCTTCCATGTCGTATTGCAGGATGTCCACGCCGTCCACCAGGATCGCGCCGCTGGTCGGGTCGATCAGGCGGTTGAAGTGGCGGACCAAGGTCGACTTGCCGGAACCCGACAGGCCCATGATCACGAAGATCTCGCCGCTGCCGATGCTCAGCGACAGATCATTCACGCCGACCACGCAGCCGGTTTCGGCCAGCACCTGGTCCTTGGTCTTGCCCTGGCCGACCATGGCCAGCGCGTCCTTGGCACGGTTGCCGAAAATCTTGAAGACGTTCTTGACTTCGATCTTGCTCACGGTTGCGTTGTTCATTTGCTCACCTCATGCCGTGCGCGACCGTACGCCTGTGTAATGCGGTCGATCACCACAGCCAGAATCACGATCGCCAGACCGGCTTCAAGGCCGCGTCCGACGTTGAGGGTCTGAATCCCCACCAGCACGTCTTCACCCAGGCCACGGGCACCGATCATCGAGGCGATCACCACCATCGACAGGGCCATCATGGTGGTCTGGTTGATCCCGGCCATGATGCTCGGCAGGGCCAGCGGCAGTTGCACGCCGAACAGTTGCTGCCAGCGGTTGGCACCGAAGGCGTTGATCGCTTCCATCACTTCGCCGTCGACCTGGCGAATGCCCAGATCGGTCAGGCGGATCAGCGGCGGCGCGGCGTAGATCACGGTGGCGAAAATCGCCGGGACCTTGCCCAGGCCAAACAGCATCAGCACCGGGATCAGGTACACGAAGCTCGGCATGGTCTGCATGATGTCCAGCAACGGCATCAGTATCGAACGCAGGCGGTTGCTGCGGGCCGAGAGAATGCCCAGCGGAATGCCGATCAACACCGAGATGATCGTCGCCACCATCATCAGCGCCAGGGTCTGCATCAGCTTGTCCCAGAGGCCGACCGCACCCACCAGGAACAGCAAACCGACGATGACGGCAGTGGTCACGACCTTGCGAGTCGCGTGCCAGGCCACACCGGCCACGATCGCCAGCATCAGCCACCAGGGTGCAGCGCGCAGCAGGCCTTCGAGATTGACGATGGCCCACAACAGGGTGTCGGAGATGCTGCGGAACACGTCGCCGTAGTTGGTGACCAGCGAATCGACCCAACCGTTGACCCAGTCGGCGATGGAAAAGGTAAAGCTTTCGGGAAACATAAGAGACTCTCAATCAAGGGGTTGCGATCAAGCATCCGACTGCCGTTGCCGACAGCCGGAGAAGCTCAACCTACAAGGCCGCGTCGATTTTCTTGGCTGCGTCTTCGCTCACCCACGCGTGCCAGACTTCAGGATGTTCCTTCAGGAAGATCTTGGCCAGTTTTGGTGATTCGATCCGCTCTTTGCTCATGCGCCCAAGGTTCTGGTTCAGCAGGTCGATTGGCACGTTGACCTTTTCCAGCACGGCCACCAGTTCAGGCGCTTCGTCGTGGAAAGTCTTGGACAGGCCGACCTTAATGGTCACGGTCTTGTTCACGCCTGGTTTCTCTTCGAGTTTCACCGCGTCGATCTGGCCCATCAGCGGCGTTGGCGACCAGTAGTAGAACAGGATCGGCTCGCCACGCTTGTAGCTCGACAGCACGGCGGCATCCAGCGCCGGGCCGGTGCCTGGGCGGAAGTTGGTGTAGGTGCTTTCCAGGCCGTAGCTTTTGAGCATTTCGCTGTTGTCGAGCTCACAAGTCCAACCGGCCGGGCAGTTGTAGAAACGGCCCTTGGAAGGCTCTTCGGCGTCCTTGAACACCGCGGAGTATTTGCCCAGGTCAGCAATGTTTTTCAGGTCTGGGGCCTTGGCTTCCAGCTTGCGCTTGGCGTCGCCTTCAATCACGTAGCGCGGCACGTACCAGCCTTCAATTGCGCCAACAACCGGCGCGCCGACACCGACGACCTTGCCGGCTTTCTCGGCCTTGTTCCAGACTTCGCTACGGCCGACCCATTCTTCGGCAAACACTTGAATATCGTTGCTGCTCAGGGCGTTTTCCATGGTGATGGAGTTGCCCGGCAGGCTGTCGGTCTTGCAGTCGTAGCCTTTCTCCAGCACGACTTGCATCACGTCGGTCAGGAGCATGGCGCTTTCCCAGTTCAGGCCGGCGAATTTCACAGGTTTCCCCGATTCGCACCAACCCGCCGCCTGAGTGGCGCCGGCACTGGCCAGCAGGCCCATGGAAAGCAAAGTGGTCAGCAGGGTCTTGTTCGATTTCATTGTAATGACGCTCCTAATCATGAATTGGCTTACGGCAGTCAAGAGGCATCCAGCCCTGTCCACGTCCACTCAGGCCTGCGCCGCAGCGCGACCAGCCTCGCTTGTTTTAGGTTGTACAACGCTGTCCTGCTCGACCGGCAGAATCAATTGATCGGGCACGCTGCCGTGCCATCGTTTCGCACACAGGTAATACAGGGCTGCAGGAAGCACCAGGCCGATGATCCAGGAAATATCCACACCACCCAGGGCATCCACCAGCGGACCGGTATAGAACTTGGAGGAGATGAACGGCAGCTGCACCAACACACCGAACACATAGACGCTGATCCCGAGAGTGTTCCAGCGGCCGTAGCGACCGTTCGGATCGGCCAGCGCCGGCACGTCATAGCGTTCGCGGGTGATGCAGTAGTAATCCACCAGGTTGATCGCACTCCATGGTGTGAAGAACGCCAGCAAGAACAGGATGAAGGACTTGAATGCACCGAGGAACGAGTGCTGGCCGAGCAACGCCATCAGGGTCGCAGCGCCGACGATGACCAGCACGAACACCAGACGCTGCAAGCGCGTTACCTTCAGCTCACCACGGAAACCGCTGATGATGGTCGCGATGCACATGAAGCTGCCGTAGGAGTTCAGCGTGGAGATGGTGACCTTGCCGAACGCGATGCTGAAGTACAGCAATGCCGCGGTGGCACCGGTACCGCCCAAACCAACGATGTAGGCCACTTCGTGCCCGGCGAATTGCCCATTGGCAGAAGCTGCAGCAAACACGCCAAGGACCATCGCCACTTGAGCACCGATGACCGAACCTGCGCCTGCGGCAAAAAAGGTCTTCACCGAGGAAATCTTGCTCGGCAGGTAACGGGAATAGTCAGCCACATACGGGCCGAAGGCGATCTGCCAGGACGCCGCGAGCGACACCGCGAGCAGGAAACTGCTCCAGCTGAAGTGGCGGATTTCCAACAGGGCGCCAACGTCAACCTGGCTCATCAGGCGGCTGAACAGATAAACAAAGGCAATCACGCCAATGACACTGGCAACACGGCCGATCCAATGGATCACCCGGTAACCGAGCACCGTGACCAGCACGATGACACTGGCGAAAAGGAGGATACCGACGGTGTCGCTGACGCCAAACAACTGACCCAGCGCCTGACCGGACAGCACGGTGCCCGTCGCGGTGAAGCCCAGGTACATCAGGCACACCAGCACGATCGGGATAGCCGCACCATAAACGCCGAACTGCACGCGACTGGAGATCATCTGCGGCAGACCCAGCTTGGGGCCTTGCGCGGCATGCAGCGCCATCACGCCGCCACCCAGTAATTGACCGATCAACAGACCGATCAATGACCAGAACACATCACCGCCAAGCACCACTGCCAAGGCACCGGTGACAATCGCGGTGATTTGCAGGTTGGCACCCATCCACAGGGTGAACTGGCTTAACAGACGACCGTGTCTTTCCGCTTCCGGGATGTAGTCGATCGAGCGCGTCTCGATCAACGGTTTACTGCCTGCACGTTCGCTGTTAACAGCCATGATTCAACCTCTGTGGATTGTTATGGGAAGCCATTGTGGAACTGCTTTTTTGTGGGAGCGGGCTTGCTCGCGAAAGCGGTGGATCAGCCAGCACAGATGTTGAATGTGCCGGCCTCTTCGCGAGCAAGCCCGCTCCCACAGGTAATGCAATCTGCGTTACTTGCCGGTAATCATCGGCAGGTTCAGCCCTTGTTCCTTGGCGCAGTCGATGGCGATCTGGTAACCGGCATCGGCGTGACGCATAACGCCAGTGGCCGGGTCGTTGTGCAGCACGCGAGCGATACGCTCGGCCGCTTCGTCAGTACCGTCGCAGACAATCACCATGCCGGAGTGCTGGGAGAAGCCCATGCCGACGCCGCCGCCGTGGTGCAGGGAAACCCAGGTCGCGCCGCTCGCGGTGTTGAGCAAGGCGTTGAGCAGTGGCCAGTCGGAAACAGCGTCGGAACCGTCCTGCATCGATTCGGTTTCGCGGTTCGGGCTCGATACCGAACCGGAGTCCAGATGGTCGCGACCGATCACGATTGGCGCGGACAACTCGCCGCTACGGACCATTTCGTTGAATGCCAGGCCCAGCTTGGCGCGCAGGCCCAGGCCAACCCAGCAGATACGTGCCGGCAGACCCTGGAAGCTGATGCGCTCGCGGGCCATGTCCAGCCAGTTGTGCAGGTGGGCGTCGTCCGGGATCAGCTCTTTGACCTTGGCGTCGGTCTTGTAGATGTCTTCAGCGTTACCCGACAGTGCAGCCCAACGGAACGGGCCGATGCCACGGCAGAACAGCGGACGGATGTAGGCCGGTACGAAGCCCGGGAAGTCGAATGCGTTTTCCACACCTTCTTCCTGCGCCATCTGACGGATGTTGTTGCCGTAGTCGAAGGTCGGTACGCCCATTTTCTGGAAGTCGAGCATCGCTTTGACGTGCACGGCCATCGATTGCTTGGCGGCCTTGATCACAGCGGCAGGTTCAGTCTTGGCGCGAGCGCGGTACTGGTCCCAGGTCCAGCCGGCCGGCAGGTAGCCGTTGAGCGGGTCGTGGGCGCTGGTCTGGTCGGTGACCATGTCCGGGCGCACGCCACGCTTGACCAGTTCCGGCAGGATTTCAGCCGCGTTGCCCAGCAGCGCGATGGAAATCGCCTTGCCTTCCTTGGTGTATTTGGCGATGCGGGCCAGAGCGTCGTCGAGGTCGGTAGCCTGTTCGTCGACATAACGGCTTTTCAAACGGAAGTCGATGCTGACCTGCTGGCATTCGATGTTCAGCGAGCAAGCGCCGGCCAGGGTTGCAGCCAGAGGCTGGGCGCCGCCCATGCCACCGAGGCCTGCAGTCAGGACCCAACGACCTTTCAGGTCATCGTTGTAGTGTTGGCGACCGGCTTCGACGAAGGTTTCGTAGGTGCCCTGGACGATGCCCTGGCTGCCGATGTAGATCCAGCTGCCGGCGGTCATCTGGCCGTACATGGCCAGGCCTTTGGCGTCCAGTTCGTTGAAGTGTTCCCAGCTCGCCCAGTGTGGAACCAGGTTGGAGTTGGCGATCAGTACGCGCGGGGCGTTGCTGTGGGTCTTGAACACGCCGACCGGCTTGCCGGATTGCACCAGCAGGGTCTCGTCGTCGTTCAGGTTGGTCAGGCTTTCGACGATCTTGTCGTAGCATTCCCAGTTACGTGCAGCGCGACCGATACCACCGTAAACCACCAGTTCTTTAGGGTTCTCGGCGACTTCCGGGTCGAGGTTGTTCATCAGCATGCGTAGCGGCGCTTCGGTCAGCCAGCTCTTGGCGGTCAGCTTGTTACCGCGTGCGGCACGGATTTCAACGTCACGAAACTTGGTACGTTTAATGTCAGTCACGAAAAAGACTCCTCAGCAATCAATCCAAACCAACCCAGGCAGTGGGCGAGCAAGCCAATGGGCATCAGTGCACACCAGCGAATCAGTGGACGATGGTTGAGTCCTCGTGACTCATACGCATACGTCTTTACTTGTACATACAAGCATATGCAATCAAGCGGCCAACTTGTTGGATGAGTATTCAAGAAAAATTCTGAAACGGCTGGAGAGCGCCTGGAACAAGGGTTCTGGCGCAGATGAAATTTTTCGGGAGGGTTTTTGTGGGGCGGGGATTTTGTTACTGGAGCGTGGTTTTGCGCCACGCTGGGGCGTTCGGTAACAAAATAGTGCGCTTTGGGGAACGCTGAAAAGCAAAAAATCTCGCAGGCTTCGCAGATCCTGAAAGGATTGGGGGTCATTAAAAAATTGCGCCGACACTGCCCCCGTGGTCATCCACGGCGACCTTGAATCGCTCGGGCCCAAAGACAAAGCGAAGAAACCGGCCCAAATGCGCATCTCAATGCCAATCTTCGGCAGGCACATTCAGTGGACGTTGCATTCCAACAGGCAATTTCAGAAGCGTCCTACTTACTTTAGGTAATCAAAGCCCTATGGTTTCGCCCTCATTGCGTTGATTTTCGACCAATTCGGAGCGTCGGAGTCGACCAATAATCTAGTCAGACATGGATGAGTCAATTCATCTTCCCGGAGGGATTCAGATTGAGAGCATTAGCTTGTCTTGGAGACAAAACCACATACGGTGAGGTCATAACAGCCTCAGCAACATCGTTTGAAGGTAACAAACCAATTGCTCAATCGGGCGACCTTGCTCGATGCAGTCAGTGCAAGGGGGCGTTTCCCATCATAGGGACGGCTTACGACTGGTCAGAACAACAACCCTACGTTGCAATGGGCGACAAGGTAGCCTGTGGGTGCTCCGATCACGTTGTGTACGCGTCAACTACTCAGTACACCACTGTCGCATCCAACTCTGCACATACTCCTACTCAAACATCGACACCCGAAAATCACACCCCTGCACCTGCCCACTTCAAGAAATCCTACTCTCAATCTTTTGCCGTTACCGATAGCCACACCGGCAAACCGCTGGCCAATCGCACTTATATTGCGCTGGTTGATGGACATCGAAAGCTAGGGGTCACGGACTCTAACGGCATAGCCTCAGTCGAGGCATCTACTGCCAGCTCTGTGATCGAACTTCATGTGATGTTCAAGGCTCCTGCTCGCGAGCTGACTGAATTTTCGGAGGAGATCGTATGAGTGGAGTGACCTTTACAACAACAACGAGGGCACAGGAAGTGAAGCCCGGTCAGCGGGCAACTCCTGTCTCGATTACCGTTAACGATCGCGCCGCCACGCGCGAGGCCATCATCAAAAAGGTGCGATCACTAAAGGCAACTTTCGTCGAGCGATCATCTTGGGGAGCGGTGAAAGAAAAGCCCGACATGGTCATGGATTGGGATTACACCATGATTGCACTGCACCATGCTGGCCGGTCATACGCATGTACTCCAGGGGGAGTCAAGCAAATGCAGGGCGTTCAAGCCGACCACATGGGTAAAGACTTTGACGACATTGGCTACCACTACGGGATCGCTTGTGACGGCACGGTACTGGAAGGGCGTGATATTCGGTTACAGGCCTCAAGCGTCAAATTGTTCAACAAAGGCGTTATTGGAATCGTGCTTCTGGATAATCTGACAACCGCAGAAGAGGGAGGGGACGTCGTTGCTAAATGGCGTGAAACACTTGAGTACTACGGCAACAACACATCAAACGTGATACCCGCCACACAAATCGACGCTCTGCTGCACCTAGTGGAAGCCTTGAAAAGTGTTTTTATCATCGAGCGATTTGGCGGGCACCGAGAATTTCCAGGTCAGGACAACGATGGAAAAATTTGCCCTGGAAACATCGGTATGGAACTGGTGAGAAATATTCGCACCCAAACGCAGCTACTGCCACCCCCTCGGGCAGTCGCAAAATGAAGTACTTCATATTATCGGGTGTGCTTGCCTTGCTGGCGATTCTAAATGTTGGCTATTACGAGGAACACTCCGAGCATGAAACATATACCATTTTCTTTGTAAAAAAGACGCCTACATTAAGAGTAAAATTTTTTAACATTCATGCCAATGACGGAGACTATCGGCAAATAGAAACATTGAGCGATGAGCGACGACAGAAGATCAAGGACTACTGCAAGTACCGATTGGGTATAGAAACAGAGGTGAAAACACAGGCCGACATTGTGATGTGCGCCAAGTAGTAGATGCGTTATTCGAGTTCAAATAAAAAAGCCCTTTAGGGGCTTTTTGCTAAGCAGTGAGGCTAACAGGCAGTCGCTGGTTATTTATGAGGCCAGCTTTCAACCGTGTCAGCGCCATACTGTTGCCTCCAGGCCTTGAGTCCGTGCTCTCGTGGCAACTGCATGTCCTGGAACCCACGCTGACACGCCATGGCTACCGCACCAAGGATCTAGTGGAGCAGTTCGACGCCAGGCCCGCCGAAATCAAGGCGCTGTTTAGCAATGCGCTCGATACGGCGCGCTCTGCTGAACTACGCGACAAAATGCTCGCTACGGGTTTAACGATATGAACCCAGCCCTTTCATTCGCAGTTAATTTGAGCCGAAAAGTGCGCTGATTGCGAGCACGGCTGTTTTTGTTTACAAGCACTTACACCTAACAAGCGTTTTCATGGTGACAACTTTAGGGGGACACCGTGAATTCCCTATGTGAGCTGGCGAGGGGAAAATTTGCCCTGTAAACATTGGGATGGAACTGGTGAGGAACCTCCGAGCTAAAACCAATCTTTTACGGTCGCCTTCATCATGAAATCTGTACTTATCATTCTTTCCATCACATTCGTCGCTGCCCTCTATATAGGATTTTACGAAAAGATGGAAAATGCCTATCCAGAAAAAGTATTCTTCATCAAAAAAAGCCCGACTCTTCAAATGAAATTTGAAAATATTTTCGCGTATGAATCAGATGATAAAAATTTGAAACGAGCTAAGCGATACAGATCGGCATCTGATAATCCAGTACTGCAAGCATAGATTAGGCATAACAACAACATTACAAAGCCAACGAGAACTTGAAGAATGCAAAAAAAAAGTAAAGTCGACTTCCTTGACCTTAGAACCAAGGCCAACTGTTGCCCCCACCGTCTCCGCGAGAATGAAAAAACTATTAACTGCGGCAGTGTTGGCAGCGCTGATTGTGCTTTACATCGGTTACTACGAAGCCCTTGAAGATGGTGATGTTGAGACCATTTTGTTCATCAAGAAATACCCGACATTTCAGATGAAGTTTTACAACATCCACGCTAATGATGGTGAATATCGAAAAGTGGATAAACTAAGCGACGAGTTACGACAGGACATAATTGATTATTGCAAATACAGATTGGGAATTGAAACAGAGGTAAAAACTCAAGCTGATGTGGAGATTTGCGCAAAAATGTAGCAACGTTTTCGCCCGAGGGTGGTCTTGCTTGATGTGGCTCGCACCAGAGCAGACTACAAGGCGCTCGCGTCGCTCTTGCCGATCTGAGCCAGATCGGCTACTCGCAGTCAATGTAAGCCGTAAATTACATTGATTGCGAGCAGACCGTTCTTGGTTGCAAGCTGCCATACGTCGGAGCTGCCGAAGACTTCGACCCTCCAAGGTTTGTAAATCAGCGTTCAGTCATTTCAATCACACAGCATGGTCCGCTGACGGAGACCTCCAGCAACCCGGTGTTACCGACAAGTTGCAGGCAATCATGCCGGCCCAGTTGCGAAGCGTTGCTATCGACCACCACGTCCAGCGCATCGCCAATGCTGAACACCAACACCGTGCCCGCCGAACTGAAAAACCGCTGCTCACCGCTCAACCACTGCAACCGCGCACCGTAACGCTGCGGCGCGTAGATCAGGTTGAAATCGCGAATCGGCCCACCCAGCAATGTGCAGGAAACTTTGCTTTCACCGCTGAAGGCAAACGGGTCCAGCGGTAACAGTGGGCGGGTATCCTGGCCGTCCACCGTCAGGGTCATACCGTCGCCCTGCAACACGGTGATGATCCGCTCGTAACCGGCGAAGATGGAAAACCCACCCGACTCGCCAATCTCGGCAATCGACAGACGCCAGCCAAACCCATCCAGGCCAGTGCCAGCATCGCGGGTGATTTCTTCGGTGCTTCCGCCGCCGTTTTTCCAGGGCATGCGCGGGTAATCTTTGGCGCGTAAAACCTTCAACTGATTCATTTATGAAACCGACCTTCCAGACGATGACGGGAACCGGGGTGGATCAAGCGAGCAGCCGTCACTGGCTGACGACCGGACCAAGTGCGGCGACGAATCAGCAGGCACGGCTCGCCCTTTTCAATCTGTAGCAATTTGCATTCGGACGACTCGGCCAGGATCGCCTCGACCACGTGCTCGCCTTCGGTTAGCGGCGCGACCTGGTTCAGGTAGGCATAGGGCGTTTGCAGGGTGAAGTCCTGTTTGAGGTAGTCCGGCGCCACCAGCGCATTGACGAAACGGTCTTCGATTTGCACCGGAATGTCGTTTTCGAAATGCACGATCAGCGAGTGGAACACCTTCTGCCCTTCCCTCATGTCCAGGGCCAGGGCGCGCTCGGAGCCGGCGGCCTCTTCTTCAAGAGTGATGACCTTGCAGGTGTGGCGATGGCCGCGAGAGGCGATTTCATCGGCGATGTTGTGCACTTCGAACAGGGCGGACTGGCTTTTCGGCTCGGCGACGAACGTGCCGACGCCTTGCATGCGCACCAGCAGGCCATCGGCAGTCATCTCGCGCAGGGCGCGGTTGATGGTCATGCGGCTGAAGCCCAGCTGGCTGACCAGTTCGCTTTCCGACGGAACGCGGTAGTGCGGCGGCCAGTTTCCACTGTCGATTTGCTGGGTGATCATTTGTTTGACGCGGGCGTACAAGGGCGCCGGACTGTCGCCCATGTTCGCGGCCAACGGAGAGACTGGAGGCGGAGTCGGCACGGTTAATCCTTGGTCGTTTAGTAAATGTCGCTAGCTTGCCGGAGTTTACCGGGCAGGCAAACGTCTGTATATGTATATACAAATAACACACGATGGGGTGCTGAACCATGTCCGCCTTCTTTGCCGAACGCGCGCTGCTGCCTAGTGGATGGGCCAACAATGTACGTCTTGAGGTCAACGCCGACGGCGTATTGACCCATATTCAGGCCGATTCCAACGCAGATGGCGCCGAACGGTTAAGCGGTCCGCTGCTGCCTGGCATGCCGAACCTGCACTCCCACGCCTTCCAGCGGGCCATGGCCGGGCTGGCGGAAGTGGCGGGCAATCCGAACGACAGTTTCTGGACCTGGCGCGACCTGATGTATCGCCTCGTCGGAAAAATCAGCCCGGAACAACTCGGCGTCATCGCTCGTCAGCTGTACATCGAAATGCTCAAGGCCGGTTACACCTCGGTGGCGGAATTTCATTACGTACACCATGACATCAATGGCCAGCCTTATGCGGACCCGGCCGAACTGGCCCTGCGTATCAGCCAGGCCGCAGGCTCCGCCGGTATCGGCCTGACCCTGCTGCCGGTGCTCTACAGCCACTCCGGTTTCGGCGGCCAGGCTCCGAACGAAGGTCAGCGCCGCTTCATCAACAGCACAGAAAACTACCTCAAGCTGCAATCGCGCCTGCAACCGGTGCTGGCGCAGCAGCCGGCGCAAGCCCTGGGCCTGTGTTTCCACTCGCTGCGCGCGGTCACGCCGCAGCAGATCAGCGAAGTGCTGGCAGCCAGCGACAAGCAATGCCCGGTGCACATCCACATCGCCGAGCAGCAGAAGGAAGTCGACGACTGCCTGACCTGGAGCGGTCGTCGTCCGCTGCAATGGCTGTACGAAAACATCGACGTCGATCAGCGCTGGTGCCTGGTCCACGCGACCCACGCCAACCCGGAAGAAGTCACGTCGATGGCCAAGAGTCGTGCCATTGCCGGCCTGTGCCTGACCACCGAAGCCAACCTGGGCGACGGGATTTTCCCGGCGGTGGATTTCCTCGCCCAGGGCGGTCGCATGGGTATCGGTTCCGATAGCCATGTGTCGTTGAGCGTGGTGGAAGAATTGCGCTGGCTGGAATACGGCCAGCGTCTGCGCGACCAGCGGCGTAATCGTTTGTATGGCGCGGACCAGCCAATGGTCGGTCGCACGCTGTTTGATGCCGCGCTGGATGGCGGCGCCCAGGCACTGGGTCAGCCGATTGGCGCTCTGGAAGTCGGCAAGCGCGCCGACTGGCTGGTGCTCGACGGCAACGACCCGTACCTGGCAACGGCCAGCGGCGACGGGATTCTCAACCGCTGGTTGTTTGCCGGTGGCGATCGCCAGGTGCGGGATGTGCTGGTGAATGGTCAGTGGGTGGTGCGTGACGGGCGGCATGCTGACGAGGAAGAAAGCAGCCGCGCCTTCACTCAAGTCCTGCGCGAACTTTTAGGCTAATACAAAACAAAATGTGGGAGCGGGCTTGCTCGCGAAGGCGGACTGTCAGTCAACATCTCTGTTGAATGTGATGTCCTCTTCGCGAGCAAGTCGGATCGCCGCACCGCCGCTCCCACATTTGGATATGTGCTGACGATTAGTTCGACGTCTCGGCCATCTGCTGTTCCGACGCCCGCCAGATCAGCCGCGTGGTGTCGTAACCCTGCTGGCGCGCCCTGCTCAGCAGCTCCTCACGCACCACACCGTTCACGGTCGGTGTGCGCGACAACAGCCACAAATACTTCCGGCTCGGATCACCGACAATGGCGGTCTTGTAGTCATCGCTGACGTACAGCACCCAGTATTCGCCCTTCGCTGTACCCGGGATCAGCCTGGAAAACCAGGTATCGAACTCGATCCACAGTTTGTCACCCTTGCCGGGCACCTGTGGATAAGCCGTGCCCTTGACCTCTTCCCATTGCCACTGCGCCGTCAGGCAGCGGTTCAACACCGCGACATTGCCGTCAGGCTTGAGCGTGTAATGGGCTTCGGACTGCGCGCAGTCGCGCTGGAAGTACATCGGCATACGAGCCAGCTCGTACCAGGTGCCCTGGTAGCGCTTGAGGTTGACGCTATTGACAGTCTTGGGGGCCAATGGGTCCTGGCCAGACGTGGCACAGCCGGCCAACACCAGGCCGGCAAAAAGGATGATCAATAACCGCTTCATTATTTTTCTCCCGTGGGCAATCGCCCCGGTTTACTTCAGGCCTTGGCCGGAAAACATCAGCACTTTGTCACCGGCGAACTGCACGCTGATAAAGCTGTTCTTGTCGCCCCAGGTGCAACTGGACATGCCGAGCGCACCTGAACAATCGGCGGGTTTGCCCAACAGGGTCTCCACGTCGGCCTTGGCCATGCCGGCAGAGAGCTTCGAGTAGTTTTCCTGATTGACCTTGCTGCAGGCAGCGAGCAATACGCAGAACGAAAGCAGGGCGATGGAACGCAACGACATGGTGAAACTCCGGGGGCGTAGGGGATTGGCATGGCTGCCAAGCTGAAGCTTAGAAGAGAAAACCCCTGTCAGGTTCCCTGCCCGGCAGGCTATTTATCGGGCCACTCGTCTACCTTTTGCCGAAAATCAGCCACTTTGCCTGTTTACCGAGCATTTCGTCGTTTTTCAGAGATTCCGCTAATCTTTGGCGCCGTTCAGTCGACATAAATGCAACGCAAAGCCACGTCGGTGGCATTTGCTCCCCATTTTGTAGAACAGCCCCTCTGCGGTAGCTCATCCATGACCAGAAACATGAAGTTCAGCCACAAGATATTGCTGGCTGCCGCCCTCGTGGTGGCCGTCGCATTCGCTTGTTTCATCCTGTTCAACGACTATCGCCAGCGCGAAACCTTGCGCAACAGTACCGAAGCCTCGATGCAGGAACTCGGCAGCCTGACCACCAGCAACATCCAGACCTGGCTGGAAAGCCGCATGCAATTGCTGCAGTCGATGGCCCAACAGGTCTCTGCCGATGGCAATTCTCCCGCCAGCCTGAAACGGATCATCGACCTGCCCGCCTACACCGGCAACTTCCAGTTGAGTTACTTCGGTGGCGCCGACGGCGTGATGTTCTCGGTCCCGGCGGGCAACCGCGCGGCGGACTACGATCCGCGCGCCCGTGGCTGGTACAAGGCGGCCAATAGCGCGCAACAGACCATCGTCACCGAACCCTACATCGCCGCCTCCTCCGGCAAACTGGTGATCACCGTGGCTACCCCGGTGCAGCACCAGGGCCAGATGATCGGTGTCGCCGGTGCCGACATCGACCTGTCCAGCGTCAGTGCGATCATCAACTCGCTGAACTTCGGCGGTCACGGCCATGCGTTCATCGTCGGTGCCGACGGCAAGATCCTGATTCACCCGGACAGCAAGCTGGTACTCAAGAACCTGACCGAGGCCTACCCCAACGGAGTGCCGAAAGTCAGCCCGGGCATGAAAGCAGTCGAGATCGACGGCAAACGCCAGTTCATCTCCTTCACCCACGTCAACGGCGTGCCATCGGCGGACTGGTACGTGGCGCTGGTGCTCGACCAGGACACCGCGTTCTCGATGCTCAGCGAATTCCGCACCTCGGCGATCATTGCCATGGTGATTGCCGTGGTGATCATCATTGTGCTGCTGGGCATGCTGATCAGCCTGTTGATGCAGCCGCTGCTGACCATGGGCCGCGCCATGCACGACATCGCCGAAGGCGAAGGGGACCTGACCAAACGCCTGACCATTCACGGCCACGACGAATTCGGCGCGCTGGGGCTGTCGTTCAACCGCTTCGTCGAGCGCATTCACACCTCGATCATCGAAGTGTCCTCGGCCACCGGCCAGGTCAACGAAGTGGCGCTGCGGGTAGTCGCCGCCTCGAACTCGTCGATGTTCAACTCAGACCAGCAAGCCTCGCGCACCAGCAGCGTGGCCGCGGCGATCAACCAGCTCGGTGCCGCCGCCCAGGAAATCGCCCAGAACGCCGCCCTCGCCTCGCAACATTCCAGCGATGCCCGCAGCCTGGCCGAAGACGGTCAACAGGTGGTGGATAAAACCATCGCGGCGATGCAACAGCTGTCGGCCAAGATCAGCGACTCGTGCGGCAACATCGAAACCCTCAACAGCAACACGGTCAACATCGGGCAGATTCTGGAAGTGATTACCAGCATCTCCCAGCAAACCAACTTGCTGGCACTGAATGCAGCCATCGAAGCGGCCCGCGCCGGTGAAGCCGGCCGTGGTTTTGCCGTGGTGGCCGATGAGGTGCGCAACCTCGCTCACCGCACCCAGGACTCGGCGCAGCAAGTGCAGACGATGATCGAAGAGCTGCAAGTCGGCGCCCGGGCAGCGGTGGGCATCATGACCGACAGCCAGCGCCAGAGCGAAAGCAGCGTTGGTATCGCCAACCAGGCGGGCGAACGCCTGGGCAGCGTGACACAGCGCATCGGCGAGATCGATGGCATGAACCAGTCGGTCGCCACCGCCACTGAAGAGCAAACGGCGGTGGTGGAGTCGATCAACGTCGACATTACCGAGATCAACACGCTGAACCAGGAAGGTGTGGAGAACCTGCAGTCGACCTTGCGTGCGTGTGCCGATCTTGAGCGGCAGGCGGCGCGGTTGAAGCAGCTGGTTGGTAGCTTCAGGATTTGAGGTGCACTAGCGGGCCTCTTCGCGAGCAAGCCCGCTCCCACAGTAGATCTCCAGTGCAACAAAGATCCCTGTGGGAGCGGGCTTGCTCGCGAAGACGGCATCAGCAGCAATGAAGATCTAGAACCTCGACCCCGGCTTGGAGAGAAACGCCAACTCCTCAGCCGTAGACTCCCTTCCCAACACCGCATTGCGATGGGGAAACCGCCCAAACTGCGCAATCACCCGCTGATGCCGCTCGGCATAGTCCAGGTAATCTGCGAACAACGCCCGGTCACCTTCAGGCTGCTGCGCCACCAATTCGATATAGCGCGAGACGCCTTCGTTCTGCACCGCGAGGTTCTCGCTGTGCTCGAATACCAGATAGATGAACACCCGCTGAATCGGCTGCAACTGCCGATCGAAATCCGCAGCAATGCCTTGGGCTACCAGCTTTTGCGCCCGGAGATCGCCTGCAAAGGCTTTGGGAGTATCGCGAAAGATCATTCGCGGGATTTGATCGAGCAACAGCACCAGGGCCAGCCAACCTTCGGGACGTTGCATCCACTCGGTCAATCCGCCGGCCAGTGCCTGCTCGACCTGGGCCCCGAAACGCTCACGCGCTTCGAGGTCCTGGCTGTCGCGCTTGCCAAACCATAACTTGCCCTTCTGCGCCGCCACTTCGCTCGCTGACCCGGAACTTCCGAACCACCAATCAAGCAACGGCTGCCAGGGCGCGGTCATGGTTTATTCCTTGTGGTAAGCCGTGACGCGGGCAACTTCTTCTTTCGAACCGAGGAACACCGCAACACGCTGGTGCAGGCCTTCAGGCTGGATGTCGAGGATGCGCTGGTGGCCGTCGGTGGACGCGCCGCCCGCTTGTTCCACCAGGAACGACATCGGGTTGGCTTCGTACATCAGGCGCAGTTTGCCCGGCTTCGACGGCTCGCGGCTGTCGCGTGGGTACATGAACAGACCGCCGCGGGTCAGGATGCGGTGCACGTCGGCCACCATCGCGGCGACCCAGCGCATGTTGTAGTTCTTTTTCAACGGGCCGGTCTCACCTGCCAGCAACTCGTCGACGTAGCGCTGTACCGGGGCTTCCCAGTGACGCTGGTTGGACGCGTTGATGGCGAATTCCTGGGTGCTTTCAGGAATGGTGATGTCTTCGTGGGTCAGGACGAAGCTGCCCATTTCACGGTCCAGGGTGAAGCCTTTCACGCCGTCGCCCAGGGTCAGGATCAGCATGGTCTGTGGACCGTAGATCGCGTAACCGGCGGCCACTTGCTGAGTGCCTGGCTGCAGGAAGGCCTTTTCATTCAAAGGTTCGTTCTGGCTCAGGTATTCGTTCGGGCAACGCAGTACCGAGAAGATGGTTCCGACCGGGGCGTTGATGTCGATGTTCGACGAACCGTCCAGCGGGTCGAATACCAGCAGGTAGGCGCCTTTTGGGTATTTACCAGGGATCTGGTAGGCATTGTCCATTTCTTCGGACGCCATGCCGGCCAGGTGACCGCCCCATTCGTTGGCTTCGAGCAGGATTTCGTTGGAGATAACGTCGAGCTTCTTCTGCACTTCGCCCTGGACGTTTTCAGTGCCCATGCTGCCCAGAACGCCACCCAGGGCGCCTTTGGATACGGCGTGGCTGATCTCCTTGCAGGCACGCGCCACCACTTCGATCAGGAAGCGCAGATCGGCAGGAGTGTTGTTGCTGCGGGTCTGCTCAATCAAATAGCGACTCAAGGTAACGCGGGACATGGAAGGCTCCGGTGGAATGGGGGGGGCTAAAAACCCGCGCAGTTTAACGCGAGTCGGGGCGCATTTCCTCCTATCAGACGTGATCGGCTGAAGAGAGTTCATGCGCGGGGATGAGCGTAGTAGGAAATGGGCTGGATGCGAGCCTGGGAACTGCGGTCATTTCGGCATTTTCAGTGACTGGGCGAACGCTTTCGCGAGCAAGCCCGCTCCCACAAGGACAGCGCAATACCTGTGGGAGCGGGCTTGCCCGCGAATGGCGCGCAGCGCCGGCTTTCTTCAGGACTTGGCTGGTGGCTTGCGCAACAAGCTGAACGCCATCGCCGCCAGGAACAAGACACTGAGCAACAACACCGCCCACAGGCCGAACTTCTTCCACTGGGTGTCCGTCGTCGCCAGCGTTTTCTCTGTCGATGCATTCGAGACCACCGCCCCGACATCCACCATGGCCCGGCCCAAAGTCGCGAGCTTCGCCGGGCTGTAATCCGGAATCAGCGTCGACAGCGGCAAGTTCGCCGCCTTCGCCGTCGTATTGCCCACGACCAACGTGTAAGGCCCCGGCCCGCGCGCCAGGAACACCAGTTGCGTGGCGCGCACGGCAAACTTCAGCGTCGGCGCCTGATCACCCAGGCCGCCGCCGCGTTCGTCCACGGTCAGTTTTAATTGCTGGACGATTTGCCCAGACAGCTGCAATTGGTTTTGCACCACATCCTGACCGTTCTGGGTCAGGCGATAGAGCAAACCGCTGCCCAACGACTGCCACGGCAGGCTGCTGTCGCGCCGGCCGGCCAGGCTCACCGGTGCCAGGCTGTTGGGCTGGCTCAACTCGACCTGCACCCGCTCGACATTCAGCCCCATCGGCAACTGCCAGGTGTATTCACCCGCCTTCACGCTGCTGCCGGCCAATGCCTGGGACCAGACCAACGGCAGCGGCAGGCTGCGGGTACTGGCGCTCTGCAGTTGCGCCGAAGTCAGTGTCGGCGCCGAATGCGGGGTGATCCACAGCAACCGCAGGTAGCGCGCCGACTGGTCCGGCAGGTTGACTTCATGCTGTTCGACCCGCTCGTCGGAAAAGGTCAGGCGCGCCACCTGCCCTTCACCCCAGGACTGCCAATGCTGCAAATCATCGCTGGCTTCGACGGTGAAACGCTGGAAGCCGTCGCGCTCGCTGGTCCAGTCGAGAATCAATTGCTGCAACGGCGCCTTGATGGCGGAAGCGTCGAGCAACCAGCCGCGCAGCTCCTCCTCACCCGCCTCCAGCTGACTGGAGGGCTGCACCTGGACCAATGTGCCGTTGGTGTTCGATTGCACCCGCACGCTCGGCGCGGTTTCAGTGGCGTCCACCGAGTTGTACAGCGGAAACCATTTCACCTCGGTCAAGGTGCGCGTTTCATTGCTCCGCGCCGACTCCCGGGCCAAGGCGTAAGCCTGAACTTCGCCCACGGCGTTGAACACACGCACGTCGCTCAGGTCAGCCTGCCGTGCATTCAGTTGTACGTTCAGGGGCAGTTCAAGGCGGTACCAGGGGCCTTCGCCCGCCACCGACAATGGCACTTGGGTGGTGAAGTCCGCCGGTTTTTCCTGGGCAACCGCCGACAACACCACGCCCATGGCAACAGCGCCCAGCCAACCCAGGTTCAGCTTCTGACTCAAGACGACACTCCTTCGGATTCCGGGACCGGTTTCTCGATATCCGGCACAGCTTCGGCGCGCTTGGGCGGCAACGGGGCGAAATAACCCACCACCAGCAGCAACACACCGACACCGATAAACGACACGATCCGCGCCAGCCCGCCGCGATTACTCAATTCAACAAAGATCAGCTTGGCCACGACCACACCGATCAAGGCCGCGCCGATCAACCAGACTTCGCGGCGGCGACGCAAATGGCCGCCGATCATCAGGCTCAGGGCCATCAAGGTCCAGACGATGGACAGGCCGGCCTGCACCCGCATCGACGCCAGCAACAGGTCCAGCTCGAACGGCACCCCGCTCCAGTGGTGCGCCGTACGCATCACCAATGCCGTAAAGAACACGAACAGCGAGGCACCCGCGACCCCTTGCGTGGCGATAACGGCGTAATCCTCGCGGACCGCCAGTTGTGTCATGGCGCTGCGGGACCAGACATAGACGCCGAACAACGCAAACAGCAGGCCCAGCTCCAGCGGGTTGATCAATGGCACGTAAGGCAGTGGCTCGGCGTTGCCGTCACTGGCGACATTCGCCAGCCAGAACCAGCCGAGCATCAACAACGCCAGCGGCGCGGCGGCGTATACACGGTATTCGCGCGGATACGCCGACACCGGCCACGGCCACGCGCGAGGTGCCGCCATCAACACCAGATAAAGACCTGGCAGAATCGCCCAGCCCAACCAGCGCCAGGCGTTGTATTGCTCGGACAACACCAGCAAGCCATAACGCAGCTCCAGAGCCAGCACACCCATCAACAGCCAACAGCCGAGCACATGGGCGACGCTCGTCACCCGCGCCGGCAGCATGGGTGCCAAGCGGCGCAGGGACATGAAATGCACCACGAACACGGCGGCCCACGCCAGCCAGCCGACGTTGGCCGCCGGGTGATAACGCGAGTGCCAGGCCGCCAGCAGCACCAACGCTGCAGCGGGAATCAACGCCGTGCAGAGCACACCCAGTGACGGCCATTTCAGGCGCAGCGCCAACACCGCCCACAGCGCCACACTCACGGCAGCGATGCCCAACAACAAAGTCGCCTGCGTCGGCAGCGGCGCAAAATGCAGCACTTCGATGACCCAGGCCAATGCCCACCAGCCAGCACCCCATACCAGCAACGCCTGGGACAATCGCAACAGACCCAGCCCTTCCAACGCTCCACGCACATGACCAATCTGCAAACGCCAAGCCCCGACCATCGCGGCCAGCCCCAGCACCAGCGGCGCCCAGAATCCAGCATGAGCCAAGGGATTCAGCCCTTCACTGAACAGCGGCCCCGTCGCCAGGAACAGCGCGCCACCCAACAGTTGCACAGCGAGCGCGGTGAACACGAAGGTGCGCGATGGCAGGCGCACGCCAACCAACAACGTCAGCGCCCCGGCCAAGGCCCAACTGATCACCGTGCCGTGGCTGAAGAAAAACAACGGTGCCAGCAAATAAAGAAACGCCAGCCCGAGGCACGCCAGGACTGGCAGGCCTTTCAGTTCCCAAGGCCTGATCTGTTCCGGCAAGGCTTTACGCAACAGGTAGAAGCTGAACAGCAACGCGACGCCCAGTAACAGCGCACCTAGCGGTACACCGCCGAGCAGGCTGCTTTCGCTGTCGTGCAGCTGGCTGAGAAACACCAGCGCCGAGCCCAATTGCAGCAGCAAGGCAAACGCCCGGCCCAAGGGCCTTTGCTGGCGCAGGCCGAGCCAGTAGATCCCCGCGCCTTCCACCGCCCATGCCGCTGTCGTCCAGCGTGCATCGAGCCCCAGCGGAATCGCCAGGCTGGCGAAGATCACGCCCAGGGCCAGGCAGGTTTCCCCCAGCAACAGCGTGCGCCCGGCCATCAGCCAGCGGGCAAGCCCCATGTAAATCATGCCCAGCGCCAAGGCACTGAACGCCGCTGCGAACTCCAGATGCTGCACCAAGGCGAACTGCAAGCCGAAACCCACCAGCGGCGGACCGAACAGCAGCGTGCCGTCGACATAGTCGCCCTTGCGCACCGACCACTGCAGCAGCGATTCGCGACTGTCCTCTGCCGGTGCATCGCCCATCTCCAGCAGCCTGCGCCGGGCGAACAGCAAACCAATGGCCAGGTACATCAGGAAAAACAAAATCAGAAACGGCTCGGTACTCCACAACTGCTCCGGCGAGTAGGAGCGCAGACCCCAGGCGAAACCGATGCCGAAGGTGCCGGTGAACCCGATGACATTCAACAGCCGCCAGGCCTTGAACCAGGCGATGGCGAAGATGCCGGCATTGAGCAGGGCAAAGTAGCTGAACAGCGCGACGTGGCTGCCGGCGCCGGTGGAGGCCAGCAGCGGCGCGGCGAATCCACCCAGTGCGGCAGCGGCGGCCAGCCCCAGGGAGTCCTGGGTAAGGGCCAGAATTGCTGAACAGATCGTCACCGCCACCAGCAGGCCAAACCCCGCCGAAGGGTCGAGCAGCGGATGCAGGCGCATCGCGGCAAACACCGTCAGGTACAACACGGCGATCCCGGCGCCTTGCAGGATCAACGCATAACTGCTGTTGCGCGCTCGCAACCACCAACCCAGCCCGAGCAACCCCAAGGCTGCCGCCGCGACACCTGCGTAACGCAATTCAACCGGCACCACCACGCCTTCGGTGGCATAGCGCAGCAGAAAGGCCAGGCCGAGGAACAGCAGCACCACGCCGACACGCAACACGGTATTGCCGCCGAACAACCAGGCGCGGGCACGGCTGATGGCGCGATCGATGAGGTTCGGGCCACGCGGGGGGACAGGTGGTTGTGACTGGCGAGCGGTCGTCTCGGCCTTCCAGGCATCGGCGGGCTGCGAACGGTTGGTTTCGGTGGTCGCTGTGGTGATCGGTTCGAGTTCGGGCGGCAGTTCCCAGAGCAAATCCTGGGCCGCGACAGGTGCTTCATCGAGGATGGTTTCAGGTGAGACAAGCGGTTCGCGGGCTTCCGAAGCCTTGGCGCCCGATGCTTCGAGCAGCGCCAGCCGTTGCTCGACCGCGTGCAGCGCGACCTGCGCCTGTTCCAGCAAACGCTGCTGCTCGACGGCCTGCGAGTCCATGCGAGCCATGCGAAGGGCCTGGCCGACACCCAATCCGAGTAACGCCCCCAACAGCGCATCGCTGAATGACTCGTCGAGTATCCAGCCGAGCACCAGCCCTATCAGCATGAACATCCATTGCATGGTCGATATCCCTAAGCGGCCCCATCGTGGGGCAAGTCCGGGTGGTACAGCGTCTGGTTCAGTCTAGTGGCCAGACACCCGGAATCCAGTGTGACAGCAGATTGCATCTGCACCACAAACCCAAAGTGGGAGCGGGCTTGCTCGCGAAGCGGACATCACATTCACCATTGATAGTGAATGTCAGTCCGCTTTCGCGAGCAAGCCCGCTCCCACAGGGGATGAAGGTGACGCATAGTATATCGACCAAGCCCGGCAATACGGGCGTAAAACTACTCCAATGCCTTCCAGATTTCCGTGGCGTACTCGCGAATGGTCCGGTCCGACGAGAACCAGCCCATCCGTGCCGTGCTCAACACCGCTGAACGCCACCACTCCTTCGAATCGTGCCAATGGGCTTCGACGCGCATCTGGGCGTGCCAGTAGGAATCGAAGTCGGCGCAGACCAGGAAGCGGTCGTAGTCCACCAGCGAATCGATCAACCCGGCATAACGGGACGGATCATCCGGCGAGAACACCCCGCCACGAATCGCTTGCAGCACATCGTTCAGACGATGGGACGCAGCGATGTCCGGTGTGGCGTTGAACTCATGGTTCTGCTTGCGCGCTTCCACCTGCTGCGCGCTGAGGCCGAAGATGAACATGTGCTCGGCGCCGATGCGGTCGCACATTTCCACGTTGGCCCCGTCCAGGGTGCCGATGGTCAACGCGCCGTTCAGGCCGAATTTCATGTTGCTGGTGCCTGACGCTTCGAACCCGGCGGTGGAGATCTGCTCGGACAAATCCGCCGCCGGAATGATGCTCTCCGCCAGGCTGACGTTGTAATTGGGCAGGAACACCACTTTGAGCAAGCCGCGCACGGTCGGGTCGTTGTTCACCACCCGGGCGATGTCGTTGGTCAGCTTGATGATCAGTTTGGCCTGGTGATAACTCGCGGCCGCCTTGCCGGCGAAGATCTTCACCCGTGGCACCCAGTCGATTTCAGGTTCCGCGCGAATCGCCTGGTACAACGCCACGGTGTGCATCAGGTTGAGCAACTGGCGTTTGTATTCGTGGATCCGCTTGACCTGCACGTCGAACATCGCCGCCGGGTTGACCGCCACGCCCAACCGCTCATGAATCAGGTACGCCAGGGCTTTCTTGCTGTGCAGGCGTTGCTCGGCAAACGCCTTGCGGAATGCACTTTTCTCGGCGAACGGTTCGAGGGCGAGCAAACGCTGTTCCGGGTTATCCAGCACTTCGGGCCCGAGGGTATCGACCAGCATCGAGGTCAGCTCGGGGTTGGCCTGATACAGCCAGCGGCGGAAGGTGATGCCGTTGGTTTTGTTGTTGATCCGCTCCGGGTAGAGCTTGTGCAGTTCGGAGAACACCGTTTGACGCATCAGTTGCGTGTGCAACCCGGACACACCGTTGATGCTGTGGGAACCGAGAAACGCCAGGTTGCCCATGCGCACACGGCGTCCGTTGTCTTCCTCGATCAGCGACACCGCGCGCAGCACGTCGAAGTCGTGGATGCCTTTGGCCCGCAGGGAGTCGATGTGCTGGGCGTTGATCAGGTAAATGATCTGCATGTGCCGCGGCAGCATGCGTTCCATCAAGCCGACCGGCCAGGTTTCCAGCGCTTCGGGCAGCAACGTGTGGTTGGTGTAGGACAGCGTATCGACGGTGACCTGCCACGCCGCATCCCACGCCACATCATAGACGTCGACCAGCTGCCGCATCAGTTCGGCCACGGCAATCGAGGGGTGGGTGTCGTTGAGCTGGATCGAAGCGTGATCGCCCAGGGTCAGCACCGAGGTGTGCATGTTGCGATGGCGGCGCAGCAGATCCTGCAATGAGGCGGCGACGAAGAAATACTCCTGGCGCAGGCGCAATTCCTGGCCGGCCTCGGTGCTGTCCGCCGGGTACAGTACCCGAGAGATGCTTTCGGCCCGGGCCACTTCGGCCACGGCGCCCAGGTGGTCGCCGGCGTTAAAACGCTCCAGATGCAGATCTTCCATGGCCCGTGCGCGCCACAAACGCAGCGTGTTGACGCTTGCCCCGCGCCAACCGACCACCGGCGTGTCATACGCAATGGCCCGTACGGTTTCCACCGGGTGCCAGACTTGCCTGGACTTGCCGTTTTCATCGGTCACGGTCTCGACACTGCCGCCGAAACCGATCGGGTAAACCACCTCCGGGCGCTCGAACTCCCACGGGTTACCGAAATCCAGCCAGTGTTCGGTCTGCTCCTGTTGCCAGCCGTCGACAATCGCCTGGCGGAACAAGCCGTGTTCGTAACGAATACCGTAGCCATGACCGGCGATGCCAAGGGTCGACATACTTTCCAGGAAACACGCTGCCAGACGCCCGAGGCCGCCGTTGCCCAGGGCCGCATCGGGCTCCAGCAAGCGAATGCGCTCAAGGTCGACGCCGAGTTCGGTCAGGGCTTCGCGGGCCACGTCGAGCAGGCCGAGGTTGCTCAGGCTGTCGAAGAGCAACCGGCCGATGAGAAATTCCAGGGAGAGGTAATAAACGCGCTTCTGGCCTTTGCGGTAGATCTGCCGCGTGTGGTCCATCCAGTGCTCGACCATGTGATCCCGCGCGGCCAGGGCAATGGCTTCGAACCAGTCGTGGTCGAAGGCGTGATCCGGGTCTTTACCCACTGCATAAGTGAGTTTGGTCAAGACGGCGTCGCGGAATGCGGCCACCTCTGCTTCGCGAACAAGTGGTTCTTGAGTCATCGATAGGACCTCGAGCGAGCTTGGAATTGTCTGAGCCTAGTCGGTCTGACAGGCGGTAGAGGCTCTGGTTCGGCAGTTTTTCCTTTGAATGCGAGCTGGATCGACATTGCGTTGCCTTGTGCCTGAATCAATGCAGGGCTCGTGCCTATTTTCCGGTTGTTTGCGCCGTCTGTGAAAAAAACTGGCGAAAGGTTGTTCAAAAATCCACCAGTCCCGGTATGATCGCGCGCCCTGATGCACACGCTGGTAACAAACGATGATGAAGCCGAACCTGATCGCTGCCGCAGAGATCGACCGCCTCGATACCTGGGCCAAGTACTCTGCCCCGATGTGCGGCTCGTGCATGTCCAGCTGCTGCACCCTGCCGGTCGAGGTCAAGATCAAGGATCTGATTCGCATCGGCGTGGTCGATGAGTTCGAGCTGGGCGATCCGCCGAAGAACATCGCCAAGCGCCTGCAAAAGGAAGGTCTGGTCGAGCGCTTCAACCAGAAGTCAGGAATCTTTACCCTCCAGCGCATGAGCAACAACGATTGCCTGTATCTGGATCGTAAGAGCCGTCTGTGCACTATTTATGAAAAGCGCCCGGATACCTGCCGCAATCACCCGAAAATCGGCCCGCGGCCGGGGTATTGCGCGTACAAGCCCAAGGAAGTGGAGCGCGAGCGTCATTCGCGGAGTATCGAGCGGTTCTGATATTTCCTGAAATTTGCAGCGGTTGATCGGCCGCCTTCGTCGGAACGCCGCCCGGAGCAAGCCCGCTCCCACAGGTATTTTTGGTGTTCACACAATGTGTGCCTCACCTTGAACCCTGTGGGAGCGGGCTTGCTCGCGAAGGGGCCAGCACAAACACCACATAAACCCCAGACAAACAAAAACGCCCCCGGCCTTGCGGTCGGGGGCGTTTTTTTGTCAGCTAACTAAATGACTTAGTTACCGGACTTCTTGGCAGCGCGGGTACGCTCGCTTTCGCCCAGGATCTTCTTGCGAAGACGGATGGACTTAGGCGTGACTTCACACAGCTCGTCTTCTTGTACGAATTCCAGAGCTTGCTCCAGAGTGAAGCGTACAGGCGGAACCAGAGCGATGGTTTCGTCTTTACCCGAAGCACGCATGTTGTCGAGCTTCTTGCCTTTGGTTGGGTTAACACCCAGGTCGTTGTCGCGGCTGTTCAGACCAACGATTTGACCTTCATAGATGTCCTGGCCGTGTTCGATGAACAGCTTGCCACGCGACTGCAGGGTTTCCAGCGAGTAGGTCAGTGCCTTACCGGTAGCAACCGATACCAGCACGCCGTTCTGACGGCCGGACATGTCACCGGACTTCATGGTGTCGTAACGGTCGAAGATCGAGGTCAGGATGCCTGCACCGGAGGTCAGGGTCAGGAACTCGTTACGGAAACCGATCAGACCACGGGCCGGGATGTTGTACTCAAGGCGCACACGGCCCTTGCCATCCGGAACCATGTTGGTCAGGTCGCCTTTACGGATACCGATCTGTTCCATGATCGCGCCCTGGGATTCTTCCGGCAGGTCGATGGTCACGTTTTCGTACGGTTCGTGCTTGACGCCATCAACCATACGGATGATCACTTCCGGACGACCAACACCCATTTCGAAGCCTTCGCGACGCATGGTTTCGATCAGTACCGAGAGGTGCAGCTCACCACGGCCGGAGACTTTGAACTTGTCGGCGGTGTCGCCTTCTTCAACGCGCAGAGCAACGTTGAACAGCAGCTCCTTGTCCAGACGTTCCTTGATGTTACGGCTGGTCACGAACTTGCCTTCTTTACCGCAGAAAGGCGAGTCGTTTACCTGGAAGGTCATGGAAACGGTTGGTTCGTCAACGGTCAGCGGCTTCATCGCTTCGACGTTCAGTGGGTCGCACAGGGTGTCGGAGATGAACAGCTGGTCGAAGCCACTGATGCAGACGATGTCGCCAGCCAAAGCTTCTTCAACGTCAATGCGGTGCAGGCCGTGGTGACCCATCAGCTTCAGGATACGACCGTTGCGCTTCTTGCCGTCAGCGTCGATAGCGACGACCGGAGTGTTCGGCTTGACGCGACCGCGAGCGATACGGCCAACGCCGATCACACCCAGGAAGCTGTTGTAGTCCAGTGCGGAGATCTGCATCTGGAACGGACCGTCACGGTCGACTTTCGGCGCTGGTACGTTGTCGACGATCGACTGGTACAGCGGGGTCATGTCTTCAGCCATTTCAGTGTGGTCCAGACCGGCAATACCGTTCAGGGCCGAGGCGTAGACGACTTTGAAGTCCAGCTGTTCTTCGGTAGCACCCAGGTTGTCGAACAGGTCGAAGATCTGGTCCAGAACCCAGTCCGGACGCGCGCCTGGACGGTCAACCTTGTTGATGACCACGATTGGACGCAGGCCGGCTTCGAAAGCCTTCTTGGTCACGAAACGGGTTTGCGGCATAGGGCCGTCTTGAGCGTCAACCAGCAGCAGAACGGAGTCGACCATCGACATTACACGTTCAACTTCGCCGCCGAAGTCGGCGTGGCCCGGGGTGTCCACGATGTTGATGTGGTAGCCGTTCCAGTTGATGGCGGTGTTTTTCGCCAGAATGGTAATACCGCGCTCTTTTTCCTGGTCGTTGGAGTCCATCACGCGCTCGTCGTTGAGCTCGTTGCGCTCCAGGGTGCCGGATTGACGCAGGAGTTTGTCTACCAGGGTGGTCTTACCATGGTCAACGTGGGCAATGATGGCGATGTTGCGTAGATTTTCGATCACTTGTGTATCTCGATCAGAGGATTCGGTGTGCTGACAAGTCTTGGCAGCGATTAACAGTAGCGTCCGTGAAAGCCGTTACAGCTTGACGGTGGCATCGGGGGGCCGGTGACGCAGGCCACAGGCAAACAGCCCCGGGCACTTAGCTCGGTCGATAAACGCGCACATTGGCATGCCCCTCACTGAGCAAATGGTGGGCATGCAGGCGACTCATCACGCCTTTGTCGCAATACAGCAGGTACTGGCGAGTAGGGTCCAGTTCCTTGAAACGAGCGTTCACTGCATAAAACGGCATCGTTTGTACCTCGATGCCAGCGAGTTCCAGCGGGTCGTCTTCAGCGGCATCCGGGTGACGGATGTCGATGACGATCTGACCGGCCAGCGCTTCGCTGACTTCTTCAATCTGCAAGTCCTGGCCCAATTCATCGATCACACGATCGATCGGCACCAGTTTGGCGTTTTCGAGCGCACGCTCGAGTACCGCCATATCGAATTCTTTCTCTTCATGCTCGACGCGATAGCGCTTGGCCGCGGTCTTCGGATTGACCGAGATGACGCCGCAGTATTCCGGCATGTGCCGGGCGAAATCGGCGGTACCGATTTCGTTGGCCAGGTCGATGATGTCCTGCTTGTGGCTGGCGATCAGCGGACGCAACACCAGCTTGTCGGTCACGCAATCGATCACTGACAGGTTCGGCAGCGTCTGGCTCGATACCTGGGAGATCGCCTCACCAGTAACCAGCGCCTCGATGTGCAGTCGATCGGCAATTTGGGAGGAAGCGCGCAACATCATACGCTTCAATACTACGCCCATATGACTGTTATCGACTTTGCCGAGAATTTCGCCCAGCACTTCTTCGAACGGCACACTGACAAATAGCACGCGTTGGGAGCTGCCGTACTTCTTCCAGATGAAATGCGCGACTTCCATGACGCCCAGTTCGTGGGCACGTCCGCCCAGATTGAAGAAGCAGAAATGCGCCATCAGGCCGCGGCGCATGATCTGGTAGGCCGCTACGGTGGAATCGAAGCCGCCGGACATCAGCACCAGGGTCTGCTCCAGCGCGCCTAGCGGATATCCGCCGATGCCGTTGTGCTGGCTGTGGATCACGAACAACCGTTGGTCGCGAACTTCGATCCGGACTTCGATTTCCGGCTTTTTCAGGTCGATCCCGGCGGCACCGCACTGACGGCGCAACTGGCTGCCGACATATTTTTCGATATCTATCGAGCTGAATGGGTGCTTGCCGGCACGCTTGCAACGCACCGAGAAAATCTTGCCGGCCAGTGCATCACCGTAGTGCTGCTTGCACTTTTCAACGATGTCGTCGAAATCGCCCAGCGGGTATTCATCGATCTGCAGGAAATGCGCGATGCCCGGCATGCAGCTCAGGCGCTCGCCCATCTCCTTCAAGGCCTTGGGGTCGCTGACGCGGGTTTCCAGCTCGAGGTTGTCCCACACGCCGTTCACCACCACGGCCGGGTCCAGATCGCGGAGCACGGCACGGATGTTCTTGGCCAATTGACGGATGAAACGCATCCGTACCGGGCGGCTCTTGATGGTGATCTCGGGGAAGACTTTTACGATTAATTTCATGGAAACAGCGCGCGCATTGCCTGCCGAAAAAGGGGGGCGCGGATTATAGCGGAAATTGCTCAAGGTTTAACCAGTTAATGTGCAGAAGGTTTTGAGCGCACCAAAACAGGTCATTTATTGAAATGAACGCCACATTGTAGGGCGGGATTTTCCGCTTTAAGGTACTTTTCCGCCTGACAGGCGTGAAATTGGGGCAAAAAACCCATGGTGGGGCACTGGCATGCAATTTGCTCCCTTGTGAGGCAGGTTGCCTTGGCAGAGTATTCGCGCCGGCATCACCCACATTTAAGGGCATCCATTACTAGCCCGAAGCCACCCGGAGGACACTATGTCGAAGTCGGTTCAACTCATCAAAGATCATGACGTCAAGTGGATTGATCTGCGCTTCACGGACACCAAAGGCACTCAGCACCACGTGACCATGCCGGCTCGCGATGCGCTGGATGACGACTTCTTCGAAGTCGGCAAAATGTTCGACGGTTCCTCCATCGCTGGCTGGAAAGGCATCGAAGCCTCCGACATGATCCTGATGCCGGACGACTCCACCGCTGTTCTGGATCCGTTCACCGAAGAACCGACCCTGATCCTGGTCTGCGACATCATCGAGCCTTCGAGCATGCAAGGCTACGACCGCGACCCACGTGCGATCGCCAAGCGCGCCGAAGAGCACCTGAAAGCCACCGCTATCGGTGACACCGTATACGCCGGTCCAGAGCCAGAGTTCTTCATCTTCGACCAGGTCAAGTTCAAGTCCGACATTTCCGGCTCCATGTTCAAGATCTACTCTGAACAAGGTTCGTGGATGTCCGACCAGGACATCGAAGGCGGCAACAAAGGCCACCGTCCTGGCGTCAAAGGCGGCTACTTCCCGGTTCCACCGTTCGACCACGATCACGAAATCCGTACCTCCATGTGCAACGCACTGGAAGAAATGGGCCTGACCGTTGAAGTTCACCACCACGAAGTGGCAACTGCCGGCCAGAACGAAATCGGCGTCAAGTTCAACACCCTGGTGAAGAAAGCCGACGAAACCCAAACCCTGAAGTATGTCGTACACAACGTAGCCGATGCCTACGGCCGCACCGCGACCTTCATGCCTAAGCCTCTGTACGGCGACAACGGCTCGGGTATGCACGTACACATGTCCATCTGGAAAGATGGCAAGAACACCTTCGCAGGCGAAGGCTATGCCGGTCTGTCCGATACCGCTCTGTACTTCATCGGCGGCATCATCAAGCACGGTAAGGCCCTGAACGGCTTCACCAACCCGGCGACCAACTCCTACAAGCGTCTGGTTCCAGGCTTCGAAGCTCCAGTGATGCTGGCCTACTCGGCTCGCAACCGCTCCGCTTCGATCCGTATCCCTTACGTGTCGAGCCCGAAAGCCCGCCGTATCGAAGCACGCTTCCCGGATCCGGCTGCCAACCCGTACCTGTGCTTCGCCGCACTGTTGATGGCTGGCCTGGACGGCATCCAGAACAAGATCCACCCTGGCGACGCCGCTGACAAAAACCTGTACGACCTGCCGCCTGAAGAGGCCAAAGAGATCCCACAAGTTTGCGGCAGCCTGAAAGAAGCCCTGGAAGAGCTGGACAAAGGTCGTGCGTTCCTGACCAAAGGCGGCGTTTTCAGCGACGACTTCATCGACGCTTACATCGCCCTGAAAAGCGAAGAAGAAATCAAGGTACGTACCTTCGTACACCCACTGGAATACGAGCTGTACTACAGCTGCTGATCCGGTAGCGCCGCAATACGCGGCGTGACAAAAAGAGGCCTCCTTCGGGAGGCCTTTTTTGTGGGCAACTTCCGACAATGAAACTCGACATCTCCTCGGGCACACACAGCATCGTCCGGCATCAACCAGCTTGAATGACTCGTAGCCTGCTCACTACCTGCAATCAACGGATGGAATGATGAAAACCTTCCCACTCAAGACGCTACTGGCCGCTCTCACCGCCCTCGCCCTTCTAGGCTGCACCACAAAACCCCCATCGACAGAAATCAAACGGGAAATCCTGCTTCAAAGCAGCAAGTCGTGGGATAGCACACCTTACATTCGCTACCCGGATGCCGCGCCCGAGCTGACAGTGCTCAAACTCACGATCCCTGCCAATAGCAAACTCCCCTGGCACACCCATCCGATTCCCAACGCGGCTTACATCCTCTCAGGCGAGCTGACAGTCGAAGACAGGAACAGCGGCCAGACCCGGCGCATCAAACAAGGCGAAGCGCTGGCCGAAATGGTCAATATCACTCATCGCGGCGTCACCGGCGATGAACCGGTAGACCTTGTTGTGTTCTATGCTGGCAGCGAAGGCATTCCATTGGCGGAGTAGTCTTTGCTTCACACAGGGAGTCCGAATGCGGCCACTGTTATTACTTCTACTGCTGTCCTTCAATTTTCCCGTGATGGCCCAAATCTACAAATACACCGATGCCACCGGTAATACCGCCTACAGCAATCAACCGCCCGCGGGTGTTGAAGCCCGGGCGGTTGATTTGCCGCCGCTCAACAGCATCGAACGCCAACCGCCCAGCGATCCTGCACAACCTCAGGCAGGTAATGACGCCGAGCCAATCCACGGTGCCTACAAAAAACTGGAACTCACCGGCCTGCCCACCACCGAAGCCCTGCGCGCAAACAACGGTACTTTCACGGTAAGTGTGCTGATCAAACCGCGCCTGCAAGGTCCCCACCTGCTGCGCCTGCTGCTGGACGGTCAGCCCTACGGCCAGCCAGGCAACGTGCCGACCCTGCAACTGGTGAACATCGATCGCGGCGAACACCGCCTCGCCGTGCAAGTGATCGATGGTGAAAACGTTGTGCAGCAGAGCCCTGCGGTGACATTCACTGTACAGCGGGTGCACAAGCCATGAAGGCCTGGCTACTGATCGCCTGCCTGATCGCCCTGCCCGCGTCGGCAGAGGTCTTCATGTATGTCGACGCCCAGGGCAATCGGGTTTTCACCGACCAGCCCAAACCCGGCAACGCCAAGCGCGTACCGCTGACAACGAGCAATCGAATGGCGGCCAAACCCTCCAGTGCAGCGCCGTTGCTTGCCCAGAGCAGTCCCGAAGCACAAGCGCTGTTCCACTATGAGGTGCTGCGCATCCTGATCCCGGAACCCGACGCAACCATCCGCAGCAACACCGGCGAAGTCATCGTCAGCGCCACCAACGAACCCGCCCTGCAACCCGGTCACCGCTACCGTTTGCTGCTCGACGGCCAGCCCACCGCCGAACCCGGCCTGAGCCCGGTGTTCCCGTTGAGCAACATCGATCGCGGCAGCCATACCCTGTCTGTGGAAATCCTCGACGAACAGGGGCGCATCCTCGAACGCACCGCCAACCAACCTTTCCACATGCAGCGCACGTCTCTCGCCCAGAAGCGCAGGATCAAACCCTGCACTCTCGAAGACTACGGCCAGCGGCCGGAATGCCCGCTCAGCGACAAGCCCGGCGAAGAAAAAAATCCTTTCCTGCGACTTTTCTAACCTCGTTCAGCTTTGCGCACTATATTGGTGCAATTGCTTGCACCGTACTCACATTCCAACCCATTTTGGTTCGAAAGTACCCGCAAAAGCTGGCAGAGCGCCACGCAAACGAGCGTCAAACGCCTGTTTCAGGCGCTGAACGCTTCTTTTCGGAGCCTTGGTTTGGTTTTTGCATTTTGCCCGTACCAGCGTTTTTTTTGCGCATGCTCTGCCCTAAAAGAGGTCCCGATGACCATTAGCGACGCACTCCACCGTTTGCTACTCGACAACCTCACCACTGCCACCATCCTGCTCGACGCCGAACTTCGCCTCGAGTACATGAACCCGGCGGCGGAGATGCTGCTGGCCATCAGCGGCCAGCGCAGCCATGGGCAGTTCATCAGTGAGTTGTTCACCGAGTCGACCGAGGCGCTGAACTCGTTGCGCCAGGCCGTCGAGCAAGCGCACCCGTTCACCAAGCGCGAAGCCATGCTCACCGCCCTCACCGGCCAGACCCTGACCGTCGACTACGCGGTAACGCCGATCCTGAGCAACGGCGACACGCTGCTGCTGCTCGAAGTCCACCCTCGTGACCGCCTGCTGCGGATCACCAAGGAAGAAGCGCAGCTGTCGAAACAGGAAACCAGCAAGATGCTGGTGCGCGGCCTTGCCCATGAAATCAAGAACCCCTTGGGCGGGATTCGCGGCGCGGCACAATTGCTCGCCCGGGAGCTGCCGGAAGAAAGCCTGCGCGACTACACCAACGTCATCATTGAAGAAGCCGACCGCCTGCGTAATCTGGTCGATCGCATGCTCGGCTCCAACAAGCTGCCGTCGCTGGCCATGTGCAATGTCCATGAAGTGCTTGAGCGTGTCTGCCATCTGGTGGAGGCTGAAAGCCAGGGCTGCATCACCTTGGTGCGGGACTACGATCCAAGCATCCCCGACGTCCTGATCGATCGCGAACAAATGATTCAGGCTGTCCTGAACATCGTGCGCAACGCCATGCAGGCCATCAGCAGCCAGAACGAACTGCGCCTGGGCCGCATCAGCCTGCGCACCCGCGCCATGCGCCAGTTCACCATCGGCCACGTGCGCCATCGCCTGGTGACCAAGATCGAGATCATCGACAACGGTCCGGGCATCCCTGCAGAACTTCAGGAAACCATTTTCTTCCCCATGGTCAGCGGTCGTCCGGACGGTACCGGGCTGGGCCTGGCCATTACCCAGAACATCATCAGCCAGCACCAGGGCCTGATCGAATGTGACAGCCACCCCGGCCACACCACCTTCTCGATCTTTCTGCCACTGGAACAAGGAGCCACATCGACATGAGCCGTAGTGAAACCGTGTGGATCGTCGATGACGACCGTTCTATCCGTTGGGTCCTGGAAAAAGCCTTGCAACAGGAAGGCATGACCACGCAAAGCTTCGACAGCGCCGATGGCGTGATGAGCCGTCTGGCGCGCCAGCAGCCGGACGTGATCATCTCCGACATCCGCATGCCCGGCGCCAGCGGCCTGGAGCTTCTGGCGCGGATTCGCGAACAGCACCCACGGCTACCAGTGATCATCATGACCGCGCACTCCGATCTGGACAGCGCTGTCGCGTCCTATCAGGGCGGCGCTTTCGAGTACCTGCCCAAGCCGTTCGATGTCGACGAGGCGGTTTCCCTGGTCAAGCGCGCCAACCAGCACGCTCAGGAACAACAAGGCCTGGAAGTTGCCCCGACCCTGACCCGCACCCCGGAAATCATCGGCGAGGCGCCGGCGATGCAAGAAGTGTTTCGCGCCATCGGGCGCTTGAGCCACTCCAACATCACCGTACTGATCAACGGCGAATCGGGTACCGGTAAAGAGCTGGTGGCCCACGCCCTGCACCGTCACAGCCCGCGGGCAGCATCGCCGTTCATCGCGCTGAACATGGCGGCGATCCCCAAAGACCTCATGGAATCCGAACTGTTCGGCCACGAGAAAGGCGCGTTCACCGGTGCGGCCAACCTGCGTCGCGGACGCTTCGAACAGGCTGACGGCGGCACGCTGTTCCTCGATGAAATCGGCGACATGCCAGCCGATACCCAGACCCGCTTGCTGCGGGTACTGGCCGATGGCGAGTTCTACCGCGTCGGCGGCCATGTGCCGGTGAAGGTCGATGTGCGCATCATCGCCGCGACTCACCAGAATCTGGAAACCCTGGTGCACGCCGGGAAGTTCCGTGAGGACTTGTTCCATCGCCTCAACGTGATCCGCATCCATATCCCGCGCCTGTCCGATCGCCGCGAAGATATCCCGACCCTGGCCAAGCACTTCCTCGGCCGCGCCGCCCAGGAGCTGGCGGTCGAGCCGAAACTGCTGAAAAGCGAAACCGAGGAATACCTGAAGAACTTGCCGTGGCCCGGCAACGTGCGTCAGCTGGAGAACACCTGCCGCTGGATCACGGTGATGGCTTCGGGTCGCGAAGTGCACATCGGCGACCTGCCGCCGGAGCTGCTGAGCCTGCCGCAGGACTCGGCACCGGTTACCAACTGGGAACAGGCCCTGCGTCAGTGGGCTGACCAGGCGCTGGCCCGTGGTCAGTCGAGCCTGCTCGACAGCGCCGTGCCGGCCTTCGAGCGGATCATGATCGAGACTGCCCTCAAGCACACCGCCGGTCGCCGCCGCGATGCCGCCGTCTTGCTGGGTTGGGGCCGCAACACCCTGACGCGCAAGATCAAGGAATTGGGGATGAAGGTGGATGGCGGGGATGATGATGAGGGGGATGAGGGTTAAGTTGGGCTAAGCCCTTCAACAATCGCTGGTGACGGACCTCTTTGTGGTTCACACCAAACAATGTGGGAGCGGGCTTGCTCGCGAAAGCGGTGTGTCATTCAACATCGATGTTGAATCTGATGGCCTCTTCGCGAGCAAGCCCGCTCCCACATTCAGAGCTGCGTGCACCGACTGAATGCACCGTGAACCGCAATCGCGCACGGACACTGTCCTGAAACCTCGCCGAAAAACTCGACACAACCTGCCACCCAAAAACACGAAAGCCCCGTTCTACGGGGCTTTCAGCGTTTTAAGGCATTTTTTGTTTCGCATTGTTAAAACCTGGCACGCCCCCTGCAATAACCCTTTCAAGTGAATCAGTTCACCTACCCGGTTTCGGGGACCTTGGTACAGGCAGGCCGGGGATTCCCCTCTTTACATCGGGCTCACACCGCACCCGCGACGAGCCCAGCCGTTTTGGGGCCCTTGATACAGGCAGGTCAGGGGTTCCTTCTTTACACCAGGCTCACACCGCACTCGCGACGAGCCTCCCGTTTCGGGAACCTTGGTACAGGCAGGCCGGGGATTCCCTCTTTTATTGCTCTCGGAGATGGATCTCCAGCCGCCAGCGGTCATCGACCTCACTACCGGCCCACTCACCCTGCAGGGGCCGGGCCGCTACCAGTGTCAGCAACAACCCCCCATCGCTCAAACGTACCCGCCAGTTCACGTCCTTGCCGCCGAGCTTGAGCTGACCTTTGTGCGCCTTGCCCTCGGCGCCAAACAGCAGCGCGACACTGCCATCAACCATCTCGCCGTGGGTCTTGGGTTCGTTGTTGAACCACACCACCAGCCCGTCGTTCGTCACTTCCACCTGCTGCAACTGACTGGGGTCTGGCGTGGTCAGGCGACCGATCATCATCCCGACCATCACCCCGACAATCGCCAGCGAGCCCATTACCCGCAGGAATAGTTTCGAACGCACGCCGGCTTGCGGCGTAGAATGCGCGTCATCTTTACCTTCGGAGCCGTGCATGTTTCACGTCATCCTTTTCCAACCAGAAATTCCGCCGAATACCGGCAACGTTATCAGGCTGTGCGCCAACAGTGGCTGCCACCTGCATTTGATCGAACCGCTGGGCTTCGAGATGGACGACAAGCGTCTGCGCCGGGCCGGCCTCGATTACCACGAGTATGCCACCCTGCAACGCCACGCGGACCTCGCCAGCTGCCTGGAGAGCCTCGGCCATCCACGACTGTTCGCCTTCACCACCAAGGGCTCGCGGCCGTTCCACGATGCCAGCTTCGTTCCGGGCGACGCGTTCCTGTTCGGTCCGGAAAGCCGGGGCTTGCCCGCCGAAGTGCTGGACGCCCTGCCCGGCGAGCAACGCCTGCGCCTGCCGATGCGCGAGGGCTGCCGCAGCCTGAATCTGTCGAATACCGTGGCGGTGGCCGTTTACGAAGCCTGGCGTCAGAACGACTTCAAATAACACCGCATAATAAATGTGGGAGCGGGCTTGCTCGCGAAGGGGTCATCAGCTTCAACATGAATGTTGACTGAAAAACCGCTTTCGCGAGCAAGCCCGCTCCCACATTGGACTTGCTTCGACGTTCAGAAATGCTTACTGAACGGTCGGAGTCTCGCCAGCAGCCTGCATGCGTTGCAGCTCTTGCGCGTACAGCGCATCGAAGTTCACCGGAGCCAGCATCAGTGCCGGGAACGAACCGCGAGTCACCAGGCTGTCCAGGGTTTCGCGAGCGTACGGGAACAGGATGTTCGGGCAGAACGCACCCAGGGTGTGGCTCATCGAAGCGTCATCCAGGTTCTTGATCAGGAAGATCCCGGCCTGTTGCACTTCAGCGATGAACGCCACTTCGTCACCGTTTTTCACGGTAACCGACAGGGTCAGCACGACTTCGTGGAAGTCAGCTTCCAGCGTCTTCTGACGGGTGTTCAGATCCAGAGCGACGCTCGGCTCCCACTGCTGGCGGAAGATCGCCGGGCTTTTCGGAGCTTCGAAGGACAGGTCACGCACATAAATGCGCTGCAAGGAGAATTGCGGTGCAGTTTCTTCTTCGTTCGCAGCAGTGTTCTGTTGGTCAGTCATCGCAGATCCTTCTTGATCCAGTGTTCATTTAGGTTTGCTTGTTTGGGGTATTGCCGTCAGGCCCTGAGCAGCGCGTCGAGCTTGCCGGCGCGGTCCAGGGCGAACAAATCATCACAACCGCCCACGTGAGTGCTGCCGATCCAGATTTGCGGCACGGACGTACGTCCGGCCTTCTGGGCCATCGCAGCGCGCACCTGCGGCTTGCCATCGACCTTGATCTCTTCGAAGGCCACGCCTTTGTTCTCGAGCAGGTACTTGGCTCGCGAGCAGTAAGGGCAGTAATCGCTGGAATAGACGACGACGCTACTCATATCACTTCACCAACGGCAGATTGTCGGCTTTCCAGCTGGAGATACCGCCGGACAGCTTGGCGGCGGTGAAGCCGGATTTCATCAATTCGCGGGCGTGGGTGCCAGCGGTCTGGCCCATGGCGTCGACCAGGATGATGGTCTTGGCCTTGTGCTTTTCCAGCTCGCCAACGCGGGCGGTCAGTTTGTCCTGAGGAATGTTCAGCGCACCGACAATGTGACCGGCGGCGAAATCCTTGGTCGGACGAATGTCGATCACTACGCCTGCGTCCTTGTTGACCAGGCCGGTCAGTTCGCCGGTGCTCAGGCTGCGGCCGCCGCCCTGCATTTGATAGGCAATCAGCAACGCCAGCAGAACGACGAAGATACCGACGAGAATGTAGTGGTTAGTGGCGAATTCAATCAGGTGAGCAACCATCGAAGGAGGTTCCAGGGCGTTAAAATGTCGGCCAGTATACACAGCCACTATGGTGGGCCAAACCCCGTCCGGCGGTGACGCGGCCGGAACTTCGCTTTAAACTGCGACTCCCTTTTCCATTACCCCTTTTACCTCAGCCACGAGTGGATTCCATGACTACCACGCCTAAACCTTTGGTCCTGATGATTCTCGACGGCTTCGGTCACAGTGACAGCCCCGAATCCAATGCCATCTATGCGGCCAGGAAGCCGGTACTCGACCGTTTGTGGGCCACCGTGCCGAACGGCCTGATCTCGGGCAGCGGCATGGACGTCGGCCTGCCGGATGGCCAGATGGGCAACTCCGAAGTCGGCCACATGAACCTGGGCGCCGGCCGCGTGGTGTACCAGGACTTCACTCGCGTGACCAAATCGATCCGCGACGGCGAGTTCTTCGAGAACCCGACCATCTGCGCTGCCGTGGACAAAGCCGTCGCTGCCGGCAAAGCCGTGCACTTCATGGGTCTGCTGTCCGATGGCGGCGTGCATAGCCACCAGGATCACCTGGTCGCCATGGCCGAACTGGCCTTCAAGCGCGGCGCACAAAACATCTACCTGCACGCGTTCCTCGACGGCCGCGACACGCCGCCGAAAAGCGCGCAGTCGTCGATCGAACTGCTCGACGCGACCTTCCAGGCCCTGGGCAAAGGCCGCATCGCCAGCATCATCGGCCGCTACTACGCCATGGACCGCGACAACCGTTGGGACCGCGTGTCCCAGGCCTACAACCTGATTGTCGATGGCCAGGGCGAATTCAACGCCGCCACCGCCCAGGAAGGCCTGCAAGCGGCCTACGAGCGTGGCGAGAGCGACGAATTCGTCAAGGCCACCTCCATCGGTGAGCCGGTAAAAGTCGAAGACGGCGATGCCGTGGTGTTCATGAACTTCCGCGCCGACCGTGCCCGCGAGCTGACCCGCGTGTTCGTCGAAGACAACTTCAGTGAGTTCGAGCGTGCCCGCCAGCCGAAACTGGCCGGCTTCGTCATGCTGACCCAATACGCCGCCAGCATCCCTGCGCCGTCGGCTTTCGCTGCCGGCAGCCTGGAAAACGTGCTGGGCGACTACCTGGCAAAAAACGGCAAGACCCAGCTGCGCATCGCCGAAACCGAAAAATATGCCCACGTGACCTTCTTCTTCTCCGGCGGCCGCGAAGAACCGTTCCCGGGCGAAGAGCGCATCCTGATTCCGTCGCCGAAAGTCGCCACCTATGACTTGCAGCCGGAAATGAGCGCACCGGAAGTCACCGACCGCATCGTCGACGCCATCGAAAACCAGCGTTACGACGTGATCGTGGTCAACTACGCCAACGGCGACATGGTCGGCCACAGCGGCGTGTTCGAAGCGGCGGTCAAGGCCGTTGAATGCCTGGACCTGTGCGTGGGTCGTATCGTCGATGCCCTGGAGAAAGTCGGCGGCGAAGCCTTGATCACCGCTGACCATGGCAACGTCGAGCAAATGTCCGATGCAACCACTGGCCAGGCGCACACTGCGCACACCACCGAGCCGGTACCGTTCATCTATGTCGGCAAGCGCGACCTGAAGGTCCGCGAAGGCGGCGTGCTGGCGGACGTGGCGCCGACCATGCTGAAGCTGCTGGGCCTTGAACAACCGGCGGAAATGACCGGGACTTCGATACTGGTGTAACCCGGCCGCTCAAACACCGAAATACCCTGTGGGAGCGGGCTTGCTCGCGAAGGCATTGTGCCAGTCGACATCAACGTTGCCTGACACACCGCATTCGCGAGCAAGCCCGCTCCCACATTGGTTTTGCGGTGTTTTTCGGCCCAGTCATCACACAGTCAGAAATGGGCATTTTTTTTGCCGCCCATGGCGGGCATACTAGGCCGTCCCTTTCCCTGGTGCCGCCCGCCCCTATGCTCCGCGTCCTGATAGCCCTAGCTCTGACATGCCTGCTCCAACCGGCCTTTGCTGACGAGCGCGCAGATACCCAACAACAGTTGGACGCCACGCGTCAGGACATTGCCGAGCTGAAGAAGCTGCTGGGCAAGCTGCAGGAAGAAAAGTCCGGTGTGCAGAAAGAGCTCAAGGGCACCGAAACCGAAATGGGCAAGCTCGAGAAGCAGGTCGATGCCCTGCAAAAAGAGCTGAAGAAAAGCGAAGCCGAGCTGCAGCGACTCGATGCGGAGAAAAAAAAACTCCAGAGCGCGCGCATTGAACAGCAACGACTGATCGCCATTCAGGCCCGGGCGGCCTACCAGAACGGTCGCCAGGAATACCTCAAGCTGCTGCTCAACCAGCAGAATCCGGAAAGATTCGCCCGCACCCTCACCTATTACGACTACCTGAGCCAGGCTCGCCTGGAACAGTTGAAGAATTTCAACGAAACCCTGCGCCAACTGTCCAATGTCGAGAAAGACATCGCCATGCAGCAGGCGCAATTGCTGGTGCAGCAAAGCAGTCTCGACACCCAGCGTGACGAACTCGAGAAAGTCCGCAAGGAGCGCCAGCAAGTCCTGGCCAAGCTCAATGACGACGTAAAGGCTCGCGATCAGAAACTGGCGGCGCGCGAGCAGGATCAGGCAGACCTGTCTAAAGTCCTTAAAACCATTGAAGAAACCCTGGCCCGCCAGGCCCGTGAGGCAGAAGAAGCGCGACAAAAAGCGCTGATTGCCCAGCAGGAAGCCGAAAAAAAGCGTTTACGTGAGGCCCAGGCGCAGGCAGATGCCAGCGACGATGCCCCACGCAAACCGGTCAGATCGACACCTGGCGCACTGGTTTCCAGTTCCGGCGAGACCTTCGGCGGCCCGTTTGCGTCAACCCGCGGCAAACTTCCCTGGCCTGTCGATGGTCGACTGCTGGCGCGCTACGGTGAAAGCCGTGGCGACGATGCCCGGACCAAGTGGGATGGCGTGATGATCGGCGCATCTGCCGGCAGCACCGTGCATGCGGTGCATGGTGGTCGCGTAGTGTTTGCCGACTGGCTGCGAGGCGCCGGGTTGCTGGTGATCCTCGACCACGGCAACGGTTTTTTGAGTCTTTATGGTCACAACCAGACGCTGCTCAAGTCTGCGGGTGACGTGGTAAAAGCCGGTGAGTCCATCTCCACTGTGGGTAGCAGTGGCGGACAAGATACACCGGCATTGTATTTCGCGATTCGTCAGCAGGGTCACCCGAGTGATCCGGCGCAATGGTGCCGCGCGCAAGGATAAGTGCGTTACCTAATTCAGGAGTTTGTTAGACATGCTGCATTTGTCCCGCCTTACCTCGCTGGCCCTGACGATCGCCCTGGTGATCGGCGCGCCTCTGGCGTTTGCCGCTCAACCAGCGCCGGCGGTTGCGCCTGCGGGCACTGCTGCGACCACCAAGGCGCCACTGCCACTGGATGAGTTGCGCACCTTTGCCGAGGTGATGGACCGGATCAAGGCCGCATATGTCGAACCAGTGGACGACAAGACCCTGCTGGAAAATGCCATCAAGGGCATGCTCAGCAACCTCGACCCGCATTCGGCCTACCTGGGCCCTGAAGATTTCGCCGAGCTGCAGGAAAGCACCAGCGGTGAATTCGGCGGCCTGGGCATCGAAGTCGGCGCCGAAGACGGCTTCATCAAGGTGGTGTCGCCCATTGACGACACTCCGGCCTCCAAGGCCGGCATTCAGGCCGGCGACTTCATCGTCAAGATCAACGGCCAGCCAACCCGTGGCCAGAGCATGACCGAAGCCGTGGACAAGATGCGCGGCAAGATCGGCCAGAAAATCACCCTGACCCTGGTGCGCGACGGTGGCACGCCGTTCGACGTGACCCTGACCCGCGCCGTCATCCAGGTGAAGAGCGTGAAGAGCCAGTTGCTGGAATCGGGCTACGGCTACATCCGCATCACCCAGTTCCAGGTCAAGACCGGCGAGGAAGTCTCCAAGGCCCTGGCCAAGCTGCGCAAGGACAACGGCAAGAAGCTCAAGGGCATCATTCTCGACCTGCGCAACAACCCGGGCGGCGTGTTGCAGGCAGCGGTGGAAGTGGTCGACCACTTCATCACCAAGGGTCTGATCGTTTACACCAAGGGCCGCATCGCCAACTCCGAGTTGCGCTTCTCTGCCACCGGCAAGGACGAAAGCGAAGCCGTGCCAATGGTCGTGCTGATCAACGGCGGCAGCGCCTCGGCTTCGGAAATTGTCGCCGGCGCCCTGCAGGACCAGAAACGCGCCGTGCTGATGGGCACCACCAGTTTCGGCAAGGGCTCGGTACAGACGGTTCTGCCGCTTAACAACGAGCGCGCATTGAAGATCACCACGGCGCTGTATTACACGCCGAACGGCCGCTCCATCCAGGCCCAGGGCATCGTGCCGGATATTGAAGTACGCAAGGCCAAGATCACCAGCGAGCAGGACAGCGATTACTTCAAGGAAGCTGACTTGCAGGGTCACCTGGGCAACGGCAACGGCGGCGCCGACAAACCGACCGGCACCAGTGGCAAAGCCAAACCTATGCCACAGGACGATGATTACCAATTGGCCCAGGCCCTGAGCCTGCTCAAAGGGCTGAGCATCACCTCCGGCCGTTGAGATGTTTCTGCGGTTGCTGATCGGTCTGTTGTGTTGCCTGGCGGGTGTTGCTCACGCAGAGCCCGCCGGATCGACGCCCCACAAAGCCTACCTGAGCCTGATCATCGATGACCTGGGGCAGAACCTGCCCCGGGATCGCCGCGTGCTCGCCCTGCCCGGCCCGGTGACCACGGCAATCATGCCCGACACACCCCACGCCACTGAATTCGCCCGCGAAGCCCATCGCGCCGGCAAGATCGTCATCCTGCACATGCCCATGGATCCGGCCACCGGGCCGTTCGCCTGGCATCCCGAGTTGCCCGTCGACGAGCTGGAAAAACGCCTGAACGCCGCATTCAAAATGGTCCCGTACACCAGCGGCATCAACAACCACATGGGCAGCCGCATGACCGCACAGCCAGCCGCCATGGCGTGGTTGATGGCGGATTTGCAGCGTCGGCATAAATTCTTCGTCGACAGCCGCACCAGCGCCCAGACCGTGGCCGCCGCCCAAGCGCAGAAGATCGGTTTGGCGAGCGTTTCGCGGGATGTGTTTCTCGACGATGAGCGTACAGAAGCTGCGATCCTGACCCAGTTGCAGACAGCGATCAGCCTCGCGCACAAGCAGGGTTCGGCGGTGATGATCGGGCATCCGTATCCGCAGACATTGGCGGTGCTGGAACGCGAACTACCCAGGCTCAAGGCTCAGGGGATCGAGTGGATTGATATCCGGCAGATGATCAGTGTGCGCGGTAACCGGGCGACGGCGGCGCATGGCAAGGATGGGGTATACCGCTAAGTCTGCGCACCGCAGAACAATTGTGGGAGCGGGCTTGCTCGCGAAGAGGGCGTGTCAGTCAACATCATTGTTGCCTGGTATACCGCTTTCGCGAGCAAGTCGAATCGTCGCACCGCCGCTCCCACACTGGTATGTGCAGGATCGTTATAAATACTGCGCCATGATCTCGTCCACCCGACCTTCCTTGCGCATCTGATCCAGCGCCGCCTGGAGCTTGGCCACTGTCTCGTCCGGCACGTCCTTGTTCAGTGCCAGGTACAGTTCGGCACTGTTGAAACGCAGTACGGTTTTCAACCCGCTGACCCCTTCCTGGCGCGCCAGATAGCGCCCGGCCGGGTCACCGGTGGCCCACAGGTCGATCTGGCCGTTGACCAGTTTCCTGGCGTTGTCCTGATCACGCAGCACAACGATCGGGTTGAGGCCTTGCTTGGCCAAGGTCTCGGCAATGGCGTCGCCCTTGTAGGCGCCGATCTTGTATTTGCGCGCGTCATTCAAGGTTTCGAGGGTGATCTTGCTGTCAGCCTTGGCGAGCATGATCCAGTCGTCCGGGCCAATCGGGCCGACCCACTTGAATAGCTTCTCGCGATCCGGCAACCGCGCCATGACGAATACGCCGTAACCGGGTTTCTCCAGGGTGAGTTTGTAGATTCGCTCCCAAGGGAAACGCAGCGTCAGGCTGTAGGTAATGTCGGCGCGCTTGAACATCTCGCGGACGATATCGGTGGCGATGCCATTGATGTTCTCGTCCTGAGCGAAGTTCTTGCCGTTCTTCGCCATGTTGTACGGCGGGAAGTTTTCCGTCAGCAACACCAGGTCGGTATCGCGGCTGTCGGCAGCGTGCGCCCCGTTGATGAGCAACAGAGAAGCGCTGGCAAGGACGAGAAGAAAGCGTTTAAGCATGTCTGGCTACCGAAATCCATGGCGTACCCAAGAGTGCCTTGGGTACGCCATGGTGTCCACTGGCCTGTATCGATTTTGGTGCTTAGCGCATCACGATTCCGCGATGGGCCATGTAGGCCTTGGCTTCCTGCACCGTGTATTCGCCGAAGTGGAAAATACTCGCCGCCAGTACCGCGCTGGCGTGGCCTTCGATAATGCCGTCGGCCAGGTGTTGCAGGTTGCCGACACCGCCGGAGGCGATCACCGGAATGCCCAGCGCATCGCTGATCGCTCGGGTGACGCCCAGGTCGAAACCGTTTTTCATGCCGTCCTGGTCCATGCTGGTCAGCAGGATTTCGCCGGCACCCAAGCCTTCCATTTTCTTCGCCCACTCAACGGCGTCGAGGCCGGTTGGCTTGCGACCGCCATGGGTGAAGATTTCCCAGCGCGGGGCTTCGCCCGGGCCGGAAACTTTCTTCGCGTCGATGGCCACCACGATGCATTGCGAACCGAAATGCTGCGCGGCTTCGCCGACGAACTCCGGGTTGAACACCGCTGCAGTGTTGATCGAGACCTTGTCGGCACCGGCATTGAGCAGGTTGCGGATGTCCTGCACGGTACGCACGCCACCGCCCACGGTCAGCGGGATGAACACCTGGCTGGCCATGCGCTCAACGGTGTGCAGCGTGGTGTCGCGGCCATCGACGCTGGCGGTGATGTCGAGAAAGGTAATCTCGTCGGCGCCCTGCTCGTCGTAGCGACGGGCAATTTCCACCGGGTCACCGGCGTCGCGGATGTTTTCGAATTTCACACCCTTGACCACCCGGCCGTTGTCCACGTCCAGGCAAGGGATGATGCGTTTGGCCAGCGCCATGATCAGTCCTCAGCCTTTGTACGAATCGCAGAAAGCTTGCGCTTCAGCGACGTCGAGGGTGCCTTCGTAGATCGCACGGCCTGTGATCGCACCGATGATGCCCGGCGCCTTGGCGTCGAGCAGGGTCTTGATGTCACCCAGGTTGTGGATGCCGCCGGAAGCGATCACCGGGATCTTTGTTGCAGCAGCCAGTGCGGCGGTGAACGGTACGTTGCAACCCTGCATCATGCCGTCTTTGGCGATGTCGGTATAAACGATCGAAGACACGCCGTCGGCTTCAAACTGCTTGGCCAGGTCGATCACCTGGATGGTGCTGATTTCAGCCCAGCCGTCAGTGGCGACAAAACCGTCTTTGGCATCCAGACCCACGATGATTTTGCCCGGGAACGCGCGGCAGGCTTCGGCGACGAAGGCTGGATCTTTCACGGCCTTGGTGCCGATGATCACGTAGCTCACACCCGCTTTCACGTAATGCTCGATGGTTTCCAGGGAGCGGATACCGCCGCCGATCTGGATCGGCAGGTTCGGATAGCGCTTGGCGATGGCAGTGACCACTTCGCCGTTGACCGGCTGGCCTTCGAAGGCGCCGTTCAGGTCGACCAGATGCAGACGACGGCAACCGCCCTCCACCCACTTGGCAGCTATGCTCACCGGGTCATCGGAGAACACCGTGGAATCTTCCATGCGGCCCTGGCGCAGACGAACACAGGCACCGTCTTTAAGATCGATAGCGGGAATAATCAGCATCTGGCAAACCTTCAAATTTGAATGTTCAGCTTGGCTCGGAAATCAGTTTTTCTCGAGCGCCCACAGGTCGCTTTCGATGCTTTCGAACCTCTCTTTGAGGTGCGCCTGCACATCGAAAATCGCCCTGTTGTAATAGTGCGGAGCAATTTCACGGGTAAACAGCTCAAGAATCTCCGCCGCCTCGAACGAGCCGAGGTCGAGTTCGAAGCGGTCTTCCATGAAGCGCTTGATCTTGCGATTGGCCTCGCTCTCCTGCTCGGGAGTGAGGGTCAGGATCGGCGGTTTCTTCTTGATTGCCATTTACCAGCGACCGTCCCACGCAGCGAAGTTCTGCAGCAACTGCAGGCCATGGGTATGGCTTTTCTCCGGGTGGAACTGCACGGCGAAACGCGAGCCTTCGGCCAGCGCCGCAGCGAAATCGACACCGTAGTGACCGCCACCCACCACCTGCCGCGCGTTGGCGGCAGCGATGTAATAGCTATGCACGAAGTAGAACCGCGCCAGGTCCGGAATGTCGTGCCACAGCGGGTGACTGACCTTCTGCTTCACTTCGTTCCAGCCCATGTGCGGGACTTTCAGGTGTTCGCCGTCTTCATGCAGGTCTTTGCCGAAGAACTTCACCGCGCCCGGGAACAGGCCAATGCAGTCGACACCGTCGTTCTCTTCGCTGGTGTCGAGCAATGCTTGCATGCCCACGCAGATACCAAGGAACGGACGGTCCTGACTGACTTCACGCACCAGCGAATCGAAGCCGAGGCGACGGATCTCCGCCATGCAATCGCGAATCGCGCCGACGCCGGGGAAAACCACCCGGTCCGCTTCGCGAATCACGTTGGCATCGCTGGTGATCAGGACCTTGCCGGCACCGACGTGCTCGAGGGCCTTGGCCACCGAGTGCAGGTTGCCCATGCCGTAATCGATAACCGCGACTGTCTGCATTACAGGACGCCCTTGGTCGATGGCATTTGCCCTGCCATGCGGTCATCGAGCTCCACTGCCATGCGCAGGGCGCGACCGAAAGCCTTGAACACGGTTTCGATCTGGTGGTGGGTGTTGGTACCACGCAGGTTGTCGATGTGCAGGCTGACCAATGCATGGTTGACGAAGCCCTGGAAGAACTCCTGGAACAGGTCAACGTCGAAGCCGCCAACGGTGGCGCGGGTGTACGGCACGTGCATCTGCAGGCCTGGACGACCGGAGAAGTCGATCACCACGCGCGACAGCGCTTCATCGAGCGGCACGTAGGCGTGGCCGTAGCGGCGGATGCCTTTCTTGTCGCCGATGGCTTTGGCAAATGCCTGGCCGAGGGTGATACCGACGTCTTCCACCGTGTGGTGGTCATCGATATGCAGGTCGCCCTTGCTGACAATATCCAGGTCGATCAACCCGTGACGGGCGATCTGGTCCAGCATGTGCTCAAGAAAAGGAACACCGATATCGAATCGGGCCTTTCCGGTGCCATCGAGGTTGATCGAGGCTTTGATCTGGGTTTCCAGAGTGTCGCGCTCGACAGACGCCTTACGTTCGGCCATCACCAGCTCCGCAAAATCATTGGGCGAAAAAGGCAGCCATTATAGGCGTGCGGGCGCCAAACAGAAACACGCGAGGTGATATCCCTGACGGAGTGAATTCGGCGCTGGTGGCGATGTACATGTCAGTACAAGCCATTTGAGGTCACACAAAACAAATGTGGGAGCGGGCTTGCTCGCGAAAGCGGTGGACCAGCCCACACTTAAGTCGACTGATACTCCCTCTTCGCGAGCAAGCCCGCTCCCACAGGGGCTGCGGCTCACCTTGATTTTAGTGAAACAGCACCGCCGTCTTCTGCAAGGTCACCCAAACACCCCACGCCAGCGGAATGCCCACCACCAGCCACGCCGCAAGCGCCAGCGGCTTGGTGCCCGGTGCGGCTTTCCACTCCAGCACGGTGCTGCTGTCAGCGCCTTTGTCATGGCCCAGCGCCTGTTCGGCGGCCAGTTCGGCGTCGGTCATGAAGTACTTGTCCGCCACCGGACGCACCAGCAGGTTGCACAGGAAACCCAGCACCAGCAGGCCGGCGAGGATGTACAGGGTGATGTCGTAAGCCGCCGCACGCTCGACGCCGATGCTCAGCTGATATTCACGCAGATAGTTCACCAGCACCGGACCGAGCACACCGGCAGCAGCCCACGCCGTCAGCAGTCGACCGTGAATCGCACCAACCATTTGCGTACCGAACAGGTCCGCCAGATACGCCGGAACAGTCGCGAAACCACCACCATACATCGACAGGATGATGCAGAACGCCGCCACGAACAGCGCGATGCTGCCCAGGTGACCCAGGTTCGGAATCAGTCCGTACAGGGCAAAGCCCAGGGCGAAGAACACGAAGTAAGTGTTTTTACGGCCCAGGTAGTCCGAGAACGAAGCCCAGAAGAAGCGCCCGCCGATGTTGAATAGACTGAGCAAACCGGTGAAGCCGGCAGCGATGGCGGCAATCGAAGCCAGTTGCGAGGCGTCCAGTTGACCGAAAGTCAGGTCATTGCCCAGCAACTTGCCAGCGAACACTTCCTGCAACAGCGGCGACGCCATGCCGAGGATGCCGATACCGGCCGATACGTTCAGGCACAGCACCAGCCACACCAGACGGAACTGCGGCGTCTTCCAGGCCACATTCACGTGAACATGACGATGTGTGATCATCGCGTTCGAGGCTTTTTTCGCCGGGGCCGTCCAGCCTTCTGGCCTCCAGCCAGTTGGCGGAACGCGGTAGGACAGCGCGCCACCGATCATGAACACGAAGTAGATCGCAGCCATCACCAGGAAGCTCTGCCACACGCCGACGCTGGTTGGCGAAGCGAAATGCCCCATCAGCGCCGCCGCCAGCGGAGCGCCGACCATAGCGCCGCCGCCGAAGCCCATGATCGCCATGCCGGTCGCCATGCCGCGCTTGTCCGGGAACCATTTGATCAGGGTCGACACTGGCGAAATGTAGCCCAGGCCCAGGCCGATACCGCCAATGACCCCGGAGCCGATCCACATCAGCCAGATCTGGTGGGTATACACCCCCAGCGCCGAAATCAGCAGGCCGCCACACCAGCACAGTGCCGATACGACACCCGCCTTGCGTGGTCCGGCATGTTCCAGCCAGCCACCCCAGATGGCGGCCGAACAACCGAGGAAGATGAAGAACAGGGTGTAGATCCAGCCAAGCATCGAGATCGGCCAGTCACACTGGGACGAAAAGACTTGTGCGATAAAACTCATGTCGGGTGCGCAGGCCGCTGGAGCGGTGACGCCCAGCGCCTTGGACAGCGGCAACCAGAACACCGAAAAGCCATAGGCCATGCCGATGCACAAGTGGATGGCCAGCGCGGCCGGTGGCACCAGCCAACGGTTGAAACCGGGCTTGGCGATGATCCGCTCCTTGGACAGGAACGCAGGCTGGTCGGCACTGAAGCCGTCCGCCGTGATGCTCGTGGTCATTGTGTATCCCCCAATTATCAGTATGGTTCGCCAGCCACAGTCCGCTCCCGGCCTTTATGCACGCAGGCATGACCGTTTTTTTTCGGTGGAGCGCCTAGTTGTGCGACAACAGGTCGCAGAAGGACGGACGAACGGGCAAAGGTTACCATCTGCAAGTGGCAGAAAAACCAAACTGACATCACGTTTTGTACGTCATCTGATCTCCATCGCTTCATGACCTCACAGGAATCACCATGCCGATCATTGTCGAGCCGCTGAACCACGCCACTGCCCAGGATCGGCAGGATCTGCAGAAGATCTACCGCGACGCCCCGGACTGGTTGTTCGCGCCGTTTTCCGGGGAAGCGCAGTTGATCGAGGACTGTTTGCGCGACGGCACACTGATCGCCGGACGCTTCAATGATCGCCTGCTGGGCGCGGCCCGCTTGCAAAGGCACCAAGACGCCTGGCACTTGTCCCAAATATGTGTGCGAAAAATTACCCGCCGCCGTGGTGTTGCCGAACGACTGGTCGCCGAAGCCCAGAAAATGGCTGCGCAATCGGGCATGACCCTGCGCCTGCTCGCGCCTGCCGGACATCTGGAGGCTCAGGCGCTGGCCGCCAAGCTGAAACTGCCGCTGGACGTATTGCCGGCGTGATCACTGACCGGTCGTCTGTTCGGGGGCGCTATACTCCTCGGCTAAATTTTGAATTCGATTAACTACAAGGACTCGCCCATGAAAGCGTTCGGCAAAATCCTGGGTCTGGTACTTCTCGGGCTGTTGCTGATCATTGTGGCGCTGGGCTTTGCCCTGACCCACCTCTTCGATCCCAACGACTACAAAGACGAGATTCGCCAGATTGCCCGCGACAAGGCCCACATCGAGCTGACGCTCAATGGCGATATCGGCTGGAGCCTGTTCCCGTGGCTGGGCCTGGAGCTGCACGACGCCAGTGTGGCGACCCTGATCAAGCCGACCGAGCCGTTTGCCGATTTGCAGATGCTCGGCCTGTCGGTGCGCGTACTGCCGCTGCTGCGCCGTGAAGTGCAGATGAGCGACGTGCGCGTCGAGGGCCTGAACCTGCGCCTGATCCGCGACAAGGACGGCCACGGCAATTGGCAAGACGTCGGCAAACTGCCGGCAGCGGCCAACTCCGACGCGACCAGCACCCCGCCGGCCGCTGGCGAACCTGCGCCCGAAGCCAGCGTCGCGGCGGAAAAACCGGCTCAGCCGATCCGCCTGGACATCGACAGCCTGACCGTGAACAACGCACGGGTCGAATACAGCGACGAAAAAACCGGCAAGAGCTTCAGCGCCGAAAGCATTCAGTTGAGCACCGGTGCGGTTCACGACTCCGTCAACATTCCGCTCAAGCTCACGGCTTTCCTGTCAGCCAACCAGCCGGCATTGCGAGTGCGCACCGAGCTCAACGGTGAGGTGCGCATCGCACGTGCACTGCAGCGCTATCAGCTCGAAGACATGAAGTTGTCCGGCGAAGTGACCGGCGACCCGCTGCAAGGCAAGACCATGACCTTCTCCGCCCAGGGCCAGTTGGTGCTGGACAGGGCCGCCAATGTCGCCGAGTGGACCGGCATCAAGATCTCCGCCAACCAACTGCGGGCACTGGGTGAACTGAAGGTCAACGACCTCGACAAGACCCCACAGGTCAGCGGCGGTATCTCGATTGCCCAGTTCGACCTGGCGAAATTCGTCGACAGCATCGGCCAGAAACTCCCGGCCATGGCCGAAGGCAGCCTGAGCAAGGTCGAACTGGTCAGCCGTCTGGCAGCAACACCCACCAGCCTGGCGTTCGACGACCTCAACCTGAAAGTCGACGACAGCACCTTCAGCGGCCGCATTGCCGTCGAAGACTACGCCAAGCAGTCGCTGCGCGCCGTGCTCAAGGCCGACACCTTCAACGTCGACCGTTACCTGCCACCGAAATCCGCCGAGGCCAATAGCGCGACACAAGTACGCCAGGCCGAAGTCGCCAGCACCGAAGCCAATGCCATGGCCGGTGCCGGCAGCACTCCATTACCACCCGCGCCGACCAAGGACGCCTGGAGCAGCGAGCGCCTGTTGCCCGTGGAACGCTTGAGCAAGCTCGATGTGGACGCCGACCTGACCTTCGGCCAGTTGACCCTGCAAAAACTGCCGATCCATAACGCCGCGCTCAAGGCCACCGGCCAGGGAGGCCTGCTGACACTGGCCAACCTGCGCGGCGACCTGTACGAGGGTAACTTCGAAACCACCGGCACACTCGATGTACGCCAGCCAGTGCCGGCGCTGAACCTGCAGACGAAGATCAGCCGGGTACCGGCAGAAAAAATCCTCGAAAGCCAGGGCAAGAACCCGCCGGTCAAAGGCCTGGTCACGCTCAACAGCAGCCTGACCGGCAGCGGCAACAGCCAGAAAGCCTTGATCGAAACCCTCAACGGCAATGCCAGTTTTGTCATCAACAATGGCGTGCTGCTCAACGCCAACCTTGAGCAACAGCTGTGCAAAGGCATCGCCACGCTCAACCGCAAATCCCTCAACGGTGAGCCGCGGGGCAAAGACACACCGTTCCAGGAGCTCAAGGGCAACCTGACCTTGCGTAACGGCGTGGCCAGCAACCCCGACCTGAAAGCGCGCATCCCGGGCATGACCGTCAACGGTGACGGTGACATCGATCTGCGCGTGCTGGGCATGGACTACCGCGTCGGCATCATCGTCGAAGGCGATACCAGCGCCATGCCGGACCCGGCCTGTCAGGTTGGCGACAAGTTTGTCGGTGTCGAGTGGCCACTGCGCTGCCGCGGCCCGCTGGAACTGGGCGCCAAGGCTTGCCGTTTGGATAACGACCGCATGAGCCAGGTCGCGGCCAAACTGGCTGGCGACAGGATCAGCGAAAAAATCGACGAGAAATGGGGCGACAAGGTCGACCCGAAAATGAAAGACGCGCTCAAGGAGCTGTTCAAGCGATGAGAGCCGAGCAGTTTTCAACGGCGGTGCTGGACTGGTTCGACCGCCACGGCCGGCACGATTTGCCCTGGCAGCAAGACATCAACCCGTATCGGGTATGGGTCTCGGAAATCATGTTGCAGCAGACCCAGGTCAGCACCGTGCTGAACTACTTCGACCGCTTCATGGCCTCGTTGCCAACGGTCGAAGCCCTGGCGGCGGCACCGGAAGATGAAGTGCTGCACCTATGGACTGGCCTGGGTTACTACACCCGCGCGCGCAATTTGCAGAAGACCGCGAAGATCGTCGTCGAGCAGTACGGCGGCGAATTCCCCCGGGACGTGGAAAAACTCACTGATCTGCCGGGGATCGGCCTGTCCACCGCTGGCGCCATTGCCAGCATCAGCATGGGCCTGCGCGCGCCGATCCTCGACGGCAACGTCAAACGGGTGCTGGCGCGCTTTACCGCGCAGGAGGGCTACCCCGGCGAGCCGAAGGTCGCCAAACAGCTCTGGGCCAACGCTGAGCGCTTTACGCCGCAGACCCGCGTCAACGCCTACACCCAGGCGATGATGGACCTGGGCGCCACACTCTGCACCCGCAGCAAACCGAGCTGCCTGCTGTGCCCGCTGGAAAAGGGCTGTGAGGCGCGCATGCTCGGCCTGGAAACCCGCTACCCGATCCCCAAGCCGCGCAAAGCCATCCCGCAGAAACGCACATTGATGCCGATGCTCGCCAACGGCGAGGGTGCGATCCTGCTTTACCGTCGCCCGTCCACGGGCCTGTGGGGCGGTTTGTGGAGCCTGCCGGAACTCGACGACCTCGACGACCTGCCGCATCTGGCATCGCAGCATTCGCTGGAACTGGGCACCCAACAGGCACTACCGAGCCTGGTGCACACCTTCAGCCATTTTCAGTTATCCATCGAACCCTGGCTGGTTCAGGTCCAGGAGTCCGGCCATCACGTGGCCGAGGCTGACTGGCTCTGGTATAACCTCGCCACCCCGCCGCGCCTGGGCCTTGCCGCCCCGGTCAAAACCTTGCTCGAACGCGCGGCCGCCGTATTGAACGCAGGAGAGTCGTCATGACCCGCACCATCATGTGCCGCAAGTACAAAGAAGAATTACCAGGCCTGGAGCGCGCTCCGTTCCCGGGCGCCAAAGGCCAGGACATTTTTGACCACGTCTCGCAAAAGGCCTGGGCTGACTGGCAGAAACACCAGACCCTGCTGATCAACGAAAAACGCCTGAACATGATGAACGCCGAAGATCGCAAATATCTTCAGGGCGAGATGGACAAGTACTTCTCCGGCGAGGATTACGCCAAGGCCGAAGGCTACGTGCCGCCGTCGGAATAACCCCGATTTATCGGGGGTCGGAACGTAAGCGACGGTAATAATTAAAATTTTTTTGAAAACTTGCTTGACGACCCCCTGAAAAACCCGTTTAATGCGCCCCGTTGCCCAGATAGCTCAGTCGGTAGAGCAGGGGATTGAAAATCCCCGTGTCGGCGGTTCGATTCCGTCTCTGGGCACCAAATACCGAAAACCCTGAATCGCAAGATTCAGGGTTTTTTTATGCCTGCGATTTGATGAGGCACCGGTCCAGCCACCATCGAAGCGACACTTCCCCACTTCCTCTCGCCACGCCAGCAAGTGCCCGTAATGGTTGCCGGGGCTGAGTCCCCCCAAAAGCTTCAGACATTGGAAATCGGCCCTTCCTGACAGTGTCTTGGTTTGTCGGAACGCTCCGTATGCTTTAACGGAATTGGATGACATACGCTGATCATCGGCTTGTGCAGAATCGGAGAATAAGCTGCCGCACAGGCGGGAGCAGAGACACAACAGGGAAGACAATGACTGAGGCCATTCAACCAGACGTCGAAACCGCTGAGTTTTTTACCGAACAAGAAATCAGAACGTTCAGCTTTGATATCCAGCAGTCAGCATTGCTGCACATGTTCGCCGAAGAACTGGCCGCCATCGGCGGGCCGCAGGCACCCGGAGCCAAGTCCAAAGCCGCTTTGGCAGCTATTGAATTGAAGTTCTCGTTCTCGAAAGACCAATGCGAACTGTTGAGTGCCTATTCCGATGGCCTTGTTTCCGCGTTGATCTTTGATGGGTTGCAAAAAATCTCAGACGTCTGCCCTCCAGATGAACTACCAGACCAGACTTCCCTGGAAAACCGAAGCGACGTCCTTTGTCTGGCCGCCCGTAATCAGATCCTGTTGAAACTGGTAGATAACAGGGCCTTTGCCTACGACATGGACAATGAAGGAAAACTGGTTCGACTGGTGGCCAACTTCAAGGGGGGCGGACTGAGCAAAATCCCTACCGAGCCGGACATCAAAGAACTGAGTTCCCACTCAGGCCTGGCGCTCGGCCCACACACCGAGGCGCCTTACTGGTGCGCCATAAACGCAAAAAACGGGCACTCCCCATCGCCGTCGTCGCTCATACTCTCCGCCCTTTGGAACCCGAGCCTGGAACCGACTTCGGTAATTGCGCTGCCACCCGTGCTGGAAAAAATCGGTGTAACCAACTGCCTCGCCCTGACTACAGGGAATTTTCAGTTCACCCGCAGTGACTCCTTCGTCAGTGGCAAGGGAGGGGACGGGCGCAATGTTTCGATACTGGAGTTCGATGACAAGGTCGGATTCGCGGCCCGTTTCAACTCATACCGATTTTCGGTCAGCGATAACGCCTCTCGCTTTGTCAAAACGGCCTACGCCGCTCTTTGCCAGAGCGTAGGCGAAGCAACTCCAATCGAATACACGCTGACGCAAGAGTCCGCCTTGCTCATCAATAACGTTCGGGCGCTCCACGGCCGGGACATCATCCAAGACAACAGACGGGTGCTAGTTCGCATTTTTGGCCTGTCGAAGTTTTCGTCTCCTATCGTTATTTCAGAAGACCCGCTGAGGCTGCAGGGCTGACTTTGGGATGACTTGCCAGTAACTGTAAAAGAGGGATCGGAATGTCTTGGGATGTAATTAGCCTGTTAGCGCTCGTCGCATTTTGCGCCGGCTTTTTTGATGCAATAGCTGGTGGGGGCGGATTGATCACATTGCCTGCACTGTTTCTGGCTGGGGTGGACCCTATCAGTGCGATTGCCACGAACAAGTTCCAGGCCGCTTCGGCAACTGTTTCGGCAACTGTAACCTTTGCTCGCAAAGGAATGATCGAGTGGCGCGAAGGCCGCTTCCTGGTTATCTGCGGATTTATTGGCGGCGCCAGTGGTGCCTTGCTGGTCAGCTCTATTGATAAGCGCTATCTGGAAGTTTGCGTACCTATCATGCTGATCCTGGTAGCCATCTATTTTGCGCTCTCTCCAAAGCTGGCCAATGAAGATCGACGCAAGAGAATCGGCATTCTGCTTTTTTCGTTTAGCGTTGCGCCGACTCTTGGCTTCTACGACGGTATATTTGGCCCCGGTGTGGGCTCTTTCTTTATCGTCGGATTCGTACTGCTCTGCGGCTTGGGCATGATGCGGGCCATGAGCTTTACCAAACTTGCCAATGCCTCATGCAATCTCGGTTCTCTGTCGGTCTTTATCACCAAAGGTGTGATTATCTGGCCGGTAGCCATTGCCATGGCTTTGGCGGCCTTCGTCGGTGCTCAATTGGGTGCACGGGCCGCTGTCCGGGTCGGACCACGGCTGATCAAACCTATGTTGATCGTGGTCTGCTGCGCCTTGGCCATCAAGCTGCTGAGCGTAGAAACCAACCCTTTACGCGTTGCACTCATCCAGACACTGGCTTCGTTATGATCATCACTCGGTGATGACCAGCGCCTCCTTTTGCTTGGGATCTGACGATGCACCCACTCCACGTCGCCAGACTCTCAATCTTCATTTGAGAAAACCCGTGCATCCATCACCGGGATCACGGGTTTTGTCGCTTCAGGTCTTGAGCCTGGAGCACCTATGGTTCAGAGCCTCTGATTAACTCGCATCATTCCAATGGAAAACCAGGTTACGGACTGCACCACTGCCAACATCGGCAACGTCCTGCCGGGAGGTATTTCATGATGACGACTCCCGGGTTCTGCAGAACCCAATCGTTACACTCTTTGGATTTCCAGCCGGAGGGAGGGGTTTAGATTGATTTGGCCTGAGTACGAAACGTACTACACCACTTGTTCCTCAGCCCTCGCCCAAATTCAGACCCGTCCTGCCGACGAACCCGGTATTTCCTGCCTGTTTCTCAGTAACTCCCGGCATCTTCGAAGGGTGCTCACTTGTCATTCTCTTTCGCTGTTCAACCTGCTGCGGAAGACCTCATGACGGCCCTCACACCCAACGATACTCACGACCGCAATCTCGCATCACTGCCTGGCAACCTTGGAAAATTGATCCATCAGGCACGTCAGAAGGTGCTTCGGGCGGTCGATACCGCTCAAGTGCAAACCTGTTGGCAAATTGGCCGGCACATCGTTGAGTTCGAACAGAGCGGCGCGCGACGGGCGAGGCGTGGCAAAGAGTTACTGTCGACCTTGGCCAAAGTGCTAACTGCGGAGTTCGGAATGGGATTTGACGCTTCCAACCTTCGGTATATGCGTCTGTTCTATCAAGCCTTTCCAATTCGTGACGCACTGCACCCCGAATTGAGCTGGACCCACTACCGCCATCTGCTTCGGGTCGACAACGACAGCGCTCGTCTCTGGTACATGAACGAATCAGCCACCCAAAACTGGTCAAGCCGAGCGCTGGAGCGCCAGATCAATACGCTGTACTACGAACGCCTGCTGGCGAGCCGCGATCGCGGCAGCGTCAAGCAGGAGGCCGCCACCCACATTCAAAACATGAAGGCCAGCCCTCGGGATTTCATCCGTGATCCGGTGGTACTGGAGTTTCTTGGTTTACCCAATGCCGGCAAGCTTCAGGAAAGCGAGTTCGAACAAGCGCTGATCGAACAACTGCAGGGCTTCTTGCTGGAACTGGGAAAGGGCTTCGCGTTCATTGCCCGCCAGCAACGCATCAGTATCGGCAGCAAAGATTTCTGCATCGACCTGGTGTTCTACAACTACTTGCTCAAGTGCTTCGTCATCTTCGATATCAAGCGCGGCGAACTGACCCATCAGGATGTGGGGCAGATGGACATGTACGTGCGCATGTACGACGACCTCAAGCGCGGCACGCAAGACAGCCCCACCGTCGGCATCATTCTCTGTGCGCAAAAGGATCAATCCGTGGTGCGTTACTCAGTGCTGGAAGGCAACGAGCAACTACTCGCCAGCAAGTACAAGCTTGTCCTGCCGAGTGAAGAGGAACTGCGTAACGAACTGGATCGGCAACGGGCGGCACTTGAAGAACGACTGCTCGATCAACAACCGCATTGAGGCGAATGGATTGTTCATCAACGGCATCAAGACTATCGTTGGCAGCTACCCGCAAAGGACTGACGCCGATGAATTTGCAGGACACGCCTCCACTGGCCCCCACTCGCATCGAGTTACCACTGCCGGATACCACCCCCGGCAAACCGTTCAAGGAAACCGCTTCGGACGGTTTCATCCTCGGCGGCTTCACCTGGCGACACCCTTCTCGGGACGCCGCTCGTCCGGTCGTGATCATCAATGCCGCCACCTCGGTCCGTTGTCGCCATTACTCGCGCTTCGCCGACTACCTGTTCGCCCACGGCTTCGATGTCATCACCTATGACTACCGCGGCATCGGCGAGTCGCGACCGGCATCACTCAAAGGGCTTCAAGCCTCGTGGACCGATTGGGGAGCGCTGGATTTCGAGGCGATGCTCAAGCGCGCACAGCGTGAGTTCCCAAGGCAGCCTATCGATGTGGTCGGCCACAGCTTTGGCGGCTGTGCAGCGGGCCTGGGGGCGTCCGGGCACCTGATCCGGCGTCTGGTGACGGTCGGTGCACAATTCGCCTACTGGCGCGACTATGCGCCGGCCCATCGCTGGCGCATGTTCGCCAAGTGGCATGTGCTGATGCCACTGGTGACGATGATCTACGGCTACTTTCCGGGCAAACGCCTTGGCTGGCTGGAAGACACACCCGCCGGCGTGGTCCGTGACTGGAGCTTCTCCACTGCCCGTTTCGAGAAGCGCTCCAGCGGCCGCACAATCAGCAAAGCCGCCGGACCGTTGCCCTTTGCCGGCGTCACCGCGCAAACCCTGGCCATCAGCATCAGCGACGACCCCTACGGCACGGTCCCGGCCATCGAACGCCTGCTCGGCTACTTCACCAGCAGCACAAACTCTCACCTGCGCATCCATCCCGAAGACATCGGCGAAGAAGAAGTCGGACATTTCGCCTTTTTTCGCAGCGCATACCAAGCCACACTATGGCCCATTGCATTGGCCTGGCTGCAAAACGGCGAACTGGCCCCCGATACTCCCGGGCGGCGAGTGCCACGCAGTTAGGCCTTTTGCCCTTTCAACGAATACGGAACGACACCCATGGCCTCCGCCAACAAGCAGCACAAACGCGCCTCCCGCGCCAAGGCCAAGGCCAAGCAGAACCGCACCCAGCGGGCTGCCGCGCCGGTGGAACTGGACCCGAACGACGATCGCATCGACTTCGAGTCGGTGGATCTGACCGACATGTTCAAAGAGATGATCGACGCACAAAAGATCAGCCAGCAGGCCATGTGTGCGGCCTTTCTGGAACATCCGCTTATCGCACTGGTACTGGAGCAGGAAGGTGAGGAAACAGCGACAGACTTCATCCTCGCTGCTCTGATCGAATATCGCCAATGGTCGGCCGAAACCGACGAAGCCGGCGCCCTGGCGTGGATCGAATCACCGGCCTTCCAGGCCGACTACGTGGCGGCGTCCGACGCCATTGCCGCGCAAACCCAACAGAAACCGAACTGAGTTCCCATGGCCTCCCTGAACAAGCAACAGAAACGCGCCAAGCGCGCAAAAGCCAAAGCCAAGCAGATCAATATCCACGGCCGCAAACCCGCCGCGCTGGACGATGACCTTGGTCACCTCGCCGAGCCGATCCCGGAATACACCCTGGCGATGTTCAGCAAAATGCGCGACGCAGAAGCCGTCAGCCGCAGCGAAATGCTCTCGGTGTTGCTGACGAATCTCGCCTTTATCATCATCGACCATCCAGAACTGCTGGACATGGAAAACGCCGACGACGAAGGCATGGCCGCCACCCACCTGGCCGCCGACATGCTGATCGACTACCGCATGTGGGCCGACGGCATGGATCGCGAGACCGCCCAAGCCTGGCTGAGCGAGCCGCAGTTCATCGCCGATTTCAGCGCTGCGCTGGATGTCTACCGTGAGTCGCTGGAAGTAGCGGAAGAAAAAGCCGAGTAAAGGTTACGACTTAAACAAAAAAAGCCGCTCGTCATCACTGACAGCGGCCTTTTTTGGGCTCTGAATCGAGCACTTTCCTTCCGTCAGACACAACGTATATCCCGTTGACATATCCAACGCAAAACCTATCCTTTGGACTCATCGCGCCAGCAAAAGCGCAGGAGGTCCAAATGGAACAGACAACCCTTTTCATGAGCAATCGAAGCCAGGCCGTTCGCCTGCCGAAAGCTGTAGCCATGCCAAGCGACGTGAAACGAGTCGACGTCGTCGCCGTCGGCAGAAGCCGCATCATCACGCCCGCCGGTGAAACCTGGGACAGTTGGTTCGATGGCGAAAGCATCACGGCAGACTTCATGACCGATCGCGAGCAACCCGCCGATCAGGAGCGTGAGTCGTTCTGATGATCAAGTACATGCTCGATACCAACATCTGCATCTTCACCATCAAGAACAAACCACAGGTGGTACGGGAGGCGTTCAATCGTCATCACGGTCAACTGTGCATCAGTGCGGTCACGCTGATGGAGCTGATTTACGGCGCGGAAAAATCGGCAGCCCCCGAAAAAAACCTGGAGGTCATCGAGGGTTTCGCCGCCCGACTTGAAGTCCTGCCCTTCGACAACGAAGCAGCAGCACACACCGGGATGATTCGATCCGAGCTGGCAAAGGCAGGCAAACCCATAGGCCCGTACGACCAGATGATTGCCGGGCACGCACGCTCACGCGGGTTTATCGTGGTCACCAACAACCTGCGGGAGTTCGAGCGCGTTCTGGGGTTACGTGTAGAAGACTGGGTTCATGTCGACTGAACACAGAACAATCGACAGAAACAAAAACGGCCGCTCGTCATCACTGACAGCGGCCGTTTTGCATTACGCGGCATGAATCAGTTCAGCACTACCGCGCCACGCTTTTCCAGCTTGCGACGGCGAGCCACCAGCAAGCCGGTCGCTACCACCAGGGCACTGAGCAAGCCGGTCGCGAGAATTTCCACGCGATGGGCATCCTGGAACAGCATGATGGTCAGCGCCGCGACGATGAAGACGATCACCGCGTAGGTCAGGCCCGGGAACAGCCACATGCTGAAGGCGATTTTCTCGCCGCACGCTATACGCTGCTTACGCATGCGCAGTTGCGAAATCGCAATCACCAGGTACACCAGCAATGCGATGGCGCCGGAGCTGGCCAGCAGGAACTCGAACACGGCAGCCGGGGCCACGTAGTTGGCGAAAGTTGCCAGGAACGCAGCGCCAGTGGACAACATCACCGCCCAGTAAGGCGTACCACTTTTGTTGGTGCGGTTGGACATGGCCGGCGCATCGCCGCGCTTGCCCAGGGAGAACAACATCCGCGACGAAGTGTAGAGCGCCGAGTTCAGGCAGCTGGTCACAGCAACCAGTACCACAATGTCGACGATCATCTTGGCGTTCGGGATGCCCATCCGCTCAAGCACAGTCTGGTAGGAACCCAGGCTTGCCAGTACCGGGTCGTTCCAAGGCACCAGAGCCACGACGATAAAGATCGATACGAGGTAGAACAAGCCGATCCGCCAGATGACCGAGTTGGTGGCCTTGGAGATTTGCTTGCCTGGGTTCTTCGACTCCGCGGCCGCGATGGTCACGATCTCGGTACCCATGAAGGAGAACATGGTGGTCAGGATGGCACCCAACACCGCGCCCATACCGTTTGGCAGGAAGCCCTGGGTGTCGAACAGATGGGAAACGCCGCTGACCTGGCTGCCCGGCAGGAAGCCGAAGATCGCCATGAGGCCCACAACAATGAAACCGATGATGGCCAACACTTTGATCAGGGCAAACCAGAACTCGAACTCACCGTAGTTCTTCACGCTGAACAGGTTGGTCACGGTCAGCAGCATCGTGATGACCAGGGCGAAGGCCCAGATGTCCACGCCAGGGAACCAGGCATGCAGGATGGTCGCTGCGGCGTTGGCCTCCAGCGGGATCACCAGCACCCAGAACCACCAGTAGAGCCAGCCGATGGTGAAACCGGCCCAGTGACCGATCGCGCGGTCGGCGTAAGTCGAAAACGAACCGGTGTCCGGCGAGGCAACGGCCATTTCGCCGAGCATGCGCATCACCAGCACCACCAACATGCCAGCGGCGGCGTAAGCCAACAGAACAGCCGGACCTGCAGCGGCGATGGCGTGACCCGAGCCAACGAACAAGCCGGCACCGATAACCCCGGCAATCGATAGCATGGTTACGTGGCGCGGTTTGAGCCCCTGTTCGAGGCCATTAGAGCTTTGGGTACTGCTCATTAAAACTACCTTTGTAAGGAGAAGCGAATGCGTGCATCCCGTTCGGCGGACCTTCTCGTAAAAAGAAGCCAACAGGGCGTTCTGGATTCTGCACGCAATAATTGCGCCAAAATATTTCAAATCCTTCTAGCCCGGTGATTCCAACCAGACCGGACAGTCATCGCAACCCATTGAATTTAATGGCACTTCGCCAGAGCGTTACCCTGCCACCCACTTTGTGTGGTGAATCAGCGCACCGGAAACACACCTGAAAATGGCTCCGCGCACATTAAAAGTGCACAAGCGGTGCATTTGGCCGGATAGCGCTTCCAACACCCTGTCAAAGCTGGCAACATCGCGCCTTTTTTTGCGGCAGCCACCGCGCTTTTTATCGACAGGCAAGGTTCAAACAGTTGTTCGGTTGTTGATGGGGCGACAGTCTGCTGCGCCGATGCGACAACCTGCCACACACCAGCCGTTTACCGTCCGTAGCGCTGTTGGCTGCCATTGAAACGCTATGCTAGGTTGGCCGCCTCGCCAGGAAGGCCGCCAACAGCAGGAGCGCAACATATATGAGGAACGCACATGGCTGAGGCCACGCCCGCGCTTGAAATCCGCAACTTGCACAAACGCTACGGTTCGCTGGAGGTGCTCAAAGGCATCTCGCTGACCGCCCGCGACGGCGATGTGATCTCGATCCTGGGTTCCTCCGGTTCCGGCAAGTCCACGTTCCTGCGTTGCATCAACCTGCTGGAAAACCCGCACCAGGGGCAAATCCTGGTCGCCGGCGAAGAACTCAAGCTCAAGGCCGCGAAGAACGGTGAACTGGTGGCCGCCGACGGCAAGCAGATCAATCGCCTGCGCAGCGAAATCGGTTTTGTGTTTCAAAACTTTAATCTGTGGCCGCACATGAGCGTGCTCGACAACATCATCGAAGCCCCGCGCCGCGTGCTCGGCCAGAGCAAGGCCGAAGCCATCGAAGTGGCCGAAGCCCTGCTGGCCAAGGTCGGCATCGCCGACAAGCGCCATGCCTACCCGGCGCAGTTGTCCGGCGGCCAGCAACAACGGGCGGCCATCGCCCGCACCCTGGCCATGCAGCCCAAGGTCATCCTGTTCGACGAGCCGACCTCGGCGCTTGACCCGGAAATGGTCCAGGAAGTACTTAATGTCATCCGCGCGCTGGCCGAAGAAGGCCGCACCATGCTGCTCGTGACCCACGAAATGGGCTTCGCCCGTCAGGTCTCCAGCGAAGTGGTGTTCCTCCACCAGGGCCTGGTAGAAGAGCAAGGATCGCCACAGCAGGTGTTCGAAAACCCGCTTTCGGCGCGCTGCAAACAATTCATGTCCAGCAACCGCTAACGGAGCTACCCACATGCAGAACTACAAAAAGGTCTTCCTGGCTGCCGCCGTCACCCTGGCGTTCAGCGCCGGTGCCATGGCCGAAACCCTGAAGATGGGCATCGAAGCGGCTTACCCGCCGTTCAACAATAAAGATGCCAGTGGCAATGTCGTCGGCTTCGACAAAGAAATCGGCGACGCCCTGTGCGCCAAGATGAAAGTCGAGTGCACCGTCGTGACCTCCGACTGGGACGGCATCATCCCGGCCCTGAACGCCAAGAAGTTCGACTTCCTGATCTCCTCGATGTCGATCACCGACGAGCGCAAGCAAGCGGTGGACTTCACCGACCCGTACTACTCCAACAAGCTGCAGTTCATCGCCAAGAAAGACATCGACTTCAAAACCGACAAGGCCGCACTCAAAGGCAAGATCATCGGCGCCCAGCGCGCGACCCTGGCCGGCACCTTCCTGGAAGACAACTATGGTGACGACATCACCATCAAGCTCTACGACACCCAGGAAAACGCCTACCTCGACCTGACTTCCGGTCGTCTGGACGGCATCCTGGCCGACAAGTACGTCAACTACGAATGGCTGAAAAGCGACGCTGGCCGTAGCTACGAGTTCAAGGGCGACCCGGTGGAAGAAAGCGACAAGATCGGTATTGCCGTACGAAAAGGCGATGCGATCCGCGCGAAGCTGAACACCGCGCTGAAAGAAATCGTCGCTGACGGCACCTACAAGAAGATCAACGACAAGTACTTCCCGTTCAGCATCTATTGATACTGACCTGCCAGACCGGCGCCTGATGGCGCCGGTTCTCGGCCTTGCCTGCCGCGATTTGAAAAGAAATCCATGATTATCGACCTCTACGGATTCGGCCCGGCGCTCGCCGCTGGCGCGCTGATGACTGTGAAACTGGCACTCTCGGCCCTGTGCCTGGGGCTGGTACTCGGTCTGCTCGGCGCCTTGGCCAAGACTTCCCCGTACAAGCCGCTGCAATGGCTTGGCGGCACTTATTCGACCCTGGTTCGCGGTATCCCGGAATTGCTCTGGGTGCTGTTGATCTACTTCGGCACAGTCAACCTGATGCGTGCCCTGGGCGAGTTCTTCGGCAACCCCGACCTTGAACTCAACGCCTTCGCCGCTGGCGTGATTGCGCTGGGCCTGTGCTTCGGCGCCTACGCCACGGAAGTGTTTCGCGGCGCGATCCTCGCCATCCCGAAAGGCCATCGTGAAGCCGGCGTGGCCCTGGGCCTGTCGAAGTGGCGCATCTTCACCAAGTTGATCATGCCGCAGATGTGGCGCATCGCCCTGCCCGGCCTGGGCAACCTGTTCATGATCCTGATGAAGGACACCGCGCTGGTGTCGGTGATCGGCCTGGAAGAAATCATGCGTCACGCACAAATCGGCGTGACCGTCTCCAAACAGCCGTTCACCTTCTATATGGTGGCCGCGTTCATGTACCTGAGCCTGACGGTGCTGGCGATGACCGGCATGCACTTCCTGGAAAAACGCGCCGCTCGCGGCTTCGCGAGGAGCACCCAATGAACTGGGAAGTCATCATCAAGTGGCTGCCGAAACTGGCCCAGGGCGCAACCCTGACCCTGGAACTGGTGGCCATCGCCGTGATCGCCGGTTTGCTGCTGGCCATTCCACTGGGCATCGCCCGCTCGTCGCGCCTGTGGTGGGTGCGGGCATTTCCCTACGGCTACATCTTCTTTTTCCGTGGAACGCCGTTGCTGGTTCAGCTGTTCCTGGTCTACTACGGCCTGGCGCAGTTCGACGCGATCCGTAACAGTTCGATGTGGCCGTACCTGCGCGATCCGTTCTGGTGCGCCACGGCGACCATGACCTTGCACACCGCGGCCTACATTGCAGAAATCCTGCGGGGAGCCATCCAGGCGATTCCACCGGGCGAGATCGAGGCTGCAAGGGCGCTGGGCATGTCCAGACCCAAGGCGCTGTTCTTCATCATCCTGCCGCGGGCCGCGCGCATCGGCCTGCCGGCCTACAGCAACGAAGTGATCCTGATGCTCAAGGCCAGCGCCCTGGCCAGCACCGTGACCCTGCTGGAACTGACCGGCATGGCCCGCACCATCATTGCCCGGACCTACCTGCCGGTGGAGATCTTCTTCGCCGCGGGCATGTTCTACCTGGTAATGGCCTATGTGCTGGTGCGCGGTTTCAAGTTGCTGGAGCGCTGGTTACGCGTCGATGCCTGCCAAGGGCGTTGATACCGGCGTGTTGACGGGCGAGGATCTGCTCGCCCGTTTCACCGCGCTGGATGCTTTTCTGACAGAGCATCAGGCACTGTGGAAACCTCGGCCGTTCACTCATCTACAGTTACCCTGGGAAGCGTCCTACCCAGAGTTAGCCGCATGGCTACGTGAGCGAACGCTGGACGATGCGGAAAACGCTCACAACCAACCAGCCCTCCTGAATGCACCGGAACCCTTTGCTTCCTTGGCAAGGATGTCCGTTGCCTTGAGTGCCGTGGATGAATTGCCCGCACGCGCGCTTGAAGTGGCGGGCCATCGATTGAACGTCGATGTACCGGGGCGCAAATGGCAACAGATCGAAGCCTTCGCCAGCCGATTGCAGTTTTCCGAAGCTCCGCTGCATTGGCTGGACTGGTGCTCGGGCAAGGGACATCTGGGGCGCCGCCTGCTGCAACCGGGGCAACAACTGACGTGCCTGGAATACGACCCGGCACTGGTCACCAGCGGCCAGGCACTCAGCCAACGCCATCACCTGCATGCGCTGCATATCGAACAGGATGTGCTCGCGGCAGACGCAGCTTGTCTACTGAGTGCGTATCACACGCCCGTCGCACTACACGCCTGCGGTGATTTGCATGTGCGGCTGATTCAACTCGCCAGCGCCACAGGCTGTAAACAGCTCGCCATTGCGCCGTGCTGCTACAACCGGATCAGTCTTGCCCAATACTCGCCGATTTCCTCGGCCGCCAAAGGCTCTGGCCTACAGCTATCGCTCGATGACCTCGCGCTGCCCATGAGTGAAACCGTTACCGCCGGTGCCCGCGTGCGACGTCAACGCGACACCTCCATGGCCCGGCGCCTGGGCTTCGACTTGCTGCAACGGCAACTGCGCGGCAAGGACGAGTACCTGCCAACCCCTTCCCTGCCCAGCGCCTGGCTGGACAAACCCTTCGCCGATTACTGCCATCACCTGGCCGCACTCAAAGAGTTATCCACAATCGGCCCGCAGGATTGGCCAAGTCTCGAAGCCGCCGGCTGGCAGCGACTGGCCGAAGTGCGCAACCTTGAACTACTGCGCGGACTTTTCCGACGCCCGCTGGAGCTTTGGCTGGTCCTTGACCGGGCACTTTTCCTCGCCGAGCAGGGCTACAGCGTCCGCGTCGGCACCTTCTGCGAAACCCCGCTCACGCCGCGTAATTTCCTGCTCCTGGCCGAACGCGCCTAAACGCATCCGACCTGTGGATAACTCTGTTGATGGAATTATCGTGGATCCAATATCCACGCCGGTTTCAGGGCAAAATCCATACTGTTCATTTTTTATACACAGGCATAAAAAATCGAAAAAACAGGTATTTGCGGACAAATGAGAACAGATCCACAAATTCGGCCTAAACCCAGTGCGCTGCCAATGGCATTGTGCATAAGCATTTAATCAAAACGACATAAATGCCTAATCCCGGACCGCAGACAGGGGAAATTGCACCCTTTCATTACTCTTGATATACACACATGCAAGGGCGCCAGCAGCGCGGCCACGAACAAGAACATTCTTCCGACAGGATGCGCCAGTGACGTTCATTTCCTACGCACAGAATTTCGAAGACATACGCCTGTGGCGCGCCCTCAAAACCGTCGAAAACGGCTTCTACATCGACGTCGGGGCAAATCATCCCACCCATGATTCGGTCACAAAGGCGTTCTATGACCATGGCTGGACCGGCATCAACGTCGAACCGATGCCCAACTACTACGAAGCCCTGTGCCAGCAACGCCCCAAAGACACCAACCTGCAATGCGCGGCCGGGGAAAGCGCTGACGACCTGACCTTCTACGGCATCGCCGGCACCGGCCTCTCGACCCTCGACCCGGCCATGGCCAAACTGCACAAAGACGCCGGCATGGACGTGCGCAGCCAAACGATCAAGTCCCGTACCCTGGCCTCCATCTGCGAAGAACACGCCCAGGGCCGCGCCATTCACTTCCTGAAAATCGACGTCGAAGGCCACGAAGAAACCGTCCTGCGCGGCATGGACTTCAGCCAATGGCGGCCATGGGTGATCCTCATCGAAACCCCTTGGGCCCGCGACCAGACCTGGGAAACCCTCGTCACCGACGCCGGCTACCACTCCATCCTGTTCGACGGCATCAACACCTACTACCTCGCCGAAGAACACCTGAACCTCAAACCCGCCTTCGACATCCCGCCGTGCAACCTGGACGAGTTCCAGTTCTGCAAAGGCCACAACTTCAGCCACCCCGTCAGCGACGCCGAACACCAACTCGCCGCCGCCCTGCAACGCGCCGAACAGGCCGAAGCACAGCTGCGCGCGATGCAAAACAGTCGAACCTGGCAAGCCATTCAGAAACTCAAGAAAACCCTGCTGCGCACCTGACCTGAAGCCCGCGCAAAAATAGTCAAAATTCAGGGGTTTACAGAAGCCAACCAATCGCTATAATCGTCGCCCTGACACGCCGGTATAGCTCAGATGGTAGAGCAACTGACTTGTAATCAGTAGGTCCCGGGTTCGATTCCTGGTGCCGGCACCACATTAGGCTCCATTGCATTCCACTGAATGCTCTGGAAGCCCCGAAAACCCGCCCTTTGGCGGGTTTTTTCGTTCCAGGACCCTCTGTCGGGATCCAACAAAATCCCCCTTCCCCAAGGGTATGTTAGGGGTACTGCGATTTCCCGGTCAGGAGCGCGTACCCCTATGCCACGTCTAGCGATCCCCCTCAGCGACCTGCAATGCCGCACGGCCAAAACCCGCGAACGCGCCTACAAACTGTTCGACGGCGGCGGCATGTACCTTTTCGTCAAACCCAATGGCGTGAAGACCTGGCGCTTGAAGTACACCAAGCCCAACGGCAAGGAAGGTACGCTCATCATCGGCAATTACCCCATAGTTACCCTTTCAGTCGCACGGCGTAAGCGAGACGAAGCCAAGGCATTACTGCTCGACAACCTCGACCCAATGGAAGAAAAGAAGAAGGCCAAGATCGTAGCCCAGCGGGCGGCACTGCTTTTCGAAACCGTTGCCCTAGAGTGGCACGCTGATATGTCCCGCCGCTGGACCGAAGGCCACGCAAAAACCGTAATGAGCCGACTGCGCACCCACGTCTTCCCGCTGATCGGCCAACGCCCCATCGCTGAACTCGATACCCATGACCTGCTAGAAATCACCCAGCGCATCAAGGAACGCGGCACCATGGATGTGGCGTTAAGGGTACAGAACTACTTATCCACCATCATGCGCGGGGCCAAAAGAGCCCGGCAGATCACCATGAATCCTGCACTGGATCTGGCAGGCTCGATTCACGCGCCGCGCACAGTCCATCGCCCGGCCCTCTCCCTCAACCGCCTACCCGAACTGCTACACCGTATCGACAACTACAACGGCCGCGAACTGACGCGCCTTGCCGTCCTGTTGACGTTGCATGTATTTGTCCGCTCCAGCGAACTGCGTTTCGCTCGATGGAGTGAGTTCGACCTCCAACGCGCCATGTGGGAAATCCCCGATACCCGCGCGTCGATTGAAGGGGTACGCAACTCCACACGCGGGACCAAGATGAACGGCGACATTCAAATGGTTCCGTTATCGCCGCAGGTCATCGAAATACTGGAGCGCCTGCGCAGCCTCAGTCGCTTTTCAGAGTTGGTGCTACCGGGCGACCACAAGTACTGGAAGCCCATGTCCGAGAACACGGTGAACACCATGCTCCGCAACGTCGGCTATGACACCAGCAAGGACGTGTGCGGCCACGGCTTCAGGACCATGGCCTGTAGCGCCCTGCTTGAGTCCGGGTTATGGACCGACGCAGCCATCGAAAGACAAATGAGCCACAAGGAACGCAACCGTGTGCGCGCCGCGTATATCCACAAAGCTGAATTTCTGGAGCAGCGCCGGCTGATCATGGCGTGGTGGAGCAACTACATTGATGCCAATCGCAGCGGCCATGTAACGCCTCACGAATTCGCTCACCCAGTCGGCAACAACATCACCACCCTAAAAAATAGCCGTGGCGCATCCAAACGTGGGTAAGCCAATGAGATCACCGCAGTCCGCCCTTCCACGCGGGTCCATCCAAGCGGGGCTGCAAAGCCGCCCTGCTTGGATGGACCTCACTTAAAAAATCTAAAGCCCACGCAACTGTCTGTCGAAAACCACTGATTTCCACAGGTGAATAATTTCATCCACAGCCGCAGAACTCTCGAAAATTCGAGCCTTGACCCAAATTGTCCACAGGCGTAGAAAAGATCGGGCAAGTGCTGTCGTTGACAGCAACCCAGGTAGCCAGAACCTTTAAGGTTACGCCACACCGTGGTGGTTCTCCCAAAGTGCGATTAGCGTCCGGCGGCTCGCACGCTCACAGCGATGTGATGGATGCCTACTTTTACCAGTGTGCCCACTGCGGCAACTTCCCCCTTTCATAGCTGCCCTGCAGCAACCTATCCGCTTGGCCATTTCCTTGCGCCAACCTGCGCCCGTCTCTTTCTCCCGGAAAGAGACGGGCGCTCCTACCACTGCTGCAGCCCAACTCGTACAAGGCTTTGCGGCATTCCCCCTCGTGACAATCGGCCTGACAAACACCGAAGTCACCTGCAACAGCGACGCAGATGATGGTGCCGCAGTCCAGGGAATGGGCAGCACCTGACTGACAGTCAGGCATGCCCCGGTCATCGCATCTCTGCCTTCACCTGATTCAGGATCTCGCGGCATTGGCCTCGTCAGCCAATGCAGTCTCCACCCGCCCACCGGAATCGGTGTTCAGGAGGCCAGATCATGAGATGCCCAAGCTCCCGGTCGTAAAGAGCCGTCAGTCCCGCGTTAGTGGACAACCCTCACAGGTCGCAGGGACCTTGATCCCTGATAACACTCAACATTCTTGGCGGGATGACGTGGGGAAAGTTTTAAAAGTTTTGGCTTCGAGAGGAGTTCGATCATGGCACTGGTGGGCAGGCGAGATGGACGCAATTTTGGCTACGGTCGGCAGTTGAGCTATGCCGGGCCACAGGCATTGAAAGATCTGTTTGGCGGTGGGCATTACGGGACCGTCAAAGCACACGGTGATCGCTGGCAGGCGTTTGTGCGCTGGTGTCGCTCGGAGGATGGGCCGGGGTTTAACGATGCCCGGCAAATTGATCGACAGACCCTGCGTGACTATGCCGAACATCTGCGTCACCACGTTGAACAAGGTGAGCTCGCCATCACCACTGCGCAAAATCGATTATCCAGCGTTAACCGGACTATGGCTGCGCTTCGCGGTGATCAGTATGTGAAAGTGCCGCCGAGCAAGGCGCTGGGAATGCGGCGCACCAGTGTTCGCTGCTCGGTGCCGCAAGGCCAAGACCCCGAACACGTGAAGCAGATCGTCGACGCGCTCTGCGAATACAAAATGCTGCGCGCGGCGGCCATCGCTCAGTTAGCGAGAGCCACCGGCATGCGCTTACGCGAGGCCATTTTGGCGGACCTACCGCGTTTAAAACGTGAGGCCGAACACTACGGCAAGATCAACATCCAGAATGGCACCAAAGGTGGCCGCGCAGGTGCGTCGGCACCTCGCTGGATCACGGTGAACGATCACATCCGCGGTGCACTGGCATTCGCCCATCATGTCTCGCCCGACGGTAGCCACAACCTGCTTGCACCGAACGAAAGCTACCTCGATTTCCAACGGGGAATCGTCCGTCCTGCACGGGACATCCTCCATCAGTACAGTCTCAAAGGTTTCCACGAGTTGCGCGCGGCCTATGCATGCGAACGCTATGAACAAATCACCCATCATCCCGCACCTATCAACGGCGGCCGTTGCTGCCAGCTCGACCAACACCTTGATAAGGATGCCCGAGTGAGAATCAGCTATGAGCTGGGACACGGCCGTATCGACGTGGTGTCGGCTTACATTGGTAGTCGAGCATGAGCAAGCCATTCGACATGGAGCTATTCCTAGTAAGCGTCTTGACCGGGTCGTATTCCACGCGCCAAAGCCACATTTGTCAGGCGAAGACAATCCAAACAGCAATCGCTGAGCGTTGGAGTCGAGATAATCCATGGACCTGGAGACGCAAACATATTACTTGGTTTCTAATAAACAAAAGAAATGGCCGAAGCGAAGCCACTTGGTATTACTATAAGCTTACAATTAAATTAATAATTAAGCGCCTTGGAAAACAAGACGCTTTAAAGCATAACCCATGACAGATCAGGTCACCCAGCAGGCTTGGTTTTTACCTTTTTACCAGATTTATAACTAGCTCCAACATTGCGAAAATCAAACATATTCATTTCAAAAGACGATATTGATACTTGGTGGGAGCCATGAACATGAGTTATAAGTTTGTCATGCCGCTCCTTATATGGCGCTTTAGCAACCGAACCGCCAAATTCTCCTGTATTAACCAATGCAACATGCTGATACATGTGATAATACAAGGCATCCACCATTGAATCAAATGTGGTCACATCTTGATTTAATGCAACGACCAAGTATGCATCTGACTTATCTTTCAAGTCGGCACTAATCTTAATATCCGTAGCGTCATAGCATACTGACCCTGAAAGCGTGAATCCTTTATCCTTCGGAAATGCTGGATGCACCAACTCAATTAGCAATTGATAAGGACGCCAAGGTTTCACCTTACCGACCTCGTCCTTCATCATATTAAACTTACCCTGAAGCCGGCTTATAAACTTCTTACCCGACGAAAGCTTTTGAGGTATGAGCCATTTCGCTACGTTATTGGGCCCCTCCACACCAGGGAGATTTATAAAAGTTAGACCTGTAAAAATTATTGCCCCAGTCTTATTCGCGAGCTGGTGCAAAATATCAACATCTTGCTCACTAACTGATAACTCCGGCCAAATTATAAGATCTATACTGCTATCCTTGTAGTTTAGGTCATCGATACTACGCTGACTATGAGCCTTGTGTAAAATTAACTCAGCAACAGAAGCTATATGCCTACGATGCCTAGACCTATATTTAGGTGTATCCAACATAAGCCCATGCTCTTGAAAGTCTCCCTTCAACGGCAACAAAGATTGGACCATAACAACTTTTAGCGATTTCTTGTCCTTCTGCCAACCAAAGCTAAGCTTTTCGACATATGCAGGAATACCAGTCATTTTACAGAATAGTTCTTTCTGATATTCCAAGCGTTCAATTGTTAATTTCTGAAGGGCTTTAATATCCCATACTTTTGGCCATTCATAATTTCCCTCATGCAAATTGGTTCCTGGCCATTGTAATAAAGCAAACAGAAGACTGGATACCCAGTTAGACATAGGTGCCGTCTCACCATTCAACGCTTCAGGAGAGTGCATCATGCCTAACTGCCGCTTCATAAAACTCGATCTCAAGCCTATATATCGAGCCTGACTTGAGTCAGCCGGAGTCATTGAGGACCAGTCTACATTGCCCATGAGGCAACTACGCAGAAAGATACCTAACCTATATAGAGGCTTGTGATTATCCTCAATCCATTCTGGTAAAGGAAATATCGGATCCTCATCGAAACCAATCACAATACTGAACCGAACATCCAACGATTGAATCTTACCCCAATTTGAACAAGTTATCTTACAATTACCTAGATCAATATTAGCAGGAAGATCCAACGTATTGTCAGTTAAAGAATTCAAATTGCAATCGAAGTCCCCACCACTCATCAATGCTAGCAACAAAGCAAGAGCGGCATTCTCGTGTGCAAACGGATTATCAGGCCTTTTAACAACCCCAAGAAGGGAAATAGGTCTTCCATTAAAACGGTTAAGGTCGCCCGTGATTGCTAACTGGAATAGGCCCGCCTTTTCCATAACCCCCTTACATTCAGATATCCAACCGCAATCATTATTTTTCGCATAATCAGCTAAAGCAAACAAAAATTCTGGCGACTCTACAGCAATCTTTTTGCAAAAACGGAATACATCTGCTCTATATAGACCGCCGGCAGGCAGAGGAAACACCTTTACAAAAGATTTTTCTAACAAACAACTGACAGCGCGAACAACCAAGCCCTTGTCGCGTGATAACTGATAGGAGAGAAGTGCATTTGCTACAAAATCAACAGCACTCATTTTTGCTGAGATATTACGATAGCCCTTCATCATTTTTGTAATGATATTAAAGTCATCACTATTCGTATCTTGATCTAAAGGTGAGTCATTCCTAACCAAGCAATAGAACATTGCTTGGTCAAGAAGATTTTTATGCGTAGACGGAGAAGAAATTATCTTAACCGCTAGATTTTGTAGGTGCTCAAAAAAGCCACTTACGTCAGCATGCGCTGGAAATGTCCATTTTTCTTTTGTATGTATTAATGTTGCCGCGTGACGAAAAATCTCTCCCAAGCAATATTGAGCAACTTGCTGCTGTTGGAGTTCGGCCTCACGCTTAGTGACTGACGTTAGCTGGCCCAATACAGGCTTCAGGATTCGTTTATCTGGAAAAAGCTCTAAACCTTTTTTCAACAAAAGAGTTAAAGATGGATCTTTACTCCAACATGAAATAAATTTTCGAGCCATCCGTTCTTGTAAATAATCCCAGGCTCCTGGTTTAGGGTTACCATTCTCGTCTAGTTCCTGCGAAAAGAAACTTCGCTTTTGCTTCAACAAAGCATGAATCTTATTAGCTGAAAATCTTAGCAGCGTGTCATCACGAACGTCATTACTAGGCGCTTCGATAATTGCCAAAGGGTTGGTGTTATCCTGATCCGTTTCGGATGCTCGTAGACTATCCGCCAGACCAATCAATCCCTCCAGATGACCTAGTTGCTCATCCACTTCCGTGGCAGATAGCGGGCCGCTGACCTTGCTTTGAATATCTTTAAGCTTCGTAGAAATCCCAGCACGCTTATATCTAAATTTTTCTATTTTAGTCTTATCATGATTAAATTTCAGGCCAAGCGCTAAAAGATGACCACCTATCTTTTCATCAATTACAGACCTTATTTCTTCCGAACGAATGCCGTCATCTACTAAAATAATCAGTCTCATATCGTCGACATAGCGACAATAATCCACAAGATGAATGTTTTCCGAAAGATCCTGACCTATTAGAGTCTGAGCAATCTCATCGAACTTCAAAAGATAAATATTGGCTAGAAACCCACCCACAACCAAACCCTGTGGGATTCCACTTGGAATATTTTCTTGATCACTTTTGCATACTGCTTCATAAATAGCTGGACTAGTTGCATCCCACTTCCAATTAACAAAGCTTGCTAACAACTTCTCAACAATCGGATCCAGATTGTTATCGCACAAGGCTCTAATGCCAGATGCTAACTTGCTACGATCTATATTATCGTAGAATTTAGCTATATCTAAATGAACCTCGAAGACGTGTTGCCCCTTGAGCTTTTGCTGCAGCGCCTCCGCTCCAAAATACAAAGGCCTAGCAAGAAATTTTTGGTAATCCGAAAAGTACTTGCTGTAACTCGTACTGTTACCCCATGCGAATGTCGCATCAGAGTCCTTAAATTGACAATAGAGGCGATTACCATAATTTACTATTTTTTTCTGATGAACCTCATTTAGATGAGTAGCAGTATTTCCTTGACTAGATTCGACCTTATTGACCAAGCACATCATGAGCGCCATCAATAAGCTTTGATCACGAATAGAAACATGAGCTAAAGGTCTAAGTGGCTTCGGAGTTTTTGCCTCCGGACACCATTTATGAGTAGAAACCTCAGATGCGTCAAAACCCCAACCGACCACATCCATATCTAATATATTTAGATTCTGAGCTTTAACAAAAGTCCAACGTTCGGCTTTTGGTGCAGGCACTAGTCGTAAATCGTCGAAAGAAAAGTCTGGACTCTTTAAGTCAGCGAGCCAATGTTCGAGACGTTCATCCAGATCAATTGCCGACCTATCGAGTTCAAAGTTATCAGCATACCAATTCGTCGAGCGAATATACTGATGTGCTTTTTTCCAGGCTTGGGCAAGCACAACTTTATCTGTCAGATACTCGAAGGTAGGCTGCAGCGCACGATATTTATTTGCAAGTAATCCCATTTTTTCATAGCTCAGAAATGTACAATCAATCTAGTTTATTTTATTAGTTGCAGACTAATTGAGATCAGCTACGTAACGCACGCATGCCTACCCCGCACAAAACCAGATCAGTCACTGGCTAAAACACGAAATCTAAATGGCTAAATAATATTTGAGCAATGAAAAACTCTAAAAAATATCCCCCTCAGCTAACCGTCTGAGGGATAAATTATTAATGGATTAAAATAACGACCTCACACAGGTTGCCTTGCATGTTTAGCAGCAACAAGTTCTTTATACTCTATTACTTCGCGCACAACCGAGTGTATATGGTGATTGGTATCAATAGATATCCAATCTGAAGACGTCCCCGAAAACTCACCTTGGCTGCAACGGAGAATCTCATTGTCACCCCAACTAAACTTTTCTTTAGCCCAGTGCCCTGATGCAATAACTAACCTTGCAAGCTCCTGATGCTGGGCACCTTTGAGGCCCTCTGTCAAAGGGTAACCTCTAGCGATGAATATCTCCTTATCAATTGTATAACGGATCTTTCCGTTCGCATGCGAAGGCCCACCTGTTTCTTTGGAATTAGGCCCGCGGATGCCATAATCACTGAAACCTAGCGACTCTAATCCAGGTTGCACAATAAGAGATCTCCATGCTGACATCTCTTTCCTAAGAACTAAGCCGGTGCTATTTTTGTCTTTAATCGCGGAAGATATAAAAGCAGGAAGTGAACACCCAGCCACCCTAAAATTATTAAATCCAGCTCTTTTTAACAGGGCTATTGCTTTTTCCGACTTAAATATAATGTCAGGCACAGTGTACTTTTGAGAAGATACGTCTCCAAAATCGATCATAACCATTACAAGGATCGGATCAAGATCCAAAGTATCAGTTATCTCGCTCAGACGCTCTAATACAAACTCTTCCTCAGAGAGTTCCTCCACCGTATCCGAATCCATAACAAGGCGCAGAACAAAATCACACCCAGAGGCTAGCCGAGCCCCACGAAGCGCATTAACGTAAACAGGATCATCCCATCGAACATAATCAACAACTAGATTAGCTGTGACACGAAATGACTCCAACTGATTCCGTAGAAATGGAATCACATGCTCGCCACCCTCTGTTTGAGCACTGGTAGACCACTTCGGCATATCTAAGAAAATTTCACGAGTCTTCCAAACCGTGGAGATCTCCGCAGCAATACCGCTCAAGTAGGATTCAATTGGAGGAAACAGCTGACCGCTAAGCTTTTCAAGCTTATCGTCGTTAATTGGTGAAATATCGAACCAAGGTATAACTTTCTCCGCTGCGAACTTCTTTAGCTCTGCAAGAGCGGTGAGCTCACCGGGTTTTGCTTTCAAAATTGGGACGTAAACAAGTTTCATAACTCACCATTAGAATGATTAGAAAGTAGTTTTCTAACTTCACCACGCCCCAACAAATCAGAAAACAACTGGTAGTTTTCTTTTTCTCGTTGGATTCTCCCTGCGATGATCGCAGGATGTATTTTTAATTCTCTGGATAACTTATCTATATTTTCTCTGCTGGGGTCCAAATAGGCGCCGGATCGTTTCCAAGTTACCCTAGGGATACAGGCCTCTCTTGCTATTCGATTTGCTTCCGCTTCTCTTCTGTCTTCTGAAGAAGCATCTAAGTCATCCAGGAAAGCCTCTTCATTTCCTATATGCTTCCATATATGCGCAACTTCGTGAAGCAACGTGAACCAGAAGTTATCTAATCGGTCGTACCTAAGTGTCAAGCCTATCACGGGGGTTCCGTCTACATCCTTCAATGCGGCACCATCTAACATAGTACCCTTCAGATGCGGCTCAATTATCACTGCTATACCATGTTTTTTAAGGAACTCGATAGCAAGGAGAGGTCCATTTTCAAACCAACTTAGCTGGGCCAAATCCTTCAAAAATGAACTCGACAGCTTACTTTGGTCAAATGCACCTAAAAGATGGCTACTCTCTCTAGCGCGCTGAATAACTCTAAGAAGCCATACATACAAAGAATATTTGGTAGTCGGTGAGTATGCATCACCTAATGGTGTACGCCTGAATGCGGCCTCCCCAAACTGCCATCCTATAAGTGACACAAATTCCCGAAGCGTCTCTTCAGTAGTTTTGGAAGCTTTACCTATAGCTTTATCAATCCATCCCCTAGCGACCATTTCTTTCACTGGGAATCGAGACCAGTCAACTTCGTCCGTCGATTTTTTTTCTTCTGTATGGGACAATCCAAGTAAGGTCTCTGCCGAAATCCCCAATCCAACTGAAAGAGCTTTTATCATAGGAACAGTCAGCGGGCGTTTGCGACCCAGAACTTCTGACACCCGGCTCCTAGTACCAAAGTAAGGAATCAGATCCGCTTGTTTTAAATTTCTTTCGTGCATCCTAAACAGAATTGCATCGATTGGGTCGGGGGCATCAATCGGATGTTTTTTATTCTCATAATCCTCAATAAGAAGAATCAGGACCTCAAGGCGATTACTTTCCGAAGAACCAGGTTTAGGCATCATTGACATCAGCCTATCCACCTCACTCAGATAAGCTCGGTGCTGTTCTTCTGTTCTTATGACCTTAGTGTCCATCAATTTCTTCTGCACCTAATAGCGCGGTTATGAGCGCGATTTTTTGAGGAAACACAATTTTCACCTCTAACCAGCACTTTGCTAAATTCACTTCAAAAATAAAAACACCGGTCTTCCGCTCTCTTGCCGAGGGAAATTGATCAAAGAGATCAGCTTCCTGCGTCCACACCGCATGGATAATTTCAGCTACCCATGCGCTGACCCACGTGTCGATTTCTGGTCCGCGCCCTCTCAACCTATCGAGTATGTCCTTACCAACCAGATGCATAGTAATGTTCCCAATTTGGGATCAATATAAATCCCTTCCGAACGCGCGTCAACCGCATAAATTCCCAAAACGGGAACACCATGAGTATCCTCATGGTAGCGTTTTATCATCACCCCCAACAAGCTGCTGAATCTGTGGGGGGATATGGAGGTGGATGGTTAGAGAAAGTCGCAGAGGATTCAGAGCGTGGGGGATCAACAGACTCAAAATTTTCACGCCGTCATGTCATGACATACGCTTGGAATCAAACCAAAAAATCTATAAAAGTCTGTGTCGTAGGTGGCTATGGACATCTTCTGGAACGCTATAGAAAACATGAGATTTGGTAGACGCCTTTTAAAGACGAGACGTGGATGACGTACCGGCTTCGACTCCAATAAGATCCATAACTAGCTGATTTATTTATAGTTACTGGTCGGGGTACGCCAAATTTTCCACCGACGTCTAAACCCGCAGGAAACCTGGCCTCGCCAAAAGCTACCGTTCGTCTGGTGCCACCATACAAAACAAAGCCCCTGCAGAAATGCAGGGGCTTTTTTGTTTCCGGAGTTTGAAAAAGCGCTTTCAGTGACCCGCGCTCTGACCACCATCCACGTGCAGGATTTCGCCGGTAACGAACTTGGCGCCGTCCAGATACACGACTGCTTGCGCAATATCATCGATCTCGCCCATGTGCCCGACTGGGTGCAGATTGCCCAGTGCGGCGTGGGTTTCCTTGCCGTGCATCGGGGTCTTGATGATGCCGGGGCTGACCGCGTTCACGCGGATCCCGCGCTTGGCGTATTCGATGGCCAGGGATTTGGTTGCCGCGTTGAGGCCGCCCTTGGTCAGCGATGCCAGCACCGATGGCACGCCGTCGATGGCGTGGTCCACCAGGCTGGTGGTGATGTTGACGACGTGGCCGCTGCCCTGTTTTTCCATCTCGGCGATGGCGAGTTGGGTGATGTAGAAGAAGCCATTGACGTTCACCGACAACACATTGGCGTAGTCTTCTGCGGTGTACGCGGTGAACGGCTTGGCGATGAAGATCCCGGCGTTGTTGATCAGGGTGTCGATGCGACCGAAACGGGACATCGCTTCACGGATGACACGCTGTGCGGTTTCCGGCTCGCCGATGTCACCGGCCACGGTGTGAATGTCCGGATCGGTGGACGGTTTGATCGAGCGCGAAGTGGCAACGATCCGGTAACCGAGTTCACGAAAGGCTTTGACCATACCGTCGCCGAGACCTTGGGATGCGCCGGTGATTACGATGACTTTTTTCGAAATGCTCATGATGAAGACCTCTGACAATAAAGAATGGGGTAGAAAATCTGTAATCAGGCGTTCGCCATTTGCCGCAACATCTGTTCGTAGTACTCGACCGATTGCGAACCGGACACCAGGTGGCGACCGTTCAGCACCATGGCTGGGACCGAGTTGATGCCGTGCTGGCGGTAATAGATTTCAAGCTCACGCACTTCGCTGGCGAATGTGTCGGACGCCAGCACCTCTCTCGCACCTGCCGCATCCAGCCCCGCTTCAGTCGCCAGACGCACCAGCGTCGAGTGATCGCTCGGGTTCTGGCCTTCGCTGAAGTAGGCCTGTAGCAGCACCTTCTTCAGCTCGACCTGCCGGCCTTCCTGCAACGCCCACAGCAACAAACGGTGCGCATCGAAGGTGTTGTAGAAGTGCGTGCGCTTCTCCAGATCGAACTTGAAGCCGATGGCCTCGCCGCGAGCGATCTGCATGGCCTTGCCGGCGGCGACGTCGTCGGCCGTTCTCCCGTACTTGCGCATCAAGTGCTCGACCGCCTGCTCACCTTCGGCCGGCATGTCCGGGTTCAACTCGAACGGCTTGTAGGTCAGCTCGACCGAGACTTCCCCGGCCACGTTCTCGATCGCCTGCTTCAGCGCCGTCGCCCCCAGCGCGCACCAGGGGCACACCACATCGGAGATGAAGTCGATGGTGACGGAGGACGTCATGACTGCCCTTGCGCCTCGGCCAGTTGCTTGCGGTACTGGGTGGTGGTGATGCCGGCGTAACCCCAGTTATCGGTGTCGACTTCCTCGATCACGATGTGGGTCAGGTCAGGGCGCTTATTGAGGACGCGTTCCAGTGTTTCAGTGATCTCGGCAATCACCTGAGCTTTCTGCTCAGTGGTAACGCCATCGCGGGTGATGCGTACGGTTACGAAAGGCATGAGGGCAACTCCAGTGACCTTCCCGTCGGGATGATGGGAGAGGCGTTGGAGATGAATGTATGGGGTTGGCGGGAGGGGATAAAGGTGGGGGCGGGAACTTCATTCGTTACGTGGTGTAATGAGTACTGTAGGTCTCTATACCGTTTTTTCTGTCGTCCATTTACTTACGTGTCGCAATTTTCCACTTTTTGCGACACGTCTTCTGGACATGTCGCTGCGGACGACACGTTCGCGTTGATTCGCGAATGCATTTGTTAAGGCTTACCCTGCGCGATAGGGCTGATGCGGCTCTCATTCATTTCGCGAACAGACTCCAGCAAGTCCTTCTGAAATTGATTTGTTCGATATCCCCCTCTGTTACTTTCCTCCGAAACCTCGATCATCTCGTCAACCGAGTCGAATTTCCTGCGAATGGTTTGACCAACAAGCATTTCGCAAGCCGTCTTCACCATAGGTTCGCGCACAGCAACTGTCCGCATTTCAGTCGAGGAATCACAATCCTCAGTTGTTTTGATCAATTTCTCCATTTTGTAATGGTTTCCATCGTAAAAAGTTAGATGTCGATACGCGCGACTTCGCCGATCAGAGCACCACTACAAGGCTGCCGCTCGGGTTGACACAAGCATCATCTGTGACAGAGAATTTACCCAAGAGCGCGAAACCGACTGCCTTCAGGTGGCAATAGTCGGCGTTAGGAACCCCGTTGATGACCTGAAAATCAGCGCTCGGGTGAGACCTCTTCTCCCTTGCTTGAGGGAGCACAATATCAAGCAAGCTTCTCAAAAAAAGCAGCCTACTCAGGCTGCTTTTTTTGTTTGGATAATTGGTAACGTTGATAAACCAACCCGCCGTGCCGGTGCTTGTTCAGCGCCTTTTTGTCACAATTCATGAAGTTTCAAAGTACATACCCACGGTCAACATGGACCACTACCAACATTTGGTACTTTGTGTGGTATGCGCCAATGAAGGCGAGACGATAGGAGCCATCGCTGTAGGAAACCCGCCAGATTTCTAATGGATTATTCAGCGTATCTACAGCAAATTCAGTGAAGCGCTCTCGGGCGTTAGGGCGTTTTTCCACAATGTGACGTAGATGCTCACGCCGAACCGTCACGGGTAAATAAGGCGTTTCGATCAGCACCGTGTCAGTCCCTTCATGCAATCCAAAACCTAGCGCTACCTGCCTTAGAGCGGAGCAGACATCAACGGCCCCGGGTAGCACTCGAACTACCTTGGTTTCCAAGGGTATCGATATGTCCCGCAAATCCGGCAAACCTAGATCCTTCCAGCTTTCCTGATCAGGAGCTTCCTTTACCCCTGGAACTTTCATTCGGTGATCTCTCACTGTATCAACTGCTATTTCAGCCTGTTGAATCGTCACGAGACATCAGGTGGATCCTCTTTTTCCCTCAGAGACTTCCGACAATCTTGAAGGGCATCGCCATTGCCATTGAAAGAGCCGTTTTGAAGGTTCCTGTGAGCCACAAAAAAGCCCCGAACCAGTCGGGGCTTCTTCTTTTTTCTCAGCCTGCATCAAGCCTCGACACCACACCCCATCATCAAAAAATATTGATCGGGTAATCCACAAACACACGCACTTCGTTGCCGCTGACGTTGTACTCACTCGACTTCTGCGACACGCGCAGCACCGAGCTGCGCAGTTTCACGCTGAGGTCTTTGGCCGGGCCGCTTTGCACGACGTATTTGATCTGGTTGAAGATCTCGCGCTCGGTGCCGCCTTCGCTGGTGGAGGTGGTGATGTTGTCGCCGCGCACGTAGGCCACGTTGTAGCTCAGGCCCGGTACACCGAAGGTGCTGAAGTCCAGGCCGTAGCCCAGTTGCCAGCTGCGTTCGTCTTCGGCGTTGAAGTCGGACCAGTAGGAGTTCGCCAGGTAGATGGTGTTGCCACCGTCGCCGACGCGACCCTGGTCTTTCTGGTAGCCACCGTAGACGTAGCCCAGGTTGCTGTCGCCGGTGCTGCGCTGGTGCGCGAGGGTGAACGAGTGCGGGCCGGTGATGAAGGTGGCCGCCAGGCTCCAGATCTTGTTGTCGTCGCCGGTGACACCGTTGTCGCGAACGTAGGAATCTTCCAGCTTGGTGCGGTAGCCGTTGAAGTCCAGGGTCAGGGACTGATCCTTGTCGATCGGGAACACGTAGTTGGCGTTCACGTATTGTTTCTTCAGCACGTCTTCGACGTCAGAAGCGTACAGCGCAGCCTTGAATTGCTCGGTGAACTGGTAGCTACCGCCCAAGACGTTGATCGACTTCAAGCCACCGCTGTCACGGCCTTCAGCGCTTTTGCGCGATTCGGCGGTGAAGCGACCGGCGTCGAGCTGCAGGCCTTTGATCTCTTTGGAGGTGATCAGGGTGCCGGTGTAGCTTTCCGGCAGCAGGCGCGAGTTGTCGTAGTTCAGCACCGGCAGGACCGGCATCTGGTCGCCGTAGGTCAGGGTGGTGCTGGACAGGCGGAACTTGATCGCCGCGCCGCCCTTGGACAGATCGTCCGCCGGCTGGCCGCTGTCGCCCTTCTTGAAGAAATCGATGCCTTGCGCGCCGCTACGGTCTTCGCTGCGCTCCATGTTCAGTGCGTACAGCCCGAAAGCGTCCACACCTACGCCCACGGTGCCTTGGGTGAAGCCGGACGAGAACGTACCGATGGCCGCCTGGCCCCACTCGGATTTATCCGGGTTGCCGTCTTTGAAGTCACGGTTCATATAGGCGTTGCGCAGCAGCACTTTGAGGCTGCTGTCTTCGACAAAACCCTTGGATTCGGCCTGGTCGTTAGCCATGGCCTGTGTCGCACTCAACATCCCCAGAGCGATCAGGCTGATTCGCTTGTTCAACATCGTATTCTTTTCCTTATTTCCGGTTGATACGCGCTGTGTCGAACGGCTGAAACGGCGCTATCGCGCTCTTTTTTCATGACGAAAACAAAAAGGCCCGCCCACGATTTCTCGCGGCGGGCCTTTTTATAATTTTTGATCGTGGCGGTCGGCCACAGGCGTTGGGCCAAATCGTAGCTGCGCCCTCAACGATGTGTCAATTTCATGAATCGTCTAAAAACAGGCGAAAATCGTCTAAGAAATTGCTTTACGCGGCAGGAATATTCAATCAACGCAGCCATCGAGGCCACAGGCTGCTACGGAAATGGATGACCCATGATCGGGCAGCGACTGATCCAGCCACTGCGCAAAAGCCTGGGGTTTGCCCAGCCATGGACCGATATCGATCAGGGTGAATTGTTCATCGTGCTCAAGCGCCAGGGTCGGAAAGCCCTGCCCGCCGACCTTGGCCAAAAGAGCCCGGCTGTTCCTGATATGGCCTTCGGTGTCGGCCGCCCTGAAGGCTTTTTCGAAGGCTTCGCGGTCCAGCCCCATGCCGTGGGCAAGTTCAAACAGTACCGACTCATCGGCAATACGGCGCCCATCCACGTAGTGAGCACTTTGCAATCGCCCCAATAACTCCAGCCCGCGACCGGCCATTTGCTCGCCAGCCAGCACCGCAGCGATGGGTGGCGTCGAGTCGAACACAGCGCTGTGATCACGCAGCAAACCTTCGAAATAAGCTTCACCGAACGGCTGCCCGCTGTATTCGGCGATGCGCCGGTCGTGGGGCATGACGTAATTGCGCAGTTGTGGCGAAACCTTTTGCCGATTGGCCCCCGTCATCATGCCGCCGCCGTGGGCAATCACGGGCAGCACAGCCTGGGCGGCCAGCACCAGCGGTTTGGCGCCGTAGCACCAACCGCACAAGGGGTCGTAGATGTAATGCAGGATCAAGGGAAAGCTCCGACAGAAATTCAGGAAAATTCGATGTCGGCAGATTAGTGCCGCTGCGGCTCCGGAAAAACGCCGGATTGGCTTTCAGTCTGTTGCTTGAATCGGTCGAATGGTTGCGCAACAAAACCCTGTGGGAGCAGCCTGCTCGCGATAGCGGTGGGGCAGTCGACATTTCTATTGACTGGCCGGGCGCCTTCGCGAGCAAGCTCGCTCCTACAGGGACCGGGGTTGTCTACAAAATTTGCGCAAAAAAAAGCGCTGCCATCCCGGCAGCGCTTTTTTTGATCAATCCGTTGTTGTTCTTCTTATCCTTCCATTACATCCCACAACGCATCCAGTTCCGCCTCGCTGAATAAACCAGCAGGGTAACGCTCGATCATCGTCCGGCGCGGATCAGTTTCACTGATCTGACGCATTCCATTGGACTTGAACCAGTGCGCCAGGATCTGGAGCGATTCGCTATTTACTGCCAGGGGATGCAACGCCTTGTCGCTCACTACGTTCACTTCGGCGTTCATTTCAGCGCTCTCTCCCGGTTTGTGAGCGGCTAACTTATCCAAGGTTTATGACAGAACATCGAAGTCCTCCCCACCCCGAGTTACAACAGCAGAGATACAAGAGCTGTGCCAAGGTCTCTGAAGTGTGGCCAGGCGGATACAAAAAAGCCCGCAGGCCTGTAGGGCCGCGGGCTCCGTGCAACGCTGGTGGCTGATCGACAGCCTGAGGAATTTCGCAATCAACTCAAGCTGTTACGACCTCACTCACTCCTTGTGCGGCGCGGGTTGCTGCTGGGTAAGGCAGTGAATATTGCCGCCACCCAGTAACAGTTCGCGACCAGGCACCATCACCACTTCATGCTGTGGGAACAGGTTCTGCAGGATTTCTTTCGCCGGGCCATCCTGCGGGTCGTCAAAGCTCGGCGCGATGATGCCGCCGTTGACGATCAGGAAGTTCACGTAGGAACCGGCCAGGCGAACAGTCGGGTTACGCTCCTGCGTACCGTCGACCGGATCGACACCGGCGCACTCTTGCTCGGTCGCAAACAGCGGACCCGGGATCGGCATTTTGTGCACCGTGAACGGGCGACCCTTGGCATCGGTGCTGCTTTGCAGCACGTTCATCGCCGCCTGGCAGCGCGGGTAGTTAGGGTCCTGTGGATCATCGGTCCAGGCCAACAGCACTTCACCCGGACGCACGTAGCAGCAGAAGTTATCCACATGGCCGTCGGTTTCGTCGTTGAACAAGCCATCCGGCAGCCAGATGATTTTATCCACAGCCAGGTTCGCACTCAGCACCGCTTCGATTTCTGCGCGATTCATGTGCGGGTTGCGATTGCGGTTGAGCAGGCATTCTTCGGTGGTGATCAGGGTACCTTCGCCGTCGACGTGAATCGAACCGCCTTCCAGCACGAAGCCTTCGGTGCGGTAGCGCGGGCTGCGCTCGATCTCGAGGATCTTGCCGCCGACCTGCGAGTCACGGTTCCACGGCGAATACAGGCCGCCGTCAAAACCGCCCCACGAGTTGAAGTCCCAGTTCACGCCACGGACTTCGCCACTGTTGTTGATGACGAAGGTCGGGCCGGTGTCGCGGACCCAGGCGTCGTCACTGGACATTTCCACCACGCGAATATTCGGCACGTCCAGACGGGCACGGGCGTTTTCGTACTGGCCGGCGGAAACCGCCACGGTTACCGGTTCGAAACGGGCGATGGCCTTGGCCACTGCCACGTGGGCGGCTTGTGCCGGCTTGCCACCCAGGCGCCAGTTGTCCGGGCGCTCGGGCCAGATCATCCAGGTCTGGGTTTGGGGTGCCCATTCGGCTGGCATGTAGAAGCCGTCGGCGCGAGGGATGCTGTTCAACGTGGTCATGGCTCAGGACTCCGGAGTGACATTGATACCTGACAGAAATGGAAGCGCATTGGTACACGCCGTGGACTGGCCACTTTATATCCGATAAATATCGGCTTTTAAAGCACCTTACATCCAGAGTTACAAAAACAATTGATAAAAAGCCGATATCAATCGAACTAACACCACCATTCATGTGGGAGCGGGCTTGCTCGCGAAGAGGCCGGTACATCCGACGCAAATATTGAGCCTGGAATGCCGCTTTCGCGAGCAAGCCCACTCCCACATTGGCCCGCATTTACAGGGGGATGTGTTTACAGCCCTTCTGCGAGCACCTTCGACAGCATGTCCACGAAGAAATCCACGCTCTGGCGCGAAGTGACCATCGGCGGCTTGATCTTGAGGATGTTCAGGTAATCGCCGGTCGGCTGCATGAATATCCCCAGCTCGCGCAAGCGATCGCACAATGCGGTGGTTTCTTCGGTGGCCGGCTCCAGGGTTTCGCGGTTGCGGATCAGTTCGACGCCCAGGTAGAAGCCGGAACCGTGCACCGCGCCCACTAACGGATGAATATCGATCAATGCTTCGAGGCGCTTCTTGAAGTGCCCGCCAACGACCTGGGCGTTCTCCCAGAGTTTTTCCTCTTGCATCACATCCAGCACGGCCATGCCGACCTGGCAACTGACCGGGCTGCCGCCGGCAGACGAGAAGAAGTAACCCTCGGCCTCCAGCGCCTCGGCGATTTCCCGGCGGGTGATGACCGCGCCCAGTGGCTGACCGTTGCCCATGCCCTTGGCCATGGTGATGATGTCCGGCACCACGCCCTGCTCTTCGAAGCCCCAGAAGAAATCGCCCATGCGCCCGTAGCCCACCTGCACTTCGTCGGCGATGCACACACCGCCCCTGGCCCGGACCATGGCATAGACTTGTTTCAAATAACCTGGTGGCAGCGAGATACCGCCGGCGTTGCCATACACCGGTTCGCAGATGAAACCGGCCAGTTGGTGTTTCTGCTCGGCGATTTTCGCCAGGTTGTGTTCGACGCTGCGCACATAATCCGGCGCGCTGTCTGGGCCGCGGAATTCACCGCGATAGGTGTTTGGCGCGGTCACCGGGTGCACCCAGTCCGGGCGGCTGCTCAAGGCCTTGGGGTTGTCGGCGATCGAGGTCGACACCGAATCTGCGCCCACCGTCCAGCCGTGATAGGCCTCCAGCACGCTGAGCATGTCGCGGCCGCCGCTGTAGGCCCATGCCAGGCGAATCGCCAGGTCGTTGGCCTCGCTGCCGCTGTTGACCAGGAACACGCGGTCCATGCCGTCAGGGGACAACTCCAGCAAACGTTCGGAGAACTCGGCCACGGCTGCGTAGTTGAAGCGCGAGTTGGTGTTGAGCAACGACCACTGGCGGCTGGCGACGGCGGCCATGCGCGGATGGCCGTGGCCCAGCACCGCCACGTTGTTGAGCATGTCGAGGTAGGAGCGGCCCTGCATGTCGATCAGATGGTTGCGCCAGCCGCGTTCGATGCGCGGCGGATCAACGTAATAGTGTTTTTGCGTGCGGGCGAAGCTGGCATCGCGCCGGGCCAGCAAGGTCGGGCCGTCGAGCTCGGCTTCGGCGTCACAGGCCAGCCCCAGCAACGCTGCTGGCGAAGGGCACAACGCTTGCCAGGCTGCCGCGCGCGAAGGGGTACAGAACAACGGCGCATTGATCGACGCGCCACGACACAACTGCACGATCAATGGCCCGCTGACCGAGCCCAGTACCTGGCCTTTGACCAAGGCCGCGCCGCTGTGCAGCGACGGCGTGACGCCCCAAAGCCGCACGCTCAATTGCGGGCCGTCCAGTTGCAGCACGCCCGCCGATGGGTGATGCACCACCCCGGCAAACGGCGCTTCGACCGTTGTGCCCTGAGGCACACGCAACTCGACGTGCAACGGGCAAGTGTCCGGCTCAGCGGCGCTGTCCGGGCGGGTGTGGGACAGGCGGTATTGCCCGTAACGACTGGCCGCCAGGCCATGTGCCGCGGCCGCCTCATCCAGCAGGCGCTGATCGACGCCCTCCTGCTCCCAGTTCCCCGCTTCGAAATGCGGACTGAGCACACCCAGGTCGATCAGCGCGAACTCACGCCCCACCAGGCTCGGCAACAGCGGCGCGAAGCCTTCGCTGCCGATGGTGGGCAGGTGCTGGCCGACGGCGGTGAGGATCGCCGCTTCCATCAGCGCCAACGGCACCGAAGTGGCCACACGGAAGATTTCCCACTCATGGACCAGGTTGTCGCGGCTGTAGGCATTGCCCGGATCGATGCTGACCTGCTGTTCGCCGCTGAGCACCAACACCGCCGCGCGGGCGACGATCAGCGGCCACAGCGCCAACAGTTCTTCGTGTTGCAACGGGTTGACCGCGTGATAGGCCTGGATTGCCGGCAAAATGCAGAACGGATCGCCCTCGCCATGATGCAGCAGCGCGGCGCAGGTCACCGACAGATCGGTAATGCGCCAGGTGCGCACCAGGTCGCCGAAATCGATCACGCCTTGCAACTGCCAATGGCGCTGCGCATCGCGCTGCCACACCACGTTGTCGTCGGTGATGTCCATGTGAATGGCCTGCACCGGCAGTTTGTCCTGCAGTGGCTGCAAATGCCGCCCGGCTTGCCCGGACGCTTCGACGATCAGTTTGCGCTGGTCTTCATCCTTGATCACCGGCAGCAAGTGCGCGATCAGGGCGTGAGCATGGCGGGCGTCCCATTGCAGGGTTCGCACCAGACCCGGATGGTCGAAATCCGCCAGGGCCAGGTCCATTTCACCGCACAGGCGACCGAAGCCGGACACCACCGTCGGGTTGAAATGACCGAGGCTCGTCAGCGGCTGGCCTTCGATGTAGTCGAGCAGGCGAACGTGCACCGCCTGACCATCCACGTCCAGCGACAGTAGGTCTGCGCCGTTTTTCGCCGCGATAACACGCGGCACCTGTACATCGGGGTGCTCGCCCAGATGCTTGAGCCCGGCATGTTGTGCTTGAAGCTCCAGTACCGAGTAGTCGCCACGGCAGATTTTCAGGACGAAACGTCCCCGCTCGCTGTCGACGCGGTAGTTCAGGTCTTGCTGGCTGCCAAGGGCCTGCAACCTGCCGCTGAACCCGTAATGTTCCTCCAGCAGCCCTAGCGCTTGCTCCGCAGACACCTGCGGGCTGGGCAAACTGGCGCGATGAATCAACGTGGCAAGCGGCATACAACGACCCCTGAAGTTTTATTAGGCGCCTATATCGCCACTGGTTCGGGCGATACGCAACCCCCCGGAAGCCGGTATGAGGGCATTTGTGGGAGCGGGCTTTGTTCTGGTACTCGCCTCGGTCGGCACTTTGCGCAAGAATGGCGGCCATTAAACGCACACTGCTGGAGAGCCACCATGAATGTAGTGACCACCGACCTGCCCGGTGTTCTGATCCTCGAACCCAAGGTCTTTGGTGACGAACGTGGTTTCTTCTACGAGAGCTTCAACGCCAGGGCTTTCAAAGAGGCCACCGGACTGGACACTGAATTCGTTCAAGACAATCACTCCCGTTCGCTGAAGGGCGTGCTGCGCGGTCTGCATTACCAACTGGAAAATACCCAGGGAAAACTGGTTCGCGTCACGGTCGGTGAAGTGCTGGACGTCGCCGTAGACATCCGCCGCAGCTCACCGCACTTCGGTAAATGGGTCGCTGTGCGCCTGTCTGCCGCCAATCATCGCCAGCTCTGGGTCCCGGAAGGCTTCGCCCACGGGTTCGTCGTATTGAGCGAATTTGCCGAGTTCCTTTACAAAACCACCGACTACTACACGCCATCGGCCGAGCGCAGCATTCGCTGGGACGACCCGGACCTGGCCATCGACTGGCAACTGGAAGGCACGCCGCAGCTGTCGGCGAAAGATCAGGCCGGAGTATTTTTCAAGGACGCCGACGTCTTTGCCTGATAGGCCGACTGAAGCTCGCCGATCAAGATGCAGCTGACCCAAGGCGGGCAAGCCTAGGCATAATGCGCCTGTACCCACAGGCGCATGCTGCTCATGAAACCGACTCTTCCCCCCAGACCCCGTTGGCGCAGCCTGGCCCTGCTGGCACTGTGCCTGGCGCCGTTGCTGTGGCCGCTGGAGCATCTCGCCGAGCGTTACTACCGCAGCGAGCTGGCCAGTCAGAATCGTCAGACCCTCGACCTCTACGTCGCCAACCTTCTGGGTACCCTGCACCGCTATGAAGTGCTGCCGCAGATCCTCGGCGACCTGCCGGCCTTGCGTGCCGTTCTCGGCGCACCGGACGATGGCGTCACCCAAGGCAACGCCAACCGCCTGCTGAAAAACATCGCCACCCAGACCGGTGCCGAAGTCATGTACCTGATGGACGCCACCGGCAAGACCCTGGCCGCCTCCAACTGGGACAAACACGACAGCTTTGTCGGGCGCAACTTTTCTTTCCGGCCGTATTTCAGCGAAGCCATGGCCGGGCGGCTTGGGCGTTTTTTCGGCCTGGGCACAACCTCCGCCAAACGCGGTTACTTCTTCGCCGCCGGCGTGCGCGCCGGCGAAAAAATCGTCGGCGTGCTGGTGGTCAAGGTCGACCTCGACCACACCGAAAGCCTGTGGGGCAAAACCCCGGAACAACTGCTGCTGACCGACCACAACGGCGTGGTCATTCTCACCTCGCGACCGGAGTGGCGATTCCGCTCGACCCGCCCGTTGAGCGAGGACGAAAGCAAAGCCATCACGGCGATCCAGCCCTATCCAACCCGCGATCCAAAACCGCTGAAGCTAGATCCCAATGCCTGGCTGACCCAGACCCAGCAGATCGCCGAAACCGGCTGGGACGTCAGCATCCTCGCCCCGCGCACCTTGATCGACCGTCCGGTGCGCACGGTGGTGGCCATCGGTGGTGCAACGCTGCTGGTGTTGATGCTGCTGCTTGGCCTGATGATGCAGCGCCGTCGCCATTACCTCGAACGCATCGCTTTCGAAGCCAAGGCCCGCCGTGAGCTGGAAGGCCGGGTCGCCGAGCGCACCAGCGATCTCGAAGGCCTGAACCGGCGTCTGAAACAGGAAGTGCTGGAACGCGAACAGGCCCAGCAGGAGCTGGTCCGCGCCCAGGATGATCTGGTGCAGGCCGGCAAATTGTCGGCGCTGGGCACCATGTCGGCGAGCATCAGCCACGAACTCAATCAGCCGCTGGCAGCAATTCGCAGCTACGCGGAAAACGCCGAAGTGTTGCTCGATCACCAGCGCACCGACGATGCCCGCGGCAACCTCAAGCTGATCAGCGAATTGACCGGGCGCATGGCCTCGATCATCGCCCACCTGCGCGCCTTTGCCCGGCGCGATCGGCATGCTCCGGAAAGCGTCGCCCTGCAACCGGCGCTGGACGATGCCCTGGCCCTGCTGGCCAAGCGTCGACGCAGCATGGAAGTCGAGTTGATCCGCGACTTGCCCGCCGCCACCCTGTGGGTCGAGGCCGGGGAAACCCGCCTGCGCCAGGTACTCGGCAATCTGCTGGCCAACGCCCTGGATGCCCTGACGGAAAAAGGCCCGCCACGTAAACTCTGGCTGAGTGCCCAATCCACGGCCGATGGCGTCAACCTGTACATTCGCGACAATGGCCCCGGCTTTTGCATGGAAGCCCTTGGGCGCGCCAGCGAGCCGTTCTACACCACCAAGACCCGCACCCAGGGCCTCGGTTTGGGGCTGGCGATTTGCGAAACCCTGATGCGCGCCTTCGGCGGTGAACTGTCGTTCGCCAACCACAAGGAGGGCGGCGCCCTGATTACCCTGAAGCTGCGCGCAGGCGCACCGGGCGTGAGCCTGCAACCGTCCGAGGACCGAAGTGCATGACCATCGACAACCGCATTCAGGTCGTGTTGATCGACGACGATCCCCACTTGCGCCAGGCCTTGAGCCAGACGCTGGATCTGGCCGGCCTGAAAATCCTGCCACTGGCCGAAGCCAAGGGCCTGGCCGCGCAACTGGAGCGCGACTGGCCAGGGGTGGTGGTCAGCGACATCCGCATGCCCGGCATGGACGGCCTGGAACTGTTGACCGAACTGCACGCCCAGGACCCTGAGCTACCGGTGCTGTTGATCACCGGCCACGGCGATGTGCCGCTGGCGGTGCAGGCCATGCGTGCCGGGGCCTATGACTTTCTGGAAAAACCCTTCGCCAGCGACGCCCTGCTCGACAGCGTGCGCCGCGCATTGGCCCTGCGCCGTTTGGTGCTGGACAACCGCAGCCTGCGGTTGGCCTTGAGCGACCGCAACGAGTTGAGTACGCGGCTGGTTGGCCACTCACCTTCGATGCTGCGCCTGCGCGAGCAGATCGGTGCACTGGCGGCGACCAGGGCCGACGTGCTGATCCTCGGCGAAACCGGCGCAGGCAAAGAAGTCGTGGCCCGGGCGCTGCATGATTTATCAAGCCGTCGCAACGGTCCGTTCGTGGCGATCAACGCCGGTGCCCTGGCCGAATCAGTGGTCGAAAGCGAACTGTTCGGCCACGAGCCCGGCGCCTTCACCGGCGCGCAGAAACGTCGCATCGGCAAGTTCGAATTCGCCAATGGCGGCACGCTGTTCCTCGATGAAATCGAAAGCATGAGCCTGGATGTGCAGGTCAAATTGCTGCGCTTGCTGCAAGAGCGAGTGGTCGAACGCCTGGGCGGTAATCAACTGATCCCGCTGGACATCCGCATCATCGCCGCCACCAAGGAAGACCTGCGTCAGGCGGCGGATCAAGGGCGTTTCCGTGCCGACCTGTATTACCGCCTGAACGTCGCGCCGCTACGGATTCCACCGCTGCGCGAACGGGGCGAAGATGCGCTGATGCTGTTCCAGCATTTTGCCGATGAAGCCAGTGCCCGCCACGGTTTGCCGCCCCATGAACTGCAACCGGGGCAACGTGCCTTGCTGCTGCGCCACACCTGGCCTGGCAACGTGCGCGAGCTGCAAAATGCCGCCGAGCGTTTTGCCCTCGGGCTGGAACTGGAACTCGACCACAGCACGCCGGATGGCGGCACTGGCAACAGGGTCGAAGTCGTCAGCGGCGGTTTGAGCGAGCAAGTGGAGAACTTCGAAAAAACCCTCATCGCCGCCGAACTGGCACGTTCACACAGCTCTGTGCGCAGCGTCGCCGAAGCCCTCGGCATTCCGCGCAAGACCCTGCACGACAAACTGCGCAAGCACGGTCTGAGTTTCACCGACAGTGGTGCCTCGGCCCACCCTGACGATCTCGACTGAGCTACCGTCCAATCATCCACTTCAAGCCAGAGGCCCCTGAATGAGCCGCGACAGTCGACAACTGGAATCCGTTCTTCATCACGACATTCCCCTCACCCGGGACATGGGCCTCAAAGTGCTCGACTGGCATGACCAGCAACTGCGCCTGTACTTGCCGCTGGAAGCCAACGTCAACCACAAGAGCACCATGTTCGGTGGCAGCCTGTATTGCGGCGCGGTCCTGGCCGGTTGGGGCTGGCTGCATTTGCGCCTCAAGGAAGAAGGCATTACCGACGGGCACATCGTGATTCAGGAAGGGCAGATCAGCTATCCGCTGCCGGTGACGGGGGATGCCAACGCCATTTGCCAGGCGCCGGACCCGGTGATCTGGAAGAAATTTTTGACCACCTTCCAGCGATACAGCCGGGCGCGGTTGACGCTGCATACGCGGGTCGTCAATGAAGGCCGTGATGAGGATGCGGTGAGGTTTGTCGGGCAGTACGTGTTGCACCGCTAAACCAGGGCCACCGCAAAACCTGTGGGAGCGAGCTTGCTCGCGATGGGGTCGTCAAAGCCAACATTGAGTTGCCTGACACACTGCCATCGCGAGTAAACTCGCTCCCACAAGGATTTGCATCAGCGCTCGGGAACGATCTTATGCGCGTGCCAATTCCAACAACTTCTCCCGCCACGCCGCCTTCGCCGGCAACGCCAGAAAGAACGCGTTCAACAGCGACTCCCGCGCTGGATAGCTGAACGGCTCACCGCTCAACTCCAGCACCTCACCGCCTGCGCCTTCCAGCACACCTTGCGCCGCTGCCGTGTCCCACTGCGAAGTCGGTGCCAGACGCGGATAGCAATCCGCCGCCCCTTCGGCCAGCAGGCAAAACTTCAGCGAACTGCCGATACTGGCCAGTTGCAGCTCGCCAAGGCTGGCGCTCAACCCGGCCAGCAAACGTTCCTGCTCCGGGCTCGAATGACGACGGCTGGCCACCACGGTGAACGACTCGCCGGGCGCTAACGCATCACGTACCTTGATCGCCACGGGCGTGCCACCTTTATCGCCACGCCAGGCGCCAAGTCCCGCACCACCGACGTAAAAACGCCCGTTGGTCGGCATCGACACCACACCGAACACCACCCGACCGTTTTCGATCAAGGCGATGTTGACGGTGAATTCTTCGCTGCCGCTGATGAATTCCTTGGTGCCATCCAGCGGATCGACCAGCCACCAGCGCTGCCATCCGGCACGCACGTCCTGGGGAATGTTGGCGTCTTCCTCGGAGAGCACCGGGATGCTCGGATCGAGCGCCGTCAGCCCGGCCAGTATCACGTGGTGAGCGGCCAGGTCGGCTGCGGTCACCGGCGAATCATCAGTCTTTGCCGTGACGGCAGTACCTGTGCGCCAGAACGGCAGGATCGCATCACCGGCCTGCAAGGCCAGTTCAATCACCGGCGCCATCAACGGATGCGGGAAATTCATGGCTGGAACGCTCCGCGCTGAGTCAACAGGTCTCGGGCCAGGTACAGCGCCGCCAAGGCACGGCCTTCGGTAAATTGCGGGTTTTGCGCCAGCGCCGAAAGCTCACGCAGATTGACCTTGTCCACTCGCATCGGCTCTGGCTCGTCGCCTTCCAGACGCTCTTCGTAGAGGTCGGTAGCCAGCACCACTTGAATCTTCTGGCTCATGTAACCGGGAGACAGCGACAACTCGGTCAGGTGCTCCAGTTGCCGCGCGCCAAAACCGGCCTCTTCCTTGAGCTCGCGCTCGGCTGCCGCCAGCACGTCTTCACCCGGCTCGATCAAACCCTTGGGCAATGACATTTCATAGGCATCCGTGCCGCCGCAATACTCCTCGACCAGCACCGCATGCTCGGCATCGAGCATCGCCACGATCATCACCGCGCCGTACCCGGCACCCTTGCCGACCAGGCGTTCATACGTGCGCTCCACGCCGTTGGAAAAGCGCAGCTTCATCTCTTCCACGCAGAACAATCGACTGGTGGCGACAATTTCGCGGGCGAGTATGGTGGGTTTCTGGCGCATGCAAAGCTCCTTGGCGTGAACGCGCTACTATAACGCGGCTTTCCCGATTGTTTACGCCAGAAATCTTTCTACTGCCCGAGACGTTGCCATGCCTTCATTACCCTGGTCCGACATCGATACCGTTCTGCTGGACATGGACGGTACGCTGCTGGACCTGCATTTCGACAATCACTTCTGGATGGAGCACCTGCCCCAGCGTTACGCCGAACTGCACGGGGTCAGCCGGGCCATGGCCGAGATGGAATTGCAGCCGTTGTTCGAGCGTAATGCCGGCCAGTTGCAGTGGTACTGCCTGGACTTCTGGAGCGCCGAACTGAAGCTGTCGGTGCGCGACCTGAAACTGGAAACCGCGCATCTGATCGCCCTGCGCCCGGATGCCGACACCTTTCTGGCGGCGATCAAACGGGCCGGCAAGCGCGTGGTGCTGATCACCAACGCCCATCGGGATGCGCTGTCGTTGAAGCTGGAAAAAATCGAGCTGGCGCCCTACTTCGAACGCTTGATCAGTTCCCATGACTACGGCTACCCCAAGGAAAACCCGCAATTCTGGGATGCGCTGCAAGCGGATATCGATTTCGATCCGGCGCGCAGCCTGTTCATCGACGACACCTTGCCGATCCTGCGCAGTGCACGGGACTTTGGCGTGGCACATTTGTTGGCCGTGCGCGAGCCGGATAGCCGCAAGGGGCCGAAGGATACGGCGGAGTTTGCGGCGGTCGGGGATTATCGGGATTTGATTGCGGGGCTCTAGACCGAGTTGCCTGCTTCGCGAGCAAGCCCGCTCCCACATTTGATTGTGGGAGCGGGCTTGCTCGCGAAGGCCATCACTCGGATTGGGGGTGTTACTCAGGAATCCGCAACGACTGCCCCGGATAGATCTTGTCCGGGTGCGACAGCATTGGTTTGTTGGCTTCAAAAATCTTGTTGTACTGGTTGGCACTGCCATACACAGCCAGGGATATGGCGCTGAGGGTGTCGCCCTTTTTCACGACCACGAAGCGCGCGGCAGCAACGACAGGCCCGGTCACGGTAATCTGATCATCCACACTGCCAACCCCGGCGATATTGCCCACCGCCAGCAGGATCTTTTCCTTCTCTTCCTGGCTCGCCACTTCGCCGGTCACCGTGACCTTGTCGCCATCGACCGTCGCCTGCACATTCGGGTTACCCAAGCCGACCTTGCTGATGTGCGCCTTCAATTGCTCACTGGCATTGGCGTTGCCTGGCGTCAGCAAATCCAGCAATTTTTCGCCTGCTTCCTTCACAAAGCTCAAAAGACTCATGGTGCACTCTCCTTGGGTTTCGGGTTCCAGACGTCAAAGCCTAGACCACGGTCGTCACCTGCGAATCCAACCCGACCAATGACCCCGCTTGCGATAGAATCCGCACCTTCCCAACCCCTGGAGCGCAGATGGACATCAAGCAGCTGAAATTCCTCATCGCGCTCGACGAAACCCGCCATTTCGGCCAGGCCGCCGCACGCTGCCACATCACTCAGCCGACCCTGTCCATGCGCCTGCGCAGCCTCGAAGAAGAACTTGACCTGCCGCTGGTCAATCGCGGCCAGCGCTTCGAAGGCTTCACCGCGCCGGGCGAGCGTGTGCTGGCCTGGGCGCGCACCGTACTGGCGGCCTACGACGGCCTATACGCCGAGGCGGCCGCCTGTCGCGGCAGTCTGGTCGGTACGTTGCGGCTGGGCATGGTGCCGCTGTCGAGCTTCGATCCGCTGCCGCTGCTGCAACGCCTGCACGGGGAGCATCCGAACCTGCGTTTCGAACTCTCGGCACTGAGTTCCGAGCAGATCCTCGAACAGCTGGCGAACAATCGCCTGGACCTCGGTGTTTCCTACCTGGAACGCCTCGACACCGAACATTTCGACTCCCTGGCCTTCAGCGAAACCCGCATGGGCCTGCTCTACGACCAACGCTTCTTCACCTTTGGCGAGGCGCCGCTGAGCTGGGAATCCTTGATCGAACTGCCACTGGGCATGCTCACCAGCGGCATGCACTTTCGCCAATCCATCGACCATAACTTCCACAGCCGTGGCCTCACCCCACAACCGTTGTTGCAGACCGACGCCGTCCATCAACTGTTACAAGCGGTGCACGGCGGCCTGTGTTGCGCCGTGATGCCATTGGAAGGTGGCCTCGAAGGGCTGACCGAACACTTGCGCCTGCAACCGATCGAAAACGCCCAGACCCTCGGCCGACTGGGGCTGATCATGCGTCGCAGCGCGCCACGCTCGGCCTTGGCTGAGGCCTGTTTCGCGATCTATCAACAATCATTGATCGGCGCTTGATCGACGGCATCTATCGGTAGATCAGTAATAGCGATTAGACGCGACAACTTGCCGCGCCTAGTCTTAAAGCTGATCAATCCGTCGGTGATGCCATGAACACCAAGCGCCCAGCCTGCGCGGCGCCTGCCCTCGAAACGCCCGCACCCGCCGCCAGCCAGACTTACAGCTACTGCAATCTGCGTCGTACCGAAACGGATAGCGCCGAATCGGCCAGCACCGCGCTGGCCGAGGAAGTTGCGTTGGCGATTGCCTATAACGGCATCAGCCAGGCGGTCATGCTGGTAACGCCCACGGACCTGGAAGATTTCATCGTCGGCTTCAGCCTGGGCAGCGGCATCATCCAGGACGCCACGGACATCTACGACCTGCAACTCAGCGGCTCGGGTTCGGCGCAATACGCGCAAGTGACCATCGCCAACCGCGCGTTCTGGAACCTCAAGCAGCAGCGTCGGCAGCTGGCCGGGACCAGCGGTTGCGGGTTGTGCGGCGTGGAAGCGCTCGAGCAGGCGTTGCCGGACCTTCAGGTATTGCCCGGCGCCCCGTTGCCGCCGGTCGAATGGCTTAATGGCCTGCGCGAGCGCATCGGCGCCTTCCAGCCCTTGGGCCAACATTGCGGTGCGGTGCATGCCGCGGTGTTCATGAATGACAAAGGTGAGTTGTTGCTCGGCCGCGAAGATATCGGCCGGCACAACGCCCTCGACAAACTGATAGGCGGATTGATCCGCCAGAAGATCCCGACCGCAGGCGGCCTGGCGATTGTCACCAGCCGCTGCAGCCTCGAATTGATCCAGAAAGTCTTGCGCGCCGGCATCCAGACCCTGGTCAGCCTGTCGTCGCCCACGGGCCTGGCCGTGCAATGGGCCCGTCGCCACAACCTCAATCTCATCCATCTGCCACAGAAGAATGCACCGCGGGTCTACAGCCCAACGTTGGAGAATCAAGCGTGAGTCAACACCGTCAAGCCGATCAGAAACCCGTCCCTCGCTTCAAGCCCTACAAAGGCCCGGCCGGTGGCTGGGGGGCACTGATCAGCGTGGCCCAGGCCTGGTTGACCAGCGACAACGCGCTGAAAAACTTGCGCATAATGCTCAAGACCAACCAGAACGGTGGCTTCGACTGCCCGGGTTGCGCCTGGGGCGATTCTCCGGAAAAAGGCATGGTGATGTTCTGCGAGAACGGCGCCAAGGCGGTGAACTGGGAGGCGACCAAACGTCGTGTCGATGCCAAGTTCTTCGCCAAACACAGCGTCACGTCCTTGCTGGAGCAAAGCGACTATTGGCTCGAATATCAGGGCCGCCTGACCGAGCCGATGAGCTATGACGCCGAGACCGACCGCTACAAGCCGATCAGCTGGGACGACGCATTCGCCCTGATCGCCAAACACCTGAACGGCCTGTCGAGCCCGGATCAGGCCGAGTTCTACACCTCGGGCCGGGCCAGCAACGAAGCGGCGTACCTCTATCAGCTGTTCGTGCGCGCCTACGGCACCAACAACTTCCCTGACTGCTCGAACATGTGCCACGAGGCCAGCGGTGTCGCGATGTCGCAAAGCGTCGGGGTCGGCAAAGGCACCGTGACCTTCGACGACTTCGAACACGCCGATGCGATTTTCGTCTGGGGCCAGAACCCCGGCACCAACCACCCGCGAATGCTCGAACCGCTGCGCGAAGCGGTGAAGCGCGGCGCTCAAGTGGTGTGCATCAACCCGCTCAAGGAGCGTGGCCTGGAGCGCTTCCAGCATCCGCAGCACGCGATCGAAATGCTCACCAACGGCGACAAGCCGACCAACACCGCGTTCTTCCGCCCGGCCCTGGGCGGCGACATGGCGATCATGCGCGGCATGGCGAAATTCCTCCTGCTGTGGGAGCGCGACGCACAGAAAACCGGTGCCCCGGCGGTGTTCGACCACGACTTCCTCAACGAGCACAGCGTCAACGTGCTGGATTATCTGGCCGTCATCGACAACACCCCGTGGGAACAGATCGTCGAGCAGTCCGGCCTGAGCCTGGTGGAAATCGAGCAAGCGGCGCGCATGTACGCCAAAGGCAAGAACGTCATCATGTGCTGGGCCATGGGCATCACCCAACACCGCCATTCGGTGGCGACCATCCAGGAAATCGCCAACCTGATGCTGCTGCGCGGCAACATCGGCCGGCCGGGTGCCGGCCTGTGTCCGGTGCGTGGCCACAGCAACGTGCAGGGCGACCGGACCATGGGCATCAACGAATGCCCTCCTGTTGCATTCCTCGATGCCCTGGAGCGTCGCTTCCGGTTCAAGGTGCCACGCGACAACGGCCACAACGTGGTCGAGGCGATTCATGCGATGGCTGAAGGCCGGGCGAAAGTTTTCATCGGTCTGGGCGGCAATTTCGCGCAAGCCACGCCGGACAGCCCGCGCACGTTCCAGGCCCTGCGAAACTGCGACCTGACCGTACAGATCAGCACCAAGCTCAACCGCAGCCATTTGACCCACGGCAAGGACGCGCTGATCCTGCCGTGCCTGGGCCGCACCGACATCGATATCCAGACCCAAGGCCCGCAAGCGATAACCGTCGAAGACTCGTTCAGCATGGTCCACGCCTCCAACGGACAGCTGCAGCCGCTGTCGAACCAGATGCGCTCGGAACCGGCGATCCTGGCCGGCATTGCTGCCGCGACCCTGGGCAGCCACCCGGTGGACTGGAACTGGATGGTGGCCGACTACAGCCGCATCCGCGACCTGATCGCCGAGACCATTCCCGGCTTCAAGGACTTCAACGAGAAGATCAAGAACCCTGGCGGTTTCTACCTGGGCAACAGTGCCGGTGCACGCAAGTGGAGCACCGCTTCGGGCCGGGCCAATTTCCGCTCGAACGCACTGCCCAAAGACCTGGTGCACGAACGCACCCGCGCTACCGGTGTGCTGCCAGACCTGATCATGCAATCGATGCGTTCCCACGATCAGTACAACACCACCATTTATGGCCTCAACGACCGTTATCGCGGTGTGAAGGGGCAGCGGGATGTGTTGTTCGTCAACGAAGCCGACATCATTCGCCTGGGCTTCAAGCCGGGGCAAAAGGCCGACGTTGTTTCCCTTTGGGACGATGGCGTGGAACGTCGGGTAAAAGGCTTCACGCTGCTGGCGTTTGATATCCCGGCCGGGCAAGCGGCGGCCTACTATCCGGAAGTGAACCCGTTGGTGCCGCTGGAAAGCACCGGCGATGGCAGCCATACGCCGACATCGAAGTTCGTGGCGATCCGGTTGGAAGCGGCGAGTGAGACCGGGCTGATCATGGCCAGGTCTGCTTAATGTGTTGTCTGAACTGGCCCCATCGCGAGCAAGCCCGCTCCCACATTGAATCACTTCCGTACGCAAAACTTGTGTTCGCTGAAGATCATATGTGGGAGCGGGCTTGCTCGCGAATACGGTAGATCAAACAACAAACTATCCGGACCCTGCACTTTCCTTTCGCCCACAAAAAAGGCCGTTTCCTCATGAAAACGGCCTTTGCGAAGTAGTAAAAGACCGGCAAAAAAACGTTAAGTTCCGCCCAAAAAACAGTAACTTGCAATATTGTATACAGGTCGTGTTATTCGTCGGATTTCGATTGTCACGCCCATTCCAGAGCCTCAGGATCGCGCCGTCATCCCCTTGAGGTTCCTCCATGAAGTTCTCCTCGATTCTCTTGTTGTCCCTTGGCCTGGTCAGCGGTATCGCGTCTGCTGGCGGCACCACCGAAGCCGGTGTAGGCGGCGCATTGGGCGGGGTTTTAGGCTCGGTCGTCGGTCAATCGTTAGGCGGCAGTACAGGTTCCACCATCGGCGCAGCCCTGGGTGGCGCGGGTGGTAGCGCCGTCGGCGCAAACAAACACAGCCGTGGCGAAGCAGCCCTTGGCGGTGCGCTGGGTGCAGCGGGCGGTAACGTGGTCGGCCGCAACATGGGCGGCACCACTGGCAGCCTGATCGGCGCTGCAGCAGGCGGCGGCGCCGGTGGCGCGCTGGGTAACTACATGGGCAAAGAGTACGATAATGATGACGACGATGATCGTCGTTCGTATCGCGGCCATGGTGATCGCCGTTACTACCGTGACGGCCATCCGGGCCGTGGTCATGCCTATGGCCATCGCAAGAAGCACCACAAGTACTACCGCGACTAAGGCCTCGAGCGCCTCGCCGGTAAGTACAACAAAAATCGCAGCCCAAGGGCTGCGATTTTTTTTGCCTTACTGAACCACCAGACGCTCCAGCGCCCCGCGCACCCCAGCAGGAATCGCCACAGGCTGATTTGACGCACGATCGACAAACACATGCACGAAGCGCCCCGCCGCGCAGGCTTCATCTCCCCCTTGCTTGAACACGGCCAGTTCGTATTGCACCGAGCTGTTGCCCAACTTGCCCACCCGCAGACCGATCTCGATCCGGTCCGGGAAGGCAATGGAAGCAAAGTAATCACAGGCCGAGCTCACCACGAACCCCACCACCTCACCAACATGGATATCCAGGCCGCCGACTTCGATCAGGTAAGTGTTCACGGCCGTATCGAAGAAGCTGTAGTAGGTAACGTTGTTGACGTGACCGTAGGTGTCGTTGTCGTGCCAGCGGGTGGTGATGGGCTGGAAGTGGGGGTAGTCGGTGCGTTGGGGCATTGGCGTTGATTCCTGGAGTTGGTTCGCCAAGTCTAAGGCGAAAACCGCGTTATCGTTCTTCGCGAGCAAGCCCGCTCCCACAATTGATCTTCGGTGAACACAGATTTTGTGTACGACCGATATCCAATGTGGGAGCGGGCTTGCTCCGGGCGGCGATCCGACGAAGGCGCCCTTGCAGGCGCCACAACAATCACTTGTCAGCAAAGCCCTTGCCAGCCGCCGCCAACTCGCCAATCACCCGCGCCGGTTGCCAGTGATCGCCCTGACGCGTCTCAAGGTCCATCAAGCGCCGGTGAATGTCCGCCAACCCTTGCTGATCCGCCCACGCCATCGGGCCGCCCTTGTCCGCCGGGAAACCGTAACCGTTGAGGTAGACCAGATCGATATCGTGAGCCGACCCGGCGATGCCTTCCTGCAGGATCTTCGCGCCTTCGTTGACCAGTGCCAGCAAGCAGCGCTCGAGAATTTCTTCTGGGCCAATCTCGCGGCGATGGAACCCTAGCCCTTCGCTGACCTCCAGCACCAGCGCATCCACCAGTGGATCATGTTCGGCCTGACGACTGCCCGGTTCATAGTGATAAAAGCCGTTGCCACTCTTCTGGCCGAAACGTCCCTGCTCACACAAACGGTTATCCACCTGAACTTGCGGCGCATCCTGCCCGATACCGGATAACTGGCGCGCGCGCCATTGCAGGTCGACGCCCACCACATCGAACATGCGGAACGGCCCCATGGCAAAACCGAAGCCTTGCAGCGCTGCGTCCACCTGATACGGATAAGCGCCTTCCAGCAGCATTTTTCGCGCTTCGAGCACATAGGTATTGAGCATGCGGTTGCCGATGAAACCGTCGCAATTGCCCGACACCACACTGACCTTGCCCATGCGCTGGCCGAGCGCCAGTGCCGCGTCGAGCACCGCCGGCGCCGTCTGTGCACCACGGACGATTTCCAGCAGCTTCATGATGTGCGCCGGGCTGAAGAAGTGCAGGCCCAGTACTTGTTGCGGACGGCGTGTGACCGCAGCAATGGCGTCGATATCCAGCGCCGAGGTATTGCTGGCCAGAATGGCTTCGGGTTTGAGCAGGTCATCGAGCTCGCGGAAGATTTTCTGCTTGAGCTCAAGATTTTCGTACACCGCTTCGATGACCAGGTCGACATCGCGGATGGCCGCATAACCCTCTGCCGCCGTAACGCGCGCAACACGGGCATCGGCTTCGCTCTGGTCAATGCGGCCCTGGCGCACGCTGTGGGCGTAGGTGTCCGCTACGGTGGCCAGCGCTTGCTCCAGCATTTGCGGATTATTGTCGACCCACTGCACGGCCACTCCGGCGTTGGCCAGGCACATGACAATGCCACGGCCCATGGTGCCCGCGCCGATGACGGCGGCGCGCTGAATATTCGACGGTGTCTGGCTCATGTTTTGTTCTCTTGTTGGCGATCCGAAGACAGCCATCACCATAGTCAGCCACCGGGGTTTTTTGAAATTTATTCCTGTGATGAGCAACATTCAGCGGATGGATGTAGCACTGCCAGGCACTGAAATTCCTGTCAGACACGGCTCAGCCACTCCCGCACCTCGGCATACGGATAATCCTCCAGCGCCGCAAACCCCGAAATCGTCCGGGCCTTGAGCTTGGTGAACAACGGCCCACTGATCCCACACAAAAACCGTGTCACCCGCTCAGCCGAAGGCACGCCGCCCGTGTGTTGCTCATGCCGGCGGATAAATTCGCCACACAACGACTCGAAGTCTCGATCCACAAGTGCCGGCAACTCCGGTGGTGCCGGTAGCCGCGCCACTTGCCCATGACACACCGAACAATGCCCGCATTGCTGCGGGGCATTGTGGTCACCGAAATACTCGGCCAGGCGATAACCCAGGCAACGGTCGGTGGCGAACAGGTCCAGCATCGCGTGAATCCGCGCGACCTCGGTGCGCTCATGCCGAGTGAAACAGCCGTGCAGCTCCTCGCTCAATGCGACGTTGTCGAACCCGCTTTGCAGCACGCTGTAGACCTCGGTCATCTGCTTGCTTTCCAGCTCCACCCAGCCCTTCTCCTGGAAGTAATCCAGTGCCTTGACCACCCGACTGCGCTCGGCCTGATGCTGCTCGTACAACGCCTCGAAATTCACCGTGGCCCAGGTCCGCGCACGGCTGGAGGTCTGGATGATCGCAGCGACAAAGTCCCTGCGCTCGCCTTCGAAACGCGCCAATAGCGCCTCGGGTTCCTGCACATACTTGAAACGGTACTCGGCGTAGTACGCGTAGCGCGGGGCGATCAGCCCGCGCAATTCGAGCTGCACCAGCAAGGTCTTGAGCGGCAACTGGCGAATATTGCTCTGATCGGCCAATGGCCCCAGCAGAAACTCCCACTGCCCTTCAGTTGCCGCGGCTTGCATCTCGTCAAGCACGCAACGGATGCCATCCAGCTCGGGCGTGTCGCCGTAGACGAAATTCTCCAGCACGTTGAGGCTGTCGCGGTTGGCCAACACCAGGCAGTCCGACGGCTGCCCGTCACGCCCGGCGCGGCCGATTTCCTGGCTGTAGTTTTCGATGGATTTGGGCAGGTCGAAATGCACCACGTTGCGGATGTCACTCTTATCGATGCCCATGCCGAAAGCGATGGTGGCGACGATGCAATTGGACTGCCCGCCCATGAAGCGACGCTGGATCGCTTCCCGTTGCTCATGGGGCAACCCGGCGTGATAAGCCTCGGCCTGAATGCCGTTGCGGTTCAGGTGTTCGGCGATGTGCTCGGCAGTTTTTTGCAAGGTGACATAGACGATGCTCGGCTGGTCCGGACGCTGGCTCATCCATTCGACAAGACGTCGGCGCTTGTCCGCTCCGCGAACCGGCTCCACCAGCAAATTGAGGTTCGGGCGATAGAAACCGGTGGTCACCACATCGTCGGCGGCGATGGCGAATTTCGCCTGCATGTCGGCGATGACCCTGGGCGTCGCCGTTGCGGTCAGCAGCAACACCTGCGGGATGTTGAACTGGCGTTGATAGTCGGGAAGCTTGAGGTAGTCCGGGCGAAAGTTATGCCCCCATTCGGAAATGCAGTGCGCCTCGTCCACCACCAGCAACGAGATCGGTACTTGCTGCAAAAAATGCCGGAAGCGCTCGTTCTTCAGGCGTTCCACGGAGATCATCAAAATTTTCAGTTCGCCGGATTTTGCCCGGGCCATGACGTCGCTGGCGTCATCGCGGCTCTGCGCCGAATCGATACTGCCCGCCGAGATGCCATGGCGTTGCAAGAACGCCAGTTGATCCTGCATCAACGCCAGTAAGGGCGAGACCACCAGCGTCAGGTGCGGCAGCAACAGCGCCGACAATTGGTAGCAAAGGGATTTGCCGGAACCGGTGGGGAAAATCGCCGCCGCTGAACGCCCGGCCAGCACGGCACTGACGGCCGCCTCCTGACCGGGTCGAAATTGTGGATAACCGAAAACCTGTTCCAGGGTGTTGTGCATAAGCTGTCACTCCGTTGACCGCTGCGGAGTCAAAAGCCTGGCCGGCGATCGCAGCGAGTCGAGAAAAGGTCAGGGGCAAAAACGATAGGGGATGATACAGCGGATGATTCAAAGGGCTTGAGGAATCGGGTAACTGGCAGATCGCTTTCGCGAGCAGGCTCGCTCCCACATTTGATCTTCAGCGCACAGGGTTCTGATGCTCACACATAGACCAGTGTGGGAGCGAGCCTGCTCGGGAAGAGGCCAGCACACCCACCGCAAAATTCGAAATACCCGACATTGTCCGAGGCCCCCTCTACCGGGATTTACTGCGAAGCGGCTGAAAACGCTGTAAGCATTTTTACCTCTCGCCATTCCACGTTGAAAACCCAGCACCAACGTGTAGTCCCCTTCCTCAAAATATGACAAAACCCTTACAAAGCCTGTCGATCTCAGCCGTCTTGTCCCGTAACGCCATACCCTCCTATAGTTTCCAGCGCGGCTGAAAACAGTGTCTCGGCCTGCCGGGAACACTCGCCGATTTCGCACAGGACCCACTCAATGAAAAACCCCGACTCACTGACAACCCGCTACCACCCACTCAAGACCCGCTACAGCGAAACCCCGGTGCTGGTCATCGATACCGAGGCCGACCCCTTCGAGATCCTCGACGCCGCCCGACAACGCATCCACGCCGCCAGCGACCTGCTCGAAACCCTCTATTGCATGTGCTTCAAACAGGCCAATGCCAGCGACATCCCCAAGATCGTCAGCGCGCTGTACCTGCTGACCCAGGACGGCAATGACCTGCTCGACATCGCCCGACAGCGCTTGCCGAAACTCACCGGCTGAAAAACACCACAACCGCCTGTGGGAGCGAGCCTGCTCGCGAAGAACGATAACGCGGCCCCCCAGAGGACGTACACATTCTGGACATTACGCTGTGGATAACTCCGTCAGCAACGACCTATGGAAGCTTCGGCAAGGTCCTACAAAACAAGACAACTTGTCGGCTATCGCCAGCCAGTGGCTCGAACATATAGTCCGGACTGTCGCTGCCAAATCAGCGATCAGGTTTGGTCACCTGAGAACAACGCACATAGTTGTGCCATCATTCGCGCCGCGGACATCTATGTCCTCGCAGTGCATTGTCATGGCGACTGTGTGCGGGACGCCTTCGGGCGAGCCGAGTTGTTGTTCTCGGTTGACCAAGCCTGCGCACAGTCCGCCTCCCATCGTTTGGTCACGGTGCTGGCGGTTAATTAACAACAAACCGAGTACATGCCATGTCAACTCTGAACCCGTTTCCAAATCGCTACCGCCCACTCCACACCAACCTCACCGACACCCCGGCCCTGATCATCGACACAGAGGCCAACCCGCAAGACATCCTCGAAGCCGCCCTCCAGCGCATCCGGGCCTCCAGCGACTTGCTGCAAACCCTGCACTGCCAATGCTTCAAACACGGCGACCTCGAAGACATCCCGCACATCACCCACGCGCTCTACCTGCTGACCCAGGACGGCTGCGACCTGCTCAAGGTCGCCCAGCAACGCATGCTCAACTGGAAAGCCCCAGTCTGACGCCATTCACCAGAGTGCTAAAGTGGAATTATTCTGGCTGTTTCAATATAAAACAGCTGGAATAATGCCAGTTAACATACCTTCCTTAAGGAAATCAGCGTCACGAGAATGGTGTCTTTTTCAATGTCCCAATCGCAGCTCACCTTTTCCTTTAAGTGCTATTATTCTGGCAGTTATAGCGTCTTAATGAAGGAATATTGGCACATGGCCAAGAAGACAGCTCCACTCTTGCCCGCTGCTTCCAGACTACTTTCCGAGTTCGGCGAGCGACTGAAACTCGCTCGCCTACGCCGCAAACTCACCGCTAAACAAGTCGCTGAGAGAGCGGGCATGTCACTGACAACCTTGCGCTCCCTGGAATCAGGTGGCTCAGGGGTGACCATCGGAGCCTACCTGTCTGTCATGCAAGTTCTAGGTCTGGAAAAAGACTTGAGCAAACTCGCGGCAACCGATGAGGTGGGCCGTCAACTGCAGGACGCACAACTGAAATCCAGGACCACCTCCACCGCAGGCTCAAGCCAGCGACCACGCAGAACGAGTGCCGTGAGAAAAAATGCTCCAATACCTGAAAAAGGCACTGGAGTGATTGAAAGTGCCACCACAGCAGATCTATCCGCTGACTACCCCTTCAACACCCACTCACTTTCCAATCTGTTGACCAAGAAAAAAACCAAGCCCGCGACAGGTGAGAAATGACGCAGATTGCGGTGTATGCCGATTGGGAATCCTTGAATGGGCCCAGACGTCTCGGTTTCCTGCATGCCCGAAACGCCCGCTCCACAGAAGTCTTCGAGTTTGAGTACGACAAGGCTGCACTGGCAGATCCCGAGTTGAACTTCACACCCCTGGACCCTCGAATCGGGCTCTATGAAGGTCGTCAGTTCCCGGGGCAACATCAAAGCCGGTTTGGCGTGTTCGCTGATTCAAGCCCGGATCGGTGGGGCCAGTTACTGATGAAGCGACGACTGGAACGCGATATCCGCGACGGCTTGGCTGCCAAAGGCAGCAAGCTCCACGAGTCAGATTTCCTGTTAGGCGTACATGACCTCTATCGGGTCGGTGCAATCCGCTACAAGCTCAATGACCAAGGCAACTTTCTCGATGATCGTGATGGCGTGGCCGCTCCACCGTTCATTGAGCTGCGGGCGTTGGAACAAGCAAGCCGAGCTCTGGAAAACGATCCGGACAACACCTCACTCGATGGCCGCGAGTGGCTGAGAATGCTGATCGCACCTGGAGGCTCACTGGGTGGCGCCCGCCCCAAGGCCAGCGTTGCAGACGAGCACGGTCACTTGTGGATTGCCAAGTTCCCCAGCACCCGCGATGACTATGACATTGGCGCTTGGGAACTGGTGGTGAATGCCTTGGCCAATCATTGTGGCCTGCGAGTCGCGACCGGTATCGCCCGACGCTATGCCAGTGATCATCACTGCTTCATGGTCAAGCGCTTCGATCGCACTGAACGGGGTGGCCGACTGCACTTTGCCTCAGGCATGACCATGACTGATCGCGTTGACGGTGACGATGCCTCAGTCGGCGCGAGCTACCTTGAGTTAGCCGAAGTGCTCATGGAACACGGCTCGCAAACCAACGCTGACCTTCGAGAGTTGTGGTCTCGGATTGTGTTCAACATCCTGGTCTCCAACAGCGACGATCACCTGCGTAACCATGGCTTTATCCTTGATCCGGGTCGGGGATGGCGATTGTCTGCCGCCTATGACATGAACCCGGTGGCGCACGCAGACGGCTTGAAGCTCAACATCACAGATACCGATAACGCACTGGATCTGGAGCTGGCCCGGGAAGTGGCAGAGTATTTTCGGGTCGGTCGTGCGGATGCAGAAAACATCATCGACAGCTTCAAAGAAGTTGTCAGCCAATGGCCAACGCTAGCGGGGGCTTTGGGGCTATCGAAACGTGAGCAGGATAATATGGCGCCTGCATTTCGATTAGCGGAGCCTACGCAATGAACCTCGCCCCCAACCTCCCCGACGACCACTTGATGCAGCAACTCATGCAACTGCTGCATGAAGAACTCGGTTTCCCCGAACGCAAAACCATCAGCCTCACCACCTCGATCAACTTCGATCTGGGCTGCAACGGTGTAGACGCCCGGCATTTGATCGAAACCCTGGAAGACCACTTCGCCATAGATTTCGTGGATTTCGACAGCTATCGCTATTTCCAGCCCGACGGCTTTGACGTGAATCTAAAGCGAAAAGCCAAGGGTCGCGGCGACAAGGTGCCATTGACCCTCGACATGCTCTACCGGGCTATCAAGGCCCAACGCTGGGACACGGATGAGCTAGAGGGCCTGTAACGGCCCGACGCATTCTGACTTGCCCGCGAAAAACTGAATTTTGCGCACAAAAAAGCCGCCCCGAGGGGCGGCTTCTTCGTTAGCTCAATCCAACACTTACAGCTTTGGACCCGCAGCCTTGATCGCGTCGCTCACTTCGAACTTCTTGAAGTTCTCGATGAACAGGCCGGCCAGTGCTTTGGCGGCTTCGTCGTAGGATGGCTTGTCAGCCCAGGTGTTGCGTGGGTTCAGCAGGCCAGTCTCAACGCCCGGTACGGCCACTGGCACGTCGAGGTTGATGGTGTCCAGGTGCTCAGTCTCGGCACCGATCAGCGCGCCGCTCTGGATCGCTGCGATCACGGCACGAGTGGTCGGGATGTTGAAGCGTTTGCCGACGCCGTAGCCACCACCGGTCCAGCCGGTGTTGACTAGGTAGACCTTGGAACCGAAGCCGCGGATGCGCTTGATCAGCAGCTCAGCGTATTCGCCGGCCGGACGCGGGAAGAACGGTGCACCGAAGCAGGTGGAGAAGGTCGACTTGATGCCGCTGCCCGAACCCATTTCGGTCGAACCGACCAGAGCGGTGTAACCGGACAGGAAGTGGTAAGCCGCTTGTTCTTCGTTGAGGATCGACACTGGCGGCAGCACGCCGGTCAGGTCGCAGGTCAGGAAGATCACAGCGTTCGGCTCGCCACCGAGGTTCTTCTCGGAGCGCTTGGCAACGTGCTCCAGCGGGTAAGCGGCGCGGCTGTTCTGGGTCAGGCTGACATCGGCGTAGTCGGCGTGCTTGGCGTCGTCGATAACGACGTTTTCCAATACCGCACCGTGCTTGATGGCTTTCCAGATAACCGGCTCGTTCTTCTCGGACAGGTCGATGCACTTGGCATAGCAACCGCCTTCGATGTTGAACACAACGCCTTCGCCCCAGCCGTGCTCGTCGTCACCAATCAGGTAACGGCTTTCGTCGGCCGACAGGGTGGTTTTACCAGTGCCGGACAGACCGAAGAACAGGGTCACGTCGCCTTCTTCGCCGATGTTGGCGGCGCAGTGCATTGGCAGTACGTCGGCAGCCGGCAGCAGGAAGTTCTGCACCGAGAACATGGCTTTCTTCATTTCACCGGCGTAACGCATGCCGGCGATCAGCACTTTCTTCTGTGCGAAGTTGAGGATCACGCAGCCGTCGGAGTTGGTGCCGTCACGCTCTGGCACGCACTCGAAGTTGGCAACGTTGAGCACTTGCCACTCGTCACGACCCGCCGGGTTGTACTGAGCCGGGTTGATGAACAGGCAACGGCCGAACAGGTTCTGCCAGGCAGTCTGGGTGGTCATCTTCACGGCCAGATAGTGCTCGGAAGCCGCACCTACATGCACGTGGGAAACGAAATGCTCTTGCGCGTTGTTGAATGCCTCAACGCGAGCCCACAGGGCGTCGAACTTGTCGGCCGGGAACTTGCGGTTGATCGGGCCCCAGGCGATGGCGGCCTGGGTGCTTGGCTCTTCAACGATGAAACGATCGACTGGCGAACGGCCGGTACGGTGACCGGTACGAACAACCAGTGCGCCGGTATCGGCAAGCTCGCCTTCACCGCGGTTGAGGGCTTCTTTAACCAGATCATCAACACTCAGATCGGTGTACACGGCATTGTTGGCTTGCGTCATGAGGTTCCCCGTCGGCCAGTGGCCGAGTGCTCCAAACGTTTTTGTAGTAGAAAGTCGTGCACTACTACCGCGAAAAAAGTGGGCCGGATTATGCCAGAAAAGCCCAAAAAGAGTAGGCCCCTCCTGTCGTAACGGCATTAATCCGGCGGCAGCCAGTGAATTTACCTGCGCTGAACCGTTTTAGTGACGAGTATCTGACGGCGTCTCGATACCCGCGCCGGCGAACAATTGAGTGACATCGGCGGCGTCAAACAGGTAGCGCTGGTTGCAGAACTGGCAATCGATTTCGATGTTGCCACCGTGTTCGACCACCAATTGCTGCGCGTCTTCCATACCCAGACTGACCAGCGCATTGGCCGAACGTTCGCGCGAGCAGCTGCAACGGAAGCGCAGCTTCTGCACATCGAACAGACGCACCTGCTCGTCGTGGTACAGGCGATGCAGCACGGTTTCATTGTCCAGGCTCAACAGCTCGTCGGCGGTCAGCGTACCGCCCAGCGTGGTGATGTGCTGCCAGCTGGCGGCACGCTCGTCTTCGTCTTTCAAACGGTCCGCAGGCAGTTGTTGCAGCAACAGGCCACGGGCGCGACGACCATCGGCGCAGAGCTTGATGCGGGTGCCAATCTGCTGGGACATGACGAAGTAGTTGGTGAAGCAGTCGGACAACGTTTCGCCATCCAGGTCGACGACGCCCTGGTAGCGCTGACCCCGTTTCGGGTCGACGGTCAACGTCAGCGAGCCATCCGGCATCAAGTCAGCCAGGGTAGCGTCGGGAGCAATCCGGTCCGCCTCGTAACGGGCCAGGCCACGGATCTCGCGCTCGCTGGAGCACTCGATCATCAGCAGCGGGATAGGGCCTTCGGAGCGTGCCTGCAGAATCAGCAAGCCATCGAACTTCAACGTGCCGACCAGCAACGATGCGGCCGCCATCAGCTCGCCGAGCAGTTGCGCGACCGGCTGCGGGTAGGCGTGTTTGGCCAGGACTTCGGCGTAGCTGAGCTCCAACGAGACCAGTTCGCCACGGGTGTCGCTGTCATCGAAGATGAAGCGTTGGGTGAAGTCGTTATCCGCGTGATCGGTCATAGGTCTGGGTATCTGAATTAGTGAAAAAGGTTACAGGAAACAAGAAATTTACCCTGCGCCACCCCTCGGGTGCGCAACGTTCAGCCATGAAAGGCATTTTATGAACAATCCGGGCCTGATCCAAGCAAGGTGGAACAAGCGCTGATGGGTTTTGGGTCGTTTCCCGCCCTGCACTGCCGGCAATGTGGTTATGGCCTACAGGTCAGAGACTGTGTGTGATTTTCGACGAGCGGCGATATCGTCCATGCGATGCACTGCTGGCGAAGCACAGATATGGATGCGCAAAGGGTCAATTGCAAGTCTTGGCCTTAAGACGTGGTGAGGCCGGGCGAGTGCGCGGCAATCGCCCGAGAAATATCTGAATTAGTCGTCGTTACTGCTGCCACGAAACTTGAACAAATCCCGCCGCTGTTTCTTGCTCGGCTTACCGTCAGTGCTTACGCCCAGGGCTCCGGCTTTTCTTTGTGCCGCGGCCTCTTCGCGCTTGGCGATGCTGGCCAGGGTTTCGGCATACAAGGATTGCGCCTCCGGGGCGCCGCGACGAACGATCGACAGTGCCAGGACCACCACCGTGCGCTCCTCGAATCCGGTGCGAATCACGAACTCATCGCCGATTCGTGGCTCTTTACCCGGCTTGCAACGTTCGCCCCGGCAATGCACCTTGCCGCTTTCAATCGCCGCCTTGGCCAAGGCGCGGGTTTTGTAGAATCGTGCAGCCCATAACCATTTATCGAGGCGGACTTTGTCGTCCTCTTCGTTTTTTTGTGCCATGGAATTTCCTCATTCTGAAATATTGGTGAACTGTACTACCGTTTCTGTCGTACCAAGAATTACTCCGTCCCGGACTACAATGCTGACATTCCATAACCTCCTTGCGAGACTGGAAATCCGGGCTGTAGATATCTGTCGCCTTTTAACCATTATTCTGCGTGAATACCGCGAATTTGGCCGCCTGCGGCCACTGCGGTTTCTACCGGTTGAGCAATTTTGAAGACATTTGACCATTTGACCGTTGTCGGTCTGCGCGAGTGGGTGGCGCTCCCTGATTTGGGAGTCGCCGGCCTTCGGGCAAAAATCGACACCGGCGCCAGCACCTCCAGCCTGCATGCCACCGACATCGAGACATTTGACCGGGACGGTGAGCAGTGGGTGCGCTTCACGGCGCACCTGGGCACGGTGGTTCAGTTGCGTCACCGGCGCTGCGAAGCACCGCTGGTGACGAGGAAAACCATTAAAAGCTCAAACGGTCACGCGCAGGTGCGATACGTGATCAGCACCACCCTGGCCCTTGGTGATCGGGTCTGGCGGGTCGAGTTCACGCTCGCCTGCCGCAAGTCCATGCGTTATCGCCTGCTGCTCGGTTCCAAAGCCCTGATCCACGGCCAGTTGGTGGTCAATCCGGGCATCAAGTATGTACAAGACAAGCCGGTGTTCCCGGTATCTACCTCCTCCACAGGTGTTGCATGAAGATCGCTGTGCTGTCGCGGAATCCGCGTCTGTATTCCACCCGTCGTCTGGTCGAAGCCGGTACCGAGCGTGGCCATGAAATGGTGGTGGTCGACACCTTGCGCGCCTACATGAACATCGCCAGCCACAAGCCGCAGATCCACTACCGCGGCAAACCGCTGGAAGGCTTCGATGCGGTGATTCCACGGATCGGCGCATCCGTGACCTTTTATGGCTGTGCAGTGCTGCGCCAGTTCGAAATGATGGGGGTATTCCCGCTCAACGAATCGGTGGCCATTGCCCGTTCGCGGGACAAGCTGCGTTCGCTGCAGTTGTTGTCCCGTCGCGGGATCGGTTTGCCGGTGACCGGGTTTGCCCACTCCCCCGATGACATTCCCGACCTGATCGAAATGGTCAACGGCGCGCCGTTGGTGATCAAGGTGCTGGAAGGCACCCAAGGCATCGGCGTGGTGCTGTGCGAAACCGCCACGGCGGCAGAATCGGTGATCGAGGCGTTCATGGGCCTCAAGCAGAACATCATGGTTCAGGAGTACATCAAGGAAGCCGGTGGTGCGGACATTCGCTGCTTCGTCGTCGGCGACAAGGTGATTGCAGCGATGAAGCGCCAGGCCAAGCCCGGCGAGTTTCGCTCCAACCTGCATCGCGGCGGCAGCGCGAGCCTGATCAAGATCACGCCGGAAGAACGCATGACGGCGTTGCGTGCGGCGAAGGTCATGGGGCTGGCGGTGGCAGGTGTCGACATCCTGCGCTCCAATCACGGGCCGCTGGTGATGGAAGTGAACTCGTCGCCGGGTCTTGAGGGGATTGAGACCACCACCGGGAAGAATGTGGCGGGGATCATCATCGAGCATCTGGAGAAGAATGGCGGGCCGAATATGACGCGGACCAAAGGGAAGGGTTAAACCTCAAGCTTTGTGGCGGCAGGGATGCCGCCTTCGCGAGCAAGCCCGCTCCCACAGTGATCTTCAGTGGACATAAAATTTGTGTTCAACACGATCATTGTGGGAGCGGGCTTGCTCGCGAAGAGGCCATTAGCCTCACCGAAGAACTACGGCCTTAAACGGCATCCCGCGGCAACATCAACCCCAACGGCAACCGCACCCGCGCTTCCAGCCCACCGCCCGAGCGGTTACGCAGCTCAACGTTGCCGCCATGCATCGAAGCAATTCGCTTCACGATTGCCAATCCCAACCCGGTGCCCTTGCCACCCCGGGCACGATCACCGCGGGTGAACGGGTTGAAGATCGCCTCCAGCTCCGACGGATCGATCCCGGCACCACGGTCCATGACGCTCAGCACCACATACGGTGCGCTGGTGTCCCCGGATACATACGCCGCCACCTCCACACCACTACCGGCATGATGCAACGCATTGCCGATCAGGTTGTTCAGCAGTCGTTTCATCGACACACGACGCAACGGGAACGGCTGGATAGGCTCCAGGCGCAGTCGCACTCTCTCTTCATTTTGGTTATAGGGCGCGGCGACCTCACGGACCAGGTCGCTCAGGTCAACCTCTTCCACCGTCTCGTCACGCCCGTCGCGAATGAACGCCAGGAACTGATCGAGAATCGCGTCCATGTCTTCGATGTCACGCACCATGTCGTCGGTCAGGTCGGTGTGATCGCCCATCAGTTCCAGGGACAGGCGCAAGCGGGTCAACGGTGTACGCAAGTCGTGGGACACCCCGGCCAGCATCAGCTCGCGCTCACGACCGGCCTGTTCGACGTCTTCGGCCATCTGGTTGAAGGCGCGGTAAACCTCAGTCATCTCACTCGGCGTATCGCTGATTGGCAGGCGCACGCTGCGGCCCTGGCCAAGTTGCCGCGCGGCATACACCAGACGCTTCAAAGGTTGATTGAGCTGGCTGACGAAGATCCAGGCCGAAGCGGTGGACAGCAGGCCAATTGCGAGGAACCAGCCCAGCACGTTCCAGATTTTCTGACCGCGCAACGGATGGGGATAAAGCGGTACCTTCAGCCAGCCATCGCCCAGGCTCGGTGCCCGAACCCACAGCGCCGGTGGCGAATGCATGCGTAACCGGACTTCAGTGTCGGCACCCAGCTCCGACTGCATCTGCCGCTGGTAAATCTCGCTGTAAGGCCAGTGCTGTTCGCCTTCCGGCACGCCGGCACCCACCACCCGGATCAGGGTCGCGGCCTCGGCGATCTTGCCGCGGTTTTCTTCATCGGCAGCCCAATAGGCGCGCAGCGTCAGGGCGACGCCGTGGCTGTACTGGCGGTCCACCAGAACGTCTTCGTTCATCAGCAGATAAACCAGGGTCAGCGCCTTGGAGAAGAGTACGACGATGAGCACCAGCCAAAGGGTGCGGGAGAAGAAGCTCTGGGGAAACCAAACGGGGGTTTTCATGGATAACCGTTAAACACTTGCAGGAGCGAGCGATGCTCGCATATTGCGGATCGCGAGTCTGCGGACAGGATCGATTGACCCGCCGTCCGCATGACCCGCTCCTACAAATCGCCAATCACTTGGTGGCGGTACCATCCGGAACAAACACGTAACCCACGCCCCAGACAGTCTGGATGTAACGCGGTTTGGACGGATCGGGCTCGATCATCCGGCGCAGACGGGAAATCTGCACATCGATGGAACGCTCCAGGGCATCCCACTCGCGGCCACGGGCCAGGTTCATCAGTTTGTCGCGGGTCAGCGGTTGACGCGCGTTCATCACCAGGGCCTTGAGTACAGCGAACTCACCGGTGGTGAGCATGTGCACTTCTTCGCCGCGCTTGAGCTCGCGGGTAGCCAGGGACAACTCGTAGTCACCGAAGGTCACGCTTTCGTCTTCGCTGCCTGGCGCGCCCGGCACCGGAGCCGACTGGCGACGCAGGACCGCTTTGACGCGAGCCATCAGCTCATCGGGGTTGAACGGCTTGGCCAGGTAATCGTCGGCGCCCAGCTCCAGGCCCTTGATGCGGCTCAGCTCATCACCCTTGGCGGTGAGCATGATGATCGGAATCTGGTTGTTCGCGTTGCGCAGGCGGCGGCAGGCAGTCAGGCCGTCTTCGCCGGGCAACATCAGGTCGAGGACGACCAGGTTGAACACTTCGCGCGCCAGCAGGCGATCCATTTGCTCGGTGTTCGGTACGGCGCGGGCGCGGTAGCCCTTGCTGACGAAAAAACGCTCCAGCAGGCTGCTGAGCCCCGGATCGTCGTCAACGATAAGAATTTTTTCGCCTTCAGCAGTTTGTGCAGTGCTGCTCATTGGATGCTCCTTTGATCTCGGCGCGCATTATGGCGTAGCTGCCGTTATACGCACCGTGTGCATTGTTAGCAGATTTTTCCTCTAGCGCCAGAAAACCGGCCATTGCACCGGCAACCCGCGATGCCCCCGAATGCCGGAACGCTGGTTATAATGCGCGGCCTTTTGTGTCAGGCAACATCAGACAGGTACTACAGACGGACACCTTTTTTTCATGGTGCCGGCAGTAATTGTTCGATTTCACGGGTCAACGGGATACCTTTTGATCCAGGTAGCGGCGCTGGCCAGGCCGCTCAACCAGACTCGCCCAGGCCCTATCCCTGCGCCTGCGAGCCTGCTTTCACAATTTGTCAGGTGGTTTTATGGACAGCATCAACAGCCGCATCGCCGAGGAACTCGGTGTACGCCCACAACAGGTCGAAGCGGCCGTCGCGCTACTCGATGAAGGCTCTACCGTTCCCTTCATCGCCCGTTACCGGAAAGAAGTGACCGGCAGCCTCGACGATACGCAATTGCGTCATCTGGAAGAGCGCCTGCGCTACCTGCGAGAACTCGACGAACGGCGTATCAGCATCCTCGCCAGCATCCAGGAGCAGGGCAAGCTGACCCCGCAACTTGAACGCGACATCAAGCTCGCCGACACCAAGACCCGTCTCGAAGACTTGTACCTGCCGTACAAGCAGAAGCGCCGCACCAAGGGCCAGATCGCCCTGGAAGCAGGCTTGGGCGAGCTGGCCGACGGCCTGTTCAACGACCCGTCCCTGAGCCCGGAAACCGAGGCTGCACGCTTCATCGACGCGGAAAAAGGCGTGGCCGATGTGAAGGCTGCCCTCGAAGGCGCCAAGTACATCCTGATGGAACGCTTCGCCGAAGACGCCGGCCTGCTGGACAAGCTGCGCAACTACCTCAAGCAGGAAGCCACCCTCAGTGCCCGCGTGATCGCCGGCAAGGAGGAGGAAGGCGCCAAGTTCCGCGATTACTTCGAACACGACGAACCGCTCAAAAGCATGCCGTCGCACCGCGCACTGGCGATTTTCCGTGGTCGCAACGAAGGCATCCTCAGCTCCGCGCTGAAAGTCGGCGACGAACTGCCGGGCACCATGCACCCGTGCGAAGGCATGATCGGCCAGCAATTCAGCATCCAGAACCAGAACCGCGCCGCCGACAAATGGCTGGGCGAAGTGGTGCGCTGGACCTGGAAGGTCAAGCTCTACACCCACCTGGAAACTGATCTGTTGGGCGAACTGCGCGATGGCGCAGAAACCGAAGCGATCAACGTGTTCGCCCACAACCTGCACGACTTGCTGCTGTCGGCCCCGGCCGGCCCGCGCGCCACTCTGGGCCTCGACCCGGGCCTGCGCACCGGTTGCAAGGTCGCCGTGGTCGACTCCACCGGCAAGCTGTTGGATCACGCCACGGTTTACCCGCACGTGCCGCACAACAAGTGGGACCAGACCCTCGCCGTGCTCGCCGCCCTGTGCGCCAAGCACTCGGTGGACCTGATCGCCATCGGCAACGGTACCGCCAGCCGCGAGACCGACAAGCTGGCCGCTGAACTGATCAAAAAATACCCGGCCATGAAGATGACCAAGGTCATGGTTTCCGAGGCCGGTGCATCGGTTTACTCGGCGTCGGAGCTGGCTTCCAAGGAATTCCCGGACCTCGACGTGTCGATCCGTGGCGCGGTGTCGATTGCCCGTCGCCTGCAAGACCCGCTGGCTGAGCTGGTGAAGATCGATCCGAAATCCATCGGCGTCGGCCAGTACCAGCACGACGTGTCTCAGCTGAAACTGGCCCGTGGCCTGGATGCAGTGGTCGAGGACTGCGTGAACGCCGTCGGCGTGGACGTGAACACGGCTTCCGTGGCGCTGCTGGCACGGATCTCCGGCCTCAACGCGACCCTGGCGCAGAACATCGTCAACCACCGCGACGAGCACGGCGCGTTCAAGACCCGCGCCGCGCTGAAGAAAGTCGCGCGGCTGGGTGAGAAAACCTTCGAACAGGCCGCCGGATTCCTGCGCGTCATGGACGGGGAAAACCCGTTGGATTCGTCGGCGGTTCACCCGGAAGCCTATCCGCTGGTTCAGCGCATCGCCGCCGAAACCGACCGTGACATCCGCTCGCTGATTGGCGATGCCACGTTCCTCAAGCGTCTCGATCCGAAGAAGTACACCGATGAAACCTTCGGTCTGCCGACCGTGACCGACATCCTCCAGGAGCTTGAAAAGCCTGGGCGCGACCCGCGCCCCGAGTTCAAGACCGCCGAGTTCCAGGAAGGTGTCGAAGACCTCAAGGACCTGCAACTGGGCATGATCCTCGAAGGCGTGGTGACCAACGTGACCAACTTTGGCGCGTTCGTCGATATCGGCGTGCATCAGGATGGTTTGGTGCACATCTCCGCACTTTCGGAGAAGTTCATCAAGGATCCACGCGAAGCGGTGAAGGCCGGTGACGTGGTGAAAGTGAAGGTCATGGAAATCGACATCCCGCGCAAACGCGTGGGCCTGTCGATGCGCATGAGCGACACCCCGGGCGAGAAAATCGACGGCGCTCGCGGCGCGCGTCCGGGGTCGGCGCCACGCCAGTCCCAGAACACCGCACCGCGCAAGGAAACCACGGCGGCAGCACCGAGCAACAACGCCATGGCTTCGCTGTTCGCCAATGCCAAGCAGTTGAAGAAACGCTGATGGACATTCCCGCCGGGCTGACCGAAAGCGCGTTTTTCAAGCTGCTGGGCTGCCGCTTGCACAGTCTGGAAACCGGGGTGGCGCAAGTCGCCCTGGCGCTGGAACCGGAGCTGCGCAATCGCGGCGGCAAGCTGCACGGCGGGGCGTTGTTCAGCCTGGTGGACATTGCCATGGGGCTGGCCTGTTCCAGCACCCACGGCTTTGACCAGCAGAGCGCGACCATCGAGTGCAAGATCAACTACATCCGCGCCGTCTCTGACGGCGAGGTGATGTGCACGGCGCGGGTGATCCACCCGGGCCGCCGCACATTGGTGGTCGAGGCCGATGTGATGCAGGGCGACAAACTGGTCGCAAAAGCACAAGGCACGTTCGCTGTCCTGTAGCTAGTCGTCATCAAATTGAGTTAATTTCGGTAGTACGCAACCTGTGGGAGCGGGCTTGCTCGCGAAGGCGGTGTGTCAGGCGACATCTGTGCTGACTGACACACCGCCTTCGCGAGCAAGCCCGCTCCCACATTGATTGCGGCGATCAAACATTGACTGACCGGCACATGGCCTGTGCGGCTCGAAAAACCAGGCGAAAACGCCAGTTTTAACTTCACCCTTGTAGACCGTCTTGCCCACCCCCATATTGGGGCGACTGACGCGTGAAGGAATCCAACTTGAGCGAACTTCTCAACCGCCGCCTGGCTCTGCTCGGCGAGCGCGCTAACCTCTCTCTGCTCGAACAGTGCCTTCACGGCATCGAACGTGAATGCCTGCGCGTGAACGGCGAAGGTCGCCTGGCGCAAACGCCGCACCCGGAAGAATTGGGTTCCGCGCTGACCAATGAACAGATCACCACCGACTATTCCGAGTCGCTGCTGGAGTTCATCACCCCGGCCCTGCCCGATCCTGCCGATACGCTGGCGAGCCTGGACAGCATTCACCGCTTTGCCTATAGCAAGCTCGGCAACGAGTACCTGTGGAGCCCATCGATGCCGTGCCCGTTGCCGGCCGAGGAAGATATCCCGATCGCCTATTACGGCACGTCCAATATCGGGCAGCTCAAGTACGTCTACCGCAAGGGCCTGGCCCTGCGTTACGGCAAGACCATGCAATGCATTGCCGGCATCCACTACAACTTTTCCCTGCCGGAAAAACTCTGGCCGCTGCTCAGGCAGGCCGAAGGCTTTGTCGGCACCGACCGCGACTTTCAGTCGTCGTCCTACATCGCGCTGATCCGCAACTTCCGCCGCTACAGCTGGCTGCTGATGTACCTGTTCGGTGCTTCACCGGCACTGGACGCCGGCTTCCTGCGCGGTCGTTCGCACCAGTTGGAACAACTGGACCCACAGACTTTGTACCTGCCGTACGCCACCAGCCTGCGCATGAGCGACCTGGGTTACCAGAGCAACGCCCAGGCCGGTCTGACGCCGTGCTACAACGATCTGAACAGCTACACCGACAGCCTGCGTAAAGCGGTGGCCACGCCGTATGCACCGTACGTCGAAGTCGGCACCCACCAGGATGGCGAGTGGGTACAGCTCAACACCAACATCCTGCAGATCGAAAACGAGTACTACTCCAACATCCGCCCGAAACGCGTGACCTATACCGGCGAGCGGCCGATCCAGGCGCTGGTGGCCCGTGGCATCCAGTACGTCGAAGTGCGCTGCCTGGACATCAACCCGTTCCTGCCGATGGGCATCGACCTCACCGAATCGCGCTTCCTCGATGCGTTCCTGCTGTACTGCGCGCTCAATGACAGCCCGCTGCTGACCAACACCAGTTGCGGCAACGCGACCTCGAACTTCCTCAGCGTGGTCAAGGAAGGTCGCCGTCCGGGCCTGCAACTGCAACGGGATGGCCAGCCGGCTGACCTGAAGGAATGGGCCGGCGAGCTGCTGGAAAAAATCGCGCCTCTGGCGGCGATGCTCGACCAGAGCCATGGCGGCGATGCCCACAGCAAGGCGCTGGACGTCCAGATGTCCAAGGTCCAGGACCCGTCCCTGACGCCGTCGGCCCAGGTATTGGCAGCGATGGCCGAACACAAGGAAAGCTTCGCCCAGTTCTCCCTGCGCCAGAGCCAGGCCCATGCCGAGTTCTTCCGTAGCGAGCCGTTGCCGGCGGAGGAACAGGCGAAGTTTGAAGAGCGGGCGCGTTCGTCGCTGGCTCAGCAGGCTGAGCTGGAGCAGAACGAAGTCGGCGATTTCGATGTGTTTGTCGGGGCGTACCAGGCGAGCATTCTGGCTATCAGCAACTGAAGGTCCTTCGGACCTTATCGCGAGCAAGCTCGCTCCCACAGGGTTCAATGGTGTTTGCACGATTGTGCTCACACCGAAGATCCACTGTGGGAGCGAGCTTGCTCGCGATGACCGCGTAGCGGTCGCTCCCAAGTTTTACCCTCATAAGCTAATTCGAAAAAGTTATTTATTTTAGAATTCTTAGATCATTTAGTCTCTTTTTCACGCCGACATTCGGTCGCCTGACAAGGAGCTTTCTGATGAAACTGACTTTCCCACTTCGCTTGCTGGCGGCCGCTTCCTTGGCGATAGCGAGTTTTTTTGCCCAGGCGGCCGACTTCACCGTCGCCTACCAGACCACCGTTGACCCGGCGAAAGTCGCCCAGGCTGACGGCGCTTACGAAAAGGCCACCAAGGCCGATATCAGCTGGCGCAAATTCGACAACGGTGCCGATATCATCGCCGCCATCGCCTCCGGCGACGTGCAGATCGGCTACCTCGGCTCCAGCCCCCTGACCGCTGCCATCACCCGCAAAGTGCCGGTGGAAACCTTCCTCATCGCCACCCAGATCGGCGCCGCCGAAGCCTTGGTCGCCCGGGACGGTTCCGGGATCAAGACCCCGCAAGACCTGATCGGCAAGAAGATCGCCGTGCCGTTTGTATCCACCGGCCACTACAGCCTGCTCGCCGCGCTGAAGCACTGGAATATCGATCCATCGAAAGTGACCGTTCTCAACCTGGCTCCACCTGCGATCATTGCCGCCTGGAAGCGCGGTGACATCGACGCCACGTACGTGTGGGACCCGGCCCTCGGTGTCGCCAAGGAAAACGGCAAGGTACTGATCACCTCCGGCGAGCTCGCCAAGTTCGGTGCACCGACCTTCGATGCCTGGATCGTGCGCAAGGATTTCGCCGAGAAGCACCCGGAGATCGTCACCGCGTTCGCCAAAGTGACCCTGGACGCCTACGCCGATTACCGCAAAGACCCGCAAGCCTGGCTCGCCAACCAGGGCAACGTCGACAAACTGGTGAAGCTCTCCGGCGCCAAGGCCAGCGACATTCCATTGCTGCTGCAAGGCAACGTCTACCCGCTGGCGGCTGACCAGGTGCTCACTCTCGGCGCGCCGACCACCAAGGCCATCACCGACACCGCGGCATTCCTCAAGGAACAAGGCAAGGTCGAGGCCGTGCTGCCGGACTACGCGCCGTACGTCAGCGCCAAGTTCATCACCCACTGATCGGGAGTCAATGCGATGGCCTTGCTACAGCTGGAGCGCATCAGCGCACAGTACCCCGGCAACCCGGAACCGGTGTTGGCGGATATCTCCCTGAGCCTGGGGCCCCGGCAATTGCTGGTCGCCCTCGGCCCGTCCGGCAGTGGCAAGACTTCGCTGTTGAACCTGATTGCCGGTTTCGTCGAACCCAGCGCCGGGCGCATCACCCTCGACGGCGTGCCCGTCAAAGGCCCGAGTGCCGAGCGCGGCGTGGTGTTCCAGGACGACGCGCTGCTGCCGTGGCAAGACGTGCTGGTCAACGTCGGGTTCGGCCTTGAGCTGGCCGGTATCGCCCGGGACAAACGTGAAGCTCGCGCCCGGGAAATGCTCGCCCTGGTCGACCTTTCCGGTTTTGAACAGCGTCGCATCTGGCAGCTTTCGGGCGGCCAGAAGCAGCGTGTCGGCCTGGCCCGCGCCCTCGCCGCCGACCCGCGCGTGTTGCTGATGGACGAACCTTTCGGCGCCCTCGACGCCTTCACCCGCGAGCAGATGCAGGAGCTGTTGCTGCAAGTCTGGCAACGCACCGCCAAACCGGTGTTCCTGATTACCCATGACATCGAAGAAGCCGTGTTCCTCGCCACCGACCTGATTCTGTTGGCGCCCAACCCGGGGCAAATCGTCGAGCGCCTGAGCCTCGATTTCGGTCAGCGTTATGCCGCCGGTGAGTCGGCCCGCTCGATCAAGTCCGACCCGCGTTTTATCGAAACCCGCGAACACGTACTCGCCAAAGTGTTCTCCCAACGCAGCGCCGCCCAGCGGCAGGAGCGCGCATGAGCAGCTACGAAATTCCCGTCGCAGCGATAACGCCAGGCTCAGCCGTGATTCCGGCAAGTCGCCGTTTGAGCACTCGCTGGATCAGTGTGCTGACGCTGGTCGCTCTCGTTGCCATTTGGTGGGCCGTGACGGCGACCGGCTTGATCGAGCCGTTGTTCCTGCCGCCGCCCTCCGCCGTGCTGCAAAAAGGCTGGCTGCTGGCGACCTCGGGTTATATGGATTCAACCCTGTGGCAGCACCTCGGCGCGAGTCTGAGCCGCATCGGCCTGGGCCTGGGCTTTGCGATTCTCACCGCCGTGCCGGTGGGAATCGCCATCGGCGCCAACCGTATCGCCCGTGGTGTACTCGATCCGCTGATCGAGTTCTACCGGCCGATTCCGCCGTTGGCTTATCTGCCGCTGATCGTGATCTGGTGCGGCATCGGTGAATTGTCGAAAGTGCTGCTGATCTACCTGGCGATCTTCGCCCCGATTGCCATCGCCACCGCCACCGGTGTGCGCACGGTCGACCCGGCCAAATTGCGTGCCGCGCAGTCGCTGGGCGCAACGCGCGTGCAGTTGATTCGCCACGTCATCCTGCCGAGTGCCTTGCCGGACATTCTGACCGGTGTGCGCATCGGCCTCGGCGTGGGTTGGTCGACGCTGGTCGCCGCCGAACTGATCGCCGCCACCAGCGGTCTGGGCTTCATGGTGCAATCGGCCGCGCAGTTTTTGGTCACCGATGTGGTGGTACTGGGGATTCTGATGATCGCACTGATCGCCTTCGCGATGGAGTTGGGCCTGCGTGCCCTGCAACGCAAACTGGTGCCGTGGCATGGCCAGGCCCACTGATTACTGAATAAACCTGTGGGAGCGGCGGTGCGGCGATCCCACAAAAAACACGGCACCCGGATTTAAGAGAACCACCATGAGCCACCTGACCATCGTCCCCCTAAGCTCCGCCCTCGGTGCACAGATCAGTGGCATCGACATCAGCCAGCCGCTGAACCTGGAGCAGCGCGATGCCATCGAACAGGCCCTGCTCAAGCATCAGGTGCTGTTCTTCCGCAACCAGCCGATCACGCCACAGCAACAGGCGCGATTCGCCGCGAATTTCGGCGACCTGCACATTCATCCGATCTACCCGAATGTGCCGGAGCAACCCGAAGTGCTGATCCTCGACACCGCCGTCACTGACGTGCGCGATAACGCGATCTGGCACACCGACGTCACCTTCCTGCCGACCCCGGCCATGGGCGCGGTGCTCAGCGCCAAGCTGCTGCCGGAGTTTGGCGGCGACACGTTGTGGGCCAGCGGGATTGCCGCGTACGAAGCCCTGTCGACGCCGCTGAAAACCTTGCTCGAAGGTCTGACCGCCACCCATGACTTCACCCGTTCGTTTCCGCTGGAGCGCTACGGCAACACGCCCGAGGCGTTGGCCCAGTGGGAAGATGCACGGCGCAAGAATCCGCCGCTGTCGCACCCGGTGATCCGCACGCACCCGGTGAGTGGGCGCCGCTCGCTGTTCGTCAACGAAGGCTTCACCTCGAAGATCAACGAGCTGTCGGAAACCGAGAGCGAGGCGATTCTGAAGTTCCTGTTCGCCCATTCAACGCGACCGGAATTCACCATTCGCTGGCGCTGGCAGCAGGACGACATCGCGTTCTGGGACAACCGCGTGACCCAACATTACGCGGTGGACGATTACCGGCCGGCACGGCGGGTGATGCAGCGGGCGACTGTGTTGGGGGATGTGCCGTTTTTTCGCTGAACCCTGAAATCTTTACTGTCAGGACTGGCCTCATCGCGGGCAAGCCCGCTCCCACAGGTTCAGCTGTGTTCACAGATTTTGTGTACGACACGGACACTGTGGGAGCGGGCTTGCCCGCGATGGGGCCGGAACGGGCACCGGAAAAACCGGAACCTGACTCTTACTCAGCCGTCGAAGGCTTCTCCCAAAGATTGACCCCACCCTCCTGGGCAAACCGGTCAATTTCCGCCAGCTCCTGCGCACTGAAGCTCAAGTTCTTCAACGCCCCGACGTTCTCGATGATCTGCTCCGGCCGGCTCGCGCCAATCAAGGCCGAAGTGACCCGAGGATCGCGCTGGGTCCAGGCCAGCGCCAGTTGCGCCAGTTGCGCCAGGCTCTGGCCACGACGCTTGGCGATTTCGTTGAGTGCCCGCACCTGGGCAATGTTGGCCAGCACGTACTTGCGCGAGCCAACCTGTCCGTAAGGGCCGGGCCACATGCCCCAACCGGGCTGAAACGTTTCATATATTTCCCCACTGACAAGCTACCGCGCCCCCGCAAACACCTCCCCCAACCAGTCCACAAACACCCGGACCCTGGGCGACATGTGTCGGTTGTGCGGGTACAACACCGATACCGGCATCGATGGCGGTGGAGTGTCGACGAGGACTTCCTGCACCAGGCCTTGGGAGATCTGCGTTTGCATCCGGTAGTGCGGGCACTGGATCAGGCCCAGCCCGGCAATCGCCGAGGCGGCGTAGATTTCTGCGCCGAACACCGAGACCGCACCGTCGATGGCCACTTCCTTGAGTTCACCGTCCACCATGAATTCAAACGGGAACAACCTGGCCGTGGTGCGCGAAACGTAGTTCACCGCACGGTGCCGGCTCAGGTCGGCGAGGCTTTTCGGTTCGCCGTACTTGCGCAAATAGGCGGGGCTGGCGCAGGTGATCTGACGCAGGTTGGCGACACGTTTGCCGATCAGCGTGGAGTCGCCCAATGTTCCTGCGCGCAACACGCAATCGATACCTTCGGTGATCAGGTCGACCTGGCGGTCAGCCTCGCTGATGGACAGCTCGATGTCGGGAAAACGTGCCATGAATTGCGGCAACGCCGGGACCACGAAGTGCTTGGCCAATGTCCCGTGCAAATCCACCCGCAGCCGCCCCTTCGGGGCCACGCCGCGAAACGCCAATTCCGCTTCCTCCAGCTCTGCCAGCAGTTGCACGCAACGCAGGTAGTACGCCTCGCCATCCAGCGTCGGGCGCACTTTACGCGTGCTGCGCTCCAACAAACGCGTACCCAGCCAGGCCTCGAACTGATTCAAGGTGTGGGTCAGCGTCGCGCGTGGCAGGTTCAGGTCATCGGCCGCCTGCGTGAAGCTGCTGCGTTCGTAGATCCGCACAAAAACCTTCATCGCTTTGACTTGGTCCACAGCTCACTCCAGACACTCGATTGTTGGCGATTATTGAACAGTCAAGGCAACTCTCGTGCATTTATCGCCCTGAGTAAACATGTGAAATTGACTTCACACCCCATCAACAGGAACACCAACATGGCTCATCAAACTCCGAAAGTCGCCATCGTGACCGGCGCCTCCCGCGGCATCGGCGCGGTCATCGCCAAACAACTGGCCAGCGAAGGTTTCGCCGTTGCCATCAACTACGCCAGCAGCGCCACCGAAGCCTCGAAACGGGTGGTGGAGCTGCGTCAGGCCGGTCACCAGGCCATAGCGATCAAGGCCGATGTGGCCAATGCCGACGACGTACGCCGGATGTTCGACGAGGTTGAAACCCAGTTCGGCAAGGTCGATGTTTTGGTGAACAACGCCGGCATCCTCAAGGTGCTGCCGCTGGCGCAACACAGCGACGAACTGTTCGAGCAGAACTTCAACATCCACGCTCGCGGTACCTTCAATACCCTGCGTGAAGCGGCGACCCGCCTGAACAGCGGTGGCCGGATCATTAACTTCTCCAGCAGCACCGTCGGCATGAACCTGCCGGGCTACGCGGTGTACATCGCCAGCAAAGCGGCAGTGGAGTGCCTGACCCAGGTGTTCGCCAAGGAAATGCGCGGGCGCAACATTACCGTCAATGCGGTGGCTCCCGGGCCGGTGGCGACTGAGCTGTTTTTGCACGGCAAGAGTGAGGAGCAGATTCAGAGTTTCGCGAAGATGGCGCCGCTGGAGCGTCTCGGTCAGCCAGAAGACATTGCCCGAGTCGTGTCCTTCCTCGCCGGGCCGGATTCGGCGTGGGTCAATGGGCAGATTTTGCGGGTGAATGGCGGGTTGGTTTAACTATGCTCAGACAGACACCGCGATAGCGGTTTGTCAGGCAAAAAAATCCAGCGGAAGCACACACCATGCACACCACCATCATCATCACCTTCGGCCTGATCCTCCTGGCGTTGATGCTCTACATCGGCGAGAAAATCGGCTTCACCCGCCAGACCGTGGCCTACAGTTTTATCGTGCTGTGGCTGGCGCTGACGCTGATCAATGGCGCAGTCGGCATGGTGCATGCCGGCCAGCCATTGAGCACCGAACTGGTGGTCGGTAGCGCCGTGTTCGGTGTTCCGGTGGCGGCGCTGGTGTTGTTCATGGCGTTGACCACCGAGACGTGAAGGCCTTGATCAACGCACCAGATGCAGGAACTGCATGTGCCGTTCGTACTGGTCGAGGATGTCGTTGATGATCTGTTCCTTGGTGTAGCCGACCAGATCGTAGTCCTGACTGCCCTCGCTCAAATGCACTTCGGCCCGGTAGTAACGGCGATTGTTGAGTTGCTTGGAACCCATGCCGCCACGGGCAAACGACGGCGTGAAGTAACCGCGCATCTGCACCTGATAAACGAACGGATGCTGGTCGCCGTGGCCGATTTCCAGGCTGACGCTGTCATTGGCCGGGTCCGGGTGTGTCGCTACGTGCAAACCCTTTTCGATGAACACGGCAGACACTTCTTCAATCGCCGGGCGCACCGTCGTATCAAGGAAGCGATAGACCTCATCCCGCGACGGGAAATGCACCGCCTGACTCAGGCGCTGGCGCCAGCCACCCCGCCGTGAACCGGACACCGGTGCCAGTGAATGCATCTGCGCAATCTGCTTCTGCGACTCCAGATAAAACGCCTTGTGCAGACCCCACATCATCAACAGCAAGATCAGCGAGAACGGCAGCGAGGTCAGGACCACCGCCGACTTCAATGCATCGATGCTGCCGGAAAACAGCAAAGCACTGGTCACCAATGCGGTCATCGCGCCCCAGAACACCCGCAGCCATTTCGGCCCGTCTTCATCCGGGTTGCCGCCCTTGGCGGACAGCGTCGACAGCACCACGGTGCCGGAGTCGGCGGAGGTGACGAAGAACACGAAGCTGATGAACACCGTGACCGCAATGACGGTTTTGCTCCACGGGTAGGTTTCCAGCAGCAGGTAGAGCGTCATCGACGGGTTGTCGATGGCCGACATGCCGAGCGCGCTCATGCCGTGGTTGAGCACTTGATCGATGGCGCTGTTGCCGAAGATCGACATCCACGCCAGGGTGAAGCCGAGCGGAATCAACAGCACGCCGAAGACGAATTCGCGGATGGTCCGGCCACGGGAAATCCGTGCGATGAACAGGCCCACGAACGGCGACCATGCAATCCACCAGGCCCAGTAGAACACCGTCCAGCCGCCCAACCAGTCGCTGGGTTTGTCGTAGGCGTAGAGGTCGAAACTCTTCATCGGCAAGGCGCCGAGGTAATCGCCGAGGTTCTGGATCAGGGTGTTGAGCAAGTGCTGCGTGGGGCCGGCGAACAACACGAACAGCAGCAGCGCGCAGGCCAGCAGCATGTTGATGTCGGACATGACCCGCACGCCCTTGTCGACACCGGATACCGCAACGATGATCGCAGCGCCCATCATCAAGGTGATCAGGCCGACCTGAATCCATTGGGTGTGGGCGATGCCGAACAGGTAGTCCAGGCCCGAGTTGAGGTGCAGCACGCCGAAGCCCATGTCGGCACCAAGGCCGAACACCGTGGCGATGATGCCGAAGCCATCCACCGCGTAACCGATGGGGCCGTTGATACGCTTGCCGATCAGCGGGTACAGCGCCGAGCGCAGGGCCAGTGGCAGGTTATGCCGGTAGGCGAAGTAGGCCAGCGCCATGCCGACAAAGGCGAACACGCCCCAGCCATGCAGGCCCCAGTGCAGAAACAGAATCTGCATCGCCTGGCGCGCCGCATCCGCCGTACCGGCCTCGCCCTGGGGCGGTTGCAGCATGTGGGTCAGCGGCTCGGACACGCAGAAGAAAAACAGGGTGATGCTGATCCCGGCGGCGAACAGCATGCCGGCCCAGGACAAATAGCTGAATTCGGGTTCGTCGTGGTCGGCACCGAGCTTGATCTTGCCGTAGCCGGACAAGGCGGTGACCACCACGAAGACCAGATACAGGGTCATCGCCAGCAGGTAATACCAGCCGACCGTGTTGGCCGCCCAGTTTTGCGCCGCCAGCAACCAGGCACCGGCCTGTTCGGGCATGGCGATGACAACGACACCAAACAACAGGATGAAACTCGCCGAGAACCAGAACACCGGCGGATTCATGCGGATCAGACCGCTTGGAGGGATGGACGATGCACTCATGTTCGGTGCACCTCGAAGAGGTAAAACGTGGCTGTAGAAATCGGACTCAGCAAAGGCAAGCCTCCTGTTGTGAGCGGGCAGCGAACCGCCGGTTTAACTTGAATGAACGTTCAAGTTAAACATGGATAGGGGGCTAAGGACTAATCGCAGGGCTCGGCGGTACTGGTATTACGCTAGCTCAAGGGTGGGTTCGGCGCAGGATTAGATCAGGGCCACTGGCTCGATTCGGCTTGAAATCCAATCGCGAGCAAGCTCGCTCCCACAGGGTTCAATGCCGTTCACAATAGTTGTGTTCACCAGAGATCCACTGTGGGAGCGGGCTTGCCCGCGAAGAGGCCAGAACAGTCAGCGAAGATTCAGGAGCCTACTTCTGCGCCCCATCATCCAACTGCAAATTCGCCTGGGTCAGGTTGCTGCCCGCCGGCACGCTGCGGGTCAGCCAGACATTGCCGCCAATGGTCGAGCCCTGGCCGATGGTGATCCGCCCCAGAATCGTCGCCCCGGCATAAATCACCACGTCATCCTCGACAATCGGATGCCGAGGCTGGCCTTTCTGCAACTGACCGTCTTCGTCCGCCGGGAAGCGCTTGGCACCCAAGGTCACTGCCTGATAGATCCGCACGCGCTCGCCGATGATCGCGGTTTCGCCAATCACCACACCGGTCCCGTGGTCGATGAAGAAACTGCGGCCGATCTGCGCGCCAGGGTGAATGTCGATGCCGGTGGCCGAGTGAGCGATTTCCGCGCTGATCCGCGCCAGCAGCGGCAATCCGGCGCGATACAAATGGTGGGCCAGACGATGGTGAATCACCGCCAGAATCCCCGGATAGCACAACAACACTTCATCGACACTGCGGGCCGCCGGGTCACCGTGATAGGCCGCCAGCACGTCGGTGTCCAACAGGCTGCGCAACCCGGGCAAAGCGAGGGCGAAGTCCTGAATGATCTGGATGGTTTTGGCTTCGACTTCAGTCTCGGCCTGGGCACTGTGGCGTGCGGCGTAGCGCAATTCGAGTCGCGCCTGGGCCAACAGTGCATTCAACGCCACATCCAGGGTGTGGCCGACGTAGAAGTCTTCGCTCTCCTCACGCAAGTCCACTGGCCCCAGGCGCATCGGGAACAACGCACCGCACAGGGCTTCGAGAATGTCCGCCATGGCTGCGCGGGACGGCAATTCGCGACCGCCCTGCTCGCCGGTGGCCCGGCCGTTTTGTGCACGCCACTGCTCACGTGCCGTGCGCAGCTGGCTGACGATGGTCTGCAATTGCCAATGGCTGGAACGCTCACTCACGGTAAAAACTCCTCACGGGCGGCCGGACTGTCTGGCCGCACTGACCGCGATTACTTTACGGCAAGGGTCACGAGGCAAATTAAGAACCAATAGTGCTGTGCTCAGTTCGATTGGCTATAAGCGATTGGCGGTTGCCCCAACTTTTTGGCGTGCCTATAGTCCTGAGATCTTCAACCGCCAGTACGGACTCATGATCAAACAACAGCTCGCCCGCTTTAACCGCCTCGACCTGCTCGGTCAGCCCACCGCCCTGGAAAAACTCGAACGCCTGTCAACCTGGCTGGGCCGCGACCTGTACGTCAAGCGCGATGACCTGACGCCGCTGGCGATGGGCGGCAACAAGCTGCGCAAACTCGAATACCTGGCCGCCGATGCCTTGGCCCAGGGCGCCGACACCTTGATCACGGCGGGCGCACTGCAATCGAACCACGTGCGCCAGACAGCCGCCATTGCCGCAAAGTTGGGGCTGGGCTGCGTAGCCCTTCTGGAAAATCCTCTCGGCACTGGCGACAGCAATTACACCGGCAACGGCAACCGCCTGCTGCTCGACCTGTTCGATGCCAAGGTCGAACTGGTGGAAAACCTCGACAACGCCGACGAGCAACTGCAAGCCCTGGCCAACCGACTGCGCAGCAACGGCAAGAAGCCGTACCTGGTGCCGATCGGTGGTTCCAATGCGCTGGGCGCCCTGGGCTACGTGCGCGCCGGGCTGGAACTGGCCGAGCAGATCAAGGACACCGGCCTGAAGTTCGCCGCCGTGGTCCTGGCCTCGGGCAGTGCCGGCACCCACAGCGGACTGGCACTGGCCTTGAGTGAAGCGCTGCCGGATCTGCCAGTGATCGGCGTGACGGTTTCGCGCAGCGATGAAGATCAGCGGCCAAAGGTTCAAGGCCTCGCCGAACGCACCGCCGAGTTGCTGGGCGTGAATCTGCCGGAGGCTTTCAAGGTCGAGTTGTGGGATGAATATTTCGCCCCGCGTTATGGCGAGCCGAATGCCGGGACACTGGCGGCGGTGAAGCTGCTGGCGAGCCAGGAAGGCTTGCTGCTGGACCCGGTCTACACTGGCAAGGCCATGGCGGGCTTGCTGGACGGGATCGGACGTCAGCGTTTCGACGAGGGTCCGATTATCTTCCTGCACACCGGCGGGGCGCCGGCGCTGTTTGCCTATAAGGATTATCTGACTGGCTGATGCGCTTGAGTGGCAGAGAGCTTGCCTGTGGCGAGGGGGCTTGCCCCCTCGCCACAATGGATCACCCGCATATTCAATTATTGAATAACAAATAGTATATTTATTATTTTCCTATCTAACGGCGTCATCTTATAGTCACGCCGCAGGCGAATTTGCAGCGAGACGCATAAGCTGCTTTAGGGCAGGATATCGCAGTCGTCAAAATCCCGAATTTGCCAACTTTCCTAAAGCGTCTTCCATAAGAAAACACAGGGGCTTGTCATGAATTTTTCCGCACTACGTCGCAATCTGCTGGTGGGTTCGCTGGGCCTGGCACTGAGCGCCGGCCTGATTGGCCAGGCGGTTGCCGGTGAGCAACTGCAACAAATCAAGGACAAAGGCGTGATCAACGTCGGCCTGGAAGGCACCTACCCACCGTTCAGTTTCGTCGACGCCGACGGCAAACTGACCGGCTTCGAAGTCGAGTTCTCCGAAGCCCTGGCCAAAGAGCTGGGTGTGAAGGTCAAGCTGCAACCGACCAAATGGGACGGCATCCTCGCGGCCCTGGAATCCAAGCGCCTGGACGCAGTGATCAACCAGGTGACCATCTCCGAAGAGCGCAAGAAGAAGTATGACTTCTCCGAGCCGTACACCGTTTCCGGGATTCAGGCGCTGGTGCTGACCAAGAAGGCCGCCGAGCTGAACATCAAGTCCACCGCCGACCTGTCTGGCAAGAAAGTCGGCGTAGGCCTGGGCACCAACTACGAAGAGTGGGTGAAAGCCAATGTGCCGACCGCTGACATCCGCACCTATGAAGATGATCCGACCAAGTTCCAGGACCTGCGTGTCGGCCGTATCGACGCCATCCTGATCGACCGCCTCGCCGCGCTGGAATACGCCAAGAAGGCCAAGGACACCACCGCCGCCGGTGATGCGTTCTCCCGTCAGGAAGCCGGCATTGCCCTGCGCAAAGGCGAGCCTGAATTGCTGGCCGCAGTGAACAAGGCAATCGATAAGCTACGCGCCGATGGCACCCTGAAAAAGCTCTCGGAAAAATACTTCAACGCTGACGTCACTCAATAATGGGAGAAGCTTTCCAACTCGCACTGGACTCCGCGCCCTTTCTGCTCAAGGGCGCGTATTACACGGTGATCCTCAGCCTGGGCGGGATGTTCTTCGGCCTGGTGATGGGGTTCGGTCTGGCGCTGATGCGCCTGTCGCGCTTCAAACTGGTGAGCTGGATCGCCCGCATCTACGTGTCGTTCTTTCGCGGCACGCCGTTGCTGGTGCAACTGTTCGTGATCTATTACGGCTTGCCGCAACTGGGTCTGGAACTGGATCCGCTGCCGGCGGCCCTGATCGGCTTCTCGCTGAACATGGCCGCCTACGCCTGTGAAATCCTGCGTGCCGCGATCAGCTCCATCGAGCGCGGCCAGTGGGAAGCGGCTGCCAGTATCGGCATGACCCGCGCGCAGACCCTGCGCCGGGCCATCCTGCCGCAGGCAATGCGCACTGCATTGCCGCCGCTGGGCAACAGCTTCATTTCGCTGGTCAAGGACACTGCGCTGGCCGCCACCATCCAGGTGCCGGAGCTGTTCCGTCAGGCACAGTTGATCACCGCCCGCACCTTCGAAATCTTCACCATGTATCTTGCCGCCGCACTGATCTACTGGGTCCTGGCCACGGTGCTTTCGCACCTGCAGAACCAGTTGGAAGCGCGGGTCAATCGGCACGACCAGGAGTCCTGACCCGATGATTGTCGTGGAAAAACTGACAAAGCAGTTCAAGGGTCAAGTCGTGCTCAACGGCATCGATCTTGAGGTCAAGGAAGGCGAGGTGGTCGCGATCATCGGCCCTAGCGGTTCGGGCAAGACCACCTTCCTGCGCTGCCTGAATTTTCTGGAAGAACCCACCAGCGGCCGGATCAAGGTCGGCGATATCGAAGTCGATACCAGCCGCCCCCTGAACCAGCAACAGAGCCTGGTCCGGCGTTTGCGCCAGCACGTAGGTTTCGTGTTCCAGAACTTCAACCTGTTCCCTCACCGCACCGCCCTGGAAAACGTCATCGAAGGCCCGATCATCGTGAAGAAGATCCCGCTCGCCGATGCCGTTGCCCTGGGTAAAAAGCTCTTGGCCAAGGTCGGTCTGGCGGGTAAGGAGGACGCTTACCCGCGTCGCCTCTCCGGTGGCCAGCAACAGCGCGTGGCGATTGCCCGGGCGCTGGCGATGGAGCCGGAAGTGATCCTGTTCGATGAGCCGACCTCGGCCCTCGACCCGGAGCTGGTGGGCGAGGTATTGGCGACCATCCGCGGCCTTGCCGAAGAGAAGCGCACCATGGTGATCGTCACCCACGAAATGGGCTTTGCCCGGGACGTGGCCAACCGTGTGGTGTTTTTCGACAAGGGCGTGATCGTCGAGCAAGGCGAAGCGAAGGCGTTGTTTGCCAACCCGAAAGAAGAACGAACCAAACAGTTCCTAAGTAAGTTCCTGAATAACGCTCACAACTAATAACCCTGCGCAACAACGGTGTAACCTTCCACGGATGGAAGTTACCCACCTCTAGAAATACGCGCCATCAATATCAAACTAAACCTATCTATTCGAGATGCATATTTTGTGCGCGCACGCGGCACATACATATGCATCGCCACAATTAAACAGTGCCAATCCAATCAGATCACCCATCGCAAGACAGTGCTTGTGACTTGCACAAACCCGCCCGTATTTACCCGATTTCAGCAGATAAATTCGACGCAACGGCGTGGTTTACTTACTTTTGATCGTAGGAACTTTCTGAATAACACCATATACCACCCACAACTAACAAATCTTATTGACACCTGATCTTCCTGGCTCTTATCTAGCCTCCAGCCAGCGACACTCATCACGTTTGAATCATTATTTAAACTCAAAGTAATGAACGGTTTTTCTGTTCGATTATTGGTTTTTGATATTCCAGAAACGGACTTCGTTGCAAGACTTCAAGGAGACTTCATGAACAGCACCTCGAACAAATCCAGGCTTGCGGCCCCGACCCTGGCGCAATCCAACAAGACCGGCATCAACGTCACTTGCGCGGCACACCTGCTGATCGAGGTAGCGCCCTACCCCGCCATGGACGAAGGCGACCTGATCGAACTGTTCTGGGACAACTGCTACGTGGCCTCCCGCGTGCTGACCGCCAGCGATGTCGGCCAACCGGTGCAGCTGCGGGTGCCTGAAAGTTTTGTCGCCAACGGTACCTCGTGCATTCACTACCGGGTCATGCAAGTTGGTCGAAGCCCGACGATATCGGCCAGCCGAAACGTGCAGATCAAACTCGACTGCCCGGGCGGCCAACCCTCCGCGCTGTGCGGTGATGAAAACCAGTGCCTGGCACCGGTGAGCATTCCCGAGGCGATTCGCCGTCAGGGGGTCAATCCGAGTCAGGTCAAACGCGGTGTTCCGTTGACCATCGAGCCGTACCTGAACATGGCCGTCGACGACGAAATCACCCTGCGCTGGGGCGATGTGCGCATGGATCTGCCACGGCTCAAGTCCGCCGATGTGGGTCAGCCGATTCAGGTCTGGATACCGCCGGCCATCATCCTCGAAGCCGGCGAAGACCTGCGGCTGGAAGTGACGTACTGCATTCTCGACCGGGTGGGCAACAACTCCCGCTGGGCGCCGGCCCGTACGCTGAAGATCGGTTGTGCAAGTACTTATCTGAAGGTCCCGAAGAAACATCCCCTCAAGGCTGCTGAACCCCGCGAAAAATGATCACACACCCCTCGCCACAGGGATTGTGCGCTCCCCCGAGAACGCCCTTCTATGTATATTCCTAAAAGTTAGTTCATAAAATATTTATACACGTTTAGGGTATATACACCGGACCACCGGACATCCTTGTTTTCATGCGCGGCCACAAGCGGCGCTTCCATAAGATGTGAGGTAGGTATGGTCCGGAACACAATCACCCCAGTGCAGATCGCCAGGGCATTGCGTGCAGCCAAGGAGCGGCACTGATGTCCAGTCTGGCAGATGCAATCGTCCAGAGTGACCTGGACATCGCCCCGCCGTTGTTGCCCGCACAAGTCTTGCGCAACGATGCTCAAGCCATCAAGGCGGCCCACGAACTGGCGCAAGTCGCCCGTCTGCAAGCGGCCAAACGTGACCGGCAGCGCAAGCTGCCGTGGGCGGAAATCGAACAGTTCACCCGCAGCGGCCTGGGCAGCATTTCCATCCCCCGCGAGCACGGTGGCCCGCAGGTTTCGTTCGTTACCTTGGCCGAGGTTTTCGCGATCATTTCCGCGGCCGACCCGGCGCTTGGGCAGATCCCGCAAAACCAGTTCGGCATTCTTAACCTGGTACTCGGCAGCGCCACCGAAGCACAGAAAAACCTGCTGTTCAAAAGCGTCCTGGATGGCTGGCGCATCGGCAATGCCGGGCCGGAACGCGGCAGCAAAAACACCCTGGAACTGAAGGCTCGCATCACCGCTGACGGCGTCCTCAATGGCCAGAAGTTCTATTCAACGGGCGCACTGTTCGCCCATTGGGTCGCGGTCAAAGCGTTGAACGACGATGGCAAGCAAGTGTTGGCGTTCATCCGGCGCGGTACACCGGGATTGCGCATCGTCGATGACTGGTCCGGGTTTGGTCAGCGCACCACCGCCAGTGGCACGATTTTGCTCAACAACGTGCAGGCCGACCCCGAACTGGTGGTGGATAACTGGCGGATCAACGACACACCGAACATCCAGGGTGCTGTCTCGCAGCTGATTCAAGCGGCCATCGACGCCGGTATCGCCCGAGGCGCCATCGACGACGCCATCGACTTCGTGAAAACCCGCGCCCGGCCGTGGATCGACGCCAAGGTCGAGCGGGCCAGCGATGACCTGTACGTGATCGCCGATATCGGCAAGTTGAAAATCGAATTGCACGCCGCCGAAGCGCTGCTGCGCAAGGCCGGGCAAGTGCTCGATGAAGTCAGCGCCGCACCACTCACCGCCGAGTCCGCCGCCCGCGCCTCGATTGCCGTGGCCGAAGCCAAAGTGCTGACCACCGAGATTGCGTTGCTGGCCAGCGAAAAGCTGCTCGAACTGGCCGGCAGCCGCGCGACCCTCGCCGAATTCAACCTCGACCGCCACTGGCGCAACGCCCGGGTGCATACCCTGCACGACCCGGTGCGCTGGAAGTATCACGCGGTCGGCGCCTATCGCCTCAACGGCACGCTGCCGGCTCGCCATTCCTGGATCTGACGACCAGCACACTTTTTACCAGAGCTCTGGAGAAACACATGACAAGTTCTCACCCCGTCGCGGTCATCACCAGCGATGAACAGGCCCTGATCGTCGCCAGCGACCTTGCCGAAGACTTCAAGCGCGACAGCGCCACGCGCGACCGCGAGCGCCGTTTGCCACACCCGGAACTGGAAGTGTTTTCCCGCTCGGGCCTGTGGGGCATCAGCGTGCCAAAGGAATACGGCGGCGCCGGTGTTTCCAACGTCACCCTGGCCAAGGTCATCGCCTTGATCGCCCGGGCCGACGGCTCCCTGGGGCAGATCCCGCAGAACCATTTCTATGCCCTCGAAGTGCTGCGGGTGAACGGCAGCCACGAGCAGAAGCAACGCCTGTACGCCGAGGTTTTGGCCGGCCAGCGCTTCGGCAATGCGTTGGCCGAACTCGGCACCAAAACCGCACACGATCGCGTCACAAGCCTGACTCGCGACGCCAGCGGCTATCGCATCAATGGTCGCAAGTTCTACGCCACCGGCGCGATCTACGCCCAGCGCATTCCCACCTCGGTGGTGGATGAAAACGGCGTGCAGCAACTGGCGTTCGTCCCGCGCAACAGCAAGGGCCTGAGCGTGATCGACGACTGGAGCGGCTTCGGCCAGCGCACCACCGGCAGCGGTTCGGTGGTGTTCGAAGATGTCTTTGTTGCCGCCGAAGATGTCATCCCCTTTCAAAGCGCTTTCGAGCGCCCGACCCCGGTCGGCCCGCTGGCGCAGATTCTCCACGCCGCCATCGACACCGGCATCGCCCGCGCCGCGTATGAAGATGCGCTGCACTTCGTGCGCACGAAAACCCGGCCGTGGATCGACGCCACCCACGAAAAAGCCACGGACGATCCGCTGACCCTCAAGAGCTTCGGCCACTTGAGCATTCGCCTGCACGCCGCCGAGGCGCTTCTGGATCGTGCCGGTGAATACCTCGACCAGGCCCAGGCCGACACCCATGCCCAGACCGTCGCCGCCGCGTCGATTGCCGTGGCCGAAGCCCGCGCCCTGAGCACCGAAATCTCCCTGGCCGCCGGCAGCACGCTGTTCGAACTGGCCGGCAGCCAGGCGACCCTGATCGAACACGGCCTCGACCGTCACTGGCGCAACGCCCGGGTGCATACCCTGCACGACCCGGTGCGCTGGAAGTATCACGCGGTGGGCAATTACTACCTCAACGATGAAAACCCACCACTGCGGGGGACCATCTGAATGGCCAAGAAGAAGATCCTGCTCAACGCGTTCAACATGAACTGCATCGGGCACATCAACCATGGCTTGTGGACGCACCCGCGCGACACATCCACCCAATACAACACCCTCGAATACTGGACCGAACTGGCGCAGCTGTTGGAGCGCGGGCTGTTCGACGGCCTGTTCATCGCCGACATCGTCGGGGTCTACGACGTCTACCAGAACTCGGTGGACGTACCGCTGAAAGAGTCGATCCAGTTGCCGGTCAACGATCCGCTGCTACTGGTTTCCGCGATGGCGGCGGTGACGAAAAACCTCGGTTTCGGCCTGACCGCCAACCTCACCTACGAAGCGCCGTATCTGTTCGCCCGCCGCCTGTCGACACTGGATCACCTGAGCCGTGGGCGGGTCGGCTGGAACATCGTCACCGGCTATCTCGACAGCGCAGCCAAGGCCATGGGCCTGAGCGAACAGGTCGAGCATGACCGCCGCTATGACCAGGCCGACGAGTACCTGGAGGTGCTCTACAAACTCCTGGAAGGCAGTTGGGAAAACGGTGCGGTACTCAATGATCCACGGCAACGGATCTACGCGCAGCCGGACAAAGTGCACAAGGTCGAGCACAAGGGCGAGTTCTATCAGGTCGAGGGTTTTCACCTCTGTGAGCCCTCGCCACAGCGCACGCCGGTGCTGTTCCAGGCCGGCAGTTCGGATCGTGGTTTGTTGTTCGCCGGGCGACATGCCGAATGCGTATTCATCAGCGGCCAGACCAAGGCATCAACCAAGGCGCAGGTGGACAAGGTGCGCGCCAGCGCCGTCGAAGCCGGGCGCAATCTGGAGGACATCAAGGTGTTCATGGGGCTGAACGTGATCGTTGGCGCCACCGAAGAGCTGGCCTGGGCCAAGCACGCAGAGTACCTGAGCTACGCCAGTGCCGAGGCCGGCGTTGCGCATTTCTCGGCGTCCACCGGGATCGATTTTTCCCAATATGAAATCGACGAGCCGATCCAGTACGTGAAGAGCAACGCCATCCAGTCCGCCACCAAACACCTGCAAAACAACGACTGGACCCGACGCAAACTGCTGGAACAACACGCCCTCGGCGGGCGTTACATCACCGTGGTCGGCTCACCGCAGCAAGTGGCGGATGAACTGGAATCCTGGATCGCCGAAACCGGGCTGGATGGCTTCAACCTGACCCGCATCGTCACGCCGGAAAGCTATGAGGATTTCATCGAACTGGTGATCCCCGAGTTGCAACGGCGGGGCTCGTACAAGACGGCGTACGACAGCGGCACCTTGCGCGAAAAGCTGTTTCAGCGGGAGGCGTTTTTGCCTGAGCAACATACCGGTTCGGCTTACCGCCGCTGAAAGCTTCGCGAGCAGGCTCGCTCCCACAGGGGAATGCATTCCAAATGTGGGAGCGGGCTTGCTCGCGAAGAGGCCCTACCAGACACCAAAAAATTAATGCACTGACTGGACTACTCATCATGAAAAAGAACTACCTCTCCCACCCAGTCAAAGCACTGGCCCTGGCCCTCGGCCTGTTCAGCTCGGTGGCCTTCGCCGCCGACGCGCCACTGAAAATCGGCACCACCGCCGCCTTCGCCATTCCGCTGGAAGCGGCGGTCGAAGAAGCCGGCAAACAAGGCCTGAAAGTCGAGCTGGTGGAGTTCAGCGACTGGATCGCGCCGAACGTCAGCCTCGCCGCCGGCGACATCGACGTGAACTACTTCCAGCACATCCCGTTCCTGGAAAACGCCAAGGCTGCGTCGGGTTTCGACCTGGTGCCGTTCGCGCCAGGCATCATCAACAACGTCGGCCTCTACTCGAAGAAATACAAAAGCTTCGACGAACTGCCGCAAGGCGCCAGCGTGGCCATCGCCAACGATCCGATCAACAGTGGTCGTGGCTTGCAGCTGCTGGCCAAGGCCGGCCTGATCACCCTCAAGCCCGGCGTCGGCTACAAGGCCACTGAAGAAGACATCATCGCCAACCCGAAGCACATCAAGATTCTCCAGGTCGAAGCCGTGCAACTGGTGCGTGCTTATGACGACGCCGATCTGGTCCAGGGCTATCCGGCCTACATTCGCTTGTCGAAAACCTTCGACGCGGGCTCCGCGCTGCTGTTCGACGGCCTCGATCACAAGGAATACGTGATTCAGTTCGTGATCCAGCCCAAGAGCAAAACCGACCCGCGTCTGATCAAGTTCGTCGACATCTACCAGCACTCACCGGCTGTGCGTGCCGCACTGGATAAGGCTCACGGCAAGCTCTATCAAGCCGGTTGGGAAAGCTGAACATGACCGCCGCCATCCAACGGCGACTGGAGATTCCAGAGCCGCAAAGCGCCGAGCGCACTGAACTGCATCCCGAACTGAACCATGCCCATGTTCGCTTCATCGGCCTTGGCAAAACCTATAACGGCCAGCAAGGCCCGGTGGCCGCGTTGCACGGCATCGACCTGGCGATCCAGCGCGGCGAAGTGTTTGGCATCATCGGTCGCAGCGGCGCCGGCAAGTCGTCGCTGATCCGCACCATCAATCGCCTGGAACAGCCGAGCAGCGGTCGGGTGCTGATCGATCAAGTGGACATCGGCGAGTTCGACGAAGACCGCCTGGTGGCACTGCGTCGGCGCATCGGCATGATCTTCCAGCACTTCAACCTGATGTCGGCCAAGACCGTTTGGCAGAACGTCGAGCTGCCGCTGAAAGTCGCTGGGGTGCCCAAGGAACAACGCGAACAGAAGGTCCGTGAACTGCTGGAACTGGTGGGCTTGCAGGCCAAACACAAGGCCTACCCGGCGCAGTTGTCCGGCGGGCAGAAACAGCGCGTGGGCATTGCCCGGGCGCTGGTGCACGACCCGGAAATCCTGTTGTGCGACGAGGCTACTTCGGCGCTGGACCCGGAGACCACGCAATCGATCCTCGGCCTGCTGCGCGAGATCAATCAGCGCCTGGGCCTGACCATTGTGCTGATCACCCACGAGATGGCGGTGATCCGTGAGATCTGTGATCGCGTGGTTGTCCTGGAACACGGGCGTATCGCCGAGCAAGGGCCGGTGTGGGAAGTGTTCGGCAATCCGCAGCATGAGGTCAGCAAGACATTGCTGGCGCCGTTGCAACACGCATTGCCCAAAGAGCTGCAAAGCCGTTTGCAGCCGCAGCCAAATTCCTCCGACGCAGCCGTGGTCCTGCGCTTGCAGTTCACCGGCAGCCAACGCGACGAACCGGACCTGGCGGCACTGTTCAGCGCCCTCGGAGGCCGTGTGCGATTGCTGCAAGGCGGCGTGGAGCGGATTCAGGGCCATGCACTCGGGCAACTGCTGCTGGCGGTAACCGGCTCGACTCTCGGTGCCGAGGAATTGCGTCAACGCGCCGGCCATTGGGCGCAACAAGTGGAGGTACTGGGTTATGTGGTTTGATCGCTTGCTGCAGGGTTTCATCGACACGTTCTTGATGGTCGGCGTGTCGTCGTTGATCGCGCTGTTGGCGGGCATTCCGCTGGCGGTGATCCTGGTCACCAGTTCCAAGGGCGGCATCTACCAAGCCCCGGCGCTGAACCGCGCACTGGGTGCGTTCGTGAACCTGTTTCGCTCGATTCCGTTTCTGATTTTGATGGTGGCGCTGATTCCGTTCACCCGATTGATCGTCGGCACCACCTACGGCGTGTGGGCGGCCGTGGTGCCGCTGACCATCGCGGCTACACCGTTCTTTGCGCGCATTGCCGAGGTCAGCTTGCGCGAGGTCGACCATGGATTGATCGAAGCGGCGCAGGCGATGGGCTGCCGGCGCTGGCACATCGTTTGGCATGTGTTGTTGCCTGAGGCACTGCCGGGGATTGTTGGCGGATTCACCATCACCTTGGTCACCATGATCAATTCGTCGGCCATGGCTGGGGCGATTGGCGCCGGTGGGTTGGGGGACATTGCCTACCGGTATGGGTATCAGCGGTTCGATAGCCAGATCATGTTGACGGTGATTGTGTTGCTGGTGGTGTTGGTGGCGGTGATTCAACTCGGTGGGGATCGGTTGGCGCGGGGGTTGAACAAGCGATAAATCATTAAAAGTAATCAGACGGCTGTCATGATGACTGTATTAAAGCGTTAGCTACGGCCACCAGACTTTTTAAGTCGGCGATGTTTTTTTTGAAGCAACATATGTCGCCGCCATTAAATTAAAAACGAAATTACGGCAGGAAACAAAATGAATCTCTTCGTAACTTATATTCTTCCTTGATAAACCTTTGAAAATATCACCTAGCGATATCGTATTATTCGCAAGCAGCAGCCCAATTTTCTTACGATTACGAATGGTAATTACATCAACATGTTCACGATCAACGCCAAACCGGATCTGAGCATAGTCATCGCTTGAGTACTTAGAGAGTGCGTAATTCCTTACCTGACTTTCACTCCCATGCACCTCAAAAAATTCGACTTCATTTCTCATAACGCTGCCCAACCCCGGGTCTTGAAGAGACTTACCCGGTGGGCCATAAAAAACCAACTTCGAGTCTTTCGGAACCTGTGTATATAATTCTGGAAAATAGCCACCGTGAGCAGTAATAACAAGTTTCTTAGCGGGCACCCTTGGTGACTTTTGAAAGAGATAAAAATGCTCACCAAGCCGTATCGCCCCCGACGGTGGATTCGTGTGAGATTGCGATTTTGCCCCCGGACTTGCACTTGGAAAAATTTCAGTTCCTGATTGGGGAAGCAGTGGAATGACCTGAAAGGGCTCGGCAACTTTCGAAACAATAAAAGCATCACTTTCATCACTCGTTTTTTTCATCAAACCATACCGATCGACATGTATAGCTGGTGAGTTTCCGACGAAGCAATATAGATTTAGTCCATCGGTATCGCCTGCCGGATCCGGACTCATCCAGCGCTGCAACCACGGCGCGTAATACCGGTAGCCATAGTAATAAAGCCCAGTCGCATCCCGCTCTTTACCCGAGTAGCGAATGGTCTTGTACTGCGCCACCAGCGCACTTTTGCCCGCCCAGCACGCCGTACCGCCAAAGGGGTAATAGTGCTCCTGGGTCAGCACACCGGCTTCGTCATCCAGTTCCAGGGTGCTGGAACCGAGGTGATCACTGAGGCTGTAGCGCAACTGGTCGTTGTGCGCACCTTCGGGCCAGTGCAGCGCCCGCACGTTGCTGCGCCCGGCTTCGACGCTGATGACGTGGTGTTCTTCGCCATCGGCCTGACGGTGAATTTCCAGACCGGGGAGGTAACGGACTTCGCTGCGCAGGGTGCGGCCGCTGCGGTGGGTGAATCCCGCTTTGCGCAAGCGGTGGCCGGGGCGGTCATAGCGGTAGCATTCGTAGTCGTCGGGCTCGGTTTCGCGTTTGACCAACGTCACGCGGCTCAATTGATTGCGGGTGTCCCAGAGCATGGCTTGCCCGCGTTGCAGCTCCCGTTGATTGCCACCGGCATCGAAACCCAAGGCGATTTCAGGCTCGCCCGGCAGCGAGCCGTCGTCCCGTTGCGCCAGGCTGCGGTTGCTTCGCGCCGAGGTAAACATCGAAAACCCGGGCGCATCGCGGTGCTGGCGGGTGATCAAATTCCCGGCCCGATCGTACTCGAAGCGCTGGGTGTAATTGCGCCGCTGATTGGGGTCCAGCGGCGTGGGCAGCAGTGTCGGCAGGGTCGGGCCATGGCTCGGCTGGCTGACCTCCCAGCCCTGGGCTTCGACCAGTTGATACAGGCTGTCGTAGCGGTAGCGGTTGATCGGCTCGATGCGCTGGTTGTTGAAATGGCTGACGGCTTGGGACTCGTCGTGCAGTTTGACGATATTGCCCGCCGGGTCGTAGACGTAGTTCAGGTCTTGCAAGGGCTTCTGGTTCCCGACCGCCGCCATCAGCCGGGTCAGCCGGCCGTCTTCGGCAGCGTATTCGGCGTGGGTCAGCACGCCATTGCCGGCGGTTTCGCGTTCGACCTGAGCCTGGGCGTTGTAGCGGATGTCGCTGACCAAGGATTGCGGCGACTGTCCTACTCCGGCCAATTGCAGCCAGGCCTCACTCGGTTTGCCCGCCACGTCGTAACCAAAGGTGCGAACGTTGCCCATGGCATCGGTTTGTTCCTGAAGCTCACCGTCGGGATTGACAATGTGACGGGTAATGAATGATTGATCTTCCAGATACTCATCTCTGGCATCGAAATCGGGCGGCCAGTCGGGTGTTTCAAGCTCGAGGAGCAAGCGTTGCGCTTCAACCAGTGCTGAACCGGCGAGCCCATAGTCAGCAGCCCAGTGTGTCCCTGCCGGATGGTCATGGCGGATCATCTGTCCGCACTGGTTGCGCGCTGCGTACGCGGGTTCGGAGCCACCATAGGTCAAGCGTTCCACCACACAAGGTCGTTCCCCCGCGCCCTGTTCCGTGACGGTGATCGGTCGCTGTTGTTCGTCGAACTCGGTGTGACGCTGACTGCCTCGTGCATCCCAAAACGAGAGAGGTAACCCAACCTGGTCCGGCAAACTCAACTGCCACCCGGCATCGACGCTGTCCGTCAACAACGGTTGGCCACTCAAGCCGTAGACCGTGGTCAGGTTCGGCTTCGGCGCCGTGCCCCACAACCGTGGGTCCCACGATTCGACCAAGCGCCCCGCCACGTCGAAGCGTTGCCGGGTGATGCGTGGATCAATCTCCGGGCTGTCGGGATGGCGGCAATAGCCCACGCTGCGGACCGTCAGGACGCGTGGATCGATGACCGACAGCGTTGGTGTCGCGGTGTGGTGGTGAGCGTTCACGGCAATGACGGTCCTTCGCTTTGACTGAGGACAGACTGGGCCTTTTTTGACCGGGCCGAAACTGTAAGAAGTAACAGGTCGGCGCCTGTGAAATCGCCATCGTCGGAACGCCGCCCGACAAGCCCCCTCGCCACAAAAGCTCCTTCGCCGCAGGTGATCACGGGCTTCCAGAGGGAAGTTTTCGTACAGGAAAATCAGCGGTTTTGCAGGCCTGTTCCCTTTCTTTTGCAGGACATTTCCTAGATCATTTCGCTCGCTTGCGCCTGCCGAATTCCGTGACTAGTCTCGGTCCGTCACTGCTTATCAGTGATCGGGTTTAGTCGCCCGGATTTTACTAGGCGTACAGCGTCACCTCATTTCAGGTTCTACTGCCTGAACGTTATGGTGGCTGTGCGCAGGGCACCTTCGGGTGCGCCGGGTAGCCTAGTGACCGGTCGACTAACCTGTGCGCAGCCGCCACCCCTGATCGTTTAGTCGCGATATCGGTTGGCTCCCATTAGCACTAGGAGTTTTACCAATGACGAAATCAGTACCCGATCCACCACCCGAAAACCCCTCCAACGAAACCGGCACTGAAGACCCTCTCAGGGATCGATCAGCGCTCTACCGCGCCATTGATTTCTACCTCACCGGCGATCAGCCCGCAGCGCCCGATGAACTGCGTTTCTACAACGTCAGCAAAGACGTGAGTTTTGAAGACACCCAACTCTATGTCGCCGACCTGCTGCGTTGTGCTTCGGTCACGGCGTATCAGTGTGGCGATCAACTCAAGGGTGCCGACCGGGCGATGGTGTACTCGATCTGGCATTTGCTGGAGATTGCCAAGGCGATGGTGGATCACTCCATTGAGTGTTTGGGGATGAAAAAAAGTTGAGTCAGACTTTAGTAATCCGTTGTCAGTGATGCAGCTTTCGCGAGCAAGCCCGCTCCCACATTTGATTTCTGGCGAACACAAACCAATTGTTCGGCGCGGTCAAATGTGGGAGCGGGCTTGCTCGCGAATGGCTCGGGCCGCGGTCGGACGAAGCAGCCCCCAACCTGATGGCGTATATTCGGTAAATCCAAATTCCCTGCGCAGCCGACCATGAAGCAAACACCCGACGACCTCGAACAGATCACCTCCACGACCCTCGGTCACTACAACGCGGTCGCTGAGGACTTCCGTGAAGGGACGCGCGATCACGATGTCAGCCAGAACATCGATGCCCTGTTGCGCCATATTCAGGGCGAGGCGCCTTTCGACATTCTCGATTTTGGCTGCGGGCCGGGTCGGGATTTGCAAACCTTCACCCATATGGGCCACAAGGCGATTGGGCTCGACGGTTCGGAAAAATTCGCGCAGATGGCCCGTGCAGACAGCGGCTGCGAGGTGTGGCAGCAGGACTTCTTGAAGCTTGATCTGCCAGCCGAGCGTTTCGACGGGATTTTTGCCAACGCGGTGCTGTTTCATGTTCCGCGTCAGGAATTACCACGGGTGTTGAAGCAGTTGTGGGGAGCGCTGAAACCAGGTGGCGTGTTGTTCAGTTCCAATCCCCGTGGCGAGAATCAGGAAGGCTGGAATGGGCCGCGTTATGGGTCGTATCACGACCTGGCGGCCTGGCAGCATTTGTTGATCGAGGCGGGGTTTGTGGAGCTGGAGCATTACTACCGGCCGGCCGGGCTGCCGCGGGAGCAGCAGCCTTGGTTGGCGAGTGTCTGGCGTAAGGTGTAATGCCAACAAATTTGCAGCGTTTGTTCTGACGTCTTCGCGGGCAAGCCCGCTCCCACAGTTGACCGAGTTGTTCAGGAATACTCGGTTCCCTGTGGGAGCGGGCTTGCCCGCGAATAGAGCGCGAAGCGCTCGCCCTTACTGCGCCTCTTTCTTCGGCTCGCGAATCTTGTACCAGGCCACATACAGCGCCGGCAAAAACAGCAGCGTCAGCAAGGTGGCGATGACGATCCCACCGATCATTGCGTAGGCCATCGGCCCCCAGAACACTTCCCGGGCAATCGGGATCATCCCCATGCTCGCCGCCGCAGCGGTCAGCAGGATCGGCCGACGTCGGTGTTCGGTGGCTTGCACCACCGCATCCCACGGCGCGTAGCCCTTCTGCTCGTACTCTTCGATCTGGGTCACCAGGATCACCGAGTTACGGATGATGATACCGATCAGCGCCAGAATCCCGAGGATCGCCACGAAGCCCATCGGCGTGCCCGTCGGCACCAGCGCGATCACCACGCCGATCAGCCCCAGCGGCGCAACGCTGGCTACCAGGAACAGCTTCTGCACGCTGTGCAGCTGGATCATCAGGAAGGTCGCCATCATGAACAGCATCAGCGGCACAACCTTGGCAATCGGGCCCTGGGCCTTGCCGCTTTCCTCCACCGTACCACCGGTGGCGACCTTGTAGCCCGCCGGCAGTTTGGCAGCGAAAGCGTCGATGGACGGCTTGAGGATTTTCACCAGGTCCGTCGGCTGGATCTCGTCGCGTATCGCCGCCTTGATGGTGATAGTCGGCAGGCGATCCCTACGCCATACCAACGGCTGCTCCAGTTCGTAGCGCACCGTGGCGAATGCCAGCAGCGGAATCGACGTGCCGCTAGGCGTGACGATTTGCAGGTTCTGCAGGGTTTCCGGCGTACCGCGTTCGGAATCCACCGCGCGCCCGACCACGTTGATCAGGTAAATGTCGTCATCGACCTGGGTCACCGTCTGGCCGCTGACGATGCCGTTCATCAGGTTGGCCACATCCTCGGAAGACAGCCCCAACTGCCGCGCCTTGTCCTGGGCGATGTCGATGCGCAGGACTTTGCCCGGCTCGTTCCAGTCGTAGATGATCTCGCCAATGTGCGGGTTCTTGTCCAGCTCAGTGGCCAGGTCGATGGCATGTCGGCGCACCTGGTCGATGTCCTTGCCGCTGACCCGGTACTGGATCGGACGCCCTACCGGCGGGCCCATTTCCAGTGCCTGGACATAACCGCCGATGCCGACGAAGTCGTTGCGCAAGCGCTCGCGAAGCTTCTGCATCATGGCTTCACGGGTATGGCCTTTGCTGACGATCACCAACTGCGCGTAGAACGGGTTTTGCAGTTGTTGGTCCAGTGGCAGATAGAAACGGATCGCGCCCTGACCGACGTAGGTGCTCCAGCGCACGATGTCCGGATCGTCTTTGAGCGTGGCCTCGAGGCGATCGACGGCTCGGCGGGTTTCGTCGAGCGAGGCGTTTTGCGGCAGGTTCAGGTCGACCAGGATTTCCGGGCGGTCCGAGGACGGGAAGAACTGGTTCTGCACGTAACGCATGCTGAACACCGCCAGTACAAAGCACAGCACGGTGATGCCAATGGCCCACCAGCGATTGCGCATGCACCACAACAGCCCGCCGTTGAACGCCTTGCCGATACGCCCGGGTTCGCCTTCGTGGGGTTTCACCTTGGTGCTGAGAATGTGCACGCCGATCACCGGCGCAAACAGAACCGCCACCACCCACGACACCAGCATCGCGCAGGCGATCACCGCAAACAGGGTGTAGGTGTACTCACCGGCGGAGCTGGCGTTCAAGCCGATCGGCACGAAGCCCGCCACCGTCACCAGCGTACCGGTGAGCATCGGGAACGCCGTGGAGGTGTAGGCGAACGTGGCCGCCTGCTCCTTGGTCTCGCCCATTTCCAGGCGCGTGACCATCATTTCCACGGTGATCATCGCATCGTCCACCAGCAGGCCGAGGGCGATGATCAGTGCGCCGAGGGAAATCCGCTGCATGGTGATGCCGCTGTATTCCATGAACACGAACACCATCGCCAGCACCAACGGGATCGAGCACGCCACCACCAGCCCGGCGCGCACGCCGAGGCTGACGAAGCTGACCAGCAGCACGATCACCACCGCCTCGAACAAGGCACTGGTAAAGCCGCCGACGGCCTCTTCCACCACCACGGCCTGGTCGGACACGTTGTAAATGCCGACACCCACCGGCAGGTCGGCGGTCAACTGGTCGATACGGGCGTGCAGGGCCTTGCCGAACGCCTGGACGTTGCCACCCGTCTGCATGGCAATCGCCAGGCCGATGGCCTGTTTGCCGTTGTAGCGGAATTCCGGCGAGGCCGGATCGACATAGCCGCGACTGATTTCGGCAATGTCGGCCAGACGATAGTAGCGGTCGTTGAGCTTGAGGTTGACCTCGGCCAGGTCTTTCTCCGAAGCGAACTTCCCTGAAGTGCGCACCGAAATCCGCTCCGGCCCGGCCTCAATGACACCCGCCGGGGTCACGGCGTTCTGGCTTTGCAGGCTCTGCACCACCTGACGCTCATCGATGCCCAGCGCTGCGAGTTTGCGTGTGGAGAAGTTCAGGTACAGCACTTCATCCTGCTGGCCGACCATTTCGATCTTGCCCAGCCCCGGCACGCCGCGAATTTCCATGCGCGCCTGTTCCACGTAGTCGCGCAACTGACGCAGGGTCAGGCCGTCGGCGGTGAAGGCGTAGATCGAGCCGAAGACGTCACCGAACTCGTCGTTGAACGACGGCCCCTGTATGCCTTGCGGGAACTGGTATTTGATGTCGTTGATCTTCTTGCGTACCTGGTACCAGATCTCCGGGATGTCCTTGGCGCTGGTGGTGTCGCGCAGGTACACGTACACCGTGGATTCACCGGGGCGCGTGTAGCTTTTCACATAGTCGAGGGAGTCGAGCTCTTCGAGCTTTTTCTCGATCCGGTCGGTGATCTGCTTGAGGGTTTCCTCCTGGGTCGCCCCCGGCCATTTGCTCTGGATCACCATGGTTTTGATGGTGAACGAAGGGTCTTCTTCGCGCCCCAGGTTGAAATACGAGAACACACCCATCAGCAATGCGACGAACATCAGATACCAGATGAACGACTGATGCTTGAGGGCCCATTCCGAGAGGTTGAAAGGCCCTTTCATTGACTGTCCTCATCGACTTTCACTTGTTGCCCCGGTTTGAGGCTGTTCACACCGGCACTGACCACCCGCTCGCCGTTCTTCACGCCGCCAGCCAGCACCACGGTGCTGTCGGTACGGCTGATCACCTGGATGTCACGGGGAGAGACGGTTTTACTCTGAGCATCAATCACCCAGATGCGTGGCTTGCCATCGACCTCCTGCAGCGCGGTGACCGGCAACTCGATGCGCGGCTTGATCGCCGAACTCAGGGTGACGCTGATGGCCGTACCCAGGCGAAAGCCGGGCGGCGTTTCGGCCAGGGTCAGGCGGGCGCGACGGGTGCGTGTGGCGCTTTGAGCCTTAGGTTCGATTTCGCGGATGATGGCGGTGCTGTTGATGCTCGGATCAAGTTGCGCAGCGACCAGGAACACCACATCGCTGGGCAGTTGATCGACCAGGGTATCCGGCAGGTCGATCACCGCCTCCTTGATGTCCGGTTGCGCCAGGGTCACCACTTGCTGACCGGCCGACACCACTTGCCCGGCCTCGGCACTCCACTGGGTGACCACGGCTTTATGGTCGGCGCGCAACTCGGTGTAGCCCAGTTGGTCCTTGCTCTGGTTGACCGCCGCCCGGGCCTGATCGAGTGAGGCCTGGGTGGTTTTCAGGTCCGTGTTGGCCTCGTCAAGTTGCGCTTGCGCACCGACCCCACGGTCAAACAAGGCTTGCTGACGCTGGGCCGTGGCCTTGGCGTTGATCAGTTGCGCCTGGATTTTCGACAGATCGCCCTGGGCCGAGCGCAATTGGTTCTGCTGGTCGGAAGGATCGAGGGTGGCGAGCAGCGTACCCTTCTCCACCTCGGTGCCGACATCGACGTTACGGCTGGCGATTCGCCCGCCCACACGGAAGCCGGTATCGGTTTCATAACGCGCCTGGATGCTGCCGGCGAAGCGGCCCAGATCCTCTTCGTTCAAGGTCTGGACCTTGATCGACAGCACCGGCCGTACCGGCGCCGGCGGCGGTTCGCTTTCAGAACAGGCGCTCAGCACCAGCCCGATGGACAACGCCCATAAAGGCTTCATGGCTTGGCTCCCCACGTCAGATCCTTGTAAGTGTTTTCGGCAATCTCGACTTCCATGTCCGGGTGCAAGAGTTGTCCGCCCGCGATGATGACTTTGTCCCCGTCCTTCAACCCGTCGCTGATGATGACCTTGCCGGTCAGGTAGCGGCTGACCGTGACCGAATGCAATTGGGCCTTGCCCTTGTCGTCGACAATCCAGACAGCGGGGACACTGATGTTTTTGGTCAGCGCCGACCACGGCAACTCGATGACCGACTTGCCTGATCCCCTGGCCGTGGCACTCACCACCGAGCCCAGTTGCATGCCGTCTGGCAGTTTGTCGAGGCCGACCTTGACTTGCACGGTGCCGGATTGCGCCGACACCGCGGGGGTGACTTCGCGCACGGTGCCGGTGGTTTTGATCGCCGGGTTGTCGAGCAGACTGAGGACGATGGTTTGATCTTTCGGCTTCTCGGCCAGCAGTGATTCATAGACGTTGAACACCGCATCCCGGTCGCCGTCACGGGCCAGGCTGAAGACCGGCATGGTCGCCTGCACCACCTGCCCGACTTCGGCCTGACGCTCGGTAATGATCCCCGGCGCATCGGCGATCAGTGCCGTATAGCTCAACTGATCCTTGGCGTTGGCCAACTGCGCCTGGGCAGCGCTCAAGGCACTCTGACTACTGTGCAAGGCTGCCTGGGCCGAGTCGTATTCGCTCTGGCTGGTGTAGCCCTTGGGCAGCAATTTTTGCTGACGCACGAACGCCGCCGCACTCTGCGTCACCCGCGCCTGCTCGGCGACGACTTGCGCCTGTGCCGAATCGACATTGGTCTGCAAATCCTTCGGGTCGAGCCGGGCCAGCACTTGCCTGGCTGTCACTCGATCACCGACGTCAACCGAACGCTGGATGATCTTGCCACCCACACGAAAAGACAGCTCCGTCTGTATCCGTGCCTGGATATCACCGGTGAGGGTAACCGAGGCCGCGTAATCCGCCGGCTTGACGACTTGCACGAACACCCGTGGCAGATATTCCTGCACGGGTTTTTTCTCGTCGCAAGCCGTCAGCAGGGTGACGACACTCAAGGCCATTACTACTTTCAATCCGGGAACCACCATGCAAACTCCTTGGCCTTTTTCATGTACAACACGACAGAGAGCTTAGAACAGGATCTAAACCTTGCACGAGCGTCTTATGAAGAAAAAGTTCGCACCTTTTAAGCCCTGAAACACTTGCCATAGACGCCTGTGCATGCCTGACAATGAGCCCCGGTCGATCCCGCCTCAGGAACCCACATGCTCAAGACTCTCGCGGTGGCCAACTACCGCTCGATCAACAAACTGGTGATCCCGCTGGGCCGGTTGAATCTGATCACCGGCCCCAACGGCAGCGGCAAATCCAACCTGTACCGTGCGCTACGCCTGCTGGCGGAAACCGCCCACGGCGGCGTGGTCAACGCCCTGGCCCGTGAAGGAGGCCTGGATTCGACCTTCTGGGCCGGCCCGGAAACCATTTCCCGGCGCATGCGCACCGGCGAAGTCGCCATCGAGCCCACCGTGCGCCAGGGTGTCAAACGCCTGCGCCTGGGGTTTGCGGGAGAGGATTTCGGCTACTCGATCAGCCTCGGCCTGCCCGATTCCAATGGCCATTTCATGCTGCCCGGACGCAGCACGCCGATACCGTCTTATTTCAGTCTCGACCCGCAAATCAAACGCGAATGCCTGTGGGCCGGGGCGTTCTATCGCCCGGCCAGTCTGCTGGTTGATCGTGACGGCCCGATGATCCGTGCCCGCGCCGATCGCAAGTGGGATGTATTGGCGCAACACACGCCGACATTCGACAGCCTGTTCGATCAGGTCGGTAGCCTGCGCACTTCGCCGGAAGTGTTGGAGATGCGCGAGTTCATCCGCCGCTGGCGCTTCTACGATCACTTTCGCAGCGATGCCGACGCCCCGGCGCGTCAACCGCAACTGGGCACCCGCACGCCGGTGCTGCATCACGATGGACGCGACCTGGCGGCGGCCTTGCAGACGATCATCGAAATCGGCGATCCCGAGGCTTTGCGGGCGGCGATCAGCGACGCCTTCCCTGGCGCACGACTGAACATCGAACCACTGCCGGGTGGACGTTTCGCCATCGAGTTCTTTCAGGAAGGTTTGTTGCGGCCGCTGTCGGCCGCCGAGTTGTCGGACGGAACGTTGCGATATCTGCTGTTGGTCGCGGCGCTGCTGACGCCACGCCCGCCGACGCTGATGGTGCTGAACGAGCCGGAAACCAGCCTGCATCCGGATCTGCTGCCGGCGTTGGCACGCTTGATCATCCGCGCTTCCGAGCAGTGCCAGGTGTGGGTGGTGTCACATGCCCGGCGCTTGATTTCGGCCTTGCAGCAGGACCCCGACTGCAACTGCATCGTGCTGGAGAAAAATCTTGGCCAGACCGGGATCGTGGGCCAACGCATGCTGGATGAGCCGGCATGGTATTGGCCGGATTGAGCGGTGCCTGATTTGCCGGGGCAATGGAAGACGTCTATTTTTCCTTGCACCGTAGGAAGGATCTTTTTTTCGAAACACAGCGCCAAGGACGAACCACTTTTGGCCAGACTCCCGGGCAAAATCTCACAAGGACGAGAACATGGCAGACGAACAAACGCCGCAACGGCTGGATCCGCAGGACATTCTGAAATTATTGATGGCGTTGCGCAGGGCGTTGAAGGCCGGACCGGTCTAAGCAACCCCAAGGTTAAACGGCTCTTTGTGGCGAGGGGGCTTGTCGGATCGCCACAAAAGCGTCCTCGCCACTAGTAAACCGACACACATAAAAAAACGCCGACGCTAAATCAGCCGTCGGCGTTTGAAACCTTGAAGGGGTTTGCTTCGCGAATCAGAACGCCGGCAGTACCGCGCCGCTGTACTTCTTCTCGATGAAGGCTTTCACTTCCGGACTGGTCAGGGCCTTGGCCAGTTTCTGGATGGCAACGCTGTCCTTGTTGTCCGGACGGGCCACCAGGTAGTTCACGTAAGGCGAATCGGCACCTTCAATGATCAGCGCGTCTTTCGCCGGGTTCAGGCCCGCTTCCAGCGCGTAGTTGGTGTTGATCATGTCCAGGTCGACCTGATCCAGCACACGCGGCAACATGGCCGATTCGAGTTCCTTGAACTTGAAGTTGTGCGGGTTCTTGGCGATGTCTTTCGGAGTCGAGACGGCGTTTTTCGGGTCTTTCAACTCGATCAGGCCAGCCTTCTGCAGCAGGATCAGGGCACGGCCGCTGTTGCTGCCTTCGTTCGGGATGGCGATGGTCGCGCCGTCTTTGAGCTCAGCCAGGCTTTTGACTTTCTTCGAGTAACCGCCGAAGGGTTCAACGTGAACACCGATCACGGTTTCCAGGTGAGTGCCTTTGCCTTCGTTGAAGCTCTTCAGGTACGGCAGGGTCTGGAAGTAGTTGGCGTCCAGACGCTTCTGGTCGACCTGCACGTTCGGCTGCACGTAGTCGGTGAAAACCTTGATTTCCAGGTCCACGCCTTCTTTGGCGAGGGTTGGCTTGATCAGTTCGAGAATCTCGGCGTGTGGCACCGGGGTCGCGGCAACCACCAGTTTCTCGCCAGCCTGGGCCAGGCCCGTGGTCAGGGCAGCCGCCAGTGCGGTGAACAACAGAACCTTTTTCATGCAGTGTCCTTATCGAAAATCACAGTCGCTTGTGGCGACGGCTTGAATATGAGAGTGCCAGTGAAGTGCTATCGCTGGCGTGAAGCGGACAATACCGGGATTTTTTATTCCCGAACAATAACGTTTATTCAGCTTCATATTCCATTTTGTTCATACAGAGCTTTAAAGCGTCTGCGTCAGGCTTTCCAGCAGGCGTTTGAGTGCCGAACGCTCGCTGTAAGTGCCGTTTTTGCTTGTATAAACAATGTGTTGCTCGATTTTTTCCAGCGAAATCGAGGGCTCCGGCAGGTTCAGATGCTCCGGCAAAATCTCGTCGCCCGTACTCACCAGCAGCGCAAAGTGAATGATGTTTTCCAGCTCCCGGGTATTACCCGGCCAACTGTGGCGTTCGAGCACAAGCTGCGCCGCTTCGCTGATCAGCGGCACTGGCAAGTCGAGGCGCTGGCTGTAGATCCCGAGGAAGTATTCGGCCAGCGACAGGATGTCACCCGTGCGCTCGCGCAGTGCCGGCAGTTCGAGCTGGCCTTCGCTGAGGTAGTGATAAAGCCGTTCATGGAATTTTCCGGCGGCAACCGCCTGGGCCAGATCGATGCTGGTGGCCGCCACCAACCGCACATCCACCGGGCTTGGCTGCTGGGCACCGACGCGGGTGACTTCGTGGTTTTCCAGCGCTGCGAGCAGTTTGGTCTGGATCGGCAGCGGCAGGTCGCCGATTTCGTCCAGGTACAGCGTGCCGCCGTTGGCCGAACCGAACCACCCGGCACGACTGCTCGCCGAGCCGCTGTAACTGCCGGCGGCATAGCCGAACAACTCGGCGTCGGCGTAGGTCGGGCTGATGGCCCCGCAGTTGACCGATACGAACAATCCGCCGCGATCACTGGCGCGGTGGATATGGCGGGCCAGCAATTCCTTGCCGGTGCCGGTTTCGCCACGAATCAGCACGGACGCTGAGCGCGTGGCCAGTTGCTCAAGGTCTTCACGTAATTGCCGTGACCGTGGATCGACAAACACCAGTGCCTTGGCGCGAATGCTCAGGGGACTTTTTTCGGCATCGGGAAAGGTCAGCAGCGGCTGACCGAAGGTTTCAAAGCTCATGGCAGACTCCCGCCCAAAACCGCCGGGAGACGGGGGCGTTAAATAAAAAAAGTGTTCAAGCGCGGCGCAGGGCGTGGTGTTCCATGCGGTTTTGCAGGCGATAGAGATAAGCAAAACCCTGCTCCCAACGCTGGTGACCGGACTTCACGTTGATATGCCCTGCCCCCGCCAGAATCCCCGCTTCGGCGCCCCAGTGGCGCGCCAGTTCCAGGGCTCGCGGAGCACTGACGGCGCTGTCGTTGTCGGAGCTGACGATCTGGCTCGGGAATGGCAGCAGATCCGTCGGAATCGGCGCGAAGTTGCGCAAGGCCGGCGCGCAGGCCGGGCGTTCGACGTCTGCCGGCGCGACGAGCAAGGCACCGCGCACTTGACGCAAAAACTGCACGGGGGCGCTCGCCGCCCAATGGGCGACGGTGATGCAACCCAGGCTGTGGGCAATGAGAATCACCGGCGTGCTGTCGGCGGCAATCGCCTCGGCCAGCGCCGCGACCCAGTCTTCACGGCGCGGCGTCAGCCAGTCGGCCTGTTCCACCCGTGCGCTGTTCGGCAGGCTGTTCTGCCAGTGGCTTTGCCAATGATCTTCTGGCGATCCTTGCCAGCCCGGCACAATCAGGTAGCGAATTGATTCGTTGCGCATGGGGGAGCTCTCCTGCTGCGTGTCTGTTCCCGGTCGAGTATAGGGAGAGGATTTATATTCGTTAAGGAATAAGAAGATATTTGTTAAGAACTGTATCGAATATTAACCACCATCAACTGTGGGAGCGGGCTTGCTCCCACAGGGGATTAGTGGTGCTGCTGAAATCGAGGCAAAAAAAGGGCCGCACCCTGCCAAGGAGACGGCCCCGGAAAACGAAAATCTGTTAACGCGCAGTAATCACCGACAACTTGGTAATCCCTGCCCGCTCGATCGACGCCATGGCCCGCGCCACTTCGCCGTAATTCACCCCATCGTCCGCCTGCAACTGCACGCGCACCTCGGGGTCCTTGGCCTTCGCCGACTTGAGGTTGAACTCCAGCAAGTCCGGCTGTATCTCGTCCTTGTTGATGAACAGTTTGCCGGCACCGTCGATGCTCACCACCAACGGGTCTTTCTGCTCCACCGGCGCCACCGCTTCGGTCTTGGGCAGGTTGATCGGAATCGCGTTGGTCAGCAGCGGTGCGGTGACGATGAACACCACCAGCAACACCAGCATCACATCCACCAACGGCGTCACGTTGATCTCGCTGAGCACCTCATCGGTGTCTTGCGTGGAGAAGGCCATATCAGGACGCCTCCTTCACTTTCTGCGCATTGCCCTGGGCTGCCGCCTTGTGCGCCGTCGGATGGATCAGCACACGGAACGAACTCTTCTGCGCCAGGCTGTAGAAGTCGTGGGCGAAGTCATCCAGGTCCGCCGCTGTCAGTTTCAAACGACGCAAAAAATAGTTGTAAACCAGCACCGCCGGCACCGCGACGGCGATCCCTACGCCGGTGGCGACCAGTGCCGCGCCAATCGGCCCGGCGACCGTTTCAAGGCTTGCCGAGCCTGCCGCGCTGATGCCTTTCAACGCCTCCATGATTCCCCACACCGTGCCGAACAAACCAATGAACGGCGAGGTGCTGCCAATGCTCGCGAGCACCGCCAACCCGGTTTCCAGCGACCGGCGCTCACGCACGATCTGCTGACGCAAGGCACGCTCCAGACGATCCTGATGATTGATCGCCTGGCTCAAGTCCGCCGCCTGCGGCGTCTCGCCCACCTGGATTGCCGCATAACCGGCCTGTGCAACCCGGGCTGCCGCCCCGGGCCGGGTTTCGCTCAGTTCGGCCGCCGAGTCGAGACTCGAAGCGGCCCAGAACTGTTGATGAAACTTTCGATCCTGTGCCTTGAGGCGACCGAACTGCACGCCCTTGAGCAATGCCAGCCCCCAGGTCGCGACGGAAAAAACCACCAGCAGCCAGATCACCGCGCTTTCGATGGATTCAAGTGGAGATGCCAGTAACGTCATGGTGTATTCCTCGTGTAAACGTTTCGCGCGAATTTGGTTTCGGTTTAATGAATCTTGAAATCGATGGGCACGCTGACCCAGCCGTCCCGGGCGACATCACCCTGCTTGGCCGGCACGAAACTCCAGCGTTTCACTGCGTTCAGCGCGGCTTCGTCCAGCGCATCGCGACCGCTGCTTTTCTGGAGCTGGATCTCGCCGGGCTTGCCGCTGGCCAGCACATGCACGCGCAACAACACCGTGCCTTCCCAGCCGCGACGCTGGGCCAGCGAGGGGTATTCCGGCGCCGGGTTTTTCAAGTAGCCGGCGGTGGCGGAGGCTGGTGTCACAGGTGCGGGCGCAGGTGGCGCCGGGGCCGCGACAGGCGCTGCCGGTTGTGGCGGCGCAGGTGGTTGCTCAACGGCTTTTGGCGCCGGTTTCGCTATCGGTTTGGCGACCGGTTTGGGCTTGGGAACCGGCTTCGGTGGAGGTGGCTTCACCGCCAGTTCGTCTTCCACAGGAGGAGGCGGCTCCACCACAGGCTGGACAGGTTGCGGTGGCGGCGGCTCGACCACCGGTGGCGCCGGACGCGAGAACTCGATGGTCATCGGCGGAATCTGCGGTGGCACGATGGGCAGCACGGTGGTCGGTTGCTGATTGAGCCAATAGATCACCGCGCCATGCACCAGCAACGCCAGCACGCCCAGCACGATCGCTTCCCGCCGGCGAAGGACGCCCTTGGGCGCGCGCTGCAAACGCAACTGGCCCAAGGGCACCCGGTGCGGTCGGCCGAGGTCGACCAACTCACCACCGGGTGCCTGGCGCCACAGTACTTCATGTGCACCGGCGGCGGTCTGGACATTGCCCATTGTTTAACTCCCTGCGGTCTCTTTGCGGATTAGCGAAACGTCGTGCTCAACATCCCCCACACGACAGGTCACTGGGTGAATCATTGGTCGGCACGCTTATCTCCGAAAGTAATTTTTAAAGTTAAAAATAGAACCAAAGCGAATAACAGAAATGCTCGAATGGCTGCACGCCTGATTCCGCAAGGCGTCTGGCCAGGGGCCTGCAACCACATGCTTACAAGGCATGGAAAATATTCTCGGCAGGCATGCTTTTTGGCAGCTTTCGGCAAACGCACATGCCCCCTTACAACCGCAACATTGCTAAAACGCCACCGCCCGTTTTAGAACGACAAGCGATGTACCCACACCAATCAATCAACTCAGGATGAGTACCCATGACATTCACTACCCGGCCATTGATCTGCATGGCGCTGTTACTGGCGCCACTCTCGATTTTTGCGGCCACCCCCAAGGACACGGGAGCGATTGAGCTCGAGATCAGAAACAAGACCAGCTACCCGATCAACGTCTTCCAGGGAAAATGGAAAGGCGTCGTATTGCCGGATGAACGCTTTCAGACCCAGGATTTCAAAGACGCAACCCTCACCCTTTCCACTTCCACGCCCGAAGCGGCCATCAGGTTTGTTTCACTGAGCAGCGGCAAGGGCTGCAAAGCGCAAACCTGCGTCCTGATCACCGGCAACTGAGGCAACTGCCTCCTGCGGCCATCCCTGGATAGTCGCAGAAGGTCCCGGGTTGCTCAGAAGTCGTATCGACCGGTCACGCCCAGCGTCCGCGGTGTGCCGAGCAGGCCTTCATAACCACCATTGGCGGCTGTCCAAAGCGTCGTGTAGTAGGTTTTGTCGAAGGCGTTTTTCAGCCACAGCGAAACGTCCCACTGCCCCTGGTTGAAGTCGCCGCGAAGGCCGGTGGACAGGTTGACCACCGCATAACTCGGGATCTGCCCGAAGTCGGAATCTTCCACCGTGCCCACCGCTTTGGAGCGGAACGCATAGCTGGCGGTGACGTACTCTTCGAAGCCGTTGCTCAGGTTCCATTTGTATTCGCCGTTGGCGTTGCCGATCCATTTCGAAGCACCGACCACTTGATGGCCGCTGAGGTCGCAGGACGCTGGAGCACCCGGCGCCAGGCTGACCTCCGGCGGGCACGGCGCGTCCTTGTAGGAGAGGTAGCTGACGTCGTTGTACGAGCCATTGATGTTCAGCGTCAGGCCGCGCAACGCAAGCAAAGTGCTTTCGAACTCCACGCCACGGGAGCGCACGGAGCCGGCGTTGGTCAGGTATTGCACGCGGTTGACGTCGTCGAAGGCGTTGGTCTGATAGCCGTTGACCTGGGTCCAGAACAGGTTGGCGTTGAGTTGCAGGCGACGGTCCCACAGGGTGCTCTTGAAACCGAGTTCGGCGTTGTTGGCGCGCTCGGTGCCGATCAGCAGCGAATCGGCACCGGCCACCGGTGCCGTGCCGACGGCCAGATTGACCCCACCGGATTTTTCGCCATGGGACAACGTGGCATAGGTGAGCAGGTCGTCGGTGAGGCGGTAGCTGAGGTTTAACAGGCCCGAGGGACTGGAGCTGTACTGGTTCAGATCGCCCGAATCGAAGACGCCGGCGCGAGCACGTCGTGCCGCAGCCGCCGCACCGGTGACCGCGGCACCACCGGCCGGTGCATCACGGGTCACCCTGGCGTTTTTCTCTTCATAGGTGCCGCGCAACCCGGCGGTGAAATCCAGGCGTTCAGTCAGGTGCCAGGTGCCTTGGGCGAACAGCGCGAAGCTGTTGGTTTCGATGTGACCGTTGCCGACGCTGTCGATGTTGTTCAGTGCACCGTTGGGCGTGCCATTCCAGATGTCCGCTTGCGGGCCGTAAAAGGTGAAGGATTTGTTGTCCAGGTCGGAACCGAAGTAATAGGCGCCGAGCACGTAATCGAAGAATCCACCGGCAGGCGACGCCAGGCGAAACTCCTGGGAATACTGCTTATCCTCCACCGAAACGCCGGCATTGAAGAAGGTGGAGACGTTCAGGCCGTCATCATTGCGCGGGGTGAAATTCCACCAGCGATAGGAGCTGATGGAGGTCAGGGTGAAGTCGCTCGGCAACGTCCAGTTGGCCTCGACCGACGTGCCGCCCTGATGCACGGTGACATGCTGGTCGTTGTTCAGGTTCACCTTGCGGTGCGTGCCGTCGACCAGTGTCGCGCCCGCCGCATTGGCCCGCGATTGATAGAGATTGGAGCCATTGATGGTCGGCCCGGTGTTGAACAACACACGGGTGCCGGCGCTGGAATCTTCTTCGTTGTAGTCGCCGATCCAGCGCAGGCTGAATGACTCGTTCGGTTTGAAAAGCAGCTGCCCGCGAAAGCCGTCGCGGGAGCCGCCGTTCAACTCGTGGCCGTCGAACTCGTTCTTGATATCGCCATCGCTGCGGGTGCGATACGCGGAAAAGCGTCCGGCCAGTTCGTCATTCAACGGGCCGGAAATCGTGCCCTTGGTCTGGAAGTAGCCGTCCTCGCCCACTGAAGATTCGATGCTGCGTTCAGGGGTAAAGGTCGGCGCGCGGGTGCTGATGTTGATCACGCCGGCGGTGGTGTTCTTGCCGAACAAGGTACCTTGCGGACCGCGCAGCACTTCGAGCTGCTCGATGTCCATCAGGTCGAACACGGCCATGCCGGGGCGGCCGAGGTAAACGTTGTCGATGTACAGGCCGACACTGCCTTCCAGGCCATCGCTGGCCGGGTTGTTGCCCAGGCCACGGATCGACACGCTGGACTGACGCGCATGCATGTAGGCGACGTTGACGCTGGGCACCAGCTGCTGCAGATCCTGGATGCGATAGACCCGCTGGATTTCCAGGGTCTGGCCGCTGACCACGCTCATCGGCGTCGGCACATCCTGCGAACTTTCTTCGCGGCGGCGAGTGGTGACCGTCACGGTTTCCAGTTGTGCGCTGTCGGCCGTGGCGGTTTTTTTGGGGGTGGTTTCAGGGGGCGTGCTTTCGGCCGCATAGCCCTGGCTCCAACTGGCGCTGCCGGCCAGCAATAGCGCGAGAGGCAGGCGTTTGAGCCGTTGGGGTGAAGAAGTTGAAGCGACGTGCAACGGACTCATAAGGCGAGTTTCCCGATCAAATTAAATGCTTTGTTGCTTGCCAGGCCGCCATCGCGAGCAAGCTCGCTCCCACACTGGTCCTGAGAACTCCGAAGATCCCCTGTGGGAGCGAGCTTGCTCGCGAAGGCGTCAGGTCAGACGCCGTCGATATCCGGCCCTTTCACCGTCTGGCTGACCTGCCCATTCACACCCACCGCCACCTCACCCTTGAGCGTCACCCGCCGCACGATGCGGTCCTGGGTCCCGTAGTCATCCACCGCGTAATGCTGGGTGGAGCGGTTGTCCCAGATCGCCACATCACCGGCCTTCCAGCGCCAGCGCACGATGTTTTCCTGGCGGATCACATGGCTCTGCAACAGACCGAACAGGTGTGCCGAATCGGCCTGGGAATAGCCCTTGATGCGTTTGACGAAATGCCCCAGCAACAGGCTCTTCTCACCGCTGAGCGGGTGCACGCGGACCACCGGGTGTTCGGTCTCGTAGACGGTCGAGGTGAAGATCTTGCGATAGCGCTCCAGCTTCTCGGCCGAGACGTCAGGCCGGGTGCCGGCGTAATCGTATTCGTTGCTGTGCACGGCGATCAGTTTGTCGGCCAGCTCACGCAGCTCCGCCGACAACCCGTCGTAGGCGGTGGCGGTGTTGGCCCACAGGGTGTCGCCGCCGAAAGCCGGGGCCACCACCGAGCGCAGGATCGAGGCTTTTGGGTAGGCTTCGACGAAGGTCACGTCGGTGTGCCACGAGCTGGCTCGCTGGCCCTCGGCGCCGTCCAGTTCCAGCAGAAAACGCGTGCCTTCGCGCACCGGTACGGTCGGGTGCGCCACCGGTTCGCCGAGCAGGTGGGCGAACGCCTCCTGACGCTGATCGTCGAGCAGGGTCTGCTCGCGGAAGAAGATCACTTTGTATTGCAGCAGTGCCTGTTGAATGGCTTCAACAGTGGCGGCATCCAGCTCGCCGGAAAGCTGTACGCCACGAATTTCGGCACCGATGCGACCGGCCACCGGATGGATTTCAAGCGCGTGAACAGCGGGTTGTACTGCGAAAGCGGCATTGCTCATGGGTAGACCCTCATCAGACTGCTTGCGGTTGAACCGGCCGCGAAACACTGCTCTATCTATATTCTATTTAGATCTAATAGATACATACATGCTTCGTTGACGGAATAAGAGGTTGCATTTAAAACCTCAGTCAACCCTCGTCGCAAATGCCTTCGAGCTATTTTTAGGATGCCGGAAAAGCATATGGATCTTCGCCAGTTGCGTTACTTCATCGCCCTCGACGAACACCGCAGTTTCGTGCGCGCAGCCGAGGCCATGGGCATTACCCAGCCGGCCTTCAGCCGCAGCATTCAGGGGCTCGAACACGAGTTCGGCTGCGTCCTGGTGGACCGTGGCAACAAGGATTTGCGCCCCACCCCCGAAGGCCTGGTGGTGCTGCAACATGCCCGCAGCCTGGTGCAGGGCGCGGCGTTGCTCAGCTGCGAAGTGACGCAGATGACCAAGCTCGATGCCGGTGAACTGCGCTTCGGTTGCGGTCCGGCACCGGCGGTGAAACTGGTGCCGGATGCGGTGGCGCAGTTCATCAATGCGCACCCGAAAGTGCGCACCTGTTTCGAGGTGGATAACTGGGAAAAACTCAGCCGCGCCCTGAGCCGCGAGGAGATCGAGTTCTTCATCGCCGACATCCGCCATTTCGAGTCCGACCCGAACTTCCAGACCCAGGCCCTGACACCCAAGCGCGGTGTGTTTTTCTGCCGGCCGGGGCACCCGCTGCTGGCCAAGGAGAGCCTGTCGACCAACGACATGTTCGATTACCCGCTGGCAACCACGATGATCCCGCCGGGCATTCGCAAACTGCTGGCGAACCTCAGTGGACGGGTGGATTTTTCGCCGACCATCGAGACCGAACATTTTCCGGCGCTGGTGAAAGTGGTGCTGCAATCGAATGCGATTGGCGTGGGGACCGAGGAGGCGTTTGTTGAAGACATCACACAGGGTTCACTGGCGCTGCTGCACTGGCGCAATTTGCCGCAGAACATCGAGAGCATGAATGCACGGTGCGGGATCGTCAGTCGCACCGGGTTCCGGTTGTCGCCGGCGGCGCGGGCGATGATCGAGACGTTGGTGGCGGTGGACAGGCAGCAGATCAGCGTCGCGGTTTAGGGCCTCTTCGCGAGCAAGTCGGATCGCCGCACCGCCGCTCCCACATTTGATTTCCAGCGAACACAAAATTTGTGTGCGCCGCAGAACCGGTGTGGGAGCGGCGGTGCGGCGATCCGACTTGCTCGCGAAAGCGTCCGCATAGACGCTTGAGATTCAAAGCTTCGCCGCAACCAACTCCGGAGCCACCCAATCACTGACCTTGAATGGCTTGCGAATCAACTTCTGCTGCGAAGCCAGGTCCACGGCATCCTGCAACTTGCCGAGGAACACCGGGTCAAGCGTCGAGGGGAAAACATCGCTCAGCTTCTGATCCTTCAGATCCTGCGTGAGGATCACCGCCGGATAATTCGCCAGCCCCGACACCAACTGAATGTAGGCGTCCTTGTTGCTGTCCTGGGTCAGCCACTCCACGGCCTGCTGCTGGGCCTTGAGCAGTTTCGCCACCGCCTCCGGATGCGCATCGACAAACTTCCCTGTCCCTATCAGCACCGCCTGCACACTGCCAGCACCGCCCAGATCCTTGGTATTGAGCGGCAACTCGGCCAGCCCCTTGGCTTGCAACGCCGTCAGCCCGGAACCACCCCACGAGGCATCGATCTGCTTCGCCGCCAGCGCCGCGACCGCCGCGTTGAAGTCGAGGTTGATGACTTTCACATCCTTCTCGCTCAATCCCTGGCTGGCCAGCGCCGCATCGAAGGACAGCTGGCTGGCGGTGCCACGGAAGATCGCCACGCGCTTGCCCTTGAGGTCCTGCAGGGTCTTGATCCCCGAACCCGGCACCACGCCGAGGTAATGCTTCACCCCCCGCGCAGAGGCGCTGAGCAGTCGCGTATCCAGGCCATTGGACTTGCCGATGATGGCCGCCAGATCGCCGAGGTATGCCAGGTCAACCTGACCGTTGGCGAACGCCTCGTTGATTACCGGGCCTGCGCCCTTGAAGAAGCTCCACTGAATCTTGATGCCTTGATCGGCGAAAGCCTTTTCGAAGATCTGTTGATCACGCAGCACATCCACGACACCGCCACCACTGTGCTGGGTACCGGCACTCAGGTCCGGCACGGCGATGCGGATTTCCTTGAGCTCACCGGCGCTGGCCGTGAAAGCCAGCAGCCCCGCCAGGGCCGGTGCGGCGAACAGACTGATGACGCGTTTGAAGGGAAGGTTCATGGGTGCGGCTCCTTAGGGCAACGGGCGTGAGGAGCCGAAAGTAGGCCGAAGTGGAACCAACACTTAAATACTATAAATTCACATTTTTAGACCATTTAGATCTATATCAATCCCTTCGGGCTTCAAGAGCGTGTATGCAAAAACGGCATCAAAAATATTCTTCGAATGCATTGGATGCGGGTGTAACGGTAGGCCTTAAATGAACCCGCTTATCTCTCAATGGCATTGATTTAAATTTTTATAGATCAATTTTGCATACACTTTTAACCCTGTGGGAGCGGGCTTGCTCGCGAATAGGGACTGTCAGTCGACTTCATTCCTGACTGACACAGCACTTTCGCGAGCAAGCCCGCTCCCACAGGAAGACAACGGAGGTCACCCATGGCCCGTGTTTCCCTTCTCAGCCTGCCGCTGTCCGCGCCATCGCTTAAACACAAGCGAACATGGCCGAGCCTGGGCCAACGCTTGTTGCCATGGTTATTGCCAACCGCCCTGTTCAGCCTCTGGTGGCTCGCCAGCCGCAATCACTGGATGAGCGAACAGATCCTGCCGGCGCCGAGCCTGGTCTGGAGTAGCGCGGTGGAATTGGCCCAAGGCGAGTTGTGGAGCCATTTGTGGATCAGCCTGCAACGTTTGTTCTGGGGACTGCTGGCCGGGATCAGCGCTGGTGCAGTTTTGGGTGCGGCGCTGGGTTTCAGTCGTCGATTGGAGCGTCTGGTGTTTCCAACCTTCGCCGGGTTGGCCCAAGTCCCGACCCTGGCCTGGATTCCGTTGTTCATGGTGTTTTTCGGTATCGGTGAAGTGCTGAAGCTGGTGGTGCTGATCAAGGCCATCGTGGTGCCGGTGACTCTGCATACGCTGGTCGGTGTGCGCGACGCACAACCAAAACTGCGCGAAGCCGCCGCCGTGTTGCGCCTGCCCAGGCACCTGTTGATCCGACGCCTGGTGCTGCCTGCCGCGCTGCCGGCATTCATGGCCGGTGTACGTCTCGCGCTGGTCGCCGGCTGGACTTCACTGCTCGCTGTCGAATTGCTCGCTTCCAGCGAAGGCATCGGATACCTGATGGTCTGGGCGCGGCAGCTGTTCATGCTCGACATCGTGTTCGTGTGCATCGTGGTGATCGGCCTGATCGGCGTGGCGATGGATCGCGGCATCGGTCTGCTGGACAGGAAACTGGTGCACTGGCCGCACCCGGCCACCGCCGAAATCCGTCGCGGGCCGCGCTATCAAGGTTGGCAGCGATTGCAGCCGTGGCTGCTGCCACTGGCGCTTCTGGCGTTGTGGCAACTGACCTCGGATCAGCAGTGGATTGACGCGAACATTCTGGTCAGCCCGCTGGCCGTCCTGCAGACCACCCGGGATGGTTTGCTCGACGGCACACCGCTTGGCGGCATGGCCCTGAGCCTGGGCCGAACCCTTGGCGGATTGCTGCTTGGTGGCGGGTTCGGGTTTGCCTTTGGGTTGCTACTGGGGTTGTCGCGCACCAGCGAACGCGTGCTCGGCCCCACCCTCGCCGCCATTCGCCAGATCGCCATTTTCGCCTGGGTGCCGTTGCTCACCGCGTGGTTCGGCCTGGGGGAATTGGCCAAGTGGGTGTTCGTTGCCCTCGCCGCCTTTTTCCCGCTGCTCATCGCCACCCAACGCAGCGTCGCCCACCTGTCGCCGCAACTGAACGAGGCCGCGCAGGTGTTGCGCCTGAATCTGCGCCAGCGCCTCGGTCGACTGGTACTACCGGGCGCGGCGCCGGGAATTTTTGCAGGGCTTCGGCTGAGCCTGATCTACGCCTGGCTCGGCACCATCGGCGCCGAATATTTCATGCCGTCCAACGGCGGCATCGGCAGCCAGATGATCGGCGCCCAGCAACTGCTGCGCATGGACCTGATCATGGCCGGCATGCTGCTGGTGGGCCTGACCGGTGCCCTGCTCAACCTCATTGGCCAACGCCTGGAAATCCGCGCCACTCGCTGGAGACACGCATGAACGCACCGATTGTCAGCTTCAATCACGTGGGCAAAACCTTCGACGTCGACGGCTTCACACTTGAGGCCATTCGCGAATTCAACCTGGACATCGCCGAGGGCGAGTTCGTCGCCATCGTCGGCTCCAGCGGTTGCGGCAAATCCACTTTGCTGCGGCTGCTGGTGGGCCTCGATACGCAGTTTCGCGGGCAGATCAGCGTGGACGGAAAAGCCGTCACCGGCATCGGCGGCGAGCGCGGCATCGTCTTTCAGGAACACCGTTTGTTCCCGTGGCTGAGCGTGGCCGACAACATCGGCCTGGGCCTGGTCAACGAGCCATTGAGCGCTGCGCAAAAGCACAAGCGCATCCATGACTTCATCGAACTGGTGGGCCTCGGTGACTTTGCCCGCGCCTATCCACACCAGCTCTCCGGCGGCATGGCGCAGCGCGTGGCCATCGCTCGCGGCCTGGTGGCCAGCCCACGGATTCTGCTGCTGGACGAGCCCTTCGGCGCCCTCGATGCGCTGACCCGCCAGCAGATGCAGGACGAACTGTTGGCGATCCGCGCCCGGGCAAAAATCACCACCGTGCTGGTCACCCACGACATCGAGGAAGCGATCTTCCTCGCCGACCGCGTGGTGGTGATGGAGCCGCGTCCGGGGCGGATCAAGCAAGTGGTCGACATCGCCCTGCCCCATCCGCGCCAGCGCAGCAGTTTCGACTTCCACCAGTTGCGCGAAGAACTGCTTCACGAACTCACCAGCGACGATCACTACCAGCCCCCCGTGCCGGTGCAGGTCCGCGATCTGCCGCTGTCCTTCATTGCCTACTGAACAAGGAAATTCTTGATGCCGCAACGCCCCAACTTTCTAGTGATCCTGGCCGATGACCTGGGCTTTTCCGACCTCGGCGCCTTCGGCGGCGAAATCAACACGCCGAACCTCGATGCATTGGCCAACAATGGCCTGCGCCTGACCGATTTCCACACCGCACCGACCTGCTCGCCGACCCGTTCGATGCTGCTCACCGGCACCGATCACCACATCGCCGGCATCGGCACCATGGCCGAGGCCTTGACCCCGGACCTGATCGGTAAACCGGGTTACGAGGGGCACCTGAACGATCGCGTGGTCGCCCTGCCCGAGCTGCTGCGCGAGGCCGGTTACCAGACCTTGATGAGCGGCAAATGGCACCTGGGCCTGACCGCTGAACTGGCGCCTCACGCCCGGGGTTTCGAGCGTTCGTTTTCGCTGCTGCCCGGCGCGGCCAACCATTACGGCTTCGAGCCGACTTACGATGAAACGACGCCACGGCTGCTCAAATCCACCCCGGCGCTGTACATCGAAGACGACCAATTCATCGATGAACTGCCCAAGGATTTTTATTCCTCCGATGCCTTTGGCGACAAGCTGCTGCAATACCTCAAAGAGCGCGACCAGACCCGTCCGTTCTTCGCCTACCTGCCGTTTTCCGCCCCCCACTGGCCGTTGCAGGCGCCGGCCGAGGTGGTGGAAAAATACCGCGGGCGCTATGACGCCGGTCCTGAAGTACTGCGAATCGAGCGCCTGGAAAAACTCAAAAAACTGGGGCTGATCGAGGCCGATGTCGAGCCCCATCCACTGATCCAGTTGACTGCACAATGGGCTGCCCTGAGCGACGAGCAGCGGCAGATTTCCGCGCGGGCCATGGAGGTCTACGCGGCGATGGTCGAACGCATGGACTGGAACATCGGGCGGGTCGTCGATTACTTGCGCCAGCAAGGGCAACTGGACAACACGTTCATCCTGTTCATGTCGGATAACGGTGCCGAAGGGGCGTTGCTGGAAGCCTTTCCGAAATTCGGCCCGCAGTTGCTGAGCTATCTCAACCAGCATTACGACAACAGCCTGGACAACATCGGCCGCGCCAACTCCTACGTCTGGTACGGGCCGAACTGGGCGCAAGTGGCGACCGCACCATCGAGGTTGTTCAAGGCCTTCACCACCGAAGGCGGGATCCGCGTTCCGGCGCTGGTGCACTACCCGCAGCTGCCGCTCAAGGGCCAGATCAGCCATGGGTTTGGCACGGTGATGGACATCACACCGACCATTCTGGATCTTGCCGGCGTGCGCCATCCGGGCAAGCAATGGCACGGCAAACCCGTGGCAGAAGTTCGCGGGAAGTCGTGGCTTGGGTTTTTGTCGGGCGAGACGGCGCAAGTGCATGACGAGCATACCGTCACCGGGTGGGAACTGTTTGGGCGACGGGCGATTCGGCAAGGGCAATGGAAGGCGGTGTTCATCCCGGGACCGGTAGGGCCGGCGACCTGGCAGCTGTATGACCTGGGCAATGATCCGGGGGAGATTCACGACCTGGCGTCGAGCCAACCGCACAAGCTCGGTGCCTTGATCGAGCATTGGCAGCGGTATGTGGATGAGACTGGGGTGATATTGAGTGAGTCGCCGTTTCAGCCGGATTGATATTGCCTGATCCGGCCCCTTCGCGGGCAAGCCCGCTCCCACAGGTTTCTGCAGCGAATGCGAAATTTGCGTTCAGCACAAATCACTGTGGGAGCGGGCTTGCCCGCGAAGAGGCCCTTTCAAACGACTACTAAACTTGAGCCATACGCACCTTTTGCGCAGCCACTTCTTCCCTGCCCTCAAACCGGTTGGCCCGCGCAAACGTGCCGAAATCATTGAACCGCACACCCATTTCGCGCATCACCTTGTGCCCCACCGGCACGGTCAACTGGCGGATGTAGAACGGCTCCTTCACCACAAAGTGATGGATCCCGTGGCTACTGCCGAAGTTGAAGCAGAACGCCTGCAACGGCCACAGCCACCACGCGTTCAACACCTGGCACTGCTGCATCACGTTGCCCGGCTCCACGTCACCGTAGTAGTGCATGTTCGAGCTGATGAAGTGCAGGCAGAACGTGCGCAACACGTTCGGGCCGATGATCACCACCGCCGCGATATCGATCACCTGCATCACCGACAACGTCGCCGCCGACCACTCGATCGGTGCGCCCATCAGATGCGCAACGCCATTCGCTGCGTGGAAACAGAGAAACACGTACCACGCGCCCCAATGCATCAGCGCCAGCGGTGCGTAGACCTTCAGCGTGCGGTAAATGATGCTGAACTTCATAGCCCATGTCTTGGCCCGCAGCATGCGGATGAACGACGACATCATGTTGTCGCCAATCATCAAGAATCGCGCGATACCCCATGGTTCGCCGTTGGTGATGGCGCGTTCTTCCATGTCGGTTTCAGAGCCCGACACTTTGTGGTGATTGAGGTGCAGATGGCGGCGAATCCATGGATTGATGGTGCTTGGCCGCGCCAGCCACACCAACCCCATCATCAGGTTGTGCGGCACCTTCTGCTTGCGAAAGTACATGCTGTGGATCAGGTCGTGTTCCAGCTCATGGGTCAACGAGGCGAAAAATGCGTTGAGCAACAGGCACGCCCACCACGCCATGTGCCCGGTCATATAGAGCGCCGCCGAACCGACCATGCCGGCCAGGGCGAAGGTCAGTATGCCTACGCCGAGGGCGTCCTGATGCTTGAGAATCGGGTATTGCTCGCGCAGCTCGACACCTCTGGCCAGCACCACTTGGCGAATATGTGCTGATCGTTGGGCTGCATTCAGTCGCTGGGGACTTGCAGAAGTACCGTCCATGCTTCCATCCTCTGGTTATTGATGGTTGCATCCTGCCTTGCGAAGCCTCGCAACGCGGTAGCCGAGAACGCCAACCTGTTGACCGGAAGCGCCAATCAGCATGACTGAACCGACCTCCCTCGCCAGCTGGACCCGCGCCCTGCGCAAGCAACTCGATGCCCTGGGCATCGACAGCACCGCCCTGTGCCAGCAAGCGGGGCTCGACCCGCAACTGATGGACGACCCGAACGCGCGCTATCCGCTGTCGGGCACCACGCACTTGTGGAATCTGGCGGTGCAGGCCAGCGGCGACCCGGCGATCGGTTTGCGGGTTTCGCGTTTCGTCAGCCCGACCACCTTCCATGCGCTGGGTTATGCGCTGGTGGCCAGCGGCAGCCTGCGGGAAGTGTTCGAGCGCATCGTGCGTTATCACCAGGTGGTCAGCGATGCCCTGGAACTGGAGCTGACCCGCGCCGAGGATCGCTACCATTTCCGCCTGAAAATCCCGTCCGGCAACCCGGCCCCGGCCTATGAAGCCATCGATGCGTTCATGGCGATTTACGTGCGCACCTGCCGCAATCGCCTGGGTCGCGACTACGCGCCGCTGGCGACCTACCTGCGCCGCCCGGAGCCGGCAGACGCGCATCAATGGCATAAAGTCTTTCGCTCGCCCGTACACTTCGGCGCCGACGAGGATCGACTGGAGTTCGCCCTCGTCGACTTCGACAGCCACTTGGACGATGCCAATCCGGAGCTGGCCGAACACAATGAAACCGTGCTCAAGCGCACCCTGGCGCAACTCAAGCCGCTGACGTGGGAGCGCAAGGTCCGCGACGCCATTGAAGAACAACTGCCCGAAGGCGAACCCAGCGCCGAACACATCGCCAAGGCCCTGCACCTGAGCTTGCGCAGCCTGCAACGGCACCTGGCCGATGAAGGCTACCGGTTCGACACGCTGCTAAACGAAAGCCGCGAAAACCTCGCGCTGCTGCACCTGCGTGACCCGCAATGTTCGTTGAGCGAGATCAGTTATCTGCTCGGGTTTGCCGACACCAGCAGCTTCAGCCGCGCCTTCAAGCGCTGGACGGGGATGACGCCGGGGCAGTTTCGGGATGGGTTGCGCTGATCAGCCTTTGACCAGGCTGCGCGCCATACCCTCGTTCCACTGCTCCAGCATTGCTTCTCCAACCTCGGCAAAGGCACTGTTTGCCTTTATGTGTTGCCCCATCTCGCCCATCGCCATTGCCATCCCATGGATGACCTGTTGCAGCAATTCGTTGCAGCGCCCCTCGGTCAAATTGCAGGCGGAGCGACCAAATCGCATCAGCATTTTGTACTTGGGCCACGCCTTCGACCCACCCAATAGCAACGCCATGCTATCGGTCTTGATGTAGACCGACGTGGTGATGATGTCGTAGGCAGGTGCAAGGCTGATTGACGCATCGACACCACAGTCTTCGTACAGAACACCAAAGTTTTTCAGGTGCGCGTCGCCATTCTTCAATCCCGATGACAGCGCGACGATTTTGAAAAACGACTCAAGTGCCTGATTGAGCAAAGACGGAGAAACAAAGGCCTTGATCTGCTTGACCGCACCTTCGTACGAACCATCGTATTTGGCTTTCGATGGCCAGGCGTTGAGCACGCAGAAGTCCTCGAACCCCAGGTAACCTTTTTCATTCAGGTCGAAGCGTTCAACGATCAGAAATTTACCGTGCTCACTGAGTTCAAACTTCGGCACCTCAAGACCCGAATGCAACGCCGCCCGCATGCAGAAGTATTCGTTGGCAGCGAGCTCCGGGTACTGCTCTGGACGAAAGGCTTTGACCAGATGCGTGGCCCCCCGATGGGACAGCCGATCGATGGTTGACGCACTGTCACGCACCAGTACCTTCGGTTGTACACCGGAAACGCCTGAATACTGGCCATAGGTCTGCAAGAGGTCTTCGAACAGACCTTGCGCGCCGTCATGTACAAGAAGGTCCGCCAGGCTGGTTTCAGGTGGCTGGTCGACCGGCCCCGGGGCCTTTGAAATGCCGACTCTTCCGAGCTGGTGCGGGCCGACGATGGCAAGCATCGAAAAATCGTCAAACCCTCGGACGGCCTTGCTGAAGCGACGAGTCAATTCATCGCGCAGGGCGCCTTCTGGCAGATTCATTTCAAAAACCGGTGGGACGCCCAATTCCCACGCGTAACTCTCCAGCCGCACCGGCATGGTCAACGAGACGGCGTTTTGTTCGGGCGCGTTTTCGGCGTAGGCAAACACGGTGTCAACAGGAGACTGACCACGGCCAAGGACTCCCACCGCACTGTTGGAAACGCTGATAGCCAGTCGATCCTTTTCCTGCGGCTCATCCATGGAAATCCACCTTTTTGAGGGTGTCCAGCGTTGGCCGCTTCGACTGTCGCGGCACGGCAGTCAGCTCATAACCGAAGCCATTGAGGATCGCTTCGACCTTGCGCAGACCAATTTCGGAAAGGGTGTTGTTTTCAATGCCGGAGATCGTCGCCCGGCTCATTCCGTACTGCTGTGCCAATGCCTGCTGGGAGAGTTTTCTTTCCTTGCGTAAGGTTCGGATCAGCTTGCCAAGGTTTTCCATTTCACCACCATGCATCGTATACAGTGCACATTCGATAAATTTAACGATTATGCATTGTATTTAGTGCATATCGTGGTTGAAGTCCAGCTACATTTGCTGACGCCCCTACCAGACATCAAACCATCGCCAACACCCGTAACCGCTCGGCATCGAGGATTTCAATTTCGCCGTAACTCAGCCCGATGATCCCCTGCCCCTGCAATTCCTTGAGGATCTGGTTGGTGGTCTGGCGCGACAGCGACAACATGGCCGCAAGCTGCTCCTGGGGCAGTTGCAGGACGCGGCGCGGAGGGGCGGTCTCGCCATAGCCTTCGGCGATCATCAGCAAGCGGTGCGCCAGCCGTGCCGGGGCCGGCAACAAGCTCAGTTGTTCGAGATTGATGAAGGTCATGCGCAATTTCTGGCTCATCAGTAACGCCAGATGCCGCCAGTGCTGCGGATGCTCGTCGAGCAGCGCCAGCAAGGTGTTCTGGGGGATGTGCAGCAGCGTGCACTGGCCCACGCCGTAGGCATCGTGGGTGCGTGGCTGGCCATCGAACAGGCAGATTTCGCCGAACCAGTGCGGCGGCTCCACCAGGCTCAGCAACGCTTCCTTGCCCTGCTCGCTCACGGCACCGACGCGCACCGCGCCTTCAAGCACCGCGTACAGGCCACAGGGCGGATCGCCACGTTTGAACAGCCGCTGGCCCGGCGACAGGCGCCGCAGCCTGGCCGCCGACAGCAGGCTATCCTGTAGGGAAACAGGCAAATGGCTGAACCACTGACCGCTCATCAGGCGTGGACGCCAGACCTGCATATCCATGAAAACTCCTAGAGATTGTCGCCTGGCTGACAGAGCGGGAAGTGGCCCCGGGGCATGATCAATCACCCCACAGGAGAACAACAATGAAAAGCCTCGTCGACCACCTCAGTCAATACGCCGCCTACCACCGTGATCCGCGCAACATCGCCTCGCACTTTATCGGCATTCCGCTGATCGTGGTGGCCGTCGCGGTGTTGCTGTCGCGGCCGGAATGGTCGCTGGGCGGCGTATGGATGTCACCGGCGGTGCTCGTCTCGCTGGCATCGGCGTGGTTTTACCTGCGACTGGAATTGCGCCTGGGCGTGTTGATGACCGTGTTGCTCGGGCTGTCGGTGTGGGCAGGTCATGCGCTGGCGCAGCAAAGCACGCTGGTCTGGCTGGGCAGCGGCGTGGCGATGTTCGTGATCGGCTGGGCGATCCAGTTTGTCGGCCATCACTACGAAGGGCGCAAACCGGCATTTGTCGATGACGTGACCGGGTTGATTGTCGGGCCGTTGTTTGTGGTGGCCGAGCTGGCGTTCATGCTGGGGATGCGGCATGAGCTCAAAGAGCAGATCGAGGCGCGGGCGGGCGGGGTGCGGGTCAATCCGAAGCGTGCTGCTGTCTAGATCGCATTCGCGGGCAAGCCCGCCCCCACAGGTTTTTTGGGTTGGCCACAAGTTTTGTGCTCAACCCCGATCCACTGTGGGAGCGGGCTTGCTCGCGAAACTTTTGCTTTAGATGTTGGCAACCTTCTGCCAAACCTTCGGCTTGAAGAACAGCGTCTCACCCTTCGCCAGCCCGATCAGGCTGTCGTGATCCTTCACCACTTCGGCCTCGATCAGATCGCTCTGCCCTTCGACCTTCAACGTCACCCGCGTCGTCGCGCCCAGCGGACGAATATCGCGCACTTCCGCTGCGTGGTGGTCTTCCAGTTCATGGCGTGACAACGACACCTCGTGCGGGCGGAACAGCACGTGCTTGTCTTCGCCCAGGTGCAGACGGTTCGAATCACCGAGGAAGTGATAGACGAAATCGCTGGCCGGGTTTTCGTAGACGTCACCCGGTGAGCCGATCTGCTCGATCACACCCTTGTTCATCACCACGATGCGGTCGGCGACTTCCATCGCTTCTTCCTGGTCGTGGGTCACGAACACCGAGGTCAGGTTGATGTCTTCGTGCAAGCGCGCCAGCCAGCGACGCAGCTCTTTACGGACCTTGGCGTCGAGGGCACCGAAGGGTTCGTCGAGCAGCAGCACTTTCGGCTCCACCGCCAGCGCTCGGGCCAGGGCAATGCGCTGGCGCTGACCGCCGGAGAGTTGCTCAGGGTAGCGGTCCGACAACCAGTCCAGTTGCACCATGTTCAGCAGTTCGTGAACCTTGGTTGCGATCTGGCTTTCGCTCGGGCGCTGGTTTTTCGGCTTCATGCGCAGGCCGAACGCGACGTTGTCGAACACCGTCATGTGGCGGAACAGGGCGTAGTGCTGGAACACGAAACCGACGTTGCGATCACGCACGTCGTGGCCGGAAACGTCTTCACCGTGGAACACGATGTTGCCCCGGTCCGGGGTCTCCAGGCCTGCGATGATCCGCAGCAGCGTGGTCTTGCCGCAGCCCGACGGACCGAGCAGTGCGACGAGTTCGCCGCTCTGGATGTCCAGGCTGATGTTGTCCAGCGCCTTGAAGGCATGGAAGTTCTTGCTGACGTTACGCACTTCGATCGACATGAATTATTCCTCCGCGGCGCTGGCGCGCAGGCGGTTAATACGGTTTTCGCTCCACTGCTTGAGCAGCAGGATGAAGAGCGCCAGGATCAGCAACAGGCTCGCCACGGCAAACGCGGCCACATGGTTGTATTCGTTGTAGAGGATCTCGACGTGCAACGGCAGGGTGTTGGTCACCCCGCGAATGTGCCCGGACACCACCGACACCGCACCGAACTCACCCATGGCCCGCGCGGTACACAACACCACGCCGTAGATCAGGCCCCATTTGATGTTGGGCACGGTGACGTGCCAGAACATCTGCCAGCCGTTGGCCCCGAGCAGGCGCGCGGCCTCCTCTTCCTGGGTGCCTTGTTCCTGCATCAGCGGGATCAGTTCACGGGCCACGAACGGCACGGTGACGAAGATCGTCGCCAGCACGATGCCCGGCAGGGCGAAGACGATCTGGATGTCGTGGTCCTGCAACCATGGGCCGAACAGGCCCTGGGCACCGAACATCAGCACATAGACCAGACCGGCGATCACCGGCGACACCGAGAACGGCAGGTCGATCAGTGTCACCAGCATGCTCTTGCCGCGGAACGAGTATTTGCTCACGCACCATGCGGCGCTGACGCCAAACACCAGGTTCAGTGGCACTGAGATCAGTACGGCGATGACCGTGAGCTTCAGTGCCGACAGCGCGTCCGGCTCGAAGATCGCGGTGAAAAACGCCCCGAGGCCGAGCTTCAGCCCTTGGGACACCACGATGAACAGCGGCAGCAACAGGAACAGCGCAAAAATCAGCCAGCCAAGGCCGATCAGGATTCGCCGCGAGGTCGCACTGCCACGGCGGGCAGCGTTCGAGGAAGCGGCAGCAATAGACGATTGGGACATGGGTGCGCCTCCTTATGGGGTTTCGATGCGCCGCTGCAACAAGTTGATCAGCAGCAACAGGACGAAGGAAACCACCAGCATCAGTACACCAATGGAGGTAGCGCCGGTGTAATCGTATTGGTCGAGCTTGACCATGATCAGCAGCGGCAGAATCTCGGTTTTCATCGGCATGTTGCCGGCGATGAAAATCACCGAACCATACTCGCCGACCCCGCGGGCAAAGGCCAAAGCGAAACCGGTCAGCCATGCCGGAAGCAGTGCCGGCAGCAGGATATGGCGGAAAACCTGCAACGGTTTTGCACCCAGGCACGCTGCCGCTTCTTCCACTTCACGGGGAATATCCGCCAATACTGGCTGTACGGTACGTACTACGAATGGAAGTGTCACGAAAGTGAGGGCAAGGGTGATGCCCAGAGGGGTGTAGGCGATCTTGAAACCCAGATCCGCTGCAAACTGACCCACCAGACCGGTAGGGGTGTACAACGCCGTCAGTGCAATACCAGCCACCGCCGTGGGCAATGCGAACGGCAAGTCGATCATTGCATCGATCACCTTTCGTCCAGGGAAGGTATAGCGCACTAATACCCAGGCCAGCAGTGTGCCGATGATGCCGTTGATGATCGCGGCACACAGGGCGGTGCCGAAGCTGAGCTTCAGCGCCGCCAGCACCCGTGGCGCCGAGATGATTGCCCAGAACTGATCCCAGGTGAGTTGAGCGGCATGCACGAACATCGCCGCCAGTGGTATGAGCACAATCAGGCTGAGGTACACCAAGGTGTAGCCCAGCGTCAGCCCGAAGCCGGGTATGACGGGGGAGATACGACGCGACATAAAAGTCCTTGGTTAAAAAGCGATCAACTAAACCCATCCTTGTGGGAGCGGGCTTGCTCGCGAAGAGGAAGCATCAGTCAACATTGATGTCATCTGACACACCGCCTTCGCGAGCAAGCCCGCTCCCACATGTCATGCAGCTTAAGCCAGGTTATTGCGCCTGGTAGATCTGGTCGAACACGCCCCCGTCATTGAAGAATTTCGGCTGTGCGGTTTTCCAGCCGCCGAAGTCCTTGTCGATGCTCACCAGTTCCAGTTTCGGGAACTGCTGGGCGTACTTGGCGGCCACGTCCTTGTCACGTGGACGATAGAAGTTCTTCGCCGCGATTTCCTGGCCGGCCGGGCTGTACAGGTGCTTGAGGTAGGCTTCGGCGATCTGCTCGTTGCCCTTTTTCTCGGCATTTTTGTCGACTACCGCCACCGGTGGCTCGGCGAGAATCGACAGCGAAGGCACGACGATGTCGAACTTGTCGGCGCCGCCCTCTTCTTTCAGGGCCAGGAAGGCTTCGTTTTCCCAGGCCAGCAACACGTCGCCCTGACCGTTGTTGACGAAGGTAATGGTCGAGCCGCGAGCGCCGGTGTCCAGCACGGGCACGTGCTTGAACAGGGTTTGTACGTATTCCTTGGCCTTGGCTTCGTCGCCGCCATTGGCTTTCAGGCCATAGGCCCAGGCCGCAAGGAAGTTCCAGCGCGCACCGCCAGAGGTTTTCGGGTTCGGCGTGATTACCGAGACGTCATTCTTGACCAGGTCGCCCCAGTCCTTGATGCCTTTAGGGTTGCCCTTGCGCACCAGGAACACGATGGTCGAGGTGTAAGGCGTGCTGGCGTCCGGCAGGCGTTTTTGCCAGTCGGCCGGCAGGGATTTGCCGAGCTTGGCGATTTCGTCGATATCACCGGCCAGGGCCAGGGTCACGACGTCGGCACGCAGGCCATCGATCACCGCCCGGCCTTGCTTGCCCGAACCGCCGTGGGATTGCTGGACCTTCACGGTGTCGCCCGCGTGCTCCCTCTGCCAGAACTTGATGAACTCAGCGTTGTAGTCCTGGTACAGCTCGCGGGTCGGGTCGTACGACACGTTGAGCAGTTCGTAGTCCTTGGCAACGGCGGAACCGGCAAAAAGGGCGCTGGCCAGGGCGGCCAAAGCGAAATGACGAATCGACGACATGGTGAAAGCTCCTGGAATTCTTGGTTTGTTGGCTTTTTCTTATGGGATATCGCGTTGCCTGATTCGCCTCAGCCCGGCTTGTTGCCCGGCTGCTGCAAACGGAATTTTTCCTTGCGCTCGATCTGCACCACCTGGGCGTTGTGCACGGTGATTTCCACGGCACCAAAGCGCAGATCGCGCAGGGCACTCTGGATTTCACGCAGGATGGTGGCTTCGTCTTGACCGTCGACGCTACGCAGGGATGCGCTCATATTGCTGCTCCTTCAACTGAGAGGTTGCCTCGCAGTGTCGGCACTGCTTGCGGCGTGAGAGCAATACTAGAGAGGTGTAGATATTCTTAAAAAGACTATTTAAGAATGTTTATATAACCAGAAGAAATTATTTGATGGGGCAAGGGCTTGAGGTGAACAGCCCTCTTTCAGGCACACCAAAAACCCTGTGGGAGCGGGCTTGCTCGCGAATGCGGTGAATCAGTCGACATCTTCATTGACTGACCCACCGCATTCGCGGGCAAGCCCGCTCCCACAGGTTTTGTGTATTACCGGGGCAGTGAGGTAACCGTTCCAATCACCGGCGCATGCATCCAATCCAGCTGCGCCGCGGGTACCGGCCGCCCGAACCTATAGCCCTGCCCCAGATCGCAATCGTGCTCGAGCAGAAACGCCGCCTGCTCAGCCTGCTCGATCCCCTCGGCATGCACCTGCATGCCCATGCTCCGCGCCAGCGCAATGATCACCCGCGAGATTGCCGCATCATCCTCATCCCAAGGCAATCCGGCGACGAAGCCCTGGTCGATTTTCAACTTTTGCACCGGCAGGCGCTTGAGCCGCAGCAGCGATGAATAGCCCGTGCCGAAGTCGTCGATGGCCAGGCGCACACCCAGCTCGCGCAGGCGATGCATTTGTTCCAGTGCGACTTCCGGGTCCTCCATCACCGCGCTTTCGGTGACTTCCAGCTCCAGAAACGCCGGCTCCAGCCCGGTTTCGCGCAGGACCTGCGCCACCTGCTGATACAGCTCTCGACGGGCGAACAGACGCGAAGACACGTTGACCGCGACGAACGACAGCACCACCCCGCCCTGCTGCCACTGGCACATCTGCCGGCACGCCTGCGCCATGACCCAGGCATCGATTTCAGCAATCAGGCCAGTTCGTTCGGCAACCGGAATGAATTCCGCTGGCGACACCAGCCCCCGCTGCGGGTGCTGCCAACGCACCAGCGCCTCGACGCCAATCAGGCGACTGGTCTTGAGGTCGTGAACCGGCTGGTAATGGACACGCAGCTCTTGCCGGTCCAGGGCACAGCGCAATTCGAAGGCGATTTCGACCCGTTGCTGGGCGTGGGCCGTCAGCTCTTCGGTGTACAGGGCATAATCATTTCGCCCCGTGCTTTTGGCCTTGAACAGTGCAGAGTCGGCATTACGCAGCAGTTGCTCGACGCTCAACGCATCGCCGGGGAAAAGGCTGATGCCGATGCTGGTGTTGATGAACAACTGATGGTCATCGATAGAGAATGGTGCTTTGAGGCCGTCGATGATCCGCTGGGCCAACGCAGCGGCCTGAACCAGTTGCGGACAGCTTTCGGCGAGCACGGCGAATTCATCTCCGCCCAGCCTGGCCAGGGTGAAGCCTGGACCGAACATGGCGCCCAGGCGCTCGGCCACAGCCTTGAGCAACTGGTCGCCAATGGTATGCCCGAGGCTGTCGTTGATCATCTTGAAGTGATCGAGATCGATCATCAGCAGCGCGCAGCCACGTTTGTGCACCTGTGCCGAGGCCAGGGCCTGTTCGGCGCGGTCGGTGAACAGCAGGCGGTTCGGCAGGTCGGTCAGCGGATCGTGGTGCGCAAGGTGCATCAGCTCGTGTTCGGAGTTCTTGATTGCACTGATGTCGGAAAACACCGCCACATATTGACTCGGCTGGCCGTAGTCGTCGTGGATCAGGCGGATCGTTTGCCATTGCGGGTAAATCTCGCCGCTTTTGCGCCGGTTCCAGATTTCCCCACTCCACTCTCCGACACTGGCGAGCGTGGCAAACATCACCTGATAGAACTCAGGGGAATGCCGCCCGGACTTGAACAGATTGGGCCGCTGCCCCAGTACGTCCTCACATCCGTAACCGGTGATTTCCATGAACGCCCGGTTCACATGGACGATCAGACCTTCCCGATTGGTGACCAGCACGCCTTCACGGGTGCAGTCGAACACTGCCGTCGCCTGGCGCAAGCGCATGCGGTCGGCATCGCGCTCACGCAGTTTGGCGCCGATACCCAGACACCTCAGCAACCGCGCCCGGGCAATGAAGATCAACCCGGCGCTGAACAGCACCCAAACATAACCGTTGATCAGTTGCCATCGCAGTCGCTCGGCAGAGCTATCGAAGAAACTGTTTAATAAATGGTCACTGATCTGCAGCCAAACCACAGAAAGCAACAGATAGAGCAGCGCTGCGCGCAAGGCATCGCGATAGGTGGCAGACATCCGGCGGTCCATGTCCCTACAAAAAGGTTGGAATGATGGTTTAAAGACACATCCAGCCACTCTTATCTGAAAGGGCGACTGGTTTTCTGTGTGGGCTTAGTGATAATGCAACGGCTGTTTTTTTCTTTATCGAGGGCCCTACAGCCTATGTGGTACGAAGGTTTTCTTGGCTTGTCGCCCTGGTCGCTGGTAGCAGTCACCCTGCTGATGACCCACGTCACGATCATCGCCGTCACGGTCTATCTGCATCGTTACTCGGCCCATCGCTCCCTGGAGCTGAATGGGGGCCTTAAACATTTCTTCCGTTTCTGGCTGTGGCTGACCACGGCGCAGAACACCCGCGAGTGGACCGCCATCCACCGCAAGCATCACGCCAAATGCGAAACCGTCGATGACCCGCACAGCCCGGTCATCAAGGGTTTGTCCACGGTGCTGCGCAAAGGCGCCGAGTTGTACCGCGCCGAAGCGGAAAACCCCGAGACGCTGCGCATCTACGGCAAGAACTGCCCCGAAGACTGGATCGAGCGCAACCTCTACAGCCGCTACCCGCTGCTGGGCATCGCGATCATGGGCGTTATCGACCTGCTGCTGTTCGGCACCATCGGCATCACCATCTGGGCCATCCAGATGATGTGGATCCCGGTGTGGGCCGCCGGCGTGGTCAATGGCCTGGGCCATGCCATCGGCTACCGCAACTTCGAATGCCGCGATGCGGCGACCAACCTGGTGCCGTGGGGCATCCTGATTGGTGGCGAAGAACTGCATAACAACCATCACACCTACCCTAACTCGGCAAAACTGTCGGTGAAGAAGTGGGAATTCGACCTGGGCTGGGCGTGGATTCAAGTCTTCAGCTTCCTGCGCCTGGCCAAGGTCCAGCGGGTTGCGCCGATTGCCCATCGCGTCGAAGGCAAGGGCAACCTGGACATGGACACCGCCATGGCGATCCTCAACAACCGCTTCCAGATCATGGCCCAGTACCGCAAATTGGTGATCGGCCCGCTGGTCAAGCAAGAGCTGGAAAAGGTCGATCACTCGGTACGTCACCAGTTCCACCGGGCCAAACGCCTGCTTTCGCGGGAGACCAGCCTGCTGGACGACAAACACCACGTACGCATCCAGAACATGCTCGAGCACAGTCAGGCGCTGAAGGTAATTTACGAGAAACGCCTGGCCCTGCAGCAGATCTGGGTCAAGACCAGCTCAAATGGCCACGACATGCTCGCGGCCATCAAGGACTGGGTACACGAAGCCGAAGCCAGCGGGATTCAGTCCCTGCGCGACTTCGCCGGTCAGCTGAAGACCTACTCCCTGCGTCCTGCCGCTGTCTGAAAATACCTGTGGGAGCGGCGGTGCGGCGATCCGACTTGCTCGCTCCCACATTGGTTATGCGGCGTGACTGCAATATCGCGCCATCAGTACCGCCCGGCGGGAGCCAGTTCCCTCGCCGCAAAAGGCGGGAACTTCATCTGAAAAGCCCTATCTCAAAGACACTTCGCCATCCCCGGCGGGCTTGATGTTGGCCGCGATCGCGCGCGGCATGCCCTTTGAGATTTGTGTCGATGGCCGAAAAAAACCTGCAAGACTCATCTCCGCCCCATTGGCCCGAGGCCGCGCAGACCCTGATGGCGCTGATGCACGCCCAAGGTGAAGTCGCACGCCTGAGCGAACGCGAACAGCTGTTCAACACCTTGCTGATGAGCGTCAACGCGGTGCTGTGGGCATTCGATTGGGAAACCCGCCAGGTGCTTTACGTCAGCCCCGCCTACGAACGGATCTTTGGCCGTTCGGCCGATCTGCTGCTGGCCGACTGCGATCAATGGCGCGACAGCATTTACCCTGACGACCTGGACTATGCCGAACGCAGCCTGGCCGAGGTGCTGGACAAAGGCGCCGTCGAAGACCGCGAGTATCGAATCATTGCCGCCGATGGCCAGGTGCGCTGGCTCAGCGACAAGTGCTACATCAACCGCCAGGCCGAGCCGGGGCAACCGGTGATCATCGTCGGCATCGCCGAAGACATCACCGACAAAAAGCGGATGGAAAGCGAGCTGCACCGCCTGGCCACCACCGACGCGCTGACCCAGAGCAGTAATCGCCGGCATTTCTTCGAATGCGCCCACCGCGAGTTCGCACACGCCCGGCAACGGGGCGAACCGCTGTCGTTCCTGATGCTGGACATCGATGACTTCAAAATCATCAACGACACCTATGGTCACCAGGAAGGCGACAACGTGTTGCAACGCATCGCCGATAGCGGCCGCGCAGCATTGCGCCGTGGCGACCTGTTCGGGCGCATTGGCGGTGAGGAATTCGCAGCGGTGTTTCCCGGCTGTACGCCACAGATGGCCCTGCAAGTGGCTGAACGCTTGCAACTGCAGATTCAGCGATTGCGCTTCACCCATGAAGGCCGGACGTTCGGCATCACCGTCAGCCAGGGCCTGACCAGCCTCACCGCCGCGGACGAAAACGTGGAAAACCTGTTTTCCCGCGCGGATGCCGCGATGTATCAGGCCAAGCGCGAGGGCAAGAACCGGATTGTTACTGCCTGACAGGTCACCACAGCCCCCATGTGGGAGCGGCGGTGCGGCGATCCGACTTGCTCGCGAAGGGGCCGTGTCAGTCACCTTTTATGTCGACTGACATTCCGCTTTCGCGAGCAAGCCCGCTCCCACAGGGAATCGCGTTCGCCCTTATTTCCTGCGCAAACGCATCAACTCCGGTAAGCCGATCTTGAGCAACCGCGCCGTCCGGCTCTTCGCCAGTTCCTCGATGCCCTCATGCTCGGTCAGGCGCGCCATCTGCGCCGCCATGTTCATCACCAGCGCTTCGCGGGAGTAAACCCCGCCACCGAGCTGGTAGGCCGCCGCAATCAACTCCCGCAACTCCAGCGGCAGACGCCAGCGCGTGCGCAGGGCCGAACCATAGGCCGCGCCAAATTCAACCAGCGCTTCGCCCACTTCCTCCTGCTCGTCCAGTTCGCCACCGGCCTGTTTCCATTCCTGCAAACAGCGCAGCAGCGCCAGATCGCCGAGACGATGCAACATGCCAGCGCAATAGCAGCGCTCCTGATCCAGATCGAGCAAGCGCGCCAGGGTTCGCGCGTATTCGGCGGTGTGCAGCGACAGATCCCAGTAACGCTCGGCATAGTCGGCCAATTGTGGATCGCTGAGCCGGGCACTGCGCTTGAGCGCCAGGCCGAGAATCAGGTTCATGCTCTGCCCGGTGCCCAGGCGATGTAGCGCCTGGGACAGGGTTTGCACAGCGGCGCCGTGGTGCTGGGCCGCGCTGTTGGCTGCGGCGATCAGCACGGCCGTGACCTGCGGATCGGTGCGGATTTCGCCTTCCAGCACCGTCAGATCGAGGCCATTGGGATTAAGGCTGCGCTTGACCGCCACTTGCACGTCGGTCATCAGCGGCGCGCCGTCGGCCAATTCCCGGCGACGCTCCAGAAACACCGACAACGTCATGCCCGGTGCCAGCGACGGCACTTCGCACGCGACTTCTTCGCCAGCGTTCAGCAGCAACCCCTGCAATCGATGGGTCAGGCTTTGCATATTCAGGGGCTTGGTCAGGTACGCGGCCGGCGCCAGCGGCAAGGCCTCGCGCACGCTGGCACTGTCGTTGCGACTGCTCATCAGAATGAACGGCATGGGCGGATTGCGTTTGCGCTGACGGATGTTGCGCAGGACATTCAGGCCATCGACGCCCGGCAACTCCCAGTCGGCGATCACCAGGTCATAGGGTTTGGCCGCCAGCAACTCCAAGGCTTGCTGACCATCGGCGCACAAATCCAGCCGCGCATCGCAGCGTACGCTCAACAACACTTCCTTGAGCAAATCCCGGGACCAGGGGTCGGCCTCGGCGATCAGGACTCTTGGAACCGCGGGTAAAATGACAGTTGTCATACAGCTCTCCCTGGCAATGCGGAAACCTTAGCCAATGCTGGCCATTCGATACAGCGCTAATGCGCGGGATGTGTTTCCAGGGGCATGAAAAAACCCGCCGAAGCGGGTTTTTTGTGGATCAGGTCACACTGCGGATCAGAGCTCGGAGAAGCACTCTTCGATGATCGCCAGGCCTTTGTCCAGTTGCTCGTCCGGCGAGGTCAGCGGTACCAGGACGCGCAGAACGTTGCCGTAGGTGCCGCAGGACAGCAGGATCAGACCCTTGTCGCGAGCCTTGGCCACAACGGACGCCACGGCTGCGGCGTTCGGCTTGTGGCTGTCGCCGTTTTCGAACAGCTCGACCGCGATCATCGCGCCCAGGGCACGGACTTCACCGATCACCGGGTACTTGGCCTGGATGGCCTTCAGGCCGGTTACCAGACGCTCGCCAACAGCCTTGCAACGATCCAGCAGATGCTCTTCTTCGAACACTTCCATCACGGCCAGGGCCGCGGCGCAAGCGATTGGGCTACCGGCGTAGGTGCCGCCCAGGCCGCCTGGAGCGATGGCGTCCATGTATTCGGCCTTGCCGCACACACCGGCCAGCGGGAAGCCGCCAGCGATGGATTTGGCGAAAGTGGTCAGGTCGGCAGCAACGCCCATCTGTTCCATGGCGAAGAAAGTACCGGTACGGCCAGCGCCAGTCTGTACTTCGTCAGCGATCAGCAGGATGCCGTGCTGGTCGCACAGGGCACGCAGACGCTTCATGAACTCTTTCGGAGCGACGTAGAAACCGCCTTCGCCCTGAACCGGCTCGATGATGATCGCGGCGATGTCTTTCGGCTCGGCGTCGTTCTTGAAGATGCGTTCGATGGAAGCGATCGAGTCGTCGATGCTCACACCGTGCAGTTCGTTCGGGTACAGCGCGCGGAAGATGCCGCCTGGCATCAGGCCCATGCCGGCCGAGTAAGGCACGACTTTACCGGTCAGGCCCAGGGTCATCATGGTGCGACCGTGGTAAGCGCCGGTGAACGCGATCACGCCGGCACGGCCAGTGGCGGCACGGGCGATCTTGATCGAGTTTTCCACGGCTTCGGAGCCGGTGGTCACCAGCAGGGTTTTCTTGTCGAAATCACCTGGGACCTTGGCGTTGATTTTTTCGCACACTTCCACGTACGGCTCGTAGGCCAGAACCTGGAAACAGGTGTGGGTCAGCTTGTTCAGCTGCTCGGTCACGGCGGCGATGACTTTCGGATGCAGGTGGCCGGTGTTCAGTACGGCGATACCGCCGGCGAAGTCGATGAATTCACGACCTTCAACGTCGGTTACGGTCGCGTTCTTCGCGGAATCGGCGAAGATCGGGTGAATCTGGCCAACACCACGTGGAACAGCAGCGGTACGGCGGGCCATCAAAGAAGCGTTAGTCTTGCTCATACATTCCTCATTCACCGCTCATCGGGCGGCGTGGCTCAAGGATAAAGCGACGGGGAGCAACGGCGGCAGCATGCGATGATCGACTGCCACAGCGTTCCCGGCCACCGAGAAAATTCCGGTTTGAAGCGGCGCAAAGGGACAGCGCTCTCGTGCCCTTTGCGCTTGAAGCAATGCCGTGCCGGGCTTAGATGCCCAGGCAGAGGTATTTGATTTCCAGGTAATCTTCGATGCCGTACTTGGAGCCTTCACGACCCAGGCCCGAGGCCTTGATGCCGCCGAACGGCGCGACTTCGTTGGAGATCAACCCGGTGTTGACGCCGACCATGCCGTATTCCAGGGCTTCCGCCACACGGAACACACGGCCCAGGTCACGAGCATAGAAGTACGAGGCCAGACCGAACTCGGTGTCGTTGGACATCGCGATCACGTCGGCTTCGTCTTTGAAGCGGAACAGTGGAGCCAGTGGGCCGAAGGTTTCTTCCTTGGCCACGGCAGCGTTATTCGGCACGTTGGTCAGAATGGTCGGCTCGAAGAAGTTACCTTCCATCGACTTGCCGCCGGACAGCACGGTGGCGCCCTTGGAAACGGCGTCGGCAATGTGCTCTTGCACCTTGGCCACGGCTTTTTCGTCGATCAGCGGGCCAGTGGTGGTGCCGACTTCCAGACCGTTACCGATCTTGAGCTTGGCCACAGCAGCCTTGAGCTTCTCGGCGAACGCGTCATAGACCGAATCCTGAATGTACAGGCGGTTGGCGCAGACGCAGGTCTGACCGTTGTTGCGATATTTGGAAATGATCGCGCCTTCGACGGCCTTATCCAGGTCCGCGTCGTCGAACACGATGAACGGCGCGTTGCCGCCCAGTTCCAGGGACACTTTCTTGATGTCCTTGGCGCATTCCGACATCAGTTGACGACCGATTTCGGTCGAACCGGTGAAGGACAGCTTGCGCACGATCGGGTTGCTGGTCAGCTCGCTGCCGATGTCGCCGGCGCTGCCGGAAACCACGCTGAACACACCAGCCGGGATGCCGGCACGCTGGGCCAGTTCGGCCAGGGCGAAGGCGGAAAACGGAGTTTGCGAAGCAGGCTTGAGCACCATGGTGCAACCGGCGGCCAGGGCCGGGCCGGCTTTACGGGTGATCATTGCAGCCGGGAAGTTCCACGGGGTGATTGCAGCGGTCACGCCGATTGGCTGCTTGATCACGATCAGGCGCTTGTCTGGCTGGTGGCCCGGAATCACGTCACCGTAGATGCGCTTGGCTTCTTCGGCGAACCATTCGATGAAGGAAGCGGCGTAAACGATTTCGCCCTTGGCTTCGGCCAATGGCTTGCCTTGCTCCAGGGTCATCAGGCGAGCCAGGTCTTCCTGGTTCTCGATGATCAGCTCGAACCAGCGACGCAGTTTGGTCGCACGTTCTTTGGCGGTCAGTGCACGCCAGGCCGGCAGCGCTTTGTCAGCAGCTTCGATCGCACGGCGGGTTTCGGCAGCGCCCATTTTCGGCACGGTGCCCAGAATTTCGCCCGTTGCCGGGTTGTTGACCTTGATCGTCTGACCATTGTCCGCATCAACCCACGCGCCATCGATGAAGGCTTGCTGGCGGAACAACTGGGTGTCTTTAAGCTGCATGTCGGCTTTCCTTAACAGCACCGCAATGAATGCGGAGCAAATTATGATTGTAGAAAGGCGCCTCGATAGGCTGCCGTCAGGGAAATCATTCACCGGGCTGAAGCACATAAATAGCGCACTGATTCAAATCGTGCGGTTCAGCACCCAGACAAGAGCGTTTGAAATCTCAAACGAATCCTAGGATCAAAGGGGGTAAAGGACAATAGCCTGTTCGAAAAAAAGAACGAAAACGACGCTTTTGCCTATTTTTTCTGATCAACGTAGCAAACGCGCGTTACAGCTTTAAAAAAACGCAGGCGATTCAGCAGCATGGACGCCTGCAGTGCATATGAGTATCATGGCGCCCGCTGCACCAGTAGCTCAGCTGGATAGAGTACTGCCCTCCGAAGGCAGGGGTCGTGGGTTCGAATCCCGCCTGGTGCACCATACGTTGTAGCGAGAAAGCCTCAGGCCTTATGGGTCTGGGGCTTTTTTGTGTGGGTGTGGTTTTCAGAAAATTCACGCCCCCGTTCAGCAGTTGCTGCTGCGAGCTTTGAAACTGCCACTCGAAATTTGCGCAAAACGACGCGCTACCCGGCTACTACCTAAAGCACCTAATCCACATCCTCTCCAAAGTTTCCTTGGCCTTACCTTCTTGAGTTTGATTAGAATGATGGCACATTGCCTCAAATCACAATGGATTGTCCCTTTCGGGATTTCTTACGCTCATAGAGATATTAGAAATGATGATGTTAAAACGCTGCCTGGTGCTTTCGATTGCTGCCGTTCTTGCTGGCTGCCAAACAAGCGGTGAGGAGTATCAAGCAGATGTGTTCGACGCCAGTCAGGTAAACACTCAGCAGGAAGCTAAAACCGTCAAAATCCTTACGATTTCGCCGAGCAAGATTAAAGTCAGCAACGAAAAGAACAAAAAAGCAGCCATGATGGCAGGCGGGGTACTGGGTCTGATCGGTGGTGCCGCACTGGGCAACACTAAAAACACTGACACGGCCATTGTCGGCGGTGTAGCCGGTGGCGCTGCAGGTGCCATGGCGGGCTCGTTGGTCAATGACACCACCCTGGTACCGGGCGTGCTGATTGGTTATTCCGAAAGCGGCAAGATCTACACTTCTACCCAGGTGGGTCGCCCTTGTGAGTTCAAGGTTGGCGAAATTTCCCTGATGGTGATGACGATCTCCAACGAAACACGCATTCAGCCGAATGCGACCTGTCCAGAACCCAAGAAAAGCTAAGGGGTCGGACATGAAACATATAGTTCTGGGCTCCGTCCTCGCACTGCTCACCATGCCGACATTGGCAGGCCAATTCGACAATCTGTATCAAATCGAACAGCAAACCAAACAGGCTGAAGCAGCCGCTGAGGCCGAACGCCTCCGTCAGGCGGCAGCCGACCGGGCACGCGAGGAAGCTCGTAGCGCTGCTGATCGTCGGCAACGGGCAGTGGCACAGCAAGCAGCGCAACAAAGGGCCCTTGAGCAGCGCAAGACACAAGAACTTGAACATAAGCGTGTTCAAACCCGTGAAGAAGGTTTCGAAGACGAGTTGCGCGCACTGGAGCTGGAAGAGCGCCGCCTGGCACTACAGGCCAAGCGCGCGCGCACCGCACGCGCCAACGACTACATCGATGCGGAGTTGCGTGATAGCGCGGCACGCACCGACGTGATCCAGTCTGAAGCCGACTCGGCACGCAATGTGACCTCAGGCGCCAAGTCTCTGCTGGAAGACTCCGGCAAGGCTGAAGTCAACCGCTCCAGCCGCTTGTTCGGCGAGTAATCTTCCTATCGATCTTCCCCGGACCCTGGTCCGGGGCATCCGTTATCAGAGATGAATTCATATGCTGCGTTTATGTACGCTGATTGCCGCGGGACTACTGCTGAGCGCCTGCTCCAAAGAAGACCCCAAAGCCCAGGTTCCAGCTGTCGACCTGCACGGACGCCTGGTGGTGGATCAGGAGATGACCACCAGTCGTCAAGCCCAAGGCATCAATGGTGAATATTTCAAGCGCGTCCTCACCGTTAATGACCAAGAGATGATCTTTGCCGATTTCATCAAGCAATTTTGCTCTGACGCCAACACCCGCGACGAAACCTGCCTGAAAGCCTTTCGCATCAAGAAAATCGATGATGTCAGCGGCGCAACCAAATTTCTCCCCAATGGGCTCTGACGCTAGTAAGTACGGCTGACACAGCACATCAGGGCTTTTGCCTGGCCCCACAAAAAAAACCGCCGAAGCGGTTTTTTTTTCATTCTGTAGTCCAGTCGAACTCGTCGTACTCATCATCGTCCTCGTCGTCCTCGAAAAACTCCTCTTCAAGGTCGTCGTCTTCAACAACGTCTTCTTCCGGCTGGTTCAGCAGAAAATCCTTGCGACTCTCGGTAATCGCTCGCCGCAGTTCCTCGCCCTTTTGTGGGCAGTTGAGCATTTGGGCGATGCGGTCGATTTTATTTGCCACGGCATCCTCCAACGCATCGGCTATAGCCTGATAGTGCGCGCTTTCGGGGGTGGATGCCAAATCCCCGGAATGCCGCGCACTTCAGTTTTCTGCAAATCCGCGGGGGCGATCAGCCTTCAGCGGTGATAGCGCCGCACTACGCTGCTGTTTTTCAGGACGTGGCCTTTGATTTTTTCCAGCAGCTGCGCACGGGTCAGGCCGGCAGGCAAGGCGTCCGGGGCCAGGTCCAGGGCGTAGATCTGGATGATGTAGTGGTGCGCGCTGTCGCCAACGGGCGGGCAAGGACCGATGTAGCCGGTGGTTGTCTTGCTGTTGGTACCGCCGACGCCCTCGAGGCCGGGTTTGCTCCCGGCACCAGCCGGGATCTGGTGGGTGCCGGCCTTGATGCCGTAATGCACCCACTGATCGATGCCCTGGCCCTTCTGGCCGTCTGGGTCGTGCATGACGATGGCGTAGCTTTGGGTCGCTTCCGGGCCGGCGCTCCAGTTCAATGCCGGGGAAATGTTATGCCCGCCACAACCCGCGGAATCGCTCGCAGCGGCCGACGTGAACAGACGGTCATCGGAGACGCCGGGAATGTTCAGGGTGAAGCGCTCCTGGGCCTGCGCCGGGAACTGCACGCAAAGGGCGACTGCCAAGGCCGCGAGCCAAGGGTTCTTTGAGGTCAATCGGGGCATACCGGAGCACCTTGTGCGTGTTGGGCCGTCGTCGGCGTGCAAACTATAGCCGGACCGTTCACGCCGTGGCAGGGGCAATTGGCTGAACCTCGCGATAAGTACCAGACTCATAAGTGAAACGTCTGTCTGGAGAGCGATCATGACTCTGCATCGCGTTGCGCGTGTCGCCAATGTGCCCGAAGACCGGGGTCTGGAAGTGCAGGTCCAGGACAGCAAGATTCTGCTGTTGCGGGCCGGTGAACAACTGCGCGCTTATCAGGCCGAATGCCCGCACGCCGGAGCCCCGCTGGCTGACGGTGCGGTATGCAACGGGCGCCTGACCTGTCCGTGGCACAAGGCGCAGTTTCGGATCGAGGATGGCGGGCTGTGTGAACCGCCAGCCCTGGACAGCCTCAAGCGCTATCCCCTTGAAGTCCGTGACGGCGACATCTGGGTCGGCGACCAGCCGATGCCGGGTGCCCACCCGCCACCGGCCGACGACCCACGAACCTTCATCATTGTCGGCGCTGGCGCGGCAGGCACGGCGGCGGCAGCGTGTTTGCGCGAGAAAGGTTTCGGCGGCCGGTTACTGTTGATCGACCGCGAAGCCGATGCCGGATACGACCGCACCGCGCTGAGCAAATACGTGATCGCCGGGGAGATGCCGCTGGACGAAGTCCCGCCGCTGCGCGACGAGGATTTTTACCGCGAGCAGCGGATCGAGCGCCTGCGAGGCGAAGTGGCAAGCCTGGATGCGCCAAACCGGACGCTGCGGCTGACTGACGGCCAATCACTGACATACGACGCCGCGTTGCTGGCCACCGGCGGCGTACCCAATCCGCTGACGCTGCCCGGCGCCGACCTGCCGCAAGTGTTCGTCTTGCGCTCCAAAGCCCATGCGCAACAGATTCTCGACAGCGCCAGCGCCGGCCAGCGGGTGGTGATCATCGGTGACAGTTTCATTGCCATGGAGTCCGCCTCGTCCCTGCGCCAGCTTGGCCTGCACGTGACCGTGCTGGCCCGCCATGAAGTGCCGTTTGCCAAACAGTTCGGCGACACGGTCGGCAAGGCCATTCGCGCACGACATGAAGCCCATGGCGTCGTGTTTCATACCCAGGGCAATGCGGTACAGATCGAAGGGACGGACAAGGTCGAAGCCGTGCGCCTGGACAACGGCCAACGCTTGGCGGCCAATCTGGTGCTGGTCGGCATTGGCGTCACGCCAGCCACTGCGGCCTTTACCGGCTTGCCGAAGGAGCAGGACCATTCGCTGCGTGTCGATGGCGCAATGCGCGTGGCCGACGGCCTCTGGGCGGCTGGCGATATCGCAACGTTCCCGCTGAACAACCAACACCTGCGCATCGAACACTGGCGACTGGCCCAACAGCAGGCGCGGATCGCCGCGGCCAACATGCTGGACGGTGACGAGCATTACCTCGACGTGCCGTTTTTCTGGACCTGGCATTTCGGTAAAACCTACGACTACCTCGGGCACGCCGAGGCCTGGGACGAAGTCGAGTTCAAGGGCGACCCTTACGATCCGCCTTTCATAGGCCTGTACGGAAAAAACGGTGTGGTGTCGGCGGCGGTAGCCTGCGAGATGGACCGGACAATGGCGATGCTCGCCGAGCGGATGAAACAACCGCTGCCATGGGAAGAGGCATGGCGCCTGATCCGTGACGTCCCCTAGGGGGCGGACAGCAAAACGCCCGACGCCTGCGCGATGCAGAGGCCGGGCGTTGCAGAGTTAACAGCCGCCGTTACTCGGTGGCACCAGCATCTGCGAACTTGCTCATCACAAAACTGGCAAACTCTTCGACGGTCATTTTCTGGCCGTTGAAGTCCACCTGATTGTTGGCGTAACGCAAGTTGGTGACGATGTTATTGCCGTCCAGTTTTGCCAGCTGGCTGCCGACCGCCATGCTGCTGAACATGTCAGCGGTGGCGGTGGCCTGGTCGGCAATCAGCTTGGCGTCGGTCTGACCGTCGATTTGCGATTGCACGGTGAGCACATCGACCAGCATCGGTTTGGACACTTGCAGTTTGAAGTCCAGCAGCGCGATCAGCTGTCTGACCAACTGATCGGTCGGCAGATCGATGGCCTGTGGCTTGGTCAGGTCGAGCACCATGTTGGCGCGGCTCTCACCGTTGGCGGTGTTGAACGACAGGTTTTCCAGGGCCACCTGCGGACCGGCCGCCAGCAGTTTTTCCAGGCTGGACTTGAGCAGTGCTTCTTCGGCTTCGGTCAGTTTCAGCTCTGGCGCCGGCAGGCCGGCCGCCGCTGCTTCGGCCGCCGCCCTTTCATACGGCTGCAGTTTGCTCTGGTAAACCTGCATCAATGACAGGGTGGCCGGAATGTCGAGGTTCTTCAGGCTCATGGCCAGCGCCCCGGAACCGATGGTCTTGCCGTTCAGGGACACGTCGCCGACCTTGTAGTCGGCACGCCCGGAGACGTTGCTGCCCTTTTCTTCAGTCAGGTTTTTCATTTCGAATTTCTTGAAGTCCAGCACCGACTGCTTGACGCCGAAAGTCGATTTGCCACTGGCCAGTTCAACAACGTTCTCGCCAGTGTAGAAACCGTAGGTACTTTTTGTCAGGTTGCTGGCCAGGGTCAGGCCGTTCAATTCAACCTGCACCGGTGCCTGATCCTCGGACACGGTGGTCACCTTCAGACTGTCCATGTAGCCGTTGGCCTTGACCTTCTGCGCCTTGGCGCTGGCGTCGACGTCCATGCTCAGGCCGGAGAACTTCAAGCTCGACTTGTCATCCAGGGCCATTTCCAGCGGCTGCAACTCGAGGGTGCCATTGGTAGAGTTGTCATAACCGATGTTGACCACGCCGGTCAGCGGGGATTTGTCCTTGGCGGCGGCAAACCACTTCTCGGTGGACGGGGTCTTTTCCAGCTCGTAGTGACTGGTCGCCAGGACCGGCAGCCACTTCAGCGACATCAGGCGCGAGAACGGCAACGGGCCGTGTTCGATGTGATCGACAAACAGCAACTCGACCGGCGCTTCGCCGAACATTTCGCCTTCGCCCTTGAGGCGGTAGTGCGCGGTGCTGCTGAATACATGACGCTCCAGCGACACCAGTTCCAGCGACGCTGTGCCGTTGGAACCGACCATCGCCGCCTGCAATTCCTTGTTGGTATCGGCAATCGAGGTGTTCAACACACCTTCGATTTTGGTGCCGGTGAACCAGGCTCCGCCTGCGCTGATGGCACCGATTGCGACAACAATTCCCAGTAGCACGCCTGCTGATTTATTCATGTATGCCCCGTTCATGTCCGTTGTAGAAAGTAAGGTCGTCTTCCCTGAACCCATGACGGGTTGCGGCTCGACTGTGCTGAAAGTGAATTGCAGATTAGCACCGGGTGCGACGAACGGCTCAATGATTAAAGGTGAAAGAGTGTCTTGGGGGGGTGTTCGCTGGGCTGGGGATTCTTTGCGCCTATACAATCGCCTTCGTCGGAACGCCGCCCGGAGCAAGCCCGCTCCCACATTGGAATGCGTATTCCTGTGGGAGCGGGCTTGCTCGCGAAGGCGTCAGCCTTGCCAACATAGAATCAGGAATATTGGACCTCGATCTCATCCAGTTGATGATCAAAACTTTTGAGCCGCGCAGTCCAGGTGTACACCAGCACTTCGAAGTCGCGGTTGATCACCGCCCCGCCCGTCACTTCCTCGCGCGGGTCGCAGAAGTCCAGTTGATAGCGTTCGCGGGCCATGGCCGTGGCGACATCGGCCAGTTCCCGGGCATTGCTGAGCCAGTGCCGACCGTCGTCAGCCACTTGCCGGTCCAGCGCCAGGCATTGTTTTTTCAGGGTCTCGAGGCTTTTTTCCAGCGGCGTACCGGTCAATTCGCCCATGACTTCCTGAAAGGTGCGCCCCGGTTGCCAGTAACTGCCCCAGAAATAGCGGTCGAACACCGTTTCGACACGACGCAGCGCCACCTTGGTGTCCCAGATCAGGACCAGGGTTTTGCCTTGTTCGAGTTGTCTTTTCTTGATGCGTTGGTTCTGGACCGAGGCCCAAGCCACCACCGCAATGGACATCACGGCAATCAGCGCGGCGGCACTGTCGAGGAACACCAGAGCCTTGTCGATCTGGTGGGCCAGCATGATGCCGTAGAAATAGGTGGCCGACAGCAGCACCAACGCCACGATGGCGCACCAGAAGCCGAGAGCGTAAGGGTTTTTCATTATTGGTTTCCCCCTGACCTGCGCGAGCCTTGTGCGAAGAAAGGACGCTTTGCACGAGGCGCCCCTCCAACACTTCAAAGCATAGCAACGGCCTCAGGGTTTGCCGGAGTTCGACGCTTGCGTTCGTCCGCTTTCCCAGCCGCCGCCCAAGGCGAGGAACAAATCGATCTGACTGGCGGCAACCTGGGTGTTCGCAGCCGCCAGTTGTGCCGTGACGTCGATGTAGGTGCGGGTAGCTTGCAAGTCGGCCAGGAACGAGGCGCGGCCGGCCTGGAAGAAGCGATGGGTCTGGTCGGCCGCCAGTTTTGCCGATTGCTCGGCATCGGCCAGTGCGTCGCGGCGCTGCAGCAATGCCGTGTACTGGGCCAGGCCAGTCTGGGTCTCGCGAATGGCGTTGAGTACCACCCCATCGAAATGCGCCAGGGTCGCCTGGGTCACCGCTTCGGCTTCGCGGATGCGCGCCCGGGCGCCGTTGGTCGGCACGTTCCAGGTCAGCGACGGGCCGAAGCCCCAGCGGTTGGTGGACGGATCGCCGAGATCGTCGAGGATACCGACGGTACCGATGGTCGCGCCGATGCTGATGTTCGGGTACAGCTCGCCCGTGGCGACGCCAATACCGGCCGTCGCGGCCGCCAGTCGCCGCTCGGCCTGCCGTACATCGGGACGACGCTTGAGCAATGCGGCACCATCGCCCACCGGAATCAATTGCGCGATTTTTGGCAGCTCGTCGCAGGTGGCGGTGCCGGCCGGCAGTTGGTCCACCGGCTTGGCCTGCAACATCGACAAGCGATACAGCCCGGCCTGACGAGCGGCTTCATAGCGCGGCATGTCGGCGCGCAGGGATTTGAATTGGGTTTGCGAACGGGTGACCTGGGTTTCGTCACCACGTCCGGCATCGCGCAAGCGCTGGATCAGCGTGGTGCTCTGGGCTTGCAGATCGAGGGAATGCTGGGCGATTTCCCGCTCTTCATTGGCCGCACACACTTGGGTGTAGGCGCGAACCACGTCGGCCACCACGGTGATGCGTGCAGTATCGGCGGCGGCCTGCGTCGCATCGGCATTGGCCTTGGCCGCTTCGATACCGCGTTGCAAGGTGCCGAACAGGTCGAACTGGTACGACGCGCTGATGCCGATATCGCCGATGTTGGCCACCGGCACTTTTTCCGGCAGCAGGAAGGCCTGGCCGGACTCCTGCAAGCGCTGGGCGCCCATCTGCACGCCGCCGCTCCAGCCACCCGCCGCTTCGGCCTCATCAACCTGCGCACGAGACCGCGACAGACTGGCCGCCGCCACGCGCAAATCGGTGTTGGAAGCCATGGCCTGTTGCACCAACTGGTCGAGTCGCGGGTCCTTGTACAGGCGCCACCAATCGGCCGGCACCGGCGCGGACACCACGGTTTTACCGTCGACCGCCAGATCACCCTGGAAGTCTTGACGATGGACGGCCGCTTCTTCGGGCAAGTGGTAATCCGGCCCGACCATCTGACACGCCGACAGCAGCAAGCCTAACCCGGCGACCGCCAAACCCGAGGCCTTGCTCATTGCGCCGGCTCCCGCTTCTGATCGTCGATGATCGATACCGTGGCGGTGCGCCCGGCGATCATGCGGAAATCTTCCGGCACGTCATCGAAGGCAATCCGCACCGGAATCCGCTGGGCCAGCCGCACCCAGCTGAAGGCCGGGTTGACGTTGGGCAGCAGGTTGTTGCCGCTGGTGCGGTCGCGGTCTTCGATACCGGCGACGATGCTCTCCACGTGCCCGCGCAGGCGCGCATTGTCGCCGATCACCCGGATGTCGACGCTTTGCCCGATATGGATGCCGTTCAGTTTGGTTTCTTCGAAATAGCCATCGATATGGAACGAGTTGCTGTCGACCACCGACAACACCGGACGCCCGGCGCTGACGAATTCCTGGGCCCGTGGCGCGCGGTCGTTGACGTAGCCGTCCACCGGGCTGCGGATCACCGAGCGGTCGAGGTTGAGCTGCGCGCTGTCCACCGCCACCTGGGCTTCCATCAAGGCCACTTGGGCGCGGGCCACTTTAGACTGGCTTTCTTCCAGTTGCTCACCCGGTACCAGGTTGCCCAGACCCTTGTTCCGCTTGGCCTCGCGCTGGGCCTGGGCCAGGGTTTCTTCGCGGTCGGCGACGGCCGCTTTCGCCTGGCGCAGCGCCAGCCTGAAGCGGTCTGGATCGATGCTGAACAGCACCTGGCCGCGCTTGACCAACTGGTTGTCGCGCACCTCCACTTGCTGGATCAGCCCGGAGACATCCGGCGCGATTTGCACGATATCGGCACGGATGTGCCCGTCGCGGGTCCAGGGCGCGAACATGTAATACATCACCATGCGCCAGACCACGACAACGGCGAAGCTCACGATCAGCAGGGTCAACACCACGCGACCGAGGGTTAGAAACGGTTTTTTCATGTCATCAGGTATCGACTGAGTGAGTCCACGGCGCCAAGCAGCAAGGCGTAGAGGGCCACGTTGAACAATGCCCGGTGCCAGACCAGACGGTAAAAGTGCAGGCGCGTCAGCACCCCATGCACCAACAGGTACAACACATAGGTAATGCCCATCAGCACCAGCAGCGTGGGCAGGAACACCCCGCTCAGATCCAGGTCACCGATCATAAAGGTGCTCCATCAATGCCATGGGGAAGCGGTTCTTCGGGCTCGGCGGAACCGACGAATTCGACGCCGGGCAACAGTGCCAGGCGCAGGCCGCTCAGGGCGTGCAGCAGATGCCGACGGGTTTCATCATCGCCGGCACCGCTGAGCGCGCGACGCGTGCGGTCGAGGGTCATCAGCAACGGGCTCGGTGCCTGCAAGCGTTCACCGGCCTTGAGGCAGGCCTTGAAGTACTCGCCCACCTCGGACACCACCTGGCGCAGTAGGACCTGCGGTACACCAAGGACCCGCGGCGTATAAGCGAGCAGGTCCAACAGATTCAGCGCCACTCGCACTTCCCGCAACGCCACGCCGGAGTCCTGGCCGGTCATGGCCAGGCGCGGCAGATGCTGCATCAGCCGATCGAGCATCCGTATGCCCAGAAGCCGATGCTCAGACAACGTCGCCGGCTCGGAGAGGCTGAAGATGTCACGCCAGCTGAAACGGGTCAGGCGCTTGGCCGCCAGCTCGGCACCGAACGGCCGGGCAATCAGGGTCCAGATGAACGCGAACAGCAACCCCATGGGACCAGCCAGGTTGGAGTTGGCGAAACTGAGGAAGTCCGCGTCGTAAGCGCCCTGAATGCTGATGAAGGACGAGGTGTTGACCAGGGTCAGCAGCATGCCCAGGTAAAACTGCGGCTTGACCGTCAGGGTGCCGACGCAAATGAACGGCACGGCAAACGCCAGCACCAGCATCGGAAAGTCATGCAGGTTGGGCAACACCAGAAACAGATAAAGGCTGGCGAACACCACCGACATCGCTGTCCAGAAAAAGAACCGGTAAATCTGCGGCGCCGGGTCGTCCATCGAGGCAAAGAAACTGCACGCCACCGCCGCCAGGATCACTGCGCTGCCGCCATCGGTCCAGCCGAGCAGAATCCACAGCACCGAAGCGACGATAATTGCGGTGACGGTGGACGCCGCGGAATAAAACATCAGGCCGCGATCCAGGAACGGGGATAGCCGTCCGAGCCGCCAGTGCCGATACACCGCGCGCCAGCTGTCCTGGCTTTCGCATTGGATGGCGTATTGCAGGCTGCGGCAGTCCTGCCACAAATCGATCCACTCGCCGAGACGGTAAATGGCGTTGGAGAACAGCAGTTGCTTGCGGTCGTCCAGCGCTTCGGGAGCCGGTTGCAGGGTCTCGTGTTGATCCTTCAGGGCTTGCCAGCGTTCGAGATCGGCATCCTTGTGCTCGAGCCATTCGGTGGTGGCAGCCAGCAAGGGTGCGAACTTGTCCACAAGCTCGGGGGTGCGCCGTTCCAGGGCATAAAGCGCGTCGTCGAGGGCATCGATCACTGGCAACAGGTGAATCATCCGTCCGCGCAATTCCTTGGTGTTGCGTACTGTCTGCGGACGCGAGCCTTCGTGGGGCAACTGGCCGATCATCAACTCCAGAGAGTTGAACGTGGCGACCATCGATGCCCGTAGCGCACTGACTTCTTCAGGCTGCACGTTGCGGCCCAGGAAGCGCAGGCTGTAGGTCGATGCATCGGTAAACCACTTGCTCACCGAATCATTGAACACCGGCGCCAGGCGCCGGGGCCAGAACATGGCACCGACCACCGCCGCCACGGCAATGCCGAGAAAGATTTCTTCGGTCCGCGCTTCGGCCACGTCCCACACCCCCAGCGGGTTGTTCACCACCGGCAGGGCGATCAACGGCAAGGTGTAACCGGCGAGCATCAGGGCGTAGTTGTTCGCGGTGCGCAAATGCAGGGACAGAAACAGCAGCGTCCCGGTCCACAGCGCAATCACCACCACCAGCATGTAAGGGCTCTGCACGAACATCGGCACGAACAGAACCGCCGCCGCAGCGCCGACAAAGGTGCCGACCGCCCGGTACAGCGCCTTGGAACTGGTAGGGCCGAGAAACGGACTGGAAACGATGTACACCGTGGCCATCGCCCAGTACGGACGCGGCATTTGCATGAGCAGGGCGATGTACAGCGCGATCATCGATGCGGCGAAGGTGCGGACTCCGTAGAACCAGTCCCGCGCCGGGGGCATGCCAGAGAAAAATCCGTTCAAGAGTTGGCCACCGATGGCGACGTGGCCGCTTCAAAAGCTCTCAGTACCCGCAGCGTAGCCTCCAGATCACTCTGGTCGATGCCTTCAAGGACTTCGTGGCGCAAGCGCACCAGTTCCACTTCGACCGCCTGCACCAGCTCCCGACCGGTTTCGGTCAGGCTCAGGCATTTGGCGCGGCGGTCCTGTGCATCTTCGGTGCGGCAGACGTAGCCGCCATGGCACAACTGATCGAGCAAGCGCACCAGCGACGGGCTCTCCATCCCTGCTGCCTGGGCCACCGTCACCTGGCGCACACCCTCGCCCAGACGCCCGATCATCAACAGCGGAACGGCGCAGGCTTCGGAGATTCCATAGTTGGCCAGCGTGGTCTGGCAGATTTTGCGCCAATGCCTGGCGGCCACCACCATGGCACTGCTGATGTTCATCTGGAGAACGTCGAGGTTATTCGGCACGAAGGAAAATACACACTGTTAGTTTGCTAACTATCAATATTGCATTGGAGGGGATTTTCCGTCAAGTTTTGAAACAAATACGTAACAGCGACCTGCCGAGAGCCATCAACGTTTCCTGGCACGCTCATACACTTCACTACGTTCGCGCTTTCCTACTGCAACGACAGAAACGACGACGCGCTCATCTATCACCTCGTAGACGAGTCGATATCCCGATGACTTCAACTTGATTTTGTAGCAGTCGGGCATGCCATGGAGTGAGTCGGAAGGGATTCGAGGCATTTCGAGCCGCTCTGCCAACTTCTTTTTGAATTGTTCACGCAACGTGTGCCCCAGCTTGTCCCATTCCTTGCGTGCAGACGGCAGAAATTCGAGCTTATAAGTCATCCAGCGTTACCGAAATCGGCGTTTCATGACGACGAGAACGCACAATTTCCGCCAACTCCAGATCATCCAGGCGTTCCATCATGGCTTCGAACACATCGGCAGGGACCATGTAACCCATGACGCGATTGTGATTGAGCACTGCGACGGGCCCTCCATGGGCGCCATTCAAAACGGCAGAGGGGTTTTTCTTTAGTTCAGACACGCTGACAGCCATATCAGCCAAAACACTTTGCATAATTAAGACCTCAAATAAGGTCTTAATTCTGGTCAGTTATTGTGATCAGAGCAACCTCGGTGGACCACCGCCTATCAGTTTTCTACAACCCCCCGCCCCTTCCTCAACAGTACATCCAGCTGATCCACCACCTCTGCCCAATCCGCGTCATCGAGTATCTCCTCACGCAGAAGCTCCGCCTGACTCGGGTTCCAGAAAAATGCATCCGCAAGGTGCAGCTCCGGTTTGAGCGGTGAATGGGTGGCGATGAATTTATCGATGCTTTCGGCGTCGTCCGGCAAGCCAAGTTGCTTGAACAGGGACGGAAGGCTGTGGGTCGGGTTTTCCATGACGAACTCCTGATGACCAATTTAGGGACCGCTGCGCGGTCACCCTCGGAACGCCGCCCGGAGCAAGCTCGCTCCCACAAGGATCTGTGTCGATCACAAAACCTGTGGGAGCGAGCCTGCCCGCGATGACGTCAGCATTGACGAAACAAAACTCAATGACTCAACTCCCGCACCTCGGCATGCGGCACCATTTTCAGAAACTCGGGCATGTCCATACGCACCAGGTTGACGTGGTTGCCGGCCTCCAGATAGATGTCTTTCTGCCGGGTCAGCAGCGGATCGATCACCACCTCCAACCCATAGGACTCACCCAGCGCCGGTACGGCACCGCGTTCGCAATCATCGAACAGGTGCGCCAGGTTGCTTTCGCGGGAAACCTGCCACTCACCGCTACTGCGGACTTTGCTCAGGTCCAGGTGACGGCTGGCGGGCAGCACGGCCATCAGGTAATGCCCATGGTGATCGTCGAGGATCACCGATTTGGCCACCCGTTCGGCAGGAATACCTGCGACCCGTGCCGTTTCGAGGCTGCTGGCCGAGTGTGGGTGGCTGACGATGTCATATTCGCATTGAGCCTTTTCCAGGCTTCGCTGCACGGTTCTTGCCATACGCATGATGCACCTCGGTGTCCGCCATGACCGCCGGCGGACGATGGTTAAGTTTTGCTTGCGTAGTAAAAGTCTAGGCCCGTCAGCGCGATCCGGCGGGAAATCCGCCCATCGGATGTCGATGGTAGTTGAGCAAAATTCATACCGGCCAAGGCTCAACTAAACTGAATGCAGAGCCACTCCATGACTCTCCCGGAGGGTCAAGTGAACACGCGTTGTTGTGCAGTTGCGTTGCTGTTGGCGTTGAGCGGATTGGCCGGCGCCGCCGACACGGTTGTGGTGCTATTGCCCAACCCCGTCGGGATCTGGCTGATCACCTTTGGCATCGCGTTCCTGATCGCCGAGGCGGCCCTGCCCAATTACGGCGTGATCGGCCTGGGCGGCATCGTGATGTTCGTGATCGGCGCGGTGATCCTGACCAATACCGATGTGCCCGTGCCGTTGATGATAGGCCTGGGATTGGTCAGCGCGCTGTTGCTGACCTACCTGGTGTTTCACGCCCTGAAGACCCGACCACGCCACACCGTCAGCGGTGATGCCGGGCTGGTCGGCAGCGAAACGCCGGTCACTTCAGTACAGCTCGGCAACGCCTATGGCGGCTGGGTTCATCTGCAAGGAGAACGATGGCAAGTGCTCAGCGCGACGCCGCTGCAACCCGGGCAACAGGTGCGGGTGGTGGGGCGCAAGGGCTTGCTGCTGCAAGTGGCCGCGGCTGACGCGGCGCCGGGTGGAGAATAGTCATGGGTTTGCAATTGGGTCTTGTCGCGCTGCTACTGTTGATCATCGCACTGGCGGGGTCGACGTTCCGCATCCTGCGCGAATACGAGCGCGGCGTGGTGTTCCAGCTCGGGCGCTTCTGGCAGGTCAAGGGCCCTGGCCTGATCCTGCTGATTCCGGTGGTCCAGCAAATGGTCAGGGTCGATTTGCGCACCGTGGTGCTGGACGTGCCGCCGCAAGACGTGATCACCCGCGACAACGTGTCGGTCAAGGTCAACGCGGTGCTGTATTTCCGCGTACTCGATCCGCAGAAGGCAATCATCCAGGTCGAGGATTTCCTGGCCGCCACCAGCCAATTGGCGCAAACCACGCTACGGGCGGTGCTGGGTAAACACGAACTGGACGAACTGCTGGCCGAACGCGAACGCTTGAACCTGGACATCCAGCAAGTACTCGACGCCCAGACCGACGCCTGGGGCATCAAGGTTGCCAACGTCGAGATCAAACACGTGGACCTCAACGAGTCGATGATCCGCGCCATCGCCAAGCAGGCCGAAGCCGAACGGGAACGGCGAGCCAAGGTGATCCACGCCGAAGGCGAATTGCAGGCCTCGGAAAAACTCATGCAGGCCGCCGAAATGCTTGGCCGCCAACCGGGGGCCATGCAGTTGCGCTACATGCAGACCCTGAGTTCGATTGCCGGCGACAAGAGCTCGACCATCGTCTTTCCGCTGCCGATCGAGTTGCTCAAGGGCATGGCGGACTTGTCGTCGAAATCCTGAAGGTTGCGATGACGCCACTCATTGCCCGGTATTGCCGGACAGGTACAACCCATAGTCATCCGACCGGCTCGAAGTACGCCGTCTCTGCCACGGGATACACCGACTGCCATCCGCCACCCAACGCCTTGTACAACCCGACGGCCGCCAGCGACACGCCGGTCGAGCTCTCGACCCACTGCTCCTGCGTGGCCAGCAACGCCCCTTGCACGGTGAGTACGGTGACGAAATCCACCACGCCCTCGACGTACTGCTGTTGCGCGGTGTCCAGCGCAATGCGGTTCTGGCGCACGGCTTCGGCCAGGCTGTCGCGGCGTAACTGGCTGGCGTTGTAGGCGGTCAGTTGATCATCGATTTCATGCCAGGCGCGCAGCACGGTTTGCTGATAGGCGATAGCGGCTTCCTGTTGTTGCGCTTCACGCAACTCGAGCACGCCACGCAAGCGGCCTCCGTCGAACAGCGGCAAGCTGAATTGCGGGCCGATGCCGAACGAACGCGAACCCCAGGAGCCGAAATCGCTCAGTTGCATGGCCTGGGAGCCGATGTTCCCCGACAGGGTGATTCGCGGATAGAAATCGCCCTTGGCCACGCCGATGCTGGCAGTGGCGGCATGCAGCCGTGCTTCGGCCTGGCGAATGTCCGGCCGACGTGCAGCCAGTTGCGAGGGCAAGCCAATGGCGACCTGACGCGGCGTTTGTGGCACCGGTGCGTCTGTGGATAACTCCGCCGCCAATGCCTGGGGCGGTTCGCCCATCAACAGGCTCAAGGCGTTGATCAGTTGCCACTGGCGCTGCTCCAGTGCGGGCAGGCGTGATTCGATGGCCGCCACTTGTGCGGCGGCTTCGGCGACATCCAGATCCGTCGCGACGCCGTCGGCCAGGCGCAACTGCGAGAGCTCCAGGCTATGGCGGGCGACTTCGAGATTCTGCTCGGTGACGAGCCGGGTGTTCTGCACACCGCGCAGCTGAATGTAGTCCTGGGCGGTTTCGGCCAACACCGACAGCAGCACACCGCGTCGGTCGTTCTCGGCGACTTCCAGATTGGCGTCGGCCGCTTCGGTTTCCCGCCGCACGCGCCCCCAGAAATCCAGCTCCCAGGACGCGGAAAAGCCGGCATCCCACAGGTTGAAGGCAGATTGGCCGTTGTGTCCTGACGGGTCGTTCAGGCCTTCACCACTGTTGCGGTTGCGTCCGTAACGGCCGCTGGCAGCCGTGTTGGGGTAGCGCTCGGCGGTGATGACCAGACGCACTGCACGACTTTGCTGCAAGCGGCTGCTGGCCAGCTTCAGGTCGAGGTTGTCGGTCAGGGCGCGTTGGCTCAGGGCCGAGAGCTTCGGGTCGTGGAACACCTCCCACCAGCGCTCGGCCATCGTTTCGGCGACGGCCTGGCTGGCGGCGGCCCTTGATGGTTTCGACCATTCGGTGATTTCGGTGGCTTCGGGTGTCTGGAAGTCCGGACCGACGGTGCAGGCTGACAGGCTCAGCACAAGCAAGGCAGAAAAAGTCAGGCGAGGCTGATGGCCTCTTCGCGAGCAAGCCCGCTCCCACATTGAAACGCATTCCCCTGTGGGAGCGGCGGTGCGGCGATCCGACTTGCTCGCGAAGGCGTCAGCGCGACCAACGAAAATCTTCATCGCTGAACAACCTCTTTCACCTTGGCGGTGGCCGTATCAATACTCGCCTCCACCGACATCCCCACCCGCAAGCGCTCGGCCAGCGACTGCCCCGGCTCCAGCACGATCTTCACCGGTATCCGCTGCACCACTTTGGTGAAGTTGCCGGTGGCGTTGTCCGGCTTGACCGCGGCGAACGTCACCCCGGTGGCCGGTGCAATGCTTTCGACACGACCGTTCAATGCCGCACCACCCAGGCTGTCGACGCGCACTTGCACAGCCTGCCCAGGCTGTACATCCGTCAGTTGGGTCTCCTGGAAATTGGCCATCACGTAAGCCTGCGCCAGCGGCACCACGGCGAGGATTTTGCTGCCCGGGGTGACGTAGGCGCCGACCCGCACCGCGCGTTCGCCGACCATGCCGTCCTGTGGCGCGACGATCCGCGTATAGGACAACTCGTAGCTGGCCATTTCCAGCTGCGCTTGCGCCCGTTTCAGCCCCCCTTCGGCTGCGTCGCGCTGGGCCGTGAGGATCTCCACCTGCTTGCGTTCCGCCGCCAGCACCGCCGTGGCATTGGCCAGCCGTGCGGATGCCTGGTCGATGCGCGTTTGCGCCTGTTGCGCATTTTGCACCGTGCCGGCGCCCACCCCGGCGAGGTGGTTGTAGCGGTTCAATTCATGCTCGGCAAAGGCCATTTCCGCCTTGGCCGAAACCACCGAGGATTGCGCCTGGGCAATCACCGACGCCTGGCGCTCGAGGGTCGCCCGGGCGTTTTGCAGTTGCGCCCTGGCGACCAGCGTTTCGGCATCGGCGGCCTCGGCGGCGGCGCGTAGATCGCGGTCATCGATCAGCGCCAGCAACTGCCCGGCCTTGACCTGCTGGTTGTCCTCGACCAGCACTTGCTTGATAAACCCGGCAACCCGCGGCACGACCAGGGTGAAATCCGCCGAGACATAAGCATCGTTGGTGTTCTGCTGGGTACGCTTGCCGAACAGGCCGGGCATCGCCAGGTACAGCAACACGCCGACGGCCAATGCGGTGGCCACGGCAACCGCGACTTTCTGCTTTGCGTGAGTGTTCATAAAAACCTTCTGTATCAGTGGAGCATTCAGGTCGGTGCGCGCGGCGGAAAGATCCGTGTCGGCAGCCAGAAAATCAGCAGGATCAAGGTCACGGCGATACCGGCCATGCACAGGTAAAGATCAGAGGAAGTGAGCACCACCGCTTGCTCATGCAGTCGATGAGCAAGGCTTGCGCTGTCGCGCTCGGCCAGCGGCGAGTTGCCGAGGCGATCGACCAGCATGGTCGAGTGAAAATGCAGACATGCCGTGGTCAGCGCCTCGATCACCCCGGTGGCGATGACCGCCGACAGGCCTTTGACGGTGTTGAACCAGGCCGATGCGAACGGCCCATCCATCGGGTTGATGCTGCCGGTGGACAGCATCAGCAGCGGCAACACCGCCATGGGCTGACCGAAAATCTGCAGCCATTGCAGCACATAGAAATCATCGCGAATCCACGCGGACGTCAGCTGCGAGCCGCCGACGCACGACAGCGCCAGCATGCTCAGGCCGATGCCCAACACCCAGCGGCAATCGACCCAGCGAAAGTTGCACAGCGCCGCCACCAACGGCAGCGCAATCAATTGCGGCAGCGCCGCCAGCAGCATGATCGGCGCGGTCTGCACCGGGCGATAACCCTGGACCTGCGCCAGGTAGCTGGACGGAATAATGATCACCGCCTGCAATACCACCAGCACGCCCGCCAGGGTCAGCAGGGCGAAAGACAGATTGCGGATGCCGAGCATCTGCATCTTGAAAAACGGCATCGGCTGCGACCACTCGCCGCTCAAAAACAGCACCAGCAACAACAACCCGCCCCCGAGCAATCCGCAGATCAGGTTCGACTCGAACCAGTCCAGGCGATTGCCCTGCAGGATGCCGATCACCAGCATGCAGATCGCGGGAAAGCCCAACAGCACACCGCGCCAGTTGAAGGACTTGAAGCGCTCCAGACGCAGGGGGTCCCGGGGTAAGCCATACGCCACCGCGACCATGGCAATCAGGCACGGCGCGATGATTTGCCAGAAGGTCCATTGCCAGCCGACATACTCGGTCCACAACCCGGCCAATGGAGTGCCCAGGCCTGGGCCGAACGTCGCCGTCAGGGCATAACCGGCCAGGCCATACAACTTCACATTGGCGGGCAAAAACCGCAGGGCCACGGTCATCAGCATGGGTGGCAATGCACCGCCCGCCAGGCCTTGTAAGGTGCGCAAAAACAACAGGCTTTCGTAATTCGGGGCGAAGGGACACAACACACCCAGCAGGGTGAACAGGCTGATGGCCCACAGGGTGAAACGCCGCAACGAGAACGTCACTGCACACCATGGCGCGAACGCCATGGCCGCCACGGAAGTCGCGGTGTAACAGGCGACCAGCCAGGTGCCCTCGTCGTAGCCGATGGCCAATGCACCGCGGATGTCGGCCAGGGCGACTTTGGTCACCATCTCGTTCAGGCCCGACACCAGCACCGCCAGCAATACGCCCACCAGCCCGATGATGATCCGCGGGCCGAAAACCTGTGGTGAAGCTGTCGGGCCGGTCGCGGCGACAGGTGCCGGGGCCGTGAGGGAAGTCATGTACAGCGCGCTCCGGAGTGGAAATACCGAAGCATTTTAGGAAGCGTGATGCCTGACGAAAATCAACTTATCGACAGGTTATAAGTGCGCTAGACGCAACAATACAAAACCCTGTGGGAGCGACCTCAGTCCGGTTGCGCAGCCAACCATGTCTCATCGCAGCAGGCTTTCAGCGTTTCACGTAGCCAGCGGTGGGCCGGATCCTTGTCGAAGCGTGGGTGCCAGGCCTGGGTCAACATCAAGGTTGGCAACGGGATGGGCAGGTCGAACGAGCGCAGCTTCAGGCCGAGCCGTCGCACACTCAGCAAGGCTTCCTTGGGCACCGGCAGAATCAGGTCGGAATCGGGCAAGGCAAACATCGCCGCATGAAAGCTTGGCGCGATCACCGCCACCCGTCGCTCCAGTCCCAGGGCATTGAGCGCGGTATCGATCGGACCTCGGGCAATGCCACGCCGGGACATGCTGATATGGGAATATCCCGCATAGCGCTCTGCCGTGATCTCATCGTCCAACAGCGGATGATCCTCGCGCACCAGGCCAACGAAGTGGGTGGAAAACAGGTTCTGAATCTTCACTTCCGGGGTCAACGGCCGGGTGTTGCTGATGCTCAGATCGATCCGCCCTTCGCGCAACGCCTCATCATCGCCATCGCCTTCCGGGACGAAACGCAATTCGCAGTGCGGCGCCTGCCGGTCAAGGGTGTCGAACAGCTTGCCGCCGTAGACGCCGACAAAGAAGTCGTTGGCCCGAATACTGAACCGCCGCCGCAGCGAACTCAGCTCCACCACATCAGCCGAACGAAACAACAACCCGGCCTGCTCCACCACACTGCGCACCTGCTCGCGCAATGCTAGCGCCTTGGGGGTCGGCACCAGGCCACGACCGGCGCGCACCAGGATCGGATCGCCAATGGCTTCGCGGATGCGCGTCAACGTCCGGCTCATGGCCGCCGGGCTCAGGTTCATCCGCCGCGCCGCGCCCACCACACTGCCCTCGTCGAGCAAGGCGTCGAGGGCGACCAACAGGTTCATGTCTGGCAATTGCATTGCGAGCACTCGTGTCTGATCAGGGTTGACTCAGACGCAATGCTAGCAAACATCACCGCACCATCCCCCACCGTTTCACCGTCACCCGCTCCAAAGAATCAAACACCAGATTCTCCACCAGCAACCCAATGAGAATCACCACCGCCAACCCGGCAAACACCTTGTCCGTGTACAGCTCATTGCGATTCTGAAAAATGTACCACCCCAGCCCGCCCTTCCCACTGGTCGCACCAAACACCAGCTCAGCAGCAATCAACGTCCGCCAGGCAAACGCCCAGCCGATTTTCAGCCCGGCGAGGATTGACGGCAGTGCCGCCGGAATCAGGATGAACAGCACGAAACGCATGCCCTTGAGGCCGTAGTTGCGCCCGGCCATGCGCAGGGTTTCCGAGACGCCGAGGAAGCCAGCATAGGTGTTCAATGCCAGCGCCCAGAGCACCGAATGCACCAGCACGAAAATCAGGCTGTTCTGGCCTAATCCAAACCACAGCAGCGCCAGCGGTAGCAGTGCGATGGCCGGCAAGGGGTTGAACATCGAGGTCAGGGTACTGAGCAGATCGCGACCGAATTGCGTCGACACTGCCAGCGTGGTCAGGGCAAAAGCCAGGACAATGCCGATCAGATAGCCCTTGAGCAACACCACCAGGGAAATCCACACCTTGCCCAGCAATTCACCGCTGAGCAGGCCGTCGTACAACGCGTGAGCGGTCTGCAAAAAGCTCGGCAGCAGCAGGTCGTTGTTCTGATAGCGCGCAACGGCTTCCCACAGCACTGAGAGCAAAATCAGGATCAGGCTTTTACGCAACCAGCCCTGTTGCCACAGACGTTGGCCGAGGGGCAATTCCCGCTCCAGCGGCACACTGGTCAGTGGCTGCAAAACCGTTTCGAACTCTTCACGCGGGGATGATAAATGGCTCATCGGGCCCTCCTCTCAACTGGCTCAATAAGCGATGCGGATGTCGGCGAAATCCAGTTCATGCTCGGCTTGCGGTGATTGACCTTCGTCGAACAACAGCCGGTGAATACGTCGCGCAGATTCCTGAAACGCCACACCGCCGAGGCTGTGCAAACCGTATTGGTGGCTGTGGACTTCCGCCCTCACCCGGCCCGGATGCGGCGACAGCAACAGAATGCGATTGCCCACCACCAGCGCCTCTTCGATAGAGTGCGTGACGAACAGCAGCGTGAAACGCACTTCTTCCCAGAGCAGCAGCAATTCTTCCTGCATCTTGCGCCGGGTCAGGGCATCGAGCGCGGCAAAGGGTTCGTCCATCAACAGGATTTTCGGCTGCATCGCCAGCGCCCGAGCGATGGCGACCCGGGCCTTCATCCCGCCTGACAAGGTGTGCGGATAAGCCTCGGCAAACGCCGCCAGGCCGACCTTTTCCAGATAGTGCAGCGCCCGCTCTTCGGCCTCCCTGCGCTTGAGGGTTTTCGAGGCCAGAAGCGGAAACATCACGTTCTGTTTGACGGTTTTCCACGGCGGCAGTTGATCGAACTCCTGAAACACCACGATCCGGTCCGGACCCGGCGCATCGACGCGCTGGCCTTGCAGACGGATCTCGCCTTCCACTGGCTGGATGAAGCCGGCGGCGGCCTTGAGCAACGTCGACTTGCCACAACCGGACGGCCCGAGCAGGACAAAGCGGTCCGCCGGATCGATCTCGAAACTGACTTGATGGGTCGCCCGCACCACCCGTTGCGGCGTGCGGTATTCGAGGCTGACGTTATCGACCGACAGCAGCGCCTGGGCTGCCGCGATCGGTTTGCTGACCGTGTGGCCTTGCAATGGGGCGTTCATTTCGGTCAGCTCCCTTGCAGCGGCTTGGCGTCCTGGAAGAAGTAGTCCTTCCATGAATCCGGCTTGTTCTTGATCGCGCCGACGCGGTAGAGGAACTCGGCCAGCGGGTAAGTGTTTTTCGGCGTGACGCTGAATTCGAACTGCGGGTTGTCGATGATTTTCAGCAACGCGGCGCGGTCGATTTTGGCCTTGGTAACGCGGATGTAGGTGTCCGCTGCCGCGCCTTTATCGTTCTGCGCGAATTGCGCCGCTTCGGTCAGTGCATCAATGAATGCCTTGTAGGTTTTCGGGTTCTCATTGCGGAATTTCTCGGTAGCGAACAGCACCGTCGGCGAGTTCGGACCGAGCAGGTCATAGGTGTTCAGCACCACATGCACGTTGGGATTGGCCAGTTCCTGGTCCTGGAACGGCGGGTTGGAAAAGTGCCCGCTCAGCTCGGTGCCGCCGGCCACCAGCGCCGCTGTCGCATCGGGGTGCGGAACAGCGATGGTGTATTTGTCGAGGCGATTGAAGTCCTTGTCACCCCACTGTTTGGCCGCTGCGTATTGCAGGAAGCGCGACTGCACCGACACGCCCACCGCTGGCACTGCGATGCGGTCCTTCTCGGTGAAGTCGGCGATGGTTTTGACCTTGGGGTTATTGCTCACCAGGTAGTACGGGAAGTTGCCCAGGGAAGCCACGGCTTTTACGTTCTGCTTACCGTGGGTGCGATCCCAGATGGTCAGCAACGGACCGACCCCGGCGCCGGCAATGTCGATCGAGCCCGACAGCAACGCATCGTTGACCGCCGCACCGCCGGAGAGCTGGGTCCAGTCGACCTTGATGTCGATGCCTTCCTGCTTGCCGTACTTCTCGATCAGGTTCTGATCGCGCACCACATTGAGCAGCAAGTAAACGATGCCGAACTGTTCGGCGATGCGGATTTCACCTTCGGCGTGGGCCACGGCCGGCGCCACCAGGCTGCCGGCGATCAGGCTGAAACCCAGGCCGATGGCCGCGGCCAGCGGTGCGAATGGAAGACGTTTGGACATGATCAGATCTCCGACAAATCAGAAAGGCGCGTCGCCCTGGATGGTGGTGCGATACAGCTTGCGGCGCAGATGGCTGGGGCATCCGGCGGCGAGGTGGATCAGCGAACGGTTGTCCCAGAACACCAGGTCGTGGGGCTGCCATTGATGGCGATAGATGTTTTGCGGCAACACGCTGTGGGCGTAGAGCTCGGTCAGCAGTTGCTGGCTCTCGTCTTCCGGCAGGCCAACGATGCGGGTGGTGAACCCCTCGCTGACGAACAACGCCTGGCGGCCGTTTTCCGGGTGGGTACGCACGACCGGGTGGACGACTTCGGCGACCTGGGCGAGTTGCTCCGGGGTCAGGGTCGGGCGCCAGTTGCCTTCGAATTTGGTCTCGCTGTAACGCGCCGTGTAGGAGTGCGCCGCCGAGCGACCTTCCACCGCTTTGCGCAACGCGAGCGGCAGGCTGTCCCAGGCTTTGTGCATGTCGGCGAACAATGTGTCGCCGCCTACTGACGGCAGCTCCTGGGCATGCAGCATCGAGCCCAGGCTCGGCAGTTCTTTATAGGAGAGATCGGAATGCCAGAACTTGCCGGCGTCACCGAGGCCGATGTTCTGGCCGTTCTCGACGATGTTGGAAACGATGAGTATTTCCGGATGCCCTGCCAACAGGAACTGCTTGAGCACGTGGATCTGCAACACACCAAAACGACGGCTGAATTCGATGTGCTGTTCGGGGGTGATGCGCTGGTCGCGGAACACCACCACATGATGGTCCAGATGCGCGCGGCGAATGTGTGCGAAGTCCTGATCATTGATCGGAAGGGACAGGTCGAGACCGATGATCTCGGCGCCCACCGCTCCGCTGAACGGGCGGACTTCAAAGAATTGTGGCGCGATGCTTGGCGAAGCTGAAGCTGCAGACATAAATCACTCCCACGCACGGCACGCCCAAAGGCGCGCGCGTCGATCAGAAACTCACGGAGGTCCCGTGTTGGTTCGTGTCGTGCGGCGCGCCGATTGGTCGGCAGGTACGCAGGAGATTGACTTTATAGATATAAGAATTGAAATTTAAATACCGTTAATGAATAACGATATGGCGATTGCTAAGGGAATAGAGGAATCGTGGTGTGATGTTATTTGTCACTTTCTGACAGGGTTGTGGTGTTTTGGCGGACGCTATCGCGAGCAAGCTCGCTCCCACAGGGGTCAGTGGAAACACAAAAACTGCGTTTCAACACAGATCCACTGTGGGAGCGGGCTTGCTCGCGAAGAGGTCGTCAACCGCGCTGCAGGACTAACGCTCGTGCAGCGCCTCGGCCCGCGCGCGGATGATCGGCTTGAGCAGGTAGCTGAGGACGGTCTTCTTGCCAGTGATGATGTCCACGGAAGCCACCATCCCTGGAATGATCAGCAACGGCTTTTCATCGGTGCCCAAGTGGCTGCGGTCGGTGCGCAGCTTGATGATGTAGTAGGTGGTTTTCTTGTCTTCATCGGTGATGGTGTCGGCGCCGATCTGCTCCAGCCTGGCCTTCAGCCCGCCGTAGATGGTGTAGTCATAGGCAGTGAATTTCACCGTCGCTTCCTGCCCCGGATGCAGGAACGCGATGTCCTGCGGGCGGATCTTCGCCTCGACCAGCAAGGTGTCGTCCAGCGGCACGATTTCCACCAGGTCGCTGCCTGGCTGGATAACCCCGCCGATGGTATTGACCAGCAACTTGTTGACGATACCCCGCACCGGCGAAGTGACCAGCGTGCGGCTGACCCGGTCTTCCAGGGCCTTGCCGGTGGCTTGAGCCTTGTTCAGGTCGGTGCGTGCTTCGTTGAGTTGGGTCAGGGCTTCGCTACGGAACTTGCCGCGGGTTTCATCGACCTTGCGCTGCACTTCCTTGATTGCCGATTCGGCACGCGGAATGGCCAGGGTGGTGGCGTCGAGCTGACCACGGGTCTCCGCTTCGGCACGCCTGAGGCGCAGGACTTCCACCGGCGATACCGCGCCCTGGGCCACCAACGGCTCGGACATGCTGATTTCCTGACGCTGGAAGCCCAATTGCTGGCGATACTGCGCCTGCTTGGACGTGAATTCGCGCAGCTCTTGCTGGCGCTGGATCAGCTGCTCCTGCAAGCCGCCAATCTCATCGTGCAACTGTTGGCGGCGGCTGATATAGAGCGATTCTTCGCTCTTGGCCTGACCCGGCACGGCCTTGAGCACATCCTCGGGGAAGTTCAGCGGGCGATCTTCGACCTCGGCGCTCAGGCGTTCGACCCGCAGCAGCATCGACAGCCGATCGGCCTCGGTTTCGCCAACGTTCGAAGCAAATCGCGTGTCGTCCAGACGAATAAGCGGTGCGCCAGCCTCGACGATCTGGCCTTCCTTGACGAACAGCTCGGCAACGATACCGCCTTCAAGGTTCTGGATTTTCTGGATCTTCGACGATGGAATCGCCTTGCCGTCGCCCTTGGTCACTTCGTCGATCACCGCGAAATTGGCCCAGAGCATCAGGAACACAAAGAAAGCGATAATCGCCCAGATCGTCAGCCGCACCACACGTGGTGCATCCTCGATCAGCGCCTTGTTGACCTCAGGCAGCGGCTGGCCCTGAAGTGAAGCAGAGCCTTTGAAGTAGCGACGGATCGAATCCTTACCCGACTTAAGCAACACTGATCTGCCCCTTCTTCAACGCTTCCATCACCGCAGCTTTCGGACCGTCGGCGAGTATCTGCCCGCGATCGATCACGATCAGCCGATCCACCAGCGACAACAGCGATGCCCGGTGCGTCACCAGCACCATGGTCTTGTTTTCGATCACCGCTGCCAGGCGCTGCTTGAGGCGCTCTTCGCCGGTGTTGTCCATGGCGCTGGTCGGCTCGTCGAGCAGCAGGATCGGCGGGTTGAGCAACAATGCACGGGCCAGGGCGACGTTTTGTCGTTGACCGCCGGAGAGGTTCTGCCCGCGCTCGCCGACTTGCAGCTCATAACCCTGCGGATGCAGGCGCGCATACTCGTGGACGCCAGCCAGTTCTGCGGCTTGCAGCACCAGCTCGTCCTCGACATACCGCGCGCCGGAAACCAGGTTGTCGCGCAAGGTGCCGGCGAGCAACTGAATGTCCTGGGGCACGTAGCCGATGTTGTAACGCAGTTCGCTGACGTCGATCTGGCGGATATCCACACCATCGACCAACAGCGCGCCGTCATCCGGCTGATACAGCCCCACCAGCAATTTCGCCAGCGAGCTCTTGCCCGAACCGCTTCGGCCAATGATGCCAACCTTCTCGCCGGGACGAATCGACAGGTTGATGTTCTTCAGCGCCAGGTTCTGCTGTTGCGGGTAGGTGAAGTTGAGCTGGCGGCACTCAATGCCGCCCTGCAGCACCTTGCGGCTAAGCGGACGCTCTTCGAAATTGCGCTCTTGGGGCAACTCCATCATCTGGTCGACCGAGGTCATGGTCACCCGTGCCTGCTGATAACGAGTCAGTAGCCCGGACAGTGACGCCAGCGGGCTGAGCGCACGGCCACTGAGCATATAGCAGGCAATCAGGCCGCCCATGCTCAGGTGACCGTCGATGATCTGGTACACGCCAAAGACGATCATGATCACCCCGGCCAGTTGCTGGATCAGCAAGGTGATGTTCATCGCCAGGCCGGAGAGCATTTTCACCCGCAACTCAAGACGACTGAGGGTGCCGATGGTCTGCTCCCACTGATACTGGCGTTCGCTTTCGGCGTTGTTGACCTTCACCGCATCCAGGCCGGCCAGGGTTTCGATCAGGCTCGACTGACGCTCGGCCCCCAGCGCCATGGTCCGTTCCATGGTCGCCACCAGCGGCTTCTGCAAGGCATAACCGATGGCCAGGGCAATCGGGAATGCCAGTACCGGTATCCACACCAGATGCCCGCCGAGGATCGCGATGACGATGAAAATCAGCAGGGTGAACGGCAGGTCGATCAGGCTGGTGAGGGTCAGCGAGGCGAGGAAGTCGCGCAGGTTCTGGAACTCATGGATGTTCTGGGCAAAGCTGCCGACCCGCGCCGGCCGGTATTTCATGGCCATGCCGACGATGCGCTCGAACAGCGTGGCCGAGATAATCAGGTCGGTTTTCTTGCCGGCCAGATCCAGGCACAGGCTGCGCAGGCTTTTCAGGATCAGGTCGAAGAGGTAGGCGCCCGTGATGCCGAGTGCCAGCACCCAGAGCGTCGCTTCGGCCTGGTTCGGCACGACGCGATCGTAGACGTTCATCACGAACAACGGCGCGGCCATGGCAATGATGTTGATCAGAAAACTGGCGGCGATGGCGTCGACATACAACCAGCGCGAACGCTTGAGGGTATCGCGGAACCACGAGCGCGCCCGCGGAATCAGCGTGCCGTGGTTGACGTCGAATTTGTGCTGCGGCTGGGCGAAAAAGACCCTGCCGGTGTAGTCGTCGGCCAGCAGCTCACGGCTGACCAGGGACTCGCCGCCATCGCTTTCGCTGAGCAGCACCCGTACCTGATCTTGGCCTTGCCAGCCAAGCAGGACGGCACTGCGACCGTCCTTGAGCAGCAGCATTGCCGGCATGGCAATCGCCGGAATATCCTCCAGCTTGCGTTGCAGCACCCGACCTTGCAGCCCCGCGCGAGCTGCCGCACGTGGCAGCAACTCGACACTCAAGCGTTGCTCGGGCAGCGGCAGGCCGGTGGTCAGCATTGCCGCGCTGGCAGGCTTCTGGTGCAGCATGCAAAGAGCGAGCAGACCATCCAGCAGCGGATCGTCATGCAACGCGCGCGGATCATGAATGAGTTGAACCCGACTGACTTCTGATTCCACGCTCGGCACTCTTGGCTAACAATTGAACAACGAAGGTCCGGCTCAATTCATACCGGGCAATTGAACCTTGGGTTTCACGTCGTTCTGCACAACGGATGCCAATGGTGCGACCACTCCCTGGCTTTTGAGCAATTCGCCCATGGTCGCCTTGATACGGTACTGAGTAAATAACTGAGTGTTCCTGATCTCCGCCAGACGACGAGAGGAGGTAAACAGTTCGTTCTCACTGTCGAGCAAATCGAGCAGAGTGCGTTCACCGAGGCTGAACTGACGCTGGTAAGCGGTCCGCACGGCGGTGCTGTGATCGACGTATTGCTGAGCGATCGGCACCTGCGCGTTGGCATTGTTCAGGGCGTTCCAGGCCAGGCCCAGCTCTTCATTCAATTGGCGCAGGGCGTTGTTGCGGATGTCCAGCGCCTGGTTCGACAGGTACGCCTTGGATTCCAGATCGGCCTTGTTGCTGCCGCCGGCATACAGGTTGAAGCGCATGCGCAGCATGGCTTGCCATTCGTTGTTGTGGCCGTTCTGACCATCAATGTCGTTGTCCGCGCTGCGACCCAGCTCAGCATCGAAGCGTGGGTAGAACGTCGACTTGGCCGTGTCGTATTGCTTCTCGGCAGCGGCGATATCGGATTCGGCCGAGCGCAGGATCGGGCTGTTTTCCAGCATCTGCGCACGGGCTTCATTCAGGTTGGCCGGCATCAGCGCCATGAAACTCGCCGGGCGCTCCAGTTGATCGGGCATCTGGCCGACAGCGGAGAGGTAGTTGGTTTCGGCGTCAGCCAGGTTGGTCTGCTCGGTGATCAGGTTGTTGCGCGCCTGAGCCATCCGAGCCTCGGCCTGATCGAGGTCGGCGCCACTGCCAACGCCACGCTGGGTACGCAGCTGGATCTGGTCGTAAATGCGTTGGTGGCTCTTGAGGTTGTCCTCGGCCAGACGCACGAATTCGCGGCGGGTCAGCACGTCGAGATAAACCTGGGCCACGGTCAGCCCGGTACGCTCGGAAGTACTCAGCAGCGAGTAGGCGCGAGAGTTAACGGCGGCTTGTTGACGCCCGACTTCGCTGGACGTCGCAAAACCGTCAAAAACCATTTGGCTCAGACGCAAACTGGACTCACTGCGATTCAGGGTTTCCCAGTGCTTGTTGCTGCTGCTGTCCGTGCGCGTCGTCACGCTATCGGTGCCTTCACGACCGTAGCCACCCAGCAGGTCGACCCGTGGCAGGTATCCACCTTTCGCAGCCTTCAACTGGTAGTCCGCAGCCAATCGGCTGTTGACGCCTGCCTGGACCTCCGGATGGACATCCAGCGCTTGTTGCATGGCGCCTGGCAAGGACTGCGCCTGGACGAAAGACGCGGCGAGGACGAAAGGTATAGCCATGAACAAAGGCGAACGCATTGTAGGAATTTCCCAGAACTTCTTGTCTTGAATCACAGCAAAAGAGCGTGCTGCGTTGAAAGATGGCAGGCCAAATGACCGTATGTCGGAAAGTTCAGAAGCGGAACTGGATCACATACCGAGGACAGGTCGCGGCTCAAATATCAATGTGACATTACAGGGACGATTGTTTAGGATGATCTGCAGAAGGTCAATAGTTTGGCATAAAGTTAATAGCGAAAAACTCTAGCCAAATTATTGACGGATTTTTGCGTCAAACTTGTGCACCTATTTTGCAATGTACGTCCAGACTGGTCGGCGCAGGCGCCATCAGATCTATGGAAGTCAACTGAACGTGACACCCCGGAGAGTCTTCAATGAGCAGTGTTGTTGCCATCGTCAAAAGCATTGTCGGTCAGGTTTTCGTGGTGTCCCCAGAGGGCGTCCGCCGTGTTCTCGTTGAAGGCGACAAACTGTTTGCCGGCGACCAAATCGACACTGGCCTTTCCGGTGCCGTGTCCTTGGAACTCGCCGATGGCCGCACCCTCGATCTGGGCCGTGACACCCAGTGGAGCGCTGACGCCCCGGACTCCAGCACTGATCTGGCAGCCGCTACTGCGCAAGCCGCGCCGTCGGTAGAAGAGCTGCAACAAGCCATTGTCGCCGGTGCCGACCCGACCAAAGACCTTGAAGCCACCGCTGCGGGGCCGACGGCGGCAGGTTCTGCTGGTGCCGTCGGTGGCGGTCACAGCTTCGTGGTGCTCGACGCCACCGCTGGCCGCGTCGATCCAACAATTGGCTTCCCGACTGCGGGCATCAACTCTGCTGCGCAAACCACTCAGGACACCACCGGCGGCCAGACCACCAACACCACCGCCCTGCGTGACTCGACCCTGAGCCTCAGCGCCACGCCAATCATCACCGAAGCCGGTGGCGTGCTGGTGTACACCGCGACCCTGACCCAGGCACCGCTCAGCGACCTGACTGTCACGTTGTCCAACGGCGCTGTGATCGTGATTCCCGCGGGCTCGACCACCGGCACCGTCAACGTGCCACTGGCTGCGAACGACACTGTTTATAACGACGCGACCCAGATCGAAGTAACTGTCACCGGCACCAGTGGCGGCAGCGGCATCACTGTGACGCCGCCGACTACCCCGGCCGTGACCCAGGTCACCGATACCGTCGACACCACCACGGTCACCCTGACGGCCGGCAATACCGTCACCGAAGGCGGCCAGATCACCTACACCGCGACCCTGACCAATCCGGCGCAGACACCAGTAACCGTCACTCTGTCCAACGGTTCGACCATTACCATTGCCGCGGGCCAGACCAGCGGCACCGTCAACGTGCCGACTGCGGCCAACGACGTTTACAACAACGGCAGCACCGTCAGCACCACCATCACCGGCACCACCGGCGGCAACTTCGAAAACCTGGTGCCCAACACCACCCCGGCCGTGACCACCATCACCGATTCCGTGGACACCACCGGGCTGACCCTGACGGCCACCGGCAACATCACCGAAGGCGGCCAGATCACCTACACCGCCACCCTGAGCAATCCGGCCGGCACACCGATGACCGTGACCTTGAGCAATGGCTCGGCCATTACCATCGAAGCGGGTCAGACCAGCGGCACTGTCAACGTGCCGACTGCGGCCAACGATGTTTACAACAACGGCAGCACCGTCAGCACCACCATCACCGGCACCACCGGCGGCAACTTCGAAAACCTGGTGCCGAACACCACGCCGGCCGTGACCACCATCACCGATTCCGTGGACACCACCGGGCTGACCCTGACGGCCACCGGCAACATCACCGAAGGCGGCCAGATCACCTACACCGCCACCCTGAGCAATCCGGCCGGCACACCGATGACCGTGACCTTGAGCAATGGCTCGGTCATTACCATCGAAGCGGGTCAGACCAGCGGCACTGTCAACGTGCCGACTGCGGCCAACGATGTTTACAACAACGGCAGCACCGTCAGCACCACCATCACCGGTACCACCGGCGGAAATTTCGAAAACCTGGTGCCCAACACCACGTCGGCCGTGACCACCATCACCGACTCCGTGGACAACACCGGCCTGACCCTCTCCGCCACCGGCACCATCACCGAAGGCGGCCAGATCACCTACACCGCGACCCTGACCAATCCGGCGCAGACACCAGTAACCGTCACTCTGTCCAACGGTTCGACCATTACCATCGACGCGGGCCAGACCAGCGGCAGCGTGAACGTGCCGACTGCGGCCAACGATGTTTACAACAACGGCAGCACCGTCAGCACCACCATCACCGGTACCACCGGCGGCAACTTCGAAAACCTGGTGCCCAACACCACCCCGGCCGTGACCACCATCACCGACTCCGTGGACACCACCGGGCTGACCCTGACGGCCACCGGCAACATCACCGAAGGCGGCCAGATCACCTACACCGCGACCCTGACCAATCCGGCGCAGACACCAGTAACCGTCACTCTGTCCAACGGCTCGACCATTACCATTGCCGCCGGCCAGACCAGCGGCACCGTTAACGTGCCGACTGCGGCCAACGACGTTTACAACAACGGCAGCACCGTCAGCACCACCATCACCGGTACCACCGGCGGCAACTTCGAAAACCTGGTGCCCAACACCACCCCGGCCGTGACCACCATCACCGACTCCGTGGACACCACCGGGCTGACCCTGACGGCCACCGGCAACATCACCGAAGGCGGCCAGATCACCTACACCGCGACCCTGACCAACCCGGCCGGCACACCGATGACCGTGACCTTGAGCAATGGCTCGGTCATCACCATCGAAGCGGGTCAGACCAGCGGCAGCGTGAATGTGCCAACTGCGGCCAACGACGTTTATGTGAATGGCAGCACCGTCAGCACCACCATTACCGGCACCACCGGCGGCAACTTCGAAAACCTGGTGCCCAACACCACCCCGGCCGTGACCACCATCACCGACTCCGTGGACAACACCGGCCTGACCCTGACGGCCACCGGCAACATCACCGAAGGCGGCCAGATCACCTACACCGCGACCCTGAGCAACCCGGCCGGCACGCCGATGACCGTGACCTTGAGCAATGGCTCGGTCATCACCATTGAAGCGGGCCAGACCAGCGGCAGCGTGAATGTGCCAACTGCGGCCAACGACGTTTACGTGAATGGCAGCACCGTCAGCACCACCATCACCGGCACCACCGGCGGCAACTTCGAAAACCTGGTGCCGAACACCACGCCGGCCGTGACCACCATCACTGATTCCGTGGACACCACCGGGCTGACCCTGACGGCCACCGGCAACATCACCGAAGGCGGCCAGATCACCTACACCGCGACCCTGAGCAACCCGGCCGGCACACCGATGACCGTGACCTTGAGCAACGGCTCGGTCATCACCATCGAAGCGGGTCAGACCAGCGGCACTGTCAACGTGCCGACTGCGGCCAACGATGTTTACAACAACGGCAGCACCGTCAGCACCACCATCACCGGTACCACCGGCGGCAACTTCGAAAACCTGGTGCCCAACACCACGCCGGCCGTGACCACCATCACTGATTCCGTAGACACCACCGGGCTGACCCTGACGGCCACCGGCAACATCACCGAAGGCGGCCAGATCACCTACACCGCCACCCTGAACAATCCGGCCGGCACACCGATGACCGTGACCTTGAGCAACGGCTCGGTCATCACCATCGAAGCGGGTCAGACCAGCGGCAACGTCGTGGTCGAGACTCCGGCCAATGACGTCTATGTCAACGGCAGCACCATCAGCACCACCATCACCGGCACCACCGGCGGCAACTTCGAAAACCTGGTGCCGAACACCACGCCGGCCGTGACCACCATCACCGATTCCGTGGACACCACCGGGCTGACCCTGACGGCCACCGGCAACATCACCGAAGGCGGCCAGATCACCTACACCGCCACCCTGAGCAATCCGGCCGGCACACCGATGACCGTGACCTTGAGCAACGGCTCGGTCATCACCATCGAAGCGGGTCAGACCAGCGGCACTGTCAACGTGCCGACTGCGGCCAACGACGTTTATGTCAACGGCAGCACCGTCAGCACCACCATCACCGGTACCACCGGCGGCAACTTCGAAAGTCTGGTGCTCAACAACGCTCCAGCAGTCACCACGATTTCCGATGTGATCGACAAGGTCACCGTTACCATCGAAAGCGCTGGTCCGGTGCTGGAAGACCAGGCACCGACTTTCACCATCAAACTCGACCAGAAGCTGGATCACGACCTGACGGTGACACTCAGCAACGGCCAAACTGTGGTCATCGCGGCAGGCGCAACTCAAGTTGGCTATGCATTGCCGGCGCAAGGTGATGACGTCTACAAGGATGGCGGTAGCGCCTCGCTGGGTATCGCTGATGCCAGCGTTGCCGGTAAGACGTTTGAGAATCTGGTCATTGGCGGTCCTGCGTCGGTTGCTATCAACGACACCGTCAGCGAAGTGATCGCGACCCTGACCGTGGACAAATCCACCGTGGCTGAAGGCGGTTCGCTGACTTACACCGTGACCCTGAGCAACGCAGCCGGTCTGCCGATCAATAACCACGGTCCATTGGAGTTCACCCTCTCCGATGGCACCAAGATCACCGTCCCGGCCAATACCGCGACCGGCACGGCAACCATCACCGCTGCCGATGACGTGTTCACCGGTGGCCAGCCGTCCATCGTCAACAAGCTGGAATCGGTTACTGGTGCGGACAACTTCGAAAAACTGACCCTGGGTCAGACCAACGTCGAAACCACCGTCACCGACGAACCCGGTTCGGGCACCCCGAGCGACAACCAGGGCGACCAGGTCACCGTCAGCATCGAAGGCAATGGCGGCGTGCAGGAAAACCTTGCGCCGACCTTCACCGTCAAGGTTGACCAGAAACTCGACCACGACCTCAAGGTCACCCTGAGCAACGGCGGCACCGTCACCATTGAAGCCGGCAAATTGTCGGCCATCTACACCGCGCCGGTGCAGGGCGACGACGTCTACAAGGACGGCCAGACCCTGACGGTGGGTGTCACCGACGCCAGCGTCGACGGCAAGGCCTTCGAAAACCTGGTGATCGACGGCACCGCGGCCAACGTGGCCATCACCGACACCGTCAGCGAAGTCATCGCGACCCTGACCGCGGACAAATCCACCGTGGCCGAAGGCGGCTCGGTGACTTACACCGTGACCCTGACCAACGCGGCGGGTCTGCCGATCAATAACCACGGTCCGTTGGAGTTCACCCTCTCCGACGGCACCAAGATCACCGTCGCGGCCAACACCGCGACTGGCACGGCGACCATCGCCGCTGCCGACGACGTGTTCACCGGCGGCCAGGCACCGATCGTCAATAAACTGGAATCGGTTACCGGCGCGGACAACTTCGAAAAACTATCCCTGAGCCAGACCGCAGTCGAAACCAGCGTCACCGACGAGCCGGGTACGGGCACCCCAACCGACAACCAGGGCGACAAGGTCACCGTCAGCATTGAAGGCAATGGCGGCGTGCAGGAAAGCCTTGCGCCGACCTTCACCGTCAAGGTCGACCAGAAGCTCGATCACGACCTCAAGGTCACCCTGAGCAATGGCGGCACCGTCACCATCGAAGCCGGCAAATTGTCGGCCATCTACACCGCGCCGGTGCAGGGCGACGACGTCTACAAGGACGGCCAGACCCTGACGGTGGGTGTCACCGACGCCAGCGTCGACGGCAAGGCCTTCGAAAACCTGGTGATCGACGGCACCGCGGCCAACGTGGCCATCACCGACACCGTCAGCGAAGTCATCGCGACCCTGACCGCGGACAAGTCCACCGTGGCCGAAGGCGGTTCGGTGACTTACACCGTGACCCTGACCAACGCGGCCGGTCTGCCGATCAATAACCATGGTCCGTTGGAGTTCACCCTCTCCGATGGCACCAAGATCACCGTCCCGGCCAATACCGCGACCGGCACGGCGACCATCGCCGCTGCCGACGACGTGTTCACCGGTGGCCAGCCGTCCATCGTCAACAAGCTGGAATCGGTCAGCGGCGCTGACAATTTCGAGAAATTGACCCTGGGCAAGGACCAACTCACCACCACTGTCACCGATGAGCCATCAGGTCAGGCCGACAAGGTCACCGTCAGCATCGAAGGCAATGGCGGCGTGCAGGAAAACCTCGCCCCGACCTTCACCGTCAAGGTCGACCAGAAGCTCGATCACGACCTCAAGGTCACCCTGAGCAATGGCGGCACCGTCACCATCGAAGCCGGCAAGCTGTCGGCCATCTACACCGCACCGGTGCAAGGTGACGACGTCTACAAGGACGGCCAGACCCTGACGGTGGGTGTCAGCGATGCGACGGTTGACGGCAAGGCCTTCGAAAACCTGGTGATCGACGGCACCGCGGCCAACGTGGCCATCACCGACACCGTCAGCGAAGTCATCGCGACCCTGACCGCGGACAAATCCACCGTGGCCGAAGGCGGCTCGGTGACTTACACCGTGACCCTGACCAACGCGGCCGGCCTGCCGATCAATAACCACGGCCCGTTGGAGTTCACCCTCTCCGACGGCACCAAGATCACCGTCGCGGCCAATACCGCGACCGGCACGGCGACCATCGCCGCTGCCGACGACGTGTTCACCGGTGGCCAGGCACCGATCGTCAACAAACTGGAATCGGTCAGCGGCGCTGACAATTTCGAGAAATTGACCCTGAGCAAGGACCAGTTCACCACCACTGTCACCGATGAGCCATCGGGCCAGGGCGACACGGTCACGGTGAGCATCGAAGGCAATGGCGGCGTGCAGGAAAATCTCGCCCCTACCTTCACCGTCAAGGTCGACCAGAAGCTCGATCACGACCTCAAGGTCACCCTGAGCAATGGCGGCACCGTCACCATCGAAGCCGGCAAGCTGTCGGCCATCTACACCGCGCCGGTGCAGGGCGACGACGTCTACAAAGACCCAAGCAACCTGAGCCTGACCGTCGATTCGGCCAGCGTCGACGGCAAGGCCTTCGAAAACCTGGTGATCGACGGCACCGCGGCCAACGTGGCCATCACCGACACCGCCAGCGAAGTCATTGCCACTTTGACCGCAGACAAATCCACCGTGGCTGAAGGCGGCCAGGTCACCTACACCGTGACCCTGACCAACGCGGCCGGCCTGCCGATCAATAACCACGGCCCGTTGGAGTTCACCCTCTCCGACGGCACCAAGATCACCGTCGCGGCCAACACCGCGACCGGTTCCGCCACCATCATCGCCAAGGATGACGTCTACACCGGCGGCCAGCCGTTCATCGTCAACAAACTGGAATCGGTCAGCGGCGCTGGCAATTTCGAGAAGCTGACCCTGGGCAAGGACCAGTTCACCACCGCCGTCACCGACGAAGCAGGTTCGGGCACGCCGAATACGCCGGCCAACACCGGTGACGTCACCACCATCAGCATCTCGGGTGATACATCTGTCGTCGAGGGGCAGCCAGCGCATTACACCCTCACGCTGACCAACCCGGCTCACGGTGAAGTGACCGTAACCCTGACGTACTCCGGCACCGCAGCCAATGGTGTGGACTTCACCGGTGTGACGACGGTCAAGATCCCGGCGAATGCCAGCAGCGTGCCGTTCGACATTTCGACCATCGATGACAAGATCACCGAAGGCACCGAAAACTTCGTGGTCAAGATCGACTCGGCCATCGGCGGCAACTTCGAGAACCTGGCGATCAGCTCGTCCAACGGCAGCGTCAGCACGTCGATCATCGACAACGATGCACCGCCAGTGCTGGACCTCGACGCCAACAACTCAAGCGGCGCGTCCGGGGCCGATTACCAGGTGACGTTCACCGAAAACACTGCCGGTCCTGGCGTGTCGATCGGCGATACCGACCTGAGCATCACCGACCCGGACAGCACCCTGCTGACCGGCGCAACGATCGTGCTGACCAACCGTCAGCCGGGCGATGCGCTGAACCTGGGCAATAGCGTCAATGGCATCACGATCAATGCCAACAGCCAGGACGGTTCCATCACGCTGACACTGTCGGGCAACGCGACGCTGGCCGACTACATGCAGCAGATCAAGAACATCACCTTCACCAACAGCAGTGAAGATCCGGGCACCGTGCCGCGGATCATCACCGTGACGGTGACCGATGGCAGCAACTACTCCAACACTGCGACCACCACGGTCAACGTGGTGGCGGTCAATGACGCGCCGGTCGCAGCACCGGTCAACGTCACCGGCACCGAAGACACGCCGCTGATCCTCGGTTGGTCGACCTTCGGCGTCAGCGACGTCGACAGTCCGGCCACCAGCCAAGGCGTGAAAATCACCCAGCTACCGGGCGAGGGCAAACTGCAGTACCTGGACGGTTCGACCTGGAAAGATGTCGCCACCGACCAGACCTTCAGCAAGGCTGATATCGACGCTGGCAAACTGCGCTTCATGCCGGATGCCAACGAATCGGGCGTGGACGGATACGGCCCCGGCATTGGCGACCAAATGGCTGACTACGCGCAACTCCAGTTCCAGCCAACCGACGGCCAGGTGCTGGGCAACACCGGCACGATCAAGATCGACATCACCCCAGTGGCGGATGCGCCGACCCTGAGTGTTGCCGACAACAGCGTGAGGTCCACCGGGTTGATCAAGGAAGTCTGGACCGGTCTCTCGGGTCTGGGCACCAGCGGCAACGGCGCGGACTCGATCACGCTGAAAAACGTGATCGACGCCGCTGGCACAGCGAACTCCAAAAGCACCGTGACCAACGTGCAGTCCGACGGTGGCGTGACCGCCGGTACGGCATCGAAAACCTCCGGCCTGATCTACCTCGAAGCCGGCAAGACCTACACCTTCAGCGGTACCGGCGATGACAGCCTGTTGGTGACCATTGGTGGCAAGAATGTGGCCTCGACCACATGGGGCGCGGGCGGCAACCTCAATGGTTCGTTCACCCCGACCACCAGCGGCTACTACACCCTGGACATCTACCACCACAACCAGAGCGGCCCGGGCAACTATGACGTCAACCTGTCGGTCAACGGCAGCACGCCGATCGACCTGAGCAGTGCCGGCGTACCGATTTACACCGGCGTGTCGGATCTGGTGAATGCCGGTGTGACCCTGTCCGACTTGCACGGCACCCATGGCGAAGGCTACTACGACGGTTACAAACTCAATACCGGTGCCGAAGGCACCAGTGTGAAATTGTCCGCCATCACCACCGCGCTGACCGACACCGACGGCTCGGAAAGCCTGAGCTTGAAGATCAGCGGCATGCCGGTCGGCTCGGCGCTCACCGACGGCGCGGGACATACCTTCACGGTCACCGCGTCCAATGGCGAGGCCAACGTGACGGGCTGGAGCCTCGGCTCTCTGACCGTCACTCCACCACCGTACTACAACGGCCAGTTCAACCTGACCGTGACCTCGACCTCCACCGAGGCCCTGGGCGGTTCGGCCAGCAGCACTTCGCAGATTCCCGTGACCGTGTACCCGGCGGTCTACAACGCCGTCACTGCCACCGCAGCCAATGACACCGTCACCGGCACCGATGGCAATGACATCATCGTCGCCGACATCGGCGGCCTGACCGTGGTACCGGGCACCAACTACAACATCGCGTTCATGGTCGACAGCTCCGGCAGTATGAGTTCCTCGTCGATCAACTCGGCCAAGGACTCGCTGACGTCGGTGTTCAACACCCTCAAGCAAAGCCTGGGCAGCAACTCGGGGACGGTGAACATCTTCCTGGTGGACTTCGACACCCAGGTCAACAAGTCGGTGTCGGTGAACCTCAATGACCCGAATGCGCTGACTCAGTTGAAGGCGATTCTGGACTCGATGTCGTCCGGCGGCGGCACCAACTACGAGGACGTGTTCAAAACCACGGCCAACTGGTTCCAGAGTGCGGACGCCGTGGCCAACACCGGGGCGAAGAACCTCACGTATTTCATTACCGACGGCAAGCCGACTTACTACCAGAGCGGCGAGTCGACCAACCCGACCCTGTATGGCAGCACAACACTCGATAGCCTGATCACCACCAGCAACTATCAGCTGGGTAACGCGATCAGCCTGTTCCCCGACAGCACGCACCAGATCGACATTACCGCCTCGGGCCAAGTGACGGTCTGGACCAAGAGCAGCAATGGCAACAACGGCAATGGCAACGGCAACGGAAACGGAAATGGAAGTAGCTGGTCATCCAAGGACTTCGGCTATCTGCATGCCCAGGGTGACGGCACCTACGAGTTCTCGGGTCGTGACGGCGACGGCAACAGCACCGACGGGGACACCACCAGCAACTCCACCAGCAGCTTTACACTGTTGAGCAACCTGTCGAATGTCGAGGCCATTGGCCTCAACAGCGGAGTGAGCCTCAACGACCTGAAGCCGTACGACTCGGATCAATCGCCACAAACCAACATCGACCCGAAGGATCTGGCCAACTCGATCATTGGCCACACCGAGGCGACGATGCCGGGCAACGACACGGTCAGCGGTGGCGACGGCAACGACCTCCTGTTCGGCGACCTGGTGAGCTTCAACGACATTGCCGGCGAGGGTTATCAGGCGATGCAAGCCTTCGTGGCGCAGCAATCCGGCGTGGACGTCAGCAAAGTCACCACCAGCAACGTGCACCAGTACATCACCGAGCATTACACCGCGTTCGATGTGTCCGGTGCCCATGACGGCAACGACACCCTGCTGGGCGGTGCAGGCAATGACATCCTGTTCGGCTCAGGCGGTAACGACACCCTCGACGGTGGCAAGGGCAATGACATCCTGCTCGGCGGTACTGGCACCGACACCCTGATCGGCGGTTCCGGTGGTGATACCTTCGTCTGGAAATCGGGCGACACCGGCAACGACGTGATCAAGGACTTCAAGGCCAGCGAAGGCGACCGGATCGACCTGCGTGATCTGTTGCAGGGCGAAACCGGCAGCACCATCGACAACTTCCTGAAGATCACCACGGTCGATGGTGTGTCGTCGCTGCAGGTCAGCTCGGCCGGTCAGTTCAATTCGGGCAACGCCGCAGCCGCCACGCCGGACGTGACGATCAAGCTGGAAGGCAACAACTGGTCGAGCGCCAACCTGCACAACCTGATTGCCGGTAGCGACCCGACCATCAAAGTCGATCACAACAACAACTGATGCACGAAAACGACCGCTCCTTATGGGGCGGCCGTCACGTTTGCGTCCACTGCCCGGTGACGATTTCGTCACCGCGCCACATACTGGCGTGCAGTTGACCTATGCTGCTGACAGCACGACGCTGGCTCAAATCCGAGGGGTGCTCAATGTTTTACGTGCAACGCGATGCGCAGGGCCTGTTGGTACGCGTGGAACCCGCCGCCTACGCCGATGCCACGGAAACGCTGGCGGCCGACAATCATGAAATCCAGGCCTGGTTTGCCAACGCGGCGGTGGAGAACAGCCTCAAACAGCTCAAGCAAAGTGACCTGGAAATGATCCGGGTACTCGATGACTTGATTCAGGTGCTGACTCAGAAAGGCGTGATACGCGTCACCGACCTGCCGATGGCGGCCCAGGCCAAACTGATGGACCGGACCCAGGCGCGTGAGGCGTTGGGTGGGTTGAGCCAGTTGATCGATGAGGATGAAAGCGGGTTGATCTGATCCTTGATCTTCAGTGACTGTTTCAACCTCATCGCGGACAACCCCGCGATGACGGCATCACTGACAACCCAGCTCTAAAGAGTTACTTCCAGGGCTTGGGCTCGCCGAACAACTGACCTTGCACACCGTATAGCCCCATCTCGCGAATCACCGACAACTCGCCTTCCGTCTCGACCCGCTCGGCAATCAGCGGCAAATCGATGCTGTGCGCCGCTCGCTGGATCGCCTCGATGAACAGGCGTTTATCACTCTCCAGGTCAATGGCCCGAATATAGCTGCCATCGATCTTCAGGTACGCCAGCCCCAGCCGTGCCAGGTTGCCGATCATGCTGAAGCGGCCACCAAAACGTTGCAGGCTCAGGGAGAACCCGAGCTCGCGCAGGCGCCGGGTCAGTTGCTCCAGCACCGCCTGGTCAGGCAGTTGCTCTTCGCCAATCTCCAGGGTCAGACGCGGGCCGAGGTTGGAATGCGCGCGCAGTATCTCGAAGATTTTGTTTTGCGCCTGCGGGTCGGCCAGAGTAGCCGACGACAGATTCAGTGCCAGCGACGCCTCATGCCCGCTCATTTGCTCCAACACCCGTTCGAGCATCAGCCGATCCAGACGCGCGGTCCAGTCGAAGCGCTCCAGCCAAGGCAGAAAACGCCCGGCGGGGATGGTCTGACCGTGCTCGTCGAGCAGTCGCGACAGCACTTTGTAATGCAGTACCAGTTGCGTGTCCTGGGCGGCGACTACCGGTTGGAAATACAGCTCGAAACGCCGCTGTGTCAGCGCCTGGTCGAGCATCCGATGCCAGGCGTGGTGATCGTCACCGACACTGGCCGCAAGGCTGTGTTCGATACAGGCCCAGTTCTGCTCGCCCTGGCCTTCGGCCTGAGCCAGCGCCTGATCGCCCAGGCTGAGCACGGTTTGCGGTGAATCGCCGTGAGCAAAAGGCGCCAGGCCGATAGATGCCACGGCAGCCACATCGGTGGCGCCGGTAGCGTGAAGACTGGCCAAGGCACTGTCGAGGTTCTGCGCCAATTGCAGTGCTTCTGCCCGCACCAGCCCCGGTGCCAGTACGGCAAATTCGCCACCGCGGATACGGGTGACCAGGTTCTGGGTTTCCGGGTATTTGGCGCATTCACGAGACAGTTGCTCACCGACGGCTTTGAGCACTTCATCGGTACGCTGGCCGCCGAGACGCTGATTGAGACCGGCCAGATCCTTGACCCGCAACAGCAGCAGGTAACCGGAGCTGGCCTGCTCCGGGTTGCTCACCCGCGCATTCAGTTGCATCTCGAAATAACGCCGGTTGGCCAACCCGGTCAACGAGTCCTGATAGGACTCGACTCGTAGTTTTTCACTGCGTTCGGCCTGCTCCTGGAACAGCGCCTTGAGCTTCTCGACCATCTGGTTCATGGCCTGCACTACCCGACGAAGTTCGGGGGTGCGCGGCAGTTCCGGCAGGCTGAGAAATTCCCGGCGGGCGATGGCGTGGGATTGCTTGACCATGTAATCCAGCGGTCGCAATTGCTGACGCAGTAACAGTGCGCCGAGTACTGCACTGACCGCGCCACAAAGCAGCAACCAGCCCAGGCTGCCCAAAGCGCTTTGCCACAACTTGGCCAGCGCGAACATCGGGTGGCTGACCACCTCGACCCGGGCTGCCTGCTCCCAGCCGCGGCTGACGATCGCATCACCACCGGCGGGTTCCAGGCCGATCAGTTTGACGAACCAGTCCGGAACGTTGTTGACCGCCGGAATGCCTGTGCGCTCGACCAGGGTCTGGTCGGTCTTCAGATCGACCACGCGGATGCTCGCGTAGTAACCGCTGTCGAAAATCGAGCTGACCAGCAACTCGACCATCGCCGGGTCGTCGATGTTCGGTGTCAGGGAAAGCGCCAGCGCCGTCGCGGCGTCCTGGGCATGGGAGCGCAACTGGTTGACGTACTGAGTGCGCGAGCTCTCCAGACTGACCATGAAACTACCGGTGAAGGCGACCACCAGGAACAGACAGATAGCAATCAACAGCTGTTTGAACAAAGACATCTGAGCGTGTGCTCCTAGTTATTCGTCTGGACCGGGAATCCTTCGGCCTGCATTTTCTTCAACACATCCTGCCAACGCGAAAGGCGTTTGGTATCACCGACCTTTTTGTTGCCCTTGGCACCCGGCAACCACAACCCTTCTGCATTGAAAGAGTAGACCGGCAGCAAATCCGTTCGTTGGCTGGCCGGCTTGATTGCATCAATCAGGCTGTCGAGCACCAGGGGCTCGACTTCCGGACTCGAGTAGTAGGTCAGCACCATATGCGCGCGGTTCTGGGTCAGTGCCTTGACATAGGTGATACGCAGCTTTTCACTGGCTACACCGAGGTGACGCAGGCTGAAGTACTTGGCAATAGCGTAGTCTTCACAGTCGCCAGCGCCTTTCCAGAGGGCTTCGATCGGGGTTTCCCAGTAGTCGACTTCATGCCACAGGTCGATGTCTTCGACGTATCGCAGCTGTTTGTTGAAGAAGCGATTGACCACATTGAGTTGTTCCAATTCGCCGAGCTGCTTCTGACTGGCCAGCAAGTATTGCCAATCATTAATGCGCTGCTGACCTTCTCCCAAAGGTCCATACAATGCCTGCGCCCGTCGGCTGATCAGGGAAAAATCCCAATCGGCGCTCAAGCTGCCCAGCATCACGCCAGCCAGCAGCAATGCGCTGCACAGCCAGCGTAAAATCCGGGGAATCGTTAAACTTGCCGCCAATGCGAGGCATCCTGGATAGGCAGGAGGGAGTCGTTTGAATGGTGAAGGTTAGACCGGGAAAAGACAATGGCACAGTGAGATCACTGGCGGCGCGCTAAACTGCAAGAAAGGCACTCGTGAGCCTGTTTGACAAGCCGTCAGTCAGTCACTAGGGTCACTTGGATCCAAAAAATTCCATCAATCAGGGTGCGTTTAGTGACACAAAAGCCCAACCCTCTCAGCAGTATCAAGGTCAACGGGCCGATTCCCGCTCATATGGCACGCTCGGTGATCGAAGAAACCCTGCGCGCGGCCATACTCGACGGGCGCATTCCTTGCGGTGCGGCCCTGCGCCAGCAAGACCTCGCCGACCTGTTCGGCGTCAGCCGCATGCCCGTACGCGAGGCCTTGCGCCAGCTCGAAGCACAATCGTTACTCAACGTGATTGCCCATAAGGGCGCCGTGGTCGCGCCGCTGGTCCAGGGCGACGCCGTGGAAACCTATGCGCTGCGCATCCTGCTGGAATCCGAAGCCCTGCGTCTCTCGGTGCCACTGCTCCGGGACGAAGATCTCGAACAGGCTGCCCGTTACATCGACGAACTCGAAACGCAAAGCGACTACACCGAAATCGGCCGGCTCAATCGCCTGTTCCACATGGCGCTTTACAGCCGGGCGCCCAATCGCCGGCTGTTGGATCTGGTCGAAGACGGTCTGATCGAAGAAGAGCGGTTCCTGCGTTTCAACCTGGAAGCCATGGGCCTGGGCAAACTGTCCCAGGACGACCACCGGGCACTGTTGCGGGCCGCCGAAGAGCGGGACGTCGAACGCTCCGTGAAGCTGCTTGAACATCACCTGAACCGAGGGGTCGAGGTCATTACGCGCTACCTCAACAGCCCTGAAGTCCAGGCCAGGAACAGGTCGAAGTAGCCCGCGGCGGCAAGCCCGGGGAACCTATCGAAGGGTTCACCTCGCTTGCCGCGCTTCCCCCCCCCCAAAAAATGCTCCGCGAATAATTTGATTACAAATCCCCCCGCCCCATGCCACACCACCTTTGCGGCGCCATGCCGCGCCCCAACGCCCCGCCGCCTTAAAACCCGACCATTGCAACGTTTGCGTGATGCCTCAGTAATGGCGGCCACCTCGATTTACGCCCACTCTGGATAACCAGGACAAATAACGGGTGACGCTCCGTGCAAATGGAGCGGTCCCTGCCCCCAGAAGCGAAGGAAGGAGCCTCATCACGGGAACGGAAGGATCGGCATTACGCGCGACCCGCTTCCACCCCCTCAGACACCCTCAACGACGCCCGTAAAAAGTTACTTCGAGTGAGGCATTCACTCTTTATTCAATTCTGACTTATATAAGCCGGAAGGAGTAACTACGCCAAAATAAAACCAATATAAAAAGTTTTATTGAAACTTGTCATCTTCAAAAAAGTTGAATATTAAAATAATACCGAAACAACTTGATCAACACTTTATATGTGTATTAGCTTTTCTTCGCCGTCAGCCACATACGGCCACAACGCCTAAGCCACCTGGCATCCACGGTACTGAAAAAGATCAATTAGTTTGAGGCACCCGTTCGCCAGGAGAAAACTTTCAGCGAACTTCAGTGCTTGATCAGTTCTCACCTCAGATCATTTACAGGCTCATCCATGAAACCAACTAAAGAACGTCTGATTCAAAAAAAATCCGAACTTAGCGAACACCCGATCTTCTCTGAAATACATTCGCTGCCGATCCTGCGACGCTTCATGGAAACCCACGTGTTTGCCGTATGGGACTTCATGTCGCTGACCAAGCGCCTGCAACAGGAACTGACCTGCGTGCGACTGCCCTGGCTGCCGCCGCAGGATCCCCAGGCCGCGCGGTTGATCAACGAGATCGTACTGGGTGAGGAGTCGGATGATCGCCCGGTCCAGGGCCATTACAGCCACTTCGAGTTGTACCTGGATGCAATGCGCGAGGTCGGCGCCTGCACCGTTGCCATCGAACACTTCGTGGCCCTGCAGCAAGAAGGCGTGAGCTACGACGTGGCCTTGCAGAGCGTCAAGGTCGATCCGGCGGCCGCCAATTTCGTCCGCCATACGTTGCACACAGCACTCCATGCGCCGGGGCACAGTGTGGCGGCGGCGTTTCTGCACGGTCGCGAGAGCGTTATCCCGCAGATGTTCCAGCGCATCCTCGACGATTGGGGCATCGGCATCGAGCAGGCGCCGACTTTCCGGTACTACCTCGAACGGCACATTGAGGTCGATTCCGAGGACCACGGCCCGGCAGCGCAAAGGCTCCTGTCGCGACTGGTCGATAGCGACCCGCAACGGCAGGAAGATGTGTATGCCAGCGCTATCGCTGCCGTGGAAAGTCGTATTGCCCTGTGGGACGGGTTGCGCCTGAGCATGAACGAATCCGTCGTGGAGGTGAGCGCATGAACGCCGCCGACTACCAATCCTTCGCCGACGCCTGGGAGAGCCGCGCGACCATCCGCACCCGCCCGCGCCGCATGCTGGAGAACGACGGCAAGCTGATCTACCCCTTGAGCCGCCAACCGCTGGTGCTGAGCGAAACCTTTCTGCACGCATGCCCGGAACAGCGCGACTTCGCCCTGGTGCAGACGCTCTACAAGTTCATCAACGATGTGGTGATCTTCGAAACCGAGATCGTCGACAAAACCGCCCGCAGCATCGCCAAGAATCGCTTCGCGGTCGAGTTCCCGTTCGCCTGCCGCTACGACGCCATGACTGTCGTGGTGGACGAGGATTACCACGCGCTGGTGGCGATGGATTTCATGCAACAGACCATCGCCATGACCGGCATCACCCCCATTGAGTTGCCGGATGAGATCGAGCTGAGCCGGGCGATACCGGCGGCCGTGACGCTCGCACCGGAGCACCTGCGTAGCGCCGTAGAACTGATCTGCGTGGCCATCGCCGAAAACACGGTGACCGGTGATGTCGCCGCGTTCGCCAAGGACGATACGGTCAAGCAATCGATCAAGGGCCTGATGGCCGATCACTTGCTGGACGAGGGGCGCCATTCCGGTTTTTGGGCGCGGCTGGTACGCATCTACTGGCATGCCGCAAGTGCAGAAGATCGCCAGTGCATCGCGCAGATCCTGCCGGTGTTCATTGCTCATTACCTGACCAACGACATCCAGAAATCCTTCGACTTCCGCTTGATCGATGCACTGCAGATCAACGACGCGGCGCGCCACGCCCTCAAGAACGAAATGTCGGGACTGGCCTTCCCGATCAATCGCCATCACCCGCTGGTGGCCAACATTGTGCGGTTTTTCCACAGCAGCTCGCTGCTCGATTCGCCGTGCGTACAAACCGCCCTCAGCGACTACCTGGTTTGACGAGGAGCCCATCATGAGACGTCTCGACATCTTGCTCAGCGGACAAAGCCAGGCCCTGACCGACCTGGCATTGGAACTCGAACAACACGGTCACTCATTGACGCGGATATCCCCACTCGACGAAATGCCGGGGCCTGCGGATCTACTGATCGACGATGGCACGTCGCTTCAGTTCAGCTGTCAGGCGCCACGACTGACATTGCAGTTGGGCCTTGGCCTGCCGCAGGCGTCCGGCCTGCCATCGCTGGACGTGTTGTGCTGCCATGGTTCAACGCTGCTGAGCCGTGTACCCATTGCCGATGAACCGTCGGGTAACGGCCAGGCGTTGCGTATGCAGACCATGACGGCACTGGTTGACCACGTGGCGCTGCTGGTCAGTCGCTACTCGCGCGATGCCGACTATTTGCGGCTCGCCGAACCCGCCGTACCTGTTCGCTTCGAGCGCATCGAGAGCCTGCGATTCCTGGACAGCCTCGCGTTCGTGCATCGACTCAATGCCACCGCTGACCCACGACTGCAACAACTCGCGCTAACGCCGATGATCGAAAGGCTGGAACAGCAATGCATCCAGAGCGCCGATCATCCGGCCTTGAGCATCGCTGGCAACACCCTCGACTATCGCCAGTTGCACGCCCACAGCCGCGCCATCGAGCAACGTCTGCGACCGCTGCTGGATCAGCATCAAGGCCCGGTCGTCATCGGGATCTGCCTGCCCAAATGCAGTGCGCTGTATGCTGGAATCCTGGCGATCCTGGGCAGCGGCGCGGTGTGCTTGCCGCTGGAGCCGAGCCATCCGTTGCAACGTCAGCAGTACATCCTGTCGAATGCCGGCGCGGTGTTGTTTCTGCATGACGGCGAGCATCCCCTGGCGAACGAGATGCCAGGGCTGGACGTCAGCAATATCGATGCCCATGAAGCAGACCTCTCTCAACCTTTGATGCGCCAACGCCCCGACCTCGATGCGCCCTGCATGGCCCTCTACACCTCGGGCACCACCGGCCATCCGAAGGGCGTGTTGCTCAGCCAGGCCAACCTCGCGCACTTCACCCACTGGTACGCCGACTATGTGCAGCTGACCAGCCAGAGCCGGGTGTTGCAGTTTTCTTCGTTGGGTTTCGACTCGTCGGTGATCGACATCTTCCCCACCCTGTTGCAGGGCGCGGAACTGATCGTGCCCGGCGATGACCAACGCCGCGATCCGCTGCAACTGGTGGAACTGATTCGTCATCGGCAACTGAGCCACGCCTTTTTGCCGCCGGCCTTGTTGAGCATTCTGCCGCTGGAGCAATTGCAGTGCCTGGATCATGTAATGACCGGCGGCGATGTCTGCGAGCCGTGGGTCATCGAGCAACTGAGCCGTCAGGGCAAGCTCTACAACCTCTACGGGCCCACCGAAGCCACGGTGCTGATTACCGCGCGCAAACTCCAGGCAGGCGACAACAACCGCTCGCTGGGCGCTCCAATCGCCAACAGCCAGGTGTTGATTCTCGATGACGACTTTCAACCGGTGGTCGAACAGACGGTCGGCGAGTTGTACATCGCCGGCCCCGGTGTGTGCCTGGGTTACCTGAACAACCCGCAGCAAACCGCTGAGCGCTATCTGCACTTGAACTTGCCCGATGGCTGGACCCTGCGCGTCTATCGCACCGGGGACATGGCGAAGTGGACGGCTGAAGGGATAGAGCTGTGCGGTCGGCGTGATAATCAGGTGAAGATTCGCGGCTTCCGGGTCGAGCCTGAAGAGATTGAGCGCTGCCTGCGCGACAGTCAGTTATACCGCCAGGTTGCCGTGGTCATCGATAGCCAGCGGCGGATTCTGGCTTTTCTTGCCCAACCCCGGGAAGACCTTCCCGGCAGCGCTCGCCAAGCGTTGAAGGCTCACGCGACACAGCACCTGCCGGACTACATGCACCCCCTTGCATGGACCGAGCTGGCAGATATGCCCTACGCCAGTAATGGCAAGGTCGACCGCAAAGCGCTTCTGGAGCTGCCGCTCAACGTCACCGAGCACCCTCCACGACGCCTGCCCGCCAGCGCCGATGAGGCCCTGCTGCTGGAGATCTGGGCCGAGTTGCTGGAGCTGCCGGCGAGCGACATATCCACCGACGAAAGCTTCTTCAATCTGGGCGGGCACTCGATCCTGCTGTCGCGCATGCTCCTGCGAATGCGCGAGGAGTTTGGGCGCAGCATTTCGATCAACCGTTTCATCGAGCTGCCCACCCTAGAGAAACTGGCGACACTGGTACGCGGCTCCGGCAGCGAAGAAGTGCTGAGCGAACAGGCCATGCGCGATGCCTTCCGCGAACTGGATGTTCAGCCGCTGCCCGTCAGCCGCATGGGCGATGTGCACAAGGTAATCGTCACCGGTGCCAACAGCTTTGTCGGTGTACACATCGTCGAGGCGTTGCTGGCCTGGGGTGCCAGCGAAGTCGCCTGCCTGGTCCGCGACGGCAATGGGCAATCGGCGGACGAGCGCTTTGCCCAGGCGTTGCAGGAGAACCGTCTCGCGCATCTGGATATAAGCCGGGTGCGGGTTTACGCAGCAGACATCACGCGGCCGGAACTCGGTTTGGCGGCGGAGGTTTACCAGCGACTGGATCAGGAGTTTGGCGCTCTGGTGCACAACGCGGCCAACGTCAATCACGTCCTCGATTACGAGTCGCTCGCCCGGGACAACGTCGAGCCGATTTTCGAGTGCTTGCGCTTGTGCGAAGGACGCAGCAAAAAAATCTTCAACTTCGTCTCGACACTCTCGGCCTCCAGCACGATATCCGCCGATGGCCGAGTGCTTGAGTTGCCGGCCGCACCGACGCCACCAATCTACATCAAGAACGGCTACAACCTGTCCAAATGGGTCGGCGAGCGCATCCTCGAACGGGCGCGGGAGCTTGGGGTGCGGGTCAATCTCTACCGCCCCGGCAACATCAGCTTCAACAGCCTCACGGGCGTGTGCCAGCCGCACAAGAATCGCCTGATGCTCATGCTCAAGGGCTCGATCCAGCTTGGCCAGGTGCCGGAGTTCGCCTTGAACTTCGACTTGATGCCGGTGGACTTCCTCGCCCGATTCATCGCCTTCCACGCCAGTCGTTATCAACCGGAACAATCCGTATTCAACCTGCACAACCCTGAACCCCTGAGCTGGGACAACTACGTGGCGTCTTTCCGCGAAGCAGGGCGCGAATTCGCGATGGTCAGCGTTGCCGACTGGCAGCAGCAACTGGGTCGGGTCGACAACAACAACGCGTTGTTCGGCGTGCTGGGGTTCTACCTCAATGGCTTCGAGGAGGACATCGGCGATATCTCGATGATCGGTCACGACAACGCCCAGGCCGGTGTTCGGCTAATGGGCGCGCACTACCCGCAAAAGTCCCCGGCGCTGCTGCGTCGCGGCTGCGACTACCTCAAAGAAATCAATTTCATCTGACTCAACCCAATGGAGCAAGACCATGAGCACTCTGCAACCCGATACCCTGGTCAAAAACCCTCAAGGCTGCCACGTGGTGTCCTCGGTGGACGTGCCCGCCGATGCTGCGCAGGTATGGGCTGTAGTCGGCAACTTTGCCGGCTTCGATCGCTTCATCCCGGCGCTGTCGCATATCGAAATGACTGGTGATGGCGTTTCATCGCTGCGCAAAAAGTTTTTCAAGGACGGCAACCTGGTGGTCGAACAACTCAACTCCCGGGACGACCAGGCACAGCACATGACCTGGACCACTATCTACAACACCTTGGGTGTGGCCAATCTGTGGGCAGCGATGCGCGTTGAACCACTGGGTGCGGGCAAGTCCCGAGCCACCTGGACCATCATCGCCGAGCCGGCGCAGGGAGGTGCCGAAGCGCTACCGGGCTTCAAGGCTTTCGTACAGGGTTTTGCCGATGATGCGATGAACAATGTGCTGACGCTGTTTGCATAAGACGTGAAAAAGCCCGTTGTGGAGAGGTTCCACAACGGGCTTTTCAGTACCCCTGAAACGACAAAACCCCTGTCTGCGTTAGCAGACAGGGGTTTCGGAATTCAATCTTGACGATGACCTACTCTCACATGGGGAAACCCCACACTACCATCGGCGATGCATCGTTTCACTGCTGAGTTCGGGATGGGATCAGGTGGTTCCAACGCTCTATGGTCGTCAAGAAATTCTGTGACTAGCCCGTTAGAACTTTAACGTGCCAGTGAAAACTGGTGACTTCTACTAAAACAAAACCCCTACCTGCATACGCAGATAGGGGTTTCGGAATTTAATCTTGACGATGACCTACTCTCACATGGGGAAACCCCACACTACCATCGGCGATGCATCGTTTCACTGCTGAGTTCGGGATGGGATCAGGTGGTTCCAACGCTCTATGGTCGTCAAGAAATTCGGGTACTGAGTCGTGACCAGATGGCCGCGCTTCAGCAAATTGGGTATGTAATAGCTTGGTGTTTTGTGAGTATCTCGAACTTTCGGTTCTTTCGTCTTCACACACCGCAATCTGATGCTTCTTTCGAAGTAAGCAAATTGCTTGGGTGTTATATGGTCAAGCCTCACGGGCAATTAGTATTGGTTAGCTCAACGCCTCACAGCGCTTACACACCCAACCTATCAACGTCGTAGTCTTCGACGGCCCTTCAGGGGACTCAAGGTCCCAGTGAGATCTCATCTTGAGGCAAGTTTCCCGCTTAGATGCTTTCAGCGGTTATCTTTTCCGAACATAGCTACCCGGCAATGCCACTGGCGTGACAACCGGAACACCAGAGGTTCGTCCACTCCGGTCCTCTCGTACTAGGAGCAGCCCCTCTCAAATCTCAAACGTCCACGGCAGATAGGGACCGAACTGTCTCACGACGTTCTAAACCCAGCTCGCGTACCACTTTAAATGGCGAACAGCCATACCCTTGGGACCGGCTTCAGCCCCAGGATGTGATGAGCCGACATCGAGGTGCCAAACACCGCCGTCGATATGAACTCTTGGGCGGTATCAGCCTGTTATCCCCGGAGTACCTTTTATCCGTTGAGCGATGGCCCTTCCATACAGAACCACCGGATCACTAAGACCTACTTTCGTACCTGCTCGACGTGTCTGTCTCGCAGTCAAGCGCGCTTTTGCCTTTATACTCTACGACCGATTTCCGACCGGTCTGAGCGCACCTTCGTACTCCTCCGTTACTCTTTAGGAGGAGACCGCCCCAGTCAAACTACCCACCATACACTGTCCTCGATCCGGATAACGGACCTGAGTTAGAACCTCAAAGTTGCCAGGGTGGTATTTCAAGGTTGGCTCCACGCGAACTGGCGTCCACGCTTCAAAGCCTCCCACCTATCCTACACAAGCAAATTCAAAGTCCAGTGCAAAGCTATAGTAAAGGTTCACGGGGTCTTTCCGTCTAGCCGCGGATACACTGCATCTTCACAGCGATTTCAATTTCACTGAGTCTCGGGTGGAGACAGCGCCGCCATCGTTACGCCATTCGTGCAGGTCGGAACTTACCCGACAAGGAATTTCGCTACCTTAGGACCGTTATAGTTACGGCCGCCGTTTACCGGGGCTTCGATCAAGAGCTTCGCGTTAGCTAACCCCATCAATTAACCTTCCGGCACCGGGCAGGCGTCACACCCTATACGTCCACTTTCGTGTTTGCAGAGTGCTGTGTTTTTAATAAACAGTCGCAGCGGCCTGGTATCTTCGACCGGCGTGGGCTTACGGAGCAAGTCCTTCACCCTCACCGGCGCACCTTCTCCCGAAGTTACGGTGCCATTTTGCCTAGTTCCTTCACCCGAGTTCTCTCAAGCGCCTTGGTATTCTCTACCCAACCACCTGTGTCGGTTTGGGGTACGGTTCCTGGTTACCTGAAGCTTAGAAGCTTTTCTTGGAAGCATGGCATCAACCACTTCGTGTTCTAAAAGAACACTCGTCATCAGCTCTCGGCCTTAGAATCCCGGATTTACCTAAGATTCCAGCCTACCACCTTAAACTTGGACAACCAACGCCAAGCTGGCCTAGCCTTCTCCGTCCCTCCATCGCAATAACCAGAAGTACAGGAATATTAACCTGTTTTCCATCGACTACGCTTTTCAGCCTCGCCTTAGGGACCGACTAACCCTGCGTCGATTAACGTTGCGCAGGAAACCTTGGTCTTTCGGCGTGGGTGTTTTTCACACCCATTGTCGTTACTCATGTCAGCATTCGCACTTCTGATACCTCCAGCAAGCTTCTCAACTCACCTTCACAGGCTTACAGAACGCTCCTCTACCGCATCACCCGAAGGTGATACCCGTAGCTTCGGTGTATGGTTTGAGCCCCGTTACATCTTCCGCGCAGGCCGACTCGACTAGTGAGCTATTACGCTTTCTTTAAAGGGTGGCTGCTTCTAAGCCAACCTCCTAGCTGTCTAAGCCTTCCCACATCGTTTCCCACTTAACCATAACTTTGGGACCTTAGCTGACGGTCTGGGTTGTTTCCCTTTTCACGACGGACGTTAGCACCCGCCGTGTGTCTCCCATGCTCGGCACTTGTAGGTATTCGGAGTTTGCATCGGTTTGGTAAGTCGGGATGACCCCCTAGCCGAAACAGTGCTCTACCCCCTACAGTGATACATGAGGCGCTACCTAAATAGCTTTCGAGGAGAACCAGCTATCTCCGAGCTTGATTAGCCTTTCACTCCGATCCACAGGTCATCCGCTAACTTTTCAACGGTAGTCGGTTCGGTCCTCCAGTTAGTGTTACCCAACCTTCAACCTGCCCATGGATAGATCGCCCGGTTTCGGGTCTATTCCCAGCGACTAGACGCCCTATTAAGACTCGCTTTCGCTACGCCTCCCCTATTCGGTTAAGCTCGCCACTGAAAATAAGTCGCTGACCCATTATACAAAAGGTACGCAGTCACCCAACAAAGTGGGCTCCCACTGCTTGTACGCATACGGTTTCAGGATCTATTTCACTCCCCTCTCCGGGGTTCTTTTCGCCTTTCCCTCACGGTACTAGTTCACTATCGGTCAGTCAGTAGTATTTAGCCTTGGAGGATGGTCCCCCCATATTCAGACAAAGTTTCTCGTGCTCCGTCCTACTCGATTTCATGACCAAGAGATTTTCGCGTACAGGGCTATCACCCACTATGGCCGCACTTTCCAGAGCGTTCCGCTAATCTCAAAGCCACTTAAGGGCTAGTCCCCGTTCGCTCGCCACTACTAAGGGAATCTCGGTTGATTTCTTTTCCTCAGGGTACTTAGATGTTTCAGTTCCCCTGGTTCGCCTCTTGCACCTATGTATTCAGTACAAGATAACCATCTTATGATGGCTGGGTTCCCCCATTCAGACATCTCCGGATCAAAGTCTGTTTGCCGACTCCCCGAAGCTTTTCGCAGGCTACCACGTCTTTCATCGCCTCTGACTGCCAAGGCATCCACCGTATGCGCTTCTTCACTTGACCATATAACCCCAAGCAATCTGGTTATACTGTGAAGACGACATTCGCCGAAAATTCGCGATTAAACTCACAAATTTTACCTTAGCCTGATCCGTTACCAGTGAAAGTAACGTTCAGTCTATCTTTCTATCACATACCCAAATTTTTAAAGAACGAACTAGTCAAAGACTAGAAATCAACATTCACCATCGCACCGATGGAATGCTCATTTCTAAGCTTTATACAATCAGAAGCAGTAGTGGTGGAGCCAAACGGGATCGAACCGTTGACCTCCTGCGTGCAAGGCAGGCGCTCTCCCAGCTGAGCTATGGCCCCGTATTTCTACAGGCGTTTCCCACACAAAATTGGTGGGTCTGGGCAGATTCGAACTGCCGACCTCACCCTTATCAGGGGTGCGCTCTAACCAACTGAGCTACAGACCCAATTTCGGGCTGCTTCTATATCGTCTTCTTCAATGAATCAAGCAATTCGTGTGGGAACTTATGGAGCAGCTGAGTCGTCGATTAAGGAGGTGATCCAGCCGCAGGTTCCCCTACGGCTACCTTGTTACGACTTCACCCCAGTCATGAATCACACCGTGGTAACCGTCCTCCCGAAGGTTAGACTAGCTACTTCTGGTGCAACCCACTCCCATGGTGTGACGGGCGGTGTGTACAAGGCCCGGGAACGTATTCACCGCGACATTCTGATTCGCGATTACTAGCGATTCCGACTTCACGCAGTCGAGTTGCAGACTGCGATCCGGACTACGATCGGTTTTGTGGGATTAGCTCCACCTCGCGGCTTGGCAACCCTCTGTACCGACCATTGTAGCACGTGTGTAGCCCAGGCCGTAAGGGCCATGATGACTTGACGTCATCCCCACCTTCCTCCGGTTTGTCACCGGCAGTCTCCTTAGAGTGCCCACCATTACGTGCTGGTAACTAAGGACAAGGGTTGCGCTCGTTACGGGACTTAACCCAACATCTCACGACACGAGCTGACGACAGCCATGCAGCACCTGTCTCAATGTTCCCGAAGGCACCAATCCATCTCTGGAAAGTTCATTGGATGTCAAGGCCTGGTAAGGTTCTTCGCGTTGCTTCGAATTAAACCACATGCTCCACCGCTTGTGCGGGCCCCCGTCAATTCATTTGAGTTTTAACCTTGCGGCCGTACTCCCCAGGCGGTCAACTTAATGCGTTAGCTGCGCCACTAAGAGCTCAAGGCTCCCAACGGCTAGTTGACATCGTTTACGGCGTGGACTACCAGGGTATCTAATCCTGTTTGCTCCCCACGCTTTCGCACCTCAGTGTCAGTATCAGTCCAGGTGGTCGCCTTCGCCACTGGTGTTCCTTCCTATATCTACGCATTTCACCGCTACACAGGAAATTCCACCACCCTCTACCATACTCTAGCTTGTCAGTTTTGAATGCAGTTCCCAGGTTGAGCCCGGGGCTTTCACATCCAACTTAACAAACCACCTACGCGCGCTTTACGCCCAGTAATTCCGATTAACGCTTGCACCCTCTGTATTACCGCGGCTGCTGGCACAGAGTTAGCCGGTGCTTATTCTGTCGGTAACGTCAAAACACTAACGTATTAGGTTAATGCCCTTCCTCCCAACTTAAAGTGCTTTACAATCCGAAGACCTTCTTCACACACGCGGCATGGCTGGATCAGGCTTTCGCCCATTGTCCAATATTCCCCACTGCTGCCTCCCGTAGGAGTCTGGACCGTGTCTCAGTTCCAGTGTGACTGATCATCCTCTCAGACCAGTTACGGATCGTCGCCTTGGTGAGCCATTACCTCACCAACTAGCTAATCCGACCTAGGCTCATCTGATAGCGCAAGGCCCGAAGGTCCCCTGCTTTCTCCCGTAGGACGTATGCGGTATTAGCGTTCCTTTCGAAACGTTGTCCCCCACTACCAGGCAGATTCCTAGGCATTACTCACCCGTCCGCCGCTGAATTCAGGAGCAAGCTCCTGTCATCCGCTCGACTTGCATGTGTTAGGCCTGCCGCCAGCGTTCAATCTGAGCCATGATCAAACTCTTCAGTTCAAACATCTTTGGGTTTTGAGAAAACCCTAAACTTGGCTCAGCAATCGTTGGTTACATCTTTGATTTCTCGCGGAGTAACTTGTGATGCTGATAATCTGTTGACTAGCAGTCTGACTCCACAAGCACCCACACGAATTGCTTGATTCAGTTGTTAAAGAGCGGTTGGTTAAGATCTTTCGTCTCAACCGAGGCGCGCATTCTACAGCAGCCTCATTTGCTGTCAAGTGATTATTTTCAGAAGCTTTCAAAGTTTCGCTTGGAAATCTTTAACAACTTCAACCACTTGCGCTTCAGATCTCTCATCAGCGGGAGGCGAATTCTACAGCGTTACACGCTGCTGTCAACACCTCTTTTTCAACTCCCTTTCGGCTTCGATGAACTGAAGCAACCTGCTGCCGAAAACTGCGTAACTCTTTGTTTACCAAGGAGTTTTCCGTTTCGACTGCGCCGGAAGTGGGGCGAATTATAGACACCTGGAATCTGCCGTCAAGCACTGATTTAGGTTTTCTATCAATAAGCTGCAGAAAGCAGCAAAACGCCCCAAAGGGAGCCTATATAGAGGAGCCGAAACACCCCTCTATATAGAAGAGTCCTATCAGAGAACGCCTGAAGCCTTGAATGCGGACACCGCCCCGGCATCCAGGCCCAACACCCGCTGCAAAACTTCCAGCGTGTGCTCACCTAGCAGAGGAGGTGCAAAACGGTACTCCACCGGCGTTTCCGACAGTCGAATCGGGCTCGCCACCTGAGGCACCATCCCGGCCAGCGCATGCGGCAGCTCGATAGCCAACCCACGCGCCTTCACCTGAGGATCGGCAAACATCTGCGCCACGTCATTGATAGGCCCGCACGGAACGCCAGCCCGTTCCAGCTGCGCCACCCATTCAGCGGTCGTCTTGAACACCGTTGCCTGGCGGATCAGCGGAATCAGTACCGCCCTGTTTGCCACCCGCAGCTTGTTGGTCGCAAAACGCGGATCGTCCGCCCACTGCGGCTGCCCGGCCACTTCCGCGAACTTGCGGAACTGCCCATCGTTGCCGACGGTAAGGATGAAATCGCCATCCGCCGTAGGAAAATCCTGATAGGGCACGATGTTCGGATGAGCATTACCCAAGCGTTTAGGCGCATTGCCTGTCGTCAGGTAGTTCATAGCCTGGTTGGCCAGACAAGCCACCTGCACGTCCAGCAGCGCCATATCGATATGCTGACCACCGCCATCGTGATCCCGATGCGCAAGCGCAGCCAGGATCGCGACAGTCGAATACAGCCCGGTCAGGATGTCCGTCAGCGCCACGCCCACCTTCACAGGCCCCGCGCCTTCTTCGCCTTCAGGTCGCCCCGTCAGGCTCATGAGGCCGCCCAGCCCCTGGATCATGAAGTCATAACCCGCACGCTTGGCATAAGGACCGGTCTGGCCGAACCCGGTGATCGAGCAATAGATCAGATCCGGATTGATCGCCTTCAGCGATTCATAGTCCAGGCCATAAGCCGCCAGACCGCCGACCTTGAAGTTCTCGATCAGGATGTCCGACTTGGCCGCCAGTTCACGCACCAGCTTCTGCCCTTCAGGGCGCGTGAAGTCGATGGTGACTGACTGCTTGTTGCGATTGGCCGACAAGTAATAGGCGGCCTCACTCGTGTTCTCGCCATAAGCGTCTTTAAGGAACGGAGGCCCCCAGGCGCGCGTGTCATCGCCGTTACCCGGACGCTCGACCTTGATCACTTCAGCGCCAAGGTCGGCCAGGATCTGCCCGGCCCAAGGCCCGGCCAGCACCCGCGATAAATCCAGTACCCGTAGATGCGATAGCGCGCCCATGGACGTTCTCCTTAATAGAACGCCTGGAGGCCGGTTTGCGCACGACCGAGGATCAGCGCATGGACGTCATGAGTACCTTCATAGGTGTTCACCACTTCCAGGTTGACCAGGTGACGCGCGACACCGAATTCATCGGAGATGCCGTTGCCGCCCAACATATCGCGAGCCATGCGCGCGATGTCCAGGGACTTGCCGCAAGAGTTGCGCTTCATCATCGAGGTAATTTCGACTGCAGCGGTCCCTTCGTCCTTCATACGACCCAGACGCAGGCAGCCTTGCAGCGCCATGGTGATTTCAGTCTGCATGTCGGCCAGCTTCTTCTGGATCAACTGGGTGGCGGCCAGCGGGCGCCCGAACTGTTGACGATCCAGGGTGTACTGGCGAGCGGTGTGCCAGCAGAACTCGGCTGCACCCAGCGCACCCCAGGAGATGCCGTAACGTGCCGAGTTGAGGCAAGTGAAAGGACCTTTCAGGCCACGGACATCCGGGAAGATGTTCTCTTCCGGCACGAACACGTTGTCCATCACGATTTCACCGGTGATCGATGCCCGCAGGCCCACCTTGCCGTGAATCGCCGGAGCGCTCAGGCCTTTCCAGCCTTTCTCCAGCACGAAGCCGCGAATGTCACCGGCATCGTCCTTGGCCCAGACCACGAACACATCGGCGATCGGGCTGTTGGTGATCCACATCTTGCTGCCGGTGAGGCTGTAGCCGCCTTCGACTTTGCGCGCACGACTGATCATCGCGCCCGGGTCGGAGCCGTGGTTAGGCTCGGTCAGGCCGAAGCAGCCGATCCACTCGCCCGATGCCAGTTTCGGCAGGTACTTCTGCTTCTGCGCTTCGGTACCGAATTCATTGATTGGCACCATCACCAGCGAGGACTGCACGCTCATCATCGAGCGATAGCCGGAGTCGATACGCTCGACTTCACGGGCGATCAGGCCGTAGCTGACATAGTTCAGGCCGCTGCCACCGTACTGCTCGGGGATGGTTGCGCCCAACAGGCCGATCTCGCCCATTTCGCGGAAGATCGCCGGATCGGTCTTCTCATGGCGGAAAGCTTCAAGAATGCGCGGCGCAAGGCTCTGCTGAGCGAACTGCGCAGCCGTGTCGCGAATCATGCGTTCTTCTTCAGTGAGCTGTTGATCCAGCAGCAGGGGATCGATCCAGTTGAAGCTAGCTTTACCGCCCATGAGTGTGTCCTCTCGAATCGGGTCAAATAACGTGGACTGATCCTAGGCCCGGATCGGCGCTACGGCAAACGAGGATTTTGCATACTGTTGTGCTAATTTCTCACTCCGAAACGTCGCAAAAGAGCATTTATGCGATGTATTAGTGAGGTTGACGTACATGCGCAGAAAAATACCCAGCACCACCGCCCTGATCAGCTTCGAGGCCGCGGCGCGCCACGAGAGCTTCACCAAGGCAGCCCAGGAACTTTCGCTGACCCAAGGGGCGATTTGCCGACAGATCGCCAGCCTTGAAGAGTTCCTCAGCGTGGAACTGTTCCGACGCTCGCGGCGCGGGGTCAAGCTGACGGAAGCCGGACTCTCCTACAGCCGACGAGTGGCCACTCAACTCGACGCGGTTGAGCGCGACACCTTGTCCGTGATGGGCCAGCAGGGCACCAACGTGATCGAGTTGGCCGTAGTTCCGACCTTCGGCACCCAATGGCTGCTGCCGCGACTCAAGGACTTCCAGCAAAAACACCCGGAGGTGACGGTCAACCTGACCAACCGCACGCGGCCGTTCCTGTTCGCCGACACTGATTTTGATGCCGCCATCTACTTCGGTGACGCCGATTGGTCGGGTACAGAATCCCACAGGCTGATGGGTGAAAATCCGATGCCCGTTTGCAGCCCCAACCTGCTCGGAAACAAAACCAGTCTGACGCCCGGCGAAATCGCCGACTTACCTCTTCTGCAACAAACCACCCGCCCCTATGCCTGGCGCCAATGGTTCGACTCCCAACACCTGAATGTCCCGCGAGACATGACAGGCCCCCGCTACGAGCTATTCTCCATGCTCGCCCAAGCGGCCATGCACGACATGGGCATTGCCCTGATTCCACCGTTCCTGATTCAAAGGGAGTTGAAAGAGAAACGCCTGGTGATCGCCAACCCGCAAGCACTGTCCAGCATCAAGGCTTACTACCTGATGATTCCTGAGCGAAAGGTCGAATCCGCGTCTTTAAGGGCATTTCGTGACTGGCTGGTAAATCAGGCGCACAGCTACAGCCTAGAAGGGTAAAGGCTCTTCATGATTACTTGACCCCGTAGTCAGTAAAATAAAAGCCCTACAGATATACGTATTTGTCGCATACCAGCAAACTGTATCGAAAAGTCGTACAAACGTCCCACAAGCGCCTGACAACGCGGCTTTGCGCCACTATTTCGAGGCGATGCCGCATCATTCATACGGCCGATGTGTAAATTCTTCAATTTCGGCCAGAATCCTTGAAAAGCACGGTCTGCAAGGGGTTGAGCCGGTTGGTTGCGACATTCGGTCACGGGGTGACTTGTAGTTAATTTTCCGTCACCCGTCATAATCCCTTGAAGGGCACAAAGTTCGCCTGCAAAATGCCGCGCCCCGCCCTGATTTGGCGGGATCGTGCTGATCGGCCGCCCCAGCCGCACCATCCGCAGTGCATGGGTTTACTCAATAAGATCACGCAGGAGATTTGACGTGCACATTGGTGTTCCTCTCGAAACCCAGACCGGTGAAACACGGGTTGCTGCAACCCCGGAAACCATCAAGAAGCTGATCGGCCAGGGCCATAAGGTCACTGTACAAAGCGGCGCCGGCATTAATGCCAGCGTTGTCGACAGTGCCTATGAAGCGGCAGGCGCAAGCATTGGCAGCGCCAACGATGCGTTTGGTGCAGAGCTGATTCTCAAAGTCGTCGCCCCCAGCGACAGTGAGCTCGCACTGATCAAGAGCGGCACCATAGTGGTGGGCATGCTCAATCCGTTCAGCAATGAAACCATCGCTAAAATGGCCGAGTGCGGCATTACCGCCTTTGCCCTGGAAGCCGCGCCTCGTACCTCCCGCGCTCAGAGCCTGGACGTATTGTCGTCGCAAGCCAACATCGCCGGTTACAAGGCCGTGTTGCTGGCCGCGCACTACTATCCGCGCTTCATGCCGATGCTGATGACCGCTGCAGGCACCGTGAAAGCGGCCCGCGTGCTGATCCTCGGTGCCGGTGTGGCCGGTTTGCAGGCCATCGCTACGGCGAAACGCCTGGGGGCGGTGATCGAAGCGTCTGACGTGCGTCCTGCGGTAAAAGAGCAGATCGAATCCCTCGGCGCCAAGTTCGTCGACGTGCCTTACGAGACCGACGAAGAGCGTGAATGCGCCGTCGGTGTCGGCGGTTACGCCCGCCCGATGCCGGCCAGCTGGATGCAGCGCCAGGCCGCCGCCGTGCACGAACGCGCCAAGCAGGCTGACATCGTGATCACCACCGCGCTGATTCCCGGCCGCAAGGCACCAACCCTGCTCAGCGCGCAAACCGTGGCCCAGATGAAACCGGGCTCGGTGGTCATCGACCTCGCGGCCGCCCAGGGCGGCAATTGCCCGCTGACCGTGGCCGATCAGGTGGTCGTCGAAAATGGCGTGACCATCGTTGGCCCGACCAACCTGGCCAGCGCCGTGGCGGCTGACGCTTCGGCGCTGTACGCCCGCAACCTGCTGGACTTCATGAAACTGTTGTTCGATAAAGACGGACAACTGGTGATCAACCTTGAAGACGATATCGTCGCCGCGTGCCTGATGTGCCGCGACGGCCAGATCGTGCGCAAGAACGGCTGAGGATAAAAACAATGGAAGACATGCTGATCTCTGACGGTATCTACAACCTGATCATCTTCGTGCTGGCTATCTATGTCGGGTACCACGTGGTCTGGAACGTGACACCTGCTCTGCACACGCCACTAATGGCCGTCACCAACGCCATCTCGGCCATTGTGATCGTCGGTGCCATGCTCGCCGCCGCCCTCACCGTGACCCCGCTGGGCAAGACCATGGGCACCCTGGCCGTGGCCCTGGCCGCGGTCAACGTGTTTGGTGGCTTCCTGGTCACCCGGCGCATGCTGGAAATGTTCAAGAAAAAAGCGGCTCCGGCAAAAGCTCCGGCAGCCAAAGCCGCAGCAGCCAAGGCTGAGGTGCAGCAAGCATGAGCATGAACCTGGTTACTTCCCTGTATTTGATCGCCTCGGTCTGCTTCATTCAGGCGCTCAAGGGCCTCTCACACCCCACCACGTCGCGTCGTGGCAACCTGTTCGGCATGCTTGGCATGGGCCTGGCGATCCTCACCACGGTGGGCCTGATCTACAAGTTGGGTTCCGAGTTGGCCCATGACGGCATCGTCTACGTGATCGTCGGCCTGCTGATCGGCGGCACTGCCGGTTCGATCATGGCCAAACGCGTTGAAATGACCAAGATGCCCGAACTGGTCGCCTTCATGCACAGCATGATCGGCCTGGCGGCGGTGTTCATCGCCGTGGCGGCCGTGGTCGAGCCGCAGTCGCTGGGCATCGTCAAGCAACTCGGTGACGCCATCCCGGCCGGTAACCGCCTGGAACTGTTCCTCGGTGCCGCCATCGGTGCAATCACCTTCTCCGGTTCGGTGATCGCGTTCGGCAAGCTGTCGGGCAAGTACAAGTTCCGTCTGTTCCAGGGTGCACCGGTACAGTTCAGTGGCCAGCACAAGCTGAACCTGCTGCTGGGCCTGGCCACACTGGGCCTGGGCGTGACCTTCATGCTCACCGGCGACTACACCGCCTTCGCCGTGATGCTGGCCCTGGCCTTCGTGCTCGGCGTGCTGATCATCATCCCGATCGGCGGCGCGGACATGCCAGTGGTCGTGTCGATGCTCAACAGCTACTCCGGCTGGGCAGCGGCGGGTATCGGCTTCTCGCTGAACAACTCGATGCTGATCATCGCCGGTTCGCTGGTGGGCTCAAGCGGTGCGATCCTCTCGTACATCATGTGCAAGGCGATGAACCGCTCCTTCTTTAACGTACTGCTCGGCGGTTTCGGCAATACGGCGGATGCGGCCGGCCCGGCGGGTTCGAAAGAAGCCCGTCCGGTGAAATCCGGTTCGGCTGACGACGCGACCTTCCTGCTGACCAACGCCGACACCGTGATCATCGTGCCGGGCTACGGCCTGGCGGTCGCGCGGGCACAGCATGCGCTGAAGGAGCTGACCGAGAAGCTGACCCACCGCGGCGTGACCGTGAAGTATGCGATCCACCCGGTTGCCGGTCGTATGCCCGGCCACATGAACGTGTTGCTGGCCGAGGCCGAAGTGCCTTACGACCAGGTGTTCGAGATGGACGACATCAACTCCGAGTTCGGTCAGGCCGACGTGGTGCTGGTGCTGGGCGCCAACGACGTGGTCAACCCGGCGGCGAAGAACGATCCGAAATCGCCGATTGCCGGCATGCCGATCCTCGAGGCGTTCAAGGCCAAGACCATCATCGTCAACAAGCGCTCGATGGCCAGCGGCTACGCCGGCCTGGACAACGAACTGTTCTACCTGGACAAGACCATGATGGTGTTCGGCGACGCTAAAAAGGTCATCGAAGACATGGTCAAAGCCGTCGACTAACCCTCTGCGGCACACGGAACGCCCCGACTCGTCGGGGCGTTTTTGTTTGCGCAAATCGTCGAACAAACTATCCTTTTGTTACCGATCCGGTAACGGTGTTTTGCTTGAAAGGCCCGGAATAGACGCCTCGATTGCGACCTTGGTAGCGGGACAGAAGCTGGCGCAATTCACTAGACTGCACATCCTGCTACCTGTTGCCCGAGATAACAATCCATGTACCGTGACCGTATTCGCCTGCCTTCGTTGTTGGACAAAGTGATGAGCGCCGCCGACGCTGCCGCTCTGATTGAGGACGGCATGACCGTCGGCATGAGTGGCTTTACTCGCGCAGGCGAAGCCAAGGCCGTCCCCCAGGCGCTGGCCGAGCGTGCCAAGGTCACGCCGCTGAAGATCAGCCTGATGACCGGCGCAAGCCTGGGCAACGACCTCGACAAGCAGCTGACCGAAGCCGGTGTGTTGTCGCGACGCATGCCGTTTCAGGTCGACAGCACCCTGCGCAAGGCGATCAATGCCGGCGAGGTCATGTTCATCGACCAGCACTTGTCGGAAACCGTGGAGCAATTGCGCAACCAGCAATTGAAGCTGCCGGACATCGCCGTGATTGAAGCCGTAGCGATCACCGAGCAAGGGCATATCGTGCCAACCACCTCGGTCGGCAACTCGGCCAGCTTCGCGATTTTCGCCAAGCACGTGATCGTCGAGATCAACATGGCGCACAACCCGAATCTCGAAGGCCTGCACGACATCTATATTCCGACCTATCGTCCAACCCGCACGCCGATCCCGCTGGTCAAGGTCGACGATCGCATTGGCAGCACCGCCATTCCGATTCCAGCGGAAAAAATCGTCGCCATCGTGATCACCAACCAGGCTGACTCGCCCTCCACGGTGCTGGCACCGGATGCCGAGACCCAAGCCATTGCCGACCACCTGATCGACTTCTTCAAACAGGAAGTGGCAGCCGGGCGCATGACCAACAAGCTCGGCCCGCTACAAGCCGGTATCGGCACCATCGCCAACTCGGTGATGTGCGGCCTGATCGACTCGCCGTTCGAAGACCTGACGATGTATTCCGAGGTGCTGCAGGACTCGACCTTCGACCTGATCGATGCGGGCAAGCTGAGTTTTGCCTCGGGCAGTTCGATCACCCTGTCGAGCCGGCGCAATTCCGACGTGTTCGGCAATCTGGAGCGCTACAAGGACAAACTGGTGCTGCGCCCGCAGGAGATTTCCAACCACCCTGAAGTCGTGCGCCGCCTCGGCATCATCGGCATCAACACGGCACTGGAGTTCGACATCTATGGCAACGTCAACTCCACTCACGTCTGCGGCACGCGGATGATGAACGGCATCGGTGGCTCGGGCGACTTCGCGCGCAACGCACACTTGTCCGTGTTCGTGACCAAGTCGATCGCCAAGGGCGGTGCGATCTCCAGCGTGGTGCCGATGGTCAGCCATGTTGACCACACCGAACATGACGTCGACATCCTCGTGACCGAAGTGGGCCTGGCAGACTTGCGCGGCCTGGCGCCTCGGGAGCGTGCCCGGGTCATCATCGACAAGTGCGTGCACCCGGATTACCGCCAGGCGCTGAATGATTACTTCACCGCCGCGTGCGCCATCGGCGGGCACACCCCACACATCCTGCGTGATGCCCTGAGCTGGCACATCAACCTGGAAGAAACCGGGCAAATGCTGAAGAAGTAATTGATACAGATAGCAGCTGGCGCAAACACAGTTTCGTCAGCTTGCTCCTGCTTCTTCGGAATATGAAAAAAACTGTACTGCTGTACTGGTCATTTCGTTAGGAAAACTCCTACCTTGCCAGGCAAAAACAGCAGTTTTGCACCACGACAGTGCAGACAGGTACAGTTGCCTCAATTTAGACCAGTACACCCCCTATAAACAGTTAACTGAGCTCTCACAATACAGATGAACTGTATCTACAGAGACTAGGCAAACGAGAGGATCATGGGCACCAGTTAAACCACTACCTAATCCCGCCATAAGCGGAAGGATGACCACCATGGAACGTACACTCAGTTCCGATCTGTTCTTTCAAGACACTGCTGCAAAAACCCAGGCTTCCCTGCCTCTGCGCGTTATCGCCAACCTGATGCTGTGGCAGCGCCGCATCACCAGCCGCCATCAACTGGCTCGTCTGGATTCGCGTCTGCTGGCTGACGCCGGGATTAGCGAAGCACAACGCTACGAAGAGCTGAGCAAGCCGTTCTGGCGCTAAGTTAGCGTCGCTGGCTCTGACCTGAAGGGTCCACCGCCAGCAACCCGAATTGAAAAAACAAGACCCGTCGTGGGAAACCACGACGGGTCTTGTCGTTTTGGCCTGTCAAATCCGCTCGTACAGTAGTAAACCAGGATACCAGTACAGTTTGCAGAAACAACTAACTGGATGAGTACAATATCGTCGCGGTGTGTCTGTAGCGGATATTCGACCGGTGTCAGCATGGAGCCCTCCACTTATCAGGACAGGGACCGCGCCATGAGTTCTTTACAGGATGTTTCCACGCCACAGGTTCAATCGAGACCTTGCTTGCGCTGGGCTAGATACCTGTTAACAAGACTCTTCGCTAGTCTGGAAAGGGCGAGAACACGACGTTTACTGGCTCAACTCGATGATCGTCAGCTGTCGGATCTTTGCATCAGCCATGCTGAGCGCATCAATGAATTGGATAAACCGTTCTGGCGCTGACTGTCTGTTTGCATGACGGGCTGTTCGAATTGACACACTCAGGCCTAATATCAGGTCAGAACGTGGCGAGCGCCAAGCGCCTGGCGTCTGAATTTGCAGACACTGCGCCATCTTCCAATCGGCTTACCCTAGGAGTTACACCATGTCCCGACTTCGCCTGCTCAGCGCTGCAGCCCTGCTTGCCGTGGCTGCCAATTCCCACGCCACCAGCTTTATCGTGACCACCGACGCAGTCGTTGGGGCACTCAAATCCAGTTCCGATGCGACGTCCGACATCACGTCTTCGTTCAAAGATGACAAGATCGTGCTCGCAGCACGTGACGACGCCGCCAGCTTCGTTGCCAGCGAAGGCTCCATCCGTGGGGTGAAACTGGAAAGCGCGCTCGACCATATTCGTCATCAGGCACCCCAGTTGAACGCAACCGATGCACAACTGGCGCAGGCGATCCTGACGATCTGATCGACTTCTGGCCGGGGACACGCTCGACGTGTCCCATTATTTCCGTGCTGGCTCTGGAATGGGCCTTGCGCTAGCCTTGGGACTCACTTTTAACTGTCGAGTCTCATGCGTTTTCTTGCAAATCTGTTGATCACTCCAGTCATGATTACTGCCGCCTGTTCAGGCTCAGCCCACGCTTACGACGCCTTTAACCTGTCAACCCAAGGGATCGTGGCCAGTGGATATGCCACAAGCATGGTGACCTCCGCCCCCTTCGACCATAAACTGCTGCTCGCGGCCCAAGATGACGCCGCGGCATTCATTGCCAGTGACGGCCAACTGAGAGGTGCACGACTGGAGTCGGCCCTGCGGTATCTGCGCCGAACCCAGGCAAAACTTCATGCCAGCGACCTTGAACTGGCACAGGCAATTCTCGTCCAATAGTTATCCCTGTTTTTTCTGGAGTCATTCCATGCGTAACCCGCTGATTGCTGCCACCTTAGGCCTGCTGCTGTTGGCCGATGTGGCCCAGGCACATACTCTGGTTGCCACCAGTAATATTCTGATCCGTGCTACCCAGCGCACCCTCGATTTCACCTCCGACACCACCACGTCCATTCGCGATTCGAAAATCGTGCGCGAAGCCCAGGACGACGCCGCCAGTTTCGTTGCCAGCAATGGCGACATTCGTGGCGCTCACCTGGAATCCGCCTTCGATTTGCTGCGCACCCGCGTGCCGGAAGCTCGTGACGCCAGTGACCAGGATCTCGCCGAAGCCATCCTCGCACTGTGAAGTGTCCAGGTGCCTGGCTGCTGGCCGGGGCCCTGTTGCTGCTCGGCAACACGGCCCACGCTGGCCTTCAATTACAGCTCAAGACCGAAGGTCTGACTCCCGCGCAACAGCAAGCCAGCCAGGCGTTGCTCGATGAAGCCATGCAGGCACTGCCGCCACGCTTTGTCGAGCAACTCGATCGACGTATCGACGTCGGCTGGACCGATGACATGCCGAGAAATGCCTACGGTCAGGCGACACTGGTGTCCGAACTCGATCTGAACCGCAACCTGCTGGCCGGCCTCACCGATGGCAGCGCCGCGACCAAAAAAACCCAGCGCCCCCATGGCACCGTGCGCCGGGAAATGCTGGCCACGGTGTTGCACGAGCTGACTCACATCTACGATCGCTCACGCCTGTGGCCAAAGGCGGAGCGCACACTGATTCAACGCTGTACCCGCCAAGACAGCAGCTCAGGGCTGGTCGGCATCCCCGACCAATGCCGCGGCCAGACCGGCCGCCGCTTTACCCTCAGCGATGATCCACGCCTGCTCGACCTCGCCGGCTGGCCGCAATACGTCGGCCGTCGTGGCGAGCGCGAACAGTACAACCGGCAGATCGCGCGCAGCCCAGACATCTACGAGACGAGCAGCCCCAAGGAGTTCGTCGCGGTCAATATGGAGTACTTCCTGCTCGATCCGAGCTATGCCTGCCGTCGTCCCGCACTGTACCGCTACTACAAAGAGCACTTTGGCTGGGCGCCCGCTGCCAAAAACGCTTGCGGCAAAACCGTCGCCTTCCTCAATGCCGGCAGTGATTTCGCCAAAACACCACTGGGACAGGTCGATCCTGAACGGGTTTACGCCATCGACTACCTGCTGGCCGAGGCTAACCAGAACTTGTTCAGCTACTGGGGTCACAGCATGTTGCGCCTGGTCATTTGCGCACCGGGCCGGCCTCGCGGGCCGGATTGCCGACTGGACCTGGACCAGCATCTGGTGCTGTCGTACCGCGCATTTGTCGGTGATGTGCAGATGTCGAGCTGGAATGGGCTGGTCGGTAAGTACCCGTCGCGCCTGTTTGTCCTGCCGCTTTCCCAGGTAATCGACGAATACACCAAGACCGAGTTGCGCAGCCTGGCCTCAGTACCACTGAACCTGTCGCGCCGCGAGATCGAAGATGTGGTGGAGCACGCCGCCGAAATGCACTGGAGCTACGACGGCAATTATTTCTTCCTGTCCAATAACTGTGCGGTAGAGGGACTGAAACTGCTGCGTAGCAGCACTAACAACCCGCAACTGGTGGGTCTGGACAACATCATGCCCAACGGCATGCTCGAAGTGCTCAAGGGTCGTGGCCTGGCCGATACCAGCGTGCTGGATGATCCTCGCGAAGCACTGCGCCTGGGTTATCGCTTCGACTCCTTCCGTGATCGCTACCAAGCGATGTTCGAAGTGTTGAAAAAGCAGATGCCGATCAAACAGGAAACCGTCGAAGAGTGGCTCGATTTGAAAGCCGCAGAGCGGCGGCAATGGTTCGAGCAGGCTGATTTGCGTACTAGCGCAGCATTGCTGCTGCTGGAGCAGGCGAGTTTCCGTCGACAGATGTTGCTGGCCCAGGACGAAGTGAAGCAACGCTATCTGGGCGCTCGGGAGCTGAAAAACGGCGGCATGGACAAGGCCAACGAGACGCTGAAGCAGATTCTTGCCAACAGCGGCTTCCTCAGCCGCCCGGCAGAGCTGCTGGGGACTGCGGGTTACGGGTTGCCACAACCAAGCGAGTGGAAGCATCTGGAAGCGGAAAGCAGCCAGCGCCAGAAGCAGCTCCTGGCGCTGTCCGGGGATCTGGACAAGGAAGTGAGGGCGTTGCTTGAACCGGGCCGTGCCGCCGAAATGGCCGCCAACGAGGCCAACGTAAAGCAGATCGGTGAGCACCTGCGCAAACTGCACAAGGCATCAGGCGGGATAGAGTTGCCTTGATACCACAACCTTGTGGGAGCGAGCTCGCTCCCACAAGGTTTACAGCGTTCAGGAGCTTTACCTTCAGCTGACGCGGGCCTTGCGCACGCCTTCGGCCAACGCCGAGCACAGGCTTAGCACGCCATCCACGGCTTGTTCCGGGGAGGTGGCATTGGCGATGTGATCGATCAACGCCGAGCCCACCACAACACCGTCGGCCAGACGCGCGATGGACGCCGCCTGTTCCGGCGTCCGGATACCGAAACCGATGCTGATCGGCAGGTCGGTATGGCGACGCAGACGGGCGACCGCTTCCTCGACGTGTTCCAACGTGGCGGCACCGGCGCCGGTCACACCGGCCACCGAGACGTAGTAGACGAAGCCGGAGCTGCCGTTGAGAACGGTCGGCAGGCGCACATCGTCGGTGGTTGGCGTGGTCAGGCGAATGAAGTCCAGGCCCGCGGCCTGCGCCGGGTCGCACAGCTCGCCGTTATGCTCTGGCGGCAGGTCGACCACGATCAGGCCGTCAACCCCGGCCTCCTTGGCTTCGGCGATGAAGCGCGGTACGCCGTACATGTGAATCGGGTTGAAGTAACCCATCAGCACCAACGGCGTTTCGTTGTTGCCCTGGCGGAACTCGCGAACCATTTGCAGGGTTTTCGCCAGATTCTGCTTGGCACCCAACGCACGGATGTTGGCGAGCTGGATTGCCGGGCCATCAGCCATCGGGTCGGTGAAGGGCATGCCCAGTTCGATCACGTCGGCACCAGCCGCCGGCAAGCCCTTGAGGATTGCCAGGGACGTGTCATAGCCCGGGTCGCCGGCGGTCACGAAGGTCACCAGGGCGGCGCGGTTCTGTTCCTTGAGTTCGGCAAAACGCGTTTGCAGGCGGCTCATCAGTGTTTCTCCTGCTTGGATTGTTCCATGTGGTGCATCACGGTCTGCATGTCTTTGTCGCCACGGCCGGACAGGTTGACCACCATCAGGTGATCTTTTGGCAAAGTCGGTGCACGCTTGAATACTTCAGCCAGGGCATGGGCGCTTTCCAGGGCAGGGATGATCCCTTCCAGACGGCAGCACTGGTGGAACGCAGCCAAAGCTTCGTCGTCAGTTACCGAGGTGTACTGAACGCGGCCGATGTCATGCAACCAGGCGTGTTCCGGGCCGATGCCCGGGTAGTCCAGGCCAGCGGAGATCGAGTGGGCGTCGATGATCTGGCCATCGTCGTCCTGCAGCAGGAAAGTACGATTGCCGTGCAGGACGCCTGGAACGCCGCCATTCAGGCTGGCTGCATGCTTGCCGGTCTCGATGCCGTAGCCGGCGGCTTCAACGCCGATGATCTCGACACTTTTGTCGTCGAGGAACGGGTGGAACAGGCCCATGGCGTTGGAACCACCGCCGATGCACGCCACCAGGCTGTCCGGCAGGCGACCTTCCTGGGCTTGCAGCTGCTCGCGGGTTTCCTTGCCGATCACGGCCTGGAAGTCGCGAACCATTGCCGGGTAAGGGTGCGGACCGGCCACGGTGCCGATCAGGTAGAAGGTGCTGTCGACGTTGGTCACCCAGTCACGCAGGGCTTCGTTCATCGCGTCTTTCAGCGTGCCGGTACCGGCTACCACCGGGATCACTTCGGCACCCAGCAGCTTCATGCGGAACACGTTGGCCTGCTGACGCTCGATGTCAGTCGTGCCCATGTAGATCACACAGTCCAGACCGAAACGCGCAGCGACGGTGGCCGTGGCCACACCGTGCATGCCGGCGCCGGTCTCGGCGATGATGCGCTTCTTGCCCATGCGCCGCGCCAGCAGGATCTGGCCGATGCAGTTGTTGATCTTGTGCGCGCCGGTGTGGTTCAGCTCTTCACGCTTGAGGTAGATCTTCGCGCCCCCGCAGAACTCGGTCAGACGCTCGGCGAAGTACAGGGGGCTTGGACGTCCGACGTAGTCGCGCTGGAAGTAGGCCAGTTCTTCCTTGAATGCAGGATCTTCCTTGGCCAACTCATACTCGCGGGCCAGGTCGAGGATCAACGGCATCAGGGTTTCGGCAACGTAGCGGCCGCCGAACGCGCCAAACAGGCCGTTGGCATCAGGGCCGTTGCGCAGATTAGTCTGGGTCATGGGGCGCTCCAGTTGAATGCGTGAAGTGATGCACAAAGAGATAGTGGGCTTCACTCTACCCCTGACGCCCCGACCTGAAAACCGATAAGATCGCCACAACCTGTCAGGAAAACTCACAGATACAATGAGCCATGACCTTCCTCCGCTGAACGCACTTCGCGCCTTCGAAGCCACTGCCCGCTTGAACAGCGTCAGTCAGGCGGCCGAGCAGCTGCACGTCACCCACGGCGCGGTCAGCCGGCAACTCAAGGTGCTTGAAGAACACCTAGGCGTAAGCCTGTTCATCAAGGACGGTCGCGGCCTGAAACTCACAGATGCCGGGTTGCGACTGCGTGACGCCAGCAGCGAAGCCTTCGAGCGCCTGCGCAGCGTTTGCGCCGAACTCACACAAAGCACAGCCGATGCACCATTCGTGCTCGGTTGCTCGGGAAGCCTGCTTGCGCGCTGGTTTATCCCGCGACTGGGGCGGCTCAATGCCGACCTGCCGGACTTGCGCCTGCACCTGTCGGCCGGAGAAGGCGATCTGGATCCGAGAAGACCGGGGCTGGATGCCTTGCTGGTATTTGCCGAGCCACCCTGGCCGGCGGACATGCAGGTCTTTGAGCTCGCCAGCGAACGCATCGGCCCGGTCATGAGCCCTCGGTTCGTCGGCTATGAACGGCTCAAGCAAGCGCCGGAAACCGCGCTACTGAGCGAACCCTTGCTGCACACCACCTCTCGCCCGCAAGCCTGGCCGAACTGGGCGCAACCACGCGGCCTCGACGCCAGGGCGCTGAAGTACGGTCAGGGATTTGAACATTTGTATTACTTGCTGGAAGCCGCCGTCGCAGGTCTGGGCGTGGCGATTGCCCCCGAACCCTTGGTGACGGAGGACTTGAAGGCCGGCCGCCTGGTTGCGCCTTGGGGCTTCAGTGAAACCCCGGCGCAACTGGCGTTGTGGCTACCCAAGCGCGCCGCGGACGGGCGCGCCCGACAACTGGCGCAGTGGCTCAAGAACGAACTGCGTCGAGCGGATTAATCACGTTTGCACAACAGATAAGCGGCCAGCAGGCCCAGTGCGCCCACGGCGACACCGGCTGTTGTCCAGGGGTGCTCCTGGGCGTAGTCCCGTGTGGCAATCCCGGTTTCGCGGGTTTTGACCTTGACCTCCTCATAAGCATCGGCAAGCAGATGGCGCGAGTGCTTCAAGGCATTCTCGGCGTTGCTTTTCAGGGTATTGAGGGTTTTACGCGACTCGTCCGAGGCGTCGCCCTTCAGGCTTTCCAAAGACTTGAGCAGACTCTCGATCTCGGCTTCCATGCTTTGCAATGAGGCTTTGCGTAACGAGGTATTGGCCATGGTGGCTCTCCTGCATTGGTGATGAGTGGCGTGTGTTGGTTGGGACTTCATGGGTTCGAGAAAGTGCAGAAAATCTGAACTTCACCCTCAGAACGGCCAACAGAAGAAATAGGAAAAATCACTGCTAGTCTGTAATTCACACGCCGAGGAGAACGCCATGTCTGACCATCACACCTACAAGAAAGTCGAGCTGATCGGCTCGTCCACCAGCAGTATCGAAGATGCGATCAACAACGCGCTGACCGAAGCCAGCAAAAGCATCAAGTACATGGAATGGTTTGAGGTAACCGAGACCCGTGGGCATATCAGGGACGGCAAGGCTGCACACTTTCAGGTGACCTTGAAAGTCGGGTTCCGGATTGCCAGCAGCTGACTTTGGGCTAGTCTTCTGAACTTGCACGCCGGTCGAATGCCATAGGGAATGGCAAAGCACTACATGAGTGCGTCCGGCTGACGGCTGGTTACCCCTATGATCCGACCAGGGAATGCAACCGATGAAGAAGTTTATGTTGGCAGTAGGTTTGTTGAGCCTTGCGGGGAGCGCATTGGCGGGCGGCAAGCCATGCGAAGAGCTGAAAGCGGAAATCGCAGCGAAACTTGATGCCAAGGGCGTTTCCGGTTATTCGCTGGAGATTGTCGATAAAGGTGCCGCTGCCGGCGGGAAAGTTGTTGGCAAATGCGAAGCGGGCGCCAAAGTGATCGTCTATAAAAAGTAGGCCGATTCCCACTTGAATGAAAAAGCCGACGTCAAGGCGTCGGCTTTTTCATGCCTGCATTTTGAGTATCAGCCTCGCATGACCTGCGCCAGCAACTCGTAGGAATGCACGCGATCGGAATGTTCGTACAGGTCACAGGTGAAAATCAGCTCGTCGGCCTGGGTCTGTTCGATCAGGACCTCGAGTTTGGCGCGGATTTTCTGCGGGCTGCCGATCATGGCCAGGCCAAGGAAATCGTGCACGGCGTCTTTCTCATGGGGCAGCCACAGGCCGTCCATGGTCTTCACCGGCGGACGCTGTACCAGGCTTTGGCCACGCATCAGGGCGAGAATTCGCTGGAACACCGAGGTCGCCAGGTAATCGGCCTGCTCGTCGGTATCAGCTGCCACCAAAGGCACACCGAGCATCACGTAGGGTTTGTCCAAAACGGCTGACGGTTTGAAGTGATTGCGGTAGACCCGAATCGCTTCATGCATGTAGCGCGGTGCGAAATGCGATGCGAAGGCGTAGGGCAAACCGCGCTCACCCGCCAGTTGCGCACTGAACAGGCTCGACCCCAACAACCAGACCGGCACATTGGTCCCGGTTCCCGGCATCGCGATGATGCGTTGGTCCGGTGTACGTGGCCCGAGGTAGCGTACCAGTTCCGCCACATCTTCCGGGAAGTCGTCGGCGCTGCCGGAACGCTCACGGCGCAACGCACGTGCGGTCATCTGGTCGGAGCCGGGGGCGCGACCCAGGCCCAGGTCGATCCGGCCCGGATAAAGGCTTTCCAGGGTGCCGAACTGTTCGGCGATCACCAATGGTGCGTGGTTGGGCAACATCACCCCGCCCGAACCGACTCGAATGGTCGACGTACCACCGGCCAGGTAACCGAGCAGCACCGAGGTCGCGGAACTGGCGATGCCATCCATGTTGTGGTGCTCAGCCACCCAGAAGCGGTTGTAACCGAACTTCTCGACGTGCTGCGCCAGGTCCAGCGAATTGCGCAGCGACTGGGCCGCGCTGTCGCTCTCGCGTACCGGCACCAGATCGAGGGTCGAGAACTTGATATCGGACAGTCGTTTCATAAACCTGCTTCTCCAATTGAGGGCGCAGGTTTGTTTTTGCGAACGCAAACCTGCCGAATCCAAAAGCGTGATTCATGCAATGAGGGCATATACCCGAGTTTCAATAGCCCGGTAAAAAATCCCGCGAAAAAAGCGGATTGATCGGACAGAACCACCCGGTGTCCAAAGTGCTGAATGCGAACATCAGACTGAAGGCCACACTGGTCGGCTAGATTTTCGTTGAAAACAAAAGATCGCAGTCTTGCGCAACCTACCGGGATCATTCGGTAGATGGTGCTCAAGTCTGCGATCTTTTTTGCGCCGCGACAGATTTGCCCGCTAAAACTGTGGTCGAATAAACGACAGCAGCGAAAACTCACGACTGTGCGTGCTGCCTCAAAGGAGCTTCAACCATGAAACGTTTTGCCCTCGCGGTTATCTGTTGCGCACTGGCCACCTCGGCCCTCGCGGCGCCGAAACCCTGCGAAGAACTCAAGGCCGAGATCGAAGCCAAGATCCAGGCCAGTGGTGTCACTTCCTACACGCTTGAAATCGTCACCAACGACGAGGTACACGACCAGAACATGGTCGTTGGCTCGTGCGAAAACGGCACCAAGAAAATCATCTACCAGAAAAACGACCGCTGACCGCTCACATCAGGCAGTAGGATTCCCGGTCTTCTGCAACGATTTCGCGCTTGGCGTTGTACAGCCGGGCGCCGGGGGTAAAGGCGATGGAACGGCCTTCGAGCACATAACGCTGACCGGCTTCGAAATGATCGTATTTGATGGTCAGGTAGCACAGCCGCTCAGAAGGGCCGCCCATCATGCCCAACCCGCCACCGGGTACTTCAAAGTCGAAACGCACGATCAGTTCATGGCTGCCCGGCGTGACCTCAAAAAAACGCCCGTCGCGCAGGCGTTGTTTATCCAGTCGTTCGGCCATCAGCAATTTATCGTTGGGGAAGGGCGTAGAGAATTCGACCCAGGCCATTTGTGGATTAGGTGTCGGCATCGGGCTTTGGCAACCCACGACAACACTGGCGGCGAGTAACAGCATCAACCTGCGCATGATGGATGTCCCAAGGGATATACATCCAGCATAACGCCGATCAGCTGTGTTGACAGCCTGCCGGCGTGCCTTGGCCAATCACTTTGCGCTGTTGATCGTAGAGTTTCGCCCAAGGCCGAAAGCCGATGTTCCCCGCCTGTAGCTGATAACGCTCGCCCGCGTTGAAGTCGTTGAATTTCACGTTCAGCTGGCAATCGCGCCACAACGGCTCGGCGTCTGGGCCGATATTGGTGGGCTGGACCGCGAATTGGTAGCGGACCGTCAACTCATGGCTACCGGGATGAACCTGGAAATAGCGTTTATCGTCGGTGGCCTTGTCATCGACCTCCAGCGCTTGCAGCGTCGTATCTTCTTGCTTCGAGTCCAGGTCGATCCAGGCTTGCGCAGGATCAGGGCGGGGTAGTCCAAAAAAAGCACAGCCGGCCAGCATCAGCAGGCCTCCTGTCAGTATCAACATGCGCATAGCGGAGCTCCAGTCAGGCGGGATAGTCTTGCGGAAAGACTCTCCAAGGAAGAATTATTGTGATCAGGCCGCTTCCTAGCCTTGGGTTACTTGATCGCGTTTTTCGCGTTTTGTTTCCGGGTGTGTTGTTTTTGTTGCTCAACGGTTGCGCCAGCTTCAGCTACTACAACCAATTGGCCAGCGGCCAACTGCAGTTGCTGCGGGCGAGGGAGCCTGTTTCCAGCGTGGTTGCCGACCCGGCGCGCGATCAAAAACTGCGTACACACCTGGAGCAATCGCAAAAAGCCCGAACGTTCGCCAGCCAGCAATTGCACCTGCCGGATAACCAGAGTTACCGCTTGTACGCGGACATTGGGCGCCCCTTCGTCGTCTGGAATGTCTTCGCCACGCCGGAATTTTCCCTAAAACCCGTAAACCACTGCTTCCCCATCGCCGGTTGCGTGGCCTATCGCGGTTACTACAGCCAGAGCGCAGCCCGCGGCGCAGCGGCTTTGCAACGCTTGCAGGGCATGGACGTGTCGATTGGTGGTGTCGAAGCCTATTCGACACTCGGCTGGTTCAACGACCCGATCATCAGTTCGATGATGGGCTGGGGGGATGAGCGACTGGCCACGTTGATCTTTCACGAGCTGGCCCATCAGCGCTTCTATGTGAAGGACGACACGGAGTTCAACGAATCCTTCGCCACCTTCGTCGAGCAGGAAGGTACTCGCCAATGGCGCGCCTACCGCCACCTGCCACCGGATAACAATGCGCAGGCACGTCAGCGCGAACAGTTCACTGGGTTGGTGCTCAGGACTCGCGCCCGCCTGGAAAAACTCTACACCTTGCCGTTGCCAACCGAACAAATGCGCCAGCGCAAGGCGACCGAGTTCGAGCGCTTGCGCAGCGAATACCGGCAATTACGCGACAGTCAGTGGACCGCCGACAAACGCTACGACGCCTGGATCTATGCTCCCATGAACAACGCCCGGTTATTGCCGTTTGGGTTGTACGACCAATGGGTACCAGCATTTGCCGCGCTGTTCCATCAGGAGGATGGCGACTGGCTTAAATTTTACGCCGCCGTGGAAAAGCTTGGCGCCTTGCCGACGGACGAGCGCAAGGCCGCGCTGAAGGCTTTGGCTGACGGAGCCGATCAACCAAAGAACCAGTAGCAAACCCCGATCGCACCCAGCACCCCGGCAAGCTCGGCCAGCAATGCACAACCGACAGCATGGCGTGCGCGCTGGATGCCCACGGCGCCGAAGTACACCGCCAGGACATAGAACGTCGTTTCGGTACTGCCCTGGACCGTTGCCGCCACCAACGCCGGGAAGCTGTCCACGCCCGAGGTCTTCATGGTTTCGATCAGCATCGCCCGGGCGGCGCTACCGGAGAAGGGTTTGACCATCGCCGTCGGCAGGGCGTCAACGAAACGCGTGTCCCAACCGGCCCATTCCACCAGATGACGGATCCCGTCCAGACCGAAGTCCAGCGCCCCGGACGCGCGCAGAACACCCACCGCGCAGAGCATCGCCACCAGGTAAGGCAGCAGGTTCTTGGCGACGTCAAAACCCTCTTTGGCTCCTTCAACGAAGGCCTCGTAGACCTTCACTTTGCGCAGCGCGCCGATCAGTAAAAACAGCATGATCAGGCCAAACAGCGTCACGTTGCCGAGGATCGACGACAGGCCGGCCAGCGCGGTCGCCGAAAGGGTCGCCAGCAACGCCATGAAACCACCGAGGGCGAGGGCGCCGGGGATCAGGTAGGCCAGCACCACCGGGTCCCAGATGCGCAGACGCTGCATGAATGCCACCGACAGGAAGCCGACAATGGTCGAGCAACTGGTCGCCAGCAGGATCGGCAGGAACACCAGCGTCGGGTCAGGCGCGCCTTGCTGGGCGCGATACATGAAGATCGTCACCGGCAGCAGGGTCAGCGAGGAGGCGTTGAGCACCAGGAACAGGATCTGTGCGTTGCTGGCGACGGTCGCGCTGGGATTGAGTTCTTGCAGCGCCTTCATTGCCTTGAGGCCGATCGGTGTGGCGGCGTTGTCCAGGCCCAGGCCATTGGCGGCGAAGTTCAGGGTGATCAGGCCGATGGCCGGATGACCCGGCGGGACTTCAGGCATCAGGCGCAAGAACAGTGGCCCCAGGGCCTTGGCCAGCCATTCGACGATGCCGGCTTTCTCGGCAATGCGCAGAAAACCCAGCCAGAGAGTAAGAGTGCCAAACAGCAGCACCATGACTTCGACCGACAGCTTGGCCATGGCAAAAATGCTTTCCACCATCGCCGCGAATATCCCGGCGTTGCCACCAATCAGCCACTGCGCCAGCGCCGATACGGCTGCCACGATGAAGAAGCCAAGCCATAGGCCATTGAGCATCAGTCAAATCCCCCCAAAAGATCCGCGAATGATAGCGGGGTGGCCAGAAACGACAAACCCCGGATTTCTCCGGGGTTTGTTTGTTACCACCTGCACAACTCCAATGTGGGAGCGGGCTTGCTCGCGAAAGCGGTGTGTCATTCAGCATTGAATTGGCTGACATGACGCCTTCGCGAGCAAGCCCGCTCCCACAAGGTGTATTGCATCAGCTCTTGGAAATTTCACCCGCCGGCAGTTTTTCCTTGCTGCGCCAGTGCGGCAGGGAGTTCCAGTAACGCTGGCCTTTGGCGTCGTCGTACATGCCTTCCCAACGAGCGATAACCAGAACCGCCAGTGCGTTGCCGATCACGTTCAGTGCGGTACGGGCCATGTCCATGACGCGGTCGACACCGGCGATGAACGCCAGGCCTTCCAGGGGAATACCGACGCTGCCCAGGGTAGCCAGCAGTACCACGAAGGACACGCCCGGTACGCCGGCGATGCCTTTGGAGGTGACCATCAAGGTCAGTACCAGCAACAGTTGCTGGCTGATCGACAGGTCGATGCCATACAGCTGGGCAATGAAGATCGCCGCGATGCTCTGGTACAGGGTCGAACCGTCGAGGTTGAACGAGTAACCGGTCGGCACCACGAAGCTGCAAATGGCTTTCGGTGCGCCGTAGGCTTCCATCTTCTCGATCACACGCGGCAGCACGGTTTCGGAGCTGGCGGTGGAGTAGGCCAGTACCAGCTCATCCTTGAAGATGCGCATCAGCTTGATCACCGAGAAGCCGAACAGGCGAGCGATCAGGCCCAGGATCACGAAAGCGAAGAAGGCGATGGCGACGTAAACCAGGATCACCAGTTTGGCCAGCGGTATCAGCGACGCGAAGCCGAAGTTGGCCACAGTCACCGCGATCAGTGCGAACACGCCAATCGGGGCGTAGTTCATGATCATGTGAGTGACCTTGAACATGCTTTCCGATACGCCCTGGAACATCTTCACCAGCGGCTCGCGCAGGTCCGCCTGCAGGCTCGACAAACCGAGACCGAACAATACAGAGAAGAAGATGATCGGCAGCATTTCGCCGCGAACCATGGCCGCAAAGATGTTCGACGGGATCAGGTTGAGGATGGTTTCGATGAACGCGTGTTCATGCTGAACCTCGGCCGCCGTGGCCTGGTACTTGGAAATGTCCACAGTGCCCAGGGTGCTCATGTCGATGCCGGCACCCGGATGGAACAGGTTGGCCAGCAGCAGACCGACCACGATGGCGATGGTGGTGACGATCTCGAAGTAGATGATGGTCTTGAAGCCGATGCGCCCCAGCTTCTTGGCGTCACCGACGCCGGCAATGCCGACGATCAAAGAGGAGATGACGATCGGGATCACGATCATCTTGATCAGACGGATAAAGATATCGCCTGCCGGTTGCAGGACGTTGCTGATCCACCAGGCTTTTTCGGCACTGAAATGGTTGAGCAGCGCACCGATTGCAATCCCCAATACCAGACCGATGAGGATCTGCCAGGCGAGGCTAAGCTTTGCCTTCTTCATATCTTTACCCTTACTTGTTGTTTGACTCAGGGAGATGCGCGAACTGGAACGCTTGTGGCGAAAAAGCCCAGTGCATCTGCCCCCCGTATAAGGTGCCCCGGAGCGCGTGTTTACGGCTCTCTGGCAGGCGAAAAAAGGCGCAACTATTCCGATGCAAGGGAGCGCCGTCTAATGCCGTAAACGCCTACCCCATGCCGAATCGGCATGAGGTTTTTTTAGCGAAACGCGCGTCCCAACCGGTTCGAATACGACATTTCGGCAGGCATAAGTGCCGTGAACCGGTCATCACAGAGCAGATTGAATGTTTTTTGAGCAGTGGCCGAGCGTTGATTTTTCAGCAAAATCCCGCCGAACGAAGGGAAAAATCGCGGCCAAAGAAGGGTGATTTTTCTCGATATACGGTCGCTGGTGAAACACCGGGAAAAGTATTTTCCGACGTAACAAGGACAAGAACGAGAAAACAGTGATGAAATCGGGACGAGCGCTCTATTTCAATGTGTTGCGTGATCAAGCCCTTCGCAAGCCCGTCGAGCCTTGGCGGTCCGACGAACTTGCGCAGCAGCTTTTCCTGACCCGGCCCTTGCGCAGGTACTCCCTGTACCCGTAGGTCACTGCGCCCCTGAAACAGGCATAACGTCCCGACCCCTTGGTCATGCGCCGGCCTTCCTCAGGTGGCGCAGGTGGAAAGAGGCGCTGTGGCCTCCTTCGTGTACAAATTCAAATGCTCTATCAACAAGCCCTGCATGCGCAGGTCAGGCATGTCGGGGAAACGCCAGCCCGCATGCCATGGCACTACCGCCCAACAGGGCGGCTGCCTGTGTCCTGAACAACCCTCTCATGTCAGCCTCGACCGCGACGGCCAAAGAAGAAGGAGGCAATGAACATCACCAGGAACACGACAAACAGAATCTTGGCGATACCCGTGGCGGTGCCCGCGATACCACCGAAGCCCAATACAGCGGCGATGATGGCGATGATCAGGAATGTGATTGCCCAGCTCAACATGGTGATTCTCCTTACGCTTGTGTTTAGAGGTGCTGCGTTTCCCGGCGCATGGGGTGCGGCGGAAGTTTTGCCTAGAACACCCAACGCTCTTGATGACGTATTTCACCCACAGGCCCGGCCTGGTCGACATCCATCATGCGCATCGGGGAGCTATCGGCCTGACCGCTGCTGACAGCGCTGAAATGGGTTTGGGTCGAATGCGGAATCGACAGGCATGGCGCTTCCGGCTGCAGGCTCTGCTCCCAGCGCAGAAACTGCTGGCCGCCGATCAGGGTGATCAACAGTGCCAGAACAGCAAACAGGCCTTGCTGGATATGCACAGGCGAGAGATGCAGGTGGGCGACACGTTGACGATTCATCCTGGAGCTCCTACCACTCGGGTCGGTATTCGATAGCAGGCGTTTGTTTTTGAATGCCCTGCTCAACCAGACAATTGCAGAGCGCATGCCAGCTTTGAATCGAATTAATTACCTTTAATATCAATATCTTATGAGCATCAAAAAAATCACTTCGCGCGCATCCTGCACGATGACACTTGTGCAGTCGTGCGTATTGCACGATTGGTTTGAAGGAAGGCGTAAATTTTTTGAATTGAGAGGAGGGTGCGGAGGTCAGAAATTCACGCTGGCCGCTGGCAGAGACCGGGCATCCATTAAAAGACCCGCAAAATCAGGTGACTAACCGATACATCGGATGAGAGCTACCCTGCCATGACAGGAATGGCTCAGAATCAATCATGCAACTTGCCCGATTTCTCCGGGACTAAATAAAGATCAGTCATTAAGGAGCGTAGGAAAATGGAATCAGCCACTGAGCATCAAGGCCGTATTCTGCTGGTGGATGATGAGTCCGCCATCCTGCGTACTTTCCGTTATTGCCTCGAAGACGAAGGCTACAGCGTGGCCACCGCCACCAGCGCCGCGCAGGCAGAAGCCCTGTTGCAGCGGCAGGTCTTCGACCTGTGCTTCCTCGATTTGCGTCTGGGTGAAGACAACGGCCTCGATGTGCTGGCCCAGATGCGTATCCAGGCCCCCTGGATGCGGGTGGTGATCGTCACTGCGCACTCAGCCGTCGACACGGCAGTGGATGCGATTCAGGCCGGTGCCGCCGACTATCTGGTCAAACCGTGCAGCCCCGATCAACTGCGGCTGGCAACCGCCAAGCAACTGGAAGTGCGGCAACTGTCGGCGCGACTGGAAGCCCTGGAAGGTGAAGTGCGCAAGCCCAAGGATGGTCTGGACTCCCACAGCCCGGCCATGAAAGTGGTACTCGAAACCGCGCGTCAGGTTGCCACAACCGATGCCAATATCCTGATTCTGGGTGAATCCGGTACCGGCAAGGGCGAACTGTCCCAAGCCATCCACGGCTGGAGCAAACGCGCGAAGAAATCCTGCGTCACGATCAACTGCCCGTCGCTGTCCACCGAGCTCATGGAAAGCGAACTCTTCGGCCACAGCCGCGGCGCCTTCACCGGTGCCAGCGAAAGCACCTTGGGCCGAGTCAACCAGGCCGACGGCGGAACGCTGTTTCTCGACGAGATCGGCGATTTTCCCCTGACGTTGCAGCCGAAGTTGCTGCGTTTTATTCAGGACAAGGAATATGAGCGCGTCGGTGATCCGGTGACCCGCCGTGCCGATGTGCGCATCCTTGCGGCCACCAACCTCAACCTTGAGGACATGGTCCGCGACGGTCGTTTCCGTGAAGACCTGCTCTATCGCCTGAATGTCATCACCTTGCACCTGCCACCGCTACGCGAACGCCGCGAAGATATTCTCAACCTGGCCGATCGTTTCCTGGCGCGCTTCGTCAAGGAGTACGCCCGTCCCGCGCGCGCCTTCAGCGACGAGGCCCGGGAAGCACTATTGGGTTATCGCTGGCCGGGCAACATCCGTGAGCTGCGCAACGTGATCGAGCGGGCGAGCATCATCTGTCCACAGGAGCGGGTCGAGATCAGTCATCTGGGCATGGCCGAAACCCCGGTCAACAATACACCGCACATCGGCGCGGCACTGAGCCTGGAGGAGCTGGAAAAGGCCCACATCGGCGCGGTCCTCGCCACCGCCGACACGCTGGATCAAGCGGCGAAAACCCTGGGCATCGACGCCTCGACGCTGTACCGCAAACGCAAACAGTACAACTTGTGAGCAATAGCCGATGAAACTGGCGCTGAAATTGCGGACCCGGCTTTTCCTGAGCATCTCCGCACTGATCACCGTCGCGTTGCTCGGGCTCTTGCTCGGGCTGGTCAGCGTGATGCAGATGGCCGGCAGCCAGGAAGCACTGATCCGCAGTAACTTCATCACCCTGGACCTGGGGCTCAAGCTGCGTCAGACCCTGGGTGATCAACTGATCATCATGCTCAGCGAGAAGCCTGACTCCGCCGCTTTCGCCGCCTCGAAGCAGCATTACTTCGAACTGCTGGAGCAAGGCATCGCACAGGAGCCGGCAGAAACCGGAAGCGACTACGGCTTCAGAAAAGCCAAGGCCGACTACGAGAGCTTTATCCAGGCTTATGAAACGTCCCCGGACCCGTCGAATGTGCTTAGCAGCCACGACAACCTGACGGAAAAATTCAACGCGCTACGCAATGGCCTGATCGCCGAGCACAAGCGCGCGCTGGATAACATCAGCGATACCGAGCGCCAGGCCCGGGAACGGGCACTGCTGATTGCCGGGCTGCTTGGCCTGGTGGGGCTGGCGGTGCTGATCATCGGCTTCGTGACCGCACAGGCCATCGCCCGGCGTTTCGGGGAGCCCATCGAGGCGCTGGCCAAGGCGGCGGACAATATCGGCCAGGGCAATTTCGATGTCACCCTGCCGATTTCTTCGGCGATGGAACTGAACCAACTGACCCGGCGTTTCGGGATCATGGCCCAAGCGCTGCGTGAACATCAGGCCACCAACGTCGATGAGCTGCTGGCCGGTCAGCAGCGTTTGCAGGCCGTGCTCGACAGCATCGACGACGGACTGCTGATGATCGACTGTCAGGGTCATCTGGAACACCTTAATCCCGTGGCCCAGCGTCAGTTGGGCTGGGAGTCCGATCGTCTGGGTCAAGGATTGGGCGCGGCGCTGGAGCGCCCCGAACTCGATGAGCAACTGCAACTGGTGCTGCGCGGCGGCACGCTGGAACGGGCGCCGGAAGACTTGAGTGTCGAAGTCGATGGCGAGTCGCGACTGCTGACCTATAGCCTGACCCCGGTCAGCCATACCCAGGGCCATATTCTCGGTGCCGTGATGGTGCTGCATGACGTCACGGAACAGCGTGCCTTCGAACGGGTACGCAGCGAGTTCGTATTGCGCGCCTCCCATGAATTGCGCACACCGGTCACCGGCATGCACATGGCCTTCGGATTGTTCCGTGAGCGCGCGCACTTTGCCCCGGATTCCCGGGAAGCCGACCTGCTCGATACCGTGAATGAAGAGATGCAGCGGCTGATGCAGTTGATCAATGACCTGCTGAACTTCTCCCGTTACCAGAACGGTTTGCAGAAACTCACCCTGGCGCCGTGCTCCATCGAGGCATTGCTGGAACAGGCTCAGTCACGCTTTGCCACATCGGCCGAAGAGAAGGAAATCAATCTGCTGGTAGAAGTACAGGGACCTTTGCCGCGGTTACAGGCCGACCAGCCACAACTGGAGCGGGTACTCGACAACCTGCTCGACAACGCCTTGCGTCACACCGGCTCCGGCGGGCGGATACGCCTGCAGGCCCGGCGCCACGGTGACCGGGTCATTATCAGCGTCGAGGACAACGGCGAAGGCATTGCCTACGGTCAGCAGGGGCGGATCTTCGAGCCCTTTGTGCAGGTCGGACGCAAGAAGGGCGGGGCCGGGCTCGGCCTGGCACTGTGCAAGGAAATCGTGCAATTGCATGGTGGGCGGATGGGCGTTTATTCACGGCCGGGGCAGGGTACTCAGTTCTACATGGCGCTGACCGTTTAGGTCACCCTCACGCTTCGTCATCCAGGCGCCGGCCTGCCCGACGCCGCCCCCGGGTAATCAATTCAGTGAACTGCACTGCGCTCAGCGCGCGGGCAAACAGCCAGCCCTGGCCGAACTTCACGCCTTCGCTGCACAGGAACGCGGCCTGGGCCTCATGCTCGATGCCTTCGGCAATCACCTTCAGGTGCAGCGACTGGGCCATGTGAATGATGTGCGGAGCCACACCGCTGCTGGCGGCGTCATGGCCCAGCGCATCAATGAACGCCTTGTCGATTTTCAGGCAATCCACCGGCAAGGTTTGCAAATAGGCGAGGCTGCAATAGCCGGTGCCAAAGTCATCGATCAACACCTGGTGCCCGACATCCCGCAGCGCTTGCAGGTTTTCCCGAGCTACCACCACATCGACCAGCCCGCGCTCGGTGACCTCAAAGGCAATTTGCCGCGCAGCGACACGGTGCAGGGTCAGCAACCGCGCCATCACCTGGCCGATCCGCGGAACCATCACGTCACACGCCGCGAGATTGACCGAGATGTACAGTTGCGGGTTGGCACGCAGCAACTGGCCGAGTTGCTCGAGCAGGCGTTGCAGGACGAAGTCCGTCATCTGGCGAATCTGCCCGGTGTTCTCCGCCATCGGAATGAACAGGTCGGGACTGGTCAGGGTGCCGTCCGGCCTGCGCCAGCGCAGCAGTGCTTCAGCCCCGACACAGTTGCGACTATCGAGGTCGAAGATCGGTTGATACAGCACCTGCAACTCGCCACGGCGAATCGCGCCGGTCAGTTCGGCATCCAGCGACTGCCGCTGGCGCACCAGCAGAAACACCAGGAACCCAACGCATATGCCCAGCGCGAGGCTGGCCGGCAGCAACCACCACCAGACCGCCGGGATATGCATGCCGGTGCGTGGACTGATCAACACCAATTGATATTCCGGGTTGTCGGTGGGCATGCGGTATATCAGGCGTGTCTGGGTGATCTGCAGCGCATCACGGTTTTTCGGTGGCCAGGCCTCGGCCGGCGGCCAGACCTGAGAAGCACCGAGCACCGGAATCGCGCGCGCGCCATGGTCCAGGACCACCAGCAGGCTGCTGCCCGGCGACAGGTCGACCATATCGGTCAAATGCCCGCGAGAGGTCGCCACCCGGAAATTCCCGCGCCCGAGCATCAGCGCGGCGCGGTTTTCATCGGGTTCGGTGGTGGTGTTGAGCCAATAGCTGTAAGTCGGGCCTTTGATGTCTGGCGATCGACTCAGCGACAGCCCTTCCTGGCGAGGACGATTGGAGCAGATTCGCGAGGAGTCCATGTAGGCGGCTTCGTAGACGAAGCGATAATTGAATGAAACCTGTTGCAAGGTTGCGATCATTTCAGCATCGCAACCGCGCAACGGTTGCGCTTCAAGGTCGTCAAGGCTTTCACGCAGTTGCCCGAAGAGCTGTTCGAGGCGGGCGAGGAAGCGTTCACCCTGAGCATTCATTTCTTCGCTTTCGTTTTGCTCGACCTGGTGTATGGCGACGAACAGGCTGCCGGCCATCAATAACGTTGCGCTCAAGACAGTAGACATCAGCCCCAGGAACCAGGGGCGATGGAACCAACTACGGAAGGTCTCTCGAGCAGCGGTCATTGTGTAATATCCGAAGGATTACCAATGAGTTATAGCTGCTGATTGGAAAAAAGCCCTGACCGTCGGGCGGGCGTCATTATTTTGTCTGATTCAACACCAAAAGCAGCGCGGCAGTTTGCGCATCCGGAGTGCCATCGAAGCGCGCCGGACGGAAACGCATCTGAAATGCCGCTATCACATGTCGTGTCGCGACATCGAGCTCGCCGGTTTGTGGCGAGGCATAACCCAGGCGAGCCAATTGCGCCTGAAACCAACTGATGCTCGGCAACTGCTCGGCGAACAGCATTTGCTGGCGCGCCACCGACTGTTCATTTGGCCAGAGGCCCAAGCCTTCGGCGGCCAGACGCTTCCAGGGGAACAGCGGTCCCGGGTCCAGCTTGCGCATTGGTGCAATATCGCTATGGCCAATGATGTCGCGAGGCTTTATGCCGTGACGTTTGCTGATGTCCTTGAGCAACACGATCAACGACTGGACCTGATCTTCGGTGTAGGGATACCACACGCGTCCGGTCGGGGTGTCCTTGAACCCCGGATTGACGATTTCGATACCGATGGAGCTGGAATTCAACCAGGTCCGGCCATCCCACTCGCTCTCTCCGGCGTGCCAGGCCCGCACATTTTCATCCATCAGCTTGTAGATGGTGGCGCCCTTGTCGTCGCCGATCAGGTAATGGCTGCTGACTTCACCGTGGGTCAGCAATTGCAACGAACGCTCCAGCGAGGCATTGGTGTAATGCACCACCACAAATTGCACGCGGCTGTCGTAATTGGCCGAAGGGTGGCTGGTGTCGAAACGGGGACCGCTGGCGCAGCCGGCCAGCAGAATCAGTGACGCGATCAGAGCAAAATATTTCATGGGAAGACGGTACACACAAGACAATAATGCAACAGTGTAACGTAGTGCCTGGCGGGCTGACGGCAATCAAACAAAATGGAACAATTGACGATCAGCCCGGCTCCACGCGGTTGCGGCCGGCATTTTTTGCGCGATACAGCGCCTGATCGGCTCTTTTAAGCACTTGATCGCCGTGCTCACCCGGCCTGAACGCCGTCATCCCGATAGACACGGTGATGGTCACCGGCTCTCCCTTGAAGTGGAACGGACAGGCCTCAATGGAGGCACGCAAGCCTTCCAGCAACTTCAGCCCCGCCGCCGGCACCGTGGCTGGCATCAATAGCACAAACTCTTCGCCGCCAAACCGGGCAATGAAATCCGTCCCGCGCAGCCGCTTGCGCAACACGTTGGCGATGATTTTCAGCACTTTGTCACCGGCCAGGTGCCCGTAGTTATCGTTGATGCGCTTGAAATGATCGAGGTCGAGCATGGCCAGCAGCAGCGTGTTGCCATGTTGCTGCCATTGCGTGACTTCATGATCCAGGCGCTCGCTCCAGGCCGCGCGGTTGGGCAGCCCGGTCAACGGGTCGACCAATGCCTTCTGCCGTTGCTCTTCAAGGTGCTCACGGTAACCCTGGGCCTCCTGCTCCATATGGGCGACCCGTTCGGCCAGGCTGTGCAGGCGCGCAGCGACCTCTTGCTCGCGCTCATCGCGCTGTTTCTGGTGCTGGTCCATGGTGCCCAGCAAGCCTTCGAGATGGTTTTCCAGAACGTGCTTGAGATCTTCCAGGTCTGCGGCTTCCTGCATGCTGCTTTGCAGGCCATCGACCTGTTCGCGGATCTGCGTGTCCATCTGCCGCGCAGCCGAGCGGTTGTCGGCGTGTCCAGCGGTGGCGGCCTGCAAGTTGCTCTGGAACGATTCGAGGCGCTCGTTCAGTCGTTGCAGATAGGCTTCGAACTCATGCTGGCCGCTGTCGGTAATGGCCAGCATCAACGTGGCGAAGTCGTCGAGGATCGGCAGCAATTCGTACCAGTTCAGACCGTTTTTCAGACGATCGCGCATGGATTCGGCTTGCGGGCGATGACGCTCGGGCAATGTCAGGTCGTCGAGCAGCCCCAGCAGCGTATCTTCGATGTGACTGGCCACCGAGCTGTAGGAGGGCTCAGGGGAGTCCGGGAGTGCGTAGAGAATGTCGTGTTCGGATGGCGCCTGATCGACGACGGCCACGTCCTGCGTCGGAATCGGAGGTAAGGGCAAACTATCGGGCGATGCTGGCGCGGTCAGCTCGTCGGGGTTTGTTTGCGACTCAGGACGCGTCGCGATGGTTTCCGGGGTCGGTTGCTCGGCCGATCCGATTTCTGCAGCGGTTGCACTGGCTGGTTGAGGCTCCACAGCCGGGGGGGCAAAAGCCAGCGCTGGCTCGGTAGCGGGCACCTTGGAGATTGCCGGCTCATTCACGACCGGGGCCGACTCGATAATCGCCGTAGGGTTCTCGGCTACAGGGGCGACAAGCGCTGTTACCGGCTGCAAGGCAAAGGCCTGGGCAGGAGAAGTAGCCGCTGATGCCGCCGTCTCCTGCGCTTCACGCCCGCCGAACAACCGCTGCAGCAAGCCCGGCCGGTCGATCTCCGTCGGGGTCTCCAGCTGGCTCAGGGCCTTGCCCTGCAAGCCACTCAGCTCGCCGAGCAGCAAGGGTATCTCACGCGCCTGACTGACCCGCGCCTCCAACTGCTTGGCGAAACTCTTGAGTGGCCGACTCACATCCCGTGGCAGCGGCAATGTTTGCAGTTGCGTGACCAGCGCAGTCAGGGCGGCACTGGTCTGGTTGACCCGGGTTTCCCGACGCTGTTCGGAGTCGAGTACAGCTTTTTCCAGGCGCGGAATCAGCGCGGCCAGGCCGGCGTCCATGTCGTCGGTACGCACGACCTCGCGCATTTCCTTCATGCATTGGTCAACGGCGCGGTCAGTACCTTCCGCCGCCAGGGTGCTGCGCACCAGCCCACGACGCAGCAAGTCGAGCCGTGCGTCCCAGCGACGCTCGAGTTTTTCCTGTTGTTCGATGCTTTTGAGGTATTTCTCTTTCCAGCGCTGTGCTTCGTCGCTCATTCATGGGATCCGCGAGGGGCAGGACTCAACGCGGGCAATGCATCGGCCGTGAGCGAACCCGGCAAACGAATCTCTACCGCGACCGGCAGGTGATCGGAAATGGGCTGTGCCAGCACCTCGACCTTTTCCAGGGTCAGGCTCGGGCTCAGCAGGATATGGTCCAGGCAGCGCTGTGGGCGCCAGCTGGGAAACGTTGCTTCCAGTTGCGGCGCGAGCAGACCGAGATCGCGCAACGGGGAATGTTGCAGCAGGTCACTGGCATGGGTGTTCATGTCGCCCATCAGTACCTGATGCTTGTAGTCGCCAATCAACTCGCGAATGTAGGCCAGTTGCAGGCTGCGCGCCCGGGCGCCCAACGCCAGGTGCATCATGACCACCACCAGCGCCTCCGGGCCTTCGCCGAACCGTACCAGAATGGCTCCGCGACCCTTTGGCCCCGGCAACGGATGATCCTCGATTGCCCACGGGCGCAATCGGCTGAGCACGCCGTTGCTGTGTTGGGCCAGGCGACCGAGATTGCGATTGAGTTGTTGATACCAGTAGGGAAAGGCACCGAGCTGGGCCAGGTGTTCGACCTGATTGACGTAGCCTGATCGCAGGCTGCCGCCATCGGCCTCTTGCAAGGCGACCAGATCGAAGTCGCCCAGCAGATTGCCGATTTTCTGCAGATTGTCGGCACGCCCGGTGTGCGGCAGCAGATGCTGCCAGCCCCGGGTCAGGTAATGCCGATAGCGCTCGGTACTGATGCCGACCTGGATATTGAAACTGAGCAAGCGCAGACGACTGTCTGCGGGCAGGCCCGTGGACTCCAGATGATGCTCGTTGACCCGCGGATCATGCAGGCCAACGATGCGTTCAGTACCCCATCGGCGCATGGCAGTGACTGCCCTTAGTTGGCGGCAGCCTTGTTAGCCGCTCGCTCTTTGTCGATCAGTTTGTCGGCCAGTTGCAGGGCCTGTTCGGCACCGCCGGCAGAACCCACGTCAAAGCGGTACTTGCCGTTGACGATCATGGTTGGAACGCCGGAGATCTCATACTTCTTGGCCAGCTCACGAGCCTTGACGATCTGACCCTTGATAGCGAAAGAGTCGAAAGTCGCGAGGAACTTGTCCTTGTCCACGCCTTGGGTAGCGAGGAAGTCGGCCATGTCATCCTTGTCGGTCAGTTTCTTGTGTTCTTTCTGAATCGCGTTGAACACCGCGGCGTGAACGCTGTGCTCGACACCCATGGCTTCAAGGGTCAGGAACATCTGACCGTGAGCATCCCACGCACCACCGAACATGGCTGGAATGCGCACGAAGTTCACGTCCGAAGGCAGCTTCTCGGCCCAGGGATTGATCACTGGCTCGAAGGCGTAGCAATGCGGGCAGCCGTACCAGAACAGCTCTACCACTTCAATCTTGCCAGGCACGGCGACCGGAACCGGATTGCTCAGTTCGACATAAGGTGCGGCGGGGGCGTCAGCGGCCTGGGCAGTCATGCCGAACAGGCTGGCAGCGGCAAAAACGGCGCTGATGATCAGATTACGCATGCTTTACTCCTGGACAAATTTTATCGCCTCGCGCGACTTGTTATCAGACAGATCCTGGCGGGCTTGAGTTCTGTAGTGTAGCGGCAGCGGCCACAAAAAAGGGCGGCCAAGGCCACCCTTTTTATACTTGCCGGGACGGATTAATCGAGCGTTAACGTTGCAGGCGATAAGCACCCCGTTCAACGCCCGATCCACCGGCCTTAGTGCAGGCCCTGAATGTAGCTGGACACCGCGGCGATGTCTTCGTCGCTCAGCTTCTTGGCAATGCTCTGCATGGGCTTGGTATCGCCGTCGTTGGTGCGGCCGCCTTCTTCCTTGCGGAAATCGACCAGTTGCTTGCCGACGTATTGAGCGTGCTGGCCACCCAGGTGCGGGAAACCGGCAGCCGCGTTACCGGCGCCATTTGGCGAGTGGCAACCGGTGCAGGCTGGCAGGCCCTTGGCCAGGTCACCACCACGGAACAGGGCTTCACCGCGAGCGACGACCTTCGGATCGGCGGCACCGACGCTGCCTTTCTGGCTGGCGAAGTAGGCGGCGATGTCCGCCAGATCCTGATCGCTCAGGTTGGTCAGCAGACCGGTCATTTCCAGAACGGTGCGCTTGCCCGACTTGATGTCGTGCAATTGCTTGGTCAGGTAGCGTTCACCCTGACCTGCCAGTTTTGGAAAGTTTGGCGCCATGCTGTTGCCATCCGGGCCGTGGCAGGCGCCACAGACGGCGGCTTTGGCCTGGCCGGCTTTTGCATCACCCGGTTGTACTGCCTCACCTGCAGCATGGGCCATGCCGGAGATGCCCACGGTCAACAGCAGACTCACGATCAATTTCTTCATCAGCTAATCCAACTACGGCTAAGGGTTAAGAGTTATGGACCGGGCTTACTCGCTCATCCAAAGGATGATGGCTTGGTAATCCTCGGCACTGCAGTCCATGCACAAACCACGCGGCGGCATCGCCTTGAAACCCTGGGTCACGTGTTGCACCAGCGTCTCCATACCTTTCGCCAACCTCGGCGTCCAAGCTTCCTGATCGCCTTTTTTCGGCGCCATGGGGAGTTGGCCGGAATGACAGGCACCACAAACACGGTTGTACACAGCTTCCGGATCCTGTGTAGCCTGAGCGCTGTAAAGCGGCATCAAGACACCGGCAGCTAGCAGCCATTTCGTCATAAAACGACCTTTTCAGGGTTGAGAGCGAGCTGCGTTCTAGTGCGCAATCAAGGTCTGTCGCTCTCGTGAACTTCATCCTACGCTGGGACAAAGCGCACACAAAATCTGCGGCATTATATACTGGCGTCACTGAAACGGAAGCGACACTGCTTGCCGCACCCATTCCTGGCGCCGCCCACATCGGAAATCCCATGCAACTCAAGAATCCCATCCTCGGTCTGTGCCAACAGTCCACCTTCATGCTCAGCGCCGCCAAAGTCGACCAATGTCCGGATGACGAAGGCTTCGAAGTCGCCTTCGCCGGGCGTTCCAACGCCGGCAAGTCGAGTGCCTTGAACACCCTGACCCACGCCAGCCTGGCGCGCACCTCGAAAACCCCGGGGCGCACACAGCTGTTGAACTTCTTCAAGCTAGACGATGAACGCCGTCTGGTCGACCTGCCGGGCTACGGTTATGCAAAAGTACCGATCCCGCTCAAGCAACACTGGCAGCGTCACCTGGAGGCATATCTGGGTGGTCGCGAGAGTTTGAAAGGTCTGATCCTGATGATGGACATCCGCCATCCGATGACCGATTTCGACCTGCTGATGCTCGACTGGGCAGTGGCTGCCGGCATGCCGATGCACATTCTGCTGACCAAAGCGGACAAGCTGACCTATGGCGCGGCCAAGAACACGCTGCTCAAGGTTCAGGCGGAAATCCGCAAGGGCTGGGGCGATCTGGTGACAATCCAGCTGTTTTCGGCCCCGAAACGCATGGGCCTGGAAGATGCCTACACCGTACTGGCCGGCTGGATGGAGTTGGCGGACAAGGGTGCCGAAGCAGAAGCTCAGTAAGTGCCGAAAACTGCCTGCGGCGCACGCAGGCAGTTTTCTCGGGGCAAAAAAAACCCCGGGCTTCATATGGGGAGGGAGAAGTTCCGGGGTTGAAGCTCTAGACCGCTAGGGCGGGGTCCAGATATCTGCCAACACTTAACACAACATAGGAGCATCGAAGGGCTTCACCAGCCATTCAGTAACTCTGAGTGGTGGCGTGCAAGATTAGTTCAGATTTTTTTCAGATAGCTTTGAAATAACTCTGATAGCCCTCCGGACCAGGCTGTTTTTTGCGCCCTTCTGCCGCGGCACTATGCCGCAGCAGAACACGACAATTTTCTGTAGGAGCAAGCTCGCTCCTACAAGAAGGCTCAGTGAGCCTCATCCCAGTTGTTTCCAACACCCACTTCGACCAGCAACGGCACGTCCAGTTTCGCCGCCTCGCTCATGTGCACGCGAATTTCATCGCGAACCTGGTCGATCAGGTCTTCACGCACCTCGAGCACCAGTTCATCGTGCACCTGCAAGATGACTTTGGCGTCGAGGCCCGACGCGGTCAGCCAGTTATCCACTGCGACCATGGCTTTCTTGATGATGTCTGCTGCGGTGCCTTGCATCGGTGCGTTGATCGCCGTGCGTTCGGCGGCGGCGCGCTCTTGCGGCTTGTTGGAGTTGATGTCCGGCAGGTACAGGCGACGGCCGAAGAACGTCTCGACATAACCTTGCTCGGCGGCCTGGGCACGCGTGCGGTCCATGTACTGGCGAACGCCGGGGTACCGGGCGAAGTAGGTATCGATGTAGGCCTTGGCGGTCTTGGTGTCGACGCCGATGTCCTTGCCGAGCTTCTGCGCACCCATGCCATAGATCAGACCGAAGTTGATCGCCTTGGCGCTGCGGCGCTGGTTGGAGGTCACGTCGGCCAGTTCGACCTTGAACACTTCGGCGGCGGTCGCGGTGTGTACGTCCAGATTGTGGCGGAAGGCGTTCATCAGCCCTTCATCCCGGGACAGGTGCGCCATGATCCGCAGTTCGATCTGCGAATAGTCCGCCGCCAGCAGCTTGTAACCGGTCGGGGCCACGAACGCCTGGCGGATGCGCCGCCCTTCGGCGGTGCGCACCGGGATGTTCTGCAGGTTCGGATCGCTGGAGGACAGCCGCCCGGTGGACGCCACCGCCTGGTGATACGAGGTATGGATCCGCCCGGTACGCGGGTTGATCTGCTCTGGCAGACGGTCGGTGTAGGTGCTTTTCAGCTTGCTCATGGAGCGGTATTCCATAAGCACTTTGGGCAATCGATAGTCGTCTTCTGCCAGTTTGGCCAGCACTTCTTCGGCGGTGGAGGGCTGGCCCTTGGCGGTTTTCTTCAGTACCGGCAGGCCGAGCTTCTCGTAAAGGATCACGCCAAGTTGCTTGGGCGAACCGAGGTTGAACTCCTCCCCTGCAATCTCGAAGGCTTCACGCTCCAGCGCCACCATCTTGTCGCCCAGTTCGATGCTTTGCACGCCCAGCAAGGCGGCGTCGACGAATGCGCCCTGGCGCTCGATACGCGCCAATACCGGCACCAACGGAATTTCGATGTCGGTCAGCACGCTGGCCAGGCTTGGAATGGCCGAGAGCTTTTCGAACAGGGTCTGGTGCAGACGCAAGGTGATATCCGCATCTTCGGCGGCGTAAGGCCCGGCCTGCTCCAGGGCGATCTGATCGAATGTCAGCTGCTTCACGCCTTTGCCGGCGATGTCCTGGAAACTCACCGTGGTGTGGTCCAGATACTTCTGCGCCAGGCTGTCCATGTCATGGCGCGTGGCCGTGGAGTTGAGCACGTAGGACTCAAGCATGGTGTCGAAGGCGATGCCACGCACGGTAATGCCGTTGTCCTGATCGCCACCGATGGCGCAGTTGGCCAGGATGTTCATGTCGAACTTGGCGTGCTGGCCGACCTTGAGCTTGTTCGGGTCTTCCAGAATCGGCTTGAGCGCGCGCAGGACCGTATCGCGGTCCAGTTGCTGCGGCACGCCGATGTAGGAATGGGTCAACGGGATGTAGGCCGCTTCGTTAGCCTGAACCGCGAACGACAGGCCCACCAGTTGCGCCTGCTGCGCATCGATGCCGGTGGTTTCGGTGTCGAAGGCAAACAGCTTGGCGCTGTTCAGTTTTTCCAGCCATACATCGAAACGCGCTTGATCGAGGATGGTTTCATAGGCGGCTTCAGCAGCAGCGGCCGGTGCTTCGGCCTCTGGTTCGCTGAACAGATCGGCGGCCGGTGCAGGCTCGGCGGCAGCGCTCAGTTCCAGGCGTTTGGCGTCGCGATCAAGGTCGTTCAGCCAGCTCTTGAACTCCAGCAGGGTGTACAGCTCGTAGAGTTTGGCCGGATCTTCAGGACCCATTTGCAAGTCGTCGAGCCCAACGTCCAGCGGCACGTCGACCTTGATGGTCGCCAACTGATAGGAAAGGAAGGCCATTTCCTTGTGCTCTTCGAGCTTGGCCGGCAGGGTCTTGGCGCCGCGAATCGGCAGGGTCGGCACGATGTCGAGCTGCGCATAGAGCTCGGTCAGGCCGCCGTTCACACCGACCAGCAGGCCGGAAGCCGTCTTCGGACCGATGCCCGGGACACCCGGAATGTTGTCGGAAGAATCGCCCATGAGCGCCAGATAATCGATGATCTGCTCCGGAGCGACGCCGAATTTCTCCTTCACGCCCTCCACGTCCATGCTGCTACCGGTCATGGTGTTGACCAAGGTAATGTGACCGTCGACCAGTTGCGCCATGTCCTTGTCACCGGTGGAAATGATCACCGGACGATCCGCCGCCGCGCTGCTGCGGGCCAGGGTGCCGATCACATCATCGGCCTCGACGCCTTCGACGCACAGCAGCGGGAAGCCCAGGGCGATCACGCTCTGGTGCAGCGGCTCGATCTGCACGCGCATGTCGTCGGGCATGCTCGGACGGTTGGCCTTGTATTCGGCGAACATCTCATCGCGAAAAGTGCCACCCTTGGCGTCGAACACCACGGCGAACGGACTGTTCGGATATTGCTTGCGCAGGCTCTTGAGCATGTTCAACACGCCCTTGACCGCACCGGTCGGCAGGCCTTTGGACGTGGTCAGCGGTGGCAGCGCGTGAAAGGCGCGGTACAGGTAAGAAGAACCGTCCACCAGGACGAGGGGGGCTTGGCTCATGAGCAGGATCAACCTTTTCGGCGGGTCCGGCGCTAGAATAGCGGGACCGTTGACGACAAAGGGACAAGGTTATCATGCGCACACTAAATCGCCTGTTGCTGGCTGGCTTGTTTGCAATCACACCTTTGGCCGTCATGGCGGCGGATGACGCCCCATCGGCAGATCCGGATGTCACGATCCGCACGGAAGGGGACAAGCTCATTCAGGAATACCGCCAAAACGGCTTCCTGTATGCGATCAAAGTCACGCCCAAAGGCGGCAAGCCGTATTTTCTGGTGCGCGCCGACGGGTCGGACGGTAACTTCATTCGCTCGGATTACCCGGATATGCTGATTCCGGCGTGGGAAATTTTTAAGTGGTAAGTCGTCCTTAACTTTAATCGGCGCTGGCTCAATAGCGGCGCCCGTACTGGCAGTTTAAACATGTCTGTGTTCACCCCCTTGGCTCGGCCCGAGCTGGAAGCTTTTCTCGCCCCTTATGGCCTCGGCCGCCTGCTTGATTTCCAGGGGATTGCCGCCGGTAGCGAAAACACCAATTTCTTTATCAGCCTGGAGCAGGGCGAATTTGTCCTGACCCTGGTCGAGCGCGGTCCGGTTCAGGAAATGCCGTTCTTCATCGAACTGCTCGACGTGCTGCACGGCGCGAACCTGCCGGTGCCTTACGCCTTGCGCACCACCGACGGCGTGGCCTTGCGCGAACTGGCGGGCAAACCTGCGCTGCTGCAACCACGCCTGGCCGGCAAGCACATCAAGCAAGCCAACGCGCAGCATTGCGCGCAGGTGGGTGAGTTGCTCGGCCATCTGCACCTGGCGACCCAGGCCAATATGATCAAGCGCAAAACCGATCGCGGCCTGGACTGGATGCTGGAAGAGGGCACGCAATTTTTGTCGCACCTCGGTGCCGAACAGAAAGACTTGCTGCAACGGGCGCTGGAAGAAATCACCCGGCAGAAAGAAAAAATCCTGGCACTGCCGCGGGCGAACATTCACGCCGACCTGTTCCGCGACAACGCGATGTTCGAAGGCACGCACCTGACCGGGCTGATCGACTTCTACAACGCCTGCTCCGGGCCGATGCTCTACGACGTGGCGATTGCCTTGAACGACTGGTGCTCGGACGACGATGGCGTGATCGATGGACCGCGAGCGCGGGCCTTGCTGGGCGCTTACGCGACCTTGCGGCCGTTCACCGCGGCCGAAGCCGAGTTGTGGCCGACCATGCTGCGGGTGGCTTGCGTACGGTTCTGGTTGTCACGCTTGATCGCGGCGGAGTCGTTCGCCGGGCAGGATGTGTTGATTCACGATCCGATGGAGTTCCAGTTGCGCCTGGCGCAGCGGCAGACGGTCAATACGCCGTTGCCTTTCGCGCTTTAAAGGCTTTGACCTGTGGGAGATTCTATGGTTGAGGGGAAGCCCTCAACCTGCTTTCGGTTGGTATTCACCTTGCCCTTTCAGCAGTGCAAATACGATCCGGGCCAGTTTACGGGCCAAGATCACCAGTGCCTGCGTAGTACTGAACCCTTTAGCTCTTTGTTCTTGGTAAAAACCTTTCCAGGCGGCTGTGCGGCTGGCCGACATGGCAGCGTTGTGCAAAAGCCGACGCGCCTCCGGATCGCCTCGCTTTGTCAGGCTGCGGCGACCGTCTTTTTGTCCTGACTGCGATACCCGCAAATCCATCCCCAAAAACGCGATGAAGGCATCTGCATTTCTGAAATCGCCTCGCTGAAAGGCCGCGATCAAGCGGGCGCCAGTCAGAAAGCCAATACCTTCAACTTTCATGCAACGCTTCAACTGGGCAAGCAAGCCGGCCTCTTTCAGGCGGTCGTTGATCATTTTCTCGACCAGCCCTTCAAGCCTCTGCATGGAGGCCACTTGCTCGGCAAAAGCGGCTTTGAGCAGCGGTTCATTTGTCCAGCTCTGCACCAGGCCAACCCGCGCCTGAACCAGCGCCGCGCGCCGGCGGAAAAGGCTCAAGAGGCAGCGGTACAGCGGCGATGGCGGAATCCATGGATGGAGCTCTTCATACTCGTTCTTCAGATAACGAGCGAGCAACTTTGCATCCAGTGCGTCCGTTTTGGCGCGAACCTTCACACCTTTGCGGTAGTGACTCAGTTCATAGCCGCCGACCATGTAAATGGTGCAACCGGCCTCATGGGCCAGGTCGGCGAACTCCAGGTGATAGATATTGGTCGACTCAATCGCGACATCGACCGGTGCCGGCAAGGCTTTCAGCCATTTCTTGATGGCTGGCTTGTTATTGGGAAGCGTCTCAAGCAGATCCAGTTCGGCCTGATAGATCATCAATTCATTCTTGGCGACATCCACGCCCACGATTGGTTTGATAGCAGAAACCGGCATTGCCATTGAACATCCCCCGAGATATGGTTTTGAGCACTTGAAGGGCTCACCCAGAGGCGCAGGCTTGTTCCTATCGTCGGTCTAGCCAGATGCATTCTTTATCGGCGCTTGGGTGAAAGGAGGAGGGGCGAAATCTCCCACGGATCTGTACTGCGCTAACAGTCAGAATCGAGCCTTGTCCCTCCTCCTCCCTTCAAGTCCTAGCATACAAGCGAGCTTGCGCCCACAGGTTCTGGTGTCGGTTACAACGACTCCAGACACCCCGCCAGATCATTCCCCAGTTTCTCCAACACCTGCTCATAACCCTGAGCAGTCGCCGGCGTGTACCCGCCCAGCGCATCCAGCTCAGCCAGTTTCACCGGCAAACCCGCCACCAGGGTTTCCGCCAGGCGCGGCCGCAGCGGCGGTTCGCTGAACACGCAGGTCTTGCCGACTTCCTGCAAACGCGCGCGCATCGCCGCGACATGCTGGGCACCGGGTTGCACTTCGGCCGCGACGCTGAACACACCCACGTGCTTGAGGCCGTAGGCGTCTTCGAAGTAGTCGAAGGCTTCGTGGAACACGAAGTAGGGCTTGCCCTGAACATCGGCCAGGCGTTTCTTCAGGCGCGCATCCAACGCATCGAGACGCTCGTCGAAGGCTTTCAGATTGCTCTGATAGCGCGTGGCATTGTCAGGATCGGCGGCACTCAGGTCAGCGGCCATTTTGGTGGCGATGACCCGGGCGTTGACCGGCGACAGCCACAGGTGCGCATCCAGGCTACCCGGACGGTGATCGTGGTCGTGGTCGTCGGCTTCTTCGGCGTGGGAGTGGTTATCTTCGGCAAAGTGACGCAGTTTCATGCCTGGCAAATCCTGCACGGCGACGTTGGGCAATGTACGACCATTGAGCACCCGTGGCAGGAAGCCTTCCATGTCCGGGCCGATCCAGTACAGCAGGTCCACCGATTGCACCTTGCGCACGTCGGAAGGGCGCAACGCATAGTTATGCGGCGAAGCACCCGGTGGCAGCAAAACCTCAGGAATCGCCACCCCGTCCTGCACCGCCGCGGCGATCAATTGCAGAGGCTTGATACTGGTCAGGACCTTGACCTCGGCCTGCGCCGAACCGATCAGCAGAAAACTTGCGATAAATGCGACAAAAACAGAAAAAAGTCGGGACACGATGACCACTCGAAGAGGCGAGAACGGGTAACATAATAACGTCTCTCACAAAACTCGTCGCCGCTCATGCTAAAAACACCGATCGCCAGCCGTCCCCACGACCACTCACATTGCGTTCACAGCGCTTTGTCCGAGGCCGATGCCCTGTGCGCACGTCAAGGCCTGCGCCTGACCGCGCTGCGCCGGCGAGTGCTGGAACTGGTGTGGCAAAGCCACAAGCCGCTGGGTGCCTACGACATTCTCGCGGTCCTCAGCGAGCAGGACGGTCGCCGCGCCGCGCCGCCGACGGTGTACCGTGCGCTGGATTTCCTGCTGGAAAACAGCCTGGTCCATCGAATTTCCTCGCTCAACGCCTTCATCGGCTGCAATCACCCGGAACATGCTCACCAGGGTCAGTTCCTGATCTGCCGTGTATGCCACGCCGCGATCGAACTTGAGCAAAAATCCATCAGCGACGCGATCATCGCCAGCGCCAGGGATGTCGGGTTTGTCGTCGAAGGCCAGACCGTTGAAGTGGTCGGTCTCTGCTCCGGTTGCCAGGGGGCTTGATGAGCAACGCACTGATCCGTCTTGAGCAGGTTGCGGTCACGTTCGCCGGGCAACCGGTGCTGGACAACATCGAGCTGAGCGTCGAGCCGGGGCAAATCGTTACCCTGATCGGCCCCAACGGCGCCGGCAAAACCACCCTGGTGCGGGCCGTGCTCGGCCTGTTGAAACCGGACAGCGGCAGCGTCTGGCGCAAGCCGAAACTGCGGGTCGGTTACATGCCGCAAAAGCTTCATGTCGATCCGACTCTCCCGCTGTCAGTCCTGCGTTTCTTGCGCCTGGTACCGGGCGTGGACCGTGCGATGGCCTTGGCGGCACTCAAGGAAGTCGGCGCCGAACAGGTGATCGACAGCCCGGTGCAAAGCGTTTCCGGTGGCGAAATGCAGCGCGTGTTGCTGGCCCGGGCCTTGTTGCGCGAACCGGAACTGCTGGTACTCGACGAACCGGTACAGGGTGTCGACGTGGCCGGCCAGGCCGAGCTGTACAGCCTGATCACCCGCCTGCGTGACCGTCATGGTTGCGGCGTGCTGATGGTCTCCCACGATTTGCATCTGGTGATGAGCACCACGGACCAGGTGGTTTGCCTCAATCGTCACGTCTGCTGTTCCGGTCATCCCGAGCAGGTCAGCGGCGATCCGGCTTTCGTCGAGCTGTTCGGAAAGAACGCACAAAGCCTGGCGATTTATCACCACCATCACGACCACGCCCACGACTTGCATGGCTCGGTGGTCAAGGCGCCCGCGTCGGGCCAACCCCATGTTCACGGAGATAGCTGCAAGCATGGCTGATTTTCTGCTCTACGCCCTGCTTGCAGGCCTGGCCCTGGCCGTCGTCGCAGGCCCGCTGGGGTCTTTCGTGGTCTGGCGGCGCATGGCCTATTTCGGCGACACCCTGTCCCACGCGGCATTGCTCGGGGTGGCCTTGGGCTTCCTGCTGGATGTCAGCCCGACCGTTGCCGTGACCGTTGGCTGCTTGCTGTTGGCGGTGATGCTGGTGACCTTGCAACAACGCCAGCCGCTGGCATCCGACACACTTTTGGGAATTCTCGCACCCAGCACGCTCTCTCTGGGCCTGGTGGTACTAAGCTTCATGCACGAAGTGCGGATCGACCTGATGGCTTATCTGTTCGGCGACCTGCTGGCGATCAGCCCGACCGATCTGGCCTGGATCCTTGGCGGTAGCGCTGCGGTACTGCTCTTGCTGGTTGCGTTGTGGCGCCCATTGCTGGCAATCACGGTGCACGAAGAACTGGCCAGGGTCGAAGGCCTGCCGGTGGCGGGATTGCGCCTGGCCCTGATGCTGTTGATCGCCGTAGTGATTGCCGTGGCGATGAAAATCGTTGGCGTATTGCTGATCACTTCGTTGCTGATCATCCCGGCTGCTGCGGCACAACGTCACGCCCGCTCGCCGGAGCAGATGGCACTGGGCGCGAGCCTGCTGGGCATACTCGCCGTGTGTGGCGGGCTGGCGCTGTCCTGGTTCAAGGACACCCCGGCCGGCCCGTCGATTGTGGTGACGGCCGCCGCGCTATTTCTGCTGAGTTTTGTTCTGCCCCGTCGAGGGGTGTAGACTTGCTCGTTTTTTGCGCAAATAGAGAGTCGCAGGAATGAAGTCGTTCGCCTCCCGTTATCTGCTCCTTGTCGCATTTTCTTTGCTGCTGGGCGCCTGCCAAAGCACGCCACCGGCGGCCACCGAGGCCGCCGATGCGCGGGCCACGGCCATCGTACAGCTGGAACAAAACATCGCCAGCGATGAACTGGCCATCGCCGAAGACCAATTGGCAGCCTTGCAGGCCGCATCGCCCAACGATGCGTCCCTTGAGCAATACCAGCGGCAACTGGCCGAAGCCTATCTGCGCCGCAGCCAGAGCGTGCTGCAAAAGGGTGATGTGGATGCCGCCGCGACCGCCCTGAGCCGTGCCCGCGCGTTGATGCCCAAGGCTCCGGCACTGACCGGCGGAGTCAACGGCTCGATTGCCCAGGCGCGCAAGGCTGAGCTGGAAAAAGCCGAAGCCGCCCTCAAGGCTGCCGAAGCCAAGCCAAAAGCCAAGGTTGTCGACCTGACGGCTGAAAGCACCACGGTTGTGCTGAATATCAACGATATGGGCAAACTGCGTCGCCAACTGGATGCCATCGCCGCCGATGTGGTGAATTTTCAGTGCGACGTGAGCATTCAGGCTCCACGCACCAACGATTACCCTTGGCTGGCTAACTTGTTGACCAAACGGGTGAAGAAACTCGATCCTGAGTTTGATCTGAAGCTGGAGCGGCAGATTTTGCGCAGTGTTCCGGCGCAGATGGTTCTAACGCCTCGTAAACCTTAAAAAGCTTCGCGAGCAAGCCCGCTCCCACATTGGATCTGTGACCGCCGCAGGCCCCATGTGGGAGCGGGCTTGCCCGCGAAGGCGTCCTATCTGGCAGTAAAACTCTCAGGCCGGAATCGCTTGACCTTCGCCTCCCTGCCCCAAACCCGACGCTGCCCACCAGGTCGAAATTGCCTTCGGCCTTGGGCGAGCTTCTTCAGCCGTTCCTTTTTTCTGACCTTTGATCGCGTTATTGCCAAATGACAGGACAAATGCGAAATAAATGCTAAGAACCTCTATACGGACAGGCTAAAATGCGCGCCCGGCTAACCGCTGATCCTTTTCTAACGCGCCCCACAAGGTTCGCTACGTGATCGAGTTTCAAAACGTCCATAAAACCTACCGCGTCGCCGGTAAGGAAATCCCCGCCCTGCATCCGACCAATCTAACGATTGAGAACGGGCAGGTTTACGGCTTGATCGGTCATTCCGGCGCAGGAAAAAGTACCCTGCTGCGTCTGATCAATCGCCTGGAAAACGCCAGTGGCGGCAAGATCATCGTCGACGGTGAAGAAGTCACCGCTCTCGACGCCAATGGTCTGCGCCGCTTTCGTCAACAGGTCGGGATGATTTTCCAGCACTTCAACCTGCTGGCCTCCAAGACTGTCGCTGACAACGTCGCGCTGCCACTGACCCTGGCCGGCGAGCTGTCGCGCAGCGAGATCGATGCGCGCGTGGCCGAGTTGCTGGCGCGGGTCGGTTTGTCCGACCATGCGAAAAAGTACCCAGCGCAATTGTCCGGTGGGCAAAAGCAGCGTGTCGGCATTGCCCGCGCCCTGGCGACCAAGCCAAAAATCCTGCTGTGCGACGAAGCCACCAGCGCTCTCGACCCGCAAACCACTGCATCGGTCTTGCAATTGCTGGCCGAGATCAATCGCGAGCTGAAACTGACCATCGTCTTGATCACCCACGAGATGGACGTGATCCGCCGGGTCTGCGACCAGGTAGCCGTGATGGACGCCGGCGTGATCGTCGAGCAAGGCTCGGTGGCCGAGGTGTTCCTGCATCCGAAACACCCGACCACCAAGCGCTTCGTGCAGGAAGACGAGCAGATCGACGAAAGCGAACAGCGTGACGACTTCGCTCACGTGCCGGGGCGCATCCTGCGTCTGACCTTCCAGGGCGAAGCGACCTACGCGCCGCTGCTGGGCACTGTCGCCCGGGAAACCGGTGTGGACTACAGCATCCTGGCCGGTCGTATCGACCGCATCAAAGACATCCCTTACGGGCAACTGACCCTGGCCGTGACCGGCGGTGACATGGAAGCGGCCTTTGCCCGCTTCACCGCAGCCGACGTCCACATGGAGGTGCTGCGCTAATGGAAGCCCTGACAAGTTTCTTCGCCAATATCGACTGGTTCGAAATCTGGCTGGCCACCGGCGACACCCTGCTGATGCTCGGCGGTTCGCTGTTGTTCACCGTGCTGCTCGGTTTGCCGCTGGGCGTGCTGCTGTTCCTGTGCAGCCCGCGCCAGTTGCTGGAAGCCAAAGGCGTCTACGCGATGTTGTCGCTGGTGGTGAACATTCTGCGTTCGCTGCCGTTCATCATCCTGTTGATCGTGATGATTCCGTTCACCGTGCTGATCACCGGCACGTCTCTCGGTGTCGCCGGTGCGATCCCGCCGCTGGTGGTGGGTGCCACGCCATTCTTCGCGCGCCTGGTGGAAACCGCCCTGCGTGAAGTGGATCGCGGCATTATCGAAGCGACCCAGGCCATGGGGGCGACCACGCGACAGATCATCACCAACGCCTTGCTGCCGGAGGCGCGTCCGGGCATCTTCGCGGCGATTACGGTGACAGCCATTACACTGGTTTCCTACACGGCGATGGCCGGTGTCGTGGGCGCCGGTGGTCTGGGTGACCTGGCGATCCGTTTCGGTTACCAGCGTTTCCAGACCGATGTGATGGTCGTGACGGTGGTATTGCTGCTGGTATTGGTCCAGGTGCTGCAAACCGTCGGCGACAAACTGGTTGTGCATTTCTCCCGTAAATAAGACAAGACATGAGCCGGCCATACGCTGGCAGGCGCCGGAAACGGTGCCGCACAAGGAGTTAGCTGAATGAAAAAACTACTCGTCGCCTTCGCTGCTGTTGCCGCATTCTCGGCCCACGCGGCCGAGACCCTGACCGTCGCGGCCACTCCGGTGCCACACGCCGAGATCCTCGAATTCGTGAAGCCGGCCCTGGCCAAAGAAGGCGTGGACCTGAAGGTCAAGGTATTCACCGACTACATCCAGCCGAACGTGCAGGTCGCGGAAAAGCGCCTGAACGCCAACTTCTTCCAGCACCAGCCGTACCTGGATGAGTTCAACAAGGCCAAGGGCACCCACCTGGTTTCCGTGGCCGGCGTGCACCTGGAGCCCCTGGGCGCTTACTCCAGCAAGTACAAGACCATTGCCGAACTGCCTGGCGGTGCCACCGTGGTCATCCCGAACGATGCCACCAATGGCGGCCGTGCACTGTTGCTGATGGCCAAGGCGGGCCTGATCAAGTTGAAGGATTCGAACAACATCCTGTCGACCGTGAAGGACATCACCGAGAACACCAAGGACCTGAAAATCCGCGAACTGGAAGCCGCGACCATCCCGCGCGTGCTGACCCAGGTCGACCTGGCGCTGATCAACACCAACTACGCGCTGGAAGCCAAGCTCGATCCGGCCAAGGACGCGCTGTTCATCGAAGGCAGCGACTCGCCTTACGTGAACATTCTGGTGGCTCGTCCGGATGACAAGGACAGCGAAGCGATGAAGAAACTGGTGGCTGCCCTGCACAGCCCGGAAGTGAAGGCCTTCATTCTCGAGAAGTACAAAGGCGCGGTGGTGCCGGCGTTCTGATCGACTGCTGCAACGAAACAGGGGACGCCAAGTGCGTCCCCTTTTTTGTACCTTGAAACATAGACCCCTGTGGGAGCGGGCTTGCTCGCGAAGGCGGTGTGTCAGCCACTATCAATGTCGGCTGAACCACCGCTTTCGCGAGCAAGCCCGCTCCCACAGGGTTTGGTGGTGTTTTCAGTTGCGCTTGAGCATCACCGGCAACTGCGCCACCAGTTTCGCATTATTCAACGGCGCCCGAATAAACCCGCGCTGGGTACCGTCCGGCCCGATCACAGCGAGGTTGCCGCTGTGGTCAACGGTGTAGTTCGGCTTGCTGGTGTCCGCCGGAATGAACGGAATGCTCACCGCGTTGGCGATCGTTTGCAGCTCATCGGTCGACGCCGGGGTCAGGCCAATGAACTGCGAGTCGAAGTAGCCCAGGTACTGCTTCAGTTGCTTGGGTGTATCGCGGTTCGGATCGACGCTGACCAGCACGATCTGCAATTTATCCACAGCCTCGGGCGGCAACTCGCTCTTGATCTGCCGCAACTGGGCGAGGGTGGTCGGGCAGATGTCCGGGCAGAAGGTGTAGCCGAAGAACAGCAGGCTCCACTTGCCTTTCAATTCATTGATCGCGACCGGCTGGCCGTCCTGATTGGTCATCGTCACGTCCGGCAGATTACGGCTCTGCGGCAGCAAGATGATGCCGGCGTCGATCAGCGCCGTCGGATCGCCCTGGTTTTTCCCGGACAATACCTTGTTGACGGTCAGGCCCAGGATCAGTGCGACCAGGGCGACGAGTATGAAGACGGTTTTCTGGGTTCGAGTCATAGGTTCAACAGTAAGTAGTGGTCTACGAGCAGGGCGATAAACAGCAGGAACAAGTAGTAAATAGAGTACTTGAACGTGTTGATCGCCGCGTGCGGCCGAGTGCCACGGTACAGCACCACGGCCCATTGCAGAAACCGCGCGCCCAGCCCGAGCGCGCAGACCAGGTAGAGCGTGCCGCTCATGTGGATCACATAAGGCATCAGGCTGACGGCAAGCAATGCGAAGGTATAAAGCAGGATGTGAATCTTGGTGTAGTGCTCGCCATGGGTGACCGGCAGCATCGGGATATCGGCCTTGGCGTATTCCTCCTTGCGGTGGATCGCCAGCGCCCAGAAGTGCGGCGGGGTCCAGGCGAAGATGATCAGCACCAGCAGCAGCGGTTCGGCGCTGACGTGACCGGTGGCGGCGGTCCAGCCAAGCAATGGCGGCGCGGCACCGGCCAGACCACCGATGACGATGTTCTGTGGGGTCGCGCGCTTGAGGAATCCGGTGTAGACCACCGCGTAGCCGAGCAACGAGGCGAGGGTCAGCCATGCAGTCAGCGGGTTGGTGAACGCCAGCAGCATGGCTTGTCCGAGGACCGCCAATACCAGCGCGAACGTCAGCGCGGCGGTCGGCGAAACCCGGCCTTCGGCGAGCGGCCGTTTGTGGGTGCGCGCCATCACCGCGTCGATGCGCCGGTCCACCACATGATTGACCGCCGCCGCGCCACCGGCACACAGGGCGATGCCCAGGTTGCCGAAAATCAGCACCGTCCACGGCACTCCGGCACGGGTCGCAAGGAACATCCCCACCAGCGAAGTGATGAGCATCAGCACCACGACTTTGGGTTTGGTCAGTTCCAGGTAGTCACGCCAGATCGCCTGACTGGGACGTTCGCCGATCAGAATCGCCATGGCATCTCTCCTTTTATTGTTATGGGCCCGGCTGAGTGTTTACGCGGGCTGAAGTGCCAGCGCGCTTGCTTGACCCGGACCAGACTGGTTCGGGCGTGATAATTGACCAGCACCATGGTCAGCAACAGCGCCGCGCCGCCCGCGTTATGTGCGACGGCCACCGGCAGCGGCAGATGGAACAGCACATTGCTGATGCCCAAGGCGATTTGTGCGCCAAGGGCGATCAACACCAGGCCTGCCAGGCGCGTCATGCCGACCGCTTTCAGTTGCCAGGCCAGACCGAGCAATACCAGGGTGACCAGCAACGCACCGATGCGATGGGTCAGGTGAATGGCCATACGGGCGTCGCTGTCCAGTTGTCCGCCAAGATAGTTCGGGCCGATGTGTTGGGTCAGGTGAAAGCCGTTGGCGAAGTCGGCCGGTGGCAACCACTGGCCGTGACAGGTCGGAAAGTCGATGCAGGCCACGGCGGCGTAATTGGAACTGACCCAGCCACCGAGGGCGATTTGCCCGATCACCAGCAACAGCCCCGCCGTCGCCCAGTGCTGCAAACGTCGTGGCACGGTCAGCGCCGGCAGTACGCCGGACAGGCGCAAGGTCAGCAGAAACAACAGGCTCAAGGTCGCGAAGCCGCCCAGCAAATGCCCGGTGACCACTTGCGGCCAGAGCTTGAGCGTTACCGTCCACATGCCAAACGCGGCCTGGCCAACAACCACCGCCAACAGAAACAACGGCAGCTTCACCGGCTGCCCGGGATGGCGGCGATGCACCCACGAACGACCGGCCAACACCGCGATCAACAGCCCCAGCGTGCCCGCGAAGTAGCGGTGGACCATCTCGTTCCAGCCCTTGTGGGCCTCGACCGGAGCGTCCGGGAAATGCAATTCGGCATGGGCCAGCTGGGCTTCGCTTTTCGGCACGCTGATGAAGCCGTAGCAGCCCGGCCAGTCCGGGCAGCCGAGGCCGGCGTGGGTCAGGCGGGTGTAGGCGCCGAGCAACACCACAATCAGTGCCAGCAAGGTGGCAAACAGCGCGAGGCGAAATCCAGGCTTGGCCATGACGATGCCCTTATCCGATGTTCGACAGTTTCAGCAGGTGGCGCAGATCGTTGAGCAGGTCCTTGCCCTTCACCGACGGGTCGTAGCGCAGCACCAGATTGCCGTGGGGGTCGATGATCCACAGGTGCGGCGCGTCATCGCTCTGAGCGCCTTTAGTGTAGGCAGGCAAATCCAGTGAATAGCGTTGCAACTGCGGGTACTCGCGTTGAAGTTTAGTCTCGTAATCGCTGTTCAGCGTCTGCGCGGCGGCCAATGCATGGCTGGCGCGGGACGCATCACGGCCGAGGCCGATCTGGACTTGCCGCGCCAGATACACCAGTTGCTGGCAGTCCACCGCGCATTCCTTGGGCGCCGTCACCAGTATCTGCCAGCGAGCTTCCTGGGCCTGCACACCGATGTCCGCGCGGGTCTGGCCGTTGCCGATCAGTTCGCCGTGATAACTGCGGCCCTCGGGCACCCAGAAGTTCAGCTTGTACATACCGGTGGCGAGGATCATCGGACCGATCACCCCGAGCAGGATCAGCAGCAATTGCATACGACCCTTGCGCCGGTTCACCGAAGGTTTCGCCTCAGACATGCTGGGTGGATTCATGGCCGCTCCCATGGTGTTTCTCCTTTGCGTTGTGCCAGCCGAGATAGAGATAAAGACCGAACAGGGCGATCGCCATGGCGAACCACTGCACGGCATAAGCGATGTGTTTTTCCGGGCCCATGGCGACTACTGGCCAGTCGGCCTGATAGATGGCGAGGCCGGTTTCGGCGCGCAGTTCGTAGGCAAAACCTTCGCGATTCAGTGCTGTCCAGAGTTTGTCTGGCTCAACGGCCGTAATCAGCTTCGGCCATGTCAATGTTGTGGGATCTGCGTGCAATTGGAACGTCGCGCCGGAGGAGACGTAGACCCACGCGTCGAGGCTGACTGCTTCGGCAGGCGTCTTGAATTGCGGTGGTGTGCGACGCTCCGGCCAAGGCAACCAGCCGCGATTGACCAGCAGCCAAAGCCCGGAGGCCTGATCGTGAAAGGGTTGCAACAGCTCGACGCCGACCTTGCCGTTGCGTTGACTGTTATCCAGCAGCAGGCTGTGTTCGGCATCGAACTGGCCGTACAGGTGAACCCGACGGAAGGCCGGGTCTGTCGTGTGTTGCAGTTCGGTACTGGCCATCGGCTCGGCGGCCCGGCGTTCGGCGTAGGTTTGCAGCAGCGCACCTTTCTCCGTCCCCCGACTCAATTGCCAGAACCCCAGGGACACCAGTAGCGGCAGCAACAGCGCGACCACCAATGTTGGCACGATACCCGGCCGAAAGCGCTTCATGGCATCGCCAGAAAGTCGGTCATCGCGAGAGCTATACTCAAGTGCATCGCTTGCCCCCCTGGAGTCTCACCATGCTCAAAGCAGCCATCGTCCTGATGCTGATTGCCACGGTTGTCAGCCTGTTCAGCGGCCTGTTTTTTCTGGTCAAGGACGACAGCCGCTCAAACCGCCTCGTCATTGCCTTGAGTGTGCGAGTGACGCTGGCCGCCCTTACCCTCGGCCTGATCGCCTGGGGTTTTTTCAGCGGCCAACTGGTTTCCAATGTCCCGTGGTAGCTGTAGGAGCGAGCAAGCTCGCTCCTTCAAGCCGCTTTAAAGCACATAGACGAAAACGAACAGCCCGATCCACACCACATCCACGAAGTGCCAGTACCAGCTCGCCGCTTCGAAGCCGAACTGGTGCTCGCTGTCGAAGTGCCCGCGCATGATCCGCATCAGCATCACGAACAGGATGATGGTGCCGATGGTCACATGGGCGCCGTGGAATCCGGTGAGCATGAAGAATGTCGCGCCGTAGATGCCCGAACCCAGGGTCAGACCCAGCTCGCGGTATGCGTGCATGTACTCTTCGGCCTGGAAGGTGAGGAACGCACAGCCCAACACTACGGTGAGCGCCAGCCAGAGTTTCAGTGCGCCGCGATGGCCCTTTTTCAAAGCGTGGTGGGCAATGGTCACGGTCACGCTGGAACTCACCAGCAACACGGTATTGAGCAATGGCAGGCTCCAGGGGCTGATGACTTCCTTGGGCGGCGGAAACAGTTTCGAGTCGGGGTTGCTCAGCAGCGGCCAGGTGAACTGGAAGTTCGGCCACAGCATGTGCGCGATGCCTTTGGCACCTTCACCACCGAGCGCCGGCCCGGAGATATGACGGACATAAAACAGCGCGCCAAAAAAGGCGATGAAGAACATCACTTCCGAGAAAATGAACCAGCTCATGCCCCAGCGGAACGAGCGATCCATCTGTGCGCTGTACAAGCCGCCGCGACTTTCCTTGATCACCGTACCGAACCAGCCGAACAGCATGTAGGCCAGCAACAGGCCACCGACGAAAAAGATCAGCGGGCCGTGGGATTCCGGACGCGCTGCTTTCAGATCATTGAACCAGGTGGCCAGGCCAAACACCGTGACGAACATGCCGACCGTGGCGATGATCGGCCATTTGCTCTGGGCCGGGACGTAATAATGTTCATGAGTTGCCATTTATTGTTCTCCTTATCGGGCACGCTCAGCCGCCAGTGTTTACAGCTACCGGTGGATGTCGGGCGGTGATATCGAACAGCGTGTAAGACAGCGTCAGGTGCTTCACATCCTTGGGCATGTCACGGTCAACGATGAAACGCACCGGCATCTCGATCCGTTGACCGGGCTGCAGCACTTGCTGGGTAAAGCAGAAACATTCGGTCTTGTGGAAGTACGCCGCCGCGTTGCTGGGCGCGATGCTCGGCACGGCTTGGGCGCTCATCGGTTTATCGGTGGGGTTGTGGGCGATGAATATCATTTCGTTCACCGCCCCCGGGTTCGCGGTCAATTCGTCATGCTTGGGGTAAAAGTCCCACGGCATGTCGGCGGTGTTGGTCGACAGAAACTGCACGCGCACCTGGCGCGAGGTGTCGACCGTTTGCTCACCCTCGTACTGCCCGCCGGTCTTGCCATTAATGCCGAAGGCCTTGCACATCACGTCGTAGATCGGCACCAGCGCAAAGCCGAAGACAAACATTGCCACCACCACGGTCAGCAGGCGCGTGACCAGTTTCTTCAACGAAATCGAGTCAGCCATGGGCCAAGCCCTCCACGCAGAACCCTGTGGGAGCGGGCTTGCCCGCGATAGCGGCCTGCCTGACACACCGCGTCGCATGCATCGCAGGCAAGCCAGCTCCCACAGGACCGAGGCGTTTCATTTCACTTCCGGCGGCGTAGTGAAGGTGTGATACGGCGCCGGTGACGGAATGCTCCACTCCAGGCCTTCAGCCCCATCCCACGGCTTGGCCGGTGCCGGCGGGCCGCCGCGAATGGTCTTGATCACGATGAACAGGAAGAAGATCTGCGTGGCGCCAAACATGAATGCGCCGATCGACGACACCATGTTGAAGTCGGCGAACTGCAGGTTGTAGTCCGGAATCCGTCGCGGCATGCCCGCCAGCCCCACGAAGTGCATCGGGAAGAAGGCCAGGTTCATGCCGATGAACGACAGCCAGAAATGCAGCTTGCCCAGGGTTTCGTCGTACATGTGGCCGGTCCATTTCGGCAGCCAGTAGTAGGCCGAGGCGAAGATCCCGAAGATCGCCCCCGGCACCAGCACATAGTGGAAGTGCGCGACCACGAAGTAGGTGTCCTGGTACTGGAAGTCCGCCGGGGCGATGGCCAGCATCAACCCGGAGAAACCACCGATGGTGAACAGGATCACGAACGCCACGGCAAACAGCATCGGCGTCTCGAAGGTCAGTGAGCCTTGCCACATGGTGCTGGCCCAGTTGAACACCTTCACGCCCGTTGGCACCGCAATCAGCAGCGTGGCGTACATGAAGAACAACTCGCCCACCAGCGGAATGCCGACCACGAACATGTGGTGCGCCCAGACGATGAACGACAGGAACGCGATACTCGCCGTGGCGTAGACCATCGAGGTGTAACCGAACAGTGGCTTGCGCGAAAAGGCCGGAATGATCGAACTGACGGCACCGAAGGCCGGCAGGATCATGATGTACACCTCGGGGTGACCGAAGAACCAGAACACATGCTGGAACAGCACCGGGTCTCCGCCACCGGCGGCACTGAAGAAGCTGGTGCCGAAGTGGATGTCCATCAGCATCATGGTCACGCACCCCGCCAGTACCGGCATCACCGCGATCAGCAGGAACGCGGTGATCAGCCAGGTCCAGACGAACAGTGGCATTTTCATCAGCGTCATGCCGGGGGCGCGCAGGTTGAGGATGGTGGCGATCACGTTGATCGCGCCCATGATCGAACTGATCCCCATCAAGTGGATGGCGAAGATGAAGAAGGTCACGCTTTCCGGCGCATAGGTAGTCGACAGCGGCGCATAGAACGTCCAGCCGAAGTTCGGCCCGCCACTCGGAGTGAACAGGGTCGACACCAGCATCAGGAACGCCGCCGGCAACAGCCAGAAGCTGAAGTTGTTCATGCGCGGCAGGGCCATGTCCGGCGCGCCGATCATCAGCGGGATCATCCAGTTGGCGAGGCCGACGAAGGCCGGCATCACCGCACCGAAGACCATCACCAGACCGTGCATGGTGGTCATCTGGTTGAAGAATTCCGGCTGGACAATCTGCAGCCCCGGCTGGAACAGCTCGGCGCGAATCACCATCGCGAACGAACCGCCAAGCAGGAACATGGAGAATGCAAACCACAGGTACAGCGTACCGATGTCCTTGTGGTTGGTGGTCAGCACCCAGCGCATCAGGCCTTTGGCGGGGCCGTGGGCGTGGTCGGTGGCGGTATGAGCATGCTCATCGATTACAGCAGTCATGTTCTGTCTCCTGCAAACAGATGGGCTGGGCAGGCCGGGGTACGTAGCCCCGACCGATTCCTTAAGTGCGCAATAGACCGGGTCATTTGCTTTCCGCCTGTTTCAGCTCCAGCACTTCCTTAGGCGTGACCATGTCGCCCTTGTTGTTGCCCCAGGCGTTACGTTCATAGGTCACGACCGCCGCGATATCGACTTCCGAGAGTTGCTTGCCGAATGCGGCCATGGAAGTGCCAGGCTTGCCGTGGAAGACAATGCTCAGGTGAGCGTCTTTCGGTCCGGTGGCGATTTTCGAGCCCTTGAGTGCCGGGAACATCGGCGGCAGACCCTGGCCTTCGGCCTGGTGACAGGCCACGCAGGTGGTGTGATAGACCTTGTCGCCGCGTTCCTTGAGCTCATCGAGCGTCCATTCCTTGCTGGTCAGCTCTTTGAGCTGCGCGGCCTCGGTCTTGCGATCGGCCAGCCATTTTTCGTAATCGGCCTTTTCCTTGACCTCGACCACGGTCGGCATGAAGCCGTGATCCTTGCCGCACAACTCGGCGCACTGGCCACGGTAGATGCCGGGCTTGTCGATACGGGTCCAGGCTTCATTGACGAACCCGGGAATCGCATCGCGCTTGACCGCGAAAGCCGGCACCCACCAAGAGTGGATCACGTCGGCGGAGGTCACAAGGAAGCGCACTTTGGCGCCGACCGGCAGCACCAATGGCTTGTCGACTTCGAGCAGGTAATGCTCGCCCTTGGCTTCCTTGTTGTGGATCTGATCCTGGGGGGTGGTCAGGTTGCTGAAGAACTCGACGTCCTGGCCCAGGTATTTGTAGTGCCACTTCCACTGGTAGCCGGTGATCTGGATATCGATTTCCGGCTCGCTGGCGTCGTACATCTTGATCAGGGTCGCGGTAGCGGGAATCGCCATGGCCACCAGGATCAGGAAGGGCACGATGGTCCAGAGGATTTCGACGGTGGTGCTTTCATGAAATTTGGCGGCCACCTGCCCGGTCGAGCGGCGGTGGAGAATCATCGACCAGAACATGGCACCAAAAACGATGATGCCGATCACCACACAGATCCAGAAAATGATCATGTGCAGGTCGAATACTGCGTGACTGATTTCAGTCGCTCCAGGCGCCATATTCACAGTCCAGGCCGCTTGCGCCTGACTGAAAATCGACCACAACAGGAGGCCCATCCAGACATGTGGATGTCGCATCATTGCGGGTTCCCCTTATCGTTCTTGTTATCCCGCCGGCTTTCACCTGCGGCAAGGGAGCGGCTGCATCAGACTACGAACTTGAGCACCGGGCCTTGCTGCATATGCAGTCGGGCGTCATCAGCTAACTCCATTCCAACCCGAGTATAGACAGCACCTCTGACCTCGCAATGCGAAGGCGTAAATCATCTGAAACAGCATTAACTTGCTTTGCAGGGTACGAATGGAGAAGGATGCAGACGAGTGGTGGCTAATCGATATAACGGGGCCGTCTCAAGGATGAAATAATTATGACAAATGCGTCTTAGCATTTTTCGTAAGCCAGCTAAGTTATGTCTTCCCTATTTCATTGCCTTGTTTCCTGGAGTTTTCATGAACACCGCCGCATTGCGCGAGCAGATCCAAAAAGCCCAACAACACGAAGCCGAGACCGGCCTGCTGACGCGTCAGCTGGAAAGTAAACTGCCTCATCTGCACCCGGCGATCCAATTGCCGGAGACCGATACCAACGGCGTACTGACGCGATTTGTCGCCGCCTACATCGAAGAAGTGCCCGATCTGCTGGATGCAGCCAATGAAGTCGCCAGGGAAGCGGGCATTGAGTCACAGATCAAACCGGTGCTGGCAATCGCCGAGCAGTACTTCCTCCAGCCGCCAGCCATCATGGCCGGCCATGTCGGGCTCGACAGCCTGCTGGATGAAGCCTATCTGGCGCACCGGTTTGTCGAAGAGGTCAATGACCTGTACATCAAGCATTTCGGCCAGCCACTGATCCCCTTGGACATGACTGTCGCCAACCTGATCGCTCACCAATTGATCGGTGAGTCGTTCGCCAACCAACTGGACGAAGTGGTGCATCACGCCATCGACGAGATGCTCAACGACGAAAGCTTCGCACTGGAATCGGTGGAAGCCTACCGCGAGAAGCTCAACAGCCCGGACACCGGCGCCGCGTGGAAACGCTGGCCGTGCATGTCCCGCCGCTTGGGCGTAGGCCTGGAACTGGATCAGCCGGCGGCTTGATCCATCGGTAAACACAATCCCCTGTGGGAGCGGGCTTGCTCGCGAATGCGGTTTCACATCCAACATATGTGTTGGCTGATCCACCGCTTTCGCGAGCAAGCCCGCTCCCACACTGTTATCTACCCGGCCGCGCCGACGCCGGTATTCGTCCGCACCCGCCCCTCAAGTCTGCGCTTCAACCCCCGCGATTCAATCATCAGCTTCGAACCCTTGGCCGCATTCGCCCGACCCCATTCCTCCAGCAACTCCAGACACGAGTGATCGATGTAGCTCAGATTATTGAGTGGCACATGCACCGTCGCGCCTGGTGGAATACTACCCAGCACCTGGGTCAGCGCCGGCACTTTGAGGAAGGTCGCCGCGCCTGCCAGGCGCAATTCCATTTCCCCTTCCTGTGGCAGGTCGATCAGGCTGATTTTCAACCGCGAAGCTTTCAGCGCCAGTTTCACCAGCGTCAGGCCGAAGCCAATCAACACGCCGGTCAGCAGGTCCGTGAAAACGATGGCGAGCGCAGTTGCCGCATAGGTGAACATCGGCGCCCGACCATACCGGCCCAAACCACGGAAGACCTTGAGATCCACCAGTTTGAAACCGGTGTACACCAGCACGCCCGCCAGGCTCGCCACCGGAATGCTTTGCAGCACGCTGGACAGCAACAGCACGAACGCCAACAACCACAGGCCGTGGAAAATGGTCGAAAACCGCGTGGTTGCTCCGGCCTGAACGTTCGCCGAGCTGCGCACGATAACGCCGGTCATAGGCAAAGCCCCCAGCAGGCCACACAGCATGTTGCCGATACCTTGCGCCGACAATTCCCGGTCGAAGTCCGAGCGCTGACCACTGTGCATGCGATCAACCGCGGCGGCTGAGAGCAAGGTTTCGGCGCTGGCGATGAAGGCCACGGCAAACGCCGCAATCAGCAAGGTCGGATCAGCCAGGTTGAGCAGATCCGCTGGCTTCAGCCAGTCGATGGCCTCCGTCAGGTTGGCCGGCACCTCGACCCGTTTGACCTGCAACGCCAGCACCAGGCTGGCAAGCGTGGCCAGACCGACGCCAAGTAGCGCGCCAGGAACGAAGCGCAGGGATTGCGGACGGAATTTCTCCCACAGCCACATGACGGCGATCGTCGACAAACCGAGCAACCCGGCTTGCCAGCCAAACGTGGGCAACGCCTGAACCAGCGCCGCCGGGAAAGCCGCCAGGTTATCCAGGCCCGAGGGTTTGGGCACGGCATCCAGCATCACATGCACCTGAGACAGGATGATCAGCACGCCAATCCCGGCCAGCATGCCGTACACCACCGCGGGTGCCGTCACCCGAAACCAGCAGCCCAGCTTCAAACGGCCAGCCACCAGTTGCAGAAAACCTGCCAACAACAGTATGGGCCCAAGCATGGCGATGCCGTGCTGGCGGACCAGTTCGAATACCAGAACGGCCAGGCCCGCCGCCGGGCCGCTGACTTGCAGCGGCGAGCCGGCCAACCAGCCGACCACCAGACCACCGATAATGCCGGTGATCAGACCTTTGGCTGGCGGCAGCCCCGAGGCAATCGCGATGCCCATGCACAGGGGCAGGGCGACCAGAAAAACAACCACCGAAGCCAGCAGCTCCCGTGGCAAAACAGCTTTGAGTCGAGCAGCACGCATGGTGAGTCTCCCGAAGTTTTCTTCAGGCATGGCAAAGCCAGGCTGCCTGAACGGCAGCCTCGGCTGAACCACACAACGATTTAGGAGGGTTTAGAAGCGCGCTTTGGGCGTCGCCACGGGAATTGGCAGGCTGCCATTGAGCGGCAGGAAACAACCTTGATCGGCGTCGTACGCTTTGATTTCGCTGGTTTCGATGTTGTAGACCCAGCCGTGAATAAATAGCTGACCGTTGGCCATGCGCGAGGCCACCGACGGATGGGTACGCAGATGCTGCAATTGGGCGATCACGTTCTCTTCGGTAAGAATGTGCATGCTTTCGCTTTCGCTAGAGCAGTTGCAGTTCTCCTGCACCATGGTTTTGGCCACTTCGGCATGACGCAGCCAGGCTTTGACCGTGGGCATTTTTTCCAGACTGTCCGGGTTGAGCACCGCGCGCATGGCGCCGCAGTCGGAATGCCCGCAAATGATGATGTGATGCACCCCCAGAGCCAGTACGGCGTACTCGATGGCCGTGGAAACACCACCGTTCATTTGCCCATAAGGCGGCACGACGTTGCCGACGTTACGGGTCACGAACAGGTCGCCGGGGGAGCTCTGGGTGATCAACTCGGGAACGATGCGCGAATCGGCGCAGGCAATGAACATCGCTCGTGGCCGCTGGGCCGTGGCGAGTTTCTTGAAGAGCTCTTCCTGCTGGGGAAAGACCTCATGATGAAAATGCAAAAAGCCGTCAACGATGTGCTGCAACGCTGCATCGGCGGTTTCCGCCTCGGGTTGGGCTGAAGCCGACGCAGCCAACGGCTGTTTATCCTTGTCACTCATGATTCATCCTCATTGGCGGAGTCAGGGAATCTTCCCGTGTGGTCCGGTGTGAAGCCAGTGGCTGGTTAAAAAACATCCAGGTCAAACATCTCGACCCATCAGTCACTCGATGAACAAGGTAGCGGCCGAATCTTAATTGAAACTGAATAAAACGCTCTAGGACGCGTGTTCCAGGTCACAAAAAACGTGACCAGCCTAAGGCCTGAGCGCGCTCTTCAGTACTCAACCATAGGCCAATTGTCCTCAAATCAACGACATTTGGCGACCGGGCGGACAAAAGGCATTGCAGTCCAGGTCAAAGCCTTCCCGTCGATTGAGCCCCAGGCGCTTGATGGTTTTGGCAAAGCGCTGTGCCAGCAGGTCGGCGAAGGGGCCTTCGCCGCGCATTCGAGCACCAAAGCGGCTGTCGTAGAATTCACCGCCACGGCTCTGACGAATCAGGCTCAGCACATGCGCCGCCCGTTGCGGATAGTGGGCACCCAGCCATTCTTCGAACAGCGGCGCCACTTCCAAGGGCAGGCGCAACATCATGTAAGCAGCACTCTGCGCCCCGGCCGCATGGGCCTCGGTGAGCAGGCTTTCGAGTTCGCTGTCGTTGATCATCGGAATCATCGGTGAACACAGCACGCCCACCGGAATGCCTGCATCGCGCATGACCCTGATCGCCCGCAACCGGGCTTTGGGCGCCGCCGCGCGGGGTTCGAGGATGCGCTTGAGCTCGTCGTCCAGGGTGGTCAGGCTGATCATTACCGCCACCAGTCTCTGGCTGGCGAGCTCGGTCAGCAAGTCCAGGTCGCGAAGAATCAGCGATCCCTTGGTGACGATGGTCACCGGGTGCCGGTAACGCAGGAGTACTTCGAGGGTTTGCCGGGTGATCTTGTATTCACGCTCAATCGGCTGATAGGGGTCGGTGTTGGAGCCGAGGTTGATCGGCGCACATTGATAGCCACGTTTGGACAGCTGCTCCTCCAGCACATCCACGGCGTTGGTCTTGGCAATCAGTTTTGTCTCGAAATCCAGCCCCGGCGACATGTCCCAATAGGCGTGACTGGGACGTGCGTAGCAATAGATGCAGCCATGCTCGCAGCCGCGGTAGGGATTGATCGAGCGGTCGAAGGGCAAGTCCGGTGAAGTGTTACGGGTAATGATGGTTTTTGCCCTTTCGATGCTCACCTCGGTGCCTTGGGTAAGCGGCACCTCCTGATACCAGCCGTCGTCTTCGGCCACCGACTGGCTGGGTGCAAAGCGGTTGTGCGGGTTGGTTGCGGTGCCGCGGCCACGGGGAGGCAGAGGGCTAACCATCGGCGGATTCCTTGGTCTGTATATTCATACAGTATCCGACCTGCTGCGAATCGACCAGTACCACTCAGCCCTTCATCTGGCCTCATGGCCTCATGGCCTCATGGCCTCATGGCCTCATGAGCTTACTTGTTAATCAATGATGAGAAAACTAAGGAAACATATAGTCAGTGGTTAGATCCAATACCCGCCCGTATATTCAGCCCGAAAAGCAACACCCTCAATAGCGATCAAATAAAAGGATTTATTAATGTCTTTCTTTAATCAGCGCGGCATCTTTCTGCAACTCATGCAACCGAGTCCTTCGGAGCCCAACACACTGGTTTCGCTACAACTGGCCCGCAAAGAATTAAGTTGGGATGCTGTTAACGAAGTGCAAGTTGAAACACTCGTTGACTCGACTTTTTACACCGCAGTATCCACAGACAGTGGCGACTCGTTCAGCATCAGGGCCGTTGGCAAGGATGTCGATGGAGACGGAAACATCGGTGCCGACGACAAAGCCAAGTTACAGGCGCTGGCAAAGGCTTATGCCAGTATCGTCAATCCCTGAGCCCTGACTTTCCAATCACTGGAAAGCGCTATGCCGAATGCATGCGGGCTCCCGCATGCATTCCAGACATCCACGAGGATAAAAAATGTCTACGCCCATAAAAACCGGTGCTTATCTACAACAAATAGAAACGCCGGAAGATGTGCAGGTAGTTATCAAGCTAATAAGGGCCGGCGAGTATCCGAACAAAACAATGGAGCAGTTCGCTGATGTTCTCGCAAGCGCTCCCTCCATGACACTCCATATAAAAGATGACGGCAAGATTTCAACGCTCGATTTTGATCCATGGTCCGATATCAATGTCATTCCAGACAATAGCATCGACGAAAAGGACATTGCCGCCCTTACACAACTTGCACTCGCTTTTTATCATCAACAAATAATTGCTCCAGAGGGCATAGCGTATCTTTATCGCCTTCCCGCTGAACCACCCGAGCGTCGAGTAGATGTTGAGGTATTCGACATTGATGAAGAGGATCACCAACTGTATAGCCTCGGTGTGTACGAAACCAAATCTGCGGATTCCGGCTCGCCTTTTAAAGGTAGTGAGCGCAACCCTGAAACTGGACAGGTGTTTGACTATGGGACCGCACTGAACGAGTTGCTCAAAGCATTCATCAAACTGAAACTGTAACCTGAGCGCGGACTTCACGATTCTTTGACGGTCCGCTCACAGGCCTTTGACCGTGCATGACTGATCCTTGCCACCATCTTCCCGTCCCTTTCTGAACGGTCGCTCAAGCATGCCTTTACCACGTTTTTTATCTGCAATATGCCTGTCGCTGGTCGCACTCGTTAACCTGACATCGGCACTTGCTGACGACAGTGTGATGCAGCGTCCGGCAGACTGGGCCCAACCGGTCGAGAAGCAATACAACCTCTTTCAAATGTCGCCAACCCTCTATCGCAGCGCCTTGCCGGACAACGGGGCAGTGCCGCTGCTGGAGAAACTCAAGGTCGGGACGGTAATCAACTTCTTGCCTGAAGCGGACTCCAGTTGGTTGTCCACGCCAGGCATCACGCAAGTACAACTGCCTTATCGCACCAACCATGTGGATGACGCCGATGTGCTCAAGGCCTTGCGTGCCATCAAGGCTGCCGAAGCCAAAGGCCCGGTGTTGATGCATTGCAAACACGGTTCCGACCGTACCGGCCTGATGGCAGCTATGTACCGGGTTGTCATCCAGGGCTGGACCAAGGAGGAGGCCCTGAACGAAATGACCCAGGGCGACTTTGGCGACAGCACCCACTTCAAGGACGGCATTCGCTACATGATGCAGGCCGACGTGGAAAAACTGCGCACGGCCCTGGCCAATGGCGATTGCAGCACCAGCCCGTTCGCCGCGTGTTCGATGAAAAGCTGGTTCAAGTCCGCTCACATTGAATAAAAAAAGCCCCCGTAGCATGGCGCAACGGGGGCTTTTTTCACTCAGTTTTGTTCGTCCGGTTTTTTCTTCAGTTTCGGGTTCGGGAAGAACTGAACCGCCTGAACCTTGGTGTCGGCTGGTTTGAGTGCGCTGGTATTAACCCGCGTACCCAACTCCTTGGGCACCGACAGCCCTTGTTCATTGAGCGTGTCGGAGTACCCGCAGGCCACGCACTCACGGTGCGGGATCTGGTCTTCATTCCACATCATCAATTTGTCCGGCTCGCTGCATGCCGGGCAGACCGCCCCGGCGATAAAGCGTTTTTTCGTAATCACAGGTCCCTCACTCATGCTGCCGCGTCCTCACTCAGACCGCTGTGGCGCAAGAGTGCGTCAATTGATGGCTCACGACCACGGAAGTCGACGAACAGCACCATCGGTTCCTGGGAACCGCCACGGGCCAGGATTGCTTCGCGGAAGGCGCGACCGGTGTCGGCGTTGAGCACGCCTTCTTCTTCGAACTTCGAAAACGCATCGGCGGACAGCACTTCAGCCCATTTGTAGCTGTAGTAACCCGCGGCGTAACCGCCAGCGAAGATGTGCGCAAAGCTGTTGGGGAAGCGGTTGTAAGCCGGTGGACGCATCACCGAAACCTCGTCGCGCACGCCTTCGAGCACTTGCAGCACGCTACGGCCGTCACCGTGGGTGGCGTGCAGTTCGAAGTCGAACAGCGAGAACTCCAGTTGGCGGACCATCATCAGGCCGGACTGGAAGTTTTTCGCCGCGAGCATTTTCCCGAGCAGGTCCTGAGGCAGCGGTTCGCCGGTTTCATAATGACCGGAAATCAGCGCCAGGCCCTCCGGTTCCCAGCACCAGTTTTCCATGAACTGGCTCGGCAACTCGACCGCATCCCAGGCCACGCCGTTGATGCCGGACACGCCAGCATGCTCGACGCGGGTCAGCAGGTGATGCAGGCCGTGACCAAACTCGTGGAACAGGGTGGTGACTTCGTCATGGGTCAGCAGCGCAGGCTTGCCGCTGTCGGCCGGAGTGAAGTTGCACACCAGGTTGGCCACCGGGCTTTGCAATACACCGCCAGCGGTGCGACGACGGTCGCGTGCGCCATCCATCCACGCACCTCCACGCTTGTTGGCGCGGGCGTAGAGATCAAAGAAGAAGCGACCGACATGCTGGCCGTTTTCCTTGATTTCAAACAGGCGGACATCCGGGTGCCAGGTGTCGAAGCCTTTGAGCTCGGCAATCTCGATGCCGTACAGGCGCTGGACGATGGCGAACAGGCCACTGAGCACCTTGTCGATCGGGAAGTAGGCGCGCAGGGCTTCCTGGGCCACGCTGTAGCGTTGTTCACGGAGTTTTTCGCCGTAGAAACCGCTGTCCCAGCTTTGCAGATCCGGGCAGCCTTGTTCGGCGGCGTAAGCCTTGAGCTGCTCCAGATCCTGGGCAGCGAACGGCTTGCTGCGCGTGGCCAGGTCGCGCAGGAAACTCAGCACCTGATCGCTGGATTCGGCCATTTTGGTCGCCAGGCTCAGCTCGGAGAAACTACTGAACCCCAACAGCTTGGCCAGCTCCTGACGCAGGTCGAGGATTTCTTCCATGACCGGGCTGTTATCGTTCTGGCCGGCATTCGGGCCTTGGTCCGACGCACGGGTGCAGTACGCGGCGTAGACTTCTTCACGCAGTGCGCGGTCCTGGGCGTAGGTCATCACCGCGTAATAACTCGGGAATTCCAGGGTGATCAGCCAGCCATCCAGATCCTTGGCTTGAGCTGCGGCAGCCATTTGCGCCTTGGCCGAATCGGTCAGGCCGGCGAGGGCGGCTTCATCGGTGATGTGCTTGGTCCAGGCCTGAGTGGCATCGAGCAATTGGTTGGAGAAACGGCTGCCCAGTTCGGACAGCTTGCTCTGCACTTCGGCGTAACGCTTCTGTTCGGCTTCCGGCAGGTCGATACCCGACAGACGGAAGTCACGCAGGGAGTGTTCCAGGATAGTTTTCTGCGCCACGTCGAAACCGGCGGCCTCCGGGCTGCTGGCCAGGGCTTCGAAAGCCTGGAACAGTTCGCGGTTCTGGCCCAATTCGGTGGAATAGGCGCTCAAGGCCGGCAGGCACGACTCGTAGGCTTCACGCAGTTCGGCGCTGTTGCACACCGCGTTGAGGTGGCTGACCGGGCTCCAGGCGGCGCCCAGGCGGTCATTGAGTTCGTCCATCGCCAGCACCAGGCCAGCCCACGTTGGCTGTTTGACCTGGGTCTTGAGGATCTCGACGATGGCGGCACGGTTGTCAGCCAGGATCTGTTCAATGGCCGGTTGTACGTGTTCAGCGCGGATGGCGGAGAACGGCGGCAGGTCATAGGACTGCAAAAGAGGGTTGTTCACGCTCACGGTTGATACCTTGGCTGGAGAAACATGCAGCCATCTTAATTACAATCGACGTTCACCGCAGCTATCAGCAACAGAGAGAAACCCTATCGTGAACCTTCGCAAGTATCAGAACCACACGCCGCTGCTGGGTAAAGGCGCTTTTGTCGATGGCTCGGCGGTGGTGATCGGCGACGTTGAAATTGGCGAAGACAGCTCGGTCTGGCCGCTGACAATGATCCGTGGCGACATGCACCGCATCCGCATCGGCGCGCGCACCAGCGTGCAGGATGGCTGCGTGTTGCACATCACCCACGCCGGGCCGTTCAACCCGGACGGCTATCCGTTGCTGATCGGCGATGACGTGACCATCGCCCACAAGGTCATGCTGCATGGTTGTTCGGTAGGCAGCCGGGTATTGATCGGCATGGGCAGCATCGTCATGGACGGCGCGGTGGTCGACAATGATGTGATCATCGGTGCCGGCAGCCTGGTGCCGCCGGGCAAGCATCTGCAAAGCGGCTTCCTGTATGTGGGCAGCCCGGTGAAGCAGATCCGCCCGCTGACTGACAAGGAACGCGCCTTTTTCACCTACAGCGCGGCGAACTACGTGAAGCTCAAGGACCTGCATCTGGCCGAAGGCTACGACCAGCTTTGACCCGGCCCCCTTATTCAGGATTCGACATGCATTACCAAACCGTTTTGTTCGACCTCGATGGCACCCTCACCGACCCGCGCGAGGGCATCACCCGTTCGATCCAGTTCGCCTTGGGCAAACTGGGTATCGATGAGCCGGACCTGGCGAAACTCGAACACTTCATCGGCCCGCCGCTGTTGCAGGCGTTCATGCAGTTCTACGACTTCGATGAAGCCAGGGCCTGGCAGGCTGTGAATTTCTATCGCGAGCGCTTCAAGGTCACCGGTCTTTACGAAAACCGCGTATTCGATGGTGTCGCGCCGCTGCTGGAAAGCCTGAGCGGACAAGGGCGGCAGCTATACATCGCTACCTCGAAACCGTGGGTGTTCGCCCGGGAAATCGCCCGGCATTTCGACTTTGCCAAACACTTCAAGGTGATTTACGGCAGCGAACTGGACGGCACCCGGACCAACAAGGTCGAGCTGATCGCTCACCTGATGGCCGAAGAAAACCTGGACCCGGCCAACACCTTGATGATCGGTGACCGCAAGCACGACCTGATCGGCGCGCGCAGCAATGGCCTGGACGCGGCGGCGGTGGGTTACGGGTTCGGCAGCCATGAAGAGTTGAGCGCCGAAGCGCCGGCGTATCACTTTGAAACGCTGGCTGAGCTGCATCAGGCGTTTTCGCAGCGCTGATACGGTCGACACAAATCAACTGTGGGAGCGGCGGTGCGGCGATCCGACTTGCTCGCGAAGGCGGTGTATCAGGCAACATTAATGTCGACTGACACTCCCTCTTCGCGAGCAAGCCCGCTCCCACAGGGGGCTGTGTTCTTCCTCAAGATCTGGGCGGCGGGGCGAGTTTCTGTCCTTGCTCAACCGCCCAGCTCACCACCTGCGTGGTCAACTGATCGTTCGCCTGACCGAACCCGACCACCACCGCCGGGACCTGCACATCGCTGAGTGACTGGCGCACTTCAAAGCGGCGGCTGGCGAGGATGCGCTGGTCGTAACTGCGCACCAGCAATGCGTCCAGACGCACGACCGCGCTGGCATTCGTACCCTGGTATTCAGTCTGGAACGCCTGCAGGCTGCCGCCCAATTCAAGATCGGTCTGGAAAATGCTGTCATCGGTGCTCAACAGCGGCACCCGTCCATCATGCTGGAAACCTTCCAGCAAGCGATTGCGCACCAGCACCGGCGCCGGGTCGCTCCAGCGTGAGCCCTTGTAGTGGCTGATCACATCGCCCTGGGGAATCACTGCAATGTTCGGACTGTTCAACGCTTCGCTGGACTGGAATTTACTCAGGCGCAGCGACCAGCGCTGCGGCGTGCCATGGCTGGCCGATGTGCTCTGGGCCGACGGCAATCGATAGACCTCGAAGGGCTCGGGCTTGGGCAGGATCGAGCACGAACCGATCAGCGTGAAGCCAGCGAGAAGGGCAATCCGAATCAGCTTCATGGCGTGAATTCCTTGGTCTTTTCACTACCCAGCAGGTAACCGCTGGGGTTGGCTTCCAGGCGTGTGGTAATGGTGCGCAACGAACTCAGGGTTTCGCGCATCTCACGCACGGCCGGGCCAAGGCCATTGAGACCTTGCATGCCGCTGTTGAGCGAATCCTGATTGGCAGTGATCAATTTGTTGAGGGTGGCGCTGCTCTCCTGCAGCGACTTCATCGCCTGCTCGGCGCTGCCCAGCGCTTCCTTGCCATGATCATTGAGCAGCCCGTTGGCATTGCGCATCAGCGCCGTGGTCTGCTCCAGCATGGTGTTGGCCTGCTTACCCACCGAAGCCAGTTGCTGCATGGCCTGACGGATATCGCCGCGCTGCTCGGCAATGGCCCCGGTGGTTTGCTCCAGGTGCTCCAGGGTGTTGCTGATGCGCTCGATGTTTTCCGTGGAGAACATCAGGTTGACGTTATGCATCAGCGTGGTCACCCCGGCCATCAGGTTTTCGCTGTCATTGAGCAGGCGGGCGATGGGCGAGGGCGAGGCGACGATGGTCGGCAGGTTGCCGTCCTTGCCCTTGAGCGTCGGGCTCTGTGGCGTGCCGCCGCTGAGCTGGATGATCGAGGTCCCGGTGACGCCGGTCAGGGCCAGTTTGGCCTGGGTGTCTTCCTTGACCGGGGTATCGCCGGCCAGGCGAATTCGCGCCAGCACCCGACGCGGGTCTTTCGGGTCCAGCCGCAGCAAGATCACGTCGCCGACCTTGATCCCGCTGTACTGCACCGAACTGCCCTTGGACAAACCGCTGACCGCCTCGTTGAACACGACTTCGTAGTCCTTGAACTCGGTGTCGACACTGGACTTGGCCAGCCACAGGCCGAACAGCAACGCGGCCGTCACCACAATCACGGTGAACAGGCCGATCAATACATGATGGGCTCGGGTTTCCATGTCAGACCTCTTTGAGCTGTTGGGCGGCTGTCAATGCCGCGCGGCCGCGGGGGCCATGGAAGTATTCGTGAATCCACGCATCGTCGGTTTCCGAGACCTTGTCGATGGCGTCCGCCACCAGCACTTTTTTCTGCGCCAGCACCGCCACCCGGTCGGTGATGGTGTAGAGCGTGTCGAGGTCGTGGGTCACCAGAAAGACACTCAGGCCCAAAGCATCGCGCAAAGTCAGGATCAATTGGTCGAACGCGGCGGCACCGATCGGGTCGAGACCGGCGGTGGGCTCGTCGAGAAACAGAATGTCCGGGTCCAGCGCCAACGCCCGGGCCAGCGCGGCACGCTTGATCATGCCGCCGGACAGCGACGAGGGGTACTTCTCCGCCGCCGACAGCGGCAATCCGGCCAGGGCCATTTTCACTGCCGCCAGGTGCTCGGCGTCGTTGCGGCTCAAGCCTGCGTGTTCGATCAGCGGCAGGGCGACGTTCTCGGTCACCGTCAGTGAAGAGAACAACGCGCCTTTCTGGAACAGCACGCCGAATCGCCGCTCCACCAGCGAACGCTCGTGTTCGGACAAGGTCGGCAGGTTTTTCCCGAAGACTTTCACCACGCCTTCACTGGGCTGGCGTAACCCGACAATGCTGCGCAACAGCACCGACTTGCCACTGCCGGAGCCGCCGACTACGGCGAGGATCTCGCCCTTGTACAAGTCCAGGTCGAGGTTCTCGTGCACGCTCTGGCGGCCAAAGCGGTTGCACAGCCCACGGACTTCAATCACCGCCTCGGAGGGCGCTCGGGGTACACGACTCACCATCCCATCTCCATGAAAAACATCGCGGCGATCGCATCCATCACGATCACTACGAAAATCGACTGCACCACGCTCGACGTGGTGTGGGCACCGACGGACTCGGCGCTGCCACTGACCTTGAAGCCTTCCAGGCAACCGATGGCGGCGATGAGGAAGGCGAACACCGGCGCTTTGACGATCCCCACCAGAAAGTGCTGAACGCCGATGTCCGTTTGCAGCAGCGACAGGAACATCGCCGGCGAGATATCCAGCGCCACCGCGCAGACCACGGCACCGCCGATAATCCCCGACAGCATCGCCAGGAAGGTCAGCATCGGCAGGGCGATCAGCAACGCCAGGACCCGCGGCACCACCAGCAACTCCACGGGATCAAGGCCCAAGGTGCGGATGGCGTCGATTTCCTCGTTGGCCTTCATCGAACCGATTTGCGCCGTGAACGCACTGGCGGTGCGCCCGGCCATCAGGATCGCGGTCAGCAACACACCGAATTCGCGCAGGAAGGCAAACCCCACCAGGTCCACGGTGAAGACGGTGGCGCCGAAAGTGGCCAGCACCGTCGACCCGAGAAACGCCACCACAGCGCCCACCAGAAAAGTCAGCAACGCAACGATGGGGGCGGCGTCGAGACCGGTCTGTTCGATGTGGGCGATCGTCGGCGTGACGCGCCAGCGCTTGGGACGGAACAGGCCACGGGCGATGGTTTCGATGATCAGGCCGACGAAACCCAGCAGTTGCAGGGTGTCCTGCCAGACGGCGTCCACCGCGCGGCCAATGCGGGTCAGTAACTGAATGGAAACGCTGACTTCCGGTTCCTTGATCGGTACGCAGAAATCGGTCAACGAGCAGTAGACGGTTTGCAGCAATGCACGATCGGCAGCGGAGAGTGTGCAATCAGGATGTTCGGCGGAGCGGCCGAGGCGCTCGGAGCCGAGCAGCTCGACCAACAGCGAGGCGCCGGCGGTGTCGAGGGCGCCCAGTCCATTGAGGTCGATGGGGGTGTTGGCGTCGTACTGGCCGTGGAGTTTTTCGCTCAACAGCTTGAGGTCAGCGTAATGGGCAAGCGTCCAGTCGCCCGTCACCCGCAACCGCGCAGGGGTAATCGACGTGTCCAATCGGGCATTGCCGGCCATTGTGCTGCTGATCATAAGCTCCGTGCTTGTTCAGTGATTACGCAGCTCTACGTAATAGCACGAACCGGACTACTTTTCTTTGATCGCTGTGCTGTCCGTGACTTTGAAGCGCAGCACGCCGATGACCTGGCCATCCTCGGTCAGCACCCGAACCTGCCATTTGCCGGCCGGGTTGCCCGGGAAATTCTGCTTGTGGGTCCAGGCCCGGTAACCTTCCTTGCGCCCGCCACGAATATCCAGAGGGATGCGGTCGACCTCTTTACCGTTGAATTTCCAGACGTGATAAATCCGTTCGTCCAGGCCACGTGGAGCGTTGATCGCGGTGTACGCGTAGAGCCCGCCATTGCGAATCTGCTCGGCGCTGACTTCGTCGAGGCTGGCGCCAGGCGTGCGGTCTTGCATCTGCGTGCTGATGGCCACATCGGTCATCCACAGCGTCGCCGGCGGCACCCACGAGCGCAGCGCCCAACCAATGGCGCCGATGCCCAGGGTGATACTCAAGATCGCCAGCGCATTGCGCAGGGTACGAATCGGGAAGATCGACGCCAGGCTCGGGAACGACAACAGCACCGAGATACCCAGTGCCCATTTGAAACTTTGCGCGGTGGTCAGGTGCATGATCACCGGCAACGCAGTGAGCAGCGCGGCGAACAGGGTCAGGGTGTGCAAGGCCAGAAACGCCCAGCGCCGTGGAGCCAGCCATTTGTAGTAGAGCGGGTCGATGATCGAAATCAGCGCCGCGACGCCCAGCAGCCCGGTGAAAAACAACTGGCCGCTGTTCCACGTCGTGGTGATGAAGAAGAACGGCAGGACAAAGAACAGGCTTTCCTGATGGATCATCTGCGTTGCGTAACGCAGCAAGGGTTCCGGTATTTCGCGCTTGAAGATGCGCGCGAACAGCTTGGTCAGGCTGTTTTCCAGCATCAGCCAGATCCAGCTGATCAGCATGATGGTGGTGATCCAGCTCGCCAGGCCTTGCTGGCGATCGACCAGAATGAAACTGCCCACCCCGGAGATGAAACCAAAGAGCGCAATGACCCCAGGGTACCGCTTCATCAATTCGAGGATGCGCTGTACGAAAAGGGTCAGGTTTTGCATTCGGCGGTTTCACAGTCGTCGTAGGAAAAAACCTCGACAGGGTACCGCTGGTGCGGCGCTGTGGCGAGGGTTCACGGTCAGTTACACCACGCTCCCACAGGGAACCGGCAAGGCCTCTCAGTCCGTTGTCACATGGAATGGTTACTTCTTGCGCTGCAAACGCCAACCCACCAGCATCAACACGATCAAGCCCACCCCACCGACCACCAGCCACATCACTTGGTCATAACTGAACAACGGCTTCTCGATCCGCAAATACCCCGGTTGCAGGAGCAATTCACGCACGGCCTTGTTCGCTTCTTCCAGCGTCACTTCTTGCAGCTCCCGGGCCGGGTTGGCGAAGTGGCCATCTTCGTAGTTGCCTATGGCGCTCCAGTAGTAGTCGGCCAACGCGCTGTTGCCTTGTACGGCCCAGGCCTGGCGGGCGATCGCGGCCTGCTTGAGGCGGTTGAAGGTGTCGGCATTGAGGCCGTTCTTGAGCAGTCCGGCCTTCAAGTCATCGAGTACTTGTTCGGCATCGGTCACGTCGTCGCGTTCCAGGTCGGCATTGAGGCTCATGAAACCCACGCCGCCGAACACCTCGCGTTCCGCCCACGGGCCGTAGGACAAACCGTGAGCCAGGCGCAGCTGGCGATAGAGCGCCCAATCCAGATAGTCCTTGAGCAAATCGAAGGTTTCGTCGTGTTGGTCCTCCAGTACCGGCTCTGGCACCAGCCAGTGCAACTTGGCGCCGTTGCCGACCAGACCGCGGGCCAGGGTGCGCTCATGGGCGGCGCTGGCCTGGATTTGCGGCAGCGGCGGATGCTCGCCAGGGGGGATCGCTTCCAGCGCGCCATACGCCCGCTCCAGATAAGCCGGCAGCAACTTGTCGAGATCGCCGACCACGATCAGGGTCATGTTGTTCGGCGCGTACCAGTCCTTGCGCACGTGCTCCAGTTGCTCATGGGTCAGGTCATCGACTTGCGCACGCTCCGGGCACTTGAGGCCCAGCTCCACGGCCAGTTGGTTGCTGGCCGTGTGGCCGAGGTCCTGACGATCGAGCCAGCGCTGCAGGTGCGAGTAGTGGCCGCCGTCTTCACGCTCGACCACTTGCTTGGCCGCGTTGATGGCGTTGTCGTCGAAACGGGTCTGGGTCAGCAGTGCCAGCAGCAGGTCGAGCACCTTGCGCTGGTTTTTCGCCGGGGCTTCGATGACGAAAGTCGTATCGGCATTGCTGGTGAACGCGTTCCACTCACCGCCCAGAGCTTGCATGCGTTCTTCCAGGCCACCTTCGCCGCTGGCGTCGATGCCGCTGAACAGCAGGTGTTCCAGCAGATGCGGCAACTCCTTTTCTTCGCATTTGAAATCGTCCAGGCCAACGCCGACCACCAGCCGGATCGCCACATGCCCGCGGTCGGTGCCGGGTTTGAGCAACAACTGCAAACCATTGCGCAGGGTGTAGCCCTCGACCTGGAAGCGATCCAGGGCAAATGACGGGAATGAACCAAGCAACAGGCAGGCGAACAACAGACAACGCATAACGGGTTTCCATACGACTAGCGTAAGTTCTACAGACTTCAGGCAATTGTGGACGTTCAGGGTGAATGAGTAATGTCGCTCAAATCGTCGACCACCAGCGCACCGGTGTCCGATGTTTCCAGCACCACGTAGGCACTGCTGCAAAACAGCGAATTCAGACGCTTCATGTCGGCGATCAGCTCCAGATGCAACGAACTGGTTTCGATACTTTGCACGATTTTACGTTGCAAGCGGCTGACATGAGCGTGGGCCAGACGCCGTTCCTGTGCGCGGAAACGACGTTTTTCACGCACCAGCTGGCGGGCACTTTCCGGGTCGCCACTGAGAAACACCGACATCCCGAGCCGCAGGCTGGAAATCAACTGCGCATGCAGCCCGGTCAATTCGTCCAGCCCGACTTCGGAAAACGACCGGCGCTGCGAGGTTTTCTGCTGCTGAATCTTGCGCAGCATGCGTTCGATCAAGTCGCTGGCGAGTTTCAGGTTGATCGCCAGTTCGATGATTTCCGCCCAGCGCCGGCTGTCCTGATCGCTGAGATCTTCCCGGGGCATTTGCGCCAGATACAACTTGATCGCACTGTAGAGCGCTTCCACATCGTCGGTCAGGCGGCGGATTTCCTGGGTGACGGCGGTCTGTTTGCCGCGCAACACGTCGAGCATGGCTTCGAGCATGTTGTCGATGAGGTCGCCCATGCGCAGGGTTTCCCGGGCCGCGTTGGCCAGCGCCAGACCGGGCGTGACCAATGCCGTGGGGTCAAGATGCCGGGGCTTGGCCGTGCCGTTGGCCTGCTGGCGCTCCGGCAGCACCCAGGCACAAAACCTCGCCATCGGTTCGAGGCTGGGCAGCAGGATCAGGCAGCGCACGGTGTTGTAGAGCAGGTGAAAGCCAATGACCATTTCCTGAGGGCTGAAATCCAGGCCATCGAGCCAGTGCACCAGCGGATCGAGCACCGGAATGATCAATAAAAGACCAATCAGTTTGTACAGCAGGCTGCCCAGCGCCACTTGGCGCCCGGCGGCGTTCTGCATGCTGGTGCTGAGGAAGGCGAGTACACCGCTGCCGATATTGGCGCCGATCACCAGCCCGATGGCCACCGGCAGACTGATCACGTTGGCACCCGCCAGGGTCGCGGTCAGCAGCACAGCGGCCAGGCTGGAATAGGAAATCATCGCGAACAGCGCGCCGACCAGGGCGTCAAGCAGGATGTCGCCGGTGAGCGAGGCGAAAATCACCTTCACCCCTTTGGCCTGGGTAATCGGATGCGCCGCTTCGACAATCAGTTGCAGCGCCAGAATGATCAGCCCCAAGCCAATGGCGACACGACCCATCTGCCCGAGTCGGGTCTGCTTGCGCGACAGAAAGAAAATCACCCCGACAAAAATCAGCAACGGCGACAGCCACGACAGATCGAACGTCAGCACCCGCGCCATCAGCGCCGTACCGACGTCCGCGCCAAGCATGGTGGCCAGCGCCGGGGTCAGCGTCATCAGGCCCTGGCCGACAAAGGAGGTGACGAGCATGGCGGTGGCGTTGCTGCTCTGGACCATCGCTGTCACGGCGATCCCGGAGGCGAAAGCCAGCCAGCGTTTGGACATGTTGTGGCCAATGACATGGCGCAGATTGGTGCCGTAGACCCGCAGGATGCCGGTTCGGACGATGTGCGTGCCCCAGATCAGCAGGGCCACGGCAGAAAGTAAATTGAGCAGGGTGAGCATAAAGACCCCCTGTGGTGTAGCGCCCCAAAGGAGCAAGTTGACGGTACCGCGCGACGTTCTACGTTCTGTACTTAAGCTGTAGTTGGCTAACGGTCTGCGCGCCAGCATCGCATAGCCAAAGAAGGGATTGAAACAAAACTGTCATGGAAACAGATTCATGTAGCCAGCCAAAAGCAAAGTGGGAGCGAGCCAGCTCGCGAAAGCGGTGTACCAGGCAACTTTGATGTTGACTGACACTCCGTCTTCGCGAGCAAGCCCGCTCCCACAGGGTGTTGCGTACTACCGGGTCACTGGCCCGGAATGTCCTTGCGCAGTTTTACCGGATCCTGCTGTTTCCTCTTTTTCGCGATGGCGGTGCGCATCTTGATGTTGATCGCTTCCACAGCCAGCGAGAACGCCATGGCGAAGTAGACGTAGCCTTTTGGCACGTGCACGTCCAGGGATTCGGCAATCAGCACGGTGCCGACCAACAGCAGGAACGACAACGCCAGCATCTTCAGCGATGGGTGCTTGTCGATGAACTCACTGATGGTGCCCGATGCCCACATCATCACCAGCACGGCCACGATGATTGCCGCGACCATGACCGGTACGTGGGACACCATGCCGACCGCAGTGATTACCGAGTCCAGGGAGAACACGATGTCAATGATCGCAATCTGGATGATGGTGTAGAGGAAGTTGCCGCCCTTGCCCGAAGGTTCGTCGTTGCTTTCATCTTCACCTTCCAGCGCGTGGTACATCTCTTGCGAGCTTTTCCACAGCAGGAACAGACCACCGAAGAACAGGATCAGGTCGCGTCCGGAAATACCCTGGCCGAACACTTCGAACAGGTCGGCGGTGAGGCGCATGACCCAGGTGATCGACAGCAGCAACAGTATCCGCGTGATCATGGCCAGCGCCAGACCGAAAATCCGGGTGCGCGCCTGCATGTGTTTGGGCATGCGGCTGACCAAGATCGAAATCATGATGATGTTATCGATACCCAGGACGATTTCCAGGGCGGTCAGGGTGAAGAAGGCAACCCAGATTTCAGGGTTGGTCAGCCATTCCATGTGTATTCCTTTGAGCGATTGTTAAACCACAACGGGCCCGGGCTTCAAACAGCGAAGCCTGGACCCGAAGTGGTGAGTCTTGGGCTTATAGAGTGCTGAACACCGGGAAAGTCCCCAACAGCAGTGCAGCAATCAGTATGCAGATACAAACCAGCACTGCCCACTTGAGAGTGAAGCGCTGGTGGTCACCGAAATCGATACCGGCCAGGGCCACCAACAGGTAGGTCGATGGAACCAGCGGGCTCAACAGGTGGACGGGCTGACCGACGATCGAGGCACGTGCCATTTCCACCGCGGTTATACCGTAATGGCTGGCGGCCTCGGCAAGTACCGGTAACACGCCGTAATAAAATGCATCGTTCGACATGAAGAAAGTGAACGGCATGCTTACCAGCGCCGTGATCACAGCCAGGTACGGGCCGAGGAAATCCGGAATCACCGCCAACAGGCTTTTCGACATGGCGTCGACCATCCCGGTGCCGGTCAGGATACCGGTGAAGATACCGGCCGCAAAGATCAACCCGACCACCGCCAGCACGCTACCGGCGTGAGCCGCGACACGATCCTTCTGCTGTTGCAGGCAAGGATAGTTGACGATCATGGCGATACTGAACGCCACCATGAACAGTACCGGCAACGGCAGCAGGCCGGCGATCAGGGTGCACATCAGGGCCAGGGTCAGGGCGCCGTTGAACCAGATCAGCTTCGGACGACGGGCATCCGGGAACTGCGAAACGCTGATTTCGCTGTGGTCGATTTCATCGCCCACCAGGTGCAGTTCACCCAGGCGTGCACGTTCACGCTTGCCGTAGAAGTAGGCAATGACCAGGATCGCCACCACACCGGCCAGCATCGCGGGAATCATCGGTACGAAGATATCGGACGGGTCCACATGCAACGCACTGGCTGCGCGAGCGGTCGGGCCACCCCACGGGGTCATGTTCATCACGCCACCGGCGAGGATGATCAGGCCGGCCATGATCCGCGGGCTCATGCCGATACGGCTGTAGAGCGGCAGCATGGCGGCCACGCAGATCATATAAGTGGTCGCGCCGTCACCATCGAGGGAAACGACGAGCGCCAGTACGGCGGTTCCGACCGAAACTTTCAGCGGGTCGCCCTTGACCAGTTTGAGGATCTTGCGCACGGCCGGGTCGAACAGGCCGGAGTCGATCATCAGGGCGAAGTACAAGATAGCGAACATCAGCATCACGCCAGTTGGCGCAAGCTTGGTGATGCCCTCGAGCATCATCGGGCCTATCTTCGGCGAAAAACCGCCGAAAAGGGCAAATATGATTGGAATGATGATCAGGGCGATCAGCGCGGACAGGCGCTTGGTCATGATCAGGAACATGAACGTGATGACCATGGCGAAGCCAAGGAAAGTCAGCATGGGAATACTCCAGGCGTAGCGCGGCTAGGGAATGGGCGGATCGGGCGGGATCAGCGCAGAACGGGAAGCACGAGACGTACGGGCGGAGTTGCAGCGAAGCGGCGGGTAGAAGAGGACATCAGAATCACCATTGTTGTTGTTAAATGGGCTGTGCGAGCGATAAAACGCTGGCATTGGCCAACCGGTCTGTTGCCGGCAGTGGGGGCGATCCTAATCGGGGAAGCTTTCAGCCAGCTTTCGGCGATGAACGCGTTGACCGGAAGTACAACCGGTCGTCGGACTGGGGCATGGAGGTGAACCGAGTTACGGCCTTCGTCGGTAATTACGCAACAGGAGGAATGCCATGAACAAAATTCACACCGGCGGCTGCCATTGTGGGCAACTGCGCTATCAATTCAGCGGGCCGCTGCACGATATTGCCCACTGCCATTGCTCGATTTGCCGACGGGTCAGCGGCGGCATTGTGACCACCTGGATCACCGTGCCGGCATCGGCCTTTCAATGGCTGGCCGGGACGCCGTCGCGGTACGATTCTTCATCGACCTGCGCGCGATATTTCTGCGGCCACTGTGGGGCGCAACTGGCGCTGGTGACGCAGCTGAGCCCGGAAAGCATCGACCTGACCATCGCCACCCTCGACCATCCCGAGCAAGCACCGGCCGAGCGGCACATCTGGACCGACAGCCGCTTGCCGTGGCTGCACCTGGACGAACACTTACCCGGCGAGGCTGGAGAAACACTCTGATCAAAAAACAGACAAGTCCAGCGGCCGAATAGCGCCCATCCAGATCGCGTGCTCGGTATGGTCGAGCAGATCGTCGCCGGTGTCCGGGTGCAAAAACACCACCAGCCCCTTGCGGTTGAGCGCCAGCCACGGCAACACGTCGCCCAGCACCTGCGGCTCGAACGCCAACTGGCAGCTCCAGTCCGGGTGCGGACCGACCGGGCGCTCGTGCACACGGCCCATTTTCAGTGGAAACAATTGCGCAGCCTGTTCACACAAGGCCCGCGCCTGCCCGATCGTGCTGGCATCGAAATAAACGTGGGCGTGGTAACCCGTGATCTGCTGCATCTGAACCCCTCTGAAAACTGTTCGAACCCTCGCCGGTTCCTGCGGGTCAAACATCATATAGGCGCTGGAAAACGGGAAGCCCAGCCATGAAAAATGCCGAAACCCCCGTCGTGAAAGTGGTGCTTTATGGTGCCATGAGCAGCCTGGGCAGTGCGCTGATGGCTGAAATGCTGCGGCGCCAGCATGAAGTGATCGCGGTACTCGATGACCTCAATGCGCTGGCACCCCGTCCGGGGCTGCGTACCAAGACTGGCGACCTGTTCGACGCGCAACGGGTCAAGCAGAGTGTGGCTGGCAGCTCCGTGGTCATCTGCTTACTGGACGCTCCAGGTTTACCGTTCAACAGCGAACACGTGGAAAAAAACATCGTACCGGGTCCGGTCGAGCAGGTACTGGCAGTGGATGCGCTGATCGATGGCATGCAGGCAGCAAACATCGCCCGATTGTTTCTGGTGGGTGATTTCGACGTGCTGGACGATCCAGAAACCGAGGACAGCTTGCAACGTCACGCCGCCGAGGAAATCCGCGAGGCACTGCAAAGCAGTCCTTTGAAGTGGACGCTGGTTAACGAACCGCGTGGGGTAGCGGGGCTGACCATCGAACATTTTGCCCAGATCGGTGGCAATCTCGAGCCGGGGCTGGCCGAACCGCTCGGACGGCTGGCCCGCACTGCCGTGGGCATTGCCGATGAATTGCACTTGAACCTGCACATCCGAGAGCACGTCAACTTCATCGCCACCGACAGCTAAACCGCAATGGACGGCAGCGTCAGGCCGTTGAGCGATTGCGCACTGCTGGCCTGTTCGGCCATCAACCAATCCACAAACTGCTGGATCAATGCTCCGCGTCGTTTGCGCTGGGGCAGCACCACGTAGTAACCCAGCCTCGACATCACCGTTTCGCCGATCGGTCGACACAACAACCCTTGCGCCAGCAAGTTATCCACAAGGTGCCGCCAACCAATCGCCACACCCTGGCCACCAATCGCCGCCTGAATCAGCAGGGTGTAGTTGTCGAAGCGCAACTGCCCGGGCGCCGGGGGCGAAGTGATGCCCAATTCGCGGAACACGCCACTCCAGTCGAACCAATTACTGCTGTGTTCCCCACGCAGGTGCAGCAACGGAAACTCCAGCAATGCCTGGGCCGGCAAGGGCAGTGGACGCTCGCTCAACAACTGCGGGCTGCACACCGGAAACACTTCTTCGCTGAACAGCCAATGGCTCTCACCCTGTTTGAAACGGCCGTCGCCGAACAGTACCGCCACATCGATATCGGTACGTAGCATGTTATGGCTGCGTTCACTGGTGACCAGGCTGACATCCACCTGCGGATTGGCCGCGTGAAAGCGGTGCAGACGCGGCATCAACCAATAGGCGGCGAAGGCAAAATCCGTGGCCACCTGCAGCACTTCATGCTGTTGCTGTGCGCTGATTGCGCTCAATCCTGCGTCGATGTTCTGCAATCCGAACTGAACCTGCTCGAAAAGAATCTGCCCAGCCTCAGTCAGTTCGATTCCACGATAAATGCGGTCGAACAGGCGTGTCGCCAGTTGTTCTTCCAGGCGCTTGATCTGCTGGCTGATGGCCGGTTGCGTGGTGCCCAGTTCAACCGCCGCCGCGGTGAAGCTGCGCTGACGGGCCGCCGCTTCGAAGGCGCGAAGCAGATCCAGTGACAGGTCACCAAGGGCGTCATACATAAGCTGTACTTATCCTAGTCATTGCCGTGCATGGGCTTTACCGCAAGGTGCTGGGGTTTCATTCTCGAAGCCAGCACTCTCGCATAAACATCCACTATGGAATGCCGCGATCACATGAAGCGCAAGAACATTCTTTTCATCATGGCCGATCAAATGGCCGCGCCAATGTTGCCGTTCTACGGCCCATCGCCCATCAAACTGCCTCATCTCAGCCGCCTCGCCGCACAAGGCGTGGTGTTCGACTCGGCTTATTGCAACAGCCCATTGTGCGCACCGTCGCGTTTCACCCTGGTCAGCGGCCAGTTGCCGAGCAAGATCGGCGCCTACGACAACGCCGCCGATTTCCCCGCCGACGTTCCGACCTACGCCCATTACCTGCGCCGCCTCGGCTACCGCACGGCCCTGTCGGGCAAGATGCATTTCTGCGGCCCGGACCAGCTGCATGGCTACGAAGAACGCCTGACCAGTGACATCTACCCGGCCGACTACGGCTGGGCGGTGAACTGGGATGAACCGGACGTGCGCCCGACCTGGTATCACAACATGTCGTCGGTGCTGCAAGCCGGCCCATGCGTGCGTACCAATCAACTGGATTTCGACGAAGAGGTGGTGTTCAAGGCCCAGCAGTACCTGTTCGACCATATCCGCGAGGATGGCGACCAGCCGTTCTGCCTGACCGTTTCGATGACTCACCCACACGATCCGTACACCATTCCCAAGGCTTTCTGGGATTTGTACGACGATGCCGACATTCCGCTGCCTACAACCCCGGACCCGCATGCCCTCGATCCGCACTCGCAACGTCTGCTCAAGGTCTACGACCTGTGGGACAAGCCGCTGCCTGTGGATAAGATCCGCGATGCCCGTCGTGCCTATTTCGGCGCGTGCAGCTATATCGACAGCAACGTCGGCAAACTCCTGCAAACCCTCGAGGATACCGGGCTGATCGAGAACACCATCATCGTGTTCTCCGGTGACCACGGCGACATGCTCGGCGAGCGTGGCCTCTGGTACAAAATGCACTGGTACGAAATGGCTGCACGGGTGCCTCTGCTGATCAGCGCACCAGGGCAGTTCGGCGCCGGCCGGGTCAGCGCCAGTGTTTCCACGGCAGACCTGTTGCCGACCTTCGTCGAACTGGCCGGCGGCTCGCTGGAACCGGGCTTGCCGCTGGACGGCCGCTCGCTGGTCCCGCACCTGCAAGGGCAGGGTGGCCACGATGAAGTGTTCGGTGAATACATGGCCGAAGGCACCATCAGTCCGTTGATGATGATCCGCCGCGGCGCCTACAAATTCATCTACAGCGAAGACGACCCTTGCCTACTCTTCGACGTACACAATGACCCTCACGAACTGGAAGAACTCAGCCATTCGCCGCAACATCGCCAGCTGTTCAACGATTTTCTCGCCGAAGCGCGGGCCAAATGGAACATCCCGGCGATTCACCAGCAGGTGCTCGCCAGCCAGCGGCGCCGACGCTTCGTCGCCGAGGCACTGACCCTCGGCAAGCTGAAGAGCTGGGATCACCAGCCGCTGGTGGACGCCAGCCAGCAGTACATGCGCAACCACATCGACCTCGACGATCTGGAGCGTAAAGCACGTTATCCACAACCCTGCCAAAACCAATAATGTTAAGGGGAAGTCCATGCAAAGGTTATCCACAGTTCTGACGGTCGGGCTCCTGGCTCTGGGCAGTGCATCGGCGTTTGCCGAGCAGAGTTGCGAGACCGTGAAAATGGCCGACCCGGGCTGGAGCGACATCGCCGCGACCAATGCCATCACCGGGTTTCTGCTGGACGGCATGGGCTACAAGGCCAAGGTCGACACTCTCGCGGTACCGATCACCTTTGGCGGGCTCAAGGATGGCCAGGTCGATGTGTTCCTGGGTAACTGGATGCCGGCGCAGCAGGGTTTCTATGACAAGTTCGTCGCCAACGGCGATGTCACCCAATTGGCGAAGAACCTCGACGGCACCGAATTCACCCTCGCCGTTCCGGACTACGTGTGGGACGCGGGCGTGCATGACTTTGCCGACCTGAACAAATACGCCGACAAGTTCGACCGCAAGATCTACGGTATCGGCTCCGGCGCCCCGGCGAACATCTCACTGCAAGAGATCATCAAGAAAAACGATTTCGACATGGGTCAGTGGAAACTGGTCGAATCCAGCGAGCAGGCGATGCTGGCGGAAGTGTCCCGCGCGGTGAAAAAACAGAAATTCGTGACCTTCCTCGGCTGGACCCCGCACCCGATGAACGTGCAGCTGAAAATGCACTATCTAAAGGGTGGCGAGAAATACTTCGGTGACACCGGCAGCGTGCATACCCTGACCCGCAAAGGTTATGCACAGGCCTGCCCGAACGTCGGCAAACTGCTGACCAACCTGAGCTTCACCCAGGACATGGAGAACAGCATCATGGCCGAGGTGGTGAACAAGAAGGTCAGCAATGCCGATGCGGCCAAGGCGTGGATCAAGGCCAACCCGGCGGTGCTGGATAAATGGCTCGATGGGGTGAAGACCGTGGATGGCAAGGATGCGTTGCCGGCGGTCAAAGCCAAGCTTTAGAACCCATGTGGGAGCGGGCTTGCTCGCGAAGGGGCCATCAGATCCGGCATTTATGTCGACTAACACTACGCATTCGCGAGCAAGCCCGCTCCCACAGGTCATGTCCTGCTACCCTTGCGCAAAAACCCCACCCGAGAGGCCCCATGGCCCTGCCCAGCCGCCATTCACTCTTCCCCTTCCTCACCTGGCTACCCCGGCAAACCCGCGCCAGTGTCGGTCGTGACCTGATCGTTGGCCTCAGCGGCGCGATTCTCGCGTTGCCGCAATCCATTGCCTACGCACTGATTGCCGGCCTGCCTCCGGAATACGGCCTGTACGCGGCAATCATCCCGGTATTGATCGCCTGCCTGTGGGGTTCTTCGTGGCATTTGATCTGCGGTCCTACGGCAGCCATCTCCATTGTCCTGTACGCCAGCGTCAGTCCTCTGGCCGTTCCAGCGTCACAGGACTACGTCATGTTGATCCTGTTGCTGACGTTTCTTGCCGGCCTCTTTCAGTGGCTGCTGGGTTTGCTGCGGTTTGGCGCACTGGTTAATTTCGTCTCTCACTCGGTGGTACTCGGCTTCACCCTGGGTGCCGCCGTGGTGATTGCCATCGGTCAATTGCCTAACCTGCTGGGGCTGGACTTGCCCAGCCAGGTTACCGCGCTGGACAGTTTCATCACGTTGTTGCGCCATCTCGGCGAAATGGACAAACCTTCGCTGGCGCTGGGGCTGGCGACGGTGGTGGTGGGCGTGATCCTCAAGCAGTGGTTGCCACGCTGGCCGACGCTCTTGATCACCCTGATTCTCGGCGGTTTGCTGGTTTGGCTCTGGCCATCAATGTTCGGCCATGTGCAACTGGTCAGCGCCTTCACTGGCAAACTGCCGCCCTTCAGTCCGTTGCCGCTGGACCTCGATCTGATCCTGCGCCTGCTACCCAGCGCCGTGGCAGTGGGCATGCTCGGGCTGGTCACCAGCCTGTCGATTGCCCGTTCGATTTCTGCACGTTCGCAGCAATTACTCGACGCGAATCAGGAAGTTCGTGCCCAAGGCCTGTCGAATATCGTCGGTGCGTTTTTTTCCGGATCGCTGTCCGCCGGCTCTTTCACTCGCTCAGGCCTGAGCTATGAAGCGGGGGCCTGTTCGCCACTCGCGGGGATTTTTTCGGCATTGTGGGTCGCGTTGTTTGCAATTTTCGGCGCGAGCCTGATCGCGCACATCCCGATTCCGGCCATGGCCGGCAGCATTCTGTTGATCGCCTGGGGGCTGGTGGACCATCGCGGCATTCGCGCATTGTTGCGGGTCAGCCGCGCCGAATTCGTGGTCATGGCGCTGACCTGCGTCGCCACGCTGTTGCTGGAATTGCAAACGGCGATCTACGCCGGCGTGTTGGCCTCGCTTTTTTTCTACCTCAAGCGCACATCGCAACCACGGGTGCAGCATGTGCGGGATGGCGAGGAAGACATTCTGCGGGTGGGCGGCTCGATCTTTTTCGGCGCCAGCCATTACCTGCAAGTGCGCCTGCAACGCATGCACGGCGCGCGCGTGGTGATCGAGGCGCAGCAGATCAACTTCATCGACTATTCCGGGGTGGAAATGCTGCACCAGGAAGCGCGGCGCCTGCTTCGCCAGGACCGCAGCCTGACCTTGCGCCGGGCCCGGCCACAGGTGGTGGAAGAGCTGAGGAAGCTGGAAGGGGCGCAGAAGTGCCCGATCCGGTTTGAGGACTGATCCGGCATCGGTGTTGATGTCATTCGCGAGCAAGCCCGCTCCCACATTGGTTTGTGCACGACACAGATCCAGTGTGGGAGCGGGCTTGCTCCGGACGGCGATCCGACGAAGCTTTTAAAGGGCCAACTGTCGACGCAATTCAGCCAGCACCGGCACCGTATCCGGTCGCACACCGCGCCACAGGAAGAACGCCTCCGCCGCTTGCTCGGCCAGCATCCCCAAGCCATCCATCGCCACCGCAGCCCCGTGTTCGCTGGCCCAGCGGCAGAACGAGGTCGGTTCCTTGCCGTACATCATGTCATAGCACACCGTTTTGCCCGGTTCGATCAGGCTGGCAGCAATCGGCGGCACATCGCCGGTCAGGCTCGCCGACGTCGCGTTGATGATCAGGTCCACCGACTCCTGCAACCAGTCGTAGCCGCTGGCCGAGACCGGCCCCAGATCGCAGAACAGTTCCGCCAGCAACTCGGCCTTTTCCACCGTGCGGTTGGCGATGATCACCGATGCCGGCTGCTCGGCCAGCAACGGCTCCAAAGCACCGCGCACCGCGCCGCCGGCACCGAGCAGCAGGATGCGTTTGCCCTTGAGGCTGAACCCGGCATTGACCGTCAGGTCGCGCACCAACCCGGCACCGTCGGTGTTGTCGCCCAGCAGACTGCCGTCGGCCAGTTTGCTCAGGGTGTTCACCGCTCCCGCCCGTTGCGCCCGCGCCGTCAGGTTGTTCGCCAGCCGATAGGCTTCTTCCTTGAATGGCACCGTTACATTGGCGCCGCGTCCCTCGAGGAAAAACGTCCGGGCACAGGTGGAAAAGTCGTCGAGTGGCGCCAGCAGCGTGTTGTAGTCCAGCTTTTGCGCGGTCTGCTCGGCGAACAGGCGATGGATCAACGGCGACTTGCTGTGGCCAATCGGATTACCGAATACGACATAACGGTCCATCAGTATTCCTCGTTCAGGCTTCGGCCAACCAATCGCGGTCTTGCAGGAAGTACTCGGTCAGGCGCGCTTCTTCGCTGCCAGGCGTAGCCTTCCAGTCGTAACCCCAGCGCACTTGCGGTGGCAGCGACATCAAGATCGACTCCGTACGCCCACCCGATTGCAGGCCGAACAGCGTGCCGCGGTCATAGACCAGGTTGAATTCAACGTAGCGGCCACGGCGGAATTCCTGGAACTCACGCTGCTGGGCGGTGAACGCATCGTTTTTGCGGCGCTGCACGATCGGCAGATAAGCGTCGATGTACGCGTCGCCGATGGCGCGCATGAAAGCGAAGCTGGTGTCGAAGTCCCACTCGTTCAGGTCGTCGAAAAACAACCCGCCGATGCCACGCGGCTCGTGACGATGCTTGATGTGGAAGTAGCTATCGCACCAGGCCTTGTAACGCGGGTAAACATCCGGGCCGAATGGCGCACAGGCCTGCTCGGCGACGCGGTGCCAGTGGATGCAGTCTTCTTCGTTGCCGTAATACGGGGTCAGGTCGAAGCCGCCACCAAACCACCAGACCGGTTCTTCACCTTCTTTTTCAGCGATGAAAAAGCGCACATTGGCGTGGGAAGTCGGCACATGGGGGTTGTGCGGGTGAATCACCAGCGACACGCCCAAGGCTTCAAAGCCACGGCCCGCCAGTTCCGGTCGATGAGCGCTGGCGGAGGGCGGGAGACCGCTGCCAAAGACATGGGAAAAGTTGACGCCACCCTTTTCAATCACCGCGCCGTTTTCAATCACGCGGGTGCGACCGCCACCGCCGGCCGGCCTGGTCCAGGCGTCTTCGACGAATTGCGTGCCACCGTCTTCGGCTTCCAGGGCGGCGCAAATACGGTCTTGCAGGTCGAGCAGGTAGGCTTTTACGGCCTCGGTGCGGGTCGTCATGTCATCACCTTGAATCGGGCAAAACAACGCGGCGCTCCATTGGAGCTCAGCCTGCGCAAATGGGCCCGTAGCATAACATCGCAAGTTACCCCTTCGCAGTTGACGAAGATCAAGCTTAGGAGTCCGATAGGGCGCTTGGTAAAACGACCTATGGAGAGTTCTGATGGCAAAGCGTATCCAGTTCCGCGCCCATGGCGGCCCCGAAGTACTCGAATATGTGGATTACCAACCCGCCGAGCCAGGTCCGAAGGAAGTGCGCGTGACCAACAAGGCCATCGGCCTGAACTTCATCGATACCTATTACCGCAGCGGTCTGTATCCACCGCCGTCCCTGCCGTCGGGTGTCGGCTCAGAAGGTGCAGGCGTGGTCGAGGCGGTGGGCAGCGACGTGACCCGCTTCAAGATCGGCGATCGCGTGGCCTATGGCAGCGGCCCTCTGGGCGCCTACAGCGATGTTCACGTCTTGCCCGAGGCCAATCTGGTGAAACTGCCGGACGCCATCAGTTTCGAACAGGCCGCCGGCGTGATGCTCAAGGGCCTGACCGTGCAGTACCTGCTGCGTCAGACTTATGAACTCAAGGGTGGCGAAACCATCCTGTTCCATGCCGCGGCCGGTGGGGTCGGTTCTCTGGCCTGCCAATGGGCCAGAGCCTTGGGCGTCAAGTTGATCGGCACCGTCAGCTCGGCGGAGAAAGCCGCGCTGGCCAAGGCCAACGGTGCCTGGGCGACCATCGACTACAGCCACGAAAACGTCGCTCAGCGCGTGCTGGAATTGACCGATGGCAAAAAAGTCCCGGTGGTGTACGACGGCGTTGGCAAGGACACCTGGCTGACTTCACTCGACTGCGTCGCGCCGCGTGGGCTGGTGGTGAGTTTCGGCAATGCGTCCGGCGCGGTCGACGGAGTGAACCTGGGGATCCTGGCAGGGAAAGGCTCGCTGTACGTGACCCGGCCAACCCTGGGCACTTATGCGAACAACGCCGAGAACCTGCAACGCATGGCCGACGAGCTGTTCGAGATGATCATCGGCGGCAAGCTGACCGTGGACATCAGCCAGCGCTATCCACTGGCTGACGCGGCGAAGGCGCAGACCGAGTTGTCGGCGCGGCGCACGACGGGCTCGGTAGTGTTATTGCCCTGAGATTTTCGCTGACTGTTAGGGCCTCTTCGCGAGCAAGCCCGCTCCCACAATAGATCTCCAGTGAACACAGAGTTTATGTTCGACACAGATTAAATGTGGGAGCAGGCTTGCTCGCGAATGGCCTCAATGCGCTATCAGTCCGGGCGCAAAACCTTGCCGGTCGCCAGATCGCGAATCACGCTCGGGTTCTTGCGCCCGCCCAGATTGCCACCCAGCACCAGATCCACCTGGCCACGGAAGTACTGCTCGACGCGAATCCGCGTACGTGCCGCCGGGCGCCCCTGCGGGTTGGCCGACGTCGACACCAGCGGCCCGACCAGCGCACACAAGTCCCGCACCAGTGGGTGATCGCTGACTCGCAGCGCCACGGTTTCATGCACGCCGGTAATCCACTCCGGCAGCAGGTTCTGGTGCGGCACCAGCCAGGTGTTCGGACCAGGCCAAGTGCTGGCCATGCGGTCCATCCACAACTCGGGGAAGTCTTCGAAAAGGAAATCGAACTGACGGATATTGTCGGCGACCAGAATCAGCCCCTTGTCCACAGACCGGCCCTTGATCAGCAGCAGACGCTCCACCGCTTCCTCGTCCCAAGGGTCGCAACCCAGGCCCCAGACTGCTTCGGTTGGGTAGGCAATCACCGCCCCGGCGCGAATTGCTTGCGCGGCTTGTTGCACACGCCAACTGTTGACCATGAAAAACACTCCAGACTAAGGCTCTGCGCAGTTTACCGATCTTGTTTATAAAACCTAGCTCACCCGCGCAAACCAGCGCCCGCTTTCGCACACGGCGCGGCCATCCATTTCCAGTTCCGTCAGCGCCGCCAGCACTTTCGGCAAGGCCCAGCCGCTTGCGTCTGCCAGCGCTTCACTGGTGAGAGGCGCGGCATGCAGCAGTTTCAGCAGTGGGTGAGTCGTTGCAGGAGCGAAGGTTTCTGTGGACAACGAGAGTCGTTGCCAGCCGCGCAAGGCTTCGAGGATATGTTCGATGGTTTCCACCAGCACCGCACCGTCCCGGATCAACTGATGACAGCCGCGGGCGCCGGGGTGATGAATCGACCCGGGCATCGCAAACACCTCGCGCCCCTGTTCCGCCGCCAGCCTCGCTGTGATCAATGATCCGCTGGCGACACTGGCTTCGACCACCAGCACCCCGAGAGACAAACCACTGATGATCCGGTTGCGCCGGGGGAAGTTGCCGGCGCTGGGGCCTGCATCCAGCGGAAACTCCGAAAGCACTGCGCTGCCCGAAGCGATCATGGCGTCCGCCAGGCGTCTGTTTCGCTGTGGATAAAACTTCTCGAGCCCCGTACCGAGCACACCGACCGTTTGCCCGCCGACGTCGAGCGCGGCCTGGTGCGCGGCAGCGTCAATGCCCAGGGCCAGGCCGCTGGTAATGACAAAACCGGCACCTGCCAGGCTGCGGGAAAACGCGGCAGCGGTGTCCATCCCCGGTCGGGACGCGCGGCGGCTGCCGACCATCGCCAGTTGTGGTTTTTCCAGAATGCCCGGATCGCCCGCGACAAATAACAGCGGTGGTGCATCGCTGATTTGTGCCAGCAGGGCGGGGTAGTCCGGTTGGTCCCACATCAGTAAATGCTGGGCCGGATGCTCCAGCCAGGCCAATGCATGACTGGCGCCGTCACGGATCTCAGTGCTACGCCTGGCCTCGGAACAGGCCAATGGCAAACCCAGCGCGCGCCAGGCACCGGCCGGTGCGCTGATCGCTTTGGACGCCGAGCCAAAGGCTTCAAGCAGCTTCTTGAACCGTGCAGGACCAAGTTCCGGCAAACGATGCAGACGTAAACGAGCTTCCAGTTCCGCGGGGGAAACCGGTGTAACGGCAGACAGCGACATGGATCATCCTTGATCGTTATGAGCATCCGTACAAAATGGAATAAGCTGTGGATAACTCTGTTGGTAACTTGTGAAGCACTCTTACGGATTTCGCACCTTGTCCATCACCGACAGCGAGCGCGAAGCGCTCAGCACCAGCCCATAACTGAGTTTGTCGTAGGTACGGAAAACCATCAGCAGACCGGCGCGCTCATCGGGAATTTTCAACGGCTGACCGGTGATCCGGTCCCGTACGGTTTCGCCGGTTTTCATCACCGCCAGCAGATTGCCTTCGGCGAGACCGTCGCGCAGCCCCTTGTTCAGCGTAACCACGTCCAACTCGCCGATCTGCGTGACCCCACGCGGAACATCGATGATCAAACCGTTGATATCGTGGCTCGGTGCACTGGGCGTGAAGGTCGAGTTGATCGCGTGCTCTTCACCGCCGAACAAGCGATCGCCGAGGCGGACTTCCTGGGTCGTGCGTTGCAACTCCAGGGTGGCGACGTCACCTTCGATCGCCACGACCTCGCCGCCGCCGATGTCGTCGGCGTTGATCCCAAGAATTTCCTTGCTCTGCGGATCGGTGTAGACCTTGCCTTGGCGGAAGATGCCGTACGCCGGTTGCGTCGGATCAAAATGGCCGCGGGCAAAGATGCGGTCACCCGCGCCGCTGAGCACCCGTTCGGCATTGCCAGCGACGATATAAGGCGCTTTGTCGAAATCCTCGGCCTTGTCGACGATACGATTGCTTAGCAGAAAGCTGTTGATCGATTTCAGCGCAATGCCAGGGATAGCCTCGGTCACCGGGCTGCTACGCACCTGAGGTGACAGCTTTATGGTGGGAATATCTTCCCGAAGTTGCACTTGCCCGTACGCCAGGCCGGCCGAAGCCAGGAGCAGCAGGGCGAGTAGTGATTTCCTCATGCGGTGAATCCCTTTATTATGTGCATTCGCGTGAAACGCCAGAGCCGTCAGAGGCTCGCTCCCAGCTTGCTTATCAAGAGAAGGGAACTACGTTTTACAACGGTAGCCTGCATTTCTTCGGACCCGTCAGGCCATCGACCCGACCTTACTTCACACGTGCACTAATCAAGCTTATGGCCATTTTAAACATCCTCGAATTCCCTGATCCGCGTCTGCGCACTATCGCCAAGCCAGTGGCCGTAGTGGACGACGAAGTGCGTCAGTTGGTCGACGACATGTTTGAAACAATGTATGAAGCGCCTGGCATCGGCCTCGCCGCTACCCAGGTCAACGTGCACAAACGTATCGTCGTGATGGACCTCTCCGAAGACCGCAGCGAACCGCGAGTGTTCATCAACCCCGAGTTCGAACCGCTGACCGACGAGATGGGCCAGTATCAGGAAGGCTGCCTGTCTGTGCCGGGTTTCTACGAAAACGTCGATCGCCCGCAACGGGTCAAGGTCAAGGCGCTGGACCGCGACGGCCAGCCTTACGAACTGATCGCCGAAGATTTGCTCGCCGTGTGCATCCAGCACGAATGCGACCACCTTAACGGCAAATTGTTCGTTGATTACCTGTCCACGCTCAAACGCGACCGCATCAAGAAGAAACTGGAAAAGCTTCATCGCCAGAACGCCTGATGCCCATCTTCAAAGGCTTGCTGCGGCAAGCCTTTTTCTTTTCAAGAGACGTCACCCATGACTGAGCCACTGCGCATCGTCTTTGCCGGCACCCCCGAATTCGCCGCCGAACACCTCAAGGCCCTGCTCGACAGCCCTTACGAGATCGTCGCGGTCTACACCCAACCGGATCGTCCGGCCGGTCGCGGGCAAAAACTGATGCCGAGCCCGGTCAAGCAGCTTGCTCTGGAGAACAATATCCCGGTGCTGCAACCGCCCACCTTGCGCAACGAAGATGCTCAGGCTGAACTGGTTGCACTGAAGCCGGACTTGATGGTGGTGGTCGCCTACGGCCTGATCCTGCCGCAAGTGGTACTGGATGTTCCGCGCCTGGGTTGCATCAACAGTCACGCTTCGCTGCTGCCGCGCTGGCGTGGTGCGGCGCCGATCCAGCGCGCCGTGGAGGCAGGTGACGCCGAAAGCGGCGTGACCGTGATGCGCATGGAAGCGGGCCTCGACACCGGGCCGATGCTGCTGAAAGTCGCCACGCCGATCAGCGCCGCAGATACCGGCGGCAGCCTGCACGATCGTCTGGCCGAAATGGGCCCGCCGGCCGTGGTCCAGGCGATTGCCGGCCTCGCCGCCGGAAACCTGGAGGGCGAAGTGCAGGACGACAGCCTCGCTACTTATGCGCACAAATTGAACAAGGACGAAGCACGCATCGACTGGAGTCGCCCGGCGGTTGAGCTGGAGCGTCTGGTCCGTGCCTTCAACCCGTGGCCGATCACCCACAGCACCTTGAACGGCGAAGCCCTGAAAGTGCTGGCCGCAAATCTGGCTGAAGGCGAAGGCGCCCCGGGTGAAATCCTCGGCGCCAGCAAGGACGGTCTGATCGTCGCCTGCGGCGAGCAGGCCTTGTGCCTGACCCGTCTGCAATTGCCCGGCGGCAAGGCGTTGAGCTTCAGCGACCTGTTCAACAGCCGCCGTGAGAAATTCGCCACCGGCACTGTCCTCGGTCAAGCGGCGGACGTTCAATGAACCCACGTCTGGCCGCCGCCAAGGCACTCGCTGCCGTCCTGAACGGAAAAGCCTCGCTCAACAGTTCGCTGCCAACGCAGATGGACAAGGTCGAGGACCGTGATCGCGGCTTCACCCAGGACCTGGCGTTCGGCACCGCGCGCTGGCAGCCACGCTTGTCGGCACTGGCGGCCAAGCTGCTGCAGAAACCGTTCAAGGCCGCCGACGCCGATGTCGAGGCGCTGTTGCTGGTCGGTCTCTATCAGCTGCTCTACACCCGCGTCCCGGCCCATGCCGCCATTGGTGAAACCGTCGGTTGCGCCGACAAGCTGAAAAAGCCTTGGGCCAAGGCCTTGCTCAACGCTGTTCTGCGTAATGCTCAGCGCGAAAGCGAAACGATTTTCGCCGAGTTGGAGCGTGATCCGGTGGTGCGCACCGCTCACCCGCGCTGGCTGCAGAAATCCCTCAAGGCATTCTGGCCGGAGCAATGGGAAGCCATTTGCGCGGCGAACAATGCGCATCCGCCGATGATCCTGCGGGTCAACCGTCGCCATCACACCCGGGATGCCTACCTCGGTTTGCTGACTGAGGCGGGAATCGCCGCCACAGCTTGTGTGTACAGCCGCGACGGCATCGTGCTCGACGCCGCCGCCGATGTGCGCAGCCTGCCGGGTTTCGCCGAGGGCTGGATCAGTGTGCAGGACGAAGCCGCGCAACTGGCTGCCGATCTGCTCGACCTGGCGCCAGGCCAACGGGTGCTCGACGCTTGCTGTGCGCCAGGTGGCAAGACCTGCCACATCCTCGAAGCCGAGCCAAAACTGGCCGGCGTCGTGGCGGTAGACCTGGAAGCCAAGCGGCTGGTACGGGTGCGGGAAAACCTCGAACGCTTGAAACTGAGCGCCGAACTGATTGCCGCCGACGGTCGCGACACTCAGGCATGGTGGGACGGCAAACCGTTCCAGCGCATCCTGCTGGACGCGCCATGTTCGGCCACCGGCGTGATTCGTCGTCACCCGGATATCAAGCTGACCCGCCAACCCGACGACATCGCCGCGCTGGCGCTGCTGCAGGGCGAGTTGCTCGATGCCATGTGGAAAACCCTGGAGGTTGGCGGCATCCTGCTGTACGCCACCTGTTCCACGCTGCCGACCGAAAACACCGAAGTCATCGAAGCCTTCCTCGCCCGTACGCCGGGTGCCCGGGAACTGGACCTCGCCACGGCGGCCGGCATCAAGCAGCCCCATGGTCGCCAGTTACTGGCCCAGGAAGGTGGCCACGATGGCTTCTACTACGCCAAGCTGATCAAGATCGCCGCCGCGCGCGGTTAAATGGATTCAATGGAGTGACTGGATGAAAATCATCATCCTCGGTGCAGGGCAGGTCGGCGGTTCGCTGGCGGAACACCTGGCCAGCGAAGCCAACGATATTACTGTGGTCGACACTGATGGTGAGCGCCTGCGCGACCTCGGTGACCGCCTGGACATCCGCACGGTACAAGGTCGTGGCTCGTTCCCGACCGTGTTGCGCCAGGCCGGAGCGGATGACGCCGACATGCTGGTCGCGGTGACCAACAGCGACGAAACCAATATGGTCGCCTGCCAAGTCGCCCACACCTTGTTCCATACCCCGACCAAAATCGCCCGGGTTCGCGAAGCCGCGTACCTGACCCGCGAAGAGCAGTTGTTCCAGAACGAAGCGATTCCGGTGGACGTGCTGATCAGCCCGGAACAAGTGGTCACCAACTACATCAAGCGCCTGATCCAGCATCCCGGTGCCTTGCAGGTGATCGACTTCGCCGAAGGCAAGGCGCAACTGGTGGCGGTGCGGGCGTACTACGGCGGGCCGCTGGTGGGCCAGCAACTGCGGCAGTTGCGCGAGCACATGCCGAACGTGGAAACCCGCGTCGCGGCGATTTTCCGTCGTGACCGGCCGATCCTGCCCCAGGGCGACACAGTGATCGAGGCCGACGACGAAGTATTTTTCATCGCTGCCAAGGCGAACATTCGTGCGGTGATGAGCGAAATGCGCCGTCTCGACGAAACCTATAAACGCATCGTCATCGCCGGTGGCGGGCAGATCGGCGAGCGTCTGGCCGAGGCCATCGAAAGCCGTTATCAGGTGAAAATCATCGAGATGAACCCGGCACGCTGCCGTCATCTCTCCGACACACTGGACAGCACAGTGGTGTTGCAGGGCAGTGCTTCGGACCGCGACCTGCTGATGGAAGAGAACATCGCCGACGCCGACCTGTTCCTGGCCCTGACCAACGACGACGAAGCCAACATCATGTCGTCGCTGCTGGCCAAACGCCTGGGCGCAAAGAAGGTGATGACCATCATCAACAACCCGGCCTATGTCGATCTGATCCAAGGCGGCGACATCGACATCGCCATCAGCCCGCAATTGGCGACCATCGGCACCTTGCTGGCCCACGTGCGCCGGGGCGACATCGTCAGCGTGCATTCACTGCGCCGGGGCGCGGCGGAGGCCATCGAGGCGATTGCCCATGGCGATGCGAAATCGAGCAAGGTGATCGGCAAGGCCATCGAGAACATCGGCCTACCGCCGGGCACCACCATCGGTGCGATTATCCGCGACGAAGAAGTGATCATCGCCCACGACGACACCGTGATCGAAGCGGGTGACCATGTGATTCTGTTCCTTGTGGATAAAAAGCATATTCGCGATGTGGAGAAGTTGTTCCATGTGGGGTTGAGCTTCTTCTGATCCGGATTTTGCAGGGTTGGGTCAGGCCTCTTCGCGAGCAAGCCCGCTCCCACAGGGACCAATGTGGGAGCGGGCTTGCTCGCGAATGCGGTCTCACGCCAACAAATCAACCGCTGACACAGCGCAAAAGGAATCCACTGATGATCGAATCCCTGGAAAAAATGCTCGCCAAGGGTGTGGATAACGCTTTGCTACGCTTCGGCCTGGGCAAGGGTTATCTGGATCTGGGGGAAAACGCCAAGGCTGCGGAGCATTTCCAGCGCTGCGTCGAATTCGATCCGAAGTATTCGGCAGCGTGGAAACTACTGGGCAAGGCCCATCTGGCGCTGGCGGACTTTACGGCCGCGCGGCAGGCCTGGGAGCAAGGCCTGGAAGCCGCTCGCGGCCATGGCGACAAGCAGGCAGAGAAGGAAATGACGGTGTTCCTGAAGAAGCTTGACCGTCAGGCGCACTGATCAGAGATAACGCAAACCGATGCCCTCGGCATCCACCAGCACCACTTCCATGCGCACCCGCGGCGCGCCTGTGGGTAAGTCCTGCACCTGACCGTATACCACCGCCCCCCGGGGCAGCGCCGACAGTTGCGGATGCTTGACGTAAACACCGGTGGTAGACAGGTTGCGCGTCTGCCCCAGGCAATCGCCAAAGCTTTCGTGACTGATCTTGATGCGCAATGACTTGCGGTGTTCGGACATCTTCTGCGCCCTTGAATGAACGGTTGTGGATAACCCCGACTCCAGGGTTATCCACAGATCATGCCAATCGATTCAATACCAACGCTCTTCACCCGGTGGACGCTTCTTGAAGCGCTTCATGCTCCACATGTACTGGCTCGGGTACGCCCGCACATAGCGCTCGACCACCTGGCTCATGGCCGCACAGGACTGCGCCGTATCGGTGCTGTACATGGCCTCTGGCGCAGCTTCAAGGATCACTTTGTAGCCAGAACCGTCCGGCAGGCGCAGGGCGTGCAGGAACACGCCGACCGCTTTGCCACCCGCGAGCATATTCGGCACGAATTTGCTGGTCAGCGCCTGGGTGGCGAAGAACGGCACGAAGATCCCGGCGGATTCGGACGGTTCCGGGTCAGCGGGAATGCCCACTGCACCACCTTTGCGCACTTCCTTGATAACGCTGAGGATGCCTTCTTTTGTGGAAGCGGCGACCTTGTTACCCAACTGCACCCGCTGCTTTTGCAGCAACTCATCCACCGCCTTCAACTTCGGCGGGCGGTAGAAAATGATCGGTTTGCACTGGCTGCAATAGAAGTGGTTCAGCACTTCCCAGTTGCCCAGGTGGCTGGTGATGCCGACCACGCCTTTGCCGGAGGCGAGGGCGTCCTTCAATATGTCGAGGCCCTCGACCTCGCGCACCAGGTCGATGGAACGCTGGGCCGGCCAGATCCAGGCGCAGGCGCTTTCGGTCAGGGACTTGCCGATGTCCTTCAGGCTCTGGCCCACCAGGCGTTCACGCTCGGCAGGGTCCATGTCCGGAAAGCACTTGGACAGATTGATCCGTACCACGTCGCGGGAACGGTTCGGGGTTTTCCACATGACCCAGCCAATCGCCGAGCCCACGGCCTGCACGGCCCGCCACGGAAGCAGGGCAAACAGCCGCAGAGCGCCTACCAGCAAGGCGCCTTTCAACTTATCCACAGGTCACTCCTGATTTTGTGCTGTGCGCGAGGCGGCCATTCTAACCGCCGTTCGCCAACTGCGCGTAGCGGTCGCAGTCCCGGGTGTGATCCATGACCATGCCCGAGGCCTGCATCAGCGCGTAGCAAATGGTCGGGCCGACGAACGTGAAACCGGCTTTTTTCAGGCCTTTGCTCATTTCCACGGCGGTCGGCGTCACGGCCGGGACTTCGCTGCGATCCTTGAAATGATTGATCACAGGCACGCCACCGACGAACGACCAGAGAAACTCCACCGGGTCCTCCAGCGCCAGCCAGGCCTGGGCATTGCGCCGGGCCGCGTTGAGCTTGAGGCGGTTGCGGATGATCCCCGGATCGAGCATCAACTCGTCGATTTCGGCATCGCTCATCTGCGCCACGCGCTGGACATCAAACCCGAACATCACCTGGCGATAATGCTCGCGTTTGCGCAACACCGTGATCCAGGAAAGCCCGGCCTGGAACCCTTCGAGCAAAAGCAACTCGAACAAACCCTGCGCATCGCGTAGCGGCGTGCCCCACTCCTGATCGTGATATGCCATGTACAGCGGATCTTCGGAACACCAAAAGCAGCGTGGCATAAGGCTCCAGGGGGCGTGCGCAGCAATGAATCGGGTATACTCCCGCTCTTTAAATCGCAGCCCAAGAAACAGGTGAATTTCGTGAGCCAGCCTACGCCAGCCGTGCGTACCTTCCAAGACTTGATCCTCGCCCTCCAGCAATACTGGGCCGAGCAAGGTTGTGTGGTACTTCAGCCCTACGATATGGAAGTAGGCGCCGGCACTTTCCACACCGCAACGTTCCTGCGCGCCATCGGCCCGGAAACCTGGAACGCTGCCTACGTGCAGCCAAGCCGCCGTCCGACTGACGGCCGCTACGGCGAAAACCCGAACCGTCTGCAGCACTACTACCAGTTCCAGGTGGTCCTGAAGCCGAACCCGGACAACTTCCAGGAACTGTACCTGGGCTCCCTCAAGCACGTCGGCCTGGACCCACTGGTCCACGACATCCGCTTCGTCGAAGACAACTGGGAATCGCCGACCCTCGGCGCCTGGGGTCTGGGCTGGGAAGTCTGGCTCAACGGCATGGAAGTGACCCAGTTCACCTACTTCCAGCAAGCGGGCGGCATCGAGTGCTACCCGGTGACCGGCGAGATCACCTACGGTCTCGAGCGTCTGGCCATGTACCTGCAAGGCGTGGACTCGGTCTACGACCTGGTCTGGGCTGACGGCCCGATGGGCAAAGTGACCTACGGCGACGTGTTCCACCAGAACGAAGTGGAGCAGTCCACTTACAACTTCGAACACGCCAACGTCGACAAACTGTTCGAACTGTTCGATTTCTACGAAAGCGAAGCCAAGCGCCTGATCGAACTCGACCAGCCGCTGCCGTTGCCGAGCTACGAAATGGTGTTGAAGGCTTCCCACACCTTCAACCTGCTGGATGCGCGCCGGGCGATCTCGGTGACCGCGCGTCAGCAATACATCTTGCGTGTACGCACCCTGGCGCGTTCCGTTGCGCAAGCCTACCTGCTGGCTCGCGCCAAGCTGGGCTTCCCGATGGCGACCCCGGACCTGCGTGACGAAGTACTGGCCAAGCTGGAGGCTGCACAATGAGTGCTCTGGATTTTCTGGTTGAACTGGGCACTGAAGAACTGCCACCCAAAGCCCTGAACACCCTGGCCGAGGCGTTCCTCGCCGGTATCGACAAGGGCCTGCAAGCTGCCGGCCTGAACTACGAGAGCAAAACCGTCTACGCCGCCCCGCGCCGCCTGGCCGTGCTGATCACCGCACTGGCCACCCAGCAGCCGGATCGCAGCATCAACCTCGACGGCCCGCCACGTCAGGCCGCGTTCGATGCCGAAGGCAACCCGACCCAAGCGGCACTGGGCTTTGCCAAGAAGTGCGGCGTCGAGCTGAGCGAAATCGATCAGAGCGGCCCGAAACTGCGCTACAGCCAGAGCATCGCCGGCAAGGCGACCGCGAGCCTGCTGCCGACCATCGTCGAAGATTCCCTGAACGACCTGCCGATCCCGAAACGCATGCGTTGGGGCGCGCGCAAGGAAGAATTCGTTCGTCCGACCCAGTGGCTGGTGATGCTGCTCGGTGACCAGGTCATCGATTGCACCATCCTCGCCCAGAAGGCCGGCCGCGACTCCCGTGGTCACCGCTTCCATCACCCGGAAAACGTGCGCATCGGTTCGCCGTCCAGCTACCTGGCCGACCTGCGTGCCGCCTACGTTCTGGCCGACGCCAACGAGCGTCGCGAGATCATCAGCAAGCGCACCGAAGAGCTGGCCACCCGTCAGGAAGGCACGGCAATCGTTCCGCCAGCCCTGCTCGATGAAGTGACCGCGCTGGTCGAATGGCCGGTGCCACTGGTGTGCTCGTTCGAGGAGCGCTTCCTCGACGTGCCGCAAGAAGCCCTGATCACCACCATGCAGGACAACCAGAAGTATTTCTGCCTGCTGGATGCCGACGGCAAGTTGCTGCCACGTTTCATTACCGTGGCCAACATCGAGAGCAAAGACCCGCAGCAGATCATCGCCGGTAACGAGAAAGTGGTTCGCCCACGCCTGACCGACGCCGAGTTCTTCTTCAAGCAAGACAAGAAGCAGAAGCTCGAAGACTTCAACCTGCGCCTGCAAAACGTGGTGTTCCAGGAAAAACTCGGCAGCGTCTACGACAAGGCCGAGCGCGTTTCCAGACTCGCCGCGTTCATCGCTCAGCGCATCGGCGGCAACGCTGCATGGGCAGCCCGTGCAGGCCTGCTGTCGAAGTGCGACCTGTCGACCGAGATGGTCGGCGAGTTCCCGGAGATGCAAGGTGTCGCCGGTTACTACTACGCCCTCAACGATGGCGAGCCGGAAGATGTCGCACTGGCGCTGAACGAGCAGTACATGCCGCGCGGTGCTGGCGCTGAACTGCCGAGCACCCTGACCGGTGCGGCCGTGGCCATCGCCGACAAGCTCGACACCCTCGTGGGTATCTTCGGTATCGGCATGCTGCCGACCGGCAGCAAAGACCCGTACGCCCTGCGCCGTGCCGCACTGGGCGTGTTGCGTATCCTGATCGAGAAGCAACTGGATCTGGACCTGAACGACGCCGTGGCCTTCGCTGTGAATGCATTCGGGACCAAGGTCAAGGCTGCCGGCCTGAACGAATCGGTGCTGGAATTCATCTTCGACCGCCTGCGTGCCCGTTACGAAGACGAAGGTGTCGATGTCGCGACCTACCTGTCGGTACGTGCCCTGAAGCCGGGTTCGGCCCTGGACTTCGATCAGCGCGTGCAAGCGGTACAGGCCTTCCGCAAACTGCCGGAAGCCGCCGCCCTGGCCGCCGTGAACAAGCGCGTGTCGAACCTGCTGAGCAAGGTCGAAGGCTCCGTTCCGACAGTCGTGGAAGCCAAGTACTTCGACAACGCCAACGAGTTCTCCCTGTACTCGGCGATCCAGCAGGCTGACCAGGCTGTACAGCCAATGGCCGCCTCGCGTCAGTACAGCGAATCCCTGGCACGCCTGGCTGCACTGCGCGAGCCGGTGGATGCGTTCTTCGAAGCCGTGATGGTCAACGCCGAAGACGCCAAGGTTCGCGCCAACCGTTATGCGTTGCTGGCGCGTCTGCGTGGGTTGTTCCTCGGCGTCGCTGACATTTCGCTGCTGGGTTGAGGGATTGCTGTTGAAACTGCTGATTCTCGATCGGGACGGTGTGATCAATTACGACTCCGACGCTTACATCAAGTCGGTGGAGGAGTGGATTCCACTCCCCGGTTCGATCGAAGCCATCGCGCAGTTGAGCAAGGCCGGCTGGACGGTAGCGGTCGCTACCAACCAGTCGGGCATCGCTCGCGGTTATTACGACCTCGCCACCCTGGATGCCATGCACGAGCGCTTGCGCGCGCTGGTGGCGGAGCAGGGCGGTGAAGTCGGGCTGATCGTCTACTGCCCGCACGGGCCGGACGAAGGCTGCGATTGCCGCAAGCCGAAACCCGGGATGTTGAAAACCATCGCCGCTCATTACAACGTGTCGCTGACCAATCTCTGGTTCGTCGGCGACAGCCTTGGTGACCTGGAAGCCGCCAAAGCCGTCGATTCACAGCCAGTTTTGGTAAAGACCGGGAAAGGCGAAAAGACTTTGGGTAAAACCCTTCCGGTTGGCACATTGATTTTTGACGATCTGGCGGCGATTGCCGCAGAACTTATCCACAATTAGAGTGCTTCTGATATTTCCTGATAAAGGATTGATCAGGAGTGCGCTTTATACAGGCGGGTATTGCCCGCAACGGTAAACGTCACCATGTCGATACTGCAGGCCATCAGAACCTTCCTCTTTTACCTGCTGCTGGGCACCAGCTCCTTGCTGTGGTGCAGCCTGAGTTTTTTTATCGCGCCGTTTCTGCCATTCAAGGCACGTTATCGCTTTATCAACGTGTACTGGTGCCGCTGCGCCCTGTGGCTGAGCAAAGTGTTCCTGGGCATCCGCTACGAAGTGAAGGGTGCCGAGAACGTACCTGAACGGCCTTGCGTCATTCAGTCAAACCACCAGAGCACCTGGGAGACGTTCTTTCTCTCGGCCTACTTCTCGCCGCTGAGCCAGGTGCTCAAACGTGAATTGCTCTATGTGCCGTTCTTCGGTTGGGCCATGGCCATGCTGCGACCGATCGCCATCGATCGCGGCAACCCGAAAGCCGCACTCAAGCATGTGGCGCAAAAAGGTGATGAGTTGCTCAAGGACAATGTCTGGGTGCTGATCTTCCCCGAAGGTACGCGCGTTCCTTTCGGCACCGTCGGAAAGTTCTCGCGCGGTGGCAGCGCCTTGGCGGTCAACGCCGAATTGCCGGTGCTGCCGATTGCGCACAACGCAGGCAAGTTCTGGCCGAAAACCGGTTGGGCGAAGAAGCAGGGCGTCATCACTGTGATCATTGGCGAGCCGATGTATGCCGCAGGCACCGGACCGCGAGCCATTGCCGAATTGAACGACCGGGTTCAGGCGTGGAATGAGCAGATGCAACGGGAAATGGGCTCGCTGCCACCGGCTCCGCAAGCGCCGGTTTCAAACGATCGGGTGGCTGTCTGAGATTCTGTGGATAACCTGTGTACCGTTTCATTGAAAAACGTCGTTATTTGTACGTAACTTTATGATTTTTTTACATATTTCTCAGAGAGATAAAAACCATAAAAGCGTGCATAAGTTTTTTTCGGACGTAAAAAAACCGGCTGATATAGCCGGTTTTTTTATGCCCGGAACAATCGCAGACTGTCGACATGACAGGTCTACCTGAATCGCTCGCTTTCATTCTGTAAACAGCGGAAATTGCAGCCTGAATGTCTATCCCACCCAACTCACTCCGACACTCGATTCGCCCGCAGGTCGTGAGACAGGAGCCGCAACGGGACCGCGCGTTGCTCCGGCGAGCGAGTAAAACGCAGACAATAAAAAAGGCCAACGCAATGCGTTGGCCTTTTCGTTGGCATCGACCGGGATCAGAAGTCCAGGTTGGACACCGCCAGGGCGTTGCTTTCGATGAAGTCACGGCGAGGTTCGACCGCATCACCCATCAGGGTGTTGAAGATCTGGTCCGCGCCAATGGCGTCTTCAATGGTCACTTTGAGCATCCGGCGCTGGCTTGGGTCCATGGTGGTTTCCCACAGCTGATCCGGGTTCATTTCGCCCAGACCTTTGTATCGCTGGATGGTGTGACGCTTGGTGCTTTCAGCCATCAGCCATTCAAGGGCTTCCTTGAACTCGGTCACCGGCTTCTTGCGCTCGCCACGCTGGATGTACGCGCCGTCGTCCAGCAGGGTGCTCAGTTGAGCGCCTAGCGAAACGACAGTCTTGTAATCGTTACTGCCGAAGAAGTCGCGGTTGAAGGTGACGTAGTTCGACAGGCCGTGGGAGATCAGTTCGACCTCTGGCAGCCAGACGTTACGTTCACGATCTTCACGCAGGCTGGCTTTGTAAACCAGGCCGGACTTCTCTACGGTGCGCAAGCGAACTTCGTACTGAGCCAGCCAATCTTGCATCGCTGCGTGATCGGACAGTTGCTCCATGCTCACCGCTGGCAGGTAGATGAAGTGCTCGGTCAGTTCCTGTGGGTACAGGCGCGACAGACGCTTGAGGGTCTTCATCACCAGACGGAAGTCAGTCACCAGACGCTCGAGGGCTTCACCGGAAATGCCAGGTGCTTCTTCGTTCAGGTGCAGGCTCGCATCTTCAAGGGCCGACTGCGTCATGTACTCTTCCATGGCGTCGTCGTCTTTGATGTATTGCTCTTGCTTGCCTTTCTTGACCTTGTACAGCGGCGGCTGGGCGATGTAGATGTAGCCACGCTCGATCAGCTCCGGCAACTGACGGAAGAAGAAGGTCAGCAGCAGGGTACGGATGTGCGAACCGTCGACGTCAGCATCGGTCATGATGATGATGTTGTGGTAACGCAGCTTGTCGATGTTGTACTCGTCGCGGCCGATGCCGCAGCCCAGCGCGGTGATCAAGGTGCCCACTTCTTGCGAAGAGATCATCTTGTCAAAACGCGCCTTCTCGACGTTCAGGATCTTGCCCTTCAGCGGCAGGATGGCCTGGGTCCGACGGTTACGTCCCTGCTTGGCAGAGCCGCCAGCAGAGTCACCTTCCACGAGGTACAGTTCGGAAAGGGCAGGGTCTTTTTCCTGGCAGTCAGCCAGTTTGCCCGGCAGGCCGGCGATGTCCAGCGCGCCTTTACGACGGGTCATCTCACGGGCTTTACGCGCCGCTTCACGAGCACGGGCCGCGTCGATCATCTTGCCGACGACCAGTTTGGCTTCGTTCGGGTTTTCCAGCAGGAAGTCGGAGAAGTACTTGCCCATTTCCTGTTCGACCGCGGTCTTCACTTCGGAAGACACCAGCTTGTCTTTGGTCTGGGAGCTGAACTTCGGATCCGGCACTTTCACCGAAATGATCGCGGTCAGGCCTTCACGGGCATCGTCACCGGTGGTGGCGACTTTGTGCTTCTTCGCCAGACCTTCGGCTTCGATGTAGGTATTCAGGTTACGCGTCAGTGCGGAACGGAAACCCACCAGGTGAGTACCGCCATCGCGCTGTGGAATGTTGTTGGTGAAACACAACAGGTTCTCGTTGAAGCTGTCGTTCCACTGCAGGGCGATTTCCACGCCGATGCCGTCTTCGCGCTGAATGTTGAAGTGAAACACCTGGTTGACCGCAGTCTTGTTGGTGTTCAGGTATTCAACAAACGCTCGCAGGCCGCCTTCGTACTTGAACAACTCTTCCTTGCCGCTGCGCTCATCCTTGAGGACGATGCCGACACCGGAGTTGAGGAAGGACAGTTCACGAATCCGCTTGGCCAGGATGTCCCAGCTGAAGTGGATGTTCTTGAACGTCTCGGCCGATGGCTTGAAGTGAATCTGGGTGCCGGTGGTTTCACTCTCACCAACGATTTTCATCGGCTCTTGTGGAACACCGTGGACGTAAGTCTGTTCCCAGATTTTGCCGCTGCGGCGAACGGTCAGGACCAGTTCTTTGGACAGTGCGTTCACCACCGACACACCTACACCGTGCAGGCCACCGGATACTTTGTAGGAGTTGTCGTCGAACTTACCGCCGGCATGCAGTACGGTCATGATGACCTCGGCTGCCGAAACACCTTCTTCTTTGTGCACGTCTACCGGGATGCCACGACCGTTGTCACGAACGGTGATGGACTCATCCGGGTGAATGATGATGCTGATGTCGTCGCAGTGGCCGGCGAGAGCTTCGTCGATCGAGTTATCGACCACTTCGAACACCATGTGGTGCAGACCGCTGCCATCGTCGGTGTCACCAATGTACATACCGGGACGTTTGCGTACGGCATCCAGGCCTTTCAGCACTTTAATGCTCGTTGAGTCGTACGTATTTTCTTCGCTCAATGCCTTCACTCCCGATGGTCGTGGGTCTGGGTGATACGGCCCTGTTCCACGTGGAACAGAGCGACTGGCGTTTCCGTCTGCCAGCCTTCCCTCAATAATTCGTGATCTACACAGGTGATAAAGACCTGGCAGCGTAAGTCTTCCAACAAGCGGCAAAGCGCGCGACGGTGGTGCTCGTCCAGCTCGGACGGCAAGTCATCCACCAGATAAATACACTGACCGCGTCGAGCCTGGCTGACCAAGTGCCCTTGGGCAATCCGTAATGCGCAAACCACCAACTTCTGCTGGCCACGGGACAAGATGTCCGCAGCGTTATGCGCGCCCAGTCTGAGCCGCAAATCAGCACGTTGTGGTCCGGCCTGGGTATGCCCCATTTGCTGGTCCCGCTGAAGAGACCCAGCGAGCACGGCACTCAGTTCACGGTCCTTGTCCCAGCCGCGGTAATAGCTGAGCGTCAAGCCTTCAAGCTCAACCAGATCGCTCAAGGTTTGTTCAAAGACTGGTTTCAAGGCTTTGATATAAGCGCGGCGGTATTCATCAATTTCAGCGCTGGCCTGGCACAGTTCCCTGTCCCAAACCGCTTGCGAAACGGCGTCAAGTGTACCATGCCGCAGCCAAGAGTTTCTCTGGCGCAGGGCCTTCTGCAAGCGCTGCCAGGTTGACATGAAGCGCGGTTCCACGTGGAACACACCCCAGTCGAGAAACTGCCGGCGAATCTTCGGCGCACCTTCCAGCAATCGAAAGCTGTCCGGATTGATCAGCTGCAGTGGAAGAATCTCGGCCAGTTGCGCGGCGCTGCGCGCATTCTGTCCATCGATTCGGATCTGGAATTCGCCTTGTCGATCCCGTGAGATGCCCAAAGCGCTGTGCCCACCCTCCGCCAGTTCAACCTGGCCAAATACCGTACAGGCAAGCTGTTCGTATTGAATGACCGGCAACAGACGGGTGCTGCGAAACGAACGGGCAAGCCCCAGCAGATGGATGGCTTCCAGAACACTGGTTTTGCCGCTGCCGTTGGCGCCGTAAAGAATATTGATGCGGGGGGAGGGGGAGAAGGTCACCGGGTGCAGATTGCGCACCGCGGTGACCGAGACGCGACTTAAGGACATCTAGCTTCTGCTGAGCATGATTACAGACGCATCGGCATGACAACGTAGGCCGAGTCGTCGTTATCCGATTCCTGCACCAGCGCACTGCTGTTGGAGTCGGACAGGATCAGACGAACCTGCTCGGTGGTCATCACGCCCAGTACGTCGAGCAGGTAGCTCACGTTGAAGCCGATTTCCAGAGAGCCGCCGTTGTATTCAACGCCCACTTCTTCTTCCGCTTCTTCCTGCTCCGGGTTATTCGCCTGGATCTTCAGCTGACCGCTGGCCAGTTGCAGACGGATACCACGGTATTTCTCGTTGGACAAAATCGCGGTACGGCTGAACGCTTCACGCAGAGCCTGACGATCGCCAAGTACCAGCTTGTCGCCGCCTTTAGGCAGAACACGCTCGTAGTCCGGGAATTTTCCATCGACCAGCTTCGAGGTGAAGGTGAACTCACCGGTGGTGGCGCGGATGTGGTGCTGACCCAACACGATGCTGACATTGCCGTCCGGCTCGGTGAGCAGGCGTGCCAGTTCGAGGATACCTTTGCGCGGCACGATGACCTGGTGACGATCCGGCTGACCGATATCGGCCTGCATCGAGCACATGGCCAGACGGTGACCGTCGGTGGCCACGGCGCGGATCACGCCAGCGGAAACTTCCAGCAGCATGCCGTTGAGGTAGTAACGCACGTCCTGCTGGGCCATGGCGAAGCTGGTGCGTTCGATCAGACGGCGCAGCTTGCTTTGCTCCAGGCTGCAGGTCAGCGAACCCGGGCCTTCTTCCACGGTAGGGAAGTCGTTGGCCGGCAGTGTCGACAGGGTGAAGCGGCTACGGCCAGCCTTGACCACAAGCTTCTGCTCGTCAACCTTGATGTCGATCAGCGCATCGTTCGGCAGGCTTTTGCAGATGTCCATCAGCTTGCGCGCCGGCACGGTGATAGAGCCCGGATCCGCCGGCTCTTCGAGTTGAACACGACCAACCAGCTCGACTTCCAGGTCGGTACCGGTCAGCGACAATTGCTGGCCTTCGACAACCAGCAGCACGTTGGAAAGTACCGGCAAGGTCTGTCGGCGTTCGACGACGCCTGCGACCAGTTGCAGGGGTTTCAACAGGGCTTCGCGTTGAATGGTGAAATGCATGGTCTAGTCCCTTGCCTTAATAAGCTGCGCTGGTGTTCATCAAGTGGTCAGCGTACGCAGCAGGTTCTTGTAGTCCTCGCGGATGTCCGCGTCGGATTCCTTAAGTTCGTTGATCTTGCGGCACGCGTGCAAGACCGTTGTATGGTCGCGACCGCCAAACACATCGCCGATTTCCGGCAGGCTGTGGTTGGTCAGTTCCTTGGACAACGCCATGGCGACCTGACGCGGACGAGCGACCGAACGCGAACGGCGTTTGGACAGCAGGTCGGAGATCTTGATCTTGTAGTACTCGGCGACAGTGCGCTGAATGTTATCCACAGAGACCAGTTTATCCTGCAACGCCAACAAGTCCTTAAGGGATTCGCGAATCAGCTCGATGGTGATATCGCGGCCCATGAAGTGCGAGTGGGCGATCACGCGTTTGAGCGCGCCTTCCAGCTCACGGACGTTGGAGCGAATGCGTTGGGCAATGAAGAACGCGGCGTCGTGCGGCAGCTCGACTTTGGCCTGATCGGCCTTCTTCATCAGGATCGCCACGCGGGTTTCCAGCTCCGGCGGCTCGACCGCTACGGTCAGGCCCCAGCCAAAGCGGGATTTGAGACGTTCTTCAAGGCCTTCGATTTCCTTCGGGTAGCGGTCACTGGTGAGAATGACTTGCTGGCCACCTTCAAGCAGGGCGTTGAAGGTGTGGAAAAACTCTTCCTGGGAACGCTCCTTGCGGGCGAAGAACTGAATGTCATCGATCAGCAACGCATCCACCGAACGGTAGAAGCGTTTGAACTCGTTGATCGCGTTCAGTTGCAGGGCCTTGACCATGTCCGCCACGAAACGCTCGGAATGCAGGTATACGACCTTGGCATTCGGGTTCTTCTTTAATAGATGGTTACCCACAGCGTGCATCAAGTGGGTTTTACCCAGGCCGACGCCACCATAAAGGAAGAGCGGGTTGTAACCGTGCTTGGGGTTGTCTGCCACCTGCCAGGCGGCGGCACGCGCCAGCTGGTTGGATTTACCTTCAACGAAATTCTCAAAGGTAAAGGTGCGGTTCAGGTAACTGGTGTGCTTGAGCGCACCTTCGACCTGCACGGTACGTTGCTCGGCGCGCACAGGAGCCTGTTGCGAACTGGCGCCGGCCATCGGGTCGAAGCTGTCGCGGGAAGGTTCTTCCTCGGTGACCTCGGCCACTTTTTGCGTCGCACGTTTGGTCGACGCGGCGGCAGATGCCGGCGGCGGACTGGCGGGCGCTTGAGCAGCCTGCGCCTGGGAAGCCGCGGCAGCCAGGGGAGCATTGGGCGCGGCACGGGGTGCCGAACTGCGTTTGCTACCTATTAATAAGGAAAGCGCAGGCGCCATGCCATTGCCGTGTTCATCGAGCAATTCGAGAACACGCCCCAGGTACTTTTCGTTGACCCAGTCCAGAACAAAACGATTGGGCGCATAGACACGCAACTCGTCGCCTTCGGCTTCGACCTGTAGTGGACGGATCCAAGTGTTGAATTGTTGGGCAGGCAGCTCATCGCGCAAAAGCTCCACGCACTGCTGCCAAAGTTCCACTGACAC